>NZ_AP018448.1:9015883-10309267 GCF_030294945.1 Streptomyces graminofaciens | reverse complement strand
TCGGGGCGCCGCACCGGCCTGGCCACGGCATCAGCCGCGGCCAGGGCGATGAGGTGCTCCCGTACGTCGCCCTGGAGGGCCAGGACGCCTATGACGGGGGTGTTGCTCATGGGTGCTTACCAGCCCCGGTTCGCGTAGCGCTCGGCCTCGGGGAGGGTGTCGCAGTTGATGCCGACCATGGCCTCGCCCAGGTTGCGGGAGGCGTCCGCGATGATCTTCGGGTCGTCGTAGAAGGTGGTGGCCTTCACGATGGCGGCGGCGCGCTTGGCCGGGTCGCCGGACTTGAAGATGCCGGAGCCGACGAAGACGCCCTCGGCGCCGAGCTGGCGCATCAGCGCGGCGTCGGCCGGGGTGGCCACGCCACCGGCGGAGAAGAGGACCACGGGGAGCTTGCCCAGCTCGGCAACCTCCTTGACCAGCTCGTACGGGGCGCGCAGGTCCTTGGCGGCGGCGTACAGCTCGTTGTTGTCGAAGCCGCGGAGCTTGGCGATCTCGTTCTTGATCTGGCGCAGGTGGCGGACGGCCTCGACGACGTTGCCGGTGCCGGCCTCGCCCTTGGAGCGGATCATGGCGGCGCCCTCGGCGATGCGGCGCAGGGCCTCGCCGAGGTTGGTGGCGCCGCAGACGAAGGGGGTCGTGAAGGCCCACTTGTCGGAGTGGTTGACCTCGTCGGCCGGGGTCAGGACCTCGGACTCGTCGATGTAGTCGACGCCGAGGGACTGCAGGACCTGGGCCTCGACGAAGTGGCCGATGCGGGACTTGGCCATGACGGGGATCGAGACGGCCTCGATGATGCCCTCGATCATGTCCGGGTCGGACATACGGGCCACTCCGCCGTCCTTGCGGATGTCGGCCGGGACCCGCTCCAGGGCCATGACGGCGACGGCGCCCGCGTCTTCGGCGATCTTCGCCTGCTCCGGCGTGACAACGTCCATGATCACGCCGCCCTTGAGCTGCTCGGCCATGCCGCGCTTCACGCGGGCGGTGCCGGTCTCGGGGGTCTGGGGGGCGGCGTTGGAGAGCGTGCTGGACACGGGTTCGACCTCACTCGGGGAAAGAGGGTTTCTGCAGCCTTGAGGAAACGTGAGGGGAGCAGGCCACTGCAAGGGCCAATGGGGAGGCGGTGGCTCGTTTTCGGAGTGGGTGGAGGGTGCGCTGGGTCTCTGCGTTGTTCGTGTGCGGGGCGGTGGGGGATGGTCGCGCAGTTCCCCGCGCCCCTCGCGGGAGCGCCTCGGCTCTCTTGCCCCGGGCTCACGCGCCGCCGCGGTCCGCCAATGCGGTCGGTGGCTCGTCGTCCATTTCGAAGGCCAAGGGGAACGGGGCATGGCCGGCCAGACGGAACCAGCGGACCTTGCGGTGGCGGCGGAGGGCACGCGCCGCGCGTACGGCGTCGTTGTGGAAGCGCCGCGCCATCGGCACCCGGCGCACGGCCTCGGCCAGTTCGTTGGCGGCGTCGTCACCGCCCGGCGCCTCCCGCACCGCCTCCACCTGCTGGGCCTCCTCGAACACCGCCCGCAGCGCCTGGCTCAGCTCGCTCTCGGCGACCTCGCGCTGCTCCTCCTCGGCCTGCCGCGCCGCGTGCGCCGCCTCGTACAGCACGATCGAGGCGGCCGGGTCCAACACCCCCGACGTGGCCAGCTCCTGGGCCACCGAGGCGCGGCGCAGCAACTGGGCGTCGAGCGCGGCCCGGGCGGCGTCGAGGCGCGAGTGCAGCCGGTCGAGGCGCCCCGCGGTCCAGCTCAGGTAGAGGCCGATCACGAGGAGGGCGACCGCGATCCAGATGAGTGTGGAAGTCACGGGCCGCAAGGCTACCCGTGCAGTTCCCCGACACACGTCGGCGAGGGGGACAGGTCATGGCCGGACGTACAACTCCCGCCCCCGGGGCGCCGACCGGCATCGCGGCTACAACTCGAAGCCCCCCTTCCCCGAGTCAGTCCCGCGCGAACCCCAACCGCGCCCGCAACCCGGCCCGTTCGTCCGCCGCCACGGAGGCCGCGCCCTCCGTGACCGTCTCGTAGACCCCGAGAATGTCCGCACCGACCGTCGACCAGTCGAAACGACGGACGTGCTTGCTCCCGCGTTCGCGCAGTTCGGCACGGCGCTCGGGATCACCCAGGAGACGCAGGGCGGCCTCCGCCAGCGCGTCGGCGTCCTCATTGGCGAACAACTCCCCCGCCGTGCCCTGGTCGAGAACCTGGGCGAAGGCGTCGAGGTCGGAGGCGAGGACCGGGGCGCCCGCCGACATGGCCTCGACGAGGATGATGCCGAAGCTCTCGCCGCCGGTGTTGGGGGCGACGTACACATCGACGCTGCGCAGGAAGCGGGCCTTGTCCTCGTCGCTGACCATGCCGAGGAACTCCACGCGCGAGCGCAGCTCCTTGGGCAGCGACTCGACTGCCTCCACCTCGTCACCGCGCCCGGCGACCAACAGCCGGGTCCGCGGGCGCTCGGCGAGGATCTTCGGGAGGGCCCGCATCAGGACGGGCAGGCCCTTGCGGGGCTCGTCGATCCGGCCGATGAAGCCGAGGGTGTCGCCCTGCCAGTCGGGGTTGGGCTTGGCGCGGGCGAAGAAGTCCACGTCGACACCGTTCGGGATGACGACCGCGTCGCCGCCCAGGTGTTCGACGAGCGTGCGGCGCGCGTACTCGCTCACGGCGATGCGCGCGCTGATCTTCTCCAGCGCGGGCTGGAGGATCGGGTACGCGGCGATCATCGCCCGGGAGCGCGGGTTCGACGTGTGGAACGTGGCGACGATCGGGCCCTGTGCGGCCCAGCAGGCCAGCAGGCCCAGCGAGGGCGAGGCCGGCTCGTGGATGTGGATCACGTCGAACGTGCCGTCGTGCAGCCAGCGCCGTACGCGCGCGGCCGACAGGAAACCGAAGTTCAGCCGGGCCACCGAGCCGTTGTACGGCACCGGGACCGCGCGGCCCGCGGAGACGACGAAGGGCGGCAGAGGCGTGTCGTCGTCGGCGGGGGCGAGCACGGACACCTCGTGGCCGAGGCGGATCAGATGGTCGGCCAGGTCGCGGATGTGGAACTGGACTCCCCCGGGCACGTCCCAGGAGTACGGGCAGACGATGCCGATCCTCACGGGCGGGCCTTCCCGGGATCCTGTTCGGAAGAACCCGCGGAAGACTTCTCGGTCGCGTTCCCCGAGGCCTTCTCGGGATCTTTCGCGGGATCGAGATCCACGAGCCACAAGCGCTGGAGCATGTGCCAGTCCTCCGGGTGGTCGGCGATGCCGGTGGCGAAGGCGTCTGCCAGCGCCTGTGTCATGACAGACGTCTTCTCGGCGCGGGTACCTGTCCCGGGTACCTCGATCGGGGGATGCACACGTCCTTGCATGACGGGCGAGTCGTCGTACCAGAGCGTCACCGGCAGCAGCAGCGCGCCGGTCTGCTGGGCGAGGAGGGCGGGGCCCGCGGGCATGCGGGTCTTCTCGCCGAAGAAGTCGACCTCGACGCCGGACGCGGACAGATCGCGGTCGGCGACCAGGCAGACCAGGCCGCCGTCGCGCAGCCGCCGGGCGAGCGTGCCGAAGGCGGTGCCGCCGTTGTGCGGCAGGACCTCCATGCCGAGGCCCTCGCGGTAGGCGACGAAACGGTCGTAGAGCGTCTCGGGCTTGAGGCGTTCGGCGACCGTCGTGAACGAGGTCTCCAGCTTGGTGGTGACCCAGGCGCCGGCGAGGTCCCAGTTGGCCAGATGCGGCAGCGCGAGGATGACGCCCTGGTCGGAGGCGAGGCCGCCGGTGAGGTAGTGCACGTCCTGCACGTCGAAGCCGTGCCTGATGCGCTCCTTGCTCCAGGCGGGGAGCCGGAAGGATTCCATCCAGTAGCGCAGGTACGAACGCATGCCCGCGCGTGAGAGCTCGGCGAGGCGCTCGGGGGACGCCTCGGGCACCACGCGCGCGTAGTTGGCCTCCAGCCGGCGTACGAGGGGGCCGCGGCGCTTCCAGGTGGCATCCGCGATCGTCTGCCCGAGGCGTACGGCGACGGGCTCCGGGAGCTTCTTCACCGTGCTCCAGCCGAGGCCGTAGAGCCCGTCGGTCAGGCGTTCCTGGAGTCCGCTCACGAGGTGGCCTCGGTGGGGCGCTGCGGAGCGTCGTCCGCGGCCGCCTTCGCCGCCTCTGCCTCGGCCTCCGCGGACTCGCGGCGCACGGTGACGACCCGCTGGATCAGGGTGACGAGGCTGCCGACGGCGACGATCCACAGGGCGACGGGCAGGAGCACCTCGATACCGGGCACGCCGAACTTGTGCAGTCCCGAGAGGCCGGCCGCGACCAGCGAGATCACCAGCCGCTCGGCACGCTCCACCAGGCCGTTGACCGCCACCGGCAGGCCGATCGATTCTCCACGTGCCTTGGTGTACGACACGACCTGGCCGCTCGCCAGGCAGAAGATCGAGACGGCGCACAGGACGTTGTCGTTGCCGCCGCCCGCGTACCACAGGGCGAAGCCGCCGAAGATCGCGCCGTCGGCGACCCGGTCGAGTGTGGAGTCCAGGAAGGCGCCCCACGGGCTGGAGCGGCCCATCTGGCGGGCCATGTTGCCGTCGACGAGGTCGGAGAACACGAACAGGGTGATGACGATCGTGCCCCAGAAGAACTCACCGCGGGGGTAGAAGACCAACGCGCCCGCGATCACTCCGGCGGTGCCGAGGAGCGTGACCGTGTCGGGGCTGACCCCACGACGGATGAGAAACGCGGCGAACGGTGTGAGGACACGCGTGAAAAATGCACGCGCGTACTTGTTCAGCATGGCCTTCCCGAGGGTCGGTGTCGCCGCGCGGCCCTGCTGGCCACCGGCTGGCCCATCGTAGCCACGCGCCCACGCGGGCGACCGTCGGGCACCAGCACGCCGTGTCACGTCCTGGTGGCGACCGGATCACGGCGAGATCGCGGGGCCGCCGCACCGGCGCTCACCTGGGCCGACGGGAGGGATCACGTCCGCCGTATGGACGCGCCGTGACGGGAGTGGAAAGCTCGAAGGACCGCGGGCGTCGCCGGAGCCGCCACCGCACGCGGACTCCGCGTGTCCGCGCCCACAGTGACCTCACCGTGCACGGGAGGCAGGACCATGGGCGACAAGGCGAACGCACACCCCGGAGCCGCCGGCAGGGCTACGGCGGCCGACCACCCCGCGTCCGTACGGAATGTGGTGCTGGTCGGCCACTCCGGTTCGGGCAAGACGACATTGGTGGAGGCTCTCGCGCTGACGGCGGGAGCCGTGAACCGGGCGGGCCGTGTGGAGGACGGCGGCACCGTCTCCGACTACGACGAGATCGAGCACCGGCAGCAACGCTCGGTGCAGCTCTCCCTGGTGCCCGTCGAATGGGGCGGGTACAAGATCAACCTTCTGGACACTCCCGGATACGCCGACTTCGTCGGGGAACTCAGGGCCGGTCTGCGAGCGGCGGACGCGGCCCTTTTCGTCGTCTCGGCGTCCGACGGGGTCGACGGCTCGACCCGCATGGTGTGGGACGAGTGCGCGGCGGTCGGCATGCCCCGGGCCATCGTGGTCACGCATCTGGAGGCCGCGCGGGCGGACTTCGAGGAGATGACCCGGGTCTGCGCGCAGACGTTCGGCGGGGACGACCCCGACGCCGTGCTGCCGCTGTATCTGCCGCTGCGAGGCCCGCAGGGCCCGGACGGGCACGCGCCGGTGACCGGGCTGACCGGGCTGCTGACCCAGAAACTGTTCGACTACTCCTCCGGCGAACGCAAGGAGTCCGAGCCGGGCTCCGACCAGCTGCCGGCGATCGAGGAGGCCCGCAACCGGCTGATCGAGGGGATCATCGCCGAGAGCGAGGACGAGACCCTCATGGACCGCTATCTCGGCGGCGAGGACATCGACGTCAAGACGCTCGTCGACGACCTTGAGCGGGCCGTCGCGCGCGGCGCCTTCCACCCCGTGCTGGCCGCCGCCCCGGCGGCCGAGGGTTCGAAGCAGGGCCTCGGCACCGTCGAACTGCTGGAGCTGGTCACCGGCGGCTTCCCGACCCCACTGGAGCGCGAGGCGCCCTCGGTCACCACCCCGGACGGCCGGCCGCGCGAGATCGAGGCGTCCTGCGACCCGGACGGCCCGCTGGTCGCCGAGGTGGTGAAGACGGCCAGCGACCCCTACGTGGGCCGTATCTCGCTCGTACGGGTGTTCTCCGGGACCCTGCGGCCCGACGAGACGGTGCATGTCTCCGGGCACGGCCTCGCCGATCGCGGTCACGAGGACCACGACGTGGACGAGCGGATCGGCGCCCTGTCCGCGCCGTTCGGCAAGCAGCAGCGGGTGCTCAGCCACTGCATCGCGGGCGACCTGGCCTGTGTGGCGAAGCTGAACCGAGCCGAGACCGGGGACACGCTTTCGGCCAAGGACGATCCGCTGCTCATGGAGCCCTGGGAGATGCCCGACCCACTGCTGCCGCTCGCCATCCAGGCACACAGCAAGGCCGACGAGGACAAGCTCTCCCAAGGGCTCGCCCGGCTCGTCGCGGAGGACCCGACCATGCGCCTGGAGCAGAACCAGGACACCCACCAAGTGGTCCTGTGGTGCCTCGGAGAAGCCCACGCGGACGTGGCCCTGGAGCGGCTGCGCAGCCGCTACGGCGTCCAGGTCGACGTCGTACCGCACAAGGTCTCCCTACGGGAGACGTTCGCCGACAGGTCGGCCGGGCGCGGCCGTCATGTGAAGCAGTCCGGCGGGCACGGGCAGTACGCGATCTGCGAGATCGAGGTGGAGCCGTTGCCCGGCGGTTCGGGCATCGAGTTCGTGGACAAGGTCGTCGGCGGTGCCGTGCCGCGGCAGTTCATCCCGTCCGTGGAGAAGGGCGTACGGGCGCAGGCAGCCAAGGGAGTCGCGGCCGGTTATCCGCTCATCGACGTCCGGATCACGCTGTTGGACGGCAAGGCGCACTCCGTGGACTCCTCCGACGCCGCGTTCCAGACGGCGGGCGCGCTGGCGCTGCGCGAGGCGGCGGCCGACGCGAAGATCCACCTGCTGGAGCCGGTCGCCGAGGTGTCGGTCCTGGTGGGGGACGCGTATGTGGGCCCGGTGATGAGCGACCTGTCCGGCCGGCGCGGCCGGGTCGTCGGCACCGAGCAGGCCGGCGGCGGGCGCACGCTCGTACGGGCCGAGGTCCCCGAGATCGAGATCGGTCGGTACGCCGTCGATCTGCGGTCTCTGTCCCACGGCACCGCGCGCTTCGGCCGCAGTTACGCGCGGCACGAGCCGATGCCGGCCCAGGTGGCGGAGAGGGTCCGCGAACAGGCCGGGGAGAACTGAGAGTTCGGCTGCGCAGGCCCTGCGCCGGGCGGTTTCGGCCGTCCGCCGCAGGGCCTGCGGTGCGGGTCGACGGCTCGGTATCGGCGGCTTCCGTGAATGTCCGATCTTTCCGGCGCCGGATGTCCGTGGCTGCGGATACGCTGATCACCTGATCGACAAGTCTGGCTTGATCAGGGCCGGATCGGGTTATGACCTGATCAACAGGTGTGCGGAGCACGGAAGTCGGGAAGGCCGCAGGAGCGGAAAATGCGGCGATGGGGGCGGCGGTGGCGGACGAATTCGATTTCACTCCCGGGGCACAGGTGCCGCTGACGGGCACCGCGGGACAGACCGCGGCGACGTACGCCCTGGCGTCGGCGGCCTACCGGGACAACGACGTCGAGGAGATCCTCAAGGCCGACAACGAGTGGCACAAGTCCACGGTCAAGGCCGGTCGCAAGTGGGCGACGATCTTCAAGCCGAACCTCGGCGAGGCGTTCTCCCTGGCGGTGCGCGACCGCATGGTGGGCGCCGGGCGCAAGCCGCTCATCCAGTCCTTCGGCATGGAGCCGCAGGTCGTGGTCGAGCACGCCCTGGCGTCGATCAACATCCGCAGGGAGCGCGACAACTGGCTCTCGGCGATCATGGTGGTGTGCGGGCTGCTCTTCCTGCCCGGGCTGCTGATGTGGCTGTTGATCTTCCAGCTTCGGACGCAGGTCGCGAAGCGCGACGACAAACGCGCCGGAGCCCTCGCCACCACACTCCTGCTCGCCGCGGGCGCCTTCGCGGTGATCTTCCTGCTGAAGATGCCGTTCACCGGCTTCTGGGCCTGGTACGCGCGTGCGTGCGTGGTGATGCCCGTCGTGGGCTGGTTCTGGGCCAAGCACATCTGCGAGCGCACCGCCAAGGACCTGCGTGAGCGCTGGACCAGTCTGCTGTCCGGCGGCGGCATCGGCGCCAAGATCCCCGAGGCCGTGCCCGGCAACCCCGGCGACAAGGCCGAGCAGCTGCGCAAGGAGCTGGCCCGCCTCAGCGCGGAGCAGCGGTCCAACCTGGTCTTCTACGCCGGCCCCAAGGGCATCCTCGGCATGGGCACGCGCTGGGGCAGCTGGCAGCTCGCCGAGGACCTCGTGCAGGCCGACCCCGGCAAGGAGATCCACCCGTTCCGCAGCTGGGACGTGATACGTGCCATCCACGACCAGCTGCGCATGCTGGAGCGCGGCCCGCTCAACACAGGCGGCTTCCCGGCCCCGTCGATCAAGCACTGGATCGTCAGCCCGATCGCCGAGGGCGCCGGCGAGGTCTCGCGGCCCGAGGGCACTGACGTCGAGGCGTTCCAGTTCAAGAACCACGCCATACAGGACATCTGCAACAAGCAGCAGTTCGGCAGCGGGAACCGGCACTACCTGGGCGTCCAGTGGACGCTCTGGGACGGCCAGTTGATCATCACGATGATGATCACCGTGACGGTGCTCCACCAGACCCTGCGCATCGAGGTGACCGGGCACGCGCTGGGCCCGGTGCACGGCCTGTTCAACAACAAGCCCGCCGCGAAGGAGAAGTCGGTCCAGAAGCCGATCCGCTTCTGGGAGACCCGGAAGGTGAAGCTCCCGCTGGTCGAAACCGACGAGGTCGTCCGGCTGGCCGCGCGGGCCCCACTGACCTGGTATCCGCCGCTGCTGAACTGGCTGGGCGGGTCGATGGCGCTGCCCGAGCCGTTCGGCATGCGGCACGCCTGGGCGGACCAGCCGTGGCGACACCGCTTCATGGCGGACGACGCGCTGCGCGCCGCCACGCCCGTACTGCGCGTGGTCCACACCGCCGCCCTCAAGGTGCTGGCGGAGAACGGCGTGGACACCGAGAAGTTCGGCGCGCGGGCGGGGTTCCTCAGCGGGGCGGTGCAGGACCCGACACCGCGAAAGGCGGACCTCTACGACGCGTGAGCGCGCGTCGGCTTGGGCGAGGGGGTGCTTGGGGCTGCGTGTCGGGCGCAGCCCCGGGACGGGACCGCCCGGCGATCAGGCCGTCGGCCAGGCCTCTGCCAGCATCTTTCGCGTGTCGGCGAGCAGCTGCGGCAGCACCTTCGTGTGGCCGACCACCGGCATGAAGTTGGTGTCGCCGCCCCAGCGGGGCACGATGTGCTGATGGAGGTGCGCGGCGATACCCGCCCCGGCCACCGTCCCCTGGTTCATGCCGATGTTGAAGCCGTGCGCGCCGGAGGCGGTTCGCAGCGCCGTCATCGACTGCTTGGTCAGCTCTGCCAGCTCCGCCGTCTCCGGCCCGGTCAGGTCCGTGTAGTCGGCGACGTGGCGGTAGGGCACGACCATCAGATGACCGCCGTTGTACGGGTAGAGGTTGAGCACCGCGTACACATGCTCGCCACGCCTGATGATCAGGCCGTCCTCGTCCGACTTGGCCGGGATCGAGCAGAACGGGCAGCCGTCGTCGGCTCCGGGGCCGGTCGGTTTGTTCTCGCCCTGGATGTACGCCATCCGGTGGGGCGTCCACAGGCGCTGAAACGCGTCCTGCGTTCCCACTCCGATCTGCTGCTCCGGCTCACTCGTCATGAAGTGCAGCATATGGCTTCGTCCGTTCGCGGCGTGTCGCCGGGTGCCGGGGAGAACCGGACGCGGCCAAGCTATCCCGATGGACCACGGCAGCCGCGTACACCGCTGGGGAACGGCGGATCCACGGCTCGGTCACGGGGTCGTTCTCGTCCTGACTGCTGCATGTGTTCGCCCGCGACGACGAGCGAAGGCCCCCGGGGAGCTGAACTCCCCGGGGGCCCTCACCTGTCCATGCGTACGCGCGCCTCAGATCTGGACGCGGTCCTCCACGACCTTCGCGATCTTCGCGATGGCCTCGTCGACCGGGATGCCGTTCTCCTGGGATCCGTCGCGGTAGCGGAAGGAGACGGCGCCGGCCGCCATGTCCTCGTCGCCCGCGATGACCATGAAGGGCACCTTCGCCTTCTGGGCGTTGCGGATCTTCTTCTGCATGCGGTCGGAGGAGGCGTCGACGTCGACACGCAGCCCCTTCTTCTTCGCCTCGGCGGCGAACTTCTGCAGATACTCCACATGCGCGTCGCCGATCGGGATGCCGACCGCCTGGACAGGCGCCAGCCAGGCCGGGAAGGCGCCCGCGTAGTGCTCGAGGAGTACCGCGAAGAAGCGCTCGATAGAGCCGAACAGAGCGCGGTGGATCATGACCGGGCGCTGCTTGGAGCCGTCCGGGCCGGTGTACTCGAGGTCGAAGCGCTCCGGCAGGTTGAAGTCGAGCTGCACGGTCGACATCTGCCAGGTGCGGCCGATGGCGTCCTTGCACTGCACGGAGATCTTCGGCCCGTAGAACGCGGCGCCGCCCGGGTCCGGGACCAGCGGGAGGCCCTGCTTCTCGGCCACCTGCTGCAGCGTCTCGGTGGCCTCCTCCCAGGCTTCGTCCGAGCCGACGAACTTCTCCGGGTCCTTGGTGGACAGCTCCAGGTAGAAGTCCGTGAGGCCGTAGTCGCGCAGCAGGTTCAGGACGAAGGTGAGCGTCTTGTCGAGCTCGTCCGCCATCTGCTCACGGGTGCAGTAGATGTGCGCGTCGTCCTGCGTGAAGCCGCGTGAACGGGTCAGACCGTGCACGACGCCGGACTTCTCGTACCGGTACACGGTCCCGAACTCGAAGAGACGCAGCGGGAGTTCACGGTACGAACGACCACGCGCGTCGAAGATCAGGTTGTGCATCGGGCAGTTCATGGGCTTGAGGTAGTAGTCCACGCCCTCGTCGAGCTGCATGGGCGGGTACATGCCGTCGGCGTACCAGTCCAGGTGGCCCGAGGTCTCGAAGAGCTTGCCCTTGGTCGCGTGCGGCGAGTAGACGAACTCGTAGCCCTCCTCCTCGTGCCGCTTGCGCGAGTAGTCCTCCATGACCCGGCGGATGATGCCGCCCCTGGGGTGGAAGACGGCAAGACCGGGGCCGACCTCCTCCGGGAAGGAGAACAGGTCCAGCTCGTTGCCGAGCTTGCGGTGGTCGCGCTTCTCGGCCTCGGCGAGGAAGTCGAGGTGGGCCTTCAGCTCGTCCCTGGACGGCCAGGCGGTGCCGTAGATGCGCTGGAGCATCGGGTTCTTCTCGCTGCCGCGCCAGTACGCGGCGGCGTTGCGCATCAGCTTGAACGCCGGGATGTTGCGGGTGGTGGGCAGGTGGGGACCGCGGCAGAGGTCCTTCCAGCACAGGTCACCGGTCTTGGCGTCCAGGTTGTCGTAGATCGTCAGCTCGCCGGCGCCGACTTCGACGTCCGCGCCGTCGTCGGCGGAGGCCGAGCCCTTGATGCCGATCAGCTCCAGCTTGTACGGCTCGTCCGCCAGCTCTTCGCGGGCGGCCTCGTCGGTGACGACGCGCCGCGAGAAGCGCTGGCCGCGCTTCTGGATCTCCTGCATCTTCTTCTCGATGGCCTTGAGGTCCTCGGGCGTGAACGGCTTCTCGACATCGAAGTCGTAGTAGAAACCGTCCCGGACCGGCGGGCCGATGCCCAGCTTGGCCTCCGGGAAGAGCTCCTGCACGGCCTGGGCCATCACATGCGCGGTGGAGTGGCGCAGGATGTTCAGACCGTCCTCGGAGGAGATCTCCACACCCTCGACGGTCTCGCCGTCCTTCAGCTCGTACGCGAGGTCCTTGAGCTCACCACCCACGCGGGCCGCGACGATGCTGCGGTCCTCGAACAGGTCGGCGGCCGTAGTGCCCGTCGTCACCACGCGTTCTTCCCGCTCGGAATCGCGTTGGATGATCACACGGACGTCGGACACCGGTCTCTCCTGACTGAAGGTGAATGCGTGCGCCACTGCGTACGCAGACAGGAATCGTACCGAGCCGGGGGTGCGCTCCGCGAAACGGTTAAGTCCAGGGGCCGTCAGTCCCCGCCGCACGCCTCCTCGAAGAAGGCCGTGATCTCCGCGGTCTCCTGGAGGGACTTCATCAACCGGTCCCGCTCCGCCTCGTCGACCTGCACCGGCGCGACCCCGCCGGCGTCCGTGAGCCGCCGGAACCCGCCCCGGCTCTCCAGCCGTCCGTGCACCCGCACCGGCAGCCCGACGAGATGGGCGTGCCCCGCGATCCGGTACGACTCCTCGTCCAGCGTCATCCGGACGTGCGACACCTCGGCGCCGGCGAGCACGCGCAGCCGTACCGTCCCCTCCCCGCGCGGCCCCGACCTTCGCATCCGTACGACGGCTCCGGTGATCCGCACCGGCATCGAGGGTTCCTCGCGCAGATAGCGGGCCCCCGCCTCGCGCAGCACGGGCAGGTCGCCGGGCGAGAACTCGACGGGTTCGGCGGGGGTGGCGCAGCCCTCGGGGACCCCGGCGGCGGGCGCCCAGTCGACGGCGATCCGGGCGCCCTCGGTGCCGCGGACCAGGGCGACGAGGGCCTCGGTCAGCTCATGGCTCACCCCGGCCTCGACGGCACCGTCGAAGGCGTCCATGCCACCGGTGGCCCGCCGGTAGTCGATGGCCTCACGGGCGGCGTACAGGGCCTGGTGCAGGCGTACGACGAGGGGGCGGCCGGTGGCGACGGGGACGAAGGCGGTGAGCCGGCGGCCTCCGGAGGCAGCTCCGACGAGGACGCCGTCGAGGGAGGCCGCGGCGGGGCGGCGGTGCCGGGCGCCGTAGTAACCGGCACGCGCGCGTGTGGCCAGCGCCGCGGCGAGGAGTGTCTGGCGGGCGGCCGAGCGCAGTTGGTCCTCCACGACCCAGGCGGCGGTGCCCACGACGCCGGTCGGGACGTCCCGGGACCAGTGGATCTCGTCGCTGGGCACGGCGAGGCCGACCAGCACGTCACGGGCGGCGGGCGAGCCGCTGCGGGAGAGGGCGATCAGGGCCTCGCCGAGCAGGTCGTCGCTGTCGGGGAAGGCACGGTTCTCCGGCACCAGCAGGCTCGTGCCGGTGCCGCCAGGCCCGGGCGGGGTCCAGCGGCCGTACCTCCCGGCGGCTCCGCCGCGCCGCTGCCAGCCGTGCCTGCGCAGCAGCGCGCCGAGGACGGCGGGGTCGACCTGGTCGGGGGCGGGCGGCGGGGTCCAGTGGGGCTCGACGGGATGGGGCCGGGCGAAGCGCAGGGGTTCGTCTATGGGCCGTCGTACGGACAGGTCCCCGTCGCTTCGGCCGACGGGCCGTCGTGCGGGCAGGCCATCGTCGGTGGGTCGGTATGTCAAGGTGTGCCTCCCGTTCCGACCCGCGTCATGATCTCGCAGAGCGCTCGGTCGTCGAAGATGCGCGAGGTCGGTATGCGCACGGTGGTGCGGCGGCGGCCGGTGATCGGCTGTCCGGCGAGGTTGATCCAGTAGCAGCAGTGCCGCAGGTCGAGGCGGTCGTGGCCGGCCCGCAGCCACTGGTCCTGCGACCTCGGCACGATCATCACGACCAGGATCTTGTGCACCGAGACGGGGGTGCGGGCGAGCTTCGCCAGGTGGTCGTTGTCGAGTGTGAAGGAGAAGAAGCGGCCCGGGGGGTTCGGCGCGACCTGGTAGGTGGCCTTGAGCTGCACCTTGATGGTGACCTCGTCATCGACGGTGTGGCCGGGGGCGCTGTGGCTGACGTGCCAGTCGATGCCGTTGTCCGGAAAGGGCTGGGACAGGGAGCAGCCGGCGGCGGCGGCCACGGCGTGCAGATAGCCCACCTGCAGGGTCTCCATGCAGGCGGTGGTGGCGAGGGTGCCGCGATGAGGTGCCGCGCTCTCGGGCAGCAGCCCGCCCCTCTCGGGCTGCGCTATGGCCATGACGAACTGCCCCTCCCCAGCGGATGAATCCTCGTGTCGAGCCCCTGAACTGCGCAGACCCGTACTTCTGTTGTCTCCGTCCGGCGTACGGCGCAAACAGCCCGGGTATCACCAAAAGGGCAGAAGACGGTGCGTCAGCTGCCGTGGGTGAATGAGGAGTTGTGTAGGTATGACGTGCTGGTACGAGGGCCCTTTGGCCGCGTTCGACACGGAGACCACCGGTGTGGACGTCGAGACCGACCGCATAGTGTCGGCCGCCGTCGTCGTCCAGGACGCGCCCGGTGCCCGTCCCCGGGTGACGCGGTGGCTGGTGAATCCGGGTGTGCCGATGCCCGCCGCGGCGACGGCGGTGCACGGGCTGACGGACGAGCGGTTGCAGCGCGACGGCCGCTGGCCGGCGCCGGTGATGGAGGAGATGGTCAGGGAGCTGGCGGAGCAGGCCGCGCACGGCCGTCCGCTGGTGGTGATGAACGCGCCGTTCGATCTGACGTTGCTGGACCGCGAGTTGCGCCGCCATCGCGCTTCCTCGCTGGACCGCTGGTTCGAGACGACACCGCTGCAGGTCCTCGACCCGCGGGTCCTGGACAAGCATCTGGACCGCTACCGCAAGGGCCGCCGCACGCTCACCGACCTCTGCGCGCACTACGAGGTCACTCTGGAGGGCGCGCACGACGCGGGGGCGGACGCACTGGCCGCGCTGGAGGTCGTACGGGCGGTGGGGCGTCGTTTCGCGGCCCGGCTCGCCCGTCTCTCCCCCGCCGAGCTGCACACACTGCAGGCGGTGTGGCACGCGGCGCAGGCGCGCGGTCTGCAGGCGTGGTTCGCACGCAGCGGTTCGGAGGAGGCGGTGGACCCGGCGTGGCCGCTGCGTCCGGACCTGCCGGCGGCGGCGTGACCGAACCGAGAGCCGACATGTACGGACAACAGAAAACCGGTCCGTCATCGACGGACCGGTTTCTTCCGGGTGGGCGATACTGGGTTCGAACCAGTGACCTCTTCGGTGTGAACGAAGCGCTCTCCCACTGAGCTAATCGCCCGGGAACGCACTGAACAATACAGGTCCCGACGGCTCGGGTTCAAACCGCTTGCCCGTACGCCGCCAGGTGGGCGACGAACCCCCGCCGCCCCGCCCGCATCATCAGCGCGTGATTGGCGCGGAACAGCGGCCGCCCGGGTACGGCGAGCAGTCTCATCAGGGGTTTGCCGACGGTGACCTCCTGGTCGTAGCGGGCGAGGGTGCCGGGCCCGTCGGCGGTGAGTGTCCAGCGCGCCCAGCCGTCCAGGTCGCCGGTCATCTCGATCTCGAGGACACCGGCCGCCGGGTCGCGGCGCGTCTCGCGCGCGGTGAAGGAGAGGCCGTACGGCAGGAACGAGCGGATCCGCAGGACGCCGGTGGTGTCGTCGATCCGGACCACCTCACGCACCTGTGGCCACCAGCGCGGATAGTCCTCCGGCCGCTGGAGCACGTCGTACACGGCGGCGGGTGGCGCGGGCAGGGTCCAGAGCGTGCGGAAGCGGTAGTGACACCAGTCCATGGTCGGATTGTGCCTTTACACAGCCGGTTCGCCCGGGATCTGAGTACGTCCTGAGTACGCGCACTCATGCCCTGCGAAGTGACGCGGACCACACTCCGAAGCATGCCGCATTTTCCGCCACCGGCCGAGGAGTTGCGGCTCCTCGACTTCGAGCTACGGCAACTCGACGCCCGCCGCTCCGTGTTGCTGACCCGGCGCGCCTGGCTGGTCAACGCGCTGCACACGCCTGTCCCGGCGCCCGCCGCGCCGCCGGTGCGACGGGCGGAGGCGACGGCGCCCAGTGTCCAGAACGTGCTGCTGATCCTCGGCGGCGTCCTGCTGACGATCGCGGCGATCGCGTTCACGCTGGTCAGCTGGGGGGACTTGGGGATCGCCGGGCGGGCACTGGTTCTCGGCGCGGTCACCCTGGCCGCGCTCGGCGTGCCCGTCCCGCTGCTGCGGCACGGGCTGCGTTCGACGGCGGAGGCGGTGGCGGGCCTCGGCCTGGCACTGACGGTCCTGGACGCGTACGCCCTGCACGAGGTGACGTTCGCCGGGGCGGACGGCGAGGGGTACACGGCGGCCGCGTCCGCGGTGCTGGCGACGGTGTGGACGGCGTACGGCCTGGCCGTGGGCAGGTCGGTGCCCCCGTCCCCCGACGGCGCCCACCGGCGCACTCCTCTGCGTCTGCCGCTCCCCCTCGCGACGGGAGCCGCCCAACTCCCGCTCCTGCTCTGGGCGTTCGCGGCCGACGCCGGTCCGCACACGGTCACGGCCGTGCTGCTGGTGACCGCGGCGGCCGACACCGCGATCGCGCTCCGGGTGCCGCTGAAGCCGGTACGGATCGTCGCCGCCGTCGGCGCGTTCGGCTGGGGTGCCTGGGGTGTACTGGCGGCCGGGTGGCTCTCGTGGGCCGCCTCCGGCACGGGCGCCGCCGCCCGTGCGGCGGCGCTCCTCGCCCTCGCCGCCGCGATCGCCCTGTCGGCGGCATGGCTCGCTCCGAGGCCGGGCCCGGCCCTGGGTATCGCCCTGACCGGCGGCTTCCTCACGGTCGCGGCCCTCGGCGGAGTCCCCCGCACGGCACTGCCCGACGCGTGGACGGTTCCGGTCCATCTGCTGTTCGGGATCGCGCTGTTGGCAGTCGTCCGCGTGCGGGTGCCCGAGCCCGTACGCCAGGGTCTCGTCCACGCTTCCGTCACCGTGCAGGCCCTCGCGCTGCTCTCCGCCCTGCCCACCGTCCTCCTCGCGCTGGCAGGTCCCCTCGGCTGGGCCGAGCGCGTCTGGTCGGGCGCGCCCGCCGACGCCCGCGCGGCCTTGACACCGGACGCGCCCTGGCCCCCGAACGCCCAGAGCGTGCCTGTCGTGCTCGCCGTCGTCGCCGGTGTGCTGCTCCTTGCCGGGCGGACCGCGTCATGGCGGACCCGGGGCGTGGTGGGCGCGTTGACGCTCGGGTGGGCGACAGCGCTCGTGCTCCCGGCGGTGCTGGAACTGCCGTACGTGGCGGGGTTGGTGGTGCAGGGAGCCGCGGTAGTGGCCTCGCTGGGCTTCGCGGGGTACGTACGACCGGCTGCGCAGCCCGAGGACGCACGGGCGTCCTACGCACCGCTCCCCCTGACCGCCGTCCTCCTGGCCCTGGCCGGGTCCCTGAATCTCGTGCTCGTCTCGCTGGCCTCCGAGCCCGCGACGCCGGCCGTGCTCGGCGCGTCGACCGTGGTGTTCGCGGTGGCAGCCTGGCGCACGGTTGCGGCCCCCTTCACCGCTCCCGCCTCCCTCGTGCATGCCACCGCACTGACCTGCGCCATCGGCGCGTCCGTCGGCTGGGAGCGGCAGCACACGGCCCTGCTCGTCCTGGCCGTTCCGGTCGTCGCCGCGCTGCTCGCGGCGCGCCTCGGGGGCTCCCCCACGACGATCCCGGTCGAGGCGACCGGCGCCGTCGCGGGAGTCCTGGCCATCGGCCTCAGCGCGTTCGACCCGCCCATGCTGGCCCTGACGCTCGCGCTCTGCGGAGTCGTCGCCGCGGGCACGGCCGTCCGGGCCGACCGGCGGAACGTCGGCTACGCGGCAGCCGCGCTCTTCGTGCTGGCCTCCTGGGTGCGCCTGGCGGCGTGGGAGGTCGGGTCCCCGGAGGCGTACACCCTGCCGGTGACCGTCCCCGCCCTGGTCGTCGGTTTCGTACGGCGCCGACGCGACCCGCAGGCCTCGTCCTGGACGGTGTACGGCCCCGGCCTGGCCGCCACGCTGGTGCCGAGCCTCGTCGCGGCCTGGGGTGACGAGCACTGGCTCCGCCCGCTGCTGCTGGGCCTCGCGGCGCTGGCCGTCACCCTCGTGGGTGCCCGGCACCGGCTCCAGGCCCCGCTCCTGCTCGGCGGCGCCGCGCTCGCGCTGGTCACGCTGCACGAACTCGCCCCGTACATCGCCCAGGCCGTGGGCGCGCTCCCCCGCTGGACGCCTCCCGCGCTCGCCGGTCTGGTGCTGCTCGCGGTGGGGGCCACGTACGAGCAGAGGTTGCGTGACGCACGGCGAGTGCGGGACGTGTTCGGCAAGATGACGTGACAGCGCATCTGCAACGCCCTGGCGAGGAGCGCCCGTAAGGGGCGTGGGGCACTGCGACCCGCCACAACGAACCCGCAGTTCCCCACGACGCTCCCCCGCTCCCTCAGCGGAGCGTCACGGCATCTTGTCGCCCACAAGAGCCAGGTTCTGGATGGCCGCGAGGCCGTACAAAGCCGTCGCGTTGGTCGACACCCAGGCCGCCTCGCTGCCCGGTACCAAGCCGGTCGGCCCCTCCACCTTCTTCGTGGACCAGTCCGTGGACTCCTTGTAGTCCCAGGTGTCGGCGCTGTTGTAGAACTGCCGCCACGCCCGAGCCGCCAGCTTGTCGTCGCCCAGTTGGACGGCCGCGTACGCGTCCTGCCGCGAGTGGCCCTGGAAGAGCAGCAGCGAGCCGAAGTTGGAGCCGTAGCGCGCGGCCTGCTCGGCCTTGGTCGCGTTGAAGTAGCGGCAGTAGTCGAGCCACGCCTCCTTGAACTTCGGCATGTCGATCTGGTCGATCAGCTCGGCGCACAGCTCGACCAGGCCGAACATCGCCGACAGGTGCGAGACCCCGACCTTGGCCTCGGTCGCGACGGCGAACTTGCCCGTGTCGAGGTCGTACAGCGCGTTGCCCTGGACGAAGCCGTTGGGCTGGGCGGCGATGGTCTCCATGGTCGACAGGACGCGTGCCTTGGCCTTCTCCCACTTGGGGCCGCGCCGCTCCCACTCGGTGAGCCACGCCGAGACCAGGCCGGACCAGTCGGTGCCGAAGCCGATCGACAGGGCGTTGCGGTCCGGCTCGTACGGCTCGGTGCGGATCTTGCGGATGGGGTCCAGGACGAGGAACGTCTCGTCGGAGTCGACGTTGGCGTGCATGAGGTCGCCGACGCGTTCGTCGGCGGTGAGGAAGTAGTAGTAACGGCGGTACGTGGTGTTGGCGATGCGCTGCTGCTTGGCGCTGTCGGCGTAGTGCTGGACGCCGTGGCGGGTGCCGAGGCCCGCCCATTTGCCGAGGTGATAGACGTCGACCTCACCGGTGTGGCGGGTCATGGCCTCGGCGAAGCGGAAGATGTCGGCGCGGCCCGAGCGCATGTACGCGAACCACAGCCACAGGTCGGGCGAGAGCTCGGAGTTGTCCCAGGCGTAGCCGCCGACGTCGTAGCACCACTGGTGGCGGCTGGGGTCGTAGCTGTGCATGATGTCGCCGTAGTCCCAGAAGCCGTACCAACGGCGCATCTCCACCTGGTCCTTGTAGTAGGTGAAGAGGAAGTCGAGGTGGTCCTCGATCTTCGCCTTGGCGGCGGTGGAACGGTCCGGCTCGGAGAACAGCTTGCCGAAGACGCCGGCCTTGATGAGGTGCTTGGGCGGGGCGGCGAGCTGCGCGGGCGTGCGGACGGCCTCGACCTGCTTGGCCATGTCCTCGGCACTGGGGGTGGACTCGTGGGCCCAGAAGAGGAGTTCGCTGGTGCGGGCGATCCCGTAGGGGGTGCCGAACTCGGGCTCGTAGTCCTCATAGGTGATGTTGAGGCCTTCGAGCTGCTCGGGGTAGGTGTCCTGGCCCATTCCGTCGTGGTAGAAACGCAGGTCCATGGGCTGCGCCTCGGGCGACCAGAGCCAGAGGGTGACCTCTGCGTTGTCGGTGTGGGCGTCGCGGATGTCGAGCTGGGCGGGGAACTTCTCCCAGAAGTCGCGCAGGCCGAAGGCGAAGCCGCCGCTCGCGCCGCCGACGTATCCGAAGCCGCTGGCGCGTCGGCCGCCGCCGGCCGGGATCCAGCCGTGGCCCTTCTTGGTGCGCTTGCGGACGCCGAAGCCGTCTGCGGAGAGCTGGGAGAGCGTGTAGTCGCCCCACTCGGGGATGTACTGGAGGCGGGTCGTCACCCGCTGGTCCCACGTCGACGGGTCGGGCAGCTTCTTGCCCTCGAACTGGGCCGTGCGGACCGCCGTGCCCGGGTCGCGGCGCAGCCCCGTGATGCCCTTGACGGCCTCACGCAGCAGACCGGTGCCCTCGCCGCCGATGCGGATGTGGCGGTCGTACGCGGCGTCGCGCATCGGGACCTTGAAGCGGACGCCGATGCCCCGGATGAAGTCGCCGCCGGCCTTTCCGGGCTCCTGGGTGCCGTCGAAGGTGATGGTGTGCACCATGCGGAACGATTCGGCGCCCGCGTAGAAGTAGAGGCGGATCGAGAAGGGCAGCCAGCTGCGGTCGCCCTTGCGGTGCTTGCCGTCGATGCGGACCACGGCACGCACCGGGCCCTCCTGTTCGACCTCGACCTCGCCGATCACGCTCTCGAAGCGCTCGTACTTGACCGAGCCCTGGTCGCCGTCCTCGATCTCCGGCTGCCGCAGCAGGACGAGGCGGCCGGTGTGGGCGACCTCGGTGGAGCCGCGCAGAACCGACTTCACGAGGGTCGAGCCGCTCTTGCCGATCTTGGCGGTGATGACTCCGGTCGACACGGTGATGGTGCCGCCGCTCTTGTCGACGGTGACCTTCTTCGCGGGCGCGGCGGGGCTGCCCGCGGCGAGGGTGAGCTTGCCGGAGCCGACGCCCGCGCCGACCGCGTGCGCGGTCCACTTCAGGGAGCCGTCGGGCCAGTAGGCGACGGGCCAGGACTGGACGGGGATGTCCTTGCCGCCGGCGTCCGTCAAAGAGAACGACTGTTCCTTCTCATAAGCGCCCTTCGGCCACGGCACGCCCACGGTGGACCCCGGAGCGGCGCCGAGTCCGCCGTCCTCCAGCCAGTCCAGGGTCACCGGGTCCGCGTCCGCCGCCTCGGATCTGGGCGCGGCCTGAGCGGTCGAACTCCCTAGCGCCCAACTGAACTGCGCGGCGGCTCCGGCGACGGCGGCCGCCTTGAGAAGGGACCTGCGGTCGATGGGGGACATGGCCTTTCCTTTCCGTACGGGAAGTCTTGCGTGCGGGATGGTCAGGGGCATGACAGAGAGCTGTGACGCCCGGGAGGCCGGCCTTGCGCGAGGCGTGGCCATAGGTCAGGGGCGGCGCCGGTACCGCTCTTCCACCGCGACGGCGGCCGCCGCGACGGCCCCGAGGACCGGGACCGCCAGCGGCGCGACGAACCAGGCGGAGCAGGCCACGACGACCAGCCCGCCGACGACGAGGAAGGACCCGGCGGGGTCGAGCACGGTCCGCCGCCCGGCCCCGCCGAGCAGCGCCGGCCAGCCGACGCCGGGCTCCCAGACCGCAGCCGCGCGCAGTGCGGCCACGGCGGCGCCGATCAGCGCCAGGATCCCGACGACGCCGACCAACGGACCGCCCGGAACGCCGGCGCGCACTGCTTGGACGTCCACCCATACCGCCGCGAACGCCGCCCAGCCGGCGAGCCCGACGAGCCACCCGCCGCGCACCGCCGCCCGGAAGTCGGCCACGAACTCCCGCCAGCCGCCGCCCTGATGGGTCGCGCGACGGCGCAGATGCCGGGAGCCGGCGGCGAACGCGGCGGGGTACGTCACCAGCGGCAGCGAGGCCACCGCGATCCACACGCCGGTGAGCAGACACTCGGCAAACAGCGCGAACCGCTCGGCGAGCAGTGACTCCCCACGGGGTTCGGCGGCCTTCACCTGGGCCCGGGCCATGATCAGCTCACCTCAGCCCTTCAGGCCCGACGTGGCCATACCGTCGATCAGGTACCGCTGGAAGGCCAGGAAGAAGGCCAGCACCGGCAGCAGGGCGACCAGCGACATGGCGATCATTCCGCCGTAGTTGGCCACGGCGTCCTGGTCCACGAACATCTTCAGGCCGAGCGAGACCGTGTACTTGTCGGGCGTATTCACATAGATCAGCGGGCCCATGAAGTCGTTCCAGGCGTTGATGAAGGTGAAGATCGCGCTGGTGATGAGCGCGGGCCGGCACAGCGGCAGCACGATCGACCAGTAGATCCGGAAGTGGCCGCAGCCGTCGAGCCGGGCCGCCTCGTCGAGTTCCTTGGGCAGGTTCCGCATGAACTGCACCATCAGGAAGACGAAGAACGCCTCCGTGGCCAGGTATTTCGGGAGCAGGAGTGGGGTGTAGGTGTCGATCGCGCCCATGTTGCGGAACAGCACGTACTGCGGGATGAGAAGCACGTGGTACGGCAGCAGGAGCGTGCCGATCATCAGCGTGAACAGCAGGTTCCGGCCCGCGAACCTGATCTTCGCGAAGGCGTACGCCGTCAGTGAGCAGGAGACCAGGATGCCGATCACGGAGCCGACGGCGAGTGTCAGCGAGTTGACGAAGAACGTGGAGATCGGGATGTCGGCGATGCCGTCGCTGAGCCGGGTGTAGTTCGCGACGATCGGGTCGGTCGGGAACAGGTCCAGACTGCCGACGATGTCCTCGCTCTTCTTGAACGAGCCGCCGACGACCCAGATCACCGGATAGAGGATCACCGCCAGGACCGCGAGGGACCCGAGGTGCCAGGCGACGGCACCGGGCAGTCCGCGCCGGAGGGCACCGGCCTTCGTGGACGGGGCCGGGCTGATCTCGGTGGCCTGTGCGCTCATCAGGCACCCTCCTCGTAGTGCACCCAGCGCTTCTGGGACCAGAACAGCACCGCCGTCACCAGGGCGACCGCGACGAGCAGCATCCAGGCCATCGCGGAGGCCAGACCCATCCGGCTGTTCTCGAAGCCCTGAACGTAGAGATAACAGGTGTAGACCATCGAACCGTCGGCAGGACCACAGGAGTTGCCTCCGGCACCGCCGCCGACGATGTACGCCGAGCTGAAGATCTGGAAGGAGTGGATGGTCTCAAGCAGGACGTTGAAGAAGAGGACCGGCGAGATCATCGGCAGGGTGATGTTCCAGAACCGCCGCAGCTTGCCCGCCCCGTCGACCTCGGCCGCCTCGTACAGCTCGCGCGGCACCTGCTTCAGCCCGGCCAGGAAGATGACCATGGGTGCGCCGAACTGCCAGACGGTGAGCGCCACCAGGCTGTAGATGATCAGGTCCGGGTCGCCGGACCAGCCGCCGACATCCACCCCGAACAGTTTCTGCGTACGGTCGACGACCGCGTCGTCCGAGAAGATCGCCTTCCATACGATCGCGATGGAGACGCTCGCCCCGATCAGCGACGGCGCGTAGAAGGCGGCCCGGTAGAAGGCCTGGCCGCGCCGCTTCTGGGCCAGCAGCAGCGCCACACCGAGCGCCGCGAGCAGCTTCAGCGGCGTACCGACGACGACGTACCAGAGCGTGACCTGCACCGAATGGCGCCAGCGCGGGTCGGCGAACATCTCGGAGAAGTTGTCGAGCCCGATCCACTTGGGTGGGTCGAACAGGTTGTAGTCGGTGAAGGCGAAGTAGAGCGAGGCGATCATCGGGCCCGCTGTCAGCAGCAGGAAACCGGCGATCCACGGAGACATGAAGAGATAACCGGCCAGGGTCTCCCGCCGGCCCCGCCGCTTGAGGGCGGCGGGGCGCGGGGAGTCGACCGGACCGTGCCGCGGCTCGGAGCGCTCGTCCTTGGACAGGCTCTCCGTCGCAGGGGCGTGTGTCACGGTGGTTCCCATCAGCTGCCGAGAGCCGTCTTCGACTCGGTGAAGAACTGCTTGACGGCGTCGTCCACCGAGCGCTTGCCCATGGCCAGTTCCTCACCGATGCGCAGGAACGCGGCCTCGCAGATGTCGGCGCCGTTCGGGTGCGGGGTGATGGGCTCCAGCACGCCCGCCTCGACGAGGGACTCCTCGTACGCGGCGATCGCCTTGTTGACCTCGTCGGTCGGCGTGAACGCGTCGTACTGGGCCTGGGTCGCGGGTACGCCGCGGTCGTAGCCCATGATCTTGGCGACCTCGGGCTCGTGCACCATGAAGTCGATGAACTGCGCGACCTCCTTGGGGTGCTGGGTCCGCTTGGAGGCGCTCAGCATGAGCGAGCCGAGGTACTGGCCGGTCTTCTTCCCGTCCGTGGTCGGGATGGGCGCCAGGCGGTACTCGCTCTTGCCCTCGGAGGAGTAGCGGAGGGTGAAGTTGTCCCAGGTGAACTCACCACCGGCGAGCTCAGCGGAGACCGCCGACTTGGGCTTGATCTGGGCGACCTTCTTGGGGTCGGCGTAGAGACCCTCCTCCAGGCCCTTCTCCGCCTTCGACCACCACTGCTTCAGATCCGCCTCGGTGAAGCCGAGCGAGTCCTCGGTGAAGAACGCCTTGCCGTTCTGGCGGAGGTAGAGGTCGTAGAGGTACATGACCCCGTACATGCCGCTGTCGCCGGCCCGGCCCGTCTTGTCGCGGATCTTCTTCATCGCCGCGTCGAAGTCGTCCCAGGTCCAGCCCTGTTCCGGCTTGACGCCGGCCTTGGTGTAGACGGGCTGGTCGATCACCAGGGACATGGAGTTGGAACCGACCGGAACCCCGAGGAGCTTGCCGTCGATCTCACCGAACTTGTCGAGTCCGGCCCGGAATCCCTCCATCGAGAGATTGCCCGCCTTCACCTGCTCACTGAGATCGAGCAGAACATTCTTCGCGTCGTATTTCCGAAGGAATCCAATGGCATTCTGGAAGACGTCCGGCGGATTGCCGCCCGAGGCCTGGGTGTTGAACTTCTTCCAGAAGTCGGTGTACGGCTGGAAGTCGGTCTTCACCTTGATCTTCGGGTACTTCTTCTCGAAAAGGGCGATGGTCTTCTTGATTTTCTCCGCACGGTCCTCGGCACCCCACCACGCGTAACGGATCGTCACCGTGCCGTCCGCGGAATCACTCCCGCCGCCGCAGGCCGTGGCCGTGGCCCCCAGACCCGCGACGGCCAGGGACGCCCCGGCCGCCTTGAGGATCGTTCGCCTCTCAACGTTCCTGTTTTGCTGCATGGTTGAGCCTCCCCGCGACGCTGCGTCCCGCGCCATGAATCGTTTCAAGTAAGCGCTTGCTGGCACAAGCTACGGAGCCCCGCAGGAGACGTCAATGATTCGGACAGGATTTACTCGCACGCGAAGAGGCAGCCGGGCGGGCCGCGAGGGCCGTGTCGTGACGGATGGTCAAGTAAACGCCCAGGTAGAAGAGTTGCCGCCGACGGAACGGCCGCGACGACGACCTGGAGACTCGGTCGGGGCGGGGCCGAAAGCGCCACGGGGCGGACAGGCCCCCGCCATGCGCCGCGATCAGGTCGCGGACGGCGCCAACCGTGGCGGGTGAGGTGCGCGCTCCGACCTGGCGCTCGTCCACCTTCGCGCCGACCTCACGCGAGGCGTGGACGGCGGTTCGGGAGGACGCCGGGACGAAGACGACGCCCTCGCCACCGTCGAAGCGTGGAGAACTCCATGATCCACGGAGGCCGTGTCCGTCCGGTTCCGGGAGAACGCCACCAGCGACCGACTCAGGATCAGGTGATCGGCCGATACCCCAAAGGGCACTGCCCTTTGGGCCACTATCCGCCTGATCCGACCTCTGAAACGATCCGGCTCGGGCTCGACTCGACGAGCTTCGCATCGCTTCGATTCCCGAATGGGCCGAAAGGAAACCTCATGCGTAGGACATTAGGCCTGACCCTGGCCACCGTCGCTGCCGTCGGCAGCCTTGCCGTCACCACTCCCGCGTCCGCCGCGCCCGTCGCGCCGGTCACCGCCGTGACGGCGCCGGTTGCGCCCGCCGCTCCCGCCACCGACGTCTCGGCGGCGGGGTCTCGTCTGCTCTACAAGTACAACTTCCAGATCGTGAAGCGAAAGACGAAGGCAGGCGCCGAGAAGAAGGCGTACAACGCCCTGAAGAACTGCTTCGGCGGCTGCACCTTCCCGGTCAAGGGCGCCGCGAAGAAGCTGCCCACACGCGACGGCACGACCATGAACCTGACGGCGTGCTTCGCGGATCCCTTTGGCTGCAAGAAGGCCCCGGTCAAGGTCTACCGCGGCGGCGTCAAGTACGGCTGGCACTTCATCGCGAAGAAGGGCCACTTCGACGGCACGGGCTCCCGGATCTACTTCACCATCTACCGCAAGCACGGGTATCTGTACCTCGGTGTCCGCGCCTACGTCACCAAGCCGACCATACCGGACGGGCTGAACAAGAACACCGCCAACAGGACGTGGGGGACGTTCGCCGCCAACATCGGCCACAAGATGGGCAGCAGCTGAGAGGCCTTGCCTGATGTGTGCCCATGCACCCGGGCACACTCCTGATGAACTTCGTAGCTGGGTCCTGCAGTAAGCAGTCCCATCACTTCAAGCAGTTCAAGCAGTTCGAGCAGTTCGAGCTGTGAATGGCCAGCGCGACATGAGCAGGCGGCAGACGGCCGGGTTCAAGCGGGGGGTGCGCCCGGAAAGCGACCCACCATGACGAAAACGACCCGGCCCACGGTTTCCGTGGGCCGGGTCACCATCGGGTGGTGGGCGATACTGGGTTCGAACCAGTGACCTCTTCGGTGTGAACGAAGCGCTCTCCCACTGAGCTAATCGCCCGGATGCAGGAAGAACATTACCCCATGTCAGAGGGTGCCTCCGACCACGCCCCGGATGCCCCGTGCGACCCGGCGGGATTCACTGGTCCTTGATGTTCCAGGGCATCTCGAAGCCGAACTTCCAGACGTAGAAACCGACGAGGGCGGCCACGATCACCAGGCCGATCGTCGTCAGAATGATGTTGCGACGCCGGACTCTGGGGTCGAGCGCGCGCTGCGTGGCCTCGGTGACCTTCCGCTTGGTCCAGCGCAGCACCAGCTGCGCCCAGACGAATTCCGTCGCCCAGATCGCCATACCGCCGAAGATCACGACCCAGCCGGGGCCGGGCAGCGGCAGCATGATCACGCCCGCCACGACCACCGCGAGCCCGACGATGAAGATGACCACCTGCCAGCTCAGGTGCAGCATCCGCCGCGCCTTGATGAATTCCGGCGCACGGGATCCGAGCGGTGCTTCGTCTTTGGCCACATCGGCCTCGCTGTTCGCTACGTTTGTCTCACACTTCGTTCCATCGGCCGCCAAGGCGACCTCCCCCGTTCCGTTACTCCCCGTATCCATACGGCCAAACCCTACCGGAGAGAAACCGGTCACCGGAATGGTCGTACCCGGCGAAGGCGGTCTCGGCCGGATGAGCTACCAAAAGCGACGCAAAACACTCAGAGGGGTTTACAACGGCACCGTAGGTGGCATGTCGATTTCGCCGACGTGCGAATCCCCGAGCGCACACTGAGCGAAAGGCCTTGGCGCTTATGAACACCACGGTCAGCTGCGAGCTGCACCTGCGCCTCGTTGTGTCGAGCGAGTCCTCACTGCCTGTTCCCGCAGGACTGCGGTATGACACGGCCGATCCCTACGCCGTGCACGCAACCTTCCACACCGGAGCCGAGGAAACCGTCGAGTGGGTGTTCGCCCGCGACCTCCTCGCCGAGGGCCTGCATCGGCCCACCGGCACCGGCGACGTCCGCGTCTGGCCGTCGCGCAGTCACGGTCAGGGCGTCGTCTGCATCGCCCTGAGCTCACCGGAAGGCGAAGCCCTGCTGGAGGCCCCGGCGCGGGCCCTGGAGTCGTTCCTGAAGCGGACGGACGCAGCCGTGCCGCCCGGCACGGAACACCGGCACTTCGATCTCGATCAGGAACTCTCACACATCCTGGCGGAGAGCTAGGGACACCCCACAGAGCCGCCCGGCGCCGTCCACTCGGGGAGACGGCTCGGGCCAAGACAACTGCATACGGCATACACCGGCGCCGTCGCCGCGGACTCCCGCGCGACGGCGCCGGTGCGTCATGCCCGAGTTACGGGCGTGGTCGCGCGTCGGGCCGAAGAGCGCGCACATCGGTGTCGGTACGTCGCGCCGGTGCGCGCTGCCAAGCCACTCTCCCCTGCGGCCCGGCAGCGCGGCACAGCCAAGGGTCCCTGGCCCCCACCCCACCCTCCCCCCTCCGCTCCCCGCTCCCCGCTCCCCGCCTCATCCCGCACTCCCGCCCGGCACCCCCGCCCCTTCGCCCCCCTTCGCCCCTCCCCGCCGCACCCGGTGGCGAATTCCGACCTTGACAGCCCTCCGGGCACGTCTCCCACCGGTCCGCGACGGCCGGTCACCCCGCCGAACCACTACCATCGGCCAGCATCGGCGGGCGCCCGCCCGACCCCCGCAGGCCAGGGAGCGAAACGTGCTGATCACCCACGACACCCGGTGTGCTCTCGACACCGTGGTGGATCTGGTGAACACCGCGCCGGAGAACGACACGGTGGCGGACGGGCTCGCGGATGTCGCGGCGCTCGCCGAATTCGTAGGAAAGAACAAGGTCAGTGACGTCGGTGCGCTGTCCGAACTCGATCTCGCGGCCGTCCGCAGGGTTCGCGGCCGGTTCGCCGAGGTCTTCACCGCACCCGACCCGGCCTCGGCCGCCATGGTCATCAACGACCTGATCGCCGCGGCCGGCACCACGCCCCGGCTCACCAACCACGACGGCTACGACTGGCATGTGCACTACTTCGCCCCCGGCGCGTCCGTCGCCGACCATCTCGCGGCCGACTGCGGCATGGCCCTCTCCTTCTTCGTGGTCGCCGGGGAGCAGGAACGACTGCGCCGCTGCGAGGCCCCCGACTGCCGCCGCGCCTTCGTCGACCTCTCCCGCAACCGCTCCCGCCGCTACTGCGACAGCCGCACCTGCGGCAACCGCTTGCATGTCGCCGCCTACCGGGCGCGCCGCAAGGAAGCAGCAGGCTGACCCCGAGGGACCGAGATCCCGCACTCGGACGCCAGCGGCAACAGTGCGCGCACGCCGGGACTGACGGAGCCCTCGGCGGGTGGCGCCAGGGGCTCCGTCTACGGCTCAGAGCATCAGCAGATCGTGCAGTGACGCCATGAGCAGCAGGCAGCCGATTACCGCAAGGAAGATCATCAGCGGTGGCTGGGAGAGCGCGAAGAGACAACCTCGTCGCTCCTCGGGCGGGGCGACGGGGTCGCTCTGTGTTGTTTCCAGCATCTCGCGGCGATGATGACGCAGGAGGCACCCTCGGCGCGATCAACAGACCCGGAATGACGGGGTGTTCGCCAATATCCATAACGTCCGGAGCGAACGTGATCACTTCCGCGTCGTCGCCCGACCCACTGTGTCGTTTCAGTCGGACGGGGCAGCCGGTCGCGTCCGTCGCTCGGGTCAGCCTGTCGCACGCCCGGAGGTCATTTCCCGGGCGGTCATATCCCGTGCTTCTTCAGGATCGCCTCGATGTCGCTGAAGTCGTCCGCGGCCGAGGCACCGGAGGCCTTGCCCGCACCGGTCGCTCCGGGCGCGGCCGAGGAGCGAGGCGCCGGGCGGGACGCCTGGCCCCGGGAGGGCGCCGAGGCCGCGGGGGCTATCGCCTCGGGCAGGCCGGACTTGGCCGCCTTGCGGTCCTTGCCGGTCCCCACACTGCGCCGCTCCACCGCTCGCGTGGTCATGAACAGGAACCAGGCGGCGCCGAGCACACCGAAGCCGGCCCAGGCCACCGGGCTGAAGGCGGTCTCCGCCACCCATTCGACGATCCCGGTCATGACCAGACCGAGGGGCACGAGCGCATAGGCGGCGATGCGCGTCGCCTTGAGGAAGCGCTTGCGGTAGGCCGTGATCGCGGCGATGCCGAGGCCGGCCGCGGCGACGGCGGAACAGACGGTCTCGGCAATCATCCGGTCCTCCAGGAATTGCTCAGAGCTGGCTCGGTCGGTGCGATCGGTACGATCGGTGTGGTCGGCACGGTCGTTCGTCACTTCCATCCTGCACCGCCGCCCGTCCGATATGCCATGGTCGAGGGAGACCTCAGGGAGATCTCCGGGGCGTCTCGGGGTCGTGGCCCGGGTTGGGCCGTCGCGGACCCCGGCTGGAAGACTGATCCCCATGAGCGACTCCTCCCCCGCACAGCCCTCCGCGACTCTGCCCGCCACCGTCGTCCTGGACGTCTGGTGCGAACTCCAGTGCCCCGACTGCCGCAGCGCCCTCGTCGACATCCGCGCATTGCGCGAGCGCTACGGCGACCGGCTCGACGTACGACTTCGGCACTTCCCGCTGGAGAAGCACAAGCACGCGTTCGCCGCAGCGCAGGCCGCCGAGGAGGCCGCGGAGCAGGGCAGGTCGTGGCCCTATGTCGATGCCGTGCTGGGCCGGGTCGAGGAGCTGGACCGCAAGGGGGAGGCGTTTCTGGTGGAGGTGGCCGGTGAACTCGGGCTGGACGCAGAGGAGTTCGACACCGCGCTGATCGACGGCCGGCACATCCTGATCGTCGACGCCGACCAGGCCGAGGGCAAGGCGATCGGCGTGACCGGCACCCCCACGTACGTCATCGGCGGCGAGCGCCTCGACGGCGGCAAAAGCCAGGCGGGGCTGCGCGAGCGCATCGAGGAGATCGCCGACCGGCTGCTCGCCGAGACGGCGTGACACCCGAGGGCCACCAGCCGTTCCGGGCACCTCGTCGGCCCTCGGACCGGCTCCCACGGACCGGCTCCCACGGACCGGCTCCCACGGAGCGGCTCCCTCCGACCGGCTCCCTCCGACCGAGCATCGACCTTCTTCGCCCTCGAATCGGGGCCCCGCCATCCTTCAGATCAACTGCTTGTACAGGTGATGGTTGACCGTCTCGTACCCGAGTGACTCGTAGAGCCGCTCGGCCGGGGTGTTCCCCGCGAAGACGTTGAGGACGATGTCGGGTTTTCCGGCGGCCAGCGCCTGGGCTTCGGCCAGCAGCATGAGTGTGCGGCCGTGGCCGCGGCCCCGGTGTGCGGCCTCCGTCTCCACGTCGCACACGAAGGCGCTCTCGCCGGCCAGCCCGAGCCACAGGGCGCCGACTCGCGTTCCCTCGTGTTCCAGCACGCTGAGCACCATGTGCTCGGTGGCCGGGCCGTCGGGCAGCTGCCCCTCGTAGTCGCGCAGGGCCTTCGCGCGCGCATCCGCCTCGGGCACCCCGCGGGTGACCCAGTCCTGCACGTAGCCCTCACGGCCGTTCTCGGCCCACGGACCGAACTCGGCCTGCGTAAGGGGCCGGGCCCTGCTGCCCTCGGGCAGCGCGGGCGGGGTGGGGCCGAGGGACTTGCGCATGCCCCGGTTGCGCAGGACGTAGCCGAGCGTGTGGGTCAGCCTCAGGGCGGCCTCGGCGTCGCGCGGGACGCTGGTCTCGATCCGCCGGCAGCCCCAGCCTCGGGCGACCTCCTCCGCGGCGAGCGCGGCGATCGTGGCCCGGCCTCGCCGCCGGTCCGGTTCCTCGATGCGCAGGTCCAGGATCCGGGCCACCGACTCCCCGAAGGCCGGATAGGTACCGAGCCTTATCGAGCCCACAGGGCGGCTGTTCACGCACACCTGGTAGCGGCGCGAACGCGCCCCGTCCTCGTCCTGCTGAAGCGGCTCGCTGGGCCGCAGGGTCGTGGTCATCAGGGGTGTTGTACCCGCCTGAGCCGCGCCAGTCAGCCGAATATCGGCAACAGTTGCGGACAGCGGCCCTCGCGGGCGAGGCTCGTCACGGGTCCAGGTCGTCCCCGGCCCGCTCGTCGAAGGCCCGCATCGCCTTCGCCGTCACCGGGCCCGGCGTGCCGGACAGTTCGCGGGTGTCGACGCGGTGGACGGCCTGTACGTCGCGCAGGGTGGAGGTCAGAAAGAGCTCGTCGGCGCTCTCCAGGACGTCGAGCGGCAGGTCGGTCTCCCGGGCGCCCGTCCACTCGACGACGAGCGCGCGCGTGATGCCCGCGAGGCAGCCGGAGGCGACCGGCGGGGTGTGGATCTCCCCGTCGAGGACGACGAAGACGTTGGAGCCCGTCCCCTCGCACAACTGCCCCACGGTGTTGGCGAACAGCGCCTCGCTCGCGCCCTGTTCGTGGGCCCGGGCGAGGGCGACGACGTTCTCGGCGTACGAGGTGGTCTTCAGACCGGTGAGGGCGCCGCGCTCGTTGCGGGTCCACGGGACGGTGATCACGGCGGTGGAGTCGGCGCGCCGGGTGGTCTCACCGAGGGCGACGACGAGGGTCGGGCCGTGATCGCCACGGTCGGAGCCGAGCGGGGAGACTCCGCCGGTGTAGGTGATGCGCAGGCGCCCGAGGGCCATCGGGTTGGCGTCCAGGACTGCGGCGCAGGCGTGGCGCACCTCGTCGAGGTCCGGCTCGGGCAGACCGAGGCCGCGGGCCGAGCGGGCCAGCCGGTCGAGGTGGCGGGTCAGCGCGAACAGCCGCCCGTGGACGGCCTTGACGGTCTCGAAGATGCCGTCGCCCACGGTCAGCCCGTGGTCCAGGACGGAGACACGGGCAAATTCGATGTCCTGCAGGCCGCCGTCGAGCCAGATCTTCACGGAAGGGTCCTCCCATTCGCCTCGTACGTTCCCGACGCTACCGCGAGCAGTCGCGCGGCCTTCAGCTCGGTCTCCCGCCACTCCGCCTCGGGGTCCGATCCCCAGGTGATGCCCGCTCCCGTGCCGAAGCGGAGCTCGCCCGCCGGCCGGTCGATCCAGAAGGTACGGATACCGACGGCCAGCTCTCCGGTGCCTCGGTCGGCGTCGACCCAGCCGATGCCTCCGCAGTACGGGCCGCGCGGTGCCGTCTCCAGGGCGTCGATGATCCGCATCGCGCTGGACTTCGGGGCGCCGGTGACGGAGCCGGGTGGGAAACCGGCGGCGAGCAGCTCCGGCCAGCCGGCGTCCTCGCGCAGTTCGCCACGCACGGTGGAGACCAGGTGGACAAGGCCCGGGTGCTTCTCGACGACGCACAGATCGGGCACGGTCACGGTGCCGGTGGCGCAGACCCGCCCGATGTCGTTGCGGACCAGGTCCACGATCATCACGTTCTCGGCGTAGTCCTTCTCCAGGAGGTCCGCCTCGGTGCGCCCGGTGCCCTTGATCGGTCCGGACTCGACGACACGGCCGTTGAGCCGCAGGAAGAGCTCGGGGGACGCGGTGGCGATCTCCACCCCGTGCCCCGGCAGGCGAATCGTTCCGGCAAACGGTGCCGGGTTGCCCCGGGCGAGCAGCGCGGTCAGCGCGTCCACGTCGGCGTCGGGCGCCACGGGCGCGGACAGCACCCGGCAGAGGTTGGCCTGGTAGACCTCGCCCGCGGCGATGAGCTCGCGGATACGGCGTACGCCCTCGGTGTACGCGGCACGGTCGAGGGAAGACGTCCAGTCGTCGGCGGCCGGGCCGTGCCACCTCCCCGGCACCGGCGCGGGCACCCGTTCCTGACGTACGTCGCTGAAGCGCGCGCAGACCACGCCGCCCTCGAAGTCGGCGCGGACGGCCCAGAAACCGGACGAGTCCAGGGCGGCGGGATCGCTGGTCACGTCGGTGAGACCGGTGGCCACGAGGCTGCCGAAGCGGGCGAGCGGAGAGAGGTCGAGCACGTCGTCGAGTCTAGGACGGGCACCCCGCACTCGGCTCTGACCAGGTCCTGGAGCGGACGCACCGCAGCACGCTGCGCAAACGCGTTTTTGTGCTGGCCCCGGAATCCGCTAGAGTTCAACACGTCGCCGGGACGCGGAAGCGAAACCGAAACGACAAGCGGACGTAGCTCAGTTGGTAGAGCGCAACCTTGCCAAGGTTGAGGTCGCGAGTTCGAGCCTCGTCGTCCGCTCGAAGAAGCAAGGGGATCTTCCCGAACCCCTACACTCCTGGTGGAGTGGCCGAGAGGCGAGGCAACGGCCTGCAAAGCCGTCTACACGGGTTCAAATCCCGTCTCCACCTCCAAGGACGATTAGCTCAGCGGGAGAGCGCTTCCCTGACACGGAAGAGGTCACTGGTTCAATCCCAGTATCGTCCACTGAGGCCTTCGGGCCTCTGGAGCCGCAAGGTTTCGACTCGCGCGATTAGCTCAGCGGGAGAGCGCTTCCCTGACACGGAAGAGGTCACTGGTTCAATCCCAGTATCGCGCACGCAAGATCCACAGCCCGCAGGTTGTGATCCCGAGGACGATTAGCTCAGCGGGAGAGCGCTTCCCTGACACGGAAGAGGTCACTGGTTCAATCCCAGTATCGTCCACACACACCGGAGCCCCCGGCCGTCTCGTACGGCCGGGGGCTTCCGCTTGGGTCAGCTGGAGAACAGCATGTGGCCGAAGCTCCGGTTGTGGTGGCCTCCGTGGTGGCCGTGTCCCCCGTGGTGACCGCCGTGCGGGGCACCCCAGGCGGGAGCGGCGTGGCCTCCGCCCGACGGGTACTGCGGAGCGGCCGGCGGCGGCGGAACGGCCGGGCCGCCACCCCACTGGGACTCCAGACGCGTCAGCGCCTCCAGCTCGCCGTAGTCGAGGAAGATCCCGCGGCAGCCACTGCACTGCTCGATCTGGACGCCATTGCGGTTGTAGGTGTGCATCGGCGCATGGCACTTCGGACACTGCATGTGCATGGTTCGGCTCAACTCCTCGCCGTTCGGTACTGCTTCGCGTTACGCCAGGACAGACACTGTCCGGGAGCGGTCGGTTGCACCCTACTTCGGGAAAACGTTCACCAACTCCGGCGGGATGCCTCCCATTCGGTCACATGCGTCGATAACGGCCTGCTGCACGTCGTCGAGGGGGCGCCCGGCCGCCGTGGACTTGGCGATCGCCAACGCCGCCGTCTGCACGGTGAGTGCGCGGGCGGGTACGTCCAGTACCGGCCAGGGGTCGTCGTGTGCGGGAACGGCCGGGCCGTTGGCCTGTCGGTAGGCGGTCAGGAAGCGGATCCACTGGTCGGGCGGAAGGAGGCCGCAGGCGTACCAGGCGGCCGGGCGGGCCAGGTCCCACGCCGGGACACCCACGCCGAGGTCGTCGACGTCTATGAGCCGCCAGGGGCCGGTGGTCGCGGGGTGGCGCACGAGTTGGCCGAGGTGCAGGTCGCCGTGGCAGAGGGTGGCCGTGTCGGGCATCGGGGCCTCGGCCCGGGCCCAGGCGGGGAGGGTGTGCCAGGCGCGGAGGACGGGTGCCGTGGCGGCATGGGTGGGCGCGGCCGTGAGGAGGCGGGCGATCGCCTGGGCCGCCTTGGCCGGGCCGCGCATGGCGGGGAGGCCCGGGGGCGGGGGTGCGTTGTGCAGGTGCGCGAGGAGGGTGGCCGCGGCTTCCCAAGGCGCGTTCTCGGGGGTTTCGGGATCTACGGGGGTGCCGTACGGCCAGAACGTGACCAGTCGGCCGTGGAGGGGGGCCGGGGTGGGGTGGAGCGGGGCCAGGAGGGTGTCGGGGTTGGTGGTGGCGACGGCGAGGCGGAGGGCCAGGGCGGTGGCGTCGGTGTCGGGGGCGTGCGCCTTGGCCACGGTGTCGGCGTGGCGGACGACGGTGCCGTCTGCGCGTTCGGCGAGGACTGTGTCGGGGTGGGTGCAGGGGGTGGCTTCGGAGTGGGCCGCGGTCCGGAGTTTGGCGGTGAGGGCGGGTAGGACGTCGGCGGCTGTCATGGGTCCCCCTGGAGGTGTACGGCGCTGGCTGTGAGCCTACGCACGGGGGTGGCGTCGGCTCGGGCTGGGCCGTGGAGAGATTGCGCGGCTCGGCGGTTACGAGGTGCCGCTGCGCCCACCCGTGCCGCCCCGGCGGCACGAATGCCCGCAGCCAGGTGGAGGGCTGCACGCATGCCCGCTGGCCGAGTAAGTCCGGCGCTGCGCCTGCGCCATGGCTGCCCGTGGTTACGGCAGAGGCGGTTTCAGCACCGCCGGCGGGTGGGCGGCGCTCTGCGGGCAGCTCTGGAGGGCAGCCACGCCGGCATCCGGTTCGCCTGCCGCAACACAGAGCAACGCCCGCGCAGCTCCCCAGCTGCGCGGGCGTCTATTGCCGTCCGCCGCACCCCCGTCCCCACGGGGTTTCATGGGTGGATGTCCCCGCCCGGACCGCTCTTCCGGGCCTGGGGTCGCCGCTCAGCGCCCCAGCATCACACCCACGGACGACGCTTGTGTGACCACTGCTTCCCAGCCGCCGAAGGCGTACACGAGCAGGGCCGCCAGGGGGAGGACCATCGCGGTCGCCACCAAGGGGTGGCGACGGCCCGCGCGGCGGTCGGCGGTGAACACCCTGCGCTCTCGCGTGCGGATCGCCGTCCGCGGTGCCGTGTGGGCCATGGTCCCTCCTCCGACCGTTCTCGTCAGTTCTTGTCCGTCTTGCTTGTTCGTTGGCAGCGGCGGGTGTCTGACCTCGGGGGACGAGTGCTGCACCCGCCGCTTGACCTCAAATCTAGGCGTGCGGCGGGTAGGGGTCGTCATGCCCTCGTACCGATTGGCGGGCCTCCCGGAGGATGAGCGATGACCTGCGGCGTACTCCCCTGGGTGGAGATGAGGTCCTAGGTCTCGGGGTCTTCCCGGAGGGGACGCCCGGAGTGTTCTTTTTGCGCGGGAGGGTGACTTCGCTCACTTCCACGCCGCCTCGTCGTACCACCGCCTCCACCCGGCGGCCCGCCCCGCTCGCGATCACCTCGTAGGTACGGGTCGTGTCCCCCGTGCCCACCACCTTCTCCGCACGGTCGCCCTTCGCGGGTTCAATCCCCCTTCTGTGGCGCGTGGTTGGGATCACACGCAGCCCAACACAGTCCCGAACTCCTGTTCCCTGACAACCTTTCAAGTTTGCGATCCACCCCTGACAATCGATCGGATCGTGAGGGCGCGGCCTCTGCGCACGCCCGGCCGTGGAAACGTAAGCTGTGGCTCGTCAGACGGAACGGGCAGCGGGGATGAACATGGCGATGATGCGCCTGAGGCGCGAGGACCCGCGCGTCGTCGGCTCGTTCAGGATCCACAGACGGCTCGGCGCGGGCGGGATGGGCGTTGTCTATCTGGGCTCCGACCGGCGCGGGCAACGGGTCGCGCTGAAGGTGATCCGGCCCGATCTGGCCGAGGATCAGGAGTTCCGTTCGCGGTTCGCGCGCGAGGTCTCGGCCGCGCGGCGGATCAGGGGCGGGTGCACGGCTCGGCTGGTCGCCGCCGATCTGGAAGCGGATCGCCCGTGGTTCGCCACCCAGTACGTGCCCGGGCCCTCCCTGCACGACAAGGTCGCCGAGGAAGGGCCACTGTCCGCCGCCGAGGTGGCGTCCGTCGGTGCCGCCCTCTCCGAGGGGCTGGTCGCGGTGCACGAGGCGGGGGTGGTCCACCGTGATCTGAAGCCGTCGAACATCCTGCTTTCCCCGAAGGGGCCGCGGATCATCGACTTCGGTATCGCCTGGGCCACGGGCGCCTCGACCCTGACACATGTGGGTACGGCCGTCGGGTCGCCCGGGTTCCTCGCGCCCGAGCAGGTGCGTGGGGCCGCCGTCACGCCGGCCACGGACGTCTTCTCCCTCGGGGCCACGCTCGCCTACGCGGCTACCTCCGACTCGCCCTTCGGGCAGGGCAGTTCCGAAGTGATGCTGTATCGGGTGGTGCACGAGGAGCCGCAGTTGCGGGGTGTGCCGGACGCGTTGGCTCCGCTCGTCCGGGCGTGCCTGGCGAAGGATCCGGAGGAGCGGCCCACCACGTTGCAGTTGTCGCTGCGGCTGAAGGAGATCGCGGCCCGTGAGGCGCAGGGGTTGTCGGACGTCCGCCCGCCCGCGCCGCGCACCGACCCGGACCGGCCGTCGGGCCGGCTCGCGGAGCAGTACGTCGAGCAGCGCACGCTGCGGCAGCCGCCGGACACCCGGCCTTCGCAGTCAGGTGTGAAGGGGGCGCCCGGTACGCCGCCGCCCCGGACCGGCGGTGGTTCACGGACCGGCGGTGGTTCCCGGTCCGGGGCGCGACCTCCGCAGCCCCGGAACAACACACGCTCCGGCAGCCGCCCCGCACCCCGCAGCGGTACGGGGCGTCCGGCGCCCCGCACCAACGGGAGTGCGCGGCGGCCCGCCAACCCCCGGCTGCTGCGTCAGCGGCTGTTCGTGTTCGTCGTCGTGACACTGTTCGTGGCGCTCGGTATCGCGGCGGCGCAGGGATGTCAGGGGCCGCCGCGGGGGCTCGACGACGGGGGCGTGCGGAAGGGTGTGCAGGAGCAGGCCGACGTACGGCAGCAGGGTGATGCGCCGCTGGGGCAGCAGCGTCGGTCGGTGAAGGACGCCGGGACCTCGGAGTGACACACCGGCCGTCCCGGCTCCGGTCGGGTCAGGCCTGCGGGCGGCCCGTCGCCACCGCGTAGAACGCGACGGCGGCCGCCGCGCCCACGTTGAGCGAGTCGACGCCGTGGGCCATCGGGATGCGGACCCACTCGTCGGCCGCCATCAGGGCCTTCGTGGAGAGGCCGTCGCCCTCCGCGCCCAGCATCAGGGCGACGCGGTCCATCTTGTGCGGGGCCGCCTCGTCGAGGGACCTCGCCTTCTCGTCCGGGGTGAGGGCGAGCAGCGTGAAGCCCGCGTCGCGAACGGCGTCCAGGCCCTTGGGCCAGGTGTCGAGGCGGGCGTAGGGGACCGAGAAGACCGCGCCCATGGAGACCTTGACGCTACGTCGGTAGAGGGGGTCCGCGCAGTCGGGTGAGAGCAGGACGGCGTCCATGCCGAGGGCCGCGGCCGAGCGAAATATTGCACCGATGTTCGTATGGTCGTTCACCGATTCCATGATCACGACGCGGCGGGCGGTCCGAAGCAGCTCGTCCGCCGTCGGCAGCGGCTTGCGCTGCATGGAGGCGAGGGCGCCGCGGTGGACGTGGTAACCGGTGACCTGCTCGGCGAGTTCCGGGCTGACCGCGTACACCGGGGCCGGGAGCTCGTCGATGACATCGCGCATGACGTCGACCCACTTGGCGGAGAGCAGCATCGAGCGCATCTCGTAGCCGGCGCTCTTGGCCCGTCTGATCACCTTCTCGCCCTCCGCGATGAACAGGCCCTCGGCCGGTTCGCGCTTGCGGCGCAGTTCGACGTCGGTCAGGCCCGTGTAGTCGCGCAGACGGGGATCGTCAGGGTTCTCAACAGTGATGAGATCGGCCACAGGGTGATACTGCCTTGTCCTGGGTGTGGTGCCAACGGCTTGGTACGAGTTGGGTTACCCGCGGTTACTCGATGGGGGGCGCGCCCACGTTCACGACCTCGCCGATGACGATGACCGCCGGGGGCTTGACCTCCTGCGTACGTACCGTCTCGGCGACCGTGGCGAGCGTCGCGTCGACCCGGCGCTGGGCCGCGGTCGTGCCCTCCTGGATCAGGGCGACCGGGGTGTCCGGGGACTTGCCGTTCGCCACGAGGGTCTCCGCGATCCTGCCGATCTTGTCGACGCCCATCAGGATCACGAGTGTGCCGGTGAGCTTGGCGAGGGAGGCCCAGTCGACCAGGGAACGCTCGTCGTCGGGGGCCACATGGCCGCTGACCACCGTGAACTCGTGGGCGACGCCCCGGTGGGTGACCGGGATGCCGGCCGCGCCCGGGACCGAGATCGAGCTGGAGATGCCGGGGACGACGGTGCAGGTGATGCCCGCCTCGGCGAGCGCGTGGAGTTCCTCCATGCCCCGGCCGAAGACGTACGGGTCGCCGCCCTTGAGACGCACGACCGACTTGCCCTGCTTCGCGTGCTCGATCAGCGCGTTGTTGATGGCCTCCTGGGCCATGAAACGGCCGTACGGGATCTTCGCCGCGTCGATCACCTCGACGTGCGGCGGGAGTTCGGCGAGGAGGTCGCGCGGGCCGAGGCGGTCGGCGATGACGACGTCGGCCTCGGCGAGGAGGCGACGGCCGCGGACCGTGATGAGGTCCGGGTCGCCGGGGCCGCCGCCGACCAGGGCGACGCCGGGGGTGCGGGTGCGGTGGTGCGGGGCGACGAGCGTGCCGTCGCGGAGGCCCTCGACGACCGCGTCGCGGATGGCGGCGGTGTGGCGGGGGTCCCGGCCGCGCGCCTCCGTCGTGAGGACCGCGACAGTGACACCCTCGCTGGTCCCTGTGGCCGGGGTCCACGCCGTTGCCGCGTCGGCGTCGTCCGAGCGGACGCACCACACCCGGTGTGCCTCCGCCTCGGCGGAGGCCCGGGTGTTCGCCTCGGTGTCTCCGGTGGCGATGAGGGCGTACCAGGCGTCGGTGAGGTCGCCTTCGGCGTACGGGCGCTTCTGCCACGTGATTTCGCCCGCGTCCGCCATCGCCTCGACGGAGGGCGTCGCCTCGGGGGATACGAGGAGGATGTCGGCGCCCGCTGCGATGAGGGCGGGGAGGCGGCGCTGGGCCACCTGGCCGCCGCCGAGGACGACGACTTTCCGGCCGGTGAGGCGGAGGCCTACGGGGTAGGCGGGGCTTTCGGCCATGGAGGTGCGGCTCCCTCGGGCTGGCGGGTGGTGCGAGTTGGGGCACTGCAGCTTTGGAGTGGCCCTGACGTGCGGATTCTAAGGGGCGGTTGGGGTCGGCGGCTCAGCAGGTCCCGTGGCTGAGCGTGGTGGCCGGGTGCGCGCCGGTGGGTGGTTGTGCCCACCCGTTCCGTCCCAACGGAACGACTGCCCACAACCGCAGCCCGGCTTACAAGGGCACCCGGCGCCCACTCCCCTACTTCTCGGTCACCCCCGCCGAGTCGAACGTCGCCACCTCGTGCATCGCTCTGGCCGCGCTCTGGACCACCGGGAGGGCCAGTAGGGCTCCGGTGCCCTCGCCGAGGCGAAGGTCGAGGTCGACCAGGGGGCGGAGGCCGAGCTTCTGGAGGGCGGCCACGTGGCCGGGTTCGGCGCTGCGGTGGCCGGCGATGCAGGCGGCGAGGACCTCGGGGGCGATGGCCCGGGCCACCAGGGCGGCGGCGCCGGCGCTGACGCCGTCCAGGATCACCGGCGTACGCAGGGAGGCGCCGCCCAGAAGGAGGCCGACCATGGCCGCGTGTTCGAAGCCGCCGATCGCGGCGAGGACGCCGATGGGGTCGGCCGGGTCCGGCTCGTGGAGATCGATGGCGCGGCGGACGACCTCGGTCTTGCGGGCCAGGGTCTCGTCGTTGATGCCCGTGCCGCGACCGGTGACCTCGGCGGGGTCCGAGTCGGTGAAGACGGAGATCAGGGCCGCCGACGCCGTGGTGTTGGCGATGCCCATCTCGCCCGTGAGCAGGGCCTTGTTGCCGGCCGCCACGAGGTCGCGGGCCGTCTCGATGCCCACCTCGATGGCCTTCTTGGCCTCCTCGCGGGTCATCGCGGGCCCGGTGGTCATGTCCGACGTACCGGCGCGGATCTTGCGCGGCAGCAGGCCCGGCGTGGCCGGGAGGTCGCTCGCCACGCCCACGTCCACGACGCAGACCTCGGCGCCCACCTGGGTGGCGAAGGCGTTGCAGACCGCTCCTCCGCCGAGGAAGTTGGCGACCATCTGGGCCGTCACCTCCTGGGGCCACGGGGTGACGCCCTGGGCGTGGACGCCGTGGTCGCCCGCGAAGATCGCGACGGCGGCGGGCTCCGGGATCGGCGGCGGGCACTGGCGGGACAGGCCGGACAGCTGCGCGGAGATGATCTCCAGCATGCCGAGGGCTCCGGCCGGCTTGGTCATGCGCTTCTGCCGCTCCCATGCCTCACCGAGCGCCTTGGCGTCCAGCGGGCGGATGTTGGCGACGGTCTCGGCGAGCAGGTCGTGCGGGTCCTCTCCGGGCAGGGCACGACGGCCGTACGTCTCCTCGTGGACGACCCAGGACAGCGGGCGGCGCTTGGCCCAGCCGGCCTGCATCAGCTCGGGCTCGTCCGGGAACTCGTCGACGTATCCGACGCAGAGGTAGGCGACGACCTCCAGGTGCTCGGGGAGGCCGAGGGCGCGGACCATCTCGCGCTCGTCGAAGAAGCTGACCCAGCCGACGCCGAGGCCCTCGGCGCGGGCGGCGAGCCAGAGGTTCTCGACCGCGAGCGCGGAGGAGTACGGGGCCATCTGCGGCTGCGTGTGGCGGCCCAGGGTGTGGCGGCCGCCGCGCGTCGGGTCTGCGGTGACGACGATGTTCACCGGGGTGTCGAGGATGGCCTCGATCTTCAGTTCCTTGAACTGCTTGGCACGGCCCTTGGGCAGCGACTTGGCGTACGCCTCGCGCTGACGCTGGGCCAGCTCGTGCATCGTGCGGCGTGTCTCGGCGGAGCGGATGACGACGAAGTCCCAGGGCTGGGAGTGGCCGACGGAGGGGGCCGTGTGGGCGGCCTCCAGGACGCGGAGCAGCACGTCGTGCGGGATCGGGTCGCCGCGGAAGCCGTTGCGGATGTCACGGCGCTCACGCATGACCTTGAGGACGGCCTCGCGCTCGGCGTCGTCGTAGGGGGGCGCGGCCGGGCCCGTGGACTGGCGTACCTCTTCCCGCGCGTCCTCCCCCGTCTCCGCCTGGGCTTCTTCGGGTGTCTCGTCCACTGCGGCCGTGCTCTCTTCGTTCTCCGCGCCGGCTTCGCCGTCTTCCTGGTCGGCCGCCCTGGTCTCCAGGTCGTCCGCGTGCTGGACGAGGCCGGGCTCCGCGTCGGCGGCGAGCGGCTCGGGCTGTGCCTCGGCCTCCGCCTCACGGGGGGCCGGAACGGTGGCCTCGGCGGGAGGCACGGATTCCTCGGCCGACTCCTCCTGCGTGGGTACCGACGGGACCGGCACGCCACGGGGCGGCGTCGGGGCCAGGTGCGGGGTCGTGGGCACCGAGCCCTCCACGGGCACGAACTGGCCCAGCGGCTGGTCCACCGGGGCCTGCGCTGCCTCCAGCGGTGCCGCCGCGGCGAGCGGGGCGCCGACGGGCTCGGGCTCGCCGGGGGGCTGGACGACCGCGCCTTGGGGGGCCGGCGGCTGAGGGGCCGCCTCCGTCAGGACAGGCTGCGGGGCCTCGGCGACGGCGGGCGCGATGGGCTCCGCCACGGCCACGTCGACCGGCTGCTCGGCGGGCACGGCCTCCTGGACCGGAATCTCCTGCGGCTCCTCCGACGCGGGCACGGCCTCGGCCGCGAGGGGCTGAGATACCGAGGAGTCCGTGGTGTCGGCGCTCTGGTCGCTCTGAGCGGCCTGGTCGGCGGTGTCCGGGGTCTGGGCCGCCACGTCCACGATGTGGGCAGCGGGGTCCGTGGCCTGCGGGCCTTGCACGGGGGCCTGCGGCTGGGGGATCTCCGCTGCCTGCGCCTCGTCCGCGGCGGGCTGCGGGGGCACCTCCTCCACGAACTCCGGCACCTCCACGGCTTCCACCGCTTCCACCGGCTGAGGCTCGTGGACCGGGGGCTCCTGGGCCACCGGCGCTTCGGGCGCCTGCTGCGGGTCCTGCGTGAGGACGGGCTCCTGCGCGGGCTGCTGGTCCTCCACGACGACGGCCGCGACCGGCGTCGGTTCGGCCTCCTCCGCCGCAGAGACCTGGACGACCTCCACGGGCTCGTCGCCGACGCCGTCGGCCGCCTCGTGCGGGGGCTGCGGGACGTCCGGGGACGGAGGCTGGGGCTCGCTCAGGACCTGAGCGGGCGTCTCTCTCCGCTCCTCGGCCGCCGCCGGGAACGGTGTGGTCTCCGGCAGACCGGGCTCGACCGGGCTCTGCTCGATGGGGCTCTGCTCGACGGGGCTCTGCTCGACGGGAGAGCCGTCCGGGACCGGGAGAGCCTCGGGGGCCTGTGCGGCCTCAGGGGTCGGTGCGGCTTCAGGGGTCTGTACGACATCCAGGGTCTGTGCGGCATCCGCGGCCTGCTGAGCCTCGGGGGCCTGCGGCTCGGCGACGGCCTCGACCGGGGCGGGAGCCTGTGCCACGTCGGCGACGGGCTCGGCCTGCGGGGTCTCGGCAGCGGCCTCGACCTGGGCCTCGGCCTGGATCTGGGCCGCCTCGGCCTGGGCCTGGGCGACCTCGTCGACCGGTGGTGCCGCCACGACCGCCTCCGGGGGCGAAACAGTGGCCTCCGGCACCTGAACGGCGACCTCCGCCTCCACCGGCGCCTCGGCAACCGCCACGAGAGACGGCACAGGCTCCGGCACGACCGTTTCTGCAGCCGCGCCCTCGGTCGGCACGGCCTGCGCGGGCGTCGCCTCGGAGGCGACCGGCGCCGGCGCCGGGGCCGCCGCCCAGGGCGACACGCTCTGCGGGGGCACGTCCAGATACTCGGGGCCACTGGTGGGCGGCCCGGACTGACGTACGGCGGGCGGGACGGGGGCGCCCGCCGGGCCGCGGTCGGCGAGGGAGCGGACCGGGCTGGCGGAGGCGTCCGGAGTGAGCGGGCCGAGGTGGAGCGGGCGGCGGGCCACCGGCGGCTGCGGAACGGGCGTGGCGACGGTCATACGGACGGCACCGAGGTCGAGCGAGCCGCTGTCCCGGCCCGACGTCTCGTGCGGGCCGGGCTCATGGACGACGGGCTCGTGGACGACCTGGACGACCGGCTCGGGGGCGGGTGGCGGCACCTCGTTGCCCCAGGCGCTCTGGGCGCCCGGCAGCAGGAGGTCTTCGTCCTCGGCGGCGGTCTCGGAGAGGTAGGCGTACGCACCCGGCGCGGAGACGCCCGGCTGCTCCACCATGCCTGCGCTCTCCGGCAGTCCCTCGCCCGGGATCTGGCCGGTGTCGGTCATGCGTACCCCTCGCCCATCGGTTAGTGCCTGTGCCAGCTGGCCCGGAACGGCGCACCGACCGCCCCACTGTGGAGAACGAGCGTGCGCGTCCAGCGGCACGAGCCGACCCGCCTGCAAGTCGACAAAGCCATTGAGTGGCCATTGTCGCGGTCGCTCAGCCGTCGCAACAGGTCGATCTGCGTCGGTCCGCTGTGGACTGCGCCACGTTGCGCGCCCTCCGGTTCCGCCGTACCACACACGCCCTCAAAACGGGCGCGCTTTCCGGACATTGACCGACGAAGTGTCGGGTGCTGGAGTGCGGTACAACGGCCTGCCAGCCTACCGCGCCGGTACGACAACCGGATCACGGGCAAGGCTCGGCGAGGGCCGCTCAGCGATGAGTCTCGCGGCGCGCGAGTTCGCCCGTGAGCAGGAACGCAACGCTCCGCTCCTTCTCGGTCCAGACCCTGGTGTCGAGTTCGACGGACTGGACGAGGGCGCACTGGACCGCGTAGCCGTGTTCGGTGAGGTTGCGGCCGATGAGTTCGGCGGCGTCGCGGGTGGCGGCGTGAGTGACGATGCGCTGCGGACGGCGGTCGGCGACGGCCGAGATCACCGCCGCTCCCCCGCCGCCGACGCGTACGACGTCGGGTTCGGGGAGGTTCTCCAGGACGTGCGGGGCGGTGCCGTGCACGACCTGGAGCTGCACGCCGAAGCGGCGTGCCGCCATCGTCGTACGGCCGCAGGCCTCGGGTGAGTGGTCGACGGCGATGACGGCGGCGCCGCAGCGCGCCGCCTCGGTGGCGAAGGCGCCGCTGCCGGAGCCGATGTCCCACACCAGGTCGCCCATCCGCGGGCCCAGGCGGGCGAGTTGGGCCGCGCGGAGCATGTCCGACTCGCCCTCGCCGACGGCGCCGCCGTAGACGAGGGAGGGCAGGGCCCAGCCGCGCGATCCGGTGGCGGGGTCGCGGCCGGCGATCCAGCCGCCTTCCTCGCCGACGGCCATGTGGCCGCCGATGACGATGACGACGTTGGGGTCGCGCCACGCGCGGTCGACGGCCTTGTCGGAGGTGAGGACGGTGACGCGTTCGCGTGCGGTGCCGAGTTCCTCGCAGATGACGAAGGTGCGGTGGACCCCGTCGAGGAGCAGACCGAGTTCGGCGGGTCCGGCACCGGGTGAGGTGAGGACGGCCACCTTGGTGTGGGCACGGCAGACGTTGACCGCGCGGCGCAGCGTACGACGGTGTGCGACGACCACCTCGGCGTCGTCCCAGGGCATGGCCGCGCGGGCGAAGGCGGCGGCCACGGCGGAGACGGCGGGGACGACCTCGACCTCCAGGCCGTACTCGGGGGCCCTGAGGGTGCGGACGACTCCGAAGAAGCCGGGGTCCCCGTCGGCGAGGACGACAGCGGTGCCGCGGTGGCCGGCGATGCGGCGGGCCGCGAGGGCGACACTGCCGAGCCTGATGCGTTCGGCGCCCCGGGGTACCTCGGGCAGCGTCAGGTGGTGGGCCGCGCCGGCGACCAGGGTGGCTGCGCCGAGGGCGGAGCGCGCCGCCGAGGTCAGGGGGGAGCCGTCCCAGCCGATCACCGTGACGCGGTCGGCCATCGTCGTCAGTCTCCAGAGGGTTTTCGCACGTCGTCAGGGGCAGTCCGCACGGGCACGGGGCTCCGTGAGCGTACCCGGTGGCGCGGGAGAGCTCGGCAGGGGCCGAACAGTCGGAGGAGGCGGTGGGGCGTGCCCCTGGGGTTCAGTTCCAGTCGGAGTAGGAGCTGAAACCGCCGGCGTCGGCCAGTTGTTCGTCGGCGCCGGTGAGGTCCTCCGGCAGCAGGCTCCAGACGATGACGTCGGTGCGGACCTCGATCCAGTGGCCGCTGTCCGTTCTGCTGCGCGCTATCCAGGCGTTGCGCAGCACGCCCTCGCTGATGCAGCCGATCTTCTGGGCGACCTGCTGGGAGGCCGCGTTGTCGGCGGCGGTGCGCAGCTCCAGCCGTTCGAACTTCTGGTCGTGGAAGAGCCAGCGGGCGGTGACGAAGGCCGCCTCGGACGCGTAGCCCTCGCCGCGGGCCCAGGGGGCGACGATGTACGCGATCTCGCTGGAGCGGACCCGCCAGTCCGTGTTCCGCAGGTGCACGATGCCGACGAGGCGCTGGGTGAGGAACTCGGTGACGGCGAAGACGATGCCGCGGCCCTCGGTGCGTTCGGCGGGGGCCTGCTCGGTGATCCAGCGCCGGGCGTCATCCCGGGTGTAGGGGTGGGGGACGGAGGTCCAGGCGGTGACCATCTCGTCGTTCATCATCTCGGCGAACGCCTCGATGTCCAGCTCCTCGAACGGGCGCAGAACCAACCGCTCCGTGCTGATGGAGATGTCGGGAAAGGTGCTCATCATGCGCCGCTCCGTAACCTTCGAAACCTTCAGGGCCTGCTGAACTGCCCAGCATGCAGCATGAAAGCACTGAACCGCACCACGGGGTCCACCCGCGGTGAGCGAGTGGACCCCGTGCGTGGCGATACGCCGTATACGCCCCGTCAGCCGGAAGTGATCCGCAGGACGGACCCCTTGTACGTGGCCTGTACGTGCGCGATCAGAACGACGGGATGACGGAGCCGTTGCTCCACTTGTCCTCGATGAACTTCTTGACCTCGTCGGAGGTGAGGAGCTTGACGAGCTTCTTCACGCGTGGGTCGTCCTCGTTGCCCTCCTTGACCGCGAGGAAGTTGCCGTTCGGGTTGTCCTTGGCGGGCTCCACGGCCAGGGCGTCCTCGGCGGGCGAGAGGTCGGCCTCCAGGGCGTAGTTGCCGTTGATCACCGCGGCGTCGACGTCCTCCAGGGAGCGCGGGGTCTGGGCCGCCTCCAGTTCCTTGAACGTGAGCTTCTTGGGGTTCTCGGCGATGTCCGCGGGGGTCGCCTCGTTGCCGACGCCGTCCTTGAGCGTGATGATGCCGGCGGAGTCGAGGAGCTTGAGGGCGCGTGCCTCGTTGACCGTGTCGTTCGGGATGGCGACGGTCGCGCCGCTCTTCAGGTCGTCCTTGCTCTTGACCTTGTTGGAGTAGAGGCCGAGCGGCTCAAGGTGCACGGTGACGACGGGCACGATGTGGGTGCCCTGCTTCTTGTTGAAGTCGTCGAGGTAGGGCTGGTTCTGGAAGTAGTTGGCGTCCACGGAGCCGTCCTCGGTGGCCGTGTTCGGCAGGACGTAGTCGGTGAACTCCTTGACCTCCAGCTCCAGGCCGGCCTTCTTCGCCAGGTTGTCCTTCACGTAGTCGAGGATCTCGGCGTGCGGGGTCGGGCTGGCGGCGACGACCAGAGGACCGCTCGTGTCGGACGTGCCGGACGCGGTGTCGGCCTTGTCCGAGCCGCATGCGGTGAGCCCGAGGGTGAGGGCTCCGGCGGCGAGCACGGCGGTGGTGAGCTTGGCGGTGTTACGCACGAAAAGTGCCTTTCCTTTTGGGTGGAGCATCCCCGGCTTGGGTGTGCGGGGAGATCAAGGGGAGATCAGGGGTGTGTCAGACGGTCTTGCTCGTCGCCGTGGACGCCTTGAGCAGCCGCAGCTTCGGGGCCGGGCCCGCCTTACCGCCACGGCGGTGCAGGGAGCGGGCCGCGTAGTCGCCGGCGAACTGGATGACCGAGATGACGACGGCGAGGATCGCGACGGTGATCCACATGAGGTCGGTCTCGAAGCGCTGGTACCCGTAGCGGATGGCGATGTCGCCGAGGCCGCCGGCGCCGACCGTGCCCGCCATGGCCGAGTAGCCGATGAGCGCGACGACCGTGGTCGTGGTGCTGGCGATCAGCGAGGGCAGGGCCTCGGGGACGAGGACCTTGCGGACGATCGTCCAGGTGTTGCCGCCCATCGACTGCACGGCCTCGACGAGTCCGCCGTCCACTTCGCGGACAGCCGTCTCGACCAGGCGTGCGAAGAAGGGGATCGCGCCGATGGCTAGCGGCACGATCGCGGCCTCGCGGCCGATGGTCGTCCCGGTGATCGTGCGCGTGAAGTCCATCAGCGCGACCATCAGGATGATGAACGGCATCGAGCGGGCGATGTTCACGATCTGCCCGATGACCTTGTTGGCGCCGAGGCTCTGCAGCAGGCCGCCCTTGTCGGTGAGGACGAGGAGGATGCCGAGCGGGAGTCCGCCGACGACCGCGATGAGTGTGGACCAGCCGACCATGTGGAGGGTGTCCCAACACGCCTGCTCCAGCAGGGGCCGCATCTCGGACCAGGTCACTTGGCACCGTCCTTCACCAGCTGAGACTCACCGACGACGTCGATCCGCAGGCCCTTTTCACGCAGGAAGCCGATCGGTACGACGTTGTCCTCGTAGCGGCCGGGCAGTTCGATGCGCATCCGGCCCACCTGGAGGCCGCCGACGGTGTCGATGGCGGCGCCGAGGATGGAGATGTCGACGTTGTAGGTGCGCGACAGCTGGGAGATGACGGGCTGGGTGGCGGCCTCTCCGTGGAAGGTGACGTCGACGACCGTGCGGTCCTCGCCGATGGCCTCGCCGCCGACCGGGAAGAGAGCGGCGGCCAGTTCGGAGCCGGGGGTCCCGAGCAACTCGCCGACCGTGCCGGACTCGACGACGCGCCCCTGCTCCATGAGGGCGGCCGAGTCGCAGATGTACTTGACGACGTCCATCTCGTGCGTGATGAGCAGGACGGTCAGGCCCAGCTGCCGGTTGAGATCGCGCAGCAGCGTCAGGATCGAGCGGGTGGTCTCCGGGTCGAGGGCGCTGGTGGCCTCGTCGGAGAGCAGCACCTTCGGGTCGCCGGCGAGGGCGCGGGCGATGCCGACGCGCTGCTTCTGGCCGCCGGAGAGCTGGGCCGGGTAGGCCTTGGCCTTGTCGGCGAGGCCTACGAGGTCGAGCAGTTCCAGAGCCTTGCGGGAGCGCTCGGCGCCCGACTTGCCGAGGATCTCCAGCGGCAGTTCGACGTTGTCCTGGACGGTTCGCGTGGACAGCAGGTTGAAGTGCTGGAAGACCATGCCGATACGGCTGCGGGCCCGGCGGAGTTCCTTGCCCGCACGGGGGCCCCGTCCGGCGAGCGCGGTGAGGTCCTGTCCGTCGACGGTGACCGTGCCGGCGGTGGGTCGCTCGAGCAGATTGACGCAGCGGATGAGGGAGGACTTGCCGGCGCCGGACTGGCCGATGACGCCGTACACCTCGCCTTCGCGGACGTGCAGGTCGACGCCGTCGAGGGCGGTGACCTCACGGCCGCGTGAGCGGTAGACCTTGGTGAGGCCCGTGGTGGTGATCACGTGAGTTTCCGTCACTGTCGAGTGCGCGGGCGTGGGTGTGCCCGGGCGCACGGGTGCGAGTGGTCAGGGACGCGACACGGTTCTCGCGGTGGCGATGGAACCGGGGGAGAACTTGTGCGCGGGGCGGCTCGGTCCGCGTCGCGCGATGGCGTACGGACATGCCGGGGCGTCTCGCTTCGGGGCGCGAGGCTCAGGGGGTGGTGCGGGGGCCCTCTAGAAGGCGCACATTCGACACATACAACGAGCACCGGGCGTCAGGGTCGCCTCGGTCGCAAGGGTGCGGCAGCTCGTCGTGGTCATGAGATCAGTAAAGCAGAGGTATGGCCGGGGCCCAGAAGGCCTGTCCGCATGACGGACAGCTCGGCGAGACAAACACGCAGGTGGGATGGGCTGCTGTCCACTATCTGGGCATCCGGTTGTGTGGCCAAGGCCACGCTTCGCGGCCTGGGGGTTTGATGGCCCGGGGCCGGGCGCGGCGGAGTTTTGGGCCGTAATAGGGTCGCGGCATGCTTGTTGCCCTGACGGCGGCGACCGCCGTCGCCGCCCTCCTGCTCGCCGCGTGGTGCGGCTGGGCCGCGTACCGCGATCAGCCGACCAAGGACTGGCACTTCATCGGCATGGCCGTGGTGTCGGTGCTGGCCCTCGTCCAGTTGGTGGTCGGGATCGTGCAGCTGGCGCGCGGGGAGGAAGCCGAGCAGGGCACGACGATCTTCGTGTCGTATCTGCTCGGGGCGCTCGTGTGCATCCCGGTGGCGGGGTTCATGTCGCTGGCGGAACGTACGCGCTGGGGCAGTGTGACCGTCGCGGCCGGCGGTGTGGTGCTGGCCGTGCTCCAGGTACGGCTCTACGACATCTGGGGAGGCTGACATGGCCGTTGCCGAGGAGAAGCCGACGCGACTGATCAGCGGGCCGGGGATGCTGCTGGTGTGGCTGTACGGCGTGATGGTCGTGGGGGCCGTGTCACGGTCGATCGTGCAGATCTCGACCGAGTTCGACCACGCGCCGCTCGCCTACTCGCTCTCCGCGCTGGCCGGCCTCGTGTACGGGTTCATCACGTACTCACTGGTGCGGGGCGGGGAGACGGCCCGCAGGGCGGCGCGGCTCTGCTGCGCAGCAGAGCTGGCGGGTGTACTGGTCGTCGGGACCTGGACGCTGGTCGAGCCGTCCGCCTTCCCGGACGCGACGGTCTGGTCCGACTACGGGATGGGATACCTGTTCATTCCCGTACTGCTGCCGATCACCGCGATGTACTGGCTGCGGAAGGGTGTGCGGCAAGGGGATGCCGCCTGAGTTCGTCAGGCGGCCGCGGGTTCGTCGTGGCTGGTCGCGCCCACGCGGCGGAGCCGAACATCGACACAGCCCCGCACATCGGAAGGGGCGCTCCCCTGACCCCCGTTACGCAGTTGCCGCGTACGCCTCCGCCGGCTTCTCCAGGACGATCATCGGTACGCCGTCCTCGCCCTGGCTGGTGCCCACCGCCTCGTACCCCACTCGGCGGTACAACCGGAGGTTGCCCTCGCTGCGGTGACCGGCGCTGAGGCGGAACTTCGTGGCGCCGCGCTCCTCCGCCAGGGCCGACTCGGCCGCGCGGAGCAGCCTCGCGCCGATGCCGTGGCCCTGGAGGCGCGGGTGGACGCAGAGTTTGCCGATGGCGGCGGTGCCGTCGTCGGCAAGGGCGCCGCGGACCGAGCCGACCACTTCGTCGCCCAGCCGGGCCACGAACACACAGTCCGCGGCGACCTCCGCGCGGACGGAGTCGAGGCTCTGGACGAGCGGATCGATGCGGTAGTTGCCGTACAGTGCCGCCTCGCTCTGGAAACACAGGTACTGCAGCCTGAAAATCTGCTCGGCGTCCTGCTCGGTCGCCACCGAGATGGTCACGCTCATGCCCATGTGTGCACGCCTCCCGCTCACCTGCTCACCTGCTGGTCCTTCACTCCTATCCCCGCGGTTCGCGTGCCGCAACCTCCGTGCCCAGCAATCGCCGCAGACATCCCAGGCATCTGGAACGTTCCGGACCCAGGCTTCCCTGTGAGATACCCAACTCGCCTGCGATCTCGCGGTAGGTGAGGTCCTGGGGCGAGAGCAGCGCCGCGAGCAGGCGCGGGCATCGGCCGGGCAGTCTGCGGACGGCGGTGTGCAGGGCACGGCGGTGGGCCGCGGTGAGCGCCTGCTGTTCGGGACCGGAGGCGGGGTCGGTGGCGGGCTCGGCGCCATACGGCTGTTCGACCCTGGCCTTGCGGCGGCTGAGGCGGGCCTCGAAGCGGACGGCACTGCGCAGCCAGCCCTCGGGGTCGACGGGTGGACCGTCCGTGTCGAGCCGCTCCAGCAGACGCAGCCAGACCGCCTGTTCCAGGTCGCCCGCCTCCGCGCCGGCCGCGTACGCCTCCGCCGAGACCTCCGCGACGAGCAGCGGGCGGAGGGTGGCGAGCATCTCGTGTGTCATATGCCCCGTGACGCCGCCGCCCCGGCAGGGGTTGCCGGGGCGGACGGGAGACACCCCGAACGGGGTGCGGAGGACTCAGGTGTTGACGTGGCTCAGCGGTTCACGAAGTCCGCGTGGGCGAGCAGGCCCGTGTCCGCGTTGTCGGTGAAGATGCCGTCGATGCCGGTCTCGAAGTACACCTTGAACGCGCCGAAGGCGTCGCCGTAGGCATTGGCGTCGGTGCCCTTGCGGAAGTTCGCGGGCAGGAAGCTGTTCTCGTTGCGCATCGTGTAGGGGTGCAGGATCAGGTCCTCGGCGTGCGCGTCGGCGACGAGCGTGGTCGGCGTGGTGAGGTTGCCGCTCGCGTCGCGCGGAATGATCAGGTCCAGCGTGGGGCCGATGCCCTGTGCGAACGAGGCGATCCAGGCCAGGCCCTCGGGCTTGATCAGGTCGGCGACCGTGCGCGGGTCGCCCGCCTCCACGAAGTCGTAGGGGCGGGTGGCGGCCCCGGAGAGCAGGACGACGCCGGGGCTGTCCACCAGGCGGTCCAGGCGCTGGATGCTGCTCGGCTCGAAGGACTGCAGGAAGACGGGCGAGTTCTTCTTGTGTCGGCCGTACTTGCGCAGCAGCTTGGCGAGCGGCTCCTCAAGGCCCAGGCCGAGCTTGCGGAAGTAGGTAGGGTGCTTGGTCTCGATGTGCAGCCAGACCTGCTTGCCGCGCTTCCTGCCCTCCTTGTCGGCCCAGCGGAGCACCTCCTCGAAGGTGGGGATCTCCCAGCGGCCGTCGTAGAGGGTGTTCCTCTGACGGGTGCCGGGGATGCGCTCCTTGGCGCGCAGGGTCTTCAGCTCGGCGAGCGTGAAGTCCTCGGTGAACCAGCCGGTGATCGACACGCCGTCGACGACCTTCGTGACCTTGCGGTCGGCGAACTCCGCGTGCGCGGAGACATCGGTCGTGCCGCCGATCTCGTTCTCGTGACGGCAGACGAGGTGGCCGTCCTTGGTGGGCACGAGGTCCTGCTCTATGACGTGCGCGCCCAGGTCCAGGGCGAGCTGGTACGAGCCGAGCGTGTGCTCCGGGCGGTAGCCGCTGGCCCCGCGGTGGCCGATGATCGTCGGCACCGGCAGGCTCCGGTAGCCGCCGCCCGAGTGGCGCGCGGCCGTCCGCTCGTCCGCTCTCGCCGCGCCCGGCAGCCCGAGGACCGCTCCGCCCGCCCCGAGCACCGCGGCCCCGAGCAGCGCCCGGCGGCCCGCCCCGCGCCCCTGCTCGTCGTCGTACGCCTCCTGCGCCTCCCGCGTTCCCTGCATGTCCCGCGCCTCCTGCGTCCCCATGACGGCTCCTCACCAGCGGGCACCGACCGTGCCCTGCACCTGTCAAGCGGGACGATCGTAGGTGGCGCGAGATGACCTACGGGAGACCTGCGACCGAACACGCGGATGACGCTGGATGTCGCACCGGAGGCGTGAATTGACGGAGTGTCGGGAGAACGACGTGCGCGTGCCGGGTGAGATCGGATATGAAGGACGCGATCTACATCACATTGTTCCGTTTGTTCCGGGCGGATGACGGGCGGCCATCCCGGCGCCACCGCAGGTAAACGCGGGTCAACAACGCGTATCGAGTCCGTGAACCCGATGTGCGCGACCCACTTTGCCGGGAGTATCGTCCTCACCTGCACAGACTCAATACCGGAACCCTTGACATGGGAGGGCCCGTTGTCCCGCTTCGCGCTCATCAAGGCAGTGCTCGGACCGATCATGCGCCTGATGTTCCGCCCCCGGGTGGAGGGTGCGGAGCACATCCCGGGGGACGGACCGGTGATCCTCGCCGGCAACCACCTGACCTTCATCGACTCGATGGTCCTGCCGCTGGTCTGCGACCGTCAGGTCCTCTTCATCGGCAAGGACGAGTACGTCACCGGCAAGGGGTTGAAGGGCCGTCTGATGGCCTGGTTCTTCACCGGCGTCGGCATGATCCCCGTCGACCGCGACGGCGGGCGGGGCGGAGTCGCCGCGCTGATGACCGGGCGGCGCATCCTCGACGAGGGCAAGGTGTTCGGCATCTACCCGGAGGGGACACGGTCGCCCGACGGCCGTCTGTACCGGGGGCGTACGGGTATCGCCCGGCTGACGCTGATGACCGGGGCGCCCGTCGTGCCGTTCGCGATGATCGGCACGGACAAGCTTCAGCCGGGAGGCGCGGGGTTGCCCCGGCCCGGGCGGGTCACGGTGCGGTTCGGTGAGGCGATGGAGTTCTCCCGGTACGAGGGGATGGACCGGGACCGGTATGTGCTGCGGGCGGTGACCGACTCGGTGATGGCCGAGGTGATGCGGTTGTCGGGGCAGGAGTATGTGGACATGTACGCGTCGAAGGCCAAGGAAGCGGCCTAGCTCCGCTGGTTTTGCCGGGTGCCTGCGGGTGGTTTGCCGGGGGCGGGCCTCCGTCCTCCTACATCCACTGGAAGTAGCGGTCGGCCCACGCCAGAGGTAGTCGGCGCTCGTCCGTCTCGTCCTCCTCGCTGACGTCCACGAACTGTGCCACCAGTGCGGCGAAGGCCTCGTCGTCCTCCAGGGCTGACGGGCCGTCGTACGGTTCCAGGAGCAGCTCGAGGGGGACGAACGTGCATCCTGCCGCTGTGCAGACGCCGTCGAGCCAGGTCACGAACTCCTCCGTCAGGCCCGCCGTGGGGTCCGGCCCCGCCCAGTCGGCTGTTCCTGCCGTGACGAAGCCGCCGAAGTTGCTCAGGTCGATCCACAAGGGGTGGCCGAGGCCCGTGGCGGCCGCGGGGATCGTGATCTCGCCGTAGTCGCTGGCGTCCTGGCGCAGGCCGCTTGTGCAGGTCGGGCCGAAGCGGTCCCGTGATGCCCGGGTGAGGTGGGCGAAGCGGTGGGCCGCGATGTGCAGGTCGAAGTTCTGGGGGCGTTCCAGGTGGTGGGGGTCGTCGGACTCTCTCAGAAGAGTCCGGATGCGGTCTGCGGGGAGCACGAGGTGCCCTTCTCTGGATGTGTCTAGGTACCCTCGATGATCTCCCGTGCCGCGGTCACCGCGTCCTTCACGGGGATCGCGAAGCCTATGCCGATCGAGCCGCCCCGCTCCTGGTCCATCGTGGCTATGGCCGTGTTGATGCCGATGACTCGGCCCTCCGCGTCCACCAGCGGGCCGCCGGAGTTGCCCGGGTTGATCGAGGCATCCGTCTGCAGGGCGCGTTTGTCGGTGCCGTCGTCGCCGAGGGTGACCGAGCGGTCGAGTGCGCTGACGATGCCCGCGGTGACCGTGCCCGTCAGGCCCAGCGGCGAGCCGATCGCGAGGACCGTGTCCCCGACCTCGGGGGCGGCGCCGGTGGCCAGTTCGGCCGGTTCGAGGCCGCGGCCCGTCTGGGGTTCGAGTACGGCGACGTCGTGGGCCGGGTCCGCGCCCAGCACCTCCGCGCGCATCTCACGGCCGTCCTGCAGCTCTATCGTGACCCGTGAACTGCCCGACACCACGTGGGCGTTGGTGAGGATGCGGCCCTGCTCGTCGAAGACGAACCCCGAGCCCTGACCGGTCGCCGTCTCCACGGACACCACGCTGGGCAGCACGCGTGCGGCGACTTCCTCCAGGCCCGTGACATTCGGCCCGGCGGCCGTGGCGGGTGTGGATGCCGTGGCGTCGCCCAGTCGTCCGGCCGCGAAGCCCGCCCCGCCGCCCGCGAGCACTGCGGCCAGTACGGCGGCGACGATCGGGCTCGGTCGGCGGGCCGGCGGGCGGGGCGGCTGGGGCTGCGGGTTGGGCTGGGGCTGGAAAAACGGCTGCGGTTGTGGCTGGGAGGGGGTGGCGTACGGATGGCCGTAGCCGTACGGCTGGGGCGGGCCGAAGGACGGTGGGGGCGGGGCGCCCGTGACGAACGTCCGGTCCTGGGGTTCGACGGGGCCGGGGTGGACCCGGTGGGGGTCCGGGCCGCCGTATCCGGAGTAGTGGCCGTCGGACATGGTGGCCTCCTTCGTGCTGCCGATGTCCTCCGTGCTGCCGTTGTCCTTCTAGACCTCCTGGAGTTCTTCCCCGGTTGCGGAGCCGAGTCCCTCAGACGCGGCTCTCCAGGCGTTGGCCTCGCAACATGAACCACGCCGCCACCGCCGTGGCCAACAGCACCACGGCTCCCGCGCCCGCCGCGACGGTGATGCCGTCGACGAAGGACTCCCGGGCCGACGACAGCAGTTGCTCCGCCTCGGCGGTCGGCAGGCCTGCCGCCGCCTCCACCGCGCCGCCCAGCGACTCGTGCGCCCCCTCGGGGGTCCCCGCCGGGGCCGCGAAGCCCCGGTAGACACCGGTCACGATGGAGCCGAGGATCGCGATGCCGAGGGCCGCGCCCAGTTCGTACGCCGTCTCGGACACGGCCGAGGCCGCGCCCGCCTGGTCCCTGGGCACGCTGGAGAGGATCACATCGGCGGTGACGGTGAACGAGAAGCCCGCGCCGACGCCGACGACCAGCAGGGCGGCGCCGATCAGCGGATAGGCCGTGGATCCGTCGAGCAGGGTGAGCGCGCCGAGCGCCAGGCCGATGGCTGCCAGGCCGCCCGCGACGACCGACCGTACGGAGAACCGGCGGGCGGCGGCTCCGGCGACCAGACCGGCGACCACCGCGCCGATGGCGGCGGGCAGTTCGGCGAGACCCGCCTCCAACGGCTGCCTGCCCTGTACGAGCTGCAGAAACTGCGAGAGGAAGAAGATCAGGCCGGCCAGTCCGAGGATGGTCAGCAGGTCGGCGAGCACCGCCCCCGAGAAGCCGCGGTTGCGGAACAGCCGCATGTCCAACAGCGGGTGGGGCAGGGAGAGCTGGCGGCGGACGAAGCAGACGAGTGCCGCGACACCGAGCAGGCCCGCGGCGAGCGCGTTGCCGTCCAGGCCGTGGGAGGCCGTCTCCTTCACCGCGTAGACCACGCCGATCATGCCGACGAGGGACAGGCCGACGCTGGGCACGTCCCAGGGGCCGGGGGCCGGGTGGCGCGACTCGGGCAGCAGCCTGATGCCGACGACGACGAGGACGATCATCACCGGCAGGTTGATCAGGAAGACCGACCCCCACCAGAAGTGCTCCAGAAGGAAGCCACCGACGACCGGGCCGACCGCCGTACCGGCGGAGGCCGTGGCGCCCCAGATGCCGATGGCGAGGCTGCGCTCGCGCGGGTCGAGGAAGAGGTTGCGGATCAGTGCGAGCGTGGCGGGCATCAGGGTCGCGCCCGCGACACCGAGCAGCGCCCGGGCGACGATCAACAGCTCCGGTGTCGTCGCGTAGGCGTTGAGCACGGATATCGCGCCGAACGCGGTGGCGCCGATCAGCAGCAGCTTCTTTCGGCCGACGCGGTCGCCGAGGCTGCCGGCCGAGACGAGCAGGCCCGCGATGACGAACGAGTACACGTCGCCGATCCACAGGAGCTGGGTGCCCGAGGGGTTCAGGTCCTCGCTGATGTAGGGCGTCGCGAGACCGAGGACGGTCGCGTCGACGGCCACCAGCAGCACGGCGAGCACGAGGACGGAGAGCGCGAGCCAACGGCCCGGGCGCTTGGTCACCGCCTCGGTCGTGGTCTCCGGCTGCAGGGTGCTGGTCATGCTTCCTCTCTCCGTAGTGCGCCGCCGAGCAACAGCTCGACGATCATGAACTGGAAGTCCTTGGCCGCCACCCGGCCGTCGAGCACGGCCCAGGCGGCGGAGGCGATGAGGCCGTACACCGCCTCGGTGAGCCAGGCGGGGGTGAGGTCGATGCGGAACTCGCCGCTCTCCTGGCCGCGTCGGAACAGCGCCGCGATGCGCGCGTCGATGCGGGACCAGCCCTCGTTCTGGCTCTCGCCCTCGAAGAGCTGGTACTCGCCGTAGAGGAACGCGAGCAGTCCGGCCGCGGGTTCGAGCTCCCGGACGAGCCGCCGTACGGCGTCGCTCGCCGGTCCCTCCTCCAGACGCGCCGCGTCGAGGGCGGACTCGCACTCCTCGATACCGAGCGCCTCCAGCGCCCGGACGAGCGCGTCACGCCCGGCGAAGTGGCGGTGCAGCGTGGCCCGGCTGATCCCGGCCGCCTTGGCGACCTCGTCCATGGTGGACGTGGATTTGCGGGTCAGGAGGGCTGCGGCGCTGCGCAGTACGTGGTCACGGTCGACGGCCATGAGACAACCATAGACCATCTGAGACACTGATGTCTCATCACGGGCATGAACGTCTCATGCGGGGACTTCCTCAGGGTTCTGCTCAGTGCCAGGGGAGCTGACCGCGCTTCTCCCAGTACGTCCGCGGTTCCTCGACGAGCCCCGAGAGCCTTGTCAGCTGGTCCTCGTCGAGGTCGACGACCGCCGCGTGCAGGTTGGAGGCGAGGTGGTTGGTGGTGGCGGCGCCGGAGAGGACGACACCGGCCCACGGCTGGCGCAGCACGAGCGCGAGGGCGACCGCGTCGCAACCGAGGCCCGTCTCCGCGGCGACCGTCTTCAGCGCGGCCGGGGCGTACGGGTCCGCGAGGCGGCCGTTCGCCATGCCCTCCTTGACGATCACCGTGAGCCCGGCGTCGTGCGCCTCGGCGAGGGCGGGCGCGGCGGAGGTCTCCAGCGCGTTGTACGTCGACTGGACGGTACGGAAGAGGGGCTCGCCGTCGACGGTCACGGCGAGGGCGGCGCGGACGGCCTCCGCCTGGGCCGGGCCGCTGGTCGAGAAGCCGATGGTGGTGCCCTGGGCGGCGGCCTCCGCCAGCTTGGCGTGGAGTTCCTTGTCGGTGAGGGCCGGGCTGTCCGGGGTCACCGAGTGGATCTGGTAGAGGTCGAGGCGGGCGCCGAGCAATTCGGTGCTTTCGGCGCGCTGCCGTTCGTACGTCTGGACGCTGTGGTCCTTGACCTCGTGCTTCTCGGCGTCGGTGGTCCAGTCGGCGGTGTAGATGTAGCCCCATTTGCTGCCGACGACGATGTCGTCGATGTCGGGGCGGGCCTTCAGCCAATCGGCCAGGAACTCCTCCGAGCGGCCGTATGAGCGGGCCGCGTCGAAGTAGCGGACGCCTTGGGCGTAGGCGGCGTCAAGGAGTTCGTGGGTGCGGGTGTGCAGCGCCTCGACACTGCGGTCCTCTCCGAGGTCGTGGTCTCGGCCGAGGTTGATGTAGCCGGGGCGGCCGACTGCGGCGAGGCCCAGTCCGATGTGGCAGGTGGGGGTTGTCGCTGTGGCCAGTCGGGTGAAGGGCATCGCGGGCTCCGTTTGGTCGGGTCCGGTACGGCTTCGACCAAACCTAACCCGCGATGACCTTTGGGGGGTGGCTTGCTGCGTGGGTGGGCTCGGGGTGTTTTTCGCCCCCGCCGCCCCTACCCGTCCCATCCTCCAGGGGCTGTGCCCCCTTCGACCCCCCTTCGCCCCCTGCGCCTCCGAGCTCGGGGGGCGGCTGGGGTGGCGGGTGCGGTTGGGGTGGCGGGTGCGCGTGCGATGTGGCTTGTCGCGCAGTTCCCCGCGCCCCTTAGGGCGCGCAGCCCCCTTGCCTACTTCTGCTTCGCCGTCGCCCACTCGTGCTGGGCCGCCACGTTCGTCTTGATCTCCGCCAGTTGGATCGCCACCGCGCTGGGGGCCGTGCCTCCGCGGCCGTTGCGGGAGGCAAGGGCGCCCGGGACGTTGAGGACCGTGCGGACCTCGGGGGTGAGGTGGGTGGAGATCTTGGCGAACTGGTCGTCCGTCAGGTCGTTCAGTTCCTTGTTCTCGGCCTCGGCGGCCTTGACGCACTCGCCGGCGACCTCGTGCGCCACGCGGAACGGGACGCCCTGCTTGACCAGCCACTCGGCGATGTCGGTGGCGAGGGAGAAGCCGGCGGGGGCCAGTTCCTCCATGCGCTCGCGGTGGACCGTGAGGGTCGCCATCATGCCGGTGAAGGCGGGGAGCAGGATCTCCAACTGGTCGATGGAGTCGAAGACCGGCTCCTTGTCCTCCTGGAGGTCACGGTTGTAGGCGAGGGGCAGGGCCTTCAGCGTGGCCATCAGGCCCGTCAGGTTGCCGATCAGACGGCCGGACTTTCCACGCGCCAGCTCCGCGATGTCCGGGTTCTTCTTCTGCGGCATGATCGACGAGCCCGTGGAGAACGCGTCGTGCAGGGTCACGAAGGAGAACTCCTTCGTGTTCCAGATGATGACCTCCTCGGCGATCCGGGAGAGGTTCACGCCGATCATCGCGGTGATGAAGGCGAACTCCGCCACGAAGTCACGGGAGGCCGTGCCGTCGATGGAGTTCGCCGAGCTGCCGTGTTCGAAGCCGAGGTCCTTGGCCACCGACTCCGGGTCCAGGCCGAGGCTGCTGCCCGCCAGGGCACCCGAGCCGTACGGCGAGACCGCCGTGCGCTCGTCCCACTGGCGCAGGCGCTCCGCGTCCCGGGACAGGGACTGCACATGCGCGAGGACGTGGTGGGCGAAGAGGACCGGCTGGGCGTGCTGGAGGTGGGTGCGGCCGGGCATCGCCACGTCCGGGTGGGCCTCCGCCAGGCCGATCAGCGCGTCCTGGAGCTCGGCGATCAGACCGCCGACCGTCCGGGCGTGGTCGCGCAGGTACATGCGGAAGAGCGTCGCCACCTGGTCGTTGCGGGAGCGGCCGGCCCGCAGCTTGCCGCCGAGGTCCGGGCCGAGGCGCTCCAGGAGGCCGCGCTCGAGGGCGGTGTGCACGTCCTCGTCGGCGATGGTGCCCGCGAAGGAGCCGTCGGCGACGTCCGCCTCGAGCTGGTCGAGGCCGGCGATCATCCGCGTCAGCTCGTCGTCCGTGAGCAGGCCCGCCTTGTGCAGCACGCGCGCGTGGGCGCGGGAGCCCGCGATGTCGTAGGGCGCCAGCCGCCAGTCGAAGTGGACGGACGCGGACAGCTTCGCCAGGGCCTCGGCGGGACCGTCGGCGAAACGGGCGCCCCAGAGCCGTACGTCACCGCTGTTGCTGCTCACTTGCGTTGCTCCTAGAGAGATACGGATGTGCCGCCGCCTCCCCACCCCGAGAGCGAGGAGGCGGTACTCACGCTACTGCTTACGCGAGGTCCCGCTTGGCCGCGATCTTCGACGACAGGCTGTAGATGTCGATGAAGCCCTTGGCCGCGGTCTGGTCGAACGTGTCGCCCGTGTCGTACGTGGCGAGGTCGAAGTCGTACAGCGACGACTGCGAGCGGCGGCCGGTGACGACCGCGCGGCCGCCGTGCAGCGTCATGCGGATGTCGCCGGAGACGTGTTCGTTGGCCTCGTCGATGAAGCCGTCGAGGGCGCGCTTGAGCGGGGAGAACCACTGGCCGTCGTAGACCAGTTCGCCCCAGCGCTGTTCGACCTGGCGCTTGTAGCGGGCGAGTTCACGCTCGACCGTGACGTTCTCCAGCTCCTGGTGGGCCGTGATCAGCGCGATCGCGCCCGGGGCCTCGTACACCTCGCGGGACTTGATGCCGACGAGGCGGTCCTCGACCATGTCGATCCGGCCGACGCCCTGGGCGCCGGCGCGCTCGTTCAGCTCCTGGATCGCCTGGAGGACGGTGACGGGCCTGCCGTCGATCGCGACCGGGACGCCCCGCGCGAAGGTGATGATCACCTCGTCGGGGTCACGCTGAACGGCCGGGTTCCGGGTGTACTCGTAGACGTCCTCGATCGGGCCGTTCCAGATGTCCTCCAGGAAGCCCGTCTCGACGGCGCGTCCGAAGACGTTCTGGTCGATGGAGTACGGGGACTTCCTGGTGGTCGCGATCGGGAGGCGCTTCGCCTCGCAGAAGGCGATGGCCCTGTCGCGGGTCATCGCGTAGTCGCGGACCGGGGCGATGCAGGTGAGGCCGGGGGCGAGGGCGGCGATGCCGGCCTCGAAGCGGACCTGGTCATTGCCCTTGCCCGTGCAGCCGTGGGCGACCGTCGTGGCGCCGTGCTTCCGGGCGGCGGCGACGAGGTGCTTGACGATCGTCGGGCGGGAGAGCGCGGAGACCAGCGGGTAGCGGTCCATGTAGAGGGCGTTGGCCTTGATCGCCGGGAGGCAGTACTCGTCGGCGAACTCGTCCCTGGCGTCGGCGACCTCGGCCTCGACCGCGCCGCACGCGAGGGCACGCTTGCGGATGACGTCCAGATCCTCGCCGCCCTGGCCGACGTCGACCGCCACGGCGATGACCTCGGCGCCGGTTTCCTCGGCGATCCAGCCGATGGCCACGGAGGTGTCCAGACCGCCCGAGTAGGCGAGTACCACGCGCTCAGCCACGGGTTCCTCCTCGACGCCGCCCCTTCACTGTCATGCATGAGTATGCAGCACTCTGCATGAATCGTCAATTTGAGAGAGCGCGAGAAAGCTTTGGAAGAGGCTTGAACAAACGAAACCGCTTGCTCGTACCTCTCCCCGAACGCAGGCGCCGCGTTTTGTAAACGACGAACTCCCCGACCCGAGTGAGGCATCCGCATGTCCAGGGCTCTTCCGAAGTACAACAAGCGTCGCGTAGGCATCATCGGCGGCGCCGCCGCGGTCGTGCTGTCCGGAGCGGTCATCGCTGGTTCCGCCCTCGCCGGAGAGAGCAACAACAACAACGGTCAGAACGCCGGTGCCGCGGCCTCTCCCGGCACGATCACCTGCCCCGCCGTCGAGGGCAGCCTCCCGGAGATCCCCGCCTCCGCCCAGGCCGAGGTCACCCGCAACCTGCAGCTGCTCGACACGCAGATCCAGGAAGCCAACCAGCGCCTGATCGACACCGTCGGCCAGGGCGGCCCCAACTTCGTCCAGAACGCCATCCTCGGCCCGCTGGAGGACAAGCGCATCGCGGTGCTGAACCGCATCGAGACCGCGATCGGCCGTACCGCCGCCAAGCCCGAGGGCCTGGAGCAGCTCGCCCCCTGCCAGCTGAACCAGAACGGTGACGCGGGCGCGGGCGAAGAGGCCGGTGCCGGTCAGGAAGCGGGCGCGGGCGAGGAGGCGGGCGCCGGTCAGGAAGCGGGCGCCGGTGAAGAGGCGGGCGCGGGCGAGGAAGCCGGTGCCGGCGAGGAGGCCGGGAACGCGGGCGAGGGCGCCGAGGACGCCGACAACGCCGGGGCCGCGGGCACCATCACCTGCCCCGAGGTCGAGGGCAGCCTGCCGGAGATCCCCGCCTCCGCCCAGGCCGAGGTCACCCGCAACCTGCAGCTGCTCGACACGCAGATCCAGGAAGCCAACCAGCGCCTGATCGACACCGTCGGCCAGGGCGGCCCCAACTTCGTCCAGAACGCCATCCTCGGCCCGCTGGAGGACAAGCGCATCGCGACGCTGAACCGCATCGAGACCGCGATCGGTCGCGCCGCCGCCAAGCCCGAGGGCCTGGAGCAGCTCGCCCCCTGCCAGCTGAACCAGTAATCACCGGCCAGGCGTGACCTCCTGCGCTCCTCCTGAGCGACAGGGGTCCCGGCCGCCCCGCGCGCCGGCCGGGGCGGCCATGGAAGACCTGATTCCGGGTGGATCCCAGCGATGGTGATCCACCCGGAATTCCCCATTGGTGAACACGGACCTGACAATTCCTTAGACAGGCAAAGCACTTCCGTCGATAATCGTTAGACATGGGAAAGACTTACGAGCGCATCGACGGTCGCCTGCGTACGTTCATCGAGGCGCAGCCGATCTTCTTCACCGCCTCCGCGCCCCTCGCCGCCGACGGCACGGTCAACCTCTCCCCCAAGGGCCTCAAGGGCTCCTTCGCGATTCTCGACGAACGGACCGTCGCCTACCTGGACTTCGCCGGTTCCACCGCGGAGACCGTCGCGCATCTGCGGGAGAACGGCAGGATCACCCTCATGTGGTGTGCCTTCCAGGGACCGCCCAACATCGTGCGTGTGCACGGCCGGGGCGAGGCGATATTCCGCGACGACACGCGCTTCGGCGAACTCCTCACCCGCTTCCCGGACATCGACCCGTCCCTGCACGGCCTGCGCGCGATCATCGTCGTCCACGCCGACACCGTCCGGGACAGCTGCGGCTACTCGGTGCCGTACATGACGTACGACGAGGACCGGGACCTGCACGCCCGGCGCTTCGCGCGGGAGGACGACGAGTCGCTCGGCGCGTACTTCGCCAAGAAGGAACACATCGCGACGAGCCTGGACGGACTCCCCGGGCTGCCGCTGCCGTTGCCGCCCTCCGCTGTCTGACATCCTCCGCCGGAAGTCGTCCCGCATCCTCCGCCGGAAGCGGAACAGCACTTTCGCGAAACGGTTCTTTACCCCCGTTGAACATACGGCACTCGCTGCACGTACGTGTGGGCCAAGGGTCCAGCCCACCACGGAGGAACCGTGTCCACGATCGCCGGAGGTCGCGCCGCGCGGCGCCAGACGATGCGCCGCATCCGACCTCGCCGCTCCCCCGCCGTCCCGCTGCTGCTCGCCTTCTGGGCGGGCGCGGCCGGTGTGGTGTGGCTGTGGTGGGACAGCACTCCGTCCATCGCGGACACCAACAGCAAGATCCTCAACGCCGGACGGATCACCGGCCTGCTCGGCGGGTACCTGATGGCGCTGGTGGTGCTCCAGATGGCCCGGGTGCCCGCTCTGGAGCGCCGCGTCGGCTCCGACCGGGTGGCCCGCTGGCACGCGATGACCGGCCGCTACACGATCTGCCTGGTCGTCGCGCACGTCGTCCTCACGATGTACGGCTACGCCCTCCAGGCCGGCAAGACCTTCGGCGACATCGTCCAGCAGACCATCGACTCCATCAACCAGCTGCCGGACATGGGCAAGGCCGCCATCGGCACCGGCTTCCTCGTACTCATCGGGCTCATCTCGATCGGCCCCGTGCGCAAGCGGATCCCGTACGACCTCTGGTACCACACGCACCTGCTGACGTACGCGGCGACGTTCCTGACCTTCTGGCACCAGCTCTCCACCGGCAACGAGTTCGCGGTCACCCCGGTCGCGAAGACCGTCTGGTACGCGCTGTACGGGTCGGTGACGGCGCTGGTGGTCTGGTACCGGATCCTCACCCCGATCCGGCTCAACATGCGGCACCGGCTGCGTGTCGAGGCGGTCATCGAGGAGTCGCCCGGCATCGTCTCGGTGCTGATGAGCGGGCGGAAGCTGCACCGGATGGGCGCGGAGGCCGGACAGTTCTTCCGCTGGCGGTTCCTCGCCCCCGGTATGCGGTTCAGCTCGCACCCGTACTCGCTGTCGGCGGCGCCCCGCCCCAACATGCTGCGCATCACGGTCAAGGCGATCGGCGACCACAGTTCGGCGCTGCGCGACCTGGAGCCCGGCACCCGGGTGTGGGCCGAGGGCCCGTACGGGGCGCTGACGGCCGACAAGCGCAGCCGGGGCAAGGTGCTGCTGGTGGCCGGCGGCGTGGGCATCACCCCGATGCGGGCCCTGTTCGAGACGCTGCCCGGCGCGGCCGGTGACCTGACCCTGCTCTACCGGGCCAACAGCACCCAGGACCTGGCCCTGTGGGACGAGCTGGCGCAGATCGCCGAGGAGCGCGGGGCGCGGCTGATGTACGCGGTCAACAGCCCCGAGGGCGAACGCCCGGACATCTCCCCGGACTCGCTGCGCCGCAAGATCCCGGACATCGAGCGCCACGACGTCTTCCTGTGCGGGCCGCCCGGCTTCGCCCAGGGCGTGTACGAGGCGCTGCGCGGCGCGGGCGTCCCGACCCGCCGTATCCACCACGAGTCGTTCGAGATGTGAGCGACACCCCGCCTTCCCCCACGGGATCCCCCCTCCCCGAGGGTCCACCGGGTCCGCTCCCCGGGACCCTCGGGGACCCCCTTCTCCGGGCCGTCACGCCCGACGGGGCTCACACGCCCCACCACTGCCACCCCACGAACTTCAACCTTCAGGAGCTGAAGGAGCGATGAAGAAGAGCCATCCCATCCGGCGTACCCTGCTCGCCACCGCCGCCACGGTGTCCGGCATCGTGCTGCTGCTGTCGCTGAAGCCGGCCTCGGACCCGGCCGGTTCGGTACAGGCGGCCCCCCAGCAGACGGCGGGAGTTCCTTCGGCTCAGGGCGGGCAGGGGGCGGCAGCCGGCGCGCAGACCCTCACCGGCAAGGCCGTGCAGACCCAGTACGGCCCGGTCCAGGTCAAGATCACCGTCACCGGCGGCAAGGTCACGCAGGCCGAGGCCGTGCAGGCACCGAGCGGCGGCCGCAGCACCGAGATCTCCGGCAACGCCGTGCCCAAGCTCAACCAGGCGGCCGTGACCGCGGGGACCGCCGACATCGACGCGGTCTCGGGTGCCACGTACACCAGCGCCGGTTACAAGGAGTCCCTCCAGTCGGCCCTGGACCAGGCGGGCAGCGCGCAGGGGTCGGGGTCGGGTGAGGCTCAGGCGGGCGGCGACACCCAGGAGTCGGGCGGCGGCGGCGCGGACACCGGGGGCGGGGCCGCGACGGGCACACAGGTGCTCACCGGGTCGGTGGCCCAGACCCAGTACGGGCCCGTCCAGGTCCGGGTCACCGTCGTCGGCGGCAAGATCACCCAGGCCGAGGCGCTGCAGTCCCCGAGCGGCGGCCGCAGCACCCAGATCAGCGGCACGGCCATCCCCCAGCTCAACAAGAACGCCGTCGCGGCAGGAAGCGCGGACATCGATGCTGTCTCAGGCGCCACGTACACAACCGGCGGATACAAGGAGTCCCTCCAGTCCGCGCTCGACCAGGCGGGCTGACCCGGTGGCCGATCCCGCCGGGGCGGCCACGCCCTCCCAGCTGCGGCACGCGGAGGAGGTCATGGGCACCGTCTTCTCCTTCGACGTGCGAGGAGGCGAGCCCGTCGCGGTCAAGACCGCGCTCGAAGAGGCGGTGACCGGCCTGCACGCCGTGGACGAGGTGTTCAGCACCTACCGCGAGCACAGCCAGATCTCCCGGCTGGCCCGGGGCGAGCTGACCATCGAGGAGTGCGACCCGGAGGTCGCCGAGGTGCTCGAACTGTGTGCGGAGGCCGAGCGGTTGAGCGACGGCTGGTTCAGCGCCACGTACGAGGGCCGCTTCGACCCGACCGGCCTGGTGAAGGGCTGGGCCACCGAGCGGGCGGCGCTGCACCTGGTCGAGGCCGGGGTCACCGGAGTGAGCGTCAACGGCGGCGGCGATGTGCAGCTGTGCGGTGTGCCGGGCCCACAGCGCCCCTGGCGGGTCGGCGTCTCGGACCCGCTGCGCCCTGGCGTACTGGCCGCCGTGGTGACCGCCGCCGGCACGGACCGCCTGGCGGTCGCCACCTCGGGCACCGCGGAGCGCGGCGCCCACATCGTCGACCCCCGCACGGGCAGGTCCGCGGTCACCGACCTGGTCTCCGTGACGGTGGTCGGCCCCCGGCTGACCTGGGCGGACTGCTGGGCGACGGCGGCGTTCGCGATGGGGTCGCGGCAGGCTCTGGCGTGGCTGGAGTCGCTGCCGGACACGGAGGCGTTGCTGATCACGGCGGGAGACGAGGTGCGGTGCACCGGGGGGCTGGCTGCCCGCTTGGGCTGAGCAGATCTTTTGTCTTCCAGGACCACGGCACCGCATCGATGTGCGGCTCCGCCGCGTGGGCGCGGGCGACCGCACACAGCCCGCGCCCCAAGACACGACATCAGTGGTTGTTCTGAGCCAACCGCAGCAGATGATCCGCGAGGGCCTGTCCTCCGACCGGATCCCGGCTGATCAGCAGCAAGGTGTCATCACCGGCGATGGTCCCCAGAATGTCGTGCAGCTCGGCCTGATCGATGGCCGAGGCCAAGAACTGAGCAGCCCCCGGCGGCGTACGGAGCACCACCAGGTTCGCCGAAGCCTCCGCGGAGATCAGCAGCTCCTGCGAAAGCCTCCGCATCCGCTCTTCCTTCGCCGACTCGCCCAGCGGAGCCCGAGGGGTCCGGAAACCGCCCTCGCTCGGCACCGCGTAGATCAGATCGCCGTCGTTGTTGCGGATCTTCACCGCGTTCAGCTCGTCCAGGTCCCGGGAGAGCGTCGCCTGGGTGACGCTCAGCCCGTCGTCGGAGAGGAGCTTGGCCAACTGGCTCTGCGACCGCACCGGTTGCCGGTTGAGAATGTCCACGATCCGCCGGTGGCGTGCGGTGCGGGTCTGCGGCACGGCCGGGCCCGCCTGGTCGTGCTCCTGCGCCTGGCTCATCGTCGTCTCATTCTCCGGATCGTCCGCCCTCACTGGCCGCGTGCGCTGCCCGCGCCGCGTCGAGGATGCCGGGAAAGGCCTGGAGGAAGGCGTCCACCGCAGCGTCGCCGATGTTCAGGGCCGGCATCAGCCGTACGACATCGGGGGCGGGCGCGTTCACCAGGAAACCGGCGTCCTGAGCCGCCTGTTGCGCCAGGGGCGCGAGCGGCTCGGTGAGCACGATACCCAGCAGCAGGCCCGCGCCACGGACATAGTCGATCATCGGGTGGGCCAGGGACTCGATTCCGTCCCGCAGCTTCTCGCTCTGCCGCTTGACGTTGTCCAGCAGGCCCTCGGCCTGGATGGTCTCCAGAACGGCGAGTCCGGCGGCGCAGGCGACCGGGTTGCCGCCGAAGGTCGTGCCGTGGTGGCCGGGCTGGAGCAGTTCGGCGGCCCGGCCGAAGGCGACGGTCGCGCCGAGCGGCAGTCCGCCGCCGAGGCCCTTGGCGAGGGTGACGACGTCCGGCAGGACACCCTCGTGGGCCTGGTACTCGAACCAGTGTCCGGTCCGGCCGATCCCCGTCTGCACCTCGTCGAGGACCAGCAGCGAGCCGGTGGCGGCGGTGATGGCCCGCGCGGCCTTCAGATAGCCCGCCGGCGGGACGACGACGCCGTTCTCGCCCTGGATGGGTTCGATGACGACGAGGGCCGTCTCCTCGGTGACCGCGGCGGCGAGGGCCTGCGCGTCGCCGTACGGGACGTGCGTCACGTCACCCGGCAGCGGCAGGAACGGACCCTGCTTGCCGGGCTGGCCGGTGAGCGCGAGGGCGCCCATCGTGCGGCCGTGGAAGCCGCCCTGGGTGGCGACCATGTGGGTGCGCCCGGTGAGCCGGCCGATCTTGAAGGCGCCCTCGTTGGCCTCGGCGCCGGAGTTGCAGAAGTAGACCTTGCCGTCCCGGCCGAAGTGCTGGAGCAGCCGTTCGGCGAGGGCGACGGGGGGCTCGGCGATGAAGAGGTTGGAGACATGGCCGAGGGAGGCGATCTGTGTGCTGACGGCCTCGACGACGGCGGGGTGGGCGTGGCCGAGGGCGTTGACCGCGATGCCGCCGACGAAGTCGACGTACTCCTTGCCGTCGGCGTCCCAGAGCGTGCTGCCCGCACCGCGGACGAGGGGCAGCTTCGGGGTGCCGTAGTTGTTCATGAGCGAGCCCTGCCACCGCTCGGTGAGCTCTGCGTTCTTCGCGGTCTCGGTCATCCGGCATCCCCCTCTTGCTCCGCATCCGGCACGACCATCGTGCCGATGCCCTCATCGGTGAAGATCTCCAGCAGGATCGAGTGCTGGACCCGGCCATCGATGACGCGGGCGGTATGGACGCCGTTGCGTACGGCGTGCAGGCAGCCCTCCATTTTCGGCACCATGCCGGAGGACAGCTCCGGCAGCAGCTTCTCCAGCTGGGAAGCGGTGAGGCGGCTGATCACCTCGTCGCTGTTGGGCCAGTCCTCGTAGAGGCCCTCGACGTCCGTGAGGACCATGAGGGTTTCGGCGTCCAGAGCAGCAGCGAGTGCCGCAGCCGCCGTATCAGCATTGACGTTGTAGACATGTCCGTCGTCCTGGCTACGGGCGATCGACGAGACGACCGGGACACGGCCGTCGGCGAGGAGTGCCTCGATCGCGCCCGTGTCGATCGCGGTGATCTCGCCCACCCGGCCGATGTCGACCAGTTCGCCGTCGATCTCGGGCTGGTGCTTGGTGGCGGTGATGGTGTGCGCGTCCTCGCCGGTGATGCCGACGGCGAGCGGTCCGTGCTGGTTGAGCAGCCCCACCAGTTCGCGCTGCACCTGTCCGGCGAGCACCATGCGTACGACGTCCATGGCGTCCTCGGTGGTGACCCGCAGGCCCGCCTTGAACTCGCTGACGATGCCGTGCTTGTCGAGGGCGGCACTGATCTGCGGGCCGCCGCCGTGCACGACGACGACGTTGAGGCCGGCGTGGCGCAGGAAGACGACGTCCTGGGCGAAGGCGGCCTTGAGGGCCTCGTCGACCATGGCGTTGCCGCCGAACTTGATGACGACCGTCTTGCCGTGGTGGCGGGTGAGCCAGGGCAGCGCTTCGATGAGGATCTTGGCCTTGGGGAGCGCGGTGTGCTTCCGCGTGGGTGTGTCGCTCATGACGAGTAGGCGCTGTTCTCGTGGACGTAGTCGGCGGTGAGGTCGTTGGTCCAGATCGTGGCGGTCTCGGCGCCCGCGGCGAGGTCGGCGACGATGTGCACCTCGCGGTAGCGCATGTCGACCTTGTCGCGGTCCTCGCCGACGCCGCCGTTCTTGCAGACCCAGACGCCGTTGATGGCGACGTTGAGCCGGTCGGGCTCGAAGGCGGCGGACGTGGTGCCGATCGCGGAGAGCACGCGGCCCCAGTTGGGGTCCTCGCCGTGGATGGCGCACTTGAGGAGGTTGTTGCGGGCGATGGAGCGGCCCACCTCGACGGCGTCGTCCTCGGTCGCCGCGTTCACGACCTCGATCCTGATGTCCTTGGCGGCGCCCTCGGCGTCCCGGACGAGCTGCTGACCGAGGTCGTCGCAGACCTTGCGGACGGCCTCGGCGAACGCCTCGTACTCCGGGGTGACTTCGGCGGCGCCGGAGGCCAGCAGCAGCACGGTGTCGTTGGTGGACATGCAGCCGTCGGAGTCGACGCGGTCGAAGGTGACCCTGGTCGCGGCGCGCAGGGCCTTGTCCAGGGTCTCGCCGTCGACGTCGGCGTCGGTGGTGAGGACGACGAGCATGGTGGCGAGGCCCGGGGCGAGCATGCCCGCGCCCTTGGCCATACCGCCGACGGTCCAGCCGTCGCCCTGCACCACGGACGTCTTGTGCACGGTGTCGGTGGTCTTGATGGCGATGGCGGCCTTCTCACCGCCGTGCTCGGACAGCTGCGCGGCGGCCGTGTCGACGCCCGGGAGCAGCTTGTCCATCGGCAGCAGTACGCCGATCAGGCCCGTGGACGCGACGGCGACCTCGGCGGCGTTGAGACCGAGGGTGTCCGCGACCTTCTCGGCGGTGGCGTGCGTGTCCTGGAAGCCCTTGGGTCCCGTACAGGCGTTGGCGCCACCGGAGTTGAGGACGACGGCCGACACCCGGCCGCCCTTCAGCACCTGCTCGGACCACAGCACCGGCGCGGCCTTCACACGGTTGGAGGTGAAGACGCCCGCAGCGGCGACGCGGGGCCCGTTGTTGACCACGAGGGCCAGGTCCGGGTTGCCGCTCTCCTTGATCCCGGCGGCGATGCCCGCCGCCGTGAATCCCTTTGCTGCCGTCACGCTCACGGCGCAACTCCGATCGTCGTCAAGCCGGTGGTCTCGTCGAGACCGAGGGCGATGTTCATGCTCTGCAGGGCGCCGCCCGCGGTGCCCTTGGTGAGGTTGTCGATGGCGCTGATCGCGATGATCCGGCCCGCCGCCTCGTCGTACGCGACCTGCACCTGAACGGCGTTGGAACCGTAGACGGACGCCGTGGCGGGCCACTGTCCCTCGGGGAGCAGATGGACGAAGGGCTCGTCGGCGAAGGCCTTCTCGTAGGCGGCGCGCACGGACTCGGCGGTCACCCCGTCACGAGCCTTGGCGCTGCAGGTGGCGAGGATGCCGCGGGGCATCGGCGCGAGGGTGGGCGTGAAGGAGACGGAGACCGGCTCGCCCGCGACCCCGCCGAGGTTCTGCGTGATCTCGGGGGTGTGCCGGTGGCCGCCGCCGACGCCGTAGGGGGTCATGGATCCCATGACCTCGGAGCCCAGCAGGTGTGCCTTGGGCGCCTTGCCCGCGCCGGAGGTGCCGGAGGCGGCGACGATCACGGCCTCGTTCTCGGCGATCCCCGCCGCGTACGCCGGGAAGAGGGCCAGAGAGACGGCCGTGGGGTAGCAACCGGGTACCGCGATGCGCTTGGACCCCTCCAGCGCGGCGCGGGCACCCGGTAGTTCGGGGAGGCCGTAGGGCCAGGTCCCGGCGTGCGGCGAGCCGTAGAAGCGCTCCCAGTCCGCCTGGTTCTCGAGGCGGAAGTCGGCGCCCATGTCGACGACGAGCACGTCCGGGCCGAGCTGCTCGGCGACGGCGGCGGACTGCCCGTGCGGCAGCGCGAGGAACACGACGTCATGCCCGGCGAGGACCTCGGCGGTAGTCTCCTGGAGCACCCGGTCGGCCAGCGGCAGCAGGTGCGGCTGCAGGGCGCCGAGCCGCTGACCCGCGTTGGAGTTGCCGGTCAGGGCGCCGATCTCGACCTCGGAGTGCGCGAGCAGCAGGCGCAGCACTTCGCCGCCCGCATACCCACTCGCTCCCGCAACCGCTGCGCGTACCGCCATGGAATCCTCCTCTTAGATGGCATGACTATACGTTTCGTTGCACGTTTATGCAATCAGGGTGCGGATGCGCTGAAGTTCGCCGCGGCCGCCGGGACGGCTTTCGCCAGCGGGTGACGATATGCGGTGGTGAGCGGCCGGCCGTGCGGCAGGCGAGGATCACGCCTTGTTCGTCGGCGTCCACGACGGGCGCCGGCCGCCGACTCGGCCGCGACCCGGTCGTAATTCGCTTGTCTCCGGCCACGGGGCAACGTTGCACTGTGGCCGGACACCACGATTCGTGGCGCCCGGTATTTCGAGGAGGCAGCGGCGGCAATGGAGATTCGTTCCACAACCGATGAGGACCTTGACGTCTTCGTCGACACGGTCCATGCCGCGTTCGGGCGCTTCCCGGAAACCCCGATCGAGGGCGGTGGGCTCTGGTGGTCGGCGCTCGAAACGGACCGCTGCCTGCTCGCCCTGGCGGCGGACGGGCGGCCCGTCGGGACCACCGCCGCGCATTCCTTCGAGCTCACCCTGCCCGGTGAGACCGTCGTCCCGGCCTCCGGGGTGACCGCCGTCGGCGTCCTGCCCTCGCACCGGCGCCAGGGCGTGCTCAGCGCGATGATGCGGCATCAGCTCGCCGAGCTGCGGGCCCGCGGGGAATTCCTCTCCGTGCTGCTGGCCTCCGAGGCCCCGATCTACGGCAGGTTCGGCTACGGACCGGCGACCTACACGGCGCAGCTGACGGTGCCGCGCCACAAGGCCGCCCTCGCCGTTCCCCGGGCGCGCGGAGTGGCCGACGCGCCGGCGACCGGCTCGGACAACGGCTCGGTCGAGGTGCTGCGTCGTGCCGAGTGCGCAGAGATCCTGGAAGAGGTCTACGACCGGTACCGCCGCGCCCAGCCCGGCGCGCTGTCCCGGCCGCACCGCTGGTGGGCCTTGCGCGCGGGGCAGCCCCCGATCTCGCCGGCGCCGCGCTACGTGGCCGTTCACCGTGACGCCGACGGCGTCCCGGACGGGTACGCCAGCTACTCGATCGGCGAGCCCAACACCTTGACGGTCGACGAGACCATCGCCACCGACGACGCCGTCTTCACGGCCCTGGCCCGGTTCGTACTCGGACACGACCTGGTCTCTCAGGTCGTGTTCAAGCACGTCCCGCCCGAGCACCCGCTGCGCTGGCAGCTTGCGGACTTCCGCGCCGGCGAGGTGAGCGGCGACACGGACTGGCTCTGGGTGCGGCTGCTGGACGTCCCGCGTGCGCTGACCGCGCGCGGCTGGTTCATGGACGGCGAGCTCGTCCTCGACGTCGAGGACCCGTTCCTCGGCGAGCACGGCCGCTACCTGCTGACCGTCCGGGACGGCAAGGCCGACTGCGTCCCGACAGACCGGGAGCCCGACCTGTCCCTCGACGTGAGCGACCTGGGCTCGGTCTACCTCGGCGGCACGGCCCCGAGCACGCTCGTGCGTGCCGGACACATCCGGGCCCACCGCCCGGGCGCGGCCACCCTCGCTGACGCCCTCTTCCGCGCCGAGCGCTCCCCGCACTGCCTGCACTGGTTCTGACCGCGCGCTCACCGCCCCAAGCCCGGAAGCTCCTTCGCACCGTGGGTCAGAAACAGGGGTCCGGGGCCACCACAGCAGTGCAAACGCCCCACCCAATGCGCGTCGGGGCCACCTATCGGTCCTTGTCACAGATCGCGCCGGTGAACCATCGATCGGCCGCCGGCCCATCGGGCAGACTGCGGGCATGCAGCTCCCCGCCGAAGCCGTCGCCGCCACCGCGCTGATCGAGGTCGTGAGGATCTCCGCCCTTCCGGCGAAGAAGGGTGCCGCCTACCCCGGCAGGACGGTCGCCCACTGGGCGGGGAGTGAGATCGCCGACGCCCTGGCCCTGGTCGAGAACCTGCCCGGCAGCGCACAGCACCGCTGCGGCTTCTCACCGGGCTGGGGCGTCCGGGCGTACGAGGACTCGCTCGACCTGGCGCTGTTCGAGGCGGCGTTCTGCTTCACCTGCCACGAGGTCCGCATGCACGGAACGGCCGTGCCGCCGGCGCTGGCCACGCAGTTCTTCGACGCGGAGGCAGCGCAGGCGCAGGCACTGCTGGCCCTCTTTCGGGCGGCGGGAGCCTCGGGCCGGCAGTGACTCCTGGTGGGCGGGGCTCAGGAGTCCTGGGCCTCCCGCTCCGCGTTGCGCTTCTTGATGCGGGCCGCTTCCTTGCGGACCTCGGCCTGGGTGGCGCGCTCGCGCTGGAGCCAGTCGGGGTTGTCGTTCTTCAGCGATTCGATCTGCTCGGTGGTGAGCGCCTCGGTGACCCCGCCGCGGGCGAGCCCCGCGATGGAGACGCCCAGCTTCGCCGCGACCACCGGACGCGGGTGCGGGCCGTTGCGGCGCAGCTCCTCCAGCCACGCGGGCGGCTCGGTCTGCAGCGCGTTCAGCTCGGCGCGCGAGACGACGCCCTCCCTGAAATCGGCGGGGGTGGCCTCGAGGTACACACCCAGTTTCTTCGCCGCGGTGGCGGGCTTCATGGTCTGGGCGGTCTGGTGCGACGTCATGCTCTCCAGGGTAACGAGCGTGCGCGCCGCCTCTGACCACGGCCGACAGCGGCCTCGACGACCGCGACCGATAGCCTGGTCAGGTGACTGGCTCGGAGACTTCCCCCTCGTTCCGGCTCGCCTACGTCCCCGGAGTGACGCCCACCAAGTGGGTGCGGATCTGGAACGAGCGGCTGCCCGACATCCCCCTGACCTTGGCACAGGTACCCGCCGACGAGGCGTTCGCCCTGCTGCGGGGCGGCGACGCCGACGCCGGTTTCGTACGGCTGCCGGTCGACGGCGGCGACCTCAGCGCGATCCCCCTCTACGCCGAGACCACCGTGGTCGTGGTCCCGAAGGACCATGTCGTGGCGGCCGTCGACGAGGTGACCACCGAGGATCTGGCCGACGAGATCGTGCTGCACCCCCTGGACGACACCCTCGGCTGGGAGCAGCCGCCCGGGCAGCCCGCGTTCGAGCGCCCCGCCACCACGGCCGACGCGATCGAGCTGGTGGCGGCCGGTATCGGTCTCCTCGTCGTGCCCCAGTCGCTCGCCCGGCTCCACCACCGCAAGGACCTCACCTACCGCACGGTCACGGACGCCCCCGAGTCCCGCGTCGCCCTGTCGTGGCCGGAGGACAGGACCACCGACATGGTCGAGGACTTCATCGGGATCGTGCGCGGCCGGACGGTCAACAGTTCGCGGGGACGGACCCAGCCGGCCACCCAGAAGCAACAGGAACAGCAGCGACAGGAACAGCAGAAGCAGCGGAAACAGAAGCAGCAGCCGAAGGCCAAACCGCAGCGCGGCACCACCGCGGGCGGCACCCGGCGCGGCGGCAAGGGCACAAAGCCCCGCCGCCGCTCCTAGGGCCTGACGAACGGCCTCAGTCGGCGATCATCCGGTTCCCCATCCACCCCGTCCGCTCGGTGTTCCGCTCCCGTTGACGTCGTACGACGTAGCGGCCGGGCGCGATGCCGGTGCCGCCGTGCTCGGGGTGGATGAGGTAGGCGACGGCGGACGTCTCGAACATGCCGAGGGCCAGCCGCATGGGGTCGCGCACGCCCGTGGTCCAGCGGCAGGTGCCGGGCTCGGCGACCAGGGAGTGCGGGTTGCCTCCCGCGGCGCTGCGCAGCAGTTCGATCCCGGCGGCGGGCACCTCCTGCCACCGTGCCCCCGGGTGCGGACGGACATGGGGCGCCAGGAACGCGTAGGGGATGACGATCAGGTCGCCCTGGGCCTGGAGGCCGTCGACGACGGGGATGGTGACCTGGCGTTCGAGATGGTCGAGGACGTCGAGGCCGGTACGGGTGGTGAGGTCGGCGAGGGTCATGGGCGTGGTCATGTGCATCACCTGTGGGTGTGAAGGGGCTGAAGAACCGGAGGTCACGTACGGCGGACCAACCGCCCGTACTGCTCTCCCGACAGGCCGTACGTCCAGCCGGCCGCCGCCACCGGGTCGTCGAAGTGGGCGGGCACGCTCAGGCCGTAGCGGCGGTGGGTGCCGTCCGGTTCCATGGAGCCGTTGACGGCGAGGAGGAGTCGGGCGGGGCGGCCCCACAGCTCGCGGGGCACGTCGTAGAGGTGGAGTTCGGAGCCGGGGTTGCCGGGGTCTGCCGCCGTGCCGACGAGGCGGAGCCGGGCCTGTTCGATGTACGCGCCCCAGCCGATGCGCTCGATGGCGCTGCGCCGTACCTCGACATTGCGCTCGGCGTGGATGCGTTCGACGGTCGGAGCCGTGACCACCCAGGTCGGGACATGGGTGCCGTGCAGGACATGGACCTGGGTGTCGTCGGCGAACCGTACGGCGGGACCCTCCTCACGGTGGAGGCGGCGTTCGCCGTACAGGCCGTTCGGCAGGGGCTCGGTGTGGATCTCCACCGGGCGCTCGGCCATGACGCACCGGCCCTGCCCCGGCCACCACCAGCCGGTGGAGCGGGCGAGTTCCGCGAACAGGCCGAGCCGGTCGCTGTCCCGGCCGGGGTAGGTGACCAGGCCCAGGCGTGCCTGGACGTCGTAGCGGGCGACCCAGTACGCGTCGTGCTGGCCGTACCAGGTCGTGCCGTCCACGCCGCCGGTCACCGGCATCAGCTCGGCGCGCATCGGGGCCCGTACACAGCCGTGCAGGGTCGTGCGGAGCGCGTAGTGGACCACGGCGTCGGTGACGGCGTGCACAGGCATGCCCGCGGCGAGGAGTTCCTCGGCGGTCCGGGTGGTCGGCCCCTGCCATGAGCCGGTGGCCACGCGGTGGCCGATCCGCTCGCTCAACCGGTCCCGCAGGTTCTCGGCCAGGGTGGCGAGGCGGGCGGACACCGGCCATGCGTGCGGATCGTGGGGCAGTGAGCCGTCCCTCAACCGCAGGGGCGGGAAGGTGGGTGGATCGTCCCGCACGAGCGACAGAGCCGCCGTCGGCGACGGCACCCACACGAACTCCGGGGCGGGTTCACCGATCAGGCGATACAGCTCGGTGACGGCTGCTTCGGCCCGGGGACGGTCGGCCGGTCGTGCGGCCAGTCCGTGTCCGAGCCATTCGGCGCTCAGCTCGCGCGCCAGGTCGAGGGGGTCGGCTCCCGCACGGGGAGCGGTCACGGGGGTCACCGGAGGACTTCGAGGTCCGCCTTTCGCGTCATCATGCGGAGGATCGTGACAGCAACGCCCGGGACCCACAAGTCATTTACGCCAGGAGCCCGAGCGCGCTTCACAGCACACCCGGGCCCCTACTCACGTCACTTCTTCTTGATCCTCAGGAACGTCACCGAGTTCGCCGGGAAGGTGTAGCTGAACTTCTTCGCCACCCCGCTGAACGTCGACTTCACGGGCGCGACCGGCGTGGCCGTCTCCGTGTTCACCGCGTTCGGCTCGGCGGCGAGCGTGGTCACGCGGGCCTTCGAGCGGACCTTGGCGCCGCCGAGGTCGATGGCCGTGCGGGCGGCCACGGACTGGGCGTTGACGACCTTGACGATCAGGTCACCGGTCTTGGCGTCCTTGGTCACCACCTGGCGGAACGGCTCGGCCGGCTTGTCGTCGGTGAAGCTGCCCCACTCCTTGCCGTCGAGGAGGAGGGTCACCTGGCGGCCCTCGACCTTGACCTCGACGTCGTACGTACGGCCCGTCTCGATGGTCCCGGCCTTGGAGATCAGCGTCGACTTGCCGCCGTCCACGGCCTGCTCGACCGCGCTGGTGGTGTTGTTCCAGCCGCCGAGGTTCCACCAGTAGTAGTTGCCGGTGTCCTTGACGCCGAAGGCGATCAGGAAGCCCTCCTTGCCGGACTTCTTGGTGGCCTTGGCCTTCAGGGTGTAGTCGTGCCAGGCGGGGTCGCCGGCCGAGACCATGGTGTTCTCGGCGGCCACGTCGGTCTGCACGTACTGCCCGTCCTGTACGGACCAGCTGCCGCCGCCGGTGTGCTTCCACTGCGAGGCGTCACCGCTGAAGTCGTCGCTGAACAGCGTCGTGCCGTCCTCGGCGGTGACCTTCACATCGTCGTACGCGGCGGTCGTGGCCCAGGTGGAGAGGCCGACGGCGCCCGAGATCGGGCCGGTGAGCGACGGCGTGCCGGTGGCCGTCGAGGGTACGACGCGGTCGCCGACGTTGGTCATGAAGAGCTTCTGCATCGCGTAGTTGGCCGAGCCCCAGGACGCGTGGTTGTTGAACCAGATCATGTCGGGGCTCCACTGCACATAGTCCTCGTTGGCGAGGAGCGGTGCGTAGGAGGCGAGTTTCACGACGTCGGCGTTGCGCTCCAGGCCCGTCATGAACGCGGCCTCGGCGAGGGCGTTCTTGAAGGCGTTGCCCCAGGAGGCGTACTCACCGAGGAAGACCTTCGGGCCGTTCCTGTCGTACGAGTCGTAGCGGTCGTTGTTCTGGAGGAACCACTGGGGGCTGTTGTAGTAGTGCTCGTCGACCATGTCGACCTTCGCGTCGCGGTTCAGCTTCCACGCGGTGTCGAAGGTGCTGCCCGCGTCGTCGGGGCCGGAGTTCGAGATCACCTTGATCTTCGGGTACTTCGCCGCGATGGCCGTCCGGAACTGCTGGAAGCGGGCGAAGAACTCGTTCGGCAGGTTCTCCTCGTTGCCGACCTCGAGGGTGGTGAGGTGGAACGACTTCGGGTGGCCCATCTTCGCGCGGACCTTGCCCCACTTGCTGGTCACGGGCCCGTTGGCGAACTCGATGAGGTCGAGCGTGTCCTGGATGTGGCGCTTGAGGAGGGCGTCGTCGTCGGTGGCCTTGTCCTGGCCGCATCCGGTGACCAGGGCGGGCACCACGGGCAGCGGCATCGCGCCGATGTCCTCGGAGAACTGGAAGTACTCGTAGTAGCCGAGGCCGTAGGACTGGTTGTAGCCCCAGAAGTTGGCGTTGGTGGCGCGCTGCTCGACCGGGCCGACGGTGTCCTTCCACTGGAAGGAGCGCTTGCGCTCCCAGTTCGAGGACTCGCTGTAGTCCTGCATGGAGCCGGTGTTGACCAGGCAGCCGCCGGGGAAGCGGACGAAGCCCGGCTTCAGGGCCGCGATCTTCTGGGCGAGGTCCTTGCGCAGACCGTTCTTGTGGCCCTTGTAGGTGTCGCGCGGGAAGAGGGACACCTCGTCCAGGGCGGCGGCGCCGGAGGACGCGACGGCGAGACGGCCGTTGCTGCTGGTGCGGGTCGCGGTGAACCGGGCCTTGTACTTGGCCCAGCCGCCCTTGACGGCCACCTTCCGGGCCTCGGCGAGCGTGCCGCCGGCGTCCTTCAGGGTGACGGTCAGGGTGGTGCGGCTCTCGGCGCGCGCCCACACCGAGAAGTCGTACGTCTTGCCCTTCTCGACGCGGACGCCGGTGTTGTATCCGGCGTTCGTCACGGCCGAACCGGCGCCCAGGGAGAGGTAGTTGCGGTTGCGGGCGTTGAGGCGGCCGTCGTCGTTCACGACCTGCGCGGTGCCGTCGACGGCCCAGGAGGTGAGCGGGGTGTAGGTGCGGTTGTCGGCGGTGCTGTATTCGAAGGAGCGATTCTGGACGAGTTCGGCGTAGAGGCCGCCGTCCGCCGCGCGGTTGATGTCCTCGAAGAAGACGCCGTACATCGTGTCGTCGATCTTGGCGCCCTTGGCCTTCGGGCTCACCTTGATCGCGTAGTCGGTGACGTCGTCGGCGTTCGCGGGACCGGCCGGAAGGGCGCTGGAGGCCAGCAGGAGGGCGGTGGCGGTGAGACCGATTCTCCAGCGCGCTCGGGTGCGGGTGCGTGACATGAATACTCCGCGGCTCTAGGGGAGTTGGGGGGGAGTTGTTCGAAATATCAGACCTTGATCAGCACATCGAACGGCAAGATAGGTAGGTGACCGGAGTGCGTCAATGGGGCGTGCGGTGACAGAGGTGAGGGAGGGCGGTACGGGATGGGCGACTTCCGGCCACTTCCTGACGCGCTCGCCTCTCTGGCCGGGCCGTGGCGCGTGGCACGTTCGGTGCGGGCTCTGGTGAGCGCAGTGGTGGGCCCTTCACGGGAACGGCTGTTTTCGGACCGGAGGGAGCGAGGACGGCGACGCCCTCCGCCACCACGAATTTGGAACCTTCACCAAGGCGGGAGTCTCCCGGCCGGCCGAGCGGGTCGGAACTACTGCATGGGCCCTTCACGGGAACGGCTGTTTTCGGACCGGAGGGAGCGAGGACGGCGACGCCCTCCGCCACCACGAATTTGGAACCTTCACCAAGGCGGGAGTCTCCCGGCCGGCCGAGCGGGTCGGAACTACTGCCGCGTACCGTCCAGGCGCAGATGCCAGCGGCCCGTGTGGCCCGAGACGGTGACCGTCGACAGCGGCCGGACGTCGATGCTCCAGTACGTCGACGGCGGGGCTTTCAGCGCGTAGACGAGGGCGGCGCGCAGCACCGAGGGCTCGGCCACGGCGACGATACGGCCGCCGTCGCTGGCGGGGCGGGTGTCGAGCCAGCCGCCGACCCGGGAGATGAAGGCCATGAGCGACTCGCCGCCGTGCGGGGTGGAGCGCGGGTCGGCGAGCCAGGTGTCGACCAGTTCGGGCTCCCGGGCCATCGCCTCGCCCAGGGTGAAGCCGCGCCAGCGGCCCATGTCGCAGTCCCGCAGCGCGGGCTGGGCCAGCGGCGCGTAGCCGAGGGCGTCACCGGTGGCCCGGCTGCGTGGCGTGGGTGAGCAGTAACGCAGCTCGGCCGCCGCCAGCGGCACCAGCTCATGGGCGGCGCGCTGCACTTCGTCCCAACCCGCCTGGTCCAGCGGGCGGTCGTCCTCGAACCGCTCGGCGAGCAGCGAGGAGCAGCGCGCGGCGGCGACGAATGTGACCCGAAGATGCATGCGGCGATGGTGGAGCGAGAGAGTCCGCAGGTCAAGAGGCGTTACCCAGGAGTTACCCAGGGTTCCTCCACGCTCACGGAGCCGGTCCCCGAGGCTGTCCGCCGGTCACGTCGCCGCCTCGCTCAGGCCACTCCCGGCCACGTCGCCGCCTCGCTCGGCCCACTTCCCGACCGCCGCCGCGCCTCACTCGAAGACGAGCGCCATCCACTGGTCCGGCTTGGCGAGCGGCTCGAAGCCGAGCTTGGCGTAGACGCCGTGCGCGTCGTGCGTGGCGAGCAGGATACGTCGCAGCCCGAGCGGTTCCAGGTGCGCGCGTACGGCCGCGACGAGCGCGGTGCCGAGCCCCGCGCCCCGCGCGCCCGGGTCGACGTACACATCGCAGAGCCAGGCGAACGTCGCCCCGTCGGTCACCACTCGCGCATAAGCGACCTGCTCGCCCGAAGCCCGGTCGTACGCACCGAAGTTGAGCGAGCCTGCGACTGCCCGCTCGTGCTTCTCGCGCGGCCGGCCGAGGGCCCAGTACGCGTCGTCGGACAGCCAGCGGTGGACCCGGTCGATGTCGATACGGGCGGGGTCCGCGGAGATCTCGTAGCCCTCGGGGAGGTCGAGGGCGGCCCCGTCGAGGGGGCGTGATTCGTCGGTCATGGCTGGACGTTCGCAGGTCAGGAGCCGGCTGTCGAACCGTTTAGCGCTGCCCTCAGCCGCCGTACCCCCTCCGTGATCTCGCCCGTTCCCGTCACCCCGACGAAGCTCAACCTCAGGTGTCCGGCCGGGGCTTCGGCGCTGAAGTAGGGGCGGCCGGGGGTGACCGCGACGCCCGCGCGGAGGGCGGCGGCGACCAGGGCGGGTTCGTCCGTGCCGTCGGGCAGGCGCAGCCAGAGGTGGTAGCCGCCGGAGGGGATGTGGGGCAGGGCGAGTTCGGGCAGGTCCAGGCGCAGCGCGGTCGTCATCGTGTCCCGGCGGTCCTTCAACTCCCTTGACACCGCCCGCAGATGGCGCGGCCAGGCGGGCGAGCCGACGAGTTCGAGGGCGGCCTCCTGGAGGGGGCGCGGTACGAAGAAGGTGTCGACGACCTGGATGGCGCGCAGCCGCCCCAGCACGGGGCCGCGGGCCGCGAGGGCGCCCACCCGGAAGCTGGGCGAGGTCGCCTTGGTGAGCGAGGAGACATGGACGACCACGCCGTCCGGGTCGTCGGCCGCGAGGGGGCGCGGCAGCGGCCCCGAGTCCTCGTGCGCGAGCCGGCGCACGAAGTCGTCCTCGATGACGAAGGCCCCCGCCTCGCGTGCGATCCGCAGGACTTCGCCCCGGCGCTCGGGCGCGAGCGTGGCGCCCGTGGGGTTCTGGAACAGCGGTTGGCAGACGAAGACCCGGGCGCCCGTCGCCCGGAACGCGTCGGCGAGGAGGGCCGGTCGTACGCCGTCCGGGTCCACCGGCACCGGGACGGGCCGCAGCCCGGCGGCGCGCGCGATGGCCAACATGCCCGGGTACGTGGGCGATTCGACCAGCACCGGGGCGCCCGGCGGGGCGAGGGCGCGCAGGGCCGTGGTCAGCGCGGACTGGCCGCCGGAGGTGACGAGCACCTCGGCCGCGGTGATCGCGCCGCCGATGCTCCGCGCGAACCATTCGCGCAGCTCGGGGACCCCCTCGACCGGAGGCCGGGCCCAGACGCCGGGCCGGCGCCCGGCGCGGGACAGGGCCGCGCCCATCGCCTGCTCCGGCTGGAGCGAGGGGTGCAGATAGCCGCTGTTGAACTCGATCACGCCGGGCGGCGGGGAGGCCAGCGTGGCCAGCACCCCGGATGCGTCCACCGTGCGCGGCACCAGCTCGGCGGCGCCGTCCGCGCTCAGCGCGACCTCCTGCCAGGAGGTGTCCCCCAGGGCCGCCGACCCGCTCTCGCGGGGCACGGCCCGGAACGCCCCGGCGCCCGGCCGGGTCACCACCAGCCCCTCGGCGGCCAGTTGCGCCAGGGCCCGGGAGACGGTCACCGGGCTCACCCGGTAACGGTCCACCAGCACCCGGCTCGATGGGAGCTTTCCGCCTGCCGAGTAGCGGTCCAGCTCTTTCCGCAGTTGCTCCGCCAGTTCGCCCACACTGCTACGCTCTTGCATGAGAGCACAGAGTAGCGCTATCGCGGAAAGTCCAGTAGCGGTCGACGGCAGCCGGGGAGACAGCGCCTCGCGTACGGCCCCCGTCGTCCCCCGGCTCGGCGGCACCCTCCAGGCCGCCCTCGGAGTGACCGTCTTCTCCCTCACGTTCCCGGCCACCGCCTGGGGCCTGGAGGGCTTCGGCCCCTGGTCCCTGGTCGCCGTGCGCAGCGTGCTCGCGGCCGTCGTCGCGGGCGGCTGTCTGCTGGCCGTGGGGGTCGCCCCGCGCGAGCGAGGCCGAGCGTGGGGGAGGGTGGCGCTGCCCGGTCGCCGCCACTGGGCGGGGCTCGCGGTCGTGGCCGCCGGTGTCGTGCTGGGCTTCCCGATGCTGACCACCCTCGCGCTGCGGACCTCGACCACCGCGCACGCCGCCGTCGTGGTCGGGCTGCTGCCGCTGACGACCGCCCTGCTCTCGGCACTGCGCATGGGCACCCGCCCCTCGCGCACCTTCTGGACCGCCGCCCTCGCGGGAGCCGCCGCTGTGCTCGCGTTCACCGTGGCGCAGAGCGGTGGTGCCCTGAGCACGGCCGACCTGTATCTGTTCGCCGCGCTGCTGGTGTGCGCGGCCGGCTACACCGAGGGCGGACGGCTGGCCCGGGTGATGCCCGGCTGGCAGGTCATCGGCTGGGCCCTGGTGCTGTGCCTGCCGATCAGTGTGCCGGGCGCGCTGCTGGCCCTGTCGTACGAGCCGGTCGAGCTGACCGCGCACAGCGTCGTCGGGCTGCTGTGGGTGGCCGCCGGGTCCCAGTTCCTCGGGCTGGTCGTCTGGTACCGGGGCATGGCGGCGATCGGCATACCGAAGGCCAGCCAGTTGCAGCTGGCCCAGCCCCTGCTCACACTGGTGTGGTCAGTGCTGCTGCTCGGCGAGCAGCTCACCCCGGCCGCGCCCCTGACGGCCGCCGCCGTACTGGTCTGCATCGCGGTCACCCAGCGGACATCCGCCTGACCGAGACGCACACCGGTCCGAACGGCACCGCCAGCCGTAGACTGCGGGCACGGACCGCCACTCCCGTGCAAGACGAGGAGGCCCCCAGATGCACGCAGACGTAGGCGACACTCTGCTGGTACACGGCAGGACCGTCGGGCACCACGACCGGACCGCGGAGGTCCTGGAAGTGCTCGGCCAGAACGGCAATCCGCCCTACCGGGTGCGCTTCACCGACGACGGCCACGAGGCACTGATGGCCCCCGGCCCGGACACGGTCGTCCGCCACCACGGGGAGCCTCTGAAGTAGGCGGCCCCCCGAAGTTCAGCGCGGTGGTTCCGCCGGCCGCTCGTAGTGGTCGGCGACCACCCGCGCCATCGCGCCGATCCGGTCGGCGGCGACTTCCCGGGCCGAGAAGAACACATGCCCGCGCACCTCTGCATGGTCGTGGGCGAGGGTCAGGTGCCGGGACAGCTCGGTCGGCTTCTGCCAGGCCGCGGGCTGCGCCGGGTCCCCCGCCTTGTACAGGGCCTCGCCGATGTACAGCCTCGTCCGCGAGCCCTTCGCCACTTCCGCCCACCAGGGCAGCAGCTTGGCGTAGTCGGCGGCGGCGAAGCCGATGTTCCAGTAGAGCTGCGGGACGAGGTAGTCGATCCAGCCCTTCCGCACCCACGTCCGGGTGTCCGCGTACAGATCGTCGTACGTCTGCACGCCCGCCCGGGTGTCCGAGCCGAGCGGATCGGTGGCCGCGTTGCGCCACACGCCGAAGGGGCTGATCCCGAACTGCGTACCGGGCCTGATCTGCTTGATCTGCGCCGCCGTCTCCCGCACCAGCTTGTCGATGTTGTCGCGCCGCCAGGCGGCCCGGCTGGAGAAGCTCCCGCCGTACGCGTCGTACGCCGCGTCGTCGTCGAAGACCTGGCTCGCTACCGGGTACGGGTAGAAGTAGTCGTCGAAGTGCACGGCGTCGACCGGGTACTTCCGTACGGCGTCCAGCATGGCCTTTTGCACAAAGGCCCGGACGGCCGGGATACCCGGGTTGTAGTAGAGCTTGCCCCCGTAGGGGACGACCCAGCTCGGGTGCTCGCGGGCGGGGTGCGAGGCGACGAGCCGGCTCGGGTCGGTGTGATTGGCGATCCGGTACGGGTTGAACCAGGCATGCAGCTCCAGGCCCCGGGCATGGGCCTCCTCGACGGCCGTGCCCAGCGGGTCCCAGCCGGGGTCCTTGCCCTGGGTGCCGGTGAGGTAATGCGACCAGGGCTCGTACGGGGAGGGCCAGAGCGCGTCGGCGGACGGCCGGACCTGGAAGATCACCGCGTTGAGGCGGCGCTCCACGGCGGTGTCGAGATGGGCGAGCAGCTCGGCGCGCTGCCGCTCGGCGGTGAGCCCCACTTTGGACGGCCAGTCCCGGCCCGAGACGGTGGCCAGCCACATCCCCCGCAGCTCACCGGCCGCCCACCGTCGCTTGTGCTCGCCACCGGCCATCGCGGTTCCGGCGGCGACCCCACCCGCCGCCAGGAGCGTCGTCGCCGCGGTCGCCCAGAACGCCCGCCGCGACATCCATGGCTTCCGATGCACCCTCTTACCTCCGTGCGTACCACTGTGCGCTCGCTCGATCGCGGACCGTTCCCAGACTTGCATGGGGCACCCGCGATACTGATCAGTAGCCACCGGAGGTAACGTGCAGGTTTGGCACAGTCCCACACCCGGGGTATCTGCCGAGGCACGTAGACCAGCGAAAGAGGACGATGTGACCGACATCGAACGCGTCGGAGTGGTGGGCTGCGGCCAGATGGGAGCGGGCATCGCCGAGGTGTGCGCCCGCGCCGGTCTGGACGTGAAGGTCGCCGAGACCACCGGCGAGGCCCTGGAGTTCGGCCGTACCCGGCTGTTCAACTCCCTGTCCAAGGCGGCCGAGCGCGGCAAGATCACTGAGGAGGAGCGGGACGCCACGCTGGCGCGGCTGAGCTTCACCACCGACCTCGGCGAGTTCGCCGACCGTGACCTCGTGATCGAGGCGGTCGTGGAGAACGAGCAGGTGAAGACCGAGATCTTCCAGGTGCTCGACCAGGTGATCACCCGCCCCGACGCGATACTCGCGTCCAACACCTCCTCCATCCCCCTGGTCAAGCTGGCGGTCGCCACCTCGCGGCCCGACCACGTCATCGGCATCCACTTCTTCAATCCGGCCCCGGTGCAGAAGCTCGTCGAGCTGATCCCGGCGCTCACCACCTCCGAGGGCACGCTCAGCCGGGCGCAGCTCTTCGCCGAGAAGGTGCTCGGCAAGCACGCCGTCCGCGCCCAGGACCGCTCGGGCTTCGTGGTCAACGCGCTGCTCGTGCCGTATCTGCTCTCCGCGATCCGGATGTTCGAGTCGGGCATCGCGGGCCGCGAGGACATCGACAACGGCATGGAGCTGGGCTGCGCCCACCCGATGGGCCCGCTGAAGCTGTCCGACCTGATCGGCCTGGACACCATCGTCTCCATCGCCAACAGCATGTATGACGAATACAAGGAACCCCTGTACGCCGCTCCCCCGCTGCTCCAGCGCATGGTGGACGCGGGCCGGCTGGGCCGCAAGACGGGGTCGGGCTTCTACACGTACCCCTGATCACGTCCTACGCCTGATCACGTCGTACGCCTGATTACGGACCGTAGACGCACGATATGTGCGCGGGCCCGGCACCGGAAACGGTGCCGGGCCCGCGGCATTCACACACCGTGTGCGCGGCGGACACGCATATGCCGGTCGCACACGCTCCCCACGCGCCCACCAGGCGAGTTGACTTCACGTGCGCATGCCAGGGATGTAGACGACTACAGAAAGGAGCGGGCTCGTGGCCATCGACCCCGAGCATCCCGTCCTCCACGGTGAACTCGCAGAGTTACGCCGTCGCCTCGACGTGTCACACGCACGCGTCGAAGGAGGGCTGACCCTGCTCAGTCACCGTGCGGAGCAGAACGCCAAGGAACTGGACGACCTGAGCACCCGGCTCGTCACGCTGGAGCACTCCCGCTGGCCGCTGCCCGCGGTCGCGGCCCTCGCGGCCGTGGGCGCGCTCGCGGTCGCGATCTGGCAGGCCGTCGGACACTAGCCGAGCGGACGCGAGGGGGAACCGATCAGGGCAAGGCGTCCTGCCCGAGTTTCAGATGATGCAGGAGGAGCAGCGCGGCCGCCATGTTCGCGGCCGGGACCTCGCCGCGGGCGACCATGTCGGGAACGAGCTTGAGGGGTACCCATTCCCGGCGGTCCGACTCGAAGTCGTCCACGGGGTGACCGACATACGCGCCCTCGTCGGACCAGTAGATGTGGTGCCGGGCGTCGGTGAGCCCGTTGGAGGGCTCGACGCTCAGCAGATGGCGCAGAGGTCCCGGCCGCCAGCCGGTCTCCTCCTCCAGTTCGCGGGCCGCCGCCTCGGCGATTCCCTCGCCGTCCTCGACGACGCCCGCGGCCAGTTCCCACCCCCAACTGTCAGTGATGAATCGGTGCCGCCACAGCAGCAGCACTTCGTTGGCCTCGTTGACCACTGTGGCCACGGCCACCGGCCGCAGCCGTATCAGGAAGTGATCGAGGTGCCGACCGTCCGGCAATGCGACATCTGCGAGATTGACGCTGAACCAGCGGTTTGAGTACACAGTTTGCTCGTTGTGTTTCGTCCACTGCACGGTTCTGCCACCTTCCGCCGAGTAAGTGGCAATATCGCAGCAGGAGCGACCTGACAGCAGGCACACAGTCGGCGCACGGCGGCCCCGGGGCGGAGGGTTCAGAGCGGTACGCGCAGTGCCCCGTCGATCAGTTCGGCGGCCTCGGCGGTACCGGCACAGCCGCTGCGCACCAGGTGTTCGCGTACCACGCGGAGTCTGTCACGCAGGCGCATGGACTCCATTCCGCGCGCCTGCTCGGCCATTTCCACAGCGGTCGCCACCGCCTTGTCGGCATTGCCCTGCCGCAACTCGACCTGACTGAGCATCGCGAGCCGGTGCACCCGCCCCCGGTCGTGCGCCGGCGTGTCCACGGCCGCCGCCGCGTGCTCCTCCGCCGCCGCGAGGTCGCCGAGGCTGAGCAGCGCCTCCGCCACCTGTACGTTGACCAGGCCGGGCTGGACGTAGCCGGTCTCGTCGGGTTCGCGACCGCGCCGGATGCGGTCGGCGGCCTGCTCGGCACGCCGGATGCAGGACAGCGCGCTCGTCCCGTCGCCGAGGTGCGCGTACGCCTTGGCCTGCATCGCATAGAGGTCGGAGGCGAGAGCCGGCGTGATGTGCTTCCCGGCGGCACGCAGCGCGGCTTCGGCGAAGGCCACGGCCTGCCGGTACTCCCTCATGAACAGCGCCTGGTTGACGAGGAGCGCGATGACATACGCCCCGAGCCCCCGGTCCCCGCTGGCCTTGGCGAGCCGGAGCGCCTGGTGGAAGTACCGCTGGGCGAGCCCGTGCGCGTCGGAGTCGTAGGCGCAGATCCCGGCGATGGCGACCAACCCGCCCGTGGCCCGGTGCAGTTGGCGGCCTGTGGCATCCGTGTAGCTGCCGCGCAGCAGGGGCGCGGCCTCCGAGTTGAGGAACCCGACTATCCGCGTACGGGTCGCCACCCCTCCCGCCTTCCGGTACATCTGCTCGTAGTGCGCGCGGGCGGCCCGCAGCATCTCGATGTCGGCCATGCTGACCTGGTGCCGTCCGCCGCGCGAGACGTCGACGTCCTCCGGCGGGTTCTCCCACTCCCACACGGGCATCACGGCGGGCGTGCCGGTGACGGCCTGCGCGCCGAGGACGTGCGGGCGCTGCTGCTCGTCGGAGCGCCACAGGGCGGTGGCCCGCTCCACGAACCCGGAGAGGGACGAGCCGTTCGGTGTGGCCGGCTCACCGGGGACACCGAGGCCGATGTCGTCCAGGGTGACGGTCCGGTGCAGCCGCCCGGCGAGCACCTCGCAGATCAGGTCCGGCACCTGGCCGCGTGGCCGCTGGCCCTTCAACCACCGCGCCACAGCGGTGTGTTCGTACCGAAGCGCGAGGCCTCGGGCCCGTCCCGCCTGGTTGACGTGGGCGGCGAGTCCCGCGTGGGAGATCCCGGCCTCGTCGAGAATCGCGTCGAGCAGAGTGTTGGGCTGCATGGATGCCCCTCCGGTGGCTCGGTGCCGACCCGCACAGCAGCGCTGAGCAGCGTATCGCCACCCCCTTCACACGGGGTGTGAAGCGAATGCCCGAACTCGTAGCGTGCGCGCTCTGTCGCGGAGAGTGGTCATGCCGGTTGACTGAAATGCCTCGCAAGAGGCCGGCCGGGCCGTCGGCTCCCCCTCGTACAGTGCGGCGGCCCTGGCCGGCGGGCGGGGGCGGCTAAGGGGCGGGGGCTACAGGTGGTGTGTCGACCGCGGGTATGTGAGGACTGATCGCGCAGGTCCCCGCGCCCCTGAAAACAGGGGCGTTCCTGATCACTCGGTCGTTGCGGAGTACCAGTACCGCTGTGTCGTCCTTTGGCCTTCCTCCTGTGTGGATCAGGAGTTGGGAGAAGACGGCACGCAGCACAGCGCCTGGTGTGATCGGGTGGGTGCGTACGATCCCGGCGAGGACGGCAGGCAGCGGGAAGAACCCTCCTCCGGCGTCTCGCGCGTCCTCGACACCGTCCGTGTGCAGGAACAGCGCCTCGCCGGGCAGCAGTTGACCGCACGGCGTGGGTGGGAGTTCGGCAGGCAGGGGGAACGGCCCCAGGGGAGGCATCGGCTCGGCCTCGACAAGTAGCTGCGCCCGGCCAGCACTCAGCAGATACGGCCACGGGTGGCCGCAGTTGAGGGCATGGATCACACCGTCGGGGGCGATCTCCAGCAGCAGTACGGTCACGAACTCCTCGGTGTCCTCGGTTCTTGCCCTCTCCCGCAGGTGGCGGGCGAGGGCGCGGTCGAGGCGGGCGAGGACTCCGGCGAGTTCGGCCTCGTCGTGGACGGCCTCGCGGAAGCCGCCGAGTACGGCGGCGACGGTGCCGATGGCGGACAGGCCGTGCCCGCGTACGTCGCCCATGACCACGCGTACGCCGTGCTCGGTGGCGATCACCTCGTAGAGGTCGCCGCCGACGAGCGCGCCGCGGTCGGCGGAGAGCTGGGCGGCGGCGGTGGCGAGCCCGTCGATCCGGGTGGGCAGCGGGCGCAGCAGCACACACTGTGCGGCACCCGCGACCTCGCGGGCCCGTCTCACCTCACGGAGCAGCATACGAATCATGCCGATGGCCCCCCAATAGGCCCTGACAGCGCGCACAACGGCCCCGGAAGGCCGTCCCGATTCTGTCGCCGCATGCCCCGTAAGGACCAGATCATCCGAAACAGCCACCCGAACGAGTGAGGTGACGGATGGGGCGGGACTGATGGGGGGTGTGGGGGCCGACCCCCAGAAGAGGCGCGGGGAACTGCGCGACCAGCCACGGACTACCCGCGGCCGCCAACAACACGCAGCTCCCCGCCCCCCTCAGGAGCCAGGCACGACTAGCTCCGCAGAACGGCTCCCACCCGCTCACCCGCGAGGGCAACCGCCGCATCCCGAGCCGCCGACGCCTCATCGACCGTCAGCGTCCGATCCGCGGCCCGGAAGCGGAGCGCATACGCCAGGGACTTCCGCCCGTCACCCAGCTGCTCCGCGTTCTCGTACACGTCGAACAGCCGGATGCTCTCCAGCAGTTCACCCGCTCCCTCGCGCAGCGCGGCCTCGACCTCGGTGTGCGGCACGAACGTGTCGACGACCAGCGCGACATCCTGCGTGGCCACCGGGAACGTGGAGATCTTCGGACCCTTCGGGACGCCCGCGCTGGCCGCCTGAAGGGTGTCCAGGTTCAGCTCCATCGCGCAGGTGCGCGCGGGCAGACCCAGGGTCTTCAGCACGCCGGGGTGCAGCTCACCGGCGTACCCGATGACCTCCTCCGCACCGTCCACGACGACCGCGAGCTCGGCGCAGCGGCCCGGGTGCCACGGCCCGTACTGGCCCTTGCGGACGATCAGCTCGGTGCCGGCCTCTTCCGCGAGGATGCGGGCGGACTCGATGGCGTCGGCCCAGTCGGCCGGGCGCCCCTTGCCCCACCAGCCGGCCTGCTCGCGGGCGCCCGCGAGGACGACGGCGGCGTGCCGGGGCTGGACGGGGAGCGCGGCCGTCAGCGACGCGAGCTCCTCGTCGGTGGGACGGCGGTCGACGGGCAGGCGTGCGGCCACGCCCAGCTCGTCCTGGGGGTGGAAGACAAGCCCGGTCTCGAAGAGGGCCAGGTCGTGGCTGCCCCGGCCGTCGTTGCGGCGCAGCGCGGCGAGCAGGCCCGGCAGCAGCGTCGTACGGAGGGCGGGCTCCTCGTCGGAGAGGGGGTTGACCAGCTTGACGACCTTGCGGTGGCTGTCGTCGGCGGCCAGCGCGAGCTGGTCGAAGACGTGCTCGCCGATGAACGGGTAGTTCGGCGCCTCGACGTATCCGGCACCTGCCAGCGCGCGGCCGACGCGGCGGTGCAGCCGCTGCCGGTCGGTCAGCCCGAGGCCCGCCGGAGGCCTGGGCAGCGTGGAGGGCAGGTTCTCGTAGCCCTCAAGACGGATGACCTCCTCCGCCAAGTCGTTCGGGTCGGTGAGGTCGGGCCGCCAGGACGGGACGGTGACGATCAGCTCGTCCTGCCCGTAGACGTCGCAGCCGACCTCCTGGAGACGGCGTACGACGGTCTCGCGGCCGTACTCCACGCCCGCGACCTTGTCCGGGTGATCGGCCGGGATGGTGATCGTGTGCGGCGCGGAGGGCGCGATGACCTCGGTGACGCCCGCGTCGGCGGTGCCGCCGGCGAGGAGCACCAGCAGGTCCACCGTGCGCTGGGCGGCGGCGGCCGCGGCCAGCGGGTCGACACCGCGCTCGAAGCGCTTGGACGCCTCGGAGGCCAGCTTGTGCCGACGGGCCGTACGCGCGATGGCGATCGGGTCGAAGTGCGCGGCCTCGATGACGACCTCGGTGGTGGTGCCGTCGGTCTCGTCGATCTCGGTGTTGGCACCGCCCATGACACCGGCGAGGCCGATGGGCCCGCGGTCGTCGGTGATGACCAGGTCCTCGGCGTCGAGCGTGCGCACGGTGCCGTCGAGGGTGGTGAGCTTCTCGCCCGCCTCGGCGCGGCGGACCCCGATGGTGCCCTGGACCCGGGAGCGGTCGTACGCGTGCAGGGGCTGGCCCAGCTCCAGCATCACGTAGTTGGTGATGTCGACGGCCAGCGAGATCGGGCGCATGCCGGCCTTCTGCAGGCGGCGCTTGAGCCAGATCGGGGACTGGGCGTCGGGGTCGAGCCCGGTGACCGTGCGGGCGGTGAAGCGGTCGCAGCCGAGCGGGTCGGAGACCTGTACCGGGTAGCCGAACGCGTTCGGGCCGGGCACGTCGAGGAGCGCCGGGTCGCGCAGCGGCAGCCCGTACGCGGTGGCCGTCTCGCGGGCGATGCCGCGCAGCGAGAGGCAGTAGCCGCGGTCGGGGGTGACGGCGATGTCGAGGACCTCGTCGACCAGTTCGAGCAGCTCGACGGCGTCGGTGCCGACCTCGTGCTCGGGCGGGAGGACGATGATGCCCTTGGTGCCGTCGTCGCCCATGCCCAGCTCGTCGCTGGAGCAGATCATGCCGTGCGAGTTGCGGCCGTAGGTCTTGCGCGCGGAGATCGCGAAGCCGCCGGGCAGTTCGGCGCCGGGGAGGACGACCACGACCTTGTCGCCGACGGCGAAGTTGCGGGCGCCGCAGACGATCTCCTGCGGCTCGCCGGTGCCGTTGGCGGTGCCGACGTCGACGGTGCAGAAGCGGATCGGCTTCTTGAACTCGGTCAGCTCCTCGATGGTCAGTACCTGACCGACGACGAGGGGGCCCTTGAGGCCGTCACCGAGCTGCTCGACGGTCTCGACCTCGAGGCCTGCCGCGATGAGCTTCGCCTGCACGTCACGGCCGGTCTCGGTGGCCGGCAGGTCGACGTACTCCCGCAGCCAGGAAAGCGGGACCCGCATCAGATCTCCATCCCGAACGGCCGGGTGAACCGGACGTCACCCTCGACCATGTCTCGCATGTCTTCGACGTTGTGGCGGAACATCAGCATCCGCTCGATGCCGAACCCGAAGGCGAATCCGCTGTACTTCTCGGGGTCGACGCCGCAGGCGGTCAGCACCCGCGGGTTGACCATGCCGCAGCCGCCCAGCTCGATCCAGCCCTCGCTGGAGCAGGTGCGGCAGGGGCGGTCGGGGTTCCCGACGGACTCGCCCTTGCAGACGTAGCAGAGCATGTCCATCTCGGCGGACGGCTCGGTGAAGGGGAAGAAGTTCGGCCGCAGCCGGGTCTTCATGTCCTCGCCGAACAGCGACTGGACCATGTGGTCCATGGTGCCCTTGAGGTCGGCCATGGTCAGGCCCTCGTCCACCGCGATCAGCTCGATCTGGTGGAAGACCGGGGTGTGTGTGGCGTCCAGCTCGTCGGTGCGGAAGACCCGGCCGGGGCAGACGACGTAGACGGGCAGCTCACGGCTGAGCAGGGAGCGGGCCTGCACGGGCGAGGTGTGCGTGCGCAGTACGACACCGGACTCGCCGTCGCTGTCAGCACCCTTCGGGCCTTCGACGAAGAAGGTGTCCTGCATCTGGCGGGCCGGGTGGTCCGGGCCGAAGTTCAGGGCGTCGAAGTTGAACCACTCGGCCTCGACCTCGGGGCCCTCGGCGATCTCGTAGCCCATGGAGACGAAGACGTCGGCCACGCGCTCCATCATCGTGGTCAGCGGGTGCCGGGCGCCGGCGGGGACGCGGTCGTGCGGCAGCGTGACGTCCACTGCCTCCTCGACCAGCACCCGCGCGTCACGCTCGGCCTCCAGCTCGGCCTGGCGGCCGGTGAGCGCCTTGTTCACCGCGCCACGGGCCTGGCCGACCAGCTTTCCGGCGGCGGCCTTGGCCTGCGGGGGCAGGGCGCCGATCTCGCGGTTGGCGAGGGCCAGCGGGGAGGTGCCGCCGGTGTGGGCGACCTTGGCCTCCTGGAGCGCGTCGAGGGAGTCCGCGGCGGCGAAGGCGGCGAGCGCCTCGTCCCGCATGCGCTCGATCTCTTCCGGTTTCAAGGCCTCGACCTCTACAGGGTCGTACGACTTATTCGGTGCCGACATCTCTTCCCGTGCTTCCGATTGGCTGGCTGAAGGTCCCCGTACCGACTCGTGGACAGATCGTCACGGTTTTTGGGACACAAAGGTGCCAAAGGCCGAGTCTAACGGGGTTGAGGTGTTCGAACGCGCCCGCGGGCCGCTCAGGCGATCTCAGGTGAGATAGGCCGGAACGCTCACGGGCAACGTAAATCGGAACTCGGCGCCGCCGCCGCGGGCGCGTCCGACCGTGATGGTGCCGCCGTGGGCTTCGACGATGCCCTTGACGATGTACAGCCCGAGGCCGGTGCCGCCGCGCTTGCTGCCCCGCCAGAAGCGGGTGAAGACGCGGTTCATGGACTCCTCCGGGATGCCGGGCCCCTCGTCGCTCACCGTGACCGACGTACCGGTGTCCTCCCCCTCGCGGGGGGAGGCCGTGGGCCTGATGTCGATGGTGACGGTTCCCTCGCCGTGCCGCACCGCATTTTCGAGGAGGTTGCTGAGCACCTGGTCGATCTTGTCGGGGTCGGCCCAGAGGCCGGGCAGGGGCTGCTCGATGCGGAGCAGGAACCTGTCGGCGGGCTGGCCGGCGGCGACGTACGCCTGGATGTGCCGTCCGACGGCCGCGCCTATGTCGACGGGCTGGCGGCGCACTTCGAGCCGTCCGGAGTCGATCCGGGAGATGTCGAGCAGCTCGGCGATGAGCCGGGTGACGCGATTCGCGTCGGCGTCGACGGTCTCCAGCATCAGCTTCTTCTGGTCGTCCGTGAACCGTTCCCACTTGGCGAGCAGAGTGGCGGTGAAGCCCTTGACGGACGTCAGCGGCGAGCGCAGCTCATGGGCGACGGTGGCGATCAGCTCGGCGTGGCTGCGCTCGGTGCGGCGGCGGGCCTCGGTGTCGCGGAGGGAGACGACGACGCGGCGGACGGGCCCGGTGGGATGGATACGCACGTACCGAGCCGATACGAGTACCTCACGCCCCCCGGGGAGGAGCAGATTCCGCTCGGGCTGCCCGACGCGGATCGCGAGTCCCCCGTACGGGTCGGTCAGCTGCCACCAGCGGCGGCCTTCGAGGTCCTCTAAAGGCAGGGCCTTGTCCAGTCGGCGGCCGAGGGCGTCGGCGGAAGGGGTGGCGGTGATGCGGGCCGCGGCGGCGTTGAAACAGATGACCTGGCCGTGTTCGTCGGCGACGACCAGTCCGTCGGGGAGTTCGTCGGGATCGATGCCGAGGTCGGCGAGGTCACCGTGGCGGGGCGCGGGTGTGGCACGCACATCCCGTGCTCCGAGTGTGCTGCTGGTGCCGACCCTCATCCCCGTTCCCCACCTCTCGTCCGGCATGGGGGTACCTCCCTGCTCGAGCACGGTCGAGAAGCTTGGGGGAGGGCCCCCGAGCCCGTCACCCTACTAGCTGGGAGTGACGGAGCGGCACCCTCCGAAGGCGCGCTGTGCACGTGCTGACGCGTAGAGACATACGGCGGCGGCGGTCGCGAGGTTCAGGCTCTCCGCCTTTCCGTGGATCGGGACGCGCACTACGGCGTCGGCCAGCGCGCGGGTCTCCTCCGGAAGCCCCCATGCCTCGTTGCCGAACACCCAGGCGGTGGGTCCGCCCATCGTGCCCTTGTCCAGCTCGTCGTCGAGGTCGTCCGTCCCGGCGCCGTCGGCGGCGAGGATGCGGACGCCCGCGGCTTTCAGCCCGGCCACGGCCTCCTCGACCGCCACGCCCACGGCGACGGGCAGATGGAACAGCGACCCGACGGAGGCCCGTACGGCCTTGGGGTTGTAGAGGTCGACGGAGGCGTCGGTCAGGACGACCGCCTCCGCCCCGGCGGCGTCGGCGCACCGCAGGACGGTGCCGGCGTTCCCGGGGTCGCGCACGTTCGCGAGTACGGCGACGAGCTTGGGGCGGGCGGCGAGGACGTCCTCGAAGGGGGTGTCGAGGAACCGGCACACGCCGACGAGGCCCTGGGGCGTGACGGTGGTCGAGATGTCTGCGATGACCTGCTCGGCGGCGAGGTGGATACGGGCGCCGGCGGTGCGGGCCTCCCCCACGATGTCGGCGTACCGCTCCGCGGCCTCGACCGTGGCGAACAGCTCGACCAGTGTGTCCGCGTGCCCGGCGGCCTCCCGCACGGCCTGCGGCCCCTCCGCGAGAAACAGCCGCTCCTTGCCCCGGAAGTTCCGCTTGGCGAGGCGGCGCGCGGCGGAGACACGCGGGGAGCGAGGGGAGATCAGCTCGGGGGTGGGCATGAGTCACCTTCGGGGTGGTTGGGGTGGTGTTTCGGGCGCGGGTGGGTGGGGTTGCTCGCACCCGACGACGAACCCCGACGGACCCGGGCTCTCCCGCGCACAGGACCAAGCCGAGGAAAGTCACCCCGGACACACTCGGACCCGCAAGCCAAGGTGGCCTACGGGTCCGGGGTTCACATCACGTCCGGCTCAAGCCAGCGCGGCGATCACGCAGCCTTGGGCGCGTTCACGTCCGCGGGCAGCGCCTTCTGGGCGACCTCGACCAGCGCGGCGAACGCGGTGGCGTCGTTGACGGCCAGCTCGGCCAGGATCTTGCGGTCGACCTCGATGTTCGCGGCCTTCAGACCCTGGATGAAGCGGTTGTACGTGATGCCGTTGGCGCGGGCAGCGGCGTTGATGCGCTGGATCCACAGCTGACGGAAGTCGCCCTTGCGCTTCTTGCGGTCGTTGTAGTTGTAGACCAGTGAGTGGGTGACCTGCTCCTTGGCCTTGCGGTACAGGCGCGAACGCTGACCGCGGTAGCCGGAGGCCTGCTCGAGGATCGCCCGGCGCTTCTTGTGGGCGTTGACTGCCCGCTTGACGCGTGCCACTTTTTAACTCCTTGTAGCGGGGCCGTGGTTGTCCTCACACGGCCCGAAATCGATTGGGTCCCGGTCCAGACGTACGGCGCGAGGTGATCGACGGACGATCAGGCGCCGCTTCGTCACTTGCCGAGAAGCTTCTTGATCTTCGCGGCGTCGCCCGGGGCCATCTCGGCGTTGCCGGTGAGGCGACGCGTCACGCGGGACGACTTGTGCTCGAGCAGGTGGCGCTTGCCGGCGCGCTCGCGGAGCACCTTGCCGGAGCCGGTGATCTTGAAGCGCTTGCTGGCACCGCTGTGCGACTTGTTCTTCGGCATAGCGCCGTTCTCTCCTCGTCAGTGGCGCTCCGGTGCCCGGTCGCTAAACCGGGCACGACGGAACGTCATATCTATCGGTTGGCACCCTGGACTCGCGCCCAGGGTTTCCCTGGACTCGCGTCCGGGGGTCTTACGCCTCGGCAGGCTCCTCGGCCGGCGCCTCGGCTTCGACGTGCTCCACGTCGGTGTGCTCGGCGTCGGCGTGCTCGGCGGCGTTCTGCGACTTGCCGGGGTTGGCCTTCGCTTCCGCCTTCCGGGCTTCCTGCGCCTGGCGGGCCTCGGCCATCGCCTCGGTCTTCTTCTTGTGCGGACCGAGGACCATGATCATGTTTCGGCCGTCCTGCTTCGGGTTCGACTCGACGAACCCGAGGTCCTCGACGTCCGAAGCGAGCCGCTGCAGCAGTCGGTAGCCCAGCTCGGGCCGGGACTGCTCGCGACCACGGAACATGATCGTGATCTTGACCTTGTCGCCCTGCTTGAGGAACCGGACGACGTGACCCTTCTTGGTGTCATAGTCGTGCGGGTCGATCTTCGGCCGGAGCTTCATCTCCTTGATGACCGTGTGCGCCTGGTTCTTGCGCGCCTCACGGGCCTTCATGGCCGACTCGTACTTGAACTTCCCGTAGTCCATGAGCTTGCAGACCGGCGGACGCGCGTTCGCGGCCACCTCGACCAGGTCGAGGTCGTACTCCTGCGCAAGCTCCAGGGCCTTGGCAAGCGGGACAATCCCGACCTGCTCGCCGCTGGGACCGACAAGTCGCACCTCGGGAACGCGAATCCGGTCGTTGATGCGGGGCTCGGCGCTGATGGATCCTCCTCGGTAGCACCTCACACGACGGTCTGGCGGACCGCCATGTATGTCTGTATGACATAGGAACCAACCATCGCGGCGCATGAAAAATGCCCCGGACGGAACACAGGCGGGGCTCCAAGGGTTGCCGGAGCACCGCCGCGGGTGTGCCGCGGGGCGCGCATCGGACGACTCCACCGTCCGTACGGAACGGTGGGGGCCGTCTGACCGGAGACCTGCCGTCCCGGAGGGCGGTCAGGTGGGAGTTCGGAGCCTCCACTTGCGGGTCGGACACTCAGGTGTCCAACCGGTCGTTCACCCACATTACAGTGTCAAGACCCTGGCCGCCAATCGGCGCGCATGGACTCCCGCGGAACGGGGAAAGGAAGCCGGGGCCTATCGTGTGGGCATGAGTGAGACCCCTCCTGAGTCCCCCGACTTCGACTCGATGACCCGTGACATCGCCGAGGTCCCCGCGGTCGAGGTGATCGTGACGGTCGCCGTCAACCTGATGAGCGCCGCAGCGGTGAAGCTCGGTCTGACCGAGGAGGGCGACAAGTACAAGGACCTGGACGAGGCCCGCAAGCTGGTCACCGCCCTCGCCGGTCTGCTCGACGCGTCCACGACCGAGATCAGCTCCTTCCACGCGGCCCCGCTGCGCGACGGCCTGAAGTCGCTGCAGCTGGCGTTCCGCGAGGCGTCCCTCGTCCCGGACGAGCCGGGCCAGGGCCCGGGCGAGAAGTACACCGGGCCGGTCTACGGCTAGGGCCGAGTGCCAGGGCTCTGGCCTCAGGGCGCAGGGCGCAGGGCGCAGGCTTTCAGCTTCGTACGTACAAGGGCTCGCCGGGTGGCGTGGCTCCGGCCGGCAGCAGTGCCAGGTCGAGGCCGCGGACCAGGCGGGCCCTCAGTGTCTCGTCGGCCGCGAGGCGCTCGGCGACCGCGCGCGCGGCCTCGGCCGGGGCCGCCGAGGGCTCCAGGACGAGGGCGAGGGTGCCGTCCGCCTGTCCCGGGCCGAGGTGGGCCCGGAGCACGGCGGGCTCGGCCGCCACGGCACCCCGTACCGCCTCGACGACGGCCGGGTCGGCCAGCGGATCGGTGGTGGTGCGTCCCTCGGCGAGGGCGAGCAGCGCGGGGCCGGTCAGCTCGAACGGCACCGGTCCGGCGAGGTCGAGCACGATCGTGTCGGCCTTCTCGTGCGCGGCGGCCTGCAGCGCCTGGTGCAGGGGTACGGCGACGGGTCGGGCGGCGGGGTCCCAGCGGGCGAGTGAGTCGGTGGACGTGAAGGCGGGCAGTGCGGTGCGGCCACCGGCCTTCAGGGTGGGGACGGCCATGTCGCTGGTCTTCTCGCGGCGCAGCCCGTTCTCGTCCTCCTCGACCTCGCCGAGCACGGCCACGACGGGGACGAGCAGCCGGGCGCCCTTGAGCGCCTCCAGGACGGGTCCCACGGCGGTGCGGTCCTCGGCCCAGGCGGCGAGGGCCGCGCTCAGGCCGGGGTCGGCGGAGCCGTCGTCGTCGGAGAAGCCGGGGTCGGGAATGTTCTTGTTCGCCACGGTCGCGACCCTATCGGGGGAAGTCAGCTGCGCTTGTGCGGGGCCGGAAACGTGAGGGTCACGTCACTCACGGTTTTCTCAGCTTCCCCTGACAAGCATCTAACAAAGGCCTAACCCATCGCACAGCGCCGGGCTGAAGCATCGCCGCATGCCTCCTCACAGAGCCCGCCGAGACCGTCGAGCCCGTCGCGGCGCCCGTTCGTCCGCGCGTCGCCCTCTGCTGTACGTCGCGCTCGCCTGCCTCGCCGTCGTGGGTGCGACGGCCGGCGGCACCGCGTACGTGAAGGCCCGGGCCCACGGCGGCGGTACCGCCGTATCGTCGTCGGCGTCATCGTCGGTATCGGCCTCGCCGGGTGCGGACGGGGGCGCTGAGGAGGCTTCGGTGGAATCTGTGACGGCGCCCGCTGTGGATCACGACGAGTTGCTCGCGGCGGCCATGGCGGAGGTGACGGTCGAGGACGGGGCCGCGGTGTCGGTGGCCGTGCTGGACGTGGAGTCCGGGGACTCGGCGGGGTACGGGGACGGGCAGTTCGACACCGCGAGCATCGTGAAGGCGGACATCCTGGCGGCCCTGCTGCTCCAGGCGCAGGACGAGGGCCGCCAGTTGACGGCGCAGGAGAAGGCGTACGCGTCGACGATGATCCGGGACAGCGACAACGACTCCGCGACCGCGCTGTGGAAGAGCATCGGGCAGGCGGCGGGTCTGGACGCCGCGAACGAGCGGCTCGGGCTGACCGGCACCGAGGGCGGCGACGGCCTGTACTGGGGGCTGACGCAGACCACGGCGGCCGACCAACTCACCCTGCTCCAGCAGGTGTTCGGGGACGACGAGGGCTCGGAGCTGAGCGCGGCCTCGCGGGCGTATCTGCAGGAGCTGATGGGGCGGATCGCGGAGGGCCAGGACTGGGGTGTCTCGGCGGCCGCCTCGGGCGGGTCCTCGGGGTCCGGATTCGCGCTCAAGAACGGGTGGTTGCCGCGTACGGCCACCGGGCTGTGGGACATCAACAGCATCGGGCGGGTCACGGTGGACGGGCACGACTACCTGGTGGCGGTCGTGTCGAACGGCAACACGACCAAGGCGAAGGGGGTTTCGCTGGTGGAGGCGGCAGCGCGGGCGGCGGTGTCGGCGTTCGGGGAGCGGGACGCCGAGGACTCGGCCGTCGCCTCCCGGGTGACAGTGCCGACGACGTCGTAGTAGTCGCGGCGGTTGTCGTCAGACGGCGTATTCGTCGTCGGGTTCGCCGAACTCCTCCGGGCGGCTCCGGCCGCGCCACAGCACCACCGCGGTGACGAGGAGGACCACGCCGAGGCCGCCCGCGGCGGGGGCGGCCCAGCCGGAGGTCTCCTCGTCGTCCTTGACCGGGTCGGGCCCTGAGCCGAAGTACTTCCGGCCGTACGCCGCCGCCCTGAGGTCCTCCGGCTTGAGTTTGCCGGCCGCCGTGATGGCGGCGGCCGGGTCGACGAAGCCGAAGCCGCGGGAGTCGTCGTGGCCGCTGTTCGGGGCGTTGCGGGCGGTGTCCTCAAGGAGCCGTTTGACCTGGGCGGGGGTCAGGTTCGGGTGGGCCGCCTTGATGAGGGCGACGGCGCCGGAGACGAAGGCCGCGGCGGCGCTGGTGCCCCAGCCCTCGTAGTACTTGCGGTCCGGGTCGGCGATGACGACGTCGTCGCCGGGGGCGCTGACCGTGGCGTACCAGCGGCGGGTGGAGAACGAGGCGCGGATGCCGTCCTCGTCGACGGCGGTCACGGCGATCACGCCCGGGTAGGCCGCCGGGTAGGAGATGTGGTCGCCCTTCTCGCCGCCGTTGCCGGCGGAGGCGACGACGACCGAGCCCTTCTTGAGGGCGTACTGGACGGCGGAGTCCTCCGAGGGTTCGGGGTGGGCTGACTTGGAGTCGTCGCCGAGGGAGAGGTTGATGACGTCGGCGCCCTGGTCGGCGGCCCAGCGGATGCCTTCGGCGAGCGCGTTGCCGCGGGTGCTGCGGGCCTTGGCGCGAGCGGGGTCTCGGTCTTCGAGGATGACGCGGACGGGGAGGATCCTCGCCTCGGGGGCGATGCCGAGGACCCCTGCGTCGTTGCCGGCGCCGTGACCGTGTCCGGCGATGATGCCGGCCATGGCGGTGCCGTGCCGGGCCCAGGCGCGGTCGCCGCGCGAGGCACCGAAGCCAACCATGTCCTTGGTGGGCAGGACGTTGCCGGTCAGGTCGGGGTGTTCGTCGTCGACGCCCGTGTCGAGGACGGCGACGGTGATGCCGTCGCCCTTGGTGGTGCGCCAGGCATCCTGGGTGTGCATGGCGTCCAGCGCCCACTGCTGTTCCCGGATGCTGTCGGCGTGGGCGGCGGTGGCGGGCAGGAGCGCGAGGGAGCCGGCGAGGGAGACGCTCAGCAGCCCGGCTCTGAGGCCGGTCCCGCGATGGGGCCTGGAGCCCTTGCTCTCGGGGTTCGTGGGGGGCGTCATGAGGGCTGCTCCGTGGCGGATGCGGCGGTCTTGCGCAGGCCTCGTTCGACGCGGTCGGCGAGGCCCTTGGCCTCGTGGCCGAGGCCGGACTGGGCGGGGGCCGTGGTGGCGTCGGAGCGCATGGCCTCCTCGGCGGGCTGCGGTTCGCCGACGGTGCGGCCGTCGGCGAACCCGGAGACGGCGTAGACGACGACCGGGACGTCCGTGAGCACGGAAATCGTCCAGGAGGCCCGCTGGCCGTCGCCGAAGTCCCCGGCGACGGTGTTCTCGGCGGCGTACGGGCGGGGCATCAGGTCGGTGCGCCGGTCCAGGCCCTCCTTCTCGAAACGGGTCCGGAGGGAGTCCATGCCCGTCGCGTCGGCGTCGGTGAACATCAGGCCGACGGTGACGACACTGCTGCGGGTCGCGTCGGTGTAGGTGGCGCGGAGCAGGCGGGCGCAGCCGACGGGGGCGAGTGCCTTGCGCAGCAGCGGGTCGAAGGCGTCGGCGCAGCCGCTGTCGGGGGCGACGGCGATACGAGTCCAGGTCCGTTCGGTGCCGCCGGGGCCGGCGCCTTCGCCCTCCACGGTGGGCGGGAACAGTTGGTCGACGGGCACGCTGTGCCACAGTCCGCCGGCGGTCGCGAAGGCGCTGCGGGTGTCCTCCGGCCCCGAGTCCCCGGTGAGCCAACTGCCCGCCGCGGCACCGCCGATGAGCCCCAGACCCAGCACCACGCACGCGGCGGCGGCCACGGCACGGGCGCCGAAGGGCCGGGAACGGCCGCCATGGTCCTCGGGTGCCGCCCAGGGCGAGGCGGGCGCCGACGTGTCGGGCTGCGCGAAGGTCACGAAGGGCCGCCCCGACGCCCCACCGAGCACCGCGTCGATCGCCTCGGCGGAACGCCGCGATGCCCCTGTCGGCGGCTGCCAGCCACCGGGCCGGTCGTCCGGGCGGGAATGCATCCGCGCCCCCGGGACCGACTCACCACGCCGGGCGCCATCGGCTACGCGGGGTGCCTCCGGCGGAAGGGGTGGCGTGCCGGTGGGTGCGTCACCGGGGCGGGGGGCCGCCGACGGGCGGGGTGGGGTGCCGGGGGGTACGTCGGGGCGGGGTGCGCTAGGGAAGGAGGGCGTGTCGGCGTCCGTACGGGGAGCGGGCGGACCGGGGGGACGGGGCGGAGTGGACTGCGAGGCGTCGGTGCGGGGGCCGGTCGGGAAGCGCGGGGAGCCCGAGGGTGCGGCTGTGCGGGGCGCCGACGGGAAGGGGGTGGCACCCGGGGGCACGTCCGCACGACGACCCGTCGGGCGGGACGGCGTGGACTGGGACGCGTCGGTGCGGGGGCCCGTCGGAAAGCTCTGGGCACCCGAGGGTGCGTCCGTACGCGGACCTGACGAGCGGGGCGGCGTGGCCGAGGACGCGTCATCCCGGGAGCCCGTCGAAAAGCGCGGAGCCCCCGAGGGTGTGGCTGTGCGGGACGCAGTCGGGAAGGACGTGGCACCCGGGGGCACGTCCGCACGACGACCCGTCGGGCGGGACGGCGTGGACTGGGACGCGTCGGTGCGGGGGCCCGTCGGAAAGCTCTGGGCACCCGAGGGTGCGTCCGTACGCGGACCTGACGAGCGGGGCGGCGGGGCCGAGGACGCGTCATCCCGGGAGCCCGTCGAAAAGCGCGGAGCCCCCGAGGGTGTGGCTGTGCGGGACGCAGTCGGGAAGGACGTGGCACCCGGGGGCACGTCCGCACGACGGCCCGTCGGGCGGGGCGGGCTGGACTGGGGCGCGTCACCGCTGGGGCCCGTCCCGAAGAGCGGAGCGCCCGTGGGTACGTCGGGGCGCGGCGTATCCGCCCTGGGGGGCCCTGCGGGGCGGGGCGGGACACGACCGGGTGCGTCGGAACCCTCGGATCCGGGTGCCGTCGCGCCGACAGGGCCCGTGGGCCGGTGCGGGGCGCCGACGGGTGCCGTCGGGGTCGGTCCGGCGGGGTGGGCGGGGTTGCCGCCCGGGCGCTGCGGAGGGGTCTTGCGGGTCGACGGCGGGGCGTCCGGGAAGCGCGCCGAGGCGGGGGGCGGCGGGGCCGTCGACCCGCCGCTGCGGCGGAAGTCGGAGAACCGGGGGTGCTCGGCCCGCCGCTGCGCGGCACCACCCTCGCCGGCGTCCGTGGAGCCATGCCCTGGCCGCTGAGCGTCCGACCGGGCGGCGCCCCATGAGGGGGCCGACCCGGGGCGTGTCGCATCGGAGGAGGGCGTTGCCCGGCCAGGGTGTGCGGGGCCGGACGAAGCCGCGGGACGTGCGGAACCGGGCGCGGGCGCGGGCGCGGAACCGTCCGAGCCGCCGCGTCCGGGCTGCTGAGGCGGCCTGCCAGCGGGCACGGAGTCGGGCGAGGCCGTGGGGCCGCCCGGGTTGTCGGGGCCACCCGGTGACATCGGTCCGCTGCGCCTTCCCGCACCGGGCGTGCGCACCGCGCCGCCGGGCCCTACTGAGTCCGGCACAGCCGTCGTTCTGCCCCGGCCACCGGAACCGGGCGCGGGCATGGACCCGCCACGGCGAGCGTCGGAGTCCGGCGACGCCGCCGATCCGCCGAGGCCTTGGGCGCCCCGCGCACGCGCCGAGTTTCCGGGCTCCGCGGAGCTCCTCGAAGTCGTCGGCCTGCCCGGCTCCCCCGAGTCGCGAAAAGCCGCCGGTCCCTTGGGGCCGTCGGAGCCACCACGGCCTTCTGGCCCACTGGACGCAGTGAAGTCGTACGAGGGCTCAGGGCCGGTGGCCGCTCCGGGACGCCGCGGGTTCCGCGCATCGCCCTTGGCTGCCGCAGGACCCGAGGTGGGCCGGCGGTCCGAGGATCCGCCCGATGTGGGCGTACCACCCACCACCGGCGGGCGCTCCGGGCGCCGTGGCACGGTGGGGGTGCTGTCGGGTGACGGTGCGCGGACCGGCCGGGGCGGCGGTGCAGCGGACGTGCCGCCCGGCGACGGATCACCGAGCGGGCGGGCCGGTGGCACAGCGGACGTGCCCCCCGGCGCAGGCGCGCGAACGGGCCGCGGCGGCGGCGTGACAGACGCACCGCCCGACGACGGCACACGAACCGACCCGGGCGGCGACCCAGCAGCGGACCCCCCTGGCGAGGGCGCGCCAACCGGCCGGGGCATCGACGCCGACGTCGAGCTCCTCCCGGGCGGGACCTGGTTCGATGAACCCCCAGCCGGTCTGGAGTCGTATGCCAGGGACCGAGCGGAAGCGGAATCCGTCGGCGGCACGTCGTCGTACCGCGAGGGCGGAGCGGAAGCAAAATCCCCCAGCGGCTCGGCGTCGTACCGCAGAGGCACGGTTGAGGTGGCATCCCTCGGCTGCGAGGGCTCTCCGCCCCGCTCCGGTGCGGGCTCGCTCGGGCGGGGTGTCCGGCGTTGCAAAGGCGTGCCCGCGGCTCCTCGGGCCGAGGTGGCGTCCCATGCCTCCGCGCTGTCGAGCGAGTGGCGCGGGGCGATGTCGTCCTGGGCCGGCGGTATCGGTGGGCGCGGGGGGATGGAGGCGCGGCGCGCTTCCGTGCTCATGCACCCCCCGTTTCCTCGTACCCGGGACGCCCGGCGGGTCGACCGGGCGTTCGACCGCCTGTGGAGAGCGGTCGTTGCGTGTGGTGGGGCCCCGGCGCGGGCGGGCCGTGGCCGGACCACAGGCGAGGCCGCGCCTGTGGCGACAGCCCAGGCAAGCCCTACCCGTGGCAGCGGATCGGCATCCCCGTCGAGGTCGTCCCTGCGTGCGCGTCACTCTACGGGTTGACGCCGGTGCAGCGGGAACCAGTCCGCACCTGCCGCGGCATCTGCCCGGAACGTCCCCCTACCCTGCGGTAATCATGTCTGGCAGGCTTCGTTCATGACTGCCCGCGCCGCCGACCGCGCCCGCTACGACCGGGCCACCGCTCATCTCGACGCGCCTCTCGCGATCGTCGACCTCGACGCCTTCGACGCGAACGCCGACGATCTCGTGCGCAGGGCCGGCGGCAAGCCGATCCGCGTCGCGAGCAAGTCCGTTCGCTGCCGGACGCTGCTGGAGAGGGTCCTGGCCCGTGAGGGCTTCCAGGGGATCATGTCGTTCACCCTCGACGAGTCGTTGTGGCTGGCGCGTTCCGGGTTCGACGACATCCTGCTCGCCTATCCGTCGGCCGACCGCGAGGCCTTCGCCGAGCTGGCCGGTGATCCGAAGCTGGCCGCCGCCGTCACCGTCATGGTCGACGACCCCTCGCAGCTCCAGCTGATCGACGACTCCCGGCGCGGTGGTGCCGAAGTGGTGCGCGTGTGCCTGGAGTTGGACACCTCGCTGAAGCTGTTCGGGGGGCGGGTGCGGGTCGGTGCCCTGCGGTCGCCGCTGCACTCGCCCGCCGAGGTGGCCCGGATGGCCCGCGCCGTCGCCGGGCGCCCGGGGTTCAAGCTGGTCGGGATCATGGCGTACGAGGGGCACATCGCCGGTGTGGGCGACTCGGTGGCCGGGCGGCCGTTCCGGTCGCGTGCGGTGCGGCTGATGCAGGCCACCGCGAAGAAAGAGCTGGCCGCGCGGCGGGCCGAAGTGGTGCGTGCCGTACGGGCGGTGGCGCCGGACCTGGAGTTCGTCAACGGCGGCGGCACGGGCAGTGTGCAGCACACGGCGGCGGAGGACTCGGTCACCGAGATCGGCGCCGGGTCGGGGCTCTATGTGCCTCGGCTCTTCGACAACTACACCTCGTTCAGCGGGCGCCCGGCCGCGCTGTTCGCCATGCCCGTCGTACGGCGTCCGGGGGTCGGGGTCGTCACGGTCCTGGGCGGTGGTTACCCCGCCTCCGGGGCGCCCGGCCGGGACCGGCTGCCGGTGCCGTATCTGCCCGAGGGGCTGAAGTACGACCCGCAGGAGGGCCCGGGCGAGGTGCAGACGCCGCTGCTGGGCGCGCCCGCGGACGATCTGCTGCTCGGCGACAAGGTGTGGTTCCGGCACGCCAAGGCCGGGGAGCTGTGCGAGCGGTTCGACGTGCTGCACCTGGTGGAGGGCGACGAGGTGACGGCGACCGTGCCGACGTATCGCGGCGAGGGCCACACGTTCCTCTAGGGCGTGTTTCGAAAGTGGCGTCGTCCGCCCGGAGGGCGGGGCCCGCGGCGTCCGGTGCGGTGCATCGCAAGGCGGAGGGTCGTCCGCGTACTGGGCGTACGCGGACGATCCCGACAACGCGGCGAGGCGCCGTGCCAGGCGTCGCGGGGCAGACGGGACTTTCGAAACACGCCCTAGGGCTCCGGGCACCGAGCCTGTCAGAGTTCGCCGAGCGAGTGGCGTTCGGCGAACTCCGGGGCCGTCATGCCGAAGCGCACCACGTCGTGATGGCGTCCGGCGAAGAACTCGTGGTCACGCAGCCTGCCTTCCTCGACGAAGCCGAGGGAGCGGTGCAGCGCGAGCGACGCGTCGTTGAAGGCGTACACGCTCGCCTCGCACTTGTGATAGCGCCGTTCGCCGAACATGAAACGCAACAGGAGCACGACCGCCTCGGAGGCGTACCCGCGTCGCTGGTGATCCGCGCCGACGCCGATGCCGTAGGCGAATCGTCCGGCGCGCGGGTCGGCTTCGTGCGTCGAGATGCCGCCGACCGGCTCGCCGCCGTCCAGGGCCTCGATCGCCAGGCGGAAGCAGTCCCCGACAGGATTGGCGACGGCCTGCTCGGCCGCCCGGACGCGGTAGCTCTCCGCGGAACGTGGCGGATGGAGCACGTCGCCCGACCGCTGGTGTTGTGCATGGCCGTCGAACCGCATGGACGCCTGCCAGTCCTCCGGCTCGATACCCCGCAGCCGTACGCGCTTGCCCGTCCAGTAGGTGCTCATTCCACCTATGTCAGCAGGGGCTTCAAGGGTCCGTCCAACGATTTCGGGCTCGCCCCGGCTTCCGCGCGGCCGTTCACGAGGGGCCGATGCTGCTGCCCACTCCGCCGTCCGTGCCACCGTCGTCCACCGGCCGGATGCCCTTGACGATCTCGTCGATGTCGTCGACGGGCGGGGCCTCGTCGCGCGCGTCGAGGGCGAACCGGACCAGGACCGGCGCACCGGAGCCGCTGCTGGACGGGAAGACGAGGGACTGGACGTAGCCGCCGGGGCCCTCGTCGGTCGTGACCCGCCAGCGGACGAAGTACCCGGCGCGGCCCGCGACCGCGACCGCGCCGGAGCCGACCACCTTGTGCCCGGTGATGTCGCCGTACGGGCGCTGGTCGTCCCACTTGCCGGGGCCGTACGCGGCGTTCGCGGCGTCCTCGATGTCGGCCTCGGCGAGGACCTTCGGGGAGGTCTCGTCGCTGCCCGTGATCGTGCGCGAGACGACGCGGCCGTCCCGGCACACACTGCCTTCGCCGGGGCAGTGGTAGGTGTCCGGGGTGATCAGGACCGCGTCGTCCTCGAGGGCGTCCTCGGCGGTGGTCCAGCCGTCGAGGATCGGGAAGCTGATGCCGTTGAGGTCGTCCACGGCGGTGGTCGGGGTGCCCGAGGGGGACGGGGAGGCGGGCTCCGAGGTGCTCTCGTCGTCGGGCTCGGAGGACTTGGCCGTCGGCGCGGTGCTCGTCCGTCGCTGTGCTTCGTCGTCCTTGCCGAGGAGTACGACGGCGCCGGTGACCGCCGAGGCGACGAGCACCGCCCCGGCCGCGGCCAGCGCGACGACCTTGGTGCGCCCGGGGCCTTTGGCGGCCACCGCCTGCGGCTGGGCCGAGGGCTGCTCGGACACGTCGGGCTGGCGGCGGTGGTCGGTCCACGCGTTTCCGTCCCACCAGCGTTCGGTGAGCGGGTAGGACGGATCGCGGTACCAGCCGGGCGGAGGCGAACTGCTCATCCCGGCACTCTAATCACATCGACTGTGTGGGATCCCCGCGGTCGGGGACCCCACGACGGCGAGGCCTACAGCGGTGTGACGTACGCGCCCGAGATGCCACCGTCGACCAGGAAGTCGGTGGCGTTGACGAAGGACGAGTCGTCGCTGGCGAGGAAGGCGACCGCGGCCGCGATCTCCGTGGCCTCGGCGAACCGGCCGACCGGGATGTGCACGAGCCGGCGCGCGGCCCGCTCCGGGTCCTTGGCGAACAGCTCCTGGAGGAGGGGGGTGTTGACCGGTCCGGGGCACAGGGCGTTGACGCGGATGCCCTCCCGCGCGAACTGCACGCCCAGCTCGCGGGACATGGCCAGCACACCGCCCTTGGATGCCGTGTACGAGATCTGGGACGTGGCGGCGCCCATCCTCGCCACGAAGGACGCCGTGTTGATGATGGAGCCCTTGCCCTGGCGCCGCATGTAGGGAATGGCCGCCTTGCAGCACAGGTACACGGAGGTGAGGTTGACCTCCTGGACGCGCTTCCAGGCCTCCAGGCCGGTCTCCAGGATGGAGTCGTCGTCGGGCGGCGAGATGCCCGCGTTGTTGAAGGCGATGTCGACGCTGCCGTAGGTGTCGTACGCGGTCTTGAAGAGCGCCTCGACCTGCTCGGGGTCGGTGACGTCGACCTTCACGAAGATCCCGTCGACCTCCTCGGCGACCGCCTTGCCGCGCTGCTCGTCGACGTCGCCGCAGACGATGTGCGCGCCCTCGGAGGCGAGCCGGCGGGCGGTGGCGAGGCCGATGCCGCTGCCGGCGCCGGTGATGACGGCGGTACGGCCGACCAGTCTGCGGCAGATGTTTTCTGAGGTCACTGTGCGGGGCCCTCCGTGCTGATGAAGACGTTCTTGGTTTCGGTGAAGGCGGTGAGCGCGTCCGGGCCGAGTTCACGGCCGATCCCCGACTGCTTGAAGCCGCCGAAGGGGGTCCAGTAGCGGACGCTGGAGTGGGAGTTGACGGACAGGTTGCCCGCGCGCACGGCCTGGGAGACCCGCAGCGCGCGGCCGACGTCCCTGGTCCAGATGGAGCCGGAGAGGCCGTACGGCGTGTCGTTGGCGAGCCGGATCGCGTCGGCCTCGTCCTCGAAGGGGAGGACCACGGCGACCGGGCCGAAGACCTCCTCGGCGGCCACGCGCGCGTGGGGCTCGACTCCGGTGAGGACGGTCGGCGGGAACCAGAAGCCGGGGCCCTCCGGGGCCTTGCCGCGGATGCCGGGAGCGTCCGGGTCGACGTACGAGCGGACGCGGTCCAGTTGGAGCCTGGAGATCAGCGGGCCCATCTGGGTGGCCTCGTCGGCCGGGTCACCGACGCGGACGGACTCGATGCCGGGGGCGAGGAGGTCGAGGAAGCGGTCGTAGGCGGAACGCTGTACGAGGATGCGGGTACGGGCGCAGCAGTCCTGGCCGGAGTTGTCGAGGAACGACATGGGGGCGGCCGCGGCGGCTGCCTCCAGGTCGGAGTCGGCGAAGACGATGTTGGGGCTCTTGCCGCCGAGTTCGAGGGTGACGCGCTTGAGGAGCGCCGAGCCCTTGGCGAGGACCTGCTTGCCCACGGCGGTCGAGCCGGTGAACACGATCTTCGCCACGCCGGGGTGCTCGACGAGGGCGTTGCCCGCGACGGGCCCGTGGCCGGGCAGCACCTGGAACAGGCCCTGGGGCAGCCCGGCCTCCGCCGCCAGCTCCGCGAGGCGGAGGGCGGTGAGCGGGGTCGTCTCGGCAGGCTTGAGGAGCACCGCGTTGCCGGCCGCGAGCGCGGGGGCGACTCCCCAGGCCGCGATGGGCATCGGGAAGTTCCAGGGGGCGATGACGCCGACGACGCCGAGGGGTTCGAGGAACGTGACGTCGAGGCCGCCGGCGACCGGGATCTGGCGGCCGGTGAGTCGCTCGACGCCGCCCGCCGCGTAGTCGAGCAGGTCGCGGACGTTGCCCGCCTCCCAGCGGGCGTTGCCGATGGTGTGACCGGCCTCGCGGACCTCAAGGCGGGCGAGCTCTTCGAGGTGCTCGTCCACGGTCGCGGCGAAGCGGCGCAGCAGCCGGGCGCGGTCGGCGGGGGCCAGGGCGGCCCACACCCGCTGGACCTTCGTCGCCAGCGCGACGGCAGCGTCCACGTCGGCCGGGGTGGCGGCCGGGACGGTGGCGACGACCTCCTCGGTCGCGGGGTTGAGCACCTGGAGCTGCTGCTCGTGCTGCCGGGACTGCTCGGACTGTCGGGACAAGAGAGGGCCTCTCACAGGGGGGTGGTCACAGACGTTCGAAGGAGCGGCGCAGCTCCCAGTCGGTCACGGCGGCGTCGAAGGCGGCCAGTTCGACACGCGCCATGTTGAGGTAGTGCGCGACGACCTCGTCGCCGAAGGCGGCCTTGGCGATCGGGCTGTTCTCCCACAGCTCGGCGGCCTCGCGCAGGGTGGTCGGCACATGCGCGTAGTCGGCGGCGTACGCGTTGCCCTCGCACACGTCCGGCAGCTCAAGCTTCTGCTCGACGCCGTAGAGCCCCGCCGCGACGAGGCCGGCGACGGCGAGGTGCGGGTTGACGTCACCGCCGGGGAGCCGGTTCTCGAACCGCATGGAGCGGCCGTGGCCGACGACCCGCAGGGCGCAGGTCCGGTTGTCGTAGCCCCAGGCGACGGCGGTCGGTGCGAAGGAGCCGGGCTGGAACCGCTTGTACGAGTTGATGTTGGGCGCGTAGAGCAGCGAGAAGTCGCGGAGCGCGGCGAGCTGCCCGGCGAGGAAGTGCCGCATGACCTGGGACATCCCCGGACCGTCGGCCATGACGTTGGTGCCGTCGGCGTCCGCGAGCGAGAGGTGGATGTGACAGGAGTTGCCCTCGCGCTCGTTGAACTTCGCCATGAAGGTGAGCGACACGCCCTCCTGGGAGGCGATCTCCTTGGCGCCGGTCTTGTAGATCGCGTGCTGGTCGCAGGTGACCAGGGCGTCGTCGTACTTGAAGGCGATCTCGTGCTGGCCGGGGTTGCACTCGCCCTTGGCGGACTCGACGGTCAGCCCGGCGGCCGCCATCTCGTTGCGGATCCGGCGCAGCAGGGGCTCGATTCGGCCGGTCCCGAGGACCGAGTAGTCGATGTTGTACTGGTTCGCCGGGGTGAGGTTTTTGTAGCCGGCGTCCCAGGCCTGCTCGTAGGTGTCCTTGAAGACGATGAATTCCAGCTCGGTGCCGACCTTGGCCGTGTAGCCCAGTTCGGCGAGGCGCTCCAGCTGGCGGCGGAGGATCTGCCGGGGGGCGGCGACGACGGGCGAGCCGTCGTTCCAGGCGAGGTCGGCGATCAGCATCGCCGTACCCTCGTTCCAGGGCACCCGGCGCAGTGTGCTCAGGTCGGGGTGCATGGCGAAGTCGCCGTAGCCGCGGTCCCAGGAGGACATGGCGTAGCCGTCGACGGTGTTCATCTCGGTGTCGACGGCGAGCAGGTAGTTGCAGCCCTCGGTGCCGTGGGCGAGGACGTCGTCGAGGAAGAAGCGGGCGGCGAACCGCTTGCCCTGGAGGCGCCCTTGCATATCGGGGAAGGCCAGGACGACAGTGTCGATCTCGCCGCCCGCGACGAGGGCGTGCAGTTCCTCGACGGTGAGCGGTGCTGTGCGGTCTGCCACGGGGAGGCCTCCTTGGGCTTGCTACGGCTGTGGCGCGTTCTGCACGTTCTTTCCCGTGCTGTGCGCTCTACGCGCTCCTCGCGCTTCAAACACCGGACCGGGAGTCATAAGGTATTGCCGAGAACCATTGCTTGGGAAGGGGGCACGGCCAGATGTCGGTGGACGCTGACGGCGGCCCGGAGGACCGGCTCACTCCGGTCCTGCGGCCGGTACGGGCCGGCAACGGCTTCGAGGAGGCCCTGGAGCAGATCCTCCAGGTGGTACGGCTGGGCCTGGTGCCCGGCGGGGAGCGGTTGCCCGCCGAGCGGGAGCTGGCGGAGCGGCTCGGCATCAGCCGGGTGACGCTGCGCGAGGTGCTGAAGGTGCTCCAGGACCAGGGGCTGGTGGAGTCCCGGCGGGGTCGCTACGGCGGCACGTTCGTCCTGCCGCGCACCGACGCGGGCGGCGAGGACGAGCTGCGGCGCCGCATCGCCGAGGTCGACATCGAGGATGTCCTGCGCTTCCGCGAGGTGCTGGAGGTGGGCGCGGCGGGGCTGTGCGCGGCGCACGGGCTGACCGACGAGCAGGCGGACCGGCTCCGCGACGCGCTGACCCGCACCCGGGACGCGCCCCTCGCGGAGTACCGCCGCCTGGACACCCTGCTCCACCTCACCCTCGCGGAACTGTGCGGCTCACCGTCGCTGACCGCCCAGTACGCGGCGGTACGGGCGTCCGTGAACGACCTGCTCGACTGCATCCCCCTGCTGGTACGGAACCTGGAGCACTCGCAGCGCCAGCATGTGGCGCTGGTCGAGGCGGTGCTGGACGGGGACGCCGACGGGGCCCGCGAGATCATGCGGGAGCACTGCTCGGGGACGGCGGCGCTGCTTCGCGGCTTCCTGACGTGAGGAGAGACGATGGGGTGGGGCTTGCGGGCAGCCGCCCCACAAAGGTATGACCGTGCTCCATTGAGTAGGGGAAGAGCAGGGAGAACCTCGTGGCCAGGCCGCTGATCGGTGTGAGTACGTATCTGGAGTCCGGTGCGCGCTGGGGGGTCTGGGAGCTGGAGGCCGCTCTGCTGCCCGCCGGTTATCCCCGTCTCGTCCAGGCGGCGGGCGGGCTCGCCGCGATGCTGCCGCCGGACGATCCGTCGTACGCCGCCGAGGCCGTCGCCCGGCTCGACGGCCTGGTCATCGCGGGCGGCCCGGACGTCGACCCGTCCCGGTACGGTGCCGAGCGCTCCCCGCGCACCGGTCCGCCGGCGCCGGAGCGGGACGCCTGGGAGCTGGCGCTGATCCGGGCGGCGCTGGACGCGGATCTGCCCCTGCTGGGCATCTGCCGGGGCATGCAGCTGCTGAACGTCGCTCTCGGCGGCACGCTGATCCAGCACATCGACGACCACGTCACGCAGGTCGGCGTCTTCGGCCGGCACCCGGTGAAGCCGGTGCCCGGCACCCGGTACGCGGAGATCGCCGCCGAGGAGACCGCCGTGCCGACCTATCACCACCAGGCGGTGGACCGGCTCGGGGAGGGGCTGCTGGCGTCGGCGTACGCGGAGGACGGCACGGTGGAGGCGATCGAGCTCAATGGACGGCGTTGGGTGCTGGGGGTGCAGTGGCACCCGGAGATGGGCGAGGACCGGCGGGTGATGCGGGCCCTCACCGAAGCCGCGTCCCGGGGTGCGCGCCAGGTGGCGTCCCGAGGCGTCTCCTGAGCCACTCCAGGGCCGCCTCGCCCTGGGCCCGCTGGAAGGGGCGCAGGGTCGGCAGGCCCGGGGGTGGGGGCTCCAGGGCGCTCGCGACGAAGTAACCGGCGAGGGCCGCGAGGGTGGCGGTCACCCCGGCCGGGTCGGCGGACCGCCCCAGCGGGTGGGCCGTGAACACCTCCTCCGGGTCGGGCCCGCCCTGGGCCCTCACGCTGGGCAACATCAGCAGCAGGTCGAACCAGGGCGCCGCCGCGCTGCGGACGTGCGGCCAGTCGACGAAGACGGCCCCGCCGGCCGGTGTCAGCAGGATGTTGTCGGCGCGCAGGTCGCAGTGGGCGAGGCTGTCGCCGCCGGCCGCGTCGCGCCAGGTGGCGGAGAGTTCGACGAGCAGGCGGAGGTTGCGCGCGGCCCAGGGGTCGAGTTCGGCGAGCCGGTCCAGGCGGTGGCGGTGGGCGTTGTGGTCGTCGTGCTCGCTGCTGTCGGTTTTGTCGGTGCCGTGGAGCAGCCGGTGCCAGCCGCTGAAGGTGTCCGTGAGGGACTCGGTGAGGGGTGGGGCGTCGAAGGCGGCCGGGGCGGCGGCGAGTGCGCGGCCGAGTGCGGCCACGGCGTCGAGCACGAGCGTCAACTCGTCGTCTTTCCATGGGACTTGGGGTTGTCGTCCCGGTACGTCCTCCAGGACCAGGGCGACCCAGGTGCCGTCGTCGTGCGTGCCGAGGAGGCGGGGTGCCGGGACCCCCGGCGGCAGTGCGGCGGTGTTGCGTGCCTCGGCGCGGTGGATGTTCGGGCTGTCCGGGTTGACGTCGGCGCTCACGGCTTTCACGAAGGCGCGGTGGCCTCCGGCCGCGGTGACCCTGGCGGCGACGCCGGGTGAGAATCCGCCGGGCTGTGTCACCGCCGTGACGACGGGCGCGCGGAGGACCTCCGCGACGGCCTCGCGGACCGTGGCGGGGAGGGCTTCCCAAGGGGCGCGGACGCCTGCGGCGGGCGGGGCGGGGGGAGGGGGCGACATGTCGGAATGGTGGGGTGTGGGGGTGGGGAGACGCGAGCGCTTTTTACCGGCCGAGTCTTCTTCGTCGTTACCGGCCGAGTCTTCTTCGTCGTTACCGGCCGAGTCTTCTTCGTCGTCCCCGCCGCTGCGTCTGAGAGCTCGGGGGGGGCGTGGGTGGTTTGGCGGGTGCGGGTGCGTCGTGGTTGCTCGCGCGGTCCCCCCGCGCCCCTAAAGATCACGGCCCTCCGAACCCCCGCCACCCGCCCCGACTCCCCCTCAACCGCCGGACGCCCCCTTCGTCAACCCCAACAAATCCCGCGCGGGCCCCGCCGGTCGATGCCCCGTAGGCCACACCGCCCGCAACGCCCGCCGAAACCGCACACCCTCCACCGGAATCGACACGAGCCGCCGAGCGGACAGCTCCTCCCCCAGCGCCAGTTCGCTCAGCACCGCCGGCCCCGCACCACTCAGCGCCGAGGACTTCACCGCCGTCGTGGAGGACAGCTCGATCAGCGGCCGGGCCAGACCTCCCAGCGCCGTCTCCAGCACCTGCCGCGTCCCGGACCCCTTCTCCCGGAGGATCAGCGGCGTGGACGCCAACTCCCGCGCGTCCAGCGGCTTGCGGCGACGTGCCCAGGGGTGTCCGGGTGCCGTCACCACGATCAGGTGGTCGTGGGCGATGACGGCAGCGTCCAGCCCGGCCGGGACGTTCAGCCCCTCCACGAACCCCAGATCCGCCTCGTCCGCGAGCAACCGCTCCGCCACCGCCGCCGAGTTCCCGGCGAGCAGCGACACCGCCGTGTCGGGCCGCGCGGCGCGCAGCGCGATCAGCCAGCCGGGCAGCAGATACTCGGCGATGGTCATGCTCGCGGCGACCCGCAGGCGCGAGTCCCGCCGGTCCCGCAGCGCCTGCGCCCCGGCGTCGAACGCCTCCGCCGCCTCCACGATCCGCCGCGCCCAGTCCGTGACGAGCGCCCCCGCGTCCGTGAGCCGCGACCCGCGCGGCGACCGGTCGACCAGGGCCACGCCCAGCTGCCGCTCCATCGAGCGGATCCGGCTGCTCGCCGCCGGCTGGGTGATGCCCAGCTCCCGCGCGGCCCGCCCGAGCGAACCCAGCCGGGCGACGGCCAGCAGCAGTTCGAGGGCCCCCAGCTCCGGCACCCGATGGGCCAGCCCGCCCCGCTCCTCATGCTCACTCATAACCCCAGCTTATGCCCCCATACGAACAAGGTCCCTGGTGGGCCGGGCCCAGCGGCGGGACGCTCGACGCATGGTCACCGCAGTCCGCCCGCTCCCCGTCCACCGAGTGCGACCGGCTCCCCGTACGGCCGCCCTCCGCCACCTCGGCCCCAACTGGTACGCCCCGGTGATGGGCACCGCGATCGTGGCCACCGCCGGAGCCGGACTGCCAGGGCCCACCGCTGCCCTTCGGCCGGCCCTCACCGCCCTCTGGGCACTCGCCCTGCTCGCCCTCCTCGCTGTCCTCCTCGCCCGCGCCCTCCACTGGCTCCACCACCGCGACCAGGCCCGCGCCCACCTGCTCGACCCGGCCGTGGCGCCCTTCCACGGCTGCCTCGCCATGGCCCTGCTCGCCGTGGGCGGTGGCGCACTGACCCTCGGCGCGGACTGGATCGGCATCGGGGCCGCGGTCGCTCTCGACGCCGTGCTGTTCACCGCCGGTACGGCCGTCGGGATCACCGCCGCCGTAGCCGTCCCGTACCTGATGGTCGTCCGGCACCGCATCGAGCCGAGCGGGATCACCCCGGTGCTGCTCCTGCCGCTCGTCGCCCCGATGGTCTCCGCGGCCCTCGGCCCGCTGCTCCTCCCCCACCTGCCGCCCGGCCAGGCCCGGCCGACCCTCCTCTTCGGGTGCCTCGCGCTGTTCGGGCTCAGCCTGCTGGGGACGCTGCTGGTGCTGCCGCTGGTCTTCGGGCGACTGGTCACCGTGGGGCCACTGCCGCTCGCCCTGACCCCGGCCCTGTTCCTGGTTCTCGGCCCGCTCGGCCAGTCGACGACCGCGGTCGGCAACTTCGCCGACGCGGCGCCCAGCGCCCTCAACACACGACTCGCCGTCCTCTACGGCGTACCCGTCATCGGTTTCGCCCTGCTCTGGCTGGCCCTCGCCACGGCGATGGCGGTGCGGGCCCGGCGCCGGGGCATGGGGTTCTCGATGACGTGGTGGGCGCTCACGTTCCCGGTGGGCACCTGCGTCACCGGCGCCGAGGGGCTGGCCCGGCACACGGGACTCGTCGCCTTCGACGCCCTCGCCGTCGCGCTCTACGCCCTGCTCGTCGTGGCCTGGGCGACCGCCGCCGCCCACACCGTCCGCGGCCTCGTCAGCGGAGAGCTGCTCGCAGGGCCGCGCCGAGCACCCGCGGCGCCTCGGCCAACGACGGCCCGTACCAGGTGAGATGACGTCCGCCGACCATCGCGCACGGCACGTCCGGAAACTCCTCGGGGCCGTCGTCGGCGGTGAACCGGTACGGCTCGTCCGGCAGCACCACGACCTCGGGCCCGGCTGCCCTCAACTCCCCCACGGGCACCCGCGGATAGCGCTCCGCGTGCCCGGCGTACAGGTTGTCGACGCCGAGCCGCGCCAGCACGTCCCCGGCGAAGGTGTCCCGCCCGAGCACCATCCAGGGCCGCCGCCAGACGGGCACCACGGCGGTCGTACGACGCTCGGGGACCGGCAGCCGGGACCAGGTCTCCTCCGCTTCCTCCAGCCACTCGGGCCGGGTCCGCGCCCCGCACGCCCGCAGCACCCGGTCCAGCTCGGTGAAGGCCTGCGGCACGTCCCGCACCTCGGTCACGAGGACCTCGACGCCCGCCTCGCGCAGCGCGGTCAGGTCGGGCTCGCGGTTCTCCTCCTCATTGGCGATCACGAGGTCGGGAGCCAGCCGTACGATCGCGTCGACCTGGGGGTTCTTGGTCCCGCCGATACGGACGACGTCAAGAACACCCGGGTGGCTGCACCACTCGGTGGCACCGACAAGCGCACCGGGCAACGAGACGGCGACGGCCTCGGTCAGCGAGGGAACCAGCGACACCACCCGTGGCACGACCTCACGCCCCCTGCCGGTGACGGTCCTCCAGGGCCTCGATGTGGTCGGCGACAGCCACGACGATCACTCGGGTGTCGGGCTCGGTGGCCCGCCACCGGTGTCGTACGCCGCCACTCATGTACAGCGTGTCACCGCGGCCCAGGCGGTGGGCACGGCCCTCGGCCTCGACCTCCACCGCACCGTCGGCGACATACATCAGCTCGTCGTTGCGGTGCTGGACCTCGCGGCCCTCGTCGTGGTCGCCGGTGAACTCCATGGCGTGCAACTGGTGGTGACCACGCACCAGGGAGCGCGAGTGGGACTCGGGGGGCGCGTGACCGTCGTCCTCGGCGCGCACGACATCGACGCTGCACGCCGGGTCGGCCGCGGCGAGCAGTTCGACGGCGGTGGTGCCGAGGGCGTCGGCGATGCGCTCCAGGGAGGGCCTGCTGGGGCGGGCCCGCTCGTTCTCGACCTGGCTGAGGAAGGGAACCGACAGGCCACAGCGCTGGGCCACGACGGCGAGCGTGAGCTCCTGTGCCCGGCGCCGCCGCCGGACGGCCGCACCCACCCGGAGGGGCTGTTCTTTATGGTCGCCCATCGCTCCGGCTCCCTCCTTCGCTCGTCGGTCCGTTACAGATACACCACTGTCCCGCCACCCATCGCACGCACGATCCCTGATGAGTTCTCTGCACCCTACGCATGTTCGGCAAACCGTTTCATGCGCCCGTCACATCCCCGTAAACCCGAAGAGGTCCGAGGCTCACAGTTCACGCCAGCACCCCAGGGGCCCACCACCCTCTCCACCACCCCGTAGCCCCCGGTGGGTCCGCCGCCGCCACCTCCCACGGCACCCACGCCCCACGCCGCGGTTGTCCGGATCTCTCCCGTACACCAGTACGAAACCACTGCACATGTACGACAGCCCCCTGCAAGGGGCGCGAGGACCTGTGCGAGGCAGCCACAAAGATCCCGCACCCGCAAGGCAGGCCCACGACGACACAGATCCGGCCCGGACGACGCAGATCCGGCCCGGTTCCACAGTGATGGACGCGGTCGGTCACGGCGGCCGTGGTGCCGTCCGCGCGCGGTTGCGTACGGAGGGCACCGGCTCGGAGCCGCTTGACCGCCTCGTCGGGGCGTCTGCAGGTGCTCCCGGTCTGCGCACGGTTGAAACGCGACCGGCGCCGCTCCGGGGCCACTCCCGCCCGGGACCCGAGCAGGCAAACGCGACAGCGGCCCGGTCCACAGAGCGTTCGCGAGAGCGTTCAGACCCGCCACGTACGGTCGCCGGGGCCGTGTGTCAGTGGTGTACGGCATGATGCGGGGCGTGACCCGACGCCTGATGCTTCTCGACACCGCCTCGCTGTACTTCCGCGCCTATTTCGGAGTGCCGGACTCCGTGAAGGCCCCGGACGGCACCCCGGTGAACGCCGTGCGCGGGCTGCTCGACTTCATCGACCGCCTGGTCAAGGACCACCGGCCGACCGACCTGGTGGCCTGCATGGACGCGGACTGGCGGCCGCAGTGGCGGGTCGACCTGATCCCGTCCTACAAGGCGCACCGTGTGGCCGAGGAGCACGAGGTGGGCCCGGACGAGGAGGAGGTGCCGGACACGCTGTCACCGCAGGTGCCGATCATCGAGGCCGTGCTGGACGCGCTGGGCATCGCGCGCGTGGGCGTCGAGGGGTACGAGGCGGACGACGTGATCGGCACGTTCACGGCCCGTGCGAAGGACCCGGTCGACATCGTCACCGGCGACCGCGATCTGTACCAGCTGGTCGACGACGGGCGCGGGGTGCGCGTGCTGTATCCACTCAAGGGCGTGGGCACACTGCAGCTCACCGACGAGGCGTGGCTGCGCGAGAAGTACGGTGTGGACGGCGCGGGTTACGCGGATCTCGCGCTGCTGCGCGGCGATCCGAGCGACGGCCTGCCCGGGGTGCCCGGCATCGGCGAGAAGACGGCCGCGAAGCTGCTGGACCAGTTCGGCGACCTGGCGGGGATCATGGCCGCGGTCGACGACCCGTCGGCGAAGCTCACCCCGGCCCAGCGCAAGCGGCTCGACGAGGCGCGGCCCTATGTCTCGGTCGCGAGGGGGGTCGTACGGGTCGCGGGAGACGTACCCTTGCCGGACGTCGACACGGCGCTTCCGCGCGACCCGCGGGATCCAGCCGTGCTGGAGGCACTCGCGGCCCGTTGGGGCCTCGGGGGATCACTGCAGCGGCTACTCACGACGCTTCAGGTGACGACGCCGTAGACAGCCGTTAGATGTAGATGGCTATAGAGGGCTGTAGAGGGCTGTAGATATGGGGGCGTGCGCCCCATGGGCGGGGCGTACGCCGGGGGTGGGCGACACTTCGGTTGTGAGTCCAATGAGGCGCGTCTCACACCACGAAGTTCTCGTTGAGTCCTCAAGCATGAGGTGTGAACCAGGGGGAGATGCTAACTTAGGTAAGCCTTAGCAAGATATTTGGGAGGCCGTCATGGCAGAGCGCCCGGGACGCAGGACACCGAAGCCCCACTCCGCTCGAGTCGTCCGCACCGAACGGCTGACGCCGCACATGCAGCGCGTCGTGATCGGTGGCGACGGTCTCGCCGAGTTCGCCACGCGGGGCAGCACCGACCACTATGTGAAGCTGCTCTTCGGCGCCGAGGGTGTCACGTACCCGGAGCCCTTCGACATGGAGCGGATCCGCGCCGAGTTCCCCCGGGACCAATGGCCGGTGACCCGGACGTACACCGTGCGTGCCTGGGACACCGAACTGCGCGAGCTGACCATCGACTTCGTCCTGCACGGCGACGAGGGCCTCGCCGGCCCGTGGGCAACACGGGTCCAGCCGGGCGACCTCGTCCGCTTCGTGGGCCCCGGCGGCGCCTACGCCCCCGATCCGACCGCCGACTGGCATCTGCTCGTCGGCGACGAGAGCGCCCTGCCCGCGATCGGCGCGTCCCTGGAGGCGTTGCCCGACGGCGCCCGGGCCGTCGCGATCGTCGAGGTCTCCGGCCCCGAGGAGGAGCAGAAGATCAACTCCGATGCGGAGGTGATCTGGCTGCACCGCGGCGACCGGCCGATCGGCGCGGCACTGGTCGAGGCCGTACGCGCGATGGAGTTCCCGGCGGGCCGGCTGCACGCGTTCGTGCACGGCGAAGCAGGCTTCGTGAAGGAACTGCGCCAGCTGCTGCGCGTCGAGCGTGCCGTTCCGCGCGAGGACATCTCGATCTCCGGCTACTGGCGCCTCGGGCACAACGAGGACGGCTGGCAGGCGACCAAGCAGGCGTGGAACGCACGCGTGGAGGCCGAGCAGGAGGGCACGCCGACGACGGCATAGACCCCCAGGGCCTGGCGGGGGCATCCGGCGGACGCGCGGGTGATCCCGGCGGACGCGCGGGGACACCCGGCGGTCCGCACCGGGCCCCACGACCGCCCCGCAGGACAAAGCCCACCCCACCGGCTTCAATGGTGTACATGGGTGTTCGGCGCACAAGGACACACCGCGGAAGCAGGACACGGGTCGCCACGGGCCTGGCCTCGCTCCTCTTCCTTGGCAGTGCCTCCGTCGGCGCGGGCGCGGCGCCCGCCGCCGATCCCCCACCCCAGCCGCCTCCCCAGCTCACGCGGGACGACGTCGACAAGGCCGCCGAGTCGCTCGACTCCATCGTGGAGCGCGGGATGGAGCGCACCGGAGTCCCGGGGGTCGCGGTCGCCGTGGTCCACAAGGACAAGGTCGTGCGCATCGACGGCTTCGGCAAGCGGCAGGTCGGCAAGGACGCCCAGGTCGGACCGGACACGGTCTTCCAACTCGCCTCCCTGTCCAAGCCGTTGGCCTCGACGGTCGTCGCCGGGGCCGTCGGCGACAAGGTCGTCGCCTGGAACGACGAAGTCGCCGAGCTCCTCCCGGACTTCGCCCTCAAGGACCGCTGGGTCACCGAACACGCCACCGTGGCCGACCTGTTCGCGCACCGCAGCGGGCTGCCGGACCACGCCGGTGACCTCCTGGAGGACCTGGGCTACGACCAGGAGTACATCTTCCGGCACCTGCGCCTGGAGCCCCTGTCGCCGTTCCGGGCGAGCTACGCGTACACCAACTTCGGTGTCACGGCGGCGGGCGAGGCCGTCGCCGACGCGGCCGGGACGAGCTGGGAGAAGCTGTCCGAGGACCTCCTCTACAAGCCGGCCGGCATGGACGCCACCAGCTCCCGCTTCAGCGACTACGAGAACGCCGAGAACAAGGCCGTCACCCACGTCCGCGCCGCCGACGGCACCTGGGAGGCCAAGTACGTCCGCGACCCCGACGCCCAGTCCCCGGCGGGCGGCGCCAGCTCCACGGTCCGCGACATGTCGCTCTGGCTGCGCCTGCAGCTCGCCGACGGCAAGCTCGGCGGTGACCGGATCATCGCCGCCGACCCGCTGGAGCGCACCCACCTCCCCGAGGTCGTCTCCCAGCCGCCGCCCGCCCCGGCTGGCCGCGCGGGCTTCTACGGCCTGGGCTGGAACGTGAGCTACGACGACCTCGGCCGCCTGCGCCTCAGCCACTCCGGCGCCTTCGCGCTCGGCGCGCACACCAACGTCACGATGCTGCCCGGCGAACAGCTCGGCATCGTCGTCCTCACCAACGGCGAGCCGATCGGACTCGCGGACGCCATCGCGGCCGACTTCATCGACACGGCCCAGCACGGCATGCCGACCACGGACTGGCTGGCCCTGATCGGCAAGGTCTACGCGCAGACCGACGCGGCGGAGCGCTCCCCCACCGACTACACCGAGCCCCCGGGCGACGCCGCCGACCCGCGCGCCGACTCCGCCTACACGGGCACGTACCGCAACTCCTACTACGGCCCCCTCACCGTCACCGAGTCCGACGGCGAACTGACCATGGCCCTGGGCCCGAAGCCCACGCGGTTCCGCCTGACCCACTACGACGGCGACACCTTCTTCTTCGAGACGGTCGGCGAGAACGCCACCGGCCCGTCGGGCGTCACCTTCCGCGGCGACGGAAACGGCAAGGCCACCCAGGTGACGATCGAGGCATTCGACAAGAACGGGCTTGGGACGTTCAGGCGGGGCTGAGCGCAAGGTTCTTCGTGGTGTCAGACGGCAGTCCAGACGGGGCTGAGCGCACGCACGGTTCTTCGTGGCGTCAGACGGCGGTGACCTCATCGACCAGCTCGGCCAGCGCCTTGGCGAGTGTGCCGACACCGGGGCCCGCCGGGCCGCCCGGCTCGGTCATATAGACGTCCCGGCGGATCTCGATCATCAGGGCGCTCACGCGAGCGTCATTCCCGTAGTACCTCATCGGGACGTACGCGCCCGCGAAAGGGCTGTTGACGCCGGTGCCGCCGAAGCCGGCGAACGCCTTCTCGGCGCGGGCCAGCAGCTCGGCCGGGGTGTGGAAGGGGTCGTGGCCGAGGCAGACGGGCGGGCGGGGGCCCTTGCCGTGGAGTTCGTAGGGCAGTCGCTCGGTGGGGTACGAGTGCACATCGACGACCACGGCCCGCCCCACGGCCGCCAGCCGCTCCGCCACCGCGTCGGTCATGGCCGCCGCGTACGGGTGGAAGTAGCGCCGGACAAGCGGTCGGCCGTCGTGGTCGGCGGGACGGAGGTCCTCCCGGTGCGTGGTCCGGGTGTAGACCGCCCCCATGCCGACGGCCAGCATCTCCTCGCGTTCGTCAGGGAACCTCTCCGGGTCGACGACCAGACGTGACAGCTGGTTGACGAATCTCCAGGGCCGCGTGGCCGACCGCTCGGCGGCCTCCTCGGCGATCCGGTCCGTGTACGCGTCGGTGATGTGGTCCAACTCCCGTTCCAGCGCGGGGTCATCGAGGAGAATCCCGGCGCGTACGTCCGCCGGGATCACCCGCGAACCGTGCGGGACGTGCAGGATCACAGGGGAGTCCGGCGCTCCCGGGACCAAACGGTAGGACGCCGATGCGTCATTCATCAAAGGTTCCCCGTCCCTCATCCATCAAAAGTTCCTCGTTCCGTGCGGTGTTGTTCGCGGCCGAGCACCCCTGTACTGGTCCACAGCCGTAGTACACCCCGGCAGCGGGTGCGTGAGGACTTCGGCCCGCCCCGGACACGGCTGTGTGACGCCGACGAAACAGGGCGTCCCTAATTTCTGTCGCTCGACAGGAATTCTCGTGCCGCAGTGCGAAAGCAGGTTGCCGCCATGACGAGCACCGCCCGCGCCGATGTCCGCCCCGACCCACCTCACTCCCCCGACGACCACTCCCTCGATGAGTTCGGCTACCGCCAGGAGCTGCACCGCAGCCTGGGCCGGTACGCGTCGTTCGCCGCCGGGTTCTCCTTCATCTCGGTACTCACGACCGTCTTCCAGTTCTTCGCCTTCGGGTACGCGTTCGGCGGCCCGGTCTTCTTCTGGGCCTGGCCGGCGGTGCTGGTCGGCCAGTTGCTGGTGGCCGCGTGCTTCGCGGAGCTGGCCGCGCGCTATCCGATCTCGGGCGCGATCTACCAGTGGTCCTCCCGGCTGTCGAACCCGACCTTCGGCTGGTTCGCCGGCTGGATCATGGTGATCGGACAGATCGTGGTGGTCGCGGCGGCGGCACTGGCGCTGCAGATGGTGTTGCCGGCGATCTGGTCGGGCTTCCAGCTCGTCGGGGGTGATCCGACGCCCACCTCCGCCAGCGGGGCGGCGAACGCGGCCGTCCTCGGCGTGATCCTCCTGGCGCTCACCACGCTCGTCAACGTCCTCGACAACCGGGTGCTGTCCCTCGTCAACCGTGTCGGGGTGACCGCAGAGATCATCGGCGCCGTCCTGATCATCGTGCTTCTGCTGACCCACTCCGAACGCTCCCCCGGCATCACCTTCCACACCGCCGAGGGAGGCGGCAACGGCCTCTTCGCCGCCCTGCTCGTGGGCTCCTTCACGGCGGCGTACGTGATGATCGGCTTCGACAGCGCGGGTGAGATGAGCGAGGAGACCCACCATCCACGCCGTACCGCGCCCCGCACGATCCTCACGGCGCTCGGCTCGGCCGGTCTCCTCGGCGGTCTCATCGTCCTCGGCGGCCTGCTCGCCGCGCCCAGCCTCACCGACGGGAAACTCGGCGTGGACGGCCTGAGCTACGTCCTGACAAGCAGCCTCGGCGAAGGCGTGGGCCGGGTCCTGCTGGCCGACGTGGTGGTGGCGATCACGGTGGCGACGCTCGCCATCCAGACGGCGGCCTGCCGCATGCTCTTCTCCATGGCCCGCGACGGCCAACTCCCCTTCGCCGCACGCCTCGCCAAGGTCAGCCCACGCACGGGCATGCCGAACGCCCCGGCTGTGGTCGTCGGCCTCCTCTCCGCCGCCCTCCTGCTCCTCAACTTCGCCTCCCCGGAGGCCTTCCTGGCCATCGGCACCACCTGCATCGTCATGCTGTACCTGGCCTACGCGATGGTGACCGGCCCCCTGCTCGTACGACGCCTGAAGGGCACCCTCACCTCCACCACCACCGACGAGACGGGCAAGCCCCTGTTCTCCCTCGGCCGCTGGGGCATCCCCGTCAACATCCTCGCCCTGCTCTACGGCCTCTTCATGACGGTCAACCTGGCCTGGCCGCGCGCGGAGGTGTACGACCCGGCGGGCGGGCATTGGTACTTCCAGTGGTTCACGGTGTTGTTCTTGTTGGTCACGGTGGGGGGCGGGGCGTCGTATCGACTGATGCGTGGACAGCGCGTGCGCTCTGCTGCGGAGCATGCTCCGGCTCTTCCGGAATCGACTCCATAGCCGCGGCCGTGTCCTGGTGCGTCGGCCAGTGGCCGATGTATTTGTCCAAGGTGATGCTGGGCTTCAAACAACCAAACGGGCCTGAACCGTCTCAGCGCAAAAACCGCCCTGAGCATCGTCCCGGCCCTACTGCCGGGAGACGATGTTTGCGATGTGTGAGCCGAATGTCAGGGTGATGTGGGGGTGAGCAGCGGTTGAGTACATGTAGATGTCGAGGGTGAGTTCTTCTGGCCGGTCGAAGGCGGGCAGGACGTGCCACCATGCCGTACGGGCCAGGTTGGTGAGGGTGTCGAGGTCGTCTTCGGGGCATTCGGCGGCCAGCGCGTAGATGCCTTGGGTCAGTGCCGCAACCGCGGTGGTACCGGGGTCGATCTGTTTCCGGTCGGCGTGCCAGCCGAGGGCAGTGGGCGAGTACTTTGCCAGGCGGGTCACCGCCCGCGCCGCCACATCCGGAGCGATCACATCGACGGCCCCGGTGAGTGTCAGTGCAGTGTTCACGATCTCCTTGGCGTCGGCTTCTGTGCCGGTCAGGGTGGTGCGGGGCACGTGCGGGCAGTCCTCGGCGTCGCGGTAGAAGCAGGGGCCGCAGCGGGGTGCTGCCTGGCACGCCCGGCATTCACGCTCTCGCAGGGAGCCCCACCCGTGGCCGTGCTGGGCCATGCGGCTCACAGTGGCCCACAGGTCGCTGCGGTGGCCCCAGAAGGTGTAGGAGACGCCGGCGCATCCGGCCAGGAGGGTGCGGTCGTCCCTGGTCAACGTGTGGTCGGCGACTTTCGTGGCCACGGTCGGCAGGAGGTGCTGCAGACCCACTAGCCAGGTGACAAGGGTGTCGGCGCCGTGTCGGCCGTCGCCGTAGAGTCGGGCACCGTTGCCCACGTCGCCGGTGTACGTGTCGATGGCCAGGTCATGAATGTCGTTGACCATCTTGGAAATGCTGAAGTAGGCCCGGCCGGCTTGCGATACGCAGGCCCGGTCGGCCAGCGTGGGCAGCCCCATATCCAGGGCGTACCACTCGCAGATCACGGCGTTCACGGACGCGTAAAACGGGGTTTCTGCCCGCAGGACGGGGACGCCGAGTTCGGGATAGCCGGTGATGCACCTACCACGGTGCCTGGCCATGACGCTGGATTTCTGGGCCATCAGAATGTGCCGTACCGCAGCGGTGAGGGACAGTTGTCGCTGGGCCGCGCGTATTTCGGCGATGGCAATGGCATGCCAGTCTTCGAGCTCGCCGCGGACGTACCTGCCCCAATCGGTCGTCGAGGCGAGATCGCAGTACATGCCCTGCCGAGCCGCTTCACGATCCGGTTCGAACACCCGCCAGGCCAGCAACCAGCCGAACAAGGTCTGAGGCACGAACAGTTGCGCTGGTATTCGAACTTGGGCCGCCAGTCGTTCGATCATCGCCCGTGGGACGGATTCCTCCAGGTCGAGCGGGCAGCCCTTCTTCTTCCACCGCTCCCCGCACTGGTCGGCCAGCTGGAGCCACCCTAACTGGGACCCGCCCCGGGAGGGCTGGTCGTGGATGCCATGACGGGGTGCGTAGACCTGCATCGCCCGCTGCCACAACCGAAGTGTCCGCCGCACGTCGGGGTGGTCCGGTGTGACAAACGCCAGATCGGGGGCAAGGTCTGCGGGAAGATCCCAGTCGGACGCAGGCGCGCGGTTCCGTTCCACTGCCGAGAGCTTGGACCAGTACGCCTTGCGCACTCCCTGCATGATGATGCCGTCAGGCTCACGAGGGGCCGAACCTGGCTGGTTTGGAACCCATTTCTCAGGGGCCAGCGTGTCGCCGGGTGGCTCAATCACGTGGATCACTCCTTCAATCGGGACTCCGTTGCACCGGCACAATGCGTGTCAGCGAATAGTGCGAAGACAAGACCGCAGTGGTTGAGGAGGTGTGGACGGGGCGCATACGTGACCTGGTGAAGTGACAGGTGGCGCCGTCCGGCACCGCAGCCTTGCCCAATTTCCTTGAGCAAACTGGCGCCGAATTCCGGATGTCGTTCGCGGCATGGGCGAGGGCCGCTGTCCAAGTGAGCGCCAATGACCGCCGTACCGAGGTCCCCGAAGGCAATGGCACATGCCTCACCGATCCCGCTGGCTCCGCCCGTGACGAGCACTACCTTGTCCTCAAACAACAGATCGAGCAAGACAGGCCTCCCCTTTCGTCCCTCACAAGGGTCGTGGCCTCGGCGGTTCCACCTCGCGTGGCAGGGACAAGGGCTGATGTTCTTCGGCAGCCTTGAGCAGTTCGACGGCCACGAAGCCGCACAGTGCCAGCCGCTCCAGGAACCTTTCGGCGACGGCCTCCGGGACACAGGCGCCAGAAGTCAGGCCACCCGTGGTGACGCCGTCCAGCCGAATCTTGTCGATCTCGTCAGCGAGGTCGGCTAGAGAAGGCATGGGGCGCGCTAACCAGATCCGACAGACCACAGAACGCTGTCGCGACGCCTGGCAATCATGTCCTCGACGTGGACGCGGGTGACCGTGAGGATGGCGTCGCGGATGCGGCCGGCGTCGGCCTCGGTCGGGTCCGGGCGGTTGATTGGATGATGCAGCGGGTCCACGCGGGGCGGTGGCGCGCCCCGAAGGGCGAGAGCGAGCCGGGCCGTGTGCTTGCTCTTACGTAGATCGTGAGTCGGTCTCTGGCCCACAGACATCCCCCCACGCACCCGGCCCACAGGAAGAGCACGCCGCTCCAAGGCCGCCTGTGCGACTGGGACGAGCTCTACAACTGTGCCAGCCACAAGCCCATGGGGCTAGGCGCACTCAATACCGCTGCCGGGTGCACGACCTACAAAACGCGCCCCTGAAGAAGATCCCCCTGCGCGTACTCAAGCCGTACGCGCGCTTCTCAACACTTGCTTTGAGGCAACGCGGAGCGTCTGGGTCGCGAGACGAAACGCCGGCTTTTCCGGGAGTACCGCCTCGTCTCCTCGCTGTCAGTGCCCTCTCGTAGGCTTGACGTGATGAGACGCCGTACGCCGCCCCCGCCCTCTCCCCTGCCGCAACACGACGGGGTGGATCCGGTGCGGCTGCGGTTGCCGGCCGACGACACGTGGGCGACCGTGCGGGACCATCTCGTGGCGCGGCTCGCGGCTGGGGCCGGAGTGATCGACAGGATGCTCGACACGGGACTGATCGTGGACGCCGCCGGGTGCCCGGTGTCCAGGGACATGGCGTACGCGCCGGGGATGTTCTTGTGGTTCCACCGGGAACTGCCCGATGAGGAGCAGGTGCCGTTCTCGGTCGACGTCCTCTACCGGGACGAGCACCTGGTGGTGGCCGACAAGCCGCACTTCCTGGCCACCACCCCGCGTGGCAGCCATGTCGCCGAGACGACCCTGGCGCGGCTGCGGCGGGAACTGGGCATCCCGACGCTGAGCGCGGCGCACCGGCTGGACCGGCTGACGGCTGGGCTGGTGCTGCTCACCGTGCGCCCCGAAGAGCGCGGCGCGTACCAGTCGCTGTTCCGCGACAGGCAGGTGGCGAAGGAGTACGAGGCTGTGGCCCCGTACGACCCCGCACTGGCCCTGCCCTGCACCGTACGCAGCCGGATCGTCAAGGAGCGCGGAGTCATGGCGGCCCGCGAGGTCGAGGGCGAGCCGCCCAACGCCGTTAGCCGGGTCGAGCTGCTGGAGCACCGGAATGGGCTTGGCCAGTACCGGCTGATGCCAATGACCGGGCAGACGCACCAGCTGAGGGTGCACATGAGCTCCTTGGGTGTGCCGATCCTCGGCGATCCCCTCTACCCGGTGGTGACCGGCCCCGTGGCGGCCGGTGACTTCCGACGTCCGCTCCAACTGCTGGCGCGGATGCTGGAGTTCACCGATCCGATCACGGGGCGCGAGCACCGGTTCGTCAGCCCGCGGGTGCTACGGGCCTGGTCGTCGTACGACGAGTGGGCCGCGTAGCCCCGGTGCTCGGTCGGCTCACTTGCCGCCCCACCAACGCAGGAGGCGCCGGAACAGACCTGGCCGACGGGCCGGTTCGGGCATCGGCGTGGGCTCTGCGACCGCAGTGGCGGGTTCCGAAGCAGTGGCTGACGGCTCCTGTGTGCCGACGCGCCAGTTGTTTGGACTCTGCCGCGGTGCAGGGTTGATGCTGGGCTGCTGAGTGACGTCCTGCTGGGGCCTCGGGGCGAACTTCACCGGCAGTTCCACCAGATGCCGGTTCGAGATGGACGCTTGCCAGCGCAGCTCGTGCTCTTCGCAGTCGAGTTGGATGTCGGGAAGACGGGTCAGCAGCGCGTCGACGCCGACGTCGGCGATGGCGCGACCGATGTCCTGGCCCGGGCACTCGTGAGGACCACCGCTGAAGGCGAGGTGGGAACGGTTGCCCTGCATGTTTGCCTTGAGGTCGGGGCGGACGCGCGGGTCGACGTTGCCCGGCGCGATGCCCAGGAGGAGTCCGTCGCCCTTGCGGATGCGCTGGCCGCCCAGCTCGGTGTCCTGCTTGGCGAAGTAGCCCAGGATGGTGCTGAACGGCGGCTCGTCCCACAGGGACTGCTCGACCGCCTCGGGCACCGTCATCTGGCCGCCGTTGAGCTGGGCTCGGAACCGCGGGTCGGTGAGCACCACCCGCAGTACGTTGGCGAGGAGGTTGGCGGTGTTCTCGTACGCGGCGATCAGGACAAGGCGTAGGTGCTGGCCGATCTCCTCATCGTTGAGCCGCGCCGGGTGGTTGATCAGGTGGCTGGTGAAGTCCTCCTTGGGTGCGGCCCGGCGGAGGGCAGTGAGCCGCATCAGGGCGTCCATGATGTACGCGTTGCTTGCGATGGAGGTCTCGGTGCCCTTGAGGAGGTCGCGGGCGGCCTGCACGATCCGGTCGTTGTACTCGTTGGGCATGCCGAGGATTTCGCACATCACCGCCATCGGCAGGTGCTCGCAGAACTGGCTGACCAGGTCGGCCCTGCCCTCCTCGCAGAACTTGTTGACGAGGTACTGGGTCGCGCGGTTGATGTGGCGACGGATGCCGCGGTAGTCGATGGTCGACATGGCAGCGGTGACCGCGCCGCGCAGCCGCAGGTGCTCGTCGCCCTCGGCGTGGCTGCACATGGGCTGCCAGGCGATGATCGGCATGAGCGGGTGGTCGGGCTTGACCGTGCCGTCCTGTACGGCGGTCCACAACCTGGAGTCACGGCAGAACTGCGAGGGGGTGCGCGCCATGTGCATGTTCTCGGCGTGGCCGAGCACCACCCAGATCGGCACATCGTCGTGAAGCAGTACGGGAGCCACGGGGCCGTGTTCGGCACGGAGTTTCTCGTACACAGCCCCCAGATCCTCCGCCTCCGGGCCATAGAGGCGGCGGACTCCGCCGGGCCCCAGGCCATGGGCGGGGCAACCGGGCGGCGGGCCGAGCGAGGGGTCGTCCGTACCGGTCAGGGAGTGGGATTCAGGCGTCACGGTTGATCGCTCCGAGTGGGAGTGGTTCCGGTGTCTGGGTGTTGATGAAGGACCGGGAGGGGACTTCCGTGCGGGACGACACGGCTCCCGGTCGTGGGACTGAGTGGGTGATGCGTGGGTGATGCAGGTGATGCGTGGGTGATGCATGGCCTCGTACGGCGTGCGGGACCGATCAGGCGGCGGGCGCGCGGCTCATGCCGACGCCCCCGTCATCGCCAGCGAGTGCAGGAAGTGGACCAGCGTCATCAGGACGTCCCGGCTGGAGGCCCGGCGGCGTGCGTCGCAGCGCACGATCGGGATCTCCTTGGGCAGGTCGAGCGCCTGGCGGAGCTCGTCCAGGGGGTAGCGGGGCGCGTCCGGGAAGTCGTTGATCGCTACGACGAAGGGCACACCGCGCTCCTCCAGGCGGCCCATGACGTCGAAGCTGACCTCCAGTCGGCGGGTGTCGACCAGGACGACCGCGCCGAGGGCCCCCTCGAACAGGCCGTTCCACAGGAACCAGAAGCGCTCCTGGCCGGGGGTGCCGAAGAGATAGAGCACCAGCTGATCCGTGATGCTGATGCGGCCGAAGTCCATGGCCACGGTGGTGGCGGTCTTGGACTTGGAGCCGAAGTTGTCGTCGACTCCGATGCCGGCCTGCGTCATGGTCTCTTCGGTGGTCAGCGGTCTGATCTCGCTGACGGAACCCACCATGGTGGTCTTGCCGACCCCGAAACCGCCGACGATCACGATCTTCGCGGCGGCCTGCGCGGTGTGCGGCAGGTGGTCCTCGGTCCGTGGACCTGTGATGGTGTCAGAGCTTTTGAAGTCCATGCATCACCGCTTCGAGGAGGGAACGGTCGGCCCGCGCCTGCCGTACGACCGGTGCGCGTGCCTGTACCAATTCGGCCGTCAGCAGCTCGGTGAGCAGGACGGTCACCACGCTGATCGGCAGGTTGAGATAGGCCGAGATCTCGGCCACGGACAGGGGGGCCTGGCAGATCCGGAGCAGTGCCGACTGCTCCGGAGCGGCGGAGGGCGGCGGATCGGCACGCGCCACGATCAACGTCACGAGGTCGATCGCGGCCCGTTCGCCGTCCTCTCCGGTGAGGATGTACAGCCGCTCGGGGGGTTTGTCCTCGGTGCCGTGCTGCCCGTCCCCCTCCTGGGGCTCCATGGGCGGCTCGGGCCGAGGCGCTGCCTGTTTGGGGAAGCGCCGCTGGCGTTGCGGAGGCGTCATACGGTCTGCCCGTTCCGCCGCGGCGGACTTGTCAGGTGGGAGCCGATTCTGTCGACGAGGTCGCGCATGCGGTTGCTCATCAGGCCGGGCTCTGCGATCTCGTTGGCGAGGACCGCGAGGTAGGCGTTGGAGCCGGCGGCCATCAGGTAGAAGTAGCCGCCGTTGATCTGGATGATGACCATCCGCATCTCGCCGTCGCTGTTCGGGATCTCGCTGGCGACGGCCCCGGCCAGGCTCTGCAGGCCCGCGCAGGCCGCGGCGACCCGGTCGGCGGCGTCCACATCACCGCCGTAGCGGGCGATGCGCAGGCCGTCGGCGGAGAGCACGACGATCTGCTGGATGCCTGGTACGCCGTCTGCCAGATCCTTGAGCATCCAGTCGAAGTTGGCTCGCTGCTGGATCACTTGAGGTCCCCCTCGTCGTCGGCCTCGGTGCGGGCCGACTCGTTGTTCACGGTGAAGGCGGTGGACGCCGTGGGGTCGTCCGGGTCGGTGGTGAAGGCATTGGGGTCCGGATCACGCTTGAGCCCCTCCATGAACGCCTCGACCCACATACCGGGCGGCGGCAGTTCCTTCTTCGGCTCGGGCTCGGGCTGCCAGACGGGGGCGGCGGCCATCGCGGCTTCGGCGGCGGCCTCCGCGGCAGCGGCCTCGGCGTACCGCTGGCTGAGCGGGATCGTCATCCGGCTGCGGCGCTGCGGCAGGCCGTTGGCGGTCCACTCGGTGACGACGGGAACGTCGTCGTCCATGCTGCCCTGGCCCGTGTCCTCCGCGGAGCTCGGGATCCGCGGACCGGTGGTCGGGCGGCGGCGCTTGGGCTTGCGGTTGGGGCCCTCTACGCCACCGGTGTCCATGGTCGGCACGGCGGTGGCGCCGATGCCGTGGGCGAGGCCGGGGGCGGCCTCCTCGGTGAGCATGTCGCGCGGTACGACGACCACCGCGCGGACGCCGCCGTAGGCGGACGGCCGGAGCGAGATCTGCATCTTGTACATCGTCGACAGCCGGCCCACGACGGCGAGGCCGAGGCGCGGGCTGTCGCCCATGTCCTGCATGTCCTCGCCCGCCTGCGCCTTGGCGAGCATGTCCTCGACCTTGGCGCGGGACTCCTCGCTGAGGCTGATGCCGCCGTCCTCGATCTCGATGGCGATGCCGGTCTGCACCTCCACGGCGGTGATGTGCACCTTGGTGTGGGGCGGCGAGTAGCGCGTGGCGTTGTCGAGGAGTTCGGCGCAGGCGTGGATGACCGGTTCGACGGAGACGCCGTTGACGTTGACCTTGGCGATCGAGTGGAGCTCGATGCGGCGGTACTCCAGGATGCGGGACATCGCGCCGCGCAGGCAGCTGTACAGCGGGACGGGGCGGGGCCACACACGGCCCGGGCGGCTGCCGCCGAGGACGGCGATGGAGTCGGCGAGCCGGCCGATCAGCGCGGTGCCGTGGTCGATGCGCAGCAGGTCGTCGAAGACCTCGGGGTTGCGCCCGTGGTCCTCCTCCATCTCCCGGAGTTCCTTGTTCTGCTGGTGGACGATCGCCTGGACCCGGCGGGCGATGTTGACGAAGGACCGCTGGGCGGAGTCGCGCAGCGCCTCCTCGCGGTCGACGATGTCGAGCACGCTGCGCACCAAGTCGCGCTGGGGCTCAGGAAGTTCGTGCCACTCCGCGTCACCGTCGATGACGACGCGAATCACCTCTGAGGGGGATTCTCCACCGGCGCGCAGCCGGTGCAGGGCGGTGGGCAAGATCTCCTTGTTGAGCCGGGTGAACTCCTGCTCGTGGGCGGCGATGCGCTGTTCGAGGTGGGCGTTCCGCCGGGTCTGCTCGTCACGCAGGTCACGGATCACGCGCCCACGGCGCACCGCGACGGCCGCGACAGCGATCACCAGGAGTGTCGCGACGGCTCCGCACAAGCCGACGGCGAGCCGGGCCGACCCCGTCACCAGGGCGACGGCGGTCCCGGTCACCGCGGCCATCAGTATCGCCGGCAGTAGCAGTACGCGCGCGTAGGGAAGTTCACGGCCACCGGGAGGCGATTGAACACTCACCATGTATGCCCTCTAAAGACGGATTCGACGGTAGGTCAGGGGAGTTGAAGGGTGTTGCGGGGTGTTGTGGCGACTTGCCGGGGGTTTATTCGGGATTCAAACTGGATCTTCGGTATTTTTTTGAACAAGCGCACGAATACACCTCAACTCGGTGCGCTGCGGGCGAGCTTAGTCCGACCGGATCATCGCTGTGTCATATTCAGCAAGCACCTGAAATCGCCCTCGCGACAGGAGTACGCTCTGGTCATTTACACGCTCGGTCGCCATTCGCACACGGTGCGTCATTGCGTACGGGCGTACGAAAAGGCGCGTCCTGACACGGTGAAGCGCCGTGAAGAGGTGGTGAAACGCCGCCAGGAGGGCCGACTTCGAGCCCCTGGAGAGGCCCGTACGGCGCAGACAGCCCGTACGGCCCGTACGGCCCAGACAGCCCGGGCGACCCCGACCGCCCGGGGTCAGACTCCGGCGATACGCAATGCGGCGTCGGCCGTGGCCTCGGCGAACACGGAGACGGGCCGCTCGGGGTCGGAGCGACGCACGAGGATGACACCTTCGATCAGCCCGAAGACAAGATCGGTCCGCAGATCCAGCTCACTCTTGGCGAGCGCCCCGCCCGCGGCCGTTCCGGCGAGCAACTGCCGGTACGCGTCCTTCAGTTCGGTCCGTACGGCGTGGAAACCCGCGAAGCGTTCGGTGCGCACCTCGGGCAGGAGGTAGAGCCCGCCGAGGTTGTGCGGCCCGCCGCAGAGCAGCTCCACATCGGCTCGGCACAGCTCCCACAGCCGCCGCTCGGCAGGGACGGTGTCCTGGGCGAGCAGCTCCCGGGCGTACGCGAGCGACGGCGTGACCGTCGACTCCAGCAGCTCGGCGAGCAGCTCCTCCTTGCCGGACACGTAGTGGTACATGGACGCCTGCCGCATACCGGCCCGCTCGGCGACGGTCCGGGTGGTGGTGGCCGCGTACCCCCGTGTGGTGAACAACTCCGCCGCGACGGCCAGCAGTTCCTCACGCGGAGTCAGCCCGCTCTCGGCCCGGTGCGCGGCCCGGGGCCGCCCGACGCGCCGCCCACCAGTACTTCCCATGCGTTCGATCCTCGCACACAGGGGGTGCGCGGCTCGGGCAGTGGGCCGGGCTAGGCCTCGCGCCCCGCGGGGTCTGGAGGTGCAGTTCCCAGGGACGGGAATGGGTAAGGGCGGTGGGGGCGAACACCCCTGGCGGCACCCCTGGGGCCTGTCGTCGAATTCCCGTCCGCCGCGCGACGACAGACCCCAGGGAGCCCCCAGTGAGCCCCCGGTAACCCCTCAGCAACCCCCGAGACACACTCCGGACTCGCCCCACCCCTAATTTCTGTCGCACGACAGAAATAAGCGCCGCACCCGGAGGTCCCGCGATGGCGACAGAGACCACATACGGAGCACGCAACCACGCCCGCGCCCAGGAGGGCACCCACGCCGAGACCATGCCCGTGGTCCCGGCGGCCGACTGGCCGGACCCACCCCCCGAGGCGACCCACCTGACCTGGGCGGAAACCGTCGCGGGCGGCAACTACACGCACCGGACGCTGGCCCGCGGCACAGACCTGCGCCTCACCGACCCGTACGGCGACGCCTGCGCCCATGTCCTCCTCCACGTCACCGACCGCCCCTGGGAACGTCTGAACGTCGCGGACACGGTCAAGGTCCAGTGGAACGCCTACCTCGGCGAGGGCGTCCTGCTCCTGTCCGACCAAGGCCGCGTCCTCGCCTCGGTGGTCGCCGACACCTCGGGCCACCACGACGCGCTGTGCGGCACCTCGACTCTCGTACGCAACACCGACCGCTACGGAGACGGCGCCCCGCAGTCGAAGTCACCGGCCGGCCGGGAGCTGTTCAAGCTCGCGGCGGCCAAGAACGGCCTCGAACCCCGCGACCTCCCGCCCTCGCTCTCGTTCTTCCAGGGCGTACGAGTGGGCGACGACGGCACCCTCGACTTCACCGGCTCCGCCGGCCCCGGCGCGAGCGTGACCCTGCGCACCGAGCAGGCGGTGACCGTACTGATCGCCAACGTGCCCCACCCGGCCGACCCGCGCCCGGAGTACATCAGCACCGCCCTGGAGGTGCTCGCCTGGCGCTCGGCCCCGACAGCCCCCGGGGACCCGCTGTGGGACGCGACACCCGAGGGCCGCAGGGCCTTCCTCAACACCGCCGAGTTCCTCACCGCGAGGGGGTCCGCATGAGCACGAACACAGGCACGAACACCGGCACGGACACCGGCAACACGGACACCGGCAACACGGACACCGACACCGCGTCCGGCACACCCGAACGCACAACCGTCGTCCCCGCCCGAGCCCCCTGGTCCGCCGTCGTGCACACCGGCGAGACACTCACCATCACCGACCTGCACGGCAACCAGGCCGTGGACTTCCTCCTCTACGACGCCCACGACACCTCCGTCCGCTACAGCGCGCCCGACACGATCCACGCCCAGGGCGGCATCTTCCTCACCACGGGCAGCGTGCTGATGTCCAACGAACACACACCGCTGATGACGGTGACCGCCGACGACGTCGGCCGCCACGACACGGTCGGCGGCGCCTGCTCCAAGGAGTCGAACTCACTCCGCTACGGCCACCACACCTGGTCGCAGCACGCCTGCGTCGACAACTTCCTCGCGGAGGGCGCCAAACACGGCCTCGGCAAGCGTGACCTCGTCTCGAACATCAACTGGTACATGAACGTGCCGGTCGAGAAGGACGGCACCCTCGGCATCGTCGACGGCATCTCCGCCCCGGGCCTCTCCCTGACCCTGCGCGCCGAACGCGACGTACTCGTCCTGGTCTCCAACTGCCCCCAGATCAACAACCCCTGCAACGGCTTCGACCCGACGGCGGTGCGAATGACGATCACCGAGGCGGCCGGCACATGACCTTCGACACCGTGCTGGTGGCCAACAGGGGCGAGATAGCGGCCCGCATCATCCGCACCGCCCGCGAACTGGGCCTGCGGACGGTCGCGGTGTACTCCGACCCCGACCGCTCGGCGCCCCACGTCCGGCTCGCCGACACGGCCGTACGGCTCGGTCCGGCGCCCGCGAAGGAGTCGTACCTCGACGCGGACCTGGTCCTGAAGGCGGCGAAGGACACCGGCGCGGGCGCCATCCACCCCGGTTACGGCTTCCTCTCCGAGGACGCGGGCTTCGCCCGTCGCTGCGCCGACGCCGACATCGTGTTCGTCGGCCCGACCCCCGACCAGCTGGAGCTGTTCGGCGCCAAGCACACCGCACGCGCGGCGGCGGAAGCAGCGGGCGTCCCCCTCCTCCCCGGCACGGGCCTCCTGTCCTCCCTCGACGAGGCGCTCGACCGGGCCTCCGCCCTCGGCTATCCGATGATGCTCAAGGCCACCGGCGGCGGAGGCGGTATCGGGATGTCGGCATGTCGCTCCGCCGATGAACTGACGGACGCCTGGGAGCGCGTACAGCGCGTCGCCACCGCGTCCTTCGCCTCCGCCGGGGTCTTCCTGGAACGCCTGGTCGAACGCGCCCGCCACGTCGAGGTACAGGTCTTCGGCGACGGCAAGGGCAACGTGATCACCTTCGGCGACCGTGACTGCTCCCTCCAACGCCGCAACCAGAAGGTGGTGGAGGAGGCCCCCGCCCCCGGCCTCCCCACCCACGTACGCGAGCAGATCACCGCCGCTGCCCGTGACCTGTGCGCGAGCGTCGCCTACCGCTCCGCCGGAACCGTCGAGTTCGTGTACGACGCCGCCCGCGAGGAGGCGTACTTCCTGGAGGTCAACACCCGCCTCCAGGTGGAGCATCCGGTCACCGAGGAGATCTACGGCGTCGACCTCGTCGCCTGGATGCTGCGCCTCGCCCGCGGCGACGCCGATGTCGTACGCGACCCCGGCCCGCCCCGCGGCCACGCGGTGGAGGCCCGGGTCTACGCCGAGGACCCCTCACGCGAACACCGCCCGAGCGCGGGCCTGTTGACCCGGGTCGAGTTCCCACGGGGCGTCCGCGTGGACGGCTGGGTGGAGGCGGGCACCGAGGTGACGACCTCGTACGACCCACTGTTGGCGAAGGTGATCGCGTACGGCTCCGACCGTGCGCACGCGCTGCGCCGGCTCGACGAGGCGCTGGCCAGGACCCGGATCGACGGGATCGAGACCAACCTGGGCCTGGTCCGGGCGGCCCTCGACGACCCCGGCTTCCACCGGGCCGGGCACTCCACCGCGACCCTCGCGACCCTCACCGACCCCACGCCCCGTATCGAGGTCGTCTCCGGCGGCATCCTCACCACCGTGCAGGACTGGCCCGGCCGCACCGGCCACTGGCAGGTGGGCGTCCCGCCCTGCGGCCCGATGGACGACCTCTCCTTCCGCCTCGGCAACCGAGCCCTGGGCAACGCCGAAGGCGCCCCGGGCCTCGAATGCACCCTGCAGGGCCCCTCCCTGCGCTTCACCCACGCCACGACGGTCTGCGTCACGGGCGCCCCGGCCCCCGTGACGGTCGACGGCTCCCCGATCCCGCAGTGGGAGCCGACGACAGTCCCCGCCGGAGCCGTACTCGCCGTCGGCGCCCCCACGGAACACGGCCTGCGCACGTACGTCCTCTTCGCGGGCGGCGGCCTGGACGTCCCGCCCTTCCTCGGCAGCGCGGCCACCTTCACCCTGGGCCGCTTCGGCGGACACGGCGGCCGGGCCCTGCGCACCGGAGACGTCCTGCACGGCGGATCAGCGGTGCAAGGCGCCCCGGTACCACCGTCCGACCGCCCTTCCTTCACCTCCTCCTGGCAGGTGGCCGCCCTCGAAGGCCCGCACGCGGCACCGGAGTTCTTCACCGAGGAGGACATCCACGAGTTCTACGCGGCCGACTGGAAGGTCCACTTCAACTCGGCCCGTACGGGGGTACGCCTGGTCGGGCCGAAGCCCCGCTGGGCCCGCTCCGACGGCGGCGAGGCGGGCCTGCACCCGTCCAACATCCACGACACCCCGTACTCGGTGGGTGCCGTCGACTACACGGGCGACATGCCGGTACTGCTCGGCCCCGACGGCCCCTCCCTGGGCGGCTTCGTCTGCCCGGCGACGGTCCCGACGGGCGAACGCTGGAAGCTGGGCCAGCTCCGCCCCGGCGACACGGTCCGCTTCGCCCCGGTGGCGGACGACGGCTCACCCCGCCCCCCGATCGTCGACGGCGGCATACTGGCCCGCGACGGCGACATCACCTACCGCCGCAGCGGCGACGACAACCTACTGATCGAATTCGGCCCGATGCAGCTGGACCTGGCGCTGCGCATGCGGGTCCACGCCCTGATGGAGGCGGTGGCGGAAGCGGGCCTGGACGGCATCACCGACCTGACCCCCGGCATCCGCTCACTACAGATCCAGACGAACCCGACGGCACTGCCCCAGCCCGAACTCCTCACGGTGGTACGGCAGATCGCGACGACCCTCCCCCCGACGGGCGAACTGACCGTCCCCTCCCGCACGATCCACCTCCCCCTCTCCTGGGACGACCCGGCGACCCGCGAGGCCATCGCCCGCTACATGGCGGGCGTACGCGACGACGCGCCCTGGTGTCCGTGGAACATCGAGTTCATCCGCCGCGTCAACGGCCTCGACTCGGTGGCCGACGTCTACGACACGGTCTTCGCCGCGGAGTACCTGGTCCTGGGCCTCGGCGACGTATACCTGGGCGCCCCGGTGGCCACCCCGCTGGACCCCCGGCACCGCCTGGTGACGACGAAGTACAACCCGGCGCGGACCTGGACGGCCGAGAACTCGGTCGGCATCGGCGGCGCGTACCTCTGCGTCTACGGCATGGAAGGCCCCGGCGGCTACCAGTTCGTCGGCCGTACGACCCAGGTCTGGTCCGGCTGGCAGCAGCGCGGCGCGTTCGAGCCGGGCTCGCCGTGGCTGCTCCGATTCTTCGACCGGATCAAGTGGTATCCGGTGGAAGCGGACGAGTTGCCGGCCCTGCGGGCGGACATCATCTCGGGCCGCTTCGTACCGCGCGTGGAGGAGGGGGTCTTCTCCCTGGCCGAGTACGAGACGTTCCTCGCCGAACACGCCGACTCCATAGCCCGGTTCAGGACCCGCCAACAGACCGCCTTCGCGGCGGAACGGGCCGCCTGGGAGACCTCGGGCGAGTTCACCCGCGCGCAGGAGACGACCACGCCCCCGGCTCCGCCGGCGGAGCTGGACGTCCCGCCCGGCGGTCATCTGATCGAGGCCGAGTTCGCCGCCTCGGTATGGCAACTGAACGTCACCCCCGGCGAGGAGGTCACCACGGGCCAGCCCCTCCTCACCCTGGAGGCCATGAAGATGGAGTCACGGGTCCATTCCCCCACGAACGGAGTGATCCACAAGATCCTCACCAGGCCGGGCGCCCAGGTGGAAGCGGGAACGGCACTGATCATCATCGGTCCCACCGGATCAGAGGCACCCTCGCAACCCGCCGGTGGCCGGCAGCCGACGCGTCCGCCGGGCGCCCTGTAAACCTGGCGACGGTCCCCAGCCAGCCGTCCCTCCGGCGCCCCGACACCTCACCGATGCCTCACCGATGCCTTGCGGGCCGACCGTCCCACCGGGCACGGGTGGGCACAGCACCCCCGGCCGGCAGCCGACACAGCACCACCCCAGCCAAGGAGCACAGATGTCGACCCTGACCCGAGTCCAGCTCGCCTACGCCCGCATCCGAGCCGTGGACCGCCCCGAGATCTGGATCGACCTGCGCAATCGACCAGAGGTCGAGGCCGAGGCCAGAGCCATCGACGCCCGCCTCGCCGCAGGCACCCACCTCCCCCTCGCCGGCCGCCTTCTCGCCGTCAAGGGCAACATCGACGTCCACGGCCTCCCCACCACCGCCGGCTGCCCGGCGTACGCGTACCACCCGGAGACCGACGCCCCGGCAGTCGCCCGCCTCAGAGCCGCCGGCGCGATCGTCCTCGGTACCACCAACCTCGACCAGTTCGCCACCGGCCTGGTCGGCACCCGCTCCCCCCACGGCGCCGTCCGCAACGCCCACGACCCGACCCGCATCAGCGGCGGCTCCAGCTCCGGCTCGGCCGTGGCGGTGGCGCTCGGCATCGTCGACCTCGCCCTCGGCACCGACACGGCCGGCTCGGGCCGCGTGCCCGCCGCCTTCAACGGCATCGTCGGCCTGAAACCCACCCGAGGCCTCGTCCCCACGACCGGCGTGGTCCCGGCGTGCGCCTCCCTCGACTGCGTGACGGTGTTCGCCCGCACGCTCCCGGAGGCCGAACAGGCCCTCGCTCACATGGCGGCCCCACCCGACCGCGCTCTCCCACCACTCCCCCAGCGCACCCCGGGCCCCTGGCGCATCGCGGTCCCGGAACGCGCCCAACTCGGCGAACTGGACGAAGGCTGGGCGGAGGCGTACGAGAGGGCAGTCACGCAGATGGCCGCAGCCGGAGCCGAGATCCGCACCCTCGACCTCACCCCGTTCACCGAAGCCGCCGCGATGCTGTACCAGGGCGCGTTCGTGGCCGAGCGCTACACAGCCGTGGGGAGCTTTATCGACAAGGCGATCGCCGACGGCGTCACGTCCCTCGACCCCACCGTCGTCGACATCATCACCCGCGCCCGCGACATCCCGGCCCACCGACTCTTCGCCGACCAGGACCGCCTGGCAGCCCTAGCCACCCACGCCCGCACCGAACTGGCCGACGCGGACGCCCTGTTGCTGCCGACCACCCCGGGCCACCCCACCCTCGCGGAAGTGGCCGCCGACCCTCTGGGCGCCAACGCCCGTCTGGGCCGCTTCACCAACTCGACCAATCTGTTCGACCTGGCGGCGGTGGCAGCCCCGGCGGGCGAGGTGAACGGCCTCCCCTTCGGCGTCATGCTGATCGGCCCGGCCTTCACTGACGACCGCCTGGCGACCATCACGCGCCTCCTCCAGCCGGAGACCCGACTGGCAGTAGTCGGCGCCCACCTCTCGGACCAGCCCCTCAACCCGCAACTGCGCTCGCTGGGAGCCCGCCTCGACCGCACCACCACCACGGCCCCCGTCTACCGCCTCCACGCCCTCGACACGACCCCACCGAAGCCGGGCCTGGTCCACGTCGGCGAGGGAGGCGCAGCGATCGAGACCGAGATCTGGCAACTCCCCCCAGAGGGCCTCGGTCGCCTCCTGACCGCTCTTCCCCGCCCGATGACCCTGGGCACCGTCGAACTCGCCGACGGCACCCGGGCCCCGGGCTTCCTCTGCGAGCCGACGGCCGTCACCGACACCCCGGACATCACGGAGTACGGCGGCTGGAGAGGCTATCTGGCCCGCTGAGCAAAGCCCGCGCTCCCCTCGAGGACGCGGGCAGGCCTTTGCTCTCAGGGGCGCGGAAGCTGCGCGACAAGCCACACACAACCCGCACCCGCCAACGAACCGCCCCATTTCCACGTCGGGCGAACCCTCACCCCACCGAGGAGTAGGCCACAACCCCCCGCAACAACCCCTCCACAGCCTTACGCGCGTTCTTCCCCACACTGGACCCCACAGGCGCCGCCGCCGAGATCTGCCCCAGCACATCGATCACCTGCTTGCACCACCGCACAAAGTCCCCGGCCGGCATCTCCACCTCCCGCAGCACCTCGTCGAGGCCCTTCCCGGAGGCCCACATGTACGCGGCCCAGGCGAAGCCGAGGTCCGGCTCGCGCTGCCCGACCCCCTCGCTCTGGGTGATCCGGAACTCCTCCTCCAGCGCGTCGAGCCGCCCCCAGATCCGCACCATCTCGCCCAGCGCGGCCTTGGCCTGCCCCGACGGCAGCTTCGGCGCCATCGCGTCGTCACTGACCCGCGCCTCGTACACCAGTGCGGAAACACACGCGGCAAGCTCCGCGGGTCCCAGCCCTTCCCAGACCCCGGCCCGCAGGCACTCACTCGCCAGCAGATCCAACTCGCCGTACAGCCGCGCGAGCCGCTTCCCGTGCTCGGTGACCTCGTCACCCCGCAGGTAGTCCAGCTCGGTCAACAGCGCGACGATCCGATCGAAGGTCCGCGCGATCGTGTTCGTGCGCCCCTCGATCCGCCGCTCCAACTGCGCGGTGTCCCGCTTGAGCCGGTAGTAGCGCTCGGCCCAACGCGCGTGGTCCTCACGCTCGTCGCACCCATGGCACGGATGAGCCCGCAGCTCGGCCCGCAGCCGGGCGATCTCACGGTCGTCGGCCGCCGCGGCCCGCCGCTTGCGGTGCCGGTCGGGCACGAGATGCCCGGCCTTGGTACGCAGAGCGGACGCCAGATCCCGCCGCGACTGCGGCGACCGCGGATTGAAGGACTTCGGGATCCGCATCCGGTCCAGCGCCTCGACCGGCACCGGAAAGTCCATGGACGCCAGCCGCTTGACCTGCCGCTCGGCGGTCAGCACCAGCGGCCGCGGCCCGTCGTGCTGCTCGAATCCCCGGTGGCCGTTGGACCGCCCGGCGGGCAGCCCGGGGTCCAACACCAGAGCCAGACCGGCGTACTTGCCGGTCGGCACATGGATGACATCCCCCGGCTTCAGCTTCTCCAGCGCCACGGCCGCCTCGGCCCGGCGCTGGGCCGCGCCCTGCTTGGCCAGATCGGTCTCGCGGTCCTTCAGCTCACGCCGCAGGCGCGCGTACTCCTCGAAGTCGCCGAGGTGGCAGGTCATTGACTCCTTGTAGCCGTCGAGCCCCTCCTCGTTGCGCTGCACCTGCCGGGAGATCCCTACGACCGACTTGTCCGCCTGGAACTGCGCGAACGACGTCTCCAGCAGCTCACGCGAACGGTGCCGGCCGAACTGCTCGACCAGGTTCACCGCCATGTTGTACGAGGGCTTGAAGCTGGAGCGCAGTGGATACGTCCGCGTGCCCGCGAGTCCGGCGAGGTGGTCGGGGTTCATACCGCGCTGCCACAGCACCACCGCATGGCCCTCGACATCGATGCCGCGCCGTCCCGCACGCCCCGTCAGCTGGGTGTACTCGCCCGGTGTGATGTCGGCGTGCTGCTCGCCGTTCCACTTGACGAGCTTCTCCAACACCACCGAGCGGGCGGGCATGTTGATGCCCAGGGCAAGCGTCTCCGTCGCGAACACGGCCTTCACCAGCCCGCGCACGAACAGCTCCTCGACGACCTCCTTGAACGTCGGCAGCATGCCCGCGTGGTGGGCCGCGATACCGCGCTCCAGGCCTTCCAGCCACTCGTAGTAGCCGAGGACATGGAGGTCCTCGTTCGGGATCGAGGCCGTGCGCTCCTCGACCAGGGCGCGCACTCTGAGCCGGGCGTCGTCGTCGTTCAGCCGAAGCCCCGCGTACAGGCACTGCTGGACGGCGGCCTCGCAGGCGGCGCGGCTGAAGATGAAGGTGATGGCGGGCAACAGGCCCTCGGAGTCGAGCCGTTCGATGACCTCGGGGCGGCTCGGGATCCAGATGCGGGAGCGCTGTCTGCGCTCGCGCTCCCGGTCGGCCTCGCGCATGGAGCGGCCGCGTCTGCGGTCCTGGAACGAGGGGCGGCTGGCCTCCATGCGCGCCATACGCGTGAGGTCGGGATTGACGGCCTTCTTGTTGCCCTCGCCCTCCTCGAAGAGGTCGTACATCCGGCGCCCGGCGAGCACGTGCTGGAACAGCGGCACGGGCCGGTGCTCGGAGACGATCACCTGGGTGTCGCCGCGGACGGTGTCGAGCCAGTCACCGAACTCCTCGGCGTTGGACACGGTCGCGGACAGCGAGACGAGCGTGACCGACTCGGGGAGATGGATGATCACCTCTTCCCACACCGCGCCCCGGAAGCGGTCGGAGAGGTAGTGCACCTCGTCCATGACCACATGGCCGAGACCCAGCAGGGTCTGCGAGCCCGCGTACAGCATGTTCCGCAGGACCTCGGTGGTCATGATGACCACCGGGGCGTCGGAGTTGACGCTGTTGTCGCCGGTGAGCAGGCCGACCTTGTCCGCGCCGTAACGGCGGCACAGGTCGGCGTACTTCTGGTTGGACAGCGCCTTGATGGGTGTCGTGTAGAAGCACTTCTTGCCCTGCTGGAGGGCGAGGTGGACGGCGAACTCGCCGACGATCGTCTTGCCGGAGCCGGTGGGAGCGGCGACCAGCACGCCCTTGCCCGCCTCCAGCGCCTTGCAGGCCTCGATCTGGAAGGGGTCCAGACCGAAGTCGTACATCTCGCGGAAGGAGGCGAGCGCGGTGGCCTGCTCGGCGGCGCGCCTGCGGGCAGCCGCATACCGCTCGGCCGGTGAGAGGTCCTCTGTCATCGTGCTTTCGAGACTACCGGCCCCCACTGACAACAGGACGATCATTATCCGGATCGGTACTCGCGCACCTGAGGATCACCGCAGCTCAGGGACCTGGATCTCTACCCGGCCGTGGCCGGTGGCACACATTTCACGCCACAGTCGTCGCCCCGTGACGCACGAACGGCCGGGCACGCCTTGTGGGCGCCCCGGCCGCGTACCGACCCGGCGGTGGTGTGCGTCAGGTGACGTCGTCGTAGCCGTTGACCCGGTCCCGCTCGCTCTCCGGCTGCGTCGCCTGGGAGGGCAGTGCCCGGCTCGCCGCGACGGTCTCGACCTCGCCGATGTCCTCGGGGGTGAGATCCAGCTCGGAGGCCTCGTCGTCGCCCGGCCCCATGGCCGCGCGCAGGGCCCGGCGCCTGTCGTTCATCAGGGCGATGCCCGTGGCGACGAAGTAGAGGATCCAGATGGGGCCCGCGAGCGCCAGCATCGAGATCGGGTCGGTGCTGGGGGTGGCGATCGCGGCGAAGACCGTGATGCCCATGATCATGCCCCGCCACCAGCCGGCCATCTTCTTACCGGAGAGGATTCCGCCGAAGTTCAGCATCACCAGCAACAACGGCAACTCGAAGGAAAGTCCGAAGACGACGATCATCCGCATGATCAGGTTGAGGAGATCGTCGAGGGGGAGCTGGTTGTCGCTTCCGATGATGGAGAACTCCAGCATCACCGAAGCCATCTTGGGCAGCGACCAGTAGGCGAAGTACGAGCCCATGAGGAACAGCGGGAAACCCGCCGCCACGAAGCCGAGGCTGTACTTCTTCTCGTGCCGGTGCAGGCCCGGTGCGACGAACCCCCAGAGCTGGTAGAGCCAGATGGGGCTGGCCAGCACGACGCCCGACGACAGGGACACCGTGAGGGCGAGAGTGAACGGGCTGAGCAGACCGTTCTGCACGATGCGCGCGCACTGTGTCGTCGTGCTGTTCTTGGCGAGTTCGGCGAAGCTGTACTCGCATCCCACCGCCTGCAGGATGGGATCGGTGAAGAACTGGATGATGTCCTTGTAGAAGAGGGCGGCGATGACCGTCGTGACGACGATCGCCAGCATGCTCTTCACGAGGCGGTTTCGCAGCTCGCGCAGGTGCTCCGCGAGGGGCATCCGCCCCTCGGGATCCTTCTCCGTCTTGCGGGCAGACTTGAGCAACCCACGTCCTCATCTCATGCGGCAGGCCGGACTGTCCGTCCGACCTTGCGTTCAGCGCTTGGTCGTGTCCGTCGGCTCGGCCACCGGGCGCGAGCTGGTCACGTCGCCGGGAGCGGCCTGGATGGTGCGCTGGGCGGGGGCGGGAGTCTCGTCGTGCGGAGGCGCGGCCGCGGCGCCGGCGTTGTCCTGGCCCTCCGACTTCATCGCCTTGGCCTCGCTCTTCAGGATGCGCGCGGACTTGCCGAGCGAGCGCGCCATGTCGGGAAGCTTCTTCGCGCCGAACAGCAGGATGATGACGACGAGGATGAGAATGATCTCGGGGGTGCCGAGCTTTCCGAACATAAGTCTTTACCTTCTCACCGAGGCGGCGGGTGGGATCCTGTCCGACCAGTCGGACAGGTGTCCGATCAATCGTGTTGGCAGCGATCGTAACGCTCAGGGGTAAACGCGGGGCAATGCCTGTGCGCACTCCCGATCTGCGGCTCGGGCCTCATTCTCCGGGCCGCGACCTGCAGCGTACCTGCCGATGACCAGAGGCCGACAGGCTGAAATGGTGCAATACACACCACTCGCCGAACTCACAGTCGACTCGGCCGGTACTCAAACGGAGTCCACAGAGCGGGCGGCGCTCATGGCCGCCCGCTCCAGATCCTCCGCCGCCCGGTTGATCCGCCGCGCCGAGTCCGCGACCTGCCGGCCCAGCCGCTGCGCCTCCAGGAAGACCCGTACGGCGAGCACACCGAGCACGGCGAGACCCAGAAAACCCACAGCGACAGCGAACATCGGCCAGAACATGACGGCGAGACTAACCGGCCGAGTGCAGCCGCAGGGTCCGCACCCCGCCGCCGGTGAGCAGTTCGACGATGCGCTCACCGGCCGGCTTACGGACGGAGGAGCCGCACTCGGGGCAGGTGAAGGAGTAGAACGTGGTCTTGCTGGAGCCGCCGATGGCCAGCAGGAGGGCGCTCGCGCGCAGCTCGAAATGGGCCCGGCAGTCGGGGCAGCCGGCCCGGAACATCACCTCGACGGCTCTCTTCATGCCCGCGAAGGCGACCGCCACGGACATCTCCTGCATCTCCTGCACACCGGACATCGCCGACCCGCTCACAGCCCTCGCTCCTCGTTTCCGGTCGTTCGCCCCCGGGGCCCCACAGCCGCCGGTCCTGAACTCCATGGGTCGCGCCGAGCAGGCCCTACGGCCCGTCGTACGCCGTGGTCGCGGCCTCGTCGTAGGCCGCCAGCGCCTCCCGGGCCGCCCGCCGGGCACTGTCCGCGAGGTCCTGCGGCGAGACGATCCGGCCGTCGCGCCCGAGCCGCAGCGCGAGCCGCCGCAGCGAGGCGGGGTCGGGGGTGCGCAGGGTGATGCTCAGCCCGCCGTCCGGCAGTTCCTCGGCGCTGTCGTGCGGGTAGTACTCGGCGACCCAGCGGCCGCCGGGGCCGACCTCGACGACGACCTCCGGGTCCTCGGCGGCGGGCTGCACCAGCGCCTCCGACAGGTCCCGCAGCTCGATCTCGGGCGGCGCGGACGGCTCGTCGAGGATCTTGATCTCGGCGACCCGGTCGAGCCGGAACGTGCGGCGCGCCTCGGAGCGGCGGCACCAGGCCTCGACATAGGTGTGACCGACGCTGACCAGGCGGATCGGGTCGATCTCGCGTTCGGTGACCTCGTCGCGGGCGGGCGAGTAGTAGCGGATCCACAGACGCCGGCGCTCCGAGATGGCCCGGTCGACGTCGGCGAAGACCCCGCCCTCGGACTCGAAGGTCACCGACAGGCGCGCGCTGGCGCCCGCCGCCTCGCCGGCGGCCGTCTCGACCTTGGCGGTGGCCCGTAGCAGTGCCTGGCGGTCGCTCTCGCGCAGCCCGGGCAGCGTGGCCACGGCGCGGGCCGCCACCAGCAGGGCGGTGGCCTCGTCGGCGGCCAGCCGCAGCGGCTCGGCGGCCTCCGCGCCGAGGGCGGCCGGGTTGTGCCACCAGATCCGCTCGCCGTCGGTGTCGATGTCGAGCAGATCGCCGCCGCGGAAGCTGGTCCCGCACATGGGCAGCAGATCGAGGTCGGAGACCAGTTCGTCCTCGGTGATCCCGAAGGCCCGGGCGACGTCCTCGATGCGCGCGCCGGGGCGCTCGCGCAGATACGTCACCAGGGAGAGCATCCGCCGGGTCTGGTCGATGGCGTTGACGGGCCTGGCCGGCTTTCCCACCACTTTCTTACGTCCCCCTCAGCCCTTGGCCACGGCGCGCAGCCGGTCCACGACATCGGCCTTCAGCTCGGCGGGCCCGAGGACCACCACGTCGGGCCCGAACTCGACCAACCAGGCGTCCAGACCGTGCCCGTACGGAATCTCCAACTCGTCCCAGCCGTCGCCCAGTTCCCGTACGGCGGTGGCGCGGGCCCGCAGCGGGTAGCCGGCGTCCGCGCGCAGCCGGATCAGCGCGGAGCGGTCGGCGGTCTCGCCCGCCCAGCTCGCGACGGTCTCGCGCACGGTGACGACGTCCGGGATCTCGGCGGTGAAGGCGGCGCCCCGGCTGCGGACCTTGCCGGTGATCCGCGAGAGCCGGAAGACGCGCTCGGCGCCCCGGTCGCGGTCCCAGCCCGCGAGGTACCAGTGGCCGCGCCAGCATTCGAGGGCCCACGGCTCGACATGGCGGGGCTCGGGGCGGGCGGCGGTGGCCTTGCGGTACTCGAACACGACGGGGCGGCGGTCGCGGCAGGCCAGCATCAGCGGTTCGAAGGCGGCCTCGTGCACCGGGATGCGCGGCTCCAGGGCGCCATGGGCCTCGTACGGGTCGACGTCCTCGGGGAGGCCGGCCGCGCGCAGCTTCTGCAGGGCGCCGCTCGCGGCTCCGGCGAGGCGGGCCTGCTGCCAGACCTTGGCGGCCAGGCCGAGGGCCGCCGCCTCCTCGGCGTCGAGCGTGATGGGCGGGAGGCTGTTGCTGTCGCGGCGGGCCAGATAGCCGACTTCGCCGTCGAGGTTCTCAACAGTCGCGATCACGAGCCCGAGTTCGCGCAGATCGTCCTTGTCGCGCTCGAACATGCGGTTGAAGGAGTCGTCGCTACCGGCTTCGAGATAGGCCTCGATGGACTCTCGCAGCTCGCGCTTGCTGAGCGGCCGGCGCGTTCCCAGCAGACACAGCGCCAGGTTCATCAACCGCTCGGCCTTGGCAATGGCCATCGACGCCCTTCCCTATGGTGCTTCTGCCGGATGACCGTACCGCTACGAAGCGTCGCGGCAAAAGCCGAGGGCCCATGCCCTGACAGGCATGGACCCCAGACAGCACAGGCATGGCCCCGGACGGTCGCGACCGGTCAGGGCACGATCGGCCCGGACATGTCCTGTATGACGATCAGACCCCGAGCAGGTCCACCACGAAGATCAGCGTCTCGCCGGGCTTGATCGCCGGGGTCGGGCTCTGGTTGCCGTAGGCGAGGTGGGCCGGGATGGTCAGCTGGCGGCGGCCGCCGACCTTCATGCCCTGCACGCCCTGGTCCCAGCCCTTGATGACACGACCGCCGCCGAGCGGGAAGCGGAACGGCGTACCGCGGTTCCAGCTGGCGTCGAACTCCTCGCCGGTGCTGAAGGCGACACCCACGTAGTGCACGGTGACGTTCTGGCCGGCCTCGGCCACCGCGCCGTCGCCCTCCCAGATGTCCTTGATCTCGAGGTCCTTGGGGGGCTCGCCGCCCGGGAAGTCGATCTCGGGCTTGTCGATGCTCACTGCACTGCTCCTATGTCGTACGTACGTCATGCGCATGGTGACGCATGGGCAACCTGCCCAGTCTTACACCACGGCCAGGATGTCGACGGCGAACACCAGCGTGGAGTTCTTCGGAATACCCTGCTGCTCCTGGTCGCCGAAGGCCTGGTCGGGCGGCACGACGAGCAGCACCCGGCTGCCGACCTTCTTGCCGACGAGGCCGTCCTTGAGGCCCTTGAGCGTGAGCTGGTCGAGGGCGAGCGTCGCCGGGGCGCCGGCGTCGTAGGTGCTGTCGACCTGCTTGCCGCCGTCCCAGAGGTAGGCCACGTAGTTCACGGCCACGCTGTCCGTCTTCTTCACGACGGCGCCGTCGCTCTCCAGGACGTAGTTGGAGACCAGCTTCTTCGGCGGGTCGGTGTCCTTGGGGACGGTCACCTTGGGCGCCTTGCCGTCGGTGTTCGTGCCGACCTTCGGCAGGGCGACGTTGTCCTGCGCGACCTCGGTGCCCTTCGCCGTGGAGGGGATCGTCGTGCCCTTGACGATGTCCATGACGAAGACCAGCGTGGCGTTGGCCTTGATGTCGCCCTGCCCCTGTTCGCCGTAGCCCAGGTCCGGCGGGATGACCAGTTCGATCCTGCTGCCGATCTTCTGACCCTGCAGGCCCTGCTCCCAGCCCTGGATGACACCGCCCGCGCCCAGCGTCACATCGAACGGCTGGCCGCGGTCGAAGCTGTTGTCGAACGGCTTCGACTCGTCGTACTCCTGGCCGAGGTAGTCCACCTGGGCGGCGTCGCCCTTCTTGAGCTTCGCGCCGTCGCCCTCGCTGATGACCTTGATCTTCAGCTTCTTGGGCGGGTCGCCCTCCCCCTTGGCAAGGGTCGGCTTCTCCCCGAACTCGGCGCCCTTGGTGATCGCGGGCACTCCGTTCTTCGTGGTGGCGGAGTCGGAGCCCTTGTCGTCGTCACTGCCGCAGGCCGCGGTGGAAAGCAGCAGCAGCGGCACGACGAGCAGGCCGGCAATTCGGCGCACGTGTTCCTCAGATCTCAGACGGCACTTCAGTACTTCGGTCGCCCGCCACTCTAGGGTGTGCGACGGGCCCCGTACGAGAACGTACGGGGCCCGCGGCTGGTTTCCCTCAATCCGAGGTTTCGTCGGTCACATCCCGGCGATCAGCTTCTCCACGCGGTCGTCGACGGAACGGAACGGGTCCTTGCACAGGACGGTGCGCTGGGCCTGGTCGTTGAGCTTGAGATGCACCCAGTCGACCGTGAAATCACGGCGCTGTTCCTGGGCGCGCCGGATGAAGTCGCCGCGCAGCCGGGCCCGAGTGGTCTGCGGCGGAACGGACTTGCCCTCGAAGATCTTCAAATCATTGCAGATTCGGGTGGCTTGGCCTTTCCTCTCCAGGAGGTAGTACAACCCGCGACGGCGGTGAATGTCGTGATACGCGAGGTCTATCTGCGCGACCCTCGGGTGCGACATCGTCATGTTGTGCTTGGCCCGGTACCGCTCGATGAGCTTGTACTTCATGACCCAGTCGATTTCGGTGCCGATCCGGTCGAGGTCCTCGGCCTCGATCGCGTCGAGCGTGCGGCCCCACAGCTCCAGGACCTGCTCGACGGTTCCCGTACGGATGCCGCGGCGCTCGACGAAGTCCACGGCCTTCTCGTAGTACTCGCGCTGCACCTCCAGCGCGGAGGCCTCGCGGCCGCTGGCCAACCGCACCTTGCGGCGGCCGGTGATGTCGTGGCTGACCTCGCGGATCGCCCTGATCGGGTTCTCCAGGGTGAGGTCGCGCATGACCGTGCCCGCCTCGATCATGCGCAGCACCAGGTCGGTGGCGCCGACCTTGAGGAGCATGGTCGTCTCGGACATGTTCGAGTCGCCCACGATGACGTGGAGGCGGCGATAGCGCTCGGCGTCCGCGTGCGGTTCGTCCCGGGTGTTGATGATGGGTCGGGAGCGGGTGGTCGCGGAGCTGACGCCCTCCCAGATGTGCTCCGCGCGCTGGCTGACGCAGTAGACGGCGCCGCGCGGGGTCTGGAGCACCTTGCCCGCGCCGCACAGCAGCTGCCGTGTGACGAGGAACGGAATGAGGATGTCCGCGAGCCGGGAGAACTCCCCGTGCCGGGCCACGAGATAGTTCTCGTGGCAGCCGTAGGAGTTTCCCGCGGAGTCGGTGTTGTTCTTGAAGAGGTAGACGTCGCCCGCGATTCCCTCCTCGTGCAGGCGGCGTTCGGCGTCGACCAGCAGTCCTTCGAGAATGCGCTCGCCGGCCTTGTCGTGGGTGACCAGTTCGGTCACGTTGTCACATTCGGGTGTCGCGTATTCCGGATGTGAGCCCACGTCGAGATAGAGGCGGGCCCCGTTCCGCAGAAAGACATTGCTGCTGCGGCCCCATGACACGACACGGCGGAAGAGGTACCGCGCCACCTCGTCAGGAGACAGGCGGCGCTGTCCCCTGAACGTGCACGTGACGCCGTACTCGTTCTCCAGCCCGAAAATGCGGCGGTCCATGACTGAACATTACGCCCGATCCACCGAGCTGAAACGGGGTTCGACAGCACGGTTTGGATCATTTTCCGATGAGGCCGCGACCAGCGCACCCCCGGAAGGAACTGCGAGAACCCGTCCCGTGGCCAGGAGAACCAGCAGGGACACGGCTCCTGCGGCACCCGGCACGGCGAAGCCCCAGAGGGTTCCGCCCCACTCGACGACGGGGCCGGCGACAGCCGTTCCCGCCGACTGGCCGACGGTGAACGTGGTCACGATCCAGGAGAACGCCTCGGTGACCGTACCGCGCGGCGCGTGCCGGTCGACGAGGACGAAGGCGCAGGCTATGGCGGGCGCCAGGAACACACCGGCGAGCGTCGTGAGCCCCGTCATGCCGACGGGACCGGGCATCAGCGTCAGCGGCACGTAAGAGACCGCCAGCAGCGCCACCAGCACCTGAAGTCGGCGCTCCGGCGCCCCCTGCCACTGCCGCGCCCCGTACACCGTGCCGCCGAGGAGCGCGCCGAGCCCGACGCCCGCCATCAACCAGCCGTAGACGGCGTCGCCGCCCTTGTCGTCCGCGTAGGAGACGGCGGCGACGGTGATGGAGCCGAGCGCGATGCCGACGAACAGGAAGGCGCCGAGGAGCGCGAGCATCCCGGGCGAGCGCAGCGCGCCGAGCCAGTGCGCCTCGCGCGGGGCGGAGCGCCAGGCACGCGAGGGCGGCGAGAGGACCACCCAGAGGGCGCCGAGCACCCCGATGACGCTCAGCACGACGAGCGCGGCCGTCGCGGACCACAGCGCGACACACAGGGTCACCAACAGCGGCCCGACGGTGAACATGATCTCCTGGGCCACGGCGTCCATCGCGTACGCCGTGTGGACCTGCTCCTCCTTGCGGAGCACGGAGGACCACAGGGCCCGCAGACCGCCCTCCAGGGGAGGCGTGAAGAGGCCGGCGACGGCCATGGCGAGATACGCCAGGGGCAGCGGGTCCAGGCCCGAGAAGGCGAAGACGGTCATGCCGAGGGCGGAGACGACGGCTGCGGGGAGCTGGACGCGCGGCTGTCCGTGGACGTCCACGAGCCGCCCCAGCAGCGGCTGTCCGACCGCGTTGGCGGCCCCGTACACGGCCGCCAGCGCGCCCGCGAGGCTGTAGGTGCCGCCCTCCGCGCGGACGAAGAGCACGATCGCGATCGCGGCGGTGGCGTTCGGCAACCGGCCCACCAGCGTGCCGGCGAGCAGCCGCGCGGCGTGCCGCGCCCTGAGGATCTCCAGGTAACCAGCGGCCATGTCCTGCCTCTCGACGGCTCAAGGCGAGCGAAGTGTTACGTATAACGTGCTCTGCCATACGTACCATGTGCGCTGTCCGCGAGTCCAGACGAAGGAGCAGGCCGACGGTGGCACGAGGTAGTACGCGGCCCACGAGCCGTGACGTCGCCCAGGCCGCCGGGGTGTCGCAGGCGGCGGTCTCCCTGGTCCTGGGCGACAAGTGGCGCGGCCGGGTCTCCCAGGCCACGGCGGAGCGGGTACGGGAGGCCGCGCGGGAGCTGGGGTACCGGCCGAACCTGGCCGCGCGGAACCTGCGCCTCGGCCGGACGCGGACGGTGCTGCTGGTCGTCCCCGCCCTCACGACCGAGTTCTTCGCCGGCGTCTACACCGGCGCGGCCAGGGTCGCCGCCGACCACGGTTTCGGCCTCGTCCTCTACCCCTCACCGGAGGGCGTCGGTCCCGCCCGCGACCCCTTCGCCTCGGCCCAGGCCGCCCTCGACGGCGTCATCGCCTCCTCCATGGCCGCCGACGCCCTCAGCGCCATCCGCGGCGACCAGTTGCCGCTGGTGATGCTGGACAGCGACCCGTCGGGAAGCCTGGGCGCGGCCACCGTCAACCTGGACATCGCCGACGGCGTACGCCAGATCTGCGACCATCTGCTCGGCCTCGGCCACCGCCACTTCCTGCACCTCGCGGCCGACGTGCCCTCCTGGACGTTCGCGGTACGCGCGCGCGAGCTGGCGACGCGGGTCGGGGCGGTGCAGGGCACGTCCGTACGGACAGTGTCGGCACCCATCTCCATCGACGGCGCCCTGACGGCCACGGCGGCCGCCCTCGGCTCCTCCGGCCCCCGCCCCACGGCGGTGATCTGCGACGACGACAAGCTGGCGGCCGGCGCCTACAAGGCCCTCCGCCGCCTCGGCCTGCGCGTACCCGACGACATGTCCGTCACCGGCCTCGACGACCTCGCCCTCGCCACCGCCCTCGATCCCGAACTGACGACCGTGCGGCTGGACGCGGAGCTGTTCGGCGAGCGGGGCATGGCGGCCCTGCTGGCCGTTCTGGAGGGGCGTGCCCCGGAGGAGGGGGATATTCCGGTGGAGCTGGTGGTTCGGGGCTCCACGGCGCCTCCAGGGCCTTGAGAGCGCCGCTGAGCTTCGGTGGTCTTGCGGCTGTCCACCGTCTGTGGCGGGTCGCGCCCAGGCGGCGGAGCCCCGGATTGTCACAGCCCCGCGCCCCTTCGGGGCGTCGCAGTGCCCCTCCCGGACACCCGTGCGCCCCGGCCGCTCTCGGCCGGGGCGCACTACGGGCGGGGTCGGAGGGGGGTCACTCCTCCTCTTCGGCGCTCTCGGCCTCCGTGGTGGCACCATCGGCCTCCAGCAGTCTGGCCAGCTGGCGGCCCACGATGCGCTTGAACTTGCGCTGCTGGGGGCGGGTGCGGTCCAGGACCGCGACTTCCAGGCGCTCGGCGGGGATCTCCCGCTGGGTGCCGTTGGTCTCGCGGGACAGGGCCTGGACCGCGAGGCTCAGCGCCTCCGCCAGGCTCATGCCGTCCTGGTGGCGCTGGTCGAGGAAGTTGCTGATCAGCTCGGCGTTGCCGCCGACGGCCACCGAGCCGTGCTCGTCGACGATCGAGCCGTCGTGCGGCAGACGGTAGATCTGGTCGCCCTCGGGGGTCTCCCCCACCTCGGCGACGACCAGCTCCACCTCGTACGGCTTCTCGGCCGCCGAGGAGAAGATCGTGCCCAGCGTCTGCGCGTAGACGTTGGCCAGGCCCCGGGCCGTGACGTCGTCGCGGTCGTAGGTGTAACCCCGCAGGTCGGCGTAGCGCACGCCGCCGATGCGGAGGTTCTCGTACTCGTTGTACTTGCCGGCGGCCGCGAAGCCGATCCGGTCGTAGATCTCGCTGAACTTGTGCAGCGCGCGGGACGGGTTCTCGCCGACGAAGACGATGCCGTCGGCGTACTGCAGCACGACCAGGCTGCGGCCGCGGGCGATGCCCTTGCGGGCGTATTCCGCCCGGTCGGCCATGGCCTGCTGGGGTGAGACATAGAACGGCGTCGACACCGGTTATCCGTCCCTTTCTGTCGAAGTCACTGGATCACCTGGATAAGAGAGCCGGTCGGCTAGAGCAGCGCGGCGCGCGGGCCGTCGGGCTGCTCCAGTCGGCGCTCCAGGATCGAGCGGGCGATCTCGGAGGACTCCTCGTCGGTGAGCCGGCGGAAGCCGTCCTCGGTGATCACGGTGACGATCGGGTAGATCCGGCGGGCGACGTCGGGGCCGCCTGTCGCCGAGTCGTCGTCGGCCGCGTCGTACAGGGCCTGGACGACGAGTGTCGTGGCTTCCTCTTCGGTGAGGTCGGCGCGGTAGAGCTTCTTCATGGCGCCGCGCGCGAAGATCGAGCCGGAGCCCGTGGCCGCGTAACCCTGCTCCTCGGAGCGGCCGCCCGTCACGTCGTAGGAGAAGATGCGGCCCTTGTCGCGGTCGACGTCGAAACCGGCGAAGAGCGGGACCACGGCCAGGCCCTGCATGGCCATGCCGAGGTTGGAACGGATCATGGTGGAGAGCCGGTTGGCCTTGCCCTCCAGGGAGAGCTGTGCGCCCTCCACCTTCTCGAAGTGCTCCAGCTCCAGCTGGAAGAGCTTGACCATCTCGACGGCCAGTCCGGCCGTGCCGGCGATGCCCACCGCCGAGTACTCGTCGGCCGGGAAGACCTTCTCGATGTCGCGCTGGGCGATCATGTTGCCCATCGTGGCCCGCCGGTCACCGGCGAGGACCACACCGCCGGGGAACGAGGCGGCGACGATGGTGGTGCCGTGCGGGGCCTCGATGACGCCCTTGACGGCCGGCAGCTGTCGCTTGCCCGGGAGCAGCTCGGGCTGGTGCTCGGACAGGAAGTCCATGAACGAGGACGAGCCCGGCGTCAGGAAGGCAGCCGGCAGACGCCCGGTGCTGCGAGGGTTGGGTTCCACGCGATTCCTTCCACGTATGACTGTGGCCCGCCGAGGTGGGCCGGGCCGATCATCAAATCTGTGCACGGACCATACCCGCGCGGAGGCCGGTCATCCGTCCCGGCGCCGACCCGCTGGACCGGGCCGGCTCCGGGACGGACAACTGGCGCTACTCGCCGCCCTTTTGGACGAAGGAACGCACGAAGTCCTCGGCGTTCTCCTCGAGGACGTCGTCGATCTCGTCCAGTACGGAGTCCACGTCGTCCGACAGCTTCTCGTGGCGCTCCTTGAGGTCCTCGCTCGCCTGCGCCTCGGGCGCCTGCTCCTCGACCTCCTCGGTGGAACGCGTGGCCTTCTGCTGCCCACCGCCGGTGTCCTTGGTCGCCATCACCCTCACCCCGCTCAGTTCGCCCGACATGGTCGGCATTGCTGCCGATCGGTCATGATCAGACCCTACAAGCCGGGTCTGACATTGGCCCCGCAGTTTCCACAACGTCCGGGCACCACCTCGATGATTCCCGGACGCCGCTGTTTCCACCCTGCCCCGCTGATCGGCCGTGAACCCCCGTTCAGCCGCCGGAAAGCACCCTGACCAGGTCTTCCGCCGTGCGGCAGCGGTCCAGGAGCTCCTTGACGTGATTTCGCGTTCCGCGAAGGGGTTCGAGGGTTGGGACGCGCTGGAGCGAGTCCCGGCCCGGCAGATCGAAGATCACCGAGTCCCAGGAGGCGGCGGCCACGTCGTCCGCGTACTGCTCCAGACAGCGACCGCGGAAGTACGCACGGGTGTCCTCCGGCGGCTTCGTACGGGCGCGGTCGACCTCCGCCTCGTCCAGGAGCCGCTTCATCCTGCCGCGGGCCACCAGACGGTTGTAGAGGCCCTTCTCGGCGCGTACGTCGGCGTACTGGAGGTCTACCAGGTGCAGCCGCGCCGCGTCCCAGTCGAGGCCGTCACGGCGGCGGTAGCCCTCCATCAGCTCCCGCTTGGCGACCCAGTCCAGCTCGCCGGCCAGGCTCATCGGGTCGTTCTCCAGGCGGTTCAGGGTGTCCTCCCAACGGGTCAGGACATCCTTGGTCTGCTCGTCGGCATCGGCCCCGAACCGCTCCTCCACGTACTTGCGCGACAGCTCGTAGTACTCCATCTGAAGCTGTACGGCGGTCAGCGTGCGCCCGCTGCGGAGCGTGACGAGCCGCTGCAGCGTGGGGTCGTGCGAGACCTGGTGGAGGGTGCGTACGGGCTGGTCGACGGCCAGGTCCACGGCGATGAAGCCGTCCTCGATCATGGACAGGACCAGGGCCGTGGTGCCCAGCTTGAGGTAGGTGGAGATCTCCGAGAGGTTGGCGTCGCCGATGATCACGTGCAGGCGGCGGTACTTCTCGGCGTCCGCGTGCGGCTCGTCGCGGGTGTTGATGATCGGGCGTTTGAGGGTCGTCTCGAGGCCCACCTCGACCTCGAAGTAGTCCGCCCGCTGGCTGAGCTGGAAGCCGTGCTCGTGGCCGTCCTGGCCGATGCCGACGCGGCCGGCTCCGGCGAAGACCTGGCGGGAGACGAAGAACGGTGTCAGGTGGCGCACGATGTCCGAGAAGGGGGTCTCCCGCTTCATCAGGTAGTTCTCGTGCGTGCCGTAGGAGGCGCCCTTGTTGTCGGTGTTGTTCTTGTAGAGGTGGATCGGCTGGGCGCCTGGGAGCTGGGCGGCCCGTTCCGCCGCCTCGGCCATGATGCGCTCGCCCGCCTTGTCCCACAGGACGGCGTCCCGGGGGTTGGTCACCTCGGGGGCGCTGTACTCCGGATGTGCGTGGTCGACGTAGAGACGCGCGCCGTTGGTGAGGATGACATTGGCGAGGCCGATGTCCTCGTCGGTGAGCTGGCTGGAGTCGGCGGCCTCGCGGGCGAGGTCGAAGCCTCGCGCGTCCCGCAGCGGGTTCTCCTCCTCGAAGTCCCACCTGGCCCGGCGGGCCCGGTGCATCGCCGCGGCGTAGGCGTTGACGATCTGGGACGAGGTGAGCATGGCATTGGCATTGGGGTGGCCGGGGACGGAGATGCCGTACTCCGTCTCGATGCCCATTACTCGCCGTACGGTCATGCGGCCCTCCTTGCCCGGCGGCGCCCTCGGTCGGGGGCGCTGCTCAAGTACCGCTGGTGCTCCGGTGCGTGTGCGGTGCCCGTCCCCGCACTGCGCGACTCGGCGGTACGAAAGAGCCTAGAACGCCACCGCGCCGGTGGGGAGATCATTTGCGTCATTCCCTGCTCCAGCCGTGCCCCGAAAAACAGTCGGCTGCGGGTACCCACCGAGGGCACCCGCAGCCGCCCTGTCTTTTACAGGTACTGTCCGGTGTTCGCCACCGTGTCGATGGAGCGACCGGTGTCGGCACCCTGCTTTCCGGTGATCAGCGTACGGATGTAAACGATCCGTTCGCCCTTCTTTCCGGAGATTCGGGCCCAGTCGTCCGGGTTGGTGGTGTTGGGCAGGTCCTCGTTCTCCTTGAACTCGTCCACACAGGCCTGGAGGAGGTGGGAGACGCGAAGGCCCTTCTGGTTCTTCTCGAGGAAGTCCTTGATCGCCATCTTCTTGGCGCGGCCGACGATGTTCTCGATCATGGCGCCGGAGTTGAAGTCCTTGAAGTAGAGGACTTCCTTGTCGCCGTTGGCGTAGGTGACCTCCAGGAAGCGGTTCTCGTCGGACTCCGCGTACATGTGCTCCACGGCCGTCTGGATCATGCTCTGGACCGTGGTGCTCTTGGAGCCGCCGTGCTCGCCGACGTCGTCCGCGTGCAGCGGGAGACGCTCGGTGAGGTACTTCTGGAAGATGTCCTTCGCCGCCTCGGCGTCCGGGCGCTCGATCTTGATCTTCACGTCGAGCCGGCCGGGGCGCAGGATCGCGGGGTCGATCATGTCCTCGCGGTTCGAGGCGCCGATCACCACCACGTTCTGCAGGCCCTCCACACCGTCGATCTCGGCGAGCAGCTGCGGGACGATGGTGTTCTCCACGTCCGAGCTGACACCGGAGCCACGGGTACGGAAGAGGGACTCCATCTCGTCGAAGAAGACGATGACGGGCGTGCCCTCGCTGGCCTTCTCCCTCGCACGCTGGAAGACGAGGCGGATCTGCCGCTCGGTCTCACCGACGTACTTGTTGAGAAGCTCGGGACCCTTGATGTTGAGGAAGAAGCTCTTGCCCTGGGCCTGGCCGGTCACCTCGGCGACCTTCTTGGCCAGCGAGTTCGCCACGGCCTTGGCGATGAGCGTCTTGCCGCATCCGGGAGGCCCGTAGAGCAGGACGCCCTTCGGCGGCCGCAGCTCGTGCTCCTTGAACAGGTCGGGGTAGAGGTAGGGGAGCTCGACCGCGTCTCGGATCATCTCGATCTGGTTGCCGAGGCCACCGATCTGTTCGTAGCCGATGTCCGGGACCTCTTCGAGGACGAGTTCCTCGACCTCGCTCTTCGGAACGACCTCGTAGACATAGCCGGAGCGGGGTTCGAGCAGGAGGGCGTCACCGGGACGGATGGTGATGTCCAGCAGCGGCTCGGCGAGCCGCACCACCCGCTCCTCGTCGGTGTGCCCCTGCACCAGTGCGCGCTCGCCGTCCTCGAGGATCTCCTTGAGGGTGACGATGTCACCGACGCTCTCGTACTCCATGGCCTCGACCACGTTGAGCGCTTCGTTGAGCATCACTTCCTGGCCGCGCCTGAGCTCCTCGAGCTCGACGCTGGGGCTGACGTTCACCCGCAGCTTACGGCCGCCGGTGAAGATGTCGGCCGTGCCGTCCTCGTTCGCCGCGAGGAAGACACCGAAGCCGGCCGGCGGCTGTGCCAGGCGGTCGACCTCTTCCTTGAGGGCCACGATCTGATCGCGGGCCTCACGGAGCGTGTTCGCGAGCCGTTCGTTCTGCGCGGACACGCCGGCCAGATTGGTCTGCAGCTCGACGATCCGCTCTTCGAGAATCCTCGTGTGTCGCGGAGAGTCGGCGAGCTTGCGTCGCAGGACGGCGATCTCCTGCTCAAGGTAGGCAATCTGCCCGGCCGGGTCGTCGGACCCTCGTCCCGGGCGGATGCCGCGGTTCATGTCGTCGTCGTGGGCTGCCACGGTCCTCACCTCCTCCAAGGGGAGCTGGACGCTTCCAGACCCTACCTGGGTGGGTGTCGATTGAAACCCCTAGATCACAAAGACGGTCGGGGTGTGTCCGATCTTCACCCTTGCGCTCTCCCTCACGCCAGGGGAATACCCACCGAACATGATTGGGAAGCCGCCCCAGGTAGGGTCGAAGTGTTCAACACCCGTCAGAGCCTGCATCGTTCCCGACCGGCTCGACGAGAGAAACGGCAGGAGAGATGACCGTGCAGCACGAGGCCGGAGTCCAGGGCGAGGCGCTCGAGGTCTGGATCGACCAGGACCTGTGCACCGGCGACGGCATCTGCGCCCAGTACGCCCCCGAGGTGTTCGAGCTGGACATCGACGGGCTGGCCTACGTCAAGAGCCCCGAGGACGAGTTGTTGCAGGCCCCCGGGGCCACAACGCCCGTGCCACTGACGCTTCTCACCGATGTCGTGGACTCCGTGAAGGAGTGTCCCGGCGAGTGCATCCATGTACGTCGCGTTTCGGACAGCGTCGAGGTCTACGGACCCGGCGCGGAGTGATCTCGGAGTGACCTCCCCAGCACTCCACGTCACCCCGTGTCTGCTTTCTCACACCGTGTTTACCGTGTGATCATGTCCTGTTCGGCGGCTTGTCAGACGTTTTGCTCCCCGGCCTGCTTGGAGCGCAGGAACTTCCCGCTCTTCCACTGCCACTTGACGGGATCCGTCACGTCCGGGCAGCAATTCGGTACGTCGGCCGAGGAGTAGCCGTGGACGGTCGCGGTGACCTCGGCGTCACGGACGGCGAGGTCCGAGACCGTCTCGCGGTCCTTGGGGTTCACGAGGGTGGCGACCACGCGCGGTTTCGCGTCGGCCGTGCCCAGGGTGAGGACGTACACGCCGTCGGGCGGGGTGCCCATGCTGGCGTCACAGTGCACGGCGGCCACCGTCTCCGGGCTGCCGTCGCCGTCGAGGTCTCCCGAGACCTTCTTCTTGACGACGATGCCGACGGGTCCGCAGTCGAGGGGGAACTTCACGTCCGCGGGGTCGGGGGCCGTCACCGTCACCGGGGCGGGCTTGGCCTCCGGGCCCGGCTGGGCGGCTCTCGCCGCGTCCGGTTGCAGGGCCGACGACAGGGCCACGACACCGGCTAGGGCGGTGGCCGTGGCGACCCAGTGGATCGGGTGGGGGTGCGCGTGTGCCAGTTCCGGGACGGCGGATTGCTGCACTAGGAGCGTCTCCTGAGAGGGCTGTGCCGGTTGAGGTGACCCGCATGCTGCCACACGTCACGGTGAGTGCGGAACGGCGGGGTACGGGGTTCGCACGGCGTTCCGGTGGCGCGCCAACGGATAAGCGCCGTGGCCGAGTTCCCGGGCGCTGCGGGGAACTCGGCCACGTCAAGGGCACGTTGTACGCGGCACAGGGCCGCCCACTGGAAGAGGTGCCGGGGAGGTGCGGGGTGGGGTGCGGCTCAGCGCCCGGCGCCGCCGTCGGCGTTGGGGCCCTCGTAGTCCTCGCCGTACGCGCCCTTCGCGGGGCGGCGGCGGCGCATGGGCGGCTCGACGCCGTCCGCGAGGCGGCGGGCGGTGAGCAGGAAGCCGGTGTGGCCGATCATCCGGTGGTCCGGGCGGACGGCCAGGCCCTCGATGTGCCAGTTGCGGATCATCGACTCCCAGGCGCTCGGCTCGTTGAAGCAGCCGATCTCGCGGATGGACTCGACGGTCCGGGCGAGCTGGGTGGTGGTCGCCACGTAGCAGCAGACGATGCCGCCGGGGACGAGGGCCTTGGAGACGGCCTCCAGGCACTCCCAGGGGGCGAGCATGTCGAGGATGACCCGGTCGACCTCGGTGTCGCTCAGGTTGTCCTGGAGGTCACCGACGGTGAGCTGCCAGGCGGGGTGCGGGCCACCGAAGTAGCGCTCCACGTTGGCCTGTGCGATCTCGGCGAAGTCGGCGCGGCGCTCGTAGCTGTGCAGCATGCCCTGGTCGCCGATGGCGCGCAGCAGGAAGCTGCTGAGCGAGCCGGAGCCGACGCCGGCCTCGACGACGCGGGCGCCGGGGAAGATGTCGGCGAAGGCGAGGATCTGCCCCGCGTCCTTGGGGTAGACCACGGCGGCGCCGCGGGGCATGGACAGGACGTAGTCGGGGAGCAGGGGGCGCAGCGCCAGGTAGGCGACGTTCCCCGTGGTGCGGACAACACTGCCCTCGGGCGCACCGATCAGCTCGTCGTGAGGAAAGGAACCCTTGTGGGTGTGGAAGTTCTTTCCCTCTTCGAGCGTGAACGTGTAGTGGCGTCCCTTGGGGTCGGTGAGCTGGACCTGGTCCCCGACCTTGAAGGGCCCGCGACGGCGGGCGGCACCGGTCGGTTCGGACATGTGAACAGCCTACCGGTCCCCGGAGGGAGCGCCGACCACGGGAAAGCGCCGAGCACCGCGGGTGTTTCAGCTGGGGCGGGCCATGGCCTTCACGAACGCGCGCTCCACGTCTGCCGCCGAGAGGACGCCGTAGATCTCGCCGGAGTCCTCCACCACCAGGTACTCGGTGGCCGGGGTGGCGCGGAGGGCGTCGAGGAGCTCTTCGCCGGCCAGTTCGACGGAGACGCGCATGCCGTCGGTGAGGTCCTGGGCGAGGCCGCTGACGGCGACCCAGGGGCGGCGGTGCTCGGGTACGCCGACGATGGCGGCCTCGCGGACCAGCGACAGGGGCTCGCCCTCGGGGTCGACGACGACCAGGGCGCGGGCGCCGGCGTCGTTGGCGCGGCGCAGGGCCTCGGAGAGCGGGGTGTCGGTCTCCACGGGGACCGCGCGGCGGGTGAGGGTGCGGGCGCGCAGTTCGGGCAGGTGTTCGCGCAGCCGGGCCATGCGGAGGCTGTTGCCGGCGCCGGTCCAGATGATCGCGGCGAGGATCGCGGCCAGCAGGGCGTCCATGACGGTGTCCATGCCGACGCTGTCCTCGGCGGCGGCGCCGAGCAGTCCCGACTGGGTGAGCAGCGGCAGCCCGATAAGGACGGAGACGGCGAGGGCGCGGCCGACCCAGGCGGCGGCGATCGTGCCGCTCATCGGCTTGCCGGTGATCTTCCAGACGACGGCGCGAAGCATCCGGCCGCCGTCGAGGGGCAGTCCGGGCAGCAGGTTGAACGCGGCCACGATCAGGTTGGAGATCATCAGGCCGGCCAGCAGGACGCCGGGGACGGTGGCCGGCTCGACGCCCTGGAGGGCGAGGTAGAAGACGCCGGCGAGGATCAGTGAGAGCAGGGGGCCGACGAAGGCCAGCACGAACTCTCGGCCCGGGGTCTCCGACTCCTTCTCGATCTCCGAGACCCCGCCGAAGAACTGCAGCTGGATCCGGCGCACCGGCAGCTTGAAGCGCAGGGCGGCGACCGTGTGCGCGAGTTCGTGGACGAGGACCGAGGCGTAGAAGGCGACCGCGAAGAAGAGGGAGACCAGGTAGCGGGCGGCGCCGAGCTCCGGCAGGACGCGGTCCAGCTGGCCGCCGAAGACCCAGGTGATCAGGGCGGCGACGAGGAACCAGCTGGGGGCCACGTACACGGGTACGCCGAAGGGGCGGCCCATGAGGATGCCACCGCCGGGCTCCTTCGGGCGCTTCGGCGGCTTGGGGGCGCCGGAGTGGGCGTGGGGGCGCGCGGAGGTGTCCGTGTGCTCCGACTTGTCCGTCGGCTCCGGCTTCCTGAGGTTCGTCGTGATCTCGGACTTCGGGTTGGTGGGGGTGGGGTTCGTCGTGGGCGCCGGGCCCGTCGAGGACGCGGGGCCCGCGGGAGGCTCGGTGCTCGGCGACGGCTTGGCCTTCGTCGGCAGCTCCAGGTTCATGGTGGCTTCGGGGCTCGCCGCGGGCTCGGGCTTCGCCGAGGACTCGGAGTCCGGCGACGGCTCGGCACTCGCGGACGGGTTCGGCTTCGCCGGCAACCTGAACTTCATCGTGGTCTCGGGGCTCACCGCGGTGGGCGCGGGCTGCGTCCGGGATTCGGGGCCGGCCGAGGGCTCGGGGGTCGCGGGAGCCTTCGGGGGCGTCGAGGGCCCGGCACTCTCAGGCGACTCGGAGCTTGTCGGCGGACCGAAGGGGGCCGGCGGCCTCGAGCTTGCCGACGGCTCGGAGTTGGTCGGCGGCTCGGAGTGCCCCGGGTTCCCGGAGCCCGTGTCGGGGTTCGAGTTCGTGGGTTCCCGCGCGTCCTCGGAGCTGTTGCTCTGCGCCTCCTCGGCGCCCTGCGCGGTCCCAGGGCGCCGCGTCGCCCCGTGAGAGTCGCCGTCGGATACGGGAGCGGGCTCCTCGCGGTGGGGTGCGGCAGGGGTGGAGGCGGGGTCGGCGGCGCCAGCCTCCGTCGGTGTCCCGGTCACGTCGCGGTGCGCGCGCTCGGGCGCCTCGTCGCTGTCGGACCGCGGCTGCCCGCTCCCGCCGCTCTCGTCCACGATGTCCCCTCGTTCGAAGCGTCTTCCGCGCCCGGTGGGGGCGGGCGGAAGGGTCTGTGGTCGATGCTATGCGGTCGTCCTGTCACGTTCCGCCCCGGCACCCCCTCTGATCTCCCTCGCGTCACAGGCGTACCACCGTCGAACGGACCCGTGGCTGTCACTGTCAGTGGCGGGCCGTATGGTCTGTCGTCATGGAAACCAGCACCGACGGCGGCGACGGCACCGGAGCCGCTCCTCCCGTGGAGACGGCCGTCGTGGCCGCCGTGCCCCCGGCGTCGCTGTCGCCCTCGCGCGCCGGCGACTTCATGCAGTGCCCGTTGCTCTACCGGTTCCGGGTGATCGACAAGCTGCCCGAGAAGCCGAGCGAGGCGGCGACGCGTGGCACGCTGGTGCACGCGGTGCTGGAGCGGCTCTTCGACGCGCCGGCGGCGGAGCGCACGGCACCGCGGGCCAAGTCCCTCGTGCCGGGGCAGTGGGACCGGCTGCGGGAGAGCAGACCGGAGGTCGTGGAGCTGTTCTCGGACGACCCGGACGGCGAGCGGCTGACCCGCTGGCTGGGGGAGGCCGAGCGGCTCGTGGAGCGCTGGTTCACGCTGGAGGACCCGACGCGTCTGGAGCCCGCCGAGCGCGAGCTGTTCGTGGAGGCCCAGCTGGACTCGGGCCTCAAGCTGCGCGGGATCATCGACCGGGTGGACGTGGCGCCCACGGGCGAGGTGCGCATCGTCGACTACAAGACGGGCAAGGCGCCGAGACCCGAGTACGCCGAAGGCGCGCTGTTCCAGATGAAGTTCTACGCGCTGGTGGTGTGGCGGCTCAAGCAGGTGGTGCCGCGCCGCCTCCAGCTCGTCTATCTGGGCAGCGGTGACGTCCTGACCTACGACCCGGTGGTCGCGGACCTGGAGCGGGTGGAGCGCAAGCTGCTCGCGCTGTGGGAGGCGATCAGGGAGGCCACGGAGACGGGTGATTGGCGGCCCCGGCCGACCAAGCTGTGCGGCTGGTGCGACCACCAGGCGGTGTGCCCGGAATTCGGCGGCACTCCCCCGCCGTATCCGCTGCCGGTGAGGTCGCCCGGCTCCGCGGCCGGTGCGCAGGGCAGAATGGGCCCGGACTAGGCGACGCCGCGGAGGTCCAGAAGGGCCCCAGGGCCTTTCCGGATCGGGCCCGGGTCGTGGGGGCGGGCACGCGTATCCGGGGCGTCGGCGTCGGTTGCCGACGCCCCGCGTCGACGACCTCCTCCGCTCGCGGCCGCACGCGCCGAACCCCCGCTCACCGGCACCGGACAGGCGCCGCCACCCGAAGCCGGCCTGATCCTCGGGACAGGCCCTAGCGAAGGAGACTTTCGTGGCCATCCGCGTCCTACTGGTCGACGATCAGCCGCTGCTGCGTACCGGCTTCCGGATGATTCTGGAGGCGGAGCAGGACATCGCGGTCGTCGGTGAGGCCGGCGACGGCCTCCAGGCAATCGACCAGGTGCGGGTGCTGCAGCCCGATGTGGTGTTGATGGACATCCGTATGCCGCGCATGGACGGCGTGGAGGCGACCCGGCAGATCACGGGGCCCGGGCGGGACGGTCCGGCCAAGGTGCTGGTGCTGACCACCTTCGACCTGGACGAGTACGTGGTGGAGGCGCTGCGGGCCGGGGCCAGCGGGTTCCTCCTCAAGGACGCGCCGGCGGCCGAGCTGGTGCAGGCGATCCGGGTGGTCGCCGCGGGCGAGGCGTTGCTCGCGCCCAGCATCACGCGGCGGCTCCTCGACAAGTACGCGTCCCACCTGCCCTCGGGCGACGAGCCCGTGCCGGACGCGCTGAACACGCTCACCGACCGCGAGGTCGAGGTCCTGAAGCTGGTGGCGCGGGGGTTGTCCAACGCGGAGATCGCCGCCGATCTGTTCGTGAGCGAGACCACCGTGAAGACGCATGTGGGGCATGTGCTCACCAAGCTCCAGCTGCGCGACCGGGTGCAGGCCGCCGTGTACGCGTACGAGAGCGGGCTGGTGCGGCCCGGCGCGCAGTAGCCGCACAGAGTGCTTCAGCCGGGCAGAGTACCTCGAAGCCCGAGGGCGCCCTCTTTCGTCGAAGAGGGCGCCCTCGGGCTTCGTACGTGCCGGGTCGGTCAGTCCTTGCTGATCTCCCAGAAGCGGAAGACCGTCGAGGCGTCCAGGCAGTACTCCAGGCCGTAGACGTCGTTGCGGACCACGGCGTACTGCTTGGCCTGCCAGACCGGGAGGACGGGGACCTCGTCGGCGACGATGTTCTGCAGCTCGGCGTACTCCTGCTCGGTGGAGGAGCGCTCGCTCTCGGCGGCCGTCTTGGGCAGGAGTTCACCGGTGATGGTGCTGTTGCCGTAGTTGTTGTCCAGGACGTTGCCCTTGCCGAAGAAGGGGCTGGTGAAGTTGTCGGGGTCCGGGTAGTCCGGCACCCAACCCTTCACATAGACGCCGTACTTGCCGGCGGCGATGTCCTTCTCGTACTGCTCGAAAGGCACGGACTTCACGGTCGCGGCGAACAGGCCGCTCGCGTTGAGCTGCTTGGCGATCGCCTCGAACTCCTGGTCCGTGGAGGGGCCGTAGCGCTCCGGCGTGGACCAGAGCGTCAGCTTCACCTTGTCGGTGATGCCGTCGGCGCGCAGCGCGGCCTCGGCCTTCGACGTGGAGGGGCGGGCGCCGTAGGTGTCGAAGAAGGCCGTGTTGTGGCCCGTGATGCCGGCCGGGATGATCGAGTACAGCGGGGTCGCGGTGCCCTGGTAGACCTCGTCGATGAGGGCCTCGCGGTCCAGCAGGTGGGCGATGGCCCTGCGGACGCCGAGCTTGCCGGCGACGGGGTCGTCCATGTTGAAGACCAGGTGCTGGACCTCGGCGCCGCTGCCGTCGACGATCTCGACGCCGCTGGCGGTGGAGGTCTCGGTCTCGATGTCGGAGATGTCCCCGGCGCTCAGGCCCCGGTAGGCGAGGTCGACGTCGTCTTCCAACAGGGCCTGCTTCAGGGCGTCCTGGTCGCCGTGGAAGAACCTGAGGGTGACGCCCTCGTTCTCGACGTCGGCGCTGCCCGCGTAGTTCTCGTTGATCGAGAAGACGGCCTCGTCCTCGCCGAAGGAGTCCAGCTTGTACGGGCCGGAGCCGACCGCCTCGCCGTCCTTCCTCAGGCCGTCGGCGTCGTACGAGCGGTGGTCGACGATCGAGCCGGCGCCGGAGGCTATTTTGCTCGGGAAGGTGGCGTCGGCGTACTTGAGCTTGAAGACGACCGTCTTGGCGTCCGGGGTCTCGACCTCGTCGAGCATGGGGAACATGATCGCGGGACCGGCGTCGTCGTTGATCTTCAGCATGCGGTCGAAGGAGAACTTGACGTCCTTCGAGGTGAGCGAGTCACCGTTGCTGAACTTCAGGCCGCCTTTGAGCTCGCACTCGAAGACCTTGGTGCCGGTGCCCGTGAAGGAGCACCTTCTGGCGAGGTCGGGCTCGGGTTCGGTGGCACCGTTGGGGAAGCTCAGCAGCGACTGGAAGACGTTGTTGAAGAGCAGCCAGGATCCGGGGTCGTAGCCGGAGGCGGGGTCGGTCGCCAGGACGTCGTCGGACATCCCCATCACCACGTTGGAGCCGGAGTCCCCGGAGCCGCCCGTTTCCGAGCCGCAGCCGGTGAGCAGGCCGGCGGCCAGCCCTGTCGCGATGGTCAGGACCGGCCACTGGGTGCGCATGTTCACGTATGAGTGCCTTGTGTCGTCGGTGGTCGTACGGACGCGCCGGGCTCCCCCGGGGCCTGTGACAAGGCCCTGGCCCGGGCGGTGGTGCAGTGAGGTGCTGTTAGTCGCTGATGCCCCGGCCCAGCTCCCACAACTGGAGCGTCGAGGAGGAGTTGACGGCGTACTCGGCGCCCGTGACGCCGTCACGCACGGCGACGTACTGGTTGCCCTGCCACAGCGGCAGGATCGGGACGTCGTCGGCGACGATGTCCTGGATGCCGGTGAGGGACTCCGACGCGGTGAGGCGGTCGGCCTCGCGGCGCGACTCCGGGATCAGCGTGCCGCGGATCTTGCTGTTGGCGTAGGGCAGCTTGAGGAAGTTGTCCTTGTCGAGGAAGGGCGCGAGGTAGTTGTCGGCGTCCGGGAAGTCCGGGAACCAGCCCATGCCCCAGACGTCGTACTCGCCCTTGCGCTCGGCGGGGACGAAGGCGTTCCAGGGCTCGCCCTTGATGGTGACGTCGAACAGGCCGCTGTCGTCGAGCTGCTTCTTCAGCTGCTCGAACTCCTTCTCGGTGGCCGGGCCGTAGTGGTCGGTCGTGTAGTGCAGGGTGAGCTTGACCGGGGTGGTGATGCCGGCGGTCTGGAGGGTCGTCCGCGCCTTGGCCGCGCTCGGCTCGCCGTACTTGTTGTAGAACGAGTTGGAGTGGCCGGTGATGCCCGCCGGGACCAGCGAGTAGAGGGGTTCGGCCTGGGAGCCGTACACCTTGGCGACCAGTTCGGCGCGGTCGATGACCTCGGCCATGGCCTGGCGGACGGCGGTGCTCACCTCGGAGGCCTTGGTGTTGAAGGCGAGGTAGCGGATCTCCAGGCCGGATGACTGGACGACGTCGATGTCACTGTCATGGGACTCGGAGAACTTGGTGATCTGCTTCGGCGACATCGTACGGGTCATCAGGTCGATGTCACCCTTTTCGAGCGCGTCACCCATGGCGTCGGCGCTCGCGAAGGAGCGCAGCACGACCTCGTCGTTCTTCGGCTCCAGATTGCCCTTGTAGTGGGGGTTCTTGGTGAAGACGGCCTTGACCATCTCGTCGTTCTCGACCTGGGCGTCGAGGGTGTACGGGCCGGAGCCGTCCACCTTGAAACCGTCGCGCAGCTTGTTCTTCTCGTAGTCGTCCGGATTGACGATGCCCGCGACCGGCGTGGAGAGCTTGTAAGGGAAGGTGGCGTCGGAGGTGTTGAGGTGGAAGATGACCTCGCGGTCACCCTCGGTCTCGATCGTGTCGATCGTGGACAGCAGGGCGAAGACACCGCTGTCGGCCTTGATGGCCCGGGCCCGGTCGATGGAGAACTTGACGTCCTCGGCGGTGATCGCGTCGCCGTTCGCGAACTTCAGGTCCTTGCGCAGCTTGCAGACGTAGCGCTCGTTGCCGTTGTCGGTGAAGCCGCAGCTCTCGGCGGCCTCCGGCTCGGGCTCACCCTCGCCGCGCGGCTGGACGAGCAGCGTCTGGACGGTCTGGCGGAGGATGTTCCAGGTGCCGACGTCGTACGCGTAGGCCGGGTCGATGGGCGCCGGTGTGTCCTGCGAGACGGTGAACCGGTCGGTGGTGCCGACGACGATCGCGTCGCCGCTGTCGCCCCCGCCGCCGGTCGTGCCGCAGGCGGCGATCACCGGCGTGAGCAGACCGATGACGGCCGGCAGCACCAAGGTCTTGCGGTTCATGCTCGAGTTTCTCCAGAGCTGGGGCTCCGTGACGGGCGCCGGCGGGGGTGGGCGCGAGCGGGTCACGGGACGGTACGGCGATGTTCTCGCAACGACATTAGCCCGCACCGTGCAAAGCCCTCGCGCGCACCGGAGTTGAGTTCCCATCACGCTGCGGAACCGCGTGTGGACGCACCGAAAGGCCGCCGACGGAATGATTAGGTGCACCCTTCACCAATCGGGACACATGGACGCGCCCAACACCCCCGAAATGGGGGATTGGACGCGCGTAGACCCTGCCGGCGGAACGGGTGCAAGTGGCAAAGGTCACATACTGAAAGGGGTTGGCAGACTCGGGAATTCAGTCGGTTCGAGGCGTCGAAAATGCCGTGCGAGGAAATCCATGACGATCTTCGATTTCCTCGCACTTTCAATTGTTCACAGTGGGTGAACAGGTTGTGCATTTCCGTCGTCAGAGGACCAGGAGGCCGCGGAGAAACGGCAGGTCCACCTCTTCCAGGGAGGCCACGACGGTGCGCCGGACGGCGGGGGCGATGGGGGCCACGGAGGGGACGGCGACCACATGGCAGCCCGCGGCCTCGGCGGCCGCGACGCCGGTCGCGGTGTCCTCGATGACCGCGCACCTGGTCGGATCCGCGCCGAGCCCGGCGGCCGCGAGGAGGTACGGGTCGGGGTGCGGCTTGGTGCGCTCCACCTCGTCACCCGCGATCGTCAGCGCGAAGTGCTGGGGGCCGAGCCCGGTCAGGACGCGGTCGATGATCCGGCGGTGCGAGGCGGAGACCAGGGCGGTGGGCACGCCGTGCGTGGCGAGTTCGGCGAGGAGTCTGGCGGCGCCGGGCATCAGCGGCAACGCGCGCCCGATGCGCTCCTCGAACCCGTCGTTGAGCAGCACGGTGAGCTCGGCGAGGGTGATGTCGGCGCCGGTGGCCTCGATCAGGAAGCCCGCGCTGCGGCTCATGGGGCCGCCGACCACGACATGGCGCCAGGTCTCGTCGAGGGTGTGGCCGAGAGCTCCGAAGACCTCGACCTCCACGTCCCACCAGAAGCCCTCGGTGTCCACCAGAGTGCCGTCCATGTCGAGGAGTACGGCCTGAAGCGCGGAACCTTCGGCCGTACGGGTTCCGAGCGCGGGGATCGTCGTCGTCATCCGGCGCACCTCCTTGTGGGACGAGCAGGCCGGTTCCCTGATGGGGAACCGGCCTGCGGTGGACCGACCAGTCTACGACGCTGCCGACAGAAACGCCTTTGTTTGTCCTGTGGGCGCGCGGGAACCCGGCGATCGGGTGACGCACCGGCCTGCAAGCGGAGCGCTACCGCGCGTTGAAGTACTTCGCCTCGGGATGGTGGATCACGATCGCGTCCGTGGACTGCTCGGGGTGGAGCTGGAACTCCTCCGAGAGCTGGACGCCGATGCGCTCGGGCTCCAGGAGCTCGGCGATCTTGGCGCGGTCCTCCAGATTCGGGCAGGCGCCGTAGCCGAGGGAGAAGCGGGCGCCGCGGTACTTGAGGTCGAACATGTCCTCGATGGCGGCCGGGTCCTCTCCCCCGAAGCCCAGTTCGGCGCGGACCCGGGCGTGCCAGTACTCGGCGAGAGCCTCGGCCAACTGCACGGACAGGCCGTGGAGTTCGAGGTAGTCGCGGTAGGCGTTGGACTCGAAGAGCCGTGCAGTGCGCTCACCGATCCGAGAGCCGACGGTGACGACCTGGAGGCCGACCACGTCGGTCTCGCCGGACTCCTCCGGGCGGAAGAAGTCGGCCAGGCAGAGCCGGCGGCCACGGCGCTGGCGCGGGAAGGAGAAGCGCGTGCGTTCGTTGCCGCGCTCGTCCAGGATGATCAGATCGTCGTCCTTGGAGACGCACGGGAAGTAGCCGTGGACGACGGCCGCTTCGAGCAGGTTCTCCGTCTGGAGGGTGTCCAGGAGGCCGCGCAGGCGCGGGCGGCCCTCGGTCTCGACGAGTTCCTCGTACGTCGGGCCGTCGCCGGTGCGGGCCTGCTTCAGGCCCCACTGGCCCTTGAACAGCGCGCCCTCGTCGAGCCAGGTCGCGTACTCCTTGAGCTGGATGCCCTTGATGACGCGGGTGCCCCAGAAGGGCGGCTCGGGGATCCGGTTGTCGGTGGCGACGTCGGAGCGGACGTGGCCCTCCTCCGGGCGCTCCTCGACCGCTGTGGCCGCGGCCGTCGCCCGTACCCGGCGCTGCTTGAGCTCGGGCAGCTTGGCGCCGGGCACGCCGCGCTTGACGCCGATGAGGGCGTCCATGAGGCGCAGGCCCTCGAAGGCGTCGCGGGCGTAGCGGACCTCGCCCTCGTAGATCTCGTGCAGGTCCTGCTCGACGTACGCCCGGGTCAGGGCGGCGCCGCCGAGGATGACCGGGTAGTCGGCGGCCATGCCGCGCTGGTTCAGCTCCTCCAGGTTCTCCTTCATGATCACCGTGGACTTGACCAGGAGCCCGGACATGCCGATGACGTCGGCCCGGTGTTCCTGGGCGGCGTCGAGGATCGCGGAGACCGGCTGCTTGATGCCGAGGTTGACGACGTTGTAGCCGTTGTTGGACAGGATGATGTCGACGAGGTTCTTGCCGATGTCGTGGACGTCGCCGCGGACGGTCGCGAGGACGATCGTGCCCTTGCCCTCGGCGTCCGACTTCTCCATGTGCGGTTCGAGATAGGCCACCGCGGACTTCATGACCTCGGCGGACTGGAGCACGAACGGCAGCTGCATCTGGCCGGAGCCGAAGAGCTCGCCGACGACCTTCATGCCGTCCAGCAGGATCTCGTTGACGATGTCCAGGGCGGGGCGGTCCTGGAGCGCGTCCTCGAGGTCCGCTTCCAGGCCGTTCTTCTCGCCGTCGATGATGCGGCGCTTGAGGCGCTCCTCCAGCGGGAGGGCGGCCAGTTCCTCGGCCTTGCCCGCCTTCAGCGACTTGGCGGTGGCGCCCTCGAACAGCGCCATGAGCTTCTGGAGCGGGTCGTAGCCCTCGCGGCGGCGGTCGTAGACGAGGTCGAGGGCGGTGGTGACCTGCTCCTCGTCGAAGCGGGCGATCGGCAGGATCTTGGAGGCGTGGACGATCGCCGAGTCGAGGCCCGCCTTCACGCACTCGTCCAGGAAGACGGAGTTGAGCAGGATGCGGGCGGCCGGGTTGAGGCCGAAGGAGATGTTCGACAGGCCGAGGGTGGTCTGGACGTCCGGGTGACGGCGCTTCAGCTCGCGGATCGCCTCGATCGTCGCGATGCCGTCCCCCCGGGACTCCTCCTGGCCGGTGCAGATGGTGAAGGTCAGGGTGTCGATGAGGATGTCCGACTCGTGGATGCCCCAGTTGCCGGTGAGGTCGTCGATCAGCCGTTCGGCGATCTCGACCTTCTTCTCCGGGGTGCGGGCCTGGCCCTCCTCGTCGATGGTCAGCGCGATCAGCGCGGCGCCGTGCTCCTGCGCCAGCCTGGTGACCTTGGCGAAGCGGGACTCGGGGCCGTCGCCGTCCTCGTAGTTGACGGAGTTGATGACGGCCCGGCCGCCGAGCTTCTCCAACCCGGCCTGGATGACTTCGACTTCGGTGGAGTCGAGGACGATGGGGAGGGTGGAGGCGGTGGCGAAGCGGCCGGCGAGTTCGTCCATGTCGGCGACGCCGTCGCGGCCCACGTAGTCGACGCACAGGTCGAGCATGTGGGCGCCCTCGCGGATCTGGTCGCGGGCCATCTCCACACAGTCGTCCCAGCGGCCCTCCAGCATGGCCTCGCGGAACTTCTTCGAGCCGTTGGCGTTCGTGCGCTCGCCGATGGCCATGTACGCGGTGTCCTGGCGGAACGGAACCGTCTGGTAGAGGGAGGCGGCGCCGGGCTCGGGGCGCGGGCTGCGCTCGCGCGGGGTGAGGTCCCGGACGCGGTCGACGACCTGACGCAGGTGCTCGGGGGTGGTGCCGCAACAGCCGCCGATGAGGGAGAGGCCGTAGTCCTGGACGAAGTTCTCCTGCGCGTCGGCCAGTCCCTCGGGGCCGAGCGGGAAGTGGGCGCCGTCCCGGGTGAGGATGGGCAGGCCGGCGTTCGGCATGCACAGCAGGGGGGTGCGGGAGTGGCGGGCCAGATAGCGGAGGTGCTCGCTCATCTCGGCGGGGCCCGTCGAACAGTTCAGGCCGATCATGTCGATCCCGAGCGGTTCGAGGGCGGTGAGCGCGGCGCCGATCTCGGAGCCCAGGAGCATCGTGCCGGTCGTCTCGAACGCCATCGAGACCAACAGGGGGACCTCGATGCCGATGGCCTCCATGGCGCGCCGGGCACCGAGGACGGAGGACTTCGTCTGGAGGAGGTCCTGGGTGGTCTCCACGATGAGGGCGTCGGCACCGCCGGCGAGCAGGCCCTCGGCGTTCGCCTGGAAGCCGTCGCGGAGCGTGGTGTAGCCGATGTGGCCGAGGGTCGGCAGCTTCGTACCGGGGCCGATCGAGCCCAGCACCCAGCGCTGGCGGCCGTCGCGGGCGCCGAACTCGTCGGCCGTCTCGCGGGCGAGGCGGGCGCCGGCCTCGGACAGCTCGTACACGCGGTCGGCGATGTCGTACTCGGCCATCGCCGAGTGGTTGGCGCCGAAGGTGTTGGTCTCGACGCAGTCGACGCCGACCTCGAAGTACGCCTCGTGGACGGAGCGCACGATGTCGGGGCGGGTGAGATTCAGGATCTCGTTGCAGCCCTCGAGGTTCTCGAAGTCCTCCAGGGTGGGGTCCTGGGCCTGGAGCATGGTGCCCATCGCGCCGTCGGCGACCACCACACGGGTGGCTAGCGCGTGACGCAGTGCGTCCGATCGGGTCCGGGCCTCGGCGGCTGCGGACGTAGGGGACGGGTTCGGCGACGAGGCCATGAAGGTGCTCCCTGGAGTGCGACGGCTGTCGGCTTTGCGCTTCCCTCGGAAGGCGCACGCGGCCAGCGTAGCCCGGAGCACGGCCGAAGGTCAGGGGCGTCCACGGGACGGACTGGCGTCGCGCCGACGGCGACGTGCGGTTTACTCCGACGACGCGCGTACGACGAAGGCACGGCGCGCGGGCCGCACGAACACGGTGTGCGTACGGCGGACGGGTGGCCTACCTGCGGCATTCGGGCGCGGGAGGCCGCTGTACGAACGTCGTGCGTGTGCCGCGCGTAGGTCACAGGGACCGGCGCGCGAGGCCGCGTGGCCGAAAAGGTGCTGACCGCTATTGGCGGCGGGTCGACAACGACCGGTAGTGTTCGACATTGCCGAACGCTGTCACTCCATTCGCGTACGGCGGTCGAGGGGACGGAGGCAGGACGGCGATGGCACGGAACATCCAGTCGCTCGAACGGGCGGCCGCGATGCTGCGGCTGCTCGCGGGCGGCGAGCGACGGCTCGGCCTCTCGGACATCGCCTCGTCGTTGGGCCTCGCCAAGGGCACGGCCCACGGCATACTGCGCACGCTCCAGCAGGAGGGCTTCGTCGAACAGGACGACGCCTCCGGGCGCTATCAGCTGGGCGCCGAGCTGTTGCGGCTCGGCACCACCTATCTCGATGTGCACGAGCTGCGCGCGCGGGCGCTGGTGTGGACGGACGACCTGGCCCGGGCCAGCGGCGAGAGCGTCTATCTGGGTGTGCTACACCAGCAGGGCGTACTGATCGTGCACCACGTCTTCCGGCCCGACGACAGCCGCCAGGTCCTGGAGATAGGGGCCATGCAGCCGCTGCACTCCACCGCCCTGGGCAAGGTCCTGTCGGCGTACGACCCGGTGGCGCACAGCGAGGTGCTGGAGGGCGAGCGCAAGGCGTTCACCGAGCGGACCATCTGCGAACAGGACGACTTCGAGGGTGTCCTCGACCTCACCCGGGCGCGCGGCTACGCGGCCGACGTCGAGGAGACCTGGGAGGGCGTCGCGTCGATCGCCGCACCCATCCACGACCGGCGGCGCATGCCCGTCGGCGCGGTCGGCATCGCCGGCGCCGTGGAGCGGCTCTGTCGCGACGGCGAGATCCGCGCCGAGCTGATCGCCTCCGTGCGGGACTGCGCCCGCGCCGTCTCGCGCGACCTGGGGGCCGGGCGGTTCTGACCCCACCCTGTGACGTCGGCGAAGGCCGGGATGCCCTGGGCGTCCCGGCCTTCGCCGTATGCCCACGCGGACACACCTGCCAGCCGCCTCAAGATCGATAGCTCACAGCAATCAATAACGATCGCGTTTTCGATAACCGAACCCTTGACGAGCCACTCGCGCCACAGCGAGACTCGCGTCCATCGGTCGGCATTGTCGAACACCTACCGGCAATACGCGCTAGAGTGTGACGACGCCAAGGGCCGACCCAGCTCTCACCCGAGGGCGCGGACCCCCGGACAGGGACCCGGGATCCGCAATCCCCTGGACGAAGGACAAAGGAGTCGCGGGTGTCCAGCTCCGACATCTTCATCGGCGAGACCATCGGTACCGCCATACTCATCCTGCTCGGCGGTGGCGTGTGCGCCGCCGTCACGCTGAAGGCCTCCAAGGCTCGTAACGCCGGTTGGCTCGCCATCACCTTCGGGTGGGGTTTTGCCGTTCTCACGGCCGTCTACACCTCCGCGCCGCTCTCCGGCGCGCATCTGAACCCGGCCGTCACCCTCGCCCTCGCGCTGAAGAAGAACGGCATCGAGTGGAGCCAGGTCCCCGTCTACTGGGGCGGGCAGATGCTCGGCGCGATGATCGGTGCCGCTCTGGTCTGGGTCGCCTACTACGGCCAGTTCCACGCGCACCTCACCGACAAGGAGATCGTCGGCGATCCGGCCGCGAAGGGCGCCAAGGCCAAGTCCGTCGAGGCCCGGGAGGCCGGCGCCGGCCCCGTGCTCGGCATCTTCTCGACCGGCCCCGAGATCCGGAACGCGGTGCAGAACATCGCCACGGAGGTCCTCGGCACCGTCGTGCTCGTCCTGGCGGTCCTGACCCAGGGTCTGAACGGCGAGGGCAAGGGCCTCGGCACCCTCGGCGCCCTGATCACCGCGTTCGTGGTGGTCTCGATCGGTCTGTCCCTCGGTGGCCCGACCGGTTACGCGATCAACCCGGCCCGTGACCTCGGTCCGCGTATCGTCCACGCCCTTCTGCCACTGCCCAACAAGGGCGGCTCCGACTGGGGCTACGCGTGGATCCCGGTGGTCGCGCCGCTGATCGGCGCCGCCGCCGCCGCAGGCATCTACAACGTCGCATTCGTCTGAGAGCACATCGAGCCGCTGTTTCGCGAAACGCTCGGCACGCGCCGTACGTACAGCCCGTTGACCAGTTGACCTTTCAGGAGCACACCGTGACCGACGCCCACACCGCCGGCCCGTTCATCGCCGCCATCGACCAGGGCACCACCTCCAGCCGCTGCATCGTCTTCGACCGCGACGGGCGCATCGTCTCCGTCGACCAGAAGGAGCACGAGCAGATCTTCCCGAAGCCGGGCTGGGTCGAGCACAACGCGAACGAGATCTGGACCAACGTCCAGGAAGTCGTCGCCGGAGCCATCCAGAAGGCCGGCATCACCCGTGACGACATCAAGGCCATCGGCATCACCAACCAGCGCGAGACCACGCTGCTCTGGGACAAGAACACCGGTGAGCCCGTCCACAACGCCATCGTCTGGCAGGACACCCGCACCGACGCGCTCTGCAAGGAGCTCGGCCGCAACGTCGGGCAGGACCGTTTCCGTCGCGAGACCGGTCTGCCGCTGGCGAGCTACTTCGCCGGTCCGAAGGCCCGCTGGCTGCTGGACAACGTCGAGGGCCTGCGCGAGCGCGCCGAGGCCGGCGACATCCTCTTCGGCACCATGGACTCCTGGGTCATCTGGAACCTGACGGGCGGTGTCAACGGCGGCCACCACGTCACCGACGTCACCAACGCCTCCCGCACCCTCCTGATGAACCTGCACACCCTCCAGTGGGACGAGAAGATCGCCGAGTCCATCGGCGTCCCGCTGTCGATGCTCCCGGAGATCCGTTCCTCCGCCGAGGTGTACGGCGAGATCACCGGCGGCAAGCTCGGTGACCTGCTCGGCGGCATCCCGGTCGCGTCCGCGCTCGGCGACCAGCAGGCGGCCCTGTTCGGCCAGACCTGTTTCGCCGAGGGCGAGGCCAAGTCGACGTACGGCACCGGCACGTTCATGCTGATGAACACGGGCGAGAAGATCATCAACTCGTACTCCGGCCTGCTGACGACCGTCGGCTACCGCATCGGTGACCAGGCGCCGGTGTACGCGCTGGAGGGCTCGATCGCCGTCACCGGTTCGCTGGTGCAGTGGATGCGCGACCAGATGGGGCTCATCTCCACGGCCGCCGAGATCGAGACGCTCGCGCTCTCGGTCGAGGACAACGGCGGCGCGTACTTCGTGCCGGCCTTCTCCGGTCTGTTCGCCCCGTACTGGCGCTCCGACGCCCGCGGTGTGATCGCCGGTCTGACCCGGTACGTCACCAAGGCGCACCTCGCCCGTGCCGTCCTGGAGGCCACCGCCTGGCAGACCCGTGAGATCACCGACGCCATGACCAAGGACTCGGGCGTCGAGCTCGCGGCCCTCAAGGTCGACGGCGGCATGACCTCCAACAACCTGCTGATGCAGACCCTCTCGGACTTCCTCGACGCCCCCGTGGTGCGCCCGATGGTCGCCGAGACGACCTGCCTCGGCGCCGCCTACGCCGCCGGTCTCGCCGTCGGCTTCTGGACCAACACCGACGACCTGCGCGCCAACTGGCGTCGGGCCGCCGAGTGGACCCCCCGTATGGACGCGGACACCCGCGACCGTGAGTACAAGAGCTGGCTCAAGGCCGTCGAGCGGACCATGGGCTGGATCGAGGACGAGAGCTGAGCAGGAGCGCGCGATGGCTCCGACCCCGGCTCTGATGAGGAGTAAGAACCCGACATGACCAGTCAGTCCACCCTGCAGACCCTGCCTGCCCTGGGGACGCGCCCGGCGTCCGGCTCGAACCCGAGCCGTGCCGAGACCCGGGAACAGCTCTCCAAGGCGTCGTACGACCTTCTCGTGATCGGCGGCGGCATCCTGGGCATCTCCACCGCCTGGCACGCCGCGCAGTCCGGGCTCAGGGTGGCGCTGGTCGACGCCGGTGACTTCGCCGGCGCCACCTCCTCCGCCTCATCCAAGCTGCTCCACGGCGGTCTGCGCTATCTGCAGACCGGCGCGGTGAGGCTGGTGGCGGAGAACCACTTCGAGCGCCGTGCGGTCTCCCGCCAGGTGGCCCCCCACCTGGCGAATCCGCTCACGTTCTACCTCCCCGTGTACAAGGGCGGGCCGCACGGCGCGGCGAAGCTCGGGGCGGGCGTCTTCGCCTACTCCGCGCTGTCGGCGTTCGGTGACGGCGTGGGCCACCTGCTCTCCCCGGCGAAGGCCGCGCAGGACGTGCCCGAGCTGCGCACCCACAATCTCAAGGCCGTGGCCGTGTACGGCGACGACCAGATGAACGACTCCCGGATGGCCCTGATGACGGTCCGCGCGGCCGTCGAGTCGGGTGCCGTCGTCCTGAACCACGCCGAGGTCACGGGGCTGCGGTTCACCAAGGGCCGGGTGACGGGCGCCGAGCTGCGCGACCGGCTCTCCGGCGACGAGTTCGGGGTCAGCGCCCGGCTGGTGCTGAACGCGACCGGTCCGTGGGTCGACCACCTCCGCAAGATGGAGAACCCGAACGCGGCTCCCTCCATCCGCCTCTCCAAGGGCGCGCACCTGGTGCTGAAGCGGACGGCTCCGTGGAAGGCCGCGCTCGCCACCCCCATCGACAAGTACCGCATCACCTTCGCCCTCCCCTGGGAGGACATGCTGCTGCTCGGTACGACGGACGAGGTCTACGAGGGCGACCCGGCGGACGTCGCGGTCAACGACAAGGACATAGCCCAGATCCTGGACGAGGCCGCGTTCTCCATCCGGGACCAGCAGCTCGACCGTGACCTGATCACGTACGCCTTCGCGGGTCTGCGGGTGCTGCCGGGTGGTCCCGGTGACACCGCCAAGGCCAAGCGGGAGACGGTCGTCACCGAGGGCCGGGGCGGCATGCTGTCCGTCGCGGGCGGCAAGTGGACGACCTTCCGGCACATCGGCCGCACGGTCATGAAGAAGCTGGAGGCGCTGCCCGGCCACCCGCTGGGCGAGGACTTCGAGCCGGTCTCCACGCTGCCGAAGAGGCTGCCGCTGCCGGGTGTCGCCAACCCGCGCGCTGTCGCCCACCGATTGCTGGTGGACCGTCCGGCGCCGGGCCCCCGTATGGGTGCCGACACCGCGCGGCACCTGGCCACGCACTACGGTTCGCTGGCCTTCGACATCGCCCGTCTCGCCAACGAGAACCCCGAGCTGGGCGAGCGCGTCCACCCGGACGCCCCGGAGATATGGGCGCAGGTCGTCTACGCCCGTGACACCGAGTGGGCCGAGACGGTCGACGACGTGCTGCGGCGCCGGACGACGCTGACGATACGGGGGCTGGCGACGGACGAGATCCGGGCGAAGACGCAGGATCTGCTCGACAAGAAGTAACCGGGTTTCGGTGCCGGCCCCTCCCCCCTGACCGGTCGGCACCGCGCGGAAGGGGCGGCTCCATCGCCGAGTTCGGTGAGGAGCCGCCCTTTCTGTATACCGTCAGATCATCTTCCGGCATCGCGTGCTCTCTGGGACGATCAACGGTTATGAACGGGGCAGAACTTCACAGGTTGTTCGAGAAATGGGCACGGGAGACTCCGCACCGTCCCGCGGTGGTCACCCGAGGGGACCGGGTCACCTACGGGACACTGGACGTTCGGGCCAACCGGCTGGCCCGCCATCTGCTGCACCGGGGGCTCGGCCCCGGTGACACCGTGGCCGTGTGCCTCTCCCGGCTGCCGGATCTGCTCATCGCCGTGGTCGGCGTGCTCAAGGCGGGCGGGGCCTTCGCCATGGTCGACCCGCACCAGCCGACCGGGGAGATCGGGCGGTGGCTGGAGCGGGCGGAGGCCGGCACCGTACTGACGTACGAGCAGTTCAGGCCGGGCGTCGACGACGGCACCGGCCGGCGCGTCGTCTGTCTGGACGCCGACGCCGACCTCATCGACGCCCACTCCCCCGAGCCTCCTTCCGCACCCTGCGGGCCCACGGCCGCGGTGCTGTTCACGGCCGGCACGACGGGTCGGGCGCGGCCCGTCGACACGGCACACCGGCGGCTGCGTGCCGCCTACGGGTCCTGGGCCGAGGTGTTCGGTCTGCGGCCCTCCGACGTCCATCTGGTGACCGCGCCGACCGACACCGCCGCCTTCGCCTACGGCTGGATACGGGCGCTGTGCTCCGGTGGCACCCTGGTGCTGCCGGAGGGCGAGATCGGGCCGACGCTGTGGGGTCAGTCCTTCGCCGAGGGCGTCACGGTGCTCGACACCGACCCGCTCACGGCCCGTCTGCTGCTCGACGGATCCGCGCCGCCCGCGGGGCTGCGTCTGGTGACGGTCGGCGGGGAACGGCTCTTCCTCGACGAACAGTCACGGCTCCAGGAGCGGATGGCACCGGGGGGACGGCTGCTCAATGTGTACGGGCCCGTGGAGGTCGCGGGCTGCGGCACCTGGTCGGAGACGGACCGGCTGTCCGGCGCGGTGGCGGGGGCCGGACGGGTGAGTCTGCTGGGCCGCCCGTTCCCCGGGTGCCGGGTCGAGGTCCGCAAGGGCCAGATCTGGCTGACGCCCCCCGGCGGCGTCGCCGGCGGTGACGCGCTGCCCACCGGTGACGCCGGCACGCTGGGGGAGGACGGGCTGCTGCGGTTCGCCGGCCGGCTGGCGCACCGGGTCACCCTCCGCGGCCGTACGGTCGATCCGTACCCGGCCGAGGCCGCGCTGGCCACCCATCCCGGGATACGGGAGGCCGCGATCAGCGTCGTGGACGACGACCAGCTGGTCGCCTACGTCGTGCCCGGGACCGCCACCGCCGCTCCGGGCGCCGAGACGGTGCGTACCCATCTGACGGGTGTGGTGCCGGACTCCGAGATCCCGGTGTCCGTGGTGAACATGGGCGCCCTGCCGCGCAACCGGGCCGGGAAGGTCGACCGGCGTCTGCTGCCGCTGCCCGCGCGGCGCGGGGCGTACGGCGGGAAGGGCGGCAAGGGCAGGGGAGAGCCGGGCCACCCGGAGGCCGCTCTCAGGGTGACGGGGTGCGCGATGCTGGTCATGGGCCTGCCGTTGGCCGCGTTGTTCACCGATGTGTTCTGGCCGGGCTCCACGGACCTCACCCTCGTTCCCACGCCGTGGTCGTGGCTCTTCCGCGGTCTGTACCTCGCGGAGCTCCTGGCCTTCTGTCTGGGCCTCGCCTTCCTGTTCACCGGGCGCTCGCTGATGCGCCGTCAGGGCCGCTCGGCCGGACTGACGACGGCGGCGCATCTGGCCGTCGTCTGGCTGCTGGTGTCCTGGTGGCCGCAGGACAACTTCTACCGGCTCGCCGCGAAGAACGACTGGGAGCGGCAGGCGGCGCTGGTGTACACCTTCAACGTGCCGTTGATGATCGCGGCGGCGGTGGTGGCGGTGTTCGTGACGCGGAGCCCCGCGCCCGCGGACACGGAGTGAACCCCGGCCCCGCGGCCGAGACATGATCGGTCACGAGGGCCTACGAGAGGAACATCCGCCCGGTGTCCTGGGCCGCGGCGCGCACCAACGCCTCGGCGGCGTCCAGGCGTTCACGGGCGTGCGCGGCCAGGACTACGCCGACACGGGGGGCCGGTTCGAAGGCGGCGGTGGGGATCGAGGGCACCAGGACGGCGTCGATCCCGGCGCACCGCCTCGCCGTCTCCCGCAGGAAGGCGGACAGTTCGGGGCCGGGCAGGCGGGCGCCGAGCGGGACGTGGTCGACGGTGCGGACGAGGTGGTCGCCCCCTCGGATCCCGTCGAGCCGGGCCTTGACCATGAAGGCGACGGACGGGCCGGTCATCCGGAGGTTGATCTCGGTGGGTGCCGGGCGGCCGTCGGAGCCGGTCACGAAGTCGACGTCGAACCACCCCCGGTAACCGCTCGCGGCGACCTGTTCCCCCACGGCCCTGCCGAAGCGCGCCATGGTCTCGGCGAGCGGTGGCGGCACGACACCGGGGCCGACGGTGGCGCCCTGGTAGGCGGTGCCCTCGACGTCCATGACGGCGACACCCACCTCGTGCACCCGGCCTTCCGCGTCCACCAGTCCGTCGTAGGTCAGGTCCCGGGGGTCGGTCGTCCCGGAGACGAACTCCTCCAGGAGCAGGGGCCCGCGCGGCAGCGGCGACGCCCTGAAGCCGTGGTTCCGGATCACCCAGGTACCGGATCCCCCGGCGCCGTGTTCGGTCTTCACGACGGTGGCCCGCCCCGCGCGGCCGCGCTTCCTGAGCAGTCGCGCCGCCGCGCGCCGGGTGTCCGCCCGCCACTGCTCGGGCACTCTGATCCCCGGGTGGTCCGGTGCGAGCCGGGTGAACAGCTCGTGCGCGGCCCGCTTGGACTCGTACCGCAGAGCGTCGGGGCCCGGTGACTCGCCGGCGAGTTCGGCGAAGGCTCCGGTGCGGCCCCACGGCAGGAGGGGCAGGCCGAGGGAGTTCAACCGCTCGGCGAGCGCGGGGCGCGACAGGACGGCCCGGCTGAGATCACCGCCCGCCCGCTCCCTCGACAGGCCGTCGTACACCTCCACGGGTCCCCAGCCCAGGACGCCGCCGACCAGGTCGATCCAGTCGGGCGGCACCTCCCGGGGCAGGATCAGCGCGGCCGGGTGGGGCGAGATGAAGGCCGCCAGGCAGGAGTAGTGCGCGGCCTCGGTGGAGGCGGGGCCGAACTGGGACTGGAATTCGGCGACGTTGCCGAGGTGGATCGCGCGACGGCCCTGCGTCCAGGCGTGCGTCCAGCCGTCGCCCGGGGTCGTGAAGAGCACTTCGAGGAGCGGCAGTTCACGTCCCTCGATCGAACCCGAGACGGTGTCTTCCCCGGGTCGGGCGCCCATCCGGCGGTAGAACGGCTCCGCGTTCGGGTCCGACTCGATGGTGACCCGAGTGAACCCGAGCTCGCGGGCGGCTGCCATCACATGGGAGTACAGTGCGCGGCCCACCCCGCGGCCGATGGCGTGGGGCTCGACGAAGCAGAGGCCCAGTCGGCCGTGCGGAGCCGTGCCCTCCAGGGAGGCGGCGCCGAGCATCCCGAGATCCTCGTCCTCGGCGACCACGATCCGGCGGCCGTCGATCTCGTCCGCCCGGATGGTGAGTTCCTCCCGGCATGCCTCCAGGAACGTCGCGTCGTACCCCCAGTACGCCTTCGAGCGCACGACCAGTTCGGTCAACGCCGTCGCCTCTGCGGCACGCGCGGGTCTGATCCGCACCTCCACGCTGTCCCCCTGTCGCCGGATCGTGTGATCAGACTAGGACGTGGGCGCGGAGGCCTAGGCAAGCGATGCCTTCCGACACATCTCAGGCGAGCGGGGCCACAACCGCCCGTACGTCGTCCACCGTCGTCAACTCCTCACGACGGACGATGAGTTCGCGACCCAGGAGCAGTGCGCGGCGGGACGCCGGGACCGGGTCCTGGAGGGTCGTCAGGTCCGTCAGGTGGGCGAAGCCGATGATGCGGCGGACGAGTTCCGTGCCGGCGAAGCCCAGGGACTCGGTCCAGACGCGGCGAAGGAAGCGGTCGAGGTAGGCGTCGTCGAAGAAGGTGTCGACGCGGGTGGGCCACAGGCGGCGGAACTCGCTCTCGAAGGCCTCCCAGGAGAGGCGGAGTTGGTCGCCGTGGTCGGTGAGGGTCCCCAGGGCGCGGGCCCGCTCCTCCGAGACCAGCGCGTTGGCCCAGTACAGGCCGAGGTCGAAGCCGATGGGTCCGACGAAGGAGAACTCGGGGTCGAAGACGCGTACGACGTGGGCGCCTTGACGTTCGCCGACCATGACGCTGCCGGAGTGCAGGTCGCCGTGGAGGAGGGCCTGCGCGCTGGTCATGAAGACATGGCGGAGGTCGGCGACCTCGGTGCGCAGCCGGGCGTCGGCGCGGAACTCCGCCGCCAGGTCGTCCAGGCCCGGGTGCCAGTGGTTGTGTTCGTGCTCGATGTACGGCTCGGAGAGGACGACGTCCTCGGTGATCTTGCACAGCTCCGGGTTGACCGAGGCGGCGAGCAGTGCCTTGCGGTCTGCGGACGCCATGCCGAAGTCGCTGGTGGCGAAGGAGAGGCGGGCGACGAGGCGGCCGATCTGGGCTGAGGTGTGCGGGCCGTAGGCGGCGCCCTCGTTGAGGAGGGTGCGCAGGACCTCCAGGTCGGAGAGGTCCTCCATGACGAGGGCGTAGTTCTCGGGGTCGTAGCCGTGGATGCCGGGGATCTCGTCGGGGGCGACCTTGGCGAGTTGCTCGTACGCGCGGGCCTCGGCGTCGGCGCGCTCGGGGCTCAGCGGCCAGGACGGGCCGGCGACACGGACCCAGGGCAGGGCCTGCTTGAGGGCGAGGCTGCGGGTGCCGGCGGCGTTCGTGGCGAGGAAGACGCGGTTGACGTTGCCGTCCGACACCTCGCGGACGGTGATGTCGTCCAGGTCCTCCCAGTGGCCCCGCTCGCGCAGGTACGCGGGGATGTCGTCGGTCTCCAGGATGCGGTAGCCCATGGTCGGTGAACTCCCTTATGCGGTGCGGCGCTTGGACAACGTGAAGCTGAAGACCAGGGCGAGGATGAGGACCGCGCCCTCGACGACGTCCTGGGTGTAGTACGGCAGGCCCTTGATGGTGAGGCCCGTGGTGATGATGCCGATGAGGACGGCGCCGAGGGCCGTGCCCCAGACGTTCGGGCGGCCCCGGCCTAGGACCGAGGTGCCGACCAGGGCCACCGCGACCGCCTCCAGCAGCTGGGAGGTTCCGGCGCTCACATCTCCCTGGCCGATGCGGGACGCCAGGATCAGGCCGCCGATGGAGGCGAGGACGCCGGAGAGGACGTACGCCAGGGCCCGGTACGCGCCGACGCGGATGCCGGCGAGGCGGGAGGCCTCGGGGTTGGCGCCGATCGCGTAGAAGACGCGGCCCCAGCGGGTGCGGGCCAGGAAGACCCAGGCGGCGACCGTGAGCGCGCCGAAGACGAGTACCGAGATCGGGATGCCGAGGACCGTGCCCCGGTCGATCTTCAGGAAGCCGGCGGTGAACCTGCCGGGGGCCGTGGTGCCGTCCTCCAGGGTCATGCCGGGGGTGATCGACTGGCCGTCCACGAGGATCAGCTTGGTGCCCTGGATGACGAACATGGTGCCGAGGGTGGCCAGCATGTCCGGGATCTTCATCACCACGATCAGCAGGGCGTTGAGGAGGCCCGCGAGGGCGCCCGCCACGAGGACCGCGACGATGGCGACCGTGCCGATCTGGTTGTGGACGACCATCGTCTGGGCGGCGACCGAGACGCCGAGCCCGGCGACCGCGCCGACGGACATGTCCATTCCGCCGACGGCCATGGTGAGGGTGACGCCGAGGCCGAGGATCGCGGCGACGGAGACGTACCGGAGGGTGTCGAGGAGGGTCGCCGACTCGCGGAAGGAGCCCTCGCTCAGCGCGAAGTACGCGAAGAGCGCGACCGTGACGAAGATGAAGCCGTACTTGATGACGGCGTTCTGGACGCGCACGGCCGTGGTGGCGCTCGCGGTCGCGGCGGCGGCCGGGGCCGATGCCCTTCCGGGGACCTCGGTGCTCTTGCTGGTGGTCATGGGTGCTTCCTCGGACTTCCTGGTCCTGGTCCTGGGGTTTCCTCGGGGGCGGGCCGGGGTCACACGGACGCCGAGATGGTCTGGATGACGCGGTCGCGCTCCGCGTCCTCGCCGTAGGCGTCGAGGTGGATCTCACCGGCGGCGAGTACGACGACCCGGTCGGCGACCTCCAGGACCTCGTCGACGTCGGCGGACAGGACGAGCACGGCGGCGCCCTCGGCGGCGAGCGCGCGGGCGCGGCGGCCGATGTCGCGCCGGGCACCGATGTCCACGCCTCGGAACGGCTCGTCCAGGATGAGGACACGGGGGGTCTCGGCGAGCCAGCGGCCGACGACGACCTTCTGCTGGTTGCCGCCGGACAGCTCCTCGACGGTGCTGTGCTCGTCGCGGGTGACGACCCCGAGGGCGTCGATGGTGTCCCGGCCGAGGGTGTTCTCCCTGGCGGTGGTCACCAGGCCCAGCCGGGAGAGGGACTTCAGGAACGGCAAAGAGATGTTCCGGGCCACCGACCAGCCGGGCACGAGGGCGTCGGCGTGCCGGTCCTCGGGGACGAGGTGGACGCCGCCCCGGATGGCGTCGGCGGGGCGGCGGGGCGTGTACGGCCTGCCGTCCAGCTCGACCGCGCCGGTGGTGAAGGGCTCGGCGCCGAAGAGGCCTCGGGCCAGCTCGGTCTTGCCGGCGCCCAACAGGCCCACGACGCCGGTGACTTCACCGGTGTGGATGTCCAGGTCGAGCGGGGTGCGGCCCTCGAAGAGGCGTACGCCTTTCAAGGACAGTACGACGTCTCCCTGGTCGCCCTCCCGGACCGGGCGGGCGGTGGTCGCCTCCTGGGCCTGGGCGAGCATCGCGCGCAGGGCCGCGTCCCAGTCGAAGGGGCGGGCCTGGTCCTCGGTGAGACGGCCGTCTCGCAAAACGACCAGACGGTCGGCCAGGGCGTCGATCTCGCCGAGGCGGTGGGAGACGTAGAGGACGGCGATGCCGTCGTCCCGCATCCTCTCGACGAGCGCGAACAGGCGCTCGGCCTCGGCGGCGGAGAGCGCGGAGGTCGGCTCGTCGAGGATCAGCAGCCGGGGGCGGGTGGCGAGGGCCCGGGCCAGGATCAGCAACTGGCGGTCGGAGATGCCGAGTTCGGTGACGTCCTGCTTGAGGACGGCGTCGCTCCAGTCGAGGCCGAGGCCGGCCTGGATCTCGCGGGCGCGGGCCAGCAGCCTGCTCCCGTTGAGGAAGGGGTTGCCGCGGCTCTGCGCCAGTTCCTCGAAGACGAGGTTCTCGGCGACGGTGAGCCCGGGGACGACGCCCTCGCTGATGCGCTGATGGACCGTCTGGATGCCCAACTGCCGGGCGGCGAGGGGGGATTGGAGGGACGCTGGGGAGCCGTCCACCAGGACCTCGCCGCCGTGGTCGGCATGCACTCCGGACAGGATCTTGATCAGCGTGGACTTGCCGGCCCCGTTGGCGCCGAGCAGCGCGACCACGCTGCCCGGCGCGATGTCCAGCGAGACGGAGGCGAGCACCGTCTTGCCGCCGAAGGCCTTGCTGACGTCCCGGAGGCTGACAGCCGCCTTCGAGGGAGCGATGTCAGTGGGCGACATTCGAGATCCAGTCGGCGGTCGAGACCTGCGACAGGTTCAGCGCGGGCAGCGCCGTCCGCAGCTGGTCCATGTTCTCGATCTTCTTCTCGCGCAGGAAGTCCTGGGTGATGGCGACGGCCGGGAACTCGACGGAGTCCTTGTTCAGCTGACCGGCCAGCTCCAGTGCGGTCGTACGGACCACGGCGGCGCCCACCGCCGACGGGTCGGTGCCCGCCGTGGCGACCCACGGGCTGCCCTTGGCGGTGATGGCCTGGATGTCGGCGTTGGAGACGTCGGCGCCGAAGACCTTCACCTTGTCCTGGAGCTTCTTGTTCTGCACCGCGAGGACCGTGCCCTTGGCCAGCTCGTCGTAGGGGGCGAAGACGCCCGCCACGTCGGAGTGCTGGGTCAGCGCGGCGGAGACCAGGGGAACGTTGTCAGTGGCTGTGGAGTCGGTGACCTTGCCGACCTTGAACTCCTGCTTCCAGCCCTGCGCGTCGACCGTCGACTTCCAGACAGTGTCGCGCTTGTCGAGGGCCGCGTAGCCGGCGACGTTGACGTAACCGACCTTGGCGTCCTTGCCGACCTCCTTCGCCATCACGTCGAGGACGGCCTGGGCCATGCTCGCGTCGTCCTGCTTGGTGGAGACGACGCCCTTGGTGTCGGTCTCGACGTCGTAGACGACGACCTTGATGCCCTTCTTCACGGCCTTGTCGATCTCCGGCTGGATGGTCGCCGGGAAGCCGTGGTCGATGATGATCGCCTGCGCGCCGGAGTTGATGGCCGAGGACAGGTCGGTGGCCTGCTTGGCGTTGTCCGCCTGGGCGTCGTACACGGTCAGGTCGATGCCGAGGGCCTTGGCCTGGGCCTTCGCCCCGTTGCCCCACTGCTCGAAGTAGTCGCCGGCGCCGCTCTGTCGCACCAGGGCGACCTTGACCGTGCCCTTGCTGAAGGGGGCGGGCTTCTTGCCGGTGGCGGCGGAGGCCTTGGCGGAGGTGTCGCCGGAGTCCTTGGACGCGTCGGTCGACTGGGAGCAGGCCGACAGCAGCAGGGCCGAGGCGGAGGCCAGGGAGAGCGCGGCGAGGGGGAAGCGGGTACGAAGGGACGAGCGGGACATTGCGGCTCCAGGTGGCGCGATGGTGCAGAAAAGGAAAGGGGAAGCAGGGCGCGTGAACCCGGAGCAGGGGACGGAAATGAGCCACCGAGGGGCGGCGGGCAACGCCCGCTGAACGGGGGCGCGTCGGAGCTCCGGGAGGGGTCAGCGACAGCTGGCTGTGGTCGACCGGAGCAAGTCCACGTACAGCCGCCGCACGAGCAGCAGCGTCTTCATACGCAGATCATGAGAACGATTTCAGCCATCCGTCAAAGAAATGGACATCGAATCTCAGAATGCGAGACGACGATTACGTCACATGCGCTGGACACCTGGCGAATACACCGGCTGGAGTTACCATCACGGGACCGGCACCCGACCCGGCACAGTGAGGCCCCGATGACGACACCACGCGCGACAGCGCCGCGCATGCCCCGCATGCGTCGCTGTACCGGCGCCCTGTGTCGTGGCTGACCCGCTGTCAGCCGCTCCGCCCGCAGCCTCCCCCTTGCTCGAATTCCTCGAAGCTCACCCCCTCCGCCCGCCCGGTGCTGGTCTCAGCAACCGGACATCCCTTCCAGACTCATGGAGTTGTTCTCATGACCCTGCTGACCACCTGGCCCGAGTCCGGACCGGAGACCCTGGTGCGTCGTACCTCCGACCCGGTCGAGATCGCGGCCGCCCTGGCGCCGCTCGGGGTGCGCTACGAGCAGTGGCCGGTCCGTGAGGACGTGCCGTTCGACGCGGACAGCGAGACCGTGTTCGCCGCGTACGGCCCGGAGATCGAGCGGCTCAACGCCGAGGAGGGCTTCACGACGGTCGACGTCCTCGGGCTGCACCCGAGCGACGACCCGGAGTTCCCGGTGAAGGCGAAGGCGGCCCGCGAGAAGTTCCTGCAGGAGCACACGCACGACGACGATGACGAGGTCCGCTTCTTCGTCTCCGGCTCCGGCATCTTCTATCTGCACGTCAACGGCGAGGTGCACGCCGTCTACTGCGAGAAGGGCGACCTGCTGGGCGTGCCGCGCGGCACCACGCACTGGTTCGACATGGGCACCAACCCGTCGTTCACCGCGATCCGCTTCTTCCACGAGGAGGACGGCTGGATCGGCAACTTCACCGGCTCGACGATCGCCTCCCGCTTCCCGGACTACGACACGATCGACGCCGGCTACCAGCAGGACGAGGCAGCGGTGTGAGCCAGGCCTTCGACATCGACTCCGTGGTGCTCGACATCGAGGGCACCACGAGCGCCACGGGGTTCGTCGTGGACGTGCTCTACCCGTACTCCCGCTCCCGTTTCGGAGCACTGCTCTCGGAGCGGAGCGGTGATCCGGAGGTGGCGCGGGCGGTCGCGCAGGTACGCCAGGAGATCGGCGAACCGGACGCCGACAACGTTCGCATCGAGAAGGCCCTCAACGCCTGGCTCGACGAGGACCGCAAGGCGACCCCGCTGAAGACCCTGCAGGGCGTCATCTGGTCCGAGGGCTTCGCCCGCGGCGACCTCGTCTCCCATTTCTACGACGACGTCCTCCCGGCCCTGCGCGCCTGGCACGCGGCGGGTGTACGCCTCCACGTGTACTCCTCCGGTTCCGTGGCCGCCCAGCGCGCCTGGTTCCGGTCGAGCCCCGAAGGCGACCTGCTGCCACTGGTCGAGGGCCTGTACGACACCGAGAACGCGGGGCCCAAGCAGGAGGCCGCGTCGTACCGCACGATCGCGGAGGCGCTCGACCTCGCCGCGACCCCCGACCGGATCCTCTTCCTCTCCGACCGCCCCGGCGAGCTGGACGCGGCGCGCGAGGCAGGCTGGCACGCCGTCGGCATCCGGCGGCCCGGGGAGCCGTACTACGAGCAAGGCGTCGGCGACCACGCGCAGGCGGGGACGTTCGACGGGATCACCATCACGAGGAGCACCGCATGACCACCGAGATCTCGACGCTGGACCTGGAGGAGGCGGGCGCCGTACTGGCAGCCGAGTCGGCCCGTTTCGCCTCCTTCGGCTGGATGCGCGGCACCTCGGGGAACCTGTCGGTGGTGCTGTCCAGGGACCCGCTGCGGCTGGCGGTCACCGCGAGCGGCCACGACAAGGGCGAACTGACGCCCGCGGACGTCGTGCTGGTGGACGGGAACGGGGCGGCCGTGCGGGGCGGCAAGCCGTCCGCGGAGGCGGAGCTGCACGCGCGGGTCGCCGCGCTGACCGGCGCCGGAGCCGTGGTCCATGTCCACACGGTGGCTTCGGTCGCGATGGGCCGCCGCGAGCCCGGCGGCATCGTCTTCAAGGACCTGGAGATGCTCAAGGGCGTCGGCCAGCCCGCCCACGACGTCGAGGTCACGCTGCCCGTCATCGCCAACAGCCAGGACATGAAGGTGCTGGGCGACCGTCTGGAGGCGGCCCGGAACCCGCGGATGCCCGCGGTGGTCGTGGCCGGACACGGGCTGTACGTATGGGGCGCCGACCCCCGCCAGGCCCGGCACCACACCGAAGTGGTGGAGTGGCTGCTGGAGTTGGAACTCAGCCAGCGCTGACGGAACGTCAAACAGCAGTGGCCCGGCGGGAAACCGCCGGGCCACTGCGCTGTGCTCCTCTACTTCAGGCGCTCCCCCGGCAGTTCTCCCGCCGACACCTCCAGCACGCCCCGCTCGGTCACCAGCCCCGTCACCAACCGCCCGGGCGTGACGTCGAACGCCGGGTTGTGTCCGCGCGACCCGGCCGGAGCGGTCCGTACGCCGCCCCACTCCAACACCTCGTCCTCGCCCCGGAGTTCGATGTGGATGTCCGTGCCCGAAGCCGTCGCGAGGTCCACCGTGGTCGTGGGGGCGGCGACGACGAAGGGGATTCCGGCGTCGGCGCAGGCCAGCGCGACGCCCACCGTGCCGACCTTGTTCGCCGTGTCGCCGTTCGCCGCGATGCGGTCCGCGCCCACGATCGCCGCGTCGACCTCGCCGCGCAGAATGGTCCCGGCCGCGGCCCCGTCCGCCTGGACGTAGTGCGGGATGCCCTCCTGCAGCAACTCCCAGGCGGTCAGGCGTGATCCCTGGAGCAGCGGGCGGGTCTCGTCGGCGTAGACGACCTCGATCCGGCCCCTCGCGTGCAGTTCGCGGATGACGCCGAGTGCCGTGCCCCATCCGGCGGTTGCCAGGGCTCCCGTGTTGCAGTGGGTCAGCACGCGCAGCGGCCGGTCCACGCCCACCCGCTTCAGCAGCCAGTCCGCGCCGAACGCGCCCATCGCCCGGTTCGCCTCGACGTCCTCGCGCTGTACGGCGGCGGCCTCGGCCAGCACGGCTTCCAGGCCCTCCCCGAAGCGGGTCATCACGCGGTCCACGCACACCATCAGGTTCACCGCCGTCGGCCGGGCTTCGCGGATCCGGGCCACCGCCGCGCGCACCTCGTCCACCGACCAGCCCTCGCGCTCGCCCTGGAGCAGCGCGAGCGCCACGCCGTACGCCCCGGCCGCGCCGATCGCCGGCGCGCCGCGCACCACGAGGCGCTGGATGGCGTCGACCAGGGCGTCCACATCGTGGATCCCGATCGTCTCGGTGCGATGCGGAAGCACCGTCTGGTCGATGAGCGCGAGGCTGTTCCCGGTCCAGTCCACGGCGCGCAGTTCCTGGGGCATTGCGGGGCACTCCTGGTGTTCCGAAGGTGCCCGACACCGTACATGACCTCGGGGAATCGAGCTGAACCACAGTTCGAGACGATCGGACGTACGCCCTGAGAGCGGTGTTACAGTCCAGCACCATCCGCAGCCCCAGGCCGATGTGAAGGAGGATCCGTGCTGCTCACCATGCGCCGTTTCCTCGACCACGGCCGCTGCGCGAGCGACGGCTGTCGCCGCTGATCGGCGGGTCACCGCCGAATCAGCCATCAGCGCCCCATCGCTGCGAACTCCCCCACGCCGCTTCACCTCCCTCCCCAGGGCTCGCCGACGATGTCGGGCCCGGCCCCGCCGCACCCTGACGGAAGGTCGTCCCCCGATGTCCAGCGCCCGTACGCGTATCCGCAGATCCCGCCGCACGCTCCAGCTCGCCGCCCTCGCCACCGGTACCGCCCTGCTGGCCACGGCCTGCAACGCCGCCGCGAAGAAGGACGACAACGCGTCGGACGGCGCGAGCGGTGCCGGCGGCAAGAGCTTCACTCTCGTCACCCCGGACGCCGTCGGCCAGAACGAGTTCCTGAAGGCCGCGGTCACCGGTGTGCAGGCGGCGGCGAAGGCGCACGACGGGTCGCAGAAGGTCTACGAGTCCACGGACACCGCCTCGCAGCAGCAGAACGTGCAGGCCGCGGTGGACGCGAAGCCGGATGTGATCGTGCTGGTGGGCTTCGAGTTCGCGGATCTGGTCGCGCAGCAGGCCGAGGCCCACCCGAAGCAGCAGTTCCTGATCGTGGACGCGTGCACGGAGAAGACGTATCAGAACGTCTCATGCGCGGTGTTCCGTGAGCACGAGGGCGTGTTCCTCGCGGGCGCGGAGGCGGGCCTGCTGAGCGAGAGCGGCAAGGTGGGGGCGGTGGACGTGCTCGACACGCCCCAGTTCCGCCGCTTCAGCGACCCGTTCGCGGCCGGTGCCAAGCATGTCGCCGCCAAGACCGAGACGTCGACCCGGTTCGTCGGCGGGCAGTCCCCGTTCGACGACTCGGCGCGCGCCAAGGAGCAGGCGAACTCCCTGCTCGCCAAGGGCTACGACCAGATCATGGCGGCCGCCGCGGCGGGCAACTACGGCGTGTTCGAGGCGGCGAAGGCCAAGGGCGCGTTCGCGTACGGCGTCGACGTCAACCAGTGCCCGGCGGCGCCGGGCACGGTCGTCGACAACGTCGTCAAGCGCACGGACGTGGCCGTGGAGAAGGGCATCGAGCAGGTCCTCGACGGCAAGGCGGGCACGGTGTCGTACGGCCTGAAGGAGGGTGGCATCAGCCTCACGGGCCTGGAGGACGGCGTGGCGTCGTCGAAGTGCGTCATCGCCGAGCACGAGGACGTCCTGAAGAAGGTCGAGGCGCTGCGCGACCAGATCGTGTCCGGAGAGCTGAAGGTCGATGACCCCGCGGCCGCGTGACGAGGTGACGGGGGCCGAAGCGGCCCCCGCCGTCGAACTGCTCGGCATCACCAAGCGTTTCCCCGGCACCCTCGCCAACGACTCCGTCGACCTGACCGTCCGCCCCGGCGAGATCCACGCCCTGATGGGCGAGAACGGCGCCGGCAAGTCCACGCTCATGTCGGTCCTGTACGGCATGGAGCGCCCGGACGCCGGCACGATCCGCGTCGACGGACGTGAGGTCTCCTTCGCCGGGCCCGCCGACGCGATGGCCGCCGGGCTCGGCATGGTCCACCAGAGCTTCAAGCTGTTCGACTCGCTCACGGTCGCCGAGAACGTGGTGTACGCCGCCGAGCCGCGCCGCTTCGGCCTGCTGGACCGGGCCGCGGCCCGCCGCCGGGTGCGCGAACTCGGCGCGGAGCACGGCCTGGTCGTCGATCCGGACGCCCGCGTCGGCGACCTGCCGGTCGGCCTGCGCCAGCGCGTGGAGATCCTCAAGCTCCTCCACCGCGGCGCCCGCACGCTCATCCTCGACGAGCCGACCGCCGTGCTGACGCCCGCCGAGGCCGACGCGCTGTTCGCGGTCCTCAAGTCGCTTGCCGCCGAGGGCCGTACGGTGATCCTTGTCACGCACAAGCTGCGCGAGGTGCTGGAGGGCAGCGACAACGTGACCGTCCTGCGGGACGGCCGGGTCGTGGCCCGGCTGCGCACGGCCGACACGACCGCCGACAGGATCGCCGCGGCGATGACCGGCCGCGCGGTGGAGTTGGACCGGATCCACCCGCCCGGCGCTCCGGGCGAGGCGGTCCTGGAGGTGGCGGGCCTCACCTCCGACGGCGTCCACGGCGTCGGCCTCACCGTCCGCGCGGGCGAGATCGTCGGCATCGCGGGCGTCGCCGGGAACGGACAGAGCGAGCTGGTCGAAGCGTTGGCCGGGCTGCGCCCGGTGGCCTCGGGCCGGGTCCGGCTGCGCGGTTCGGACGTCACCCACGCCTCGGCGGCCGAACGGCGCGCCCGGGGCCTCGCGTATGTGCCGGAGGACCGGCACGCGGTGGGTACGGCACCAGCGGCGTCCGTGGCGGAGAACCTCGCGATGGGCCACCACCGCACCGCGCTGTCGTCCCGGTCGCGGCTCGGGCTGCTCCCGCCCACCGCCGTACGGGAGCACGCGCGGCGGCTGATCGAGCGCTTCGGCATCAAGGCCGCCGGTCCGGACGTGCCCGCGTCGGCGCTCTCCGGCGGCAATCTGCAGAAGCTGCTCATCGGCCGCGAACTCGCCCACGAGGCACCGCTGTTGCTCGTCGAGCAGCCCACGCGCGGTGTCGACATCGGCGCCATCCAGAACATCCACGACCAGCTGATCGCCCACCGCGACGCCGGCCACGCCGTTTTGCTCGTCTCCGCCGAACTGAGCGAGATCCGGGGCCTCGCGGACCGGGTGCTCGTCATGTACGAGGGCCGGGTGACGGCGTCGTACGACAAGGCCGAGGCCGACGAGAGCGTGCTGGGGCTGGCGATGGCGGGCGGCGGCACGACGTCGGCAGAGGCCCAGGACTGACATGAACCACATGACCAGAGACCGGTTGACCGGAGCCCTCCGCTCCCCCGTCGCCTTCTCCGTCCTCGCCGGTGTCGTGATCGGCGCGCTGTTCCTGGCCGGCACGGGCGCCGACCCGGTCACCGCGTACGGCGCCGTCCTGACCGGTTCGCTCGGCGCCGACGGCATCGGCTCCACGCTGAGCACCGGCACGAGCGTGCTCGGCATGGCCCTCGCGCTCGCGATCCCGCTGCGCGCCGGACTGATCAATCTCGGCGGCGACGGCCAGATGGTGCTGGGCGGCATCACGGCCGCCGTCACCGGCCTGTACTCACCGCTCCCGGCGCCCCTCACCGTCGTCCTCGCCCTGCTCGCGGGTATGGCGGCAGGCGCCGGATACGCCGCCCTGGCCGCACTCTGCGAGAACCGCCTGGGCGTCCCGCTGCTGGTCAGCAGCCTCCTGCTCAGCTACCCGGCGGTGTCGCTCGCCTCCTACCTGGCCCGCTATCCCCTGAAGGAACCCGGCTCCAGCCTCCCGCAGACCCGGCGGCTCCCGGAGGGCGTGGCGCTGCCCGCCTTCGGCGAGTCGACGGTGACCGTCGGCCTGCTGCTGGTGGTCCTGGCGGCGGCCCTGTACTGGTTCGCCGACCGGCGCACGGCCCTCGGCTACGAGATCCGCATGACCGGCCTGAACCCGCGCTTCACCGCGTACGCCGGTGTGGAGCGCGCGGGGCTGACGCTGCGGCTGATGGCGGTGTCGGGCGCGCTGGCCGGGCTGGTCGGCGCGATCGGCGTCCTGAGCTTCCCGTACCGCTTCCTCGACGGCTCACTCACCGCGCCCGGCTACACCTGGACGGGGCTGACGGCGGCGCTCCTCGCGGCGGCGGCCCCGCTCGGCACGGTCCTCGCGTCGTTCTTCTTCGCGGTCCTCCAGGTCGGCGGGCTGGCGATGGAGCGGACGACGGAGGTGCCACGCGAGCTGACCCAGGTCCTCCAGGCCATCGTCATCGTGTTCCTGGCGGCCCGGCTGCGCTTCCCGCGACGGTGGTTCGGCAGGCGGAACAGACAGCAGGAGGCCGTCTGATGTTCTTCGACACCGATCTCCCGATGTCCGCGCTGCGCGCTCTCACCCCCATCCTGCTGGCCGCGCTCGGCGGCGCCCTGTGCGAACGCGCGGGCGTCTTCAACATCGGCCTCGAGGGCATGATGCTGCTGGGCTGCTTCACGGCCGTGACGACCAGCTGGTTCACCGGCAGCCCCTGGCTCGGCGTCCTGGCCGCCGCCCTCGCCGCCGCCGCGTACTCGCTCGTCCTGGCCGTCGGCGCGGTGACCCTGCGCGGGGACGCGGTGGTGCTCGGAATCGCCATGAACCTCCTGGCGGTGGGCCTGACCAGCTTCCTCCTCCGTACGATCTTCGGTGTGCAGGGCACTTTTGACGATCCGTCACTCGCCGGGCTGCCCCTGATCGGCGGCCTCTCCCCGCTCGCGTATCTGGCGTGGGCGGCGGTCGGGGTCGCCGCGCTGGCGCTGTCCCGCCATGTGTGGGGGCTCAGGCTGCGCGGGGTCGGCGAGGCGCCGGACGCGGCGGCCACGCTCGGGGTGAGCCCGGCGAAGTACAAGTACGCGGCGGTGCTCGTGTCGGGTGTGCTGTGCGGGCTCGCGGGGGCCCAACTCGCGCTCGGCAACGTCACGTTGTTCTCCGAGAACATGACCGCGGGCCGGGGCTGGATCGCCGTGGTCGCGGTGATGCTCGGCCGCGCGCTGCCGCTCGGTGTCCTGCTCGCCGCGCTGCTCTTCGGCATCGCCGAGGCCGCGGGCTTCCGCCTGCAGGGGCTCGGCCTGCCGCAGCAGGCGACGGACGCCGCGCCGTACGTCGTCACGCTCGGCGCCCTCTTCCTGACGACGGCCCGCCGCCGTCGCCGTACGAGTCGTACGGACCGCACCGACAGCACTGGAGTCACCGCATGACGAAAGACCTGTTGCCGATCACCCGAATACCCCGCACCGGGCTGCCCCCGCGAGCCGTGGTCGTCGGTGACCCGGCGCGCGCCGCGGCCGTCGCCGCGCTGCTGGACGGGGCCGAGGAGGTGTCGTACCACCGCGAATACCGTGTGTTCAGCGGGAGTTGGAAGGGTGTGCCGGTGGTCGTCGCCTCGCACGGGGTGGGCGGGCCCGGCGCGATCCTGCTGTTCCAGGAGCTGGCGGACGCGGGGGTGCGCACCTTCCTGCGGTTCGGCACGGCGGGTGCGATGAAGCCCGGGATCGGCGACGGCGACCTCGTCATCGCGGAGGCGGCCGTACGCGACGACGGCGTGACCCAGCAACTGCTGCCGCCCGAGTACCCGGCGGTCGCCGCCCCCGAGACGGTCTTCGCGCTCCAGCGCGCGGCCCGTGAGGCGGGCGCCCCGCACCACCGGGGCATCGTATGGACACGGGCGGCCTTCCAGCCCGGGCTGATCCCGCTCGACGCGTACGACCGTGCCGGGCTCGCGGCCATCGAGATGGAGCTGTCCGCACTGTACGTGACGGCGTCGCTGCGCGGTCTGGTCGCGGGCGGGGTGCTGGTCGTGGACGGCGCGAACGCCGACGAACTCGTCGACGAGGAGGCCACCGGCGGCTACGACCCGCACCGCGAGGTCGTCGCGCTGGGCGTGGAGCGCGGGGCGGTCGTGTCGCTGGAGGCGCTGCGGCTGCTGGCGGAGGAGTTCGAGGGGGACCTGGCGTGAGCGAGTACGTCGATCTGCTGGTCCACGGCGGTGACGTCCTGACGGTCGACGAGGCCGGAACCGTCGTACGGGACGGGGCAGTTGCCGTGCACGACGGCGAGATCATCGCGGTCGGCCCCTCGGAGAACCTCCGTACGACCTACACGGCGGCGGAGACCATCGACGCCGAGGGCTGTCTCGTCCTCCCCGGGCTCGTCAACACCCACACCCATCTGGCGATGACGCTGCTGCGCGGTCGCGCGGACGACGTCACCCTCCAGGGCTTCCTGGAGCGGGTGCTCAGGTGGGAGGCCGAGCTGCTGTCGCCGAAGAACGTGGCGGCGGGCGTGCGGGCCGCGATCGCCGAGAGCCTGCGGGCCGGGGTGACGTCCGCGCTCGACATGTACTGGTACCACGAGGCGGCCGAGCGGGTCGCACGAGAGACTGGCTGGCGGCTGCACACGGGCCCGACCTTCATGGACGTACCGGACTCGCCCGACGGACGGGAGTACGAGGAGCGGCTGGAGTGGGCGCGACGCGACCTCGCCGACCGCTCCCACAAGCCGGGCACCCGCCCGGTCCTCTTCGCGCACTCCGCGTACACGCTCAATCCGGACCAGCTGGTCGACATAGCCGCGCTCGCCCGCGAGTTCGGGGCGCTGCTGCACATCCACGCGGCGGAGAACGCCACCGAGGTGGCCACGGTGGAGGTCCGCCACGGCAAGCGCCCCGTGGAGCTGCTCGACTCCCTCGGCCTGCTGGGGCCCGATCTGCTGCTCGCCCATGCCGTGGACCTGACCGGCCCGGAGATCGCGGCGCTGGCCCGTACCGGTACCTCGGTCGCGCACTGCCCGGTGTCCAACCTGAAGCTGGGCTGCGGGATCGCTCCTGTGCCCCGGCTGCTGAGCGCGGGCGTGACGGTCGGGCTCGGCACGGACGGGGCGGTCAGCTCCAACAGCCTGGACGTACTGGGTGCCGTACGGCAGGCCGCGCTGGTCCACAAGGCGGCCGGTGACCCCACGGCGGTCGGCGCCGAGCAGGCCGTACGCATGGCGACGATCGAGGGCGCCCGCGCGCTGGGCCTCGCCGATCACCTGGGCTCCCTGGAGCCGGGCAAGCGGGCCGACCTGATCGTGCTCGACCTGGGCGGCCCCCATGTCAGGCCCCTGCACGACCCGTGGTCGACGCTCGCGTACGCGGCGCACTCGGCGGACGTGAGGGACACGGTGGTCGAGGGGCGAGTTCTGATGCGAAACCGCACACTGACCACGCTGGACGAGGCGGCTGTCCTGGCCGACCTGGAAACTTTTGCCTGATCCTGCCCCCATAATGACATGAGACATCGGATGTCTGAGCCGTTCCGAAGCTACAGGGAGGCCCCGCCATGGCAGTGACCGACGAGGCGATCGAGAAGATCAAGGACATGATCGTCTCCGGCGCGCTGCGCCCCGGCGACCGTCTCCCCAAGGAGAGCGAACTGGCCGCCGACCTCGGGCTGTCCCGCAACTCCCTGCGGGAGGCGGTCCGCGCCCTGTCGTTGATCCGCATCCTGGACGTACGACAGGGCGACGGCACCTATGTGACCAGCCTGGACCCCCAACTCCTCCTGGAGGCGATGAGCTTCGTCGTCGACTTCCACCGCGACGACACGGTCCTGGAGTTCCTCGCCGTGCGCCGCATCCTGGAACCGGCGGCCACGGCGATGGCCGCCCTGAAGATCAGCGAGCAGCAGCTGGACGCGTTGAGCGCCCAGTTGGACAAGCTGGGTGCCGAGCCGTCGGTGGAGGAGCTGGTCGCCTGCGATCTGGAGTTCCACAGGGGCATCGTGCAGAGCTCCGGCAACTCGGTGCTCTGCTCCCTCCTCGACGGCCTCTCCGGCCCCACGACCCGGGCGCGAATCTGGCGCGGCCTGACCCAGGAGGACGCGGTCAGCCGCACGCTGCACGAGCACCGGGCCATTCTCGCCGCGCTGCGCGACCGCGACGCGGAGGCGGCGCGGTCGTGGGCGACGGTGCATATCGCGAGCGTGGAGCAGTGGCTGCGGTCATCGCTGTGACACCGGGCGGTGACGGCCCCCGCGCCCTGAAAGGACCGGGGCGCAGGGGCCGTCCCCTCAGGGGCGCGGGGAACTGCGCGAGCAACCACAGACAACCCCGTACCCCACCCACCCCGCCCACCCATCCGCTGCCCCGCGTCGCGGGAGACGATCACCGCGCCACGCCCCTCGTCCGTGATCCGGCGCACAACGCCGAGTTCAGCATCTCGGCGATCGCGCCGGTGTCCCGGGGAGCCACGATCACGGCACGTGGCCCACTCGATGCCGGACTCGTCCACGCGTGCCCCTTCTCTCGCCGAACCGCGTGCCGCCGGGTCACGTTGAACATCGGACCTTTGGCGGTCATCCGCTGCCCAGCGTGAGTGGCGGACAATGTCCAGGCCACCCGAGGAAGTTGATCACGCGCAGCTCGGATGACCGACGGGTGTTTGAGGGGGCCTTACGGGGCAGTGATCCGTTCACTCCCCCGTGCAAGGGGGCTGCGGATGCCCCCTTGGCACGCCGTAAGGTTGAGGCGTACTGGAGGGCACGTCGGAAGGAGGCACTGGGTGATCGAGCTCGAGGGGGTTCCCGAGCTGATCGACCCGGTCATGGTGGCCGCGTTCGAGGGCTGGAACGACGCCGGCGACGCCGCCTCCACCGCGGTCGCGCATCTGGACAGGGAATGGAAGGGCGAGGTCTTCGCGGCGCTGGACGCCGAGGACTACTACGACTTCCAGGTGAACCGCCCCACCGTGTGGCTGGACGGCGGCGTACGGAAGATCACCTGGCCGACGACAAGGTTGTCGGTGGTCAGGGTCGGCGGCGACAAGCCCCGCGATCTCGTACTCGTCCGGGGCATCGAACCGTCGATGCGATGGCGCTCGTTCTGCAACGAGCTGCTGGGCTTCGCCCATGAGCTGGGCGTGGAGCTGGTGGTCATCCTGGGTGCCCTGCTCGGGGACACCCCGCACACGCGTCCGGTCCCGGTCAGCGGAGTCACGTCGGACCCGGACCTGGCCCAGCGGATGGATCTGGAGGAGACCAAGTACGAGGGCCCCACGGGCATCGTCGGCATCCTCCAGGAGGCGTGCACGCACGCGGGCGTCCCTGCGGTGTCGCTGTGGGCCGCCGTGCCGCACTACGTCTCGCAGCCGCCCAATCCGAAGGCCACACTGGCCCTCCTGAACCGCCTGGAGGACCTGATCGACGTCCGCATCCCGCTGGGCGAGCTGCCCGAGGACGCGCGCGCCTGGCAGGTCGGAGTGGATCAGCTGGCGGCGGAGGACAGCGAGGTCGCCGAGTACGTCCAGACGCTGGAGGAGGCCCGGGACACGGCCGAGCTGCCGGAGGCGTCGGGCGAGGCGATCGCCCGCGAGTTCGAGCGGTACCTGCGGCGGCGGGACGGAGGCCCCGCCGGTCAGGCCGGGGGGCACGCCACGGCCGACGGGGGTGACACGGCGTCCGGCATGTGGAATCCGAAGGACAACCCCAGTGGCCGTGCCCGACCTCCCAAGCCGCCCAAGCCTGAGGTTGATGAAGAAGATTCATCGGAGGACTGAGGGTCACCGCAGGTTCGATGCGGTTGATCGCGCCCACGCGCCGGAGCCGCATGTCGGGCACAGCCCCGCGCCCCTGAAACAGGGCGCGGGGATTGGACCGGCGTCTACAGGGCGTCTCCGAGCAGCCCCCTAGCGTCAGCGCTCCACAGCCACAACCGCGTACGTCGCGTCAGCGCTCCACAGCCACAACCGCGTACGTCGTGTCAGGCGTCGGGGTGGTCGTGAACCTCGCGTTGGGCAGGTACAGGCGGTTCCCGTACGCGGCCACGGTCGTCGGGACGTCGAAGTCGGAGTCCGTGAGGCGGCCCTCGAAAACGCCGCTGCTGCCGTTCTCGGCGAGCTTGAACACGTCGATCGCGTTCTGGCGGTTCTGCACGACGTACAGGCGCCGTCCGAGGAGCAGCAGACCGTCGCCGTTGGTGAGGGGTCCCGCGTCGCCGAGGTCGACGAGCCGGGTCACCCCCGTCCTCGGGTCGACTCGGTGGAGGCCGCCGACGCCCGACTGCACGACGAGGAGCGCCTTGCCGTCCGGGGTGCGTGTGATGCCGTTGGCGTTGACGACCTCGCCGGGCGTCTGGGTCCAGTCACCGCTCAGCGTGAGCGTCACGACCTCGTCGGCGTCCGGCAGTTGACCGCGCCGGCCCAGCGGCAGGGCGTAGAGCGCCGGCTGGAACGAGTCGGTGAACCAGGCGGCGCGCGGGGTGAGGAAGACGTCGTTGGCGAAGGTCGGCGTCCTGGCCGTGAGCACGTACGAGGCGAGTATCCGACCGGTGCGGGCGTCCACCACGCGGGCGCCCGTGCGTCCGGCGACGAACAACCGCCCCCGTCCGTCGAGTTTGAGCCCGACGGAGGGCGTACCGGGGCCCGCTGAGATGATGCCGCCCTCGCCCGTGCGCAGGTCGGCGCGGTAGATCGAGCCGTCGCCGAGAGAGCCCAGGTAGGCGTACGGGCCGCCGCCGATGGTTATGCCCTCGGGGCGGAAGCCGCCCGGGAGCGGGATCAGGTCGGGCCAGGTCTTCTCGGCCACCGAGGCGGCTGCCGAAGTCGCGGTGGAGGCCTCGGCGGACGACCCCACGAGCAGCGCGCCCACGGCGGCGGCTCCTGTCGTGAGCAGTCTTCTCCGATTGGGGTGAGGTAAGGAGAGCGAGTCGTGACGTGCGGAGGAGGACTCCGGATGCGGGGGTGCCACTGTTCGTCCTTCCGATGGGAGGAGACCGGCAGACGCAGACGACCCCGGCCGGCCCAGGATGCAACTGACTCTGACACCCCATCACACGCCGACCGCCTCCGCAGCCCCACGACAGTCGATGAACAGGGCTTTGACAGTACCGCGACAGCTCCTGGCCGGATTGTGACGTGACATGGGCTTCAGGGTGGATCGCACCCTTGGGTCGTGCCCCGATGTGCGGAACAGGATTCACCTACCGAGGAGCCGAGCAGGAGCTGATCGTCGTAGCCCACGCCACGGCCCGGCTGCGTGCCGGGTCCGACGGCGTCCACTCGGCGGCGGGCGCGGACCTGTCGGCGCTGAACTGTTCCTCGGCGGCGAACAACTCACCCTGGAGCCGCTGTTCGGCAGCGAGGAACGAGTCCGGGCGGCCTCGCTAGCGGCGACGACGACGTCCACGACCTCACGCTCTTGCACCCAGTGCGCGGCGCCACCGACCGCACCCAGGACCTCCACCTCCGGCTCACCCCCCCGTGGACTCCCGCAGCGGCTCCGCCTGTTCGTGGCCGGCGGCTGGCGCGACCTCGACAACCCGTCCCCCGGGCTCCGCCACGCGGTCCACACCGCCTTCGCCGCAGCGGGAGGGCGCCCCGAGGTCCGCGCGTGGTTCTCCGACGACGCGACCGTGGCCCTGGTGATCACGGGCTGACGAACCGTCGCGCGTCACACACCCGGCCGGTGACGCCCGCAAGACGAAGGGGCGCCTCCTCCGTCAGGAGAAGGCGCCCCATCTGTCACCTCGTGTGCCCCTTGGGGCTCCTGTGCAGAGTCGTTACTGCACCGGGTCGGAGCCGCGGCTGTTAGAGCGCCACACCGAGGAGGGCGTCCACGGCACGTGAGACGACACCGGGCGCGCCCTCGTCCGTACCGCCCCGCTCCTGCTGGAGCGCGGCCCAGCGGTCGACGGCGGCGAGTGCGGTGGGGGCGTCCAGGTCGTCGGAGAGCGCCTCACGGATCTCCTCGACCAGTGCCTCGGCGGGCGGGCCGTCCGGCCGGGAGACGGCGGCACGCCACCGGTCGAGCCGGGCGACGGCGTCGGCCAGCACCTGGTCGGTCCACTCCCAGTCGGCGCGGTAGTGGTGGGAGAGCAGTGCGAGCCGTATGGCGGCCGGGTCGACCCCGTCGCGGCGCAACTGCGAGACGAAGACCAGGTTGCCCTTGGACTTCGACATCTTCTCGCCGTCGAGCGCGACCATGCCGGCGTGGACGTACGCCTTGGCCATGGGGAACTCGCCGGTCAGCACCTGGGCGTGCGAGGCGCCCATCTCGTGGTGCGGGAAGGCGAGGTCGGAGCCACCGCCCTGCACGTCGAAGCCCATCCCCAGGTGGTCCAGGGCGATGGCGACACACTCGATGTGCCATCCGGGCCGACCACGCCCGAGCGAGCCGCCGTCCCAACTGGGCTCACCCTCGCGGGCGGCCATCCACAGCATCGGATCGAGCGGGTTCTTCTTGCCGACCCGGTCCGGATCCCCGCCGCGCTCGGCGGAGAGCAAACGCATCGCGGCGGCATCCAGGTTGGACACCTTGCCGAAGTGGGGATCGGCCTCGACGGAGAAGTAGATGTCCCCGTCGAGCTCGTACGCGGCACCGGCGTCGCGCAGCCGTTCGACGAGCGGGACGATGCCGGGGATGGCCTCGACCGCGCCGATGTAGTGCTTCGGGGGCAGCATCCGCAGGGCGGTCATGTCCTCGCGGAAGAGGGTGGTCTCCTTCTCGGCGAGGGCCACCCAGTCGACGCCGTCGCGCTCCGCCCGCTCCAGCAGCGGATCGTCGACGTCCGTCACGTTCTGGACGTAGTGAACCTGCCGCTTGGTGTCGAGCCACACGCGCTGCACGAGGTCGAACGCGTTGTAGGTCGCCGCGTGACCCATGTGGGTCGCGTCGTACGGGGTTATGCCGCAGACGTAGAGACGGGCGACGGGACCGGGGTCGAGGGTGACCGGACCGCCGGTCGCGGTGTCGTGGATCCTCAGGTCGCGGCCCTGACCAGGCAGGGCGGGGACCTCGGAAGCGGGCCAGGCATGCATGTCATGAGCCTAACCGGACACAAGTTCCGTATACGAACCGGACCGCCCCAATGGCCGAGAAGGCGGTCTTGCGATGCGCCTCCGACGGTGCATGGGGCGCCTGACAGCTCGGGAGTACGGGTGGGGGGCCGACCGCGGTTCAGCTGCGGCTGGTCGCGCGGTTCCCCGCGCCCCTTACGGGGTGCAGCCCCGCCCGGCCCCAGCCCCGCGGGGCCCCAGCCCGGGGTGCCCTCACACCGGCGGCCAGGGAATCGCCGGCCACTCCCCGCTCGGCTCCGGATGCGTGCCCGCCTTCAGCAACCCGGTCACCCTGGCCCGCGTGGCGTCCACCTCGGCCGGAGTGATCAGCTCGGCCAGCCGTACCGCCAACGCCCCGCCCGCCTCCAGCGAATCCCGCAGAGAGCCGAGCACCCGGACGGACTCCTCCGTGAGCGGCTCCCCCGCCCACCCCCACAACAACGTCCGCAGCTTGTTGTCGACGTTGAAGGTGACCCCGTGGTCGATGCCGTACAACCGCCCCTCGACGGCCGGCAGCAGATGCCCGCCCTTCCGATCGGCGTTGTTGATCACCGCGTCGAGCACGGCCAGCCGCCGCAACCGCTCGTCGTCGGCGTGCACGAGCAGCGCGGTCTTCCCTTCGCCCACCTCGGCGAACCCGACCGCCTTCCAGCCCTCCCCCGGCTCGTCGCCGTCGACGAGAGCCAGCAGCTCGGACCCCGGCTGCCCCTCGATCCACAGCTGGCACATACCCTCCCCGTACGGCCCGTCCCGCAGCACGGTCGGCGGCACCAGCCCCCACCCCGTCGCCTCGGACACCTCGTACGCGGCGACCTCCCGCTGCGCGAGCGTCCCGTCGGGGAAGTCCCACAGAGGGCGCTCCCCGGCGACGGGCTTGTAGACACAGGCGGCCTCCCGCCCCTCGTACGAGACCGTGCAGTACAGCACCGCGTTGGACGCCTCCCGCACCTGTCCGCGCACGGTCAGCTCACCCTCGACGAGCAGTTCGGCGAGCAACAGCGACTCCGTCACCGTCACGCCCCCCGGCGGTATCCGTTCTGACGCGGACATACGTGTCCCTCCGGATCGAGCGGCAGGCTGCACAGGGGGCACGGCGGCCGCCCCGCGTTGACGACGTCGAGGGCGCGCTTGGCGAAGGCACGGGCCTGCGTGCCGGTGAGCCGGACGCGGAGCATCGGCGGGCCGTTCTCCTCGTCCTGGAGCATCCGTTCCTCCGCCTCGGCGAGGTCCTCCTCCGAGTCGGCGTCCAGCTCGACCAGCGCCTGTGCCTCGACGATCATGCGCTGTTCGTCGCCGTCCCAGGCCAGCGCCATCGTGCCGACCCGGAACTCCTCCTCGATGGGTGTGTCGAGGGGCGCGGTGTCGGAGATCTCCGTGGGCGCGACGGCCGGCACGGCGGCACTCCCGCCGCTGCGCCGTACGACCTCGTCCAGCAGTTCGTCCATGCGCTCGGCGAGCGCGGCGACCTGGGTCTTCTCCAGGGACACACTGGTGACGCGCTGGCCCGAGGTGGCCTGCAGGAAGAAGGTCCGGCGCCCGGGCAGCCCGACCGTACCGGCCACGAAGCGGTCCGGAGGGTCGTAGAGGAACACCTGACGGGACACGTCCTGTCTCCATTGGAATCGACGTTGGGTATCGACGGTGGGCACCGATGTTCGGTATCGACGCCGGGTCCGGCGCTCGGCTGCTGACTCGTTCAGCGCCGTTGCGACCGCTTCACCCTACTGCGGTTGACGATCACGGTGCTCCCGTACCGCCGCCCACGGTCGCGTCGCCGTCCGAGGGTTGTTCGCGCGGGACAAGGGAGGAGAAATCCCCGGTGTCGCCGAGACGAACGAGAAAAGGCCTGAGACGGGTGTAACGGATCGCGGTGATGGAACACGGTTCTACGGCGATCCGCTGGAAGAGGTCGAGATGAAGTCCGAGAGCGTCCGCGACGAGCGACTTGATGATGTCGCCGTGCGAGCACATCACATACACCGCGTCGGCCCCGTGATCGGCCTCCACGCGCGCGTTCCACTCCCGTACGGCCTCGGCGGCCCGCGTCTGCATGGCGCGCATGGACTCCCCGCCGGGGAACCGCGCGGCCGACGGATGCGCCTGTACGACCTCCATCAGCGGCTCGTCCTTCAGCTCGGCGAGCTTGCGGCCGGACCAGTCGCCGTAGTCGCACTCGCCTATGCGCTCGTCGGTGTGCGGGCTCAGTTCGGGGCGGGCGTCGAGGAGCGGGCGGATCGTCTCCTGGCAGCGCTGCAACGGGCTGGTGACGACCTCGGAGATCGGCAGCCCGGCGAGGCGCCCGGGAAGCGCGGCGGCCTGTGCGGCCCCATGGTCGTCGAGGGCGACGCCGGGGGTCCACCCGGCGAGCACTCCATCGGTGTTGGCGGTGGAACGTCCGTGCCGGACGAGGATCAGCGTGGGCATGGCGCCCAGCGTAGGGGCTGCGCGGTGTGCGCCCGGGGCCGGGCGGCGGGGGGACACGCTCCGTGATCGTCGACTGCGCCATCTACCGGGACGGGCGCCGGACGGAGGGGCCCGAGGACTTGTCCGACGCGCTGACGCTGTGCCGTCCGGAACGCGACGCGTTCGTCTGGATCGGGCTGTACGAGCCCACGGAGAGCGAGTTCGACCTGGTCACGCAGGAGTTCGGGCTGCACCCCCTGGCCGTCGAGGACGCCCTGAACGCGCATCAGCGCCCCAAACTGGAGGTCTACGACGACTCACTGTTCGTGGTCCTCAAGCCCGTGGGCTACGAGGCGAAGAGCGACGCCGTCCACTCCGGTGAGGTCATGGTCTTCATCGGCGACTCGTTCGTGGTGACCGTCCGGCACGGCGAGGAGGCACCCCTGAGCGCCGTACGACGCCGTCTGGAGCACGAGCCGGAGATGCTCCGGCACGGGCCCACGGCCGTGCTGTACGCGATCGCCGACGCCGTCGTCGACCACTACGTGGACGTGGCCGGCGAGCTGGGCACCGATCTGGAGGAACTGGAGGCCCAGGTCTTCTCGCCGACCGGTGGCGGCTCACGGCCGACGGCGTCCCGCATCTACGACTTCAAGCGGCAGATCCTGGAGTTCCGCCGGGCCACGGGCCCGCTGGCACAACCACTGTCCCGACTCGCCGGCACGGGAACGGGCACGGCCGGCGCGCGTGTCCCCTTCGTCCACGACGAGGCACAGCCCTTCTTCCGTGACGTGAGCGACCACCTCACGCGCGTGAACGAGTCCGTGGACGGTCTGGACCGGCTGGTCTCCGATGTCCTCTCGGCCCATCTCGCTCAGATGAGCGTCCGCCAGAACGACGACATGCGGAAGATCTCCGCGTGGGCGGCCATGGCGGCCCTGCCCACGATGGTCGCCGGCGTCTACGGCATGAACTTCGACCACATCCCGGAACTGCACTGGTGGTGGTCGTACCCGGCGCTGATCGTCCTGCTGGCCGCGTCCGAGGTGCTGCTGTACCGGCTCTTCAAGCGGCGGGGCTGGATGTAGGGACGCCGGTACGCGCGCGTGGGCGACGATTTCGGTCTTCGTGCTCCACACGCGCGTGCCGTAGCGCTTCGACGGTGCTTCGGGGCCTCAGGCGAACTCGGGTGCCGCGGTCGCCGGGCCGCCGAGCGCGTCGCGGCGTTCCGGCATCCTCAGCGAGACCATGCGCCGCCAGCCGAGGGCCCGCTCGTAGGCGTACACGGCGTGGATTCCCGCGGCGAGCACCGCCGCCTTGGCCCTCGGCCAGCCGAGGATGCGCCCCATGTGGTCCATCACGGCGAGGCTGACGTCGCGGTGGACGCGGATCTCGGCCAGCGCGCACTCCCGCAGGGTCCGCTGGATGAGGCGGCCGTGCCCGGCGGCCGCGAAGCGCAGCAGTTCCTCGTGGGTGTACGCGAGGTGGTTGTCCTCGTCGTCGGAGATCATCCGTACGGCCTTGCCGATCTCCGGGTGGCCCGCGAAGTAGGTGCGGAGCATCACCATCTGGTCGGCGGCACGCTGTTCCGTGACCCGGCTGTGGGACAGGTAGACGATGATGTCCCGCTCCGTGAGCGCCTGGTCGGCCTTGAGCTGCTCGTGCGCGAGGCCGATGCCCCGGCGCTCCAGGAGCATCGTGTAGTCGGTCTCGGACGGGACCTCGACGGGCTGGAGTCCGCGCTTCTTCATCAGGGCGTTGAAGATCCGCCCGTGTTTGTCCTCGTCGGCGCCGTGGCGGGTGATCTTGGGTGCGAGTTCGCGTTCGCTCGCCGGGACCAGCGCGGCGATGCGCGCGTTCTCCCAGCCACCCTGCGACTCGCCGCTGGCGGCGATGGAACAGAACAGCCGGAACGACTCGTCGTTGTCGATGATTTCCTGGAACAGACTCTTGGCCGAAAGCATCTGAGGCACCTCTCTGCAGGGTTCCCGCAGAAAACGAGTCAAATGGGGTACCAGGAGCCAGGCAACAGCTGTGTCGGACAAATCCGCCAAACGGCGTACGGCGGGGCGTAGAACGCACGTATGCGAGCAGGCGTAACCGACCGGGGCGGTGCCGCGTTGTCCCCCGTGACGGCCGTGGCGGGGAAGACCCCCGAGCCCCCACCACGGCCGTAGAACTTTCCCGGATCGCCTTCCGGGTCACTTTCCGGATCGCTTGGCGTGCCGGACTTCCGTTACGCGAGCCCGGCCAGCTCCAGAGCCTCCGAACCCGCCCGCAGCGAGGCGACCCGCTCCTCCAGGGTGAAGCCCGCGGGGGCCAGCGTGAGCGTGGTGACCCCGGCCGCGGCATAGGCCTTCATGCGGTCGGCGATGCGCTCCACGGAGCCGAGCAGGGTGGTCTGGTCGATCAGGTCGTGCGGGATGGCGGCCGCGGCGCCGGCCTTGTCGCCCGCCAGGTACTTGTCCTGGATCTCGGCGGCCTCCTTCTCGTAGCCCATGCGCTGCGCGAGCTGGTTGTAGAAGTTCTGCTTGCGGCTGCCCATGCCGCCGACGTACAGCGCTGTGTACGGGCGGAAGGTGTCGGCGAGGGTCGCCACGTCCTTGTCGTCGCCGACGGCGAGCGGCAGCGTCGGGCAGATGTCGAACCCGTCGAGCGTCTTCCCGGCCTTCTCGCGGCCCGCGCGCAGGTACTGGACGGCGGTGTCCTCGAGATGGGCGGCCGAGGGGAAGATCAGGAGCGCGCCGTCGGCGATCTCACCGGTCTGCTCGAGGTTCTTCGGGCCGATGGCGGCGATGTAGAGCGGGATGTGCTCGCGCTCCGGGTGCACGGTGAGCTTGAGCGGCTTGCCCGGGCCGTCGGGCAGCGGCAGGGTCCAGTGCTCGCCCTCGTACGACAGGCGCTCGCGGGTCATCGCCTTGCGGATGATCTCGACGTACTCGCGGGTGCGGGCGAGGGGCTTGTCGAACTTGACGCCGTACCAGCCCTCGGAGACCTGCGGGCCGGAGACGCCGAGGCCGAGGCGGAAGCGGCCGCCGGAGAGCGAGTCCAGGGTCGCGGCGGTCATCGCGGTCATCGCCGGCTGGCGGGCCGGGATCTGGAAGATCGCCGAGCCGACGTCGATGCGTTCGGTCTGTGCGGCGACCCAGGTGAGTACGGTGGCCGCGTCCGAGCCGTAGGCCTCGGCGGCCCAGCAGACCGCGTATCCGAGCCGGTCGGCCTCCTGGGCGACGGCGAGATTGTCCGCGTCCATTCCGGCACCCCAGTAGCCGAGGTTGATCCCGAGCTGCATGGCCTTCCCCTTACCCATCAGTAACGTCCCTTGTGCGGTCGACATTACCGGTGAGTCCCTCGCCCCCGCTGCGCCTATGGGCTCGGGGCGTGGGCTTCCTTGGCGGGTGCGGGTTCGTCGTGGTTGCTCGCGCAGAGAAATCGGTTGTCCACAGGCGCCCACGTGGTGAACTGCGGCAAGTAATCTCGGCGTCCATGGAGCAGAGGCATCTCGGCCGTACCGGCCTGCGTGTGTCCCGGATCGGGCTCGGCACCCTGACGTGGGGCCGCGACACGGACCAGCATGACGCCGCGGACATGTTGAAGCTGTTCTGGGAGGTCGGCGGCACCCTCGTGGACACGGCGGACGTGTACGGGGACGGCGAGGCCGAATATCTGCTGGGGCAGTTGATGGACGGGCTCGTGCCCCGCCGCGACCTGATCATCTCCACCAAGGCGGGCAGCGTCCCCGACCCCGACCGTCGCGTCGACGGCTCGCGGGGCCATCTGCTCGCCGCGCTCGACGCCTCCCTCGCCCGCCTCGGCACGGACTACGTCGACCTGTGGCAGATCCACGCCTTCGACCCCGAGACCCCGCTCGACGAGACGCTCCAGGCGCTCGACATGGCCGTCAGCAGCGGCCGGGCCCGGTACGCGGGCGTCTCCAACTTCTGCGGCTGGCAGCTAGCGAAGGCCGCCACCTGGCAGCTCGCGGCACCGGGCGTACGCACCCGGCTGGCCAGTACGCAGATGGAGTACTCCTTGCTCCAGCGCGGCATCGAACGCGAGGTGCTGCCCGCCGCCCTGGACCTCGGGATCGGTCTGCTGCCCTCCTCGCCGCTGGGCCGCGGAGTGCTGACGGGCAAGTACCGGCACGCCACTCCCCCGGACTCCCGCGGCGGCTCCGAGCACATGGCGCTGTTCGTCGCGCCGTACCTGGACGACACGGCGACGAGCATCGTGGACGCCGTGCAGATAGCGGCGGACGGTCTTGCCGTGACGCCGCTCCAGGTGGCCCTCGCGTGGGTGCGGGACCGGCCGGGCGTCGCCGCGCCCATCGTCGGCGCGCGCAACGCACTGCAGCTCACGGCGGCATTGTCAGTGGAGACCCTTAGTCTTCCTGACGAGATCTGCCGGGCTCTCGACGACGTGTCGGAGCCCGTGCACCGCTATCCCGATCACGACTGGAGCACGCTGTGAGCACGGAGCCCGTGACCACGGAGACGACCGAGGACGAGGCCCTCGTGAGCGATGGTGAGACCGCCGGCCCGCCGAGCGCGGACGGCGAGGACGGGACCGTCGAGGTCGGCGTGGAGGGCGCTTCCGAGGCCGGTGCCACCGGTGACGAGTCGGCGGCTGAGGACGAACCGACCGGGACGGCCGAGGCCGGTGGCGAGGCCGCCGCCGGAGTGTCCGAGGCCGCCGCCGAGTTGGCCGCGCAGAAGGTGGAGCGGGAGCGGATCGAGCGGCGGAAGGCCGAGAGGACGGCGCCGATCACGAGCGGCGCCAAGCTCAGCGGGACGGCCGCCGACCTGCTGGCCGCCGTACGGGCGGTGGAGGGCGGGCAGAAGCCCGTGGCCACCGCCTTCGGCGAGCCGGAGCCCGCGCCGCGCAGACTCGCACCGGAGGCGGAGCCAGTGCGACGACCGCAGCCCGTCGCACCCCCGGCCGCGGCGGCCGTCTCGGGCGGGACCGTCGAGGCCGTGCGCGCGGCGCTGGTCGAGGGCGGTGCTCCCGAGGCTCTCGCGCCGCAGGTCGCCGCCGTGCTCGGCGAGGGCGCGGGCGAGCTGCTGCGGGAGGATCCCTGGCAGTTGCTGCGGGTCGCCGGTGTGCGGCCGGAGCAGGCCGACGGGTTCGCCCGGGCGCTGCTCGGCGCGGAGCGCGGGCCGGACGACGAGCGGCGGGGCCGGGCGGTCACCGTATGGCTGCTGGAGCAGGCGGCCGTCGCCGGGCACACGGCCCTGGAGGCCCCGCCTCTGGCCGCCGCGCTCGCCCAGCGGTCGGTGCCCGATCCCGACGAGGCCGTCCGGAGCACGGTCGCCGAGGGCGAGGCCCTGATCTTCCAGGACGCGCTCGACGACGCCCCGCCCGTCAACACGGCCCCCGAGGGCGAGCAAGCGGAAGTGGAGCGGCCGGTCCGTGTCCTCATCGGCCTGGAGCGGTACGCCCTCGCCGAGGAGAGCCTCGCCGACGCCCTGGCGCGCGTCCTGAACTCCCTGTCCAAAGATGACCCGGCCGACTGGGCGTCGGCGGCGCAGGCGGCACCGCGTTCCGCCGCCGAGCTGATCCGCGCGGTCGCCGGGCACGGGCTCGTATTGCACACCGGCGGCGAGGCGGCCCGCGCGGAACCCGCGGCGCTGGTCGCCGCCGCGCGGGGGCTCGGGCTGCGGGCGTACGCGGCGACGCACAGCGCGGACGGCGCGCGGCGGGTCGCGTCCCTGCTCGGCGCGGCCCGGGCCGACGACTCCGCCGTGGTCACCGTCGCCGGGCTGCTGTCCGGTACCGAGGGGCCCGGGCGGGACGCGGACGGCTCGCTCGACCTCGACCTGCTCGTGGTCCTGGACGCGCCCCAGCTCGACGTCGAGACCGCCGCCGTGCTGGCGGAGTCGCTGCCCGACGGCGCCCGGCTCGTGCTGAGCGGCGATCCCGGGATGCTGTGGTCCGCCGGGCCCGGCCGGGTCTTCGCCGATCTGCTCGCGGCGCGGGTCTGTCCACAGGTCGCCTCGCGTACGCCCGATCCCGGGCCGATCGGGGAGCTGGTCTCCGGCATCGGGATCGGGGAGCTGAACCAGGTCGAGGCACCGGGCAAGGAGGTCGTGATCGTGCCGGTGCGGGACGCCGGGGAGGCGGTGCACCGGACCGTGCAGCTCGTGGTCGACTCGGTGCCGCGGGCGTTCGGGATTCCCGCCGAGCAGACGCAGGTGATCACGCCGGGGCACGGCGGTGCGGCCGGTACGCGCGCGCTCAACGCCGCGCTCAAGGAGCGGCTGAACCCCGGGCCCGGACGGTTCGGCGGGTTCGACCCCGGGGACCGGATCGTGTACACGCCCGTGCCGGGGCGTACGGCGCCGGGGCGGGTGGTGACGGCCGACGCCGAGGGGTTGCACCTGGAGTGCGCGGGCGGGCCGGTGGTCGTACCGAAGGAGCGGGTGGAGCAGGCCGTGCGGCACGGGTGGGCGTTGACCGCGCACCAGGCGGTGGGGCATCGCTGGCCTGCCGCGGTGGTGGTGCTGCCGGGTGACGCGGCGCAGGTCCTGACCCGGCCCTGGGTCTACACGGCGTTCGGTCGCGCCGAGCGGCATCTGTCCGTCGTCCATGGCGTGGAGCAGGCGCTGCCGCGCGCGGTCGCCGAGCTCCCGGCCAAGGCGCGCACCACACGCCTGCCTGCGCTGCTCAAGGCCCAGGCGCCGCCGACGGATTGACGGGCGCGGGTTGCCTGGGGCGGGCGGCCTGGGGGCCGGGTTGCCTGGGGCGGGGAGGTCGCGCGGCCCGGCGCTGACGGAGTTCCGCTGCGCCCACCCGTGCCGCCGCTGCCGGCACGACTGCCCGCAGCCATGCATGGCCACAGCGCGACCCCACGACCCCGCGACCGGGCACGACGACGGCGGCCACCGGTTCCCCGGTGGCCGCCGTCTTGGCTGTCTCGCCTGTCCCTCGCCGCCCCGCGCCAGGTGCCGTGCCAGGCGTCGCGGGGCAGACGGGACTTTCGAAACACGCCCTAGCGGTCCGCGTCCAGGGGTTCCAGGTCGTCCTCGTCGTCCAGGTCCGGGGTGAGGGGGAGGTCGTCGTCCAGGTCGTCCTCGTCGGGCTCGTCGTCGAAGACCGCGCTGACGTCGAAGCGGCAGACGATGCGTTCGGAGTCCGCCTGGTCGAAGGGGGACTCCAGCCATTCGCCGGGCTCGGCGGACTCGTCCACAGCGGTCACCCAGAGCGTGGAGTCGCCCTCCTCCAGGCCGAACTCCTTGTGCCGCGAGGCGATCTCGTCCGGCTCGAACTCGCCGAACAGCACCCCCAACGCGCCATGCACGGTGGCCGACGCCTCGTCCGAGGCCACGGGGCCCTCCACGGACTCCACCCGCTGGGCCTGCGCCATCAGCCGCTGCGGTTCGACCACCGCGTAGTCCCGGCGGATCAGCACGCTCAGCGCGTTCGGTTCCTCCGGGCCGATGTACGGCGGCATGTCCTCGGTGCCGGGGATCTCGAAGGGGGTGACCTCGTCGTAACGGTCGTAGAGCAGCTCGTCGTACTCCTCGGCGGCCGCCGCCAGCTCGTTGAACGCCTCGTAGACGGCCGGGTCGTCCTCTCCCGTCCTCCGCTCGACCGCCGCGAGATGGCGATCGAGCGCGGTCTTGACCGCCTCGGCGGCGGCTCGTACCTCGACAGCGGTGGGCTGCGCAGCATCAGACATAGTGCAGACGCTATCCGTACGGGGCCCCAGCCCGCACAATAGATACCGATGCCGGAATACGAATTTGTCGACGTGTACGTACCGCGCGGGGTTTCCCGCAAGGACGCCACACGCCTGCTGACGGACCATGCCGAGTACGGACACTGGGAGTTGGACCGACTGAGCCTGCTGCGCGACGGCAGCCGCAGGGTGCGGCTGCGCCGACGGATCATCCGCCAGGTGCGCGCCACGTGGTGAGCAGGACGACCGAAACGGAGCGGGCCCGGCAGTCGCGGGGCCCGCTCCGTTCGTCACGCGTCGGGTACGGCTACAGAGCGGCTGCCTTCGCCTTGCGGTAGAGCAGGGCGCCGCCGATCAGCGCGCCCGCGCCCATCGGGAGCGCGAGCCCGAGAGGCAGGTCGCCACCTGTGTGGGCGAGTTCCCCCGCCACGTCGGGCTGGGTGACCGTCTGCTCACCCGGAGTGTTCGGCTTCTCCCCACCGGGCTTGCCAGGCTCCCCCGGCTTGCCCGGCTGACCGGGCTCCCCCGGCTTACCAGGTTCCCCGGGCTCACTCGGCTGACCGGGCTCCCCGGGCTTGCCCGGTTCCCCCGGCTCGCCCGGCTGCTCCGGGTTGCCCGGCTGCTCGCCGCCGGGGTTCTCGTGCGCCCCTCCGCCGCCCGAGTTCTCGCAGTCGTTGCCCGCGACCCCGTTGCCGATACCGACGACGCTGACGCTGTTGCCGCACGCGTTGACCGGCACGTCCACCGGAGCCTGCACGCTGTTCCCGGAAGCCACACCCGGAGAGTCACTGGCATGACCACCGGCGTGAGCACCCCCACCGCCACCACCCGAGTTGCCCGAGTTCTCGCAGTCGTTGCCCATGACCCCGTTACCGAGACCCACCACGTTGACACTGTTGCCACACGCGTTGACCGGCACATGCACCGGAGCCTGCACCGTGTTCCCGGAAGCCACACCCGGAGAGTCACTGGCATGACCACCGGCGTGAGCACCCCCACCGCCACCACCCGAGTTGCCCGAGTTCTCGCAGTCGTTGCCCATGACCCCGTTGCCGAGACCCACCACGTTGACACTGTTGCCACACGCGTTGACCGGCACATGCACCGGAGCCTGCACCGTGTTCCCGGAAGCCACACCCGGAGAGTCGCTGGTGCGGCCGGCGGCGTGGGCACCCCCACCGCCACCGCGCGAGGAACCAGAGCCTTCCCCGTAGGCCGGAGCTCCGCGGTGCTTGCCTCCCCCACCGCCGTTGGAACACTTGTTGCCCGCCGCCGGATTGAGCAGCCCGACCACGTTCAGGGTGTTGCCGCAGACGTTGACCTCGGCCTCCACCGGCGCCTGCACCGTGTTGCCGGAGAGCACGCCGGGTGAGTTGGCGGCGGAGCCCTGTGCGGCGGAGTCGGCCTGCGCGTAGCCTCCGGCCGCGGCGAGGACGCCGGACGCGGCCGCCACCGTCATGAGACTTTTGCGGGTGACCTGTCGCATTGCTGAATTACCTGCCTTAGCCCTATGTTCTGATCTCTTACACCTTGCCGAGAGACCAGTCGGCCCCGGAGTGCATGGCGCGCACTCCGGGGCCGACGGATTTCAGACCCTCAGTCGGGTCAGGCCCTCACCGGGTGAGGCACAACGTCACTTGTTGATGCAGGTGTTGCCGAAGGCGGGGTTCAGCAGACCGATCACCGAGATCGTGTTGCCGCACACGTTCACGGGGACGTGAACCGGCACCTGGACGACGTTGCCGGAAAGGACACCCGGGGAGTGCACGGCGGCACCCTGGGCGCCGGCGTCGGCGACGGCCAGACCCGCACTCGCGAGAACCAGACCACCGGTGGCAGCCGCAGCGGCGACGACCTTCTTGAGCATTATTCCTCCTTGTTGGCAAAGCGACTCCAAGTAGCGAGTCGCATCACCTGTAACGAGGAGGGAGTAATGGAGCTACGAGCTTATGGTCCGATTCACTCAACCCGGTCGCTCTTCGCACGCGCTGCCGAATAATGGAGTCTCGTTTCAGCGCGCAATTCAGGACAGAACAAAGCCGGTTAAGGATCCGTCACCACACTGTCAGCGGCCGTCACAGAAGCTCAGGACGCGTCGATGAAACGGTCGAGCACCCGCACGCCGAACTTCAGACCGTCCACCGGCACCCTTTCGTCGACACCGTGGAACATGCCCGCGAAGTCCAGCTCCGGCGGCAGCTTCAGCGGCGCGAAGCCGAAGCCGCGGATGCCGAGGTCGTCGAAGGACTTGGCGTCCGTACCGCCGGAGAGCATGTACGGGATCGCCTTCGCGGCCGGGTCCTCGGCGATCAGCGCGGACTGCATGGCCGCGACCAGCGCCCCGTCGAAGGAGGTCTCCAAAGCCTTGTCGGAGTGGGTGTCCTCGCGCCGCACCTTCGGGCCGAGCAACCGGTCGAGGTCGGCGAGGAACTCCTCCTCGAAGCCGGGCAGGAAGCGCCCGTCGACGTGCGCGGTTGCCTCGCCCGGGATGACGTTGACCTTGTAGCCGGCGCCGAGCTGGGTGGGGTTGGCGGTGTTGCTGAGGGTCGCGCCGATGAGCTTGGCGATGCCGCCGAGCTTGGCGAGGGTGCCCTCCATGTTCTCCGGGTCGAGCTCGGTGCCGAGCGCGTCGCCGAGTTCGTCGAGGAAGGCCCGGGTGGTCTTGGTGACCCGCACCGGGAACTTGTGGCGGCCGACGCGCGCGACGGCCTCCGACAGCTCGGTGATGGCGTTGTCCCGGTGGATCATCGACCCGTGCCCGGCGGTACCGGCCACGGTGAGCTTCATCCAGTGCATGCCCTTCTCGGCCGTCTGGATCAGATAGAGCCGCCGCTCCTCGCTCACGGTGAACGAGAAACCGCCGACCTCACTGATCGCCTCGGTGACGCCCTCGAAGAGATCGGGATGGTTCTTCACCAGGTGCTTGGCGCCGTACGTGCCGCCGGCCTCCTCGTCGGCGAGGAACGCGAGCACGATGTCGCGCGGAGGCTTGCGGCCGCTGCGCAGCCGGTCGCGTACGACCGCCAGCGTCATCGCGTCCATGTCCTTCATGTCGACCGCGCCCCGGCCCCACACGCACCCGTCCGCGACCTCGCCCGAGAAGGGGTGGTGGGTCCAATCGTCCGCGTTGGCCGGTACGACGTCGGTGTGGCCGTGGATGAGCAGGGCGGGCCGGGACGGGTCCTCGCCCTCGATACGGGCCACCGTGGAGGCGCGGCCCGGGTGCGACTCGAAGATCTTCGGTTCGAGACCCACCTCGGCGAGCTTCTCGGCGACCCACTCGGCCGCCTTGCGCTCGCCCGGGCCCGAGTGGTCACCGAAGTTGCTGGTGTCGATCTGGATCAGCTCCCGGCAGAGGTCGACGACCTCGTCCTCACCGGTCACGCGCCTGGCCGTGTCCGTCTCGCTCACGCTGCTTCCTCCCGCTGTCGCTGCTGGTGGTTCCCCCCTCATCCTCCTCCCGACCCACCGCGCTTCCCAAGACCGGGACCGGCCCGTCACACGCCGTTCACGTCCGCGCGCCCCCGGGACAGGGGGTGATCGGAGGGCCTCGAAAGCCTGGTAATGTTTCCTTCGTCGCCGCGAGGGAAACCCCGCGCGACAGACACCTTGTCCGGGTGGCGGAATGGCAGACGCGCTAGCTTGAGGTGCTAGTGCCCTTTATCGGGCGTGGGGGTTCAAGTCCCCCCTCGGACACAGACGAAGCCCCTGATCATTCAGGGGCTTCTTGCTTTTCCGGGGCCGCCCTGCGGCCGTCGGCGGCCAGCAGCGCGATCACCGCCAGTACGGCGAGCAGGACGACCACCAGCAGCAGGACCGTCGCGGCCGTGGGGTCGTTCCACAGGGCGAACAGCAGGGCGAGCAGCAGCACGACGCCGAGCGTGAGCCACTTCCGGTTGGCCTCCGTCCACGTGCCCGCCCGGCCCGTACGGACTCCGTGGGTGTCCGCCCAGCGGGCCACCGAGTCGGCGCTCCGGTCGGCGCCGCCGCGCACGGCTCGCGGCACCCGGCCGGGGCCGACGAAGTAGGCGCCGAGGGCGACGACCACACCGAGCACGATCACGGTGCGCAGCCCGACCTTCAGGAAGTGCAGAAGCCGGTCGAAGACCGCGGCGGCGGCCGCCTCCGACAGCAGCTGCGGCGGGAGGCGGTCCAGGTAGAAGCGGCGGGCGACGACAAGGCCGATGGAGACGATCAGACAGCCGAGGGCGGCGCCCAGCGCGGTCTTGGCCAGCGCTCGTCTGCGGTGACGGGCGAGGAGGACGCCGGCCGCGGCGATCAACACCGTGAGGACGGGCAGCCAGTTGCCCGCCACGTCGAGGGCGTGGGCCGCGCCCTGCAGCTGGTCGAGCTTGTCGGACCGGAACAGGACCATCTGTTTCTCGACGTCCGGGATGTTCTCGGCCGGCTTCACTCCGGCGTCCACCAGTTGTTTTCTGACCTGGTCCACGGCCGCGCCGACGTCGAGGGTCACGGTGCCTTCCGAGACGCCGACCGCTCCGCGCCCCTTGCCGGTCAGCGCGTGTACGACGGTCGAGTGGGCGGTCCGGTTGGCGGTGGTCCACAGCTTCTCGAACCGGTCGCTCTCGACGAAGCGGGTCGCCACCCTGTCCACGGCCGCGTGCGCGGCCGCGTCCAGCTGAGGGGCGAGTCCCCTGACCGCCGCCGCCGCGCGCGGCGGCAGGCCCTGCGACTGCAGCCAGGCCGCAATCTCGGAGGTGGCCCGCTTGCCGTCCACGCGTACGTCGACCGCGTCGACGATGCGGTGGTGCACGGCCTTCTCGATCGCCGGGTCGGAGGCCAGCGGTTTCATCGTCGCGACATAGCGGTCGGTGTCGAGGGCGATGCCGTGTACCCAGACCGTGAGCACGGTGACGGGGACGAGGACACAGGCCAGGACGATCAGGACGGCCGACGCGATGCTCCTGAGGACTCGGCCCGCGCGGCTGCCGCCCGGCCGGCTGGAGGAGGGCGAGTAAGGTGGACCAGGCACCTGAGACGGTTCCAGCGGGCTCGTCATAGGTCCTCCAGCGTCGGTCACCGGCCGCTCGCGGGCAGCGGTCCGTGTCCATTCCCGCCCACCTGTGTGTGGAGGGCACGCCGGGGTGGGCCATCCGAATGGCCCGGCCGCCCCCTCTTCCCCCTGGCCACGGCGGGATCACTGGTGTGGGACATCTCTCGTCCGGGTGAAGATCACCAGGTCAGCGCCGGTCGTGTGCGCCCCCGTGCTCCCACGAACGGCCCTCCCAGATGGCGAACCCACAGTTCGGAACCTAGCTTCGTACTAAAATTTCCGGCTTGTTACGGAGCTGGACCCGGACAACCCCAGGCGAACCTGCGGGCCCGCCAGCGCCCCGGAGGTTTCCGGGATCGAGACGCGAGGACCGATGGCAGCCATAGAAGAGAGCAGCGCTCTCGGCCTGCTCGACGAAGAGATCCGCGAGCGATTCGGCGACACAGCACGTTTCTCCGGGGGCCAGGCGGCCTCTCCGCGCACCCTCGTCGACATCCTCGACGCGTCCGTGCGGTCGTATCCGGACGAGCCGGCCCTGGACGACGGCACGACCCGGCTCACCTACCGCGCCCTGGCCGTCGAGGTCGAGCGGCTGCGGCGGCGGCTGGGCAGGGCCGGGGTCGGGCTCGGCGACCGGGTCGGGGTGCGGGTCCCGTCCGGCACCAATGACCTCTACGTGGCGATCCTCGCCGTGCTCGCGGCGGGAGCCGCCTACGTCCCCGTGGACGCCGAGGACCCGGACGAGCGGGCCGAGCTGGTGTTCGGGGAGGCGGAGGTGCGGGCGGTCGTCGGCGCCGGGCACCACCTCACCGTCCACGGCACCTCGAACTCCCCCGCCGGCCGCCCCGGTGTCGAGCACGACGCGTGGATCATCTTCACCTCCGGGTCGACCGGGAAGCCCAAGGGCGTCGCCGTGAGCCATCGCAGCGCGGCCGCGTTCGTGGACGCCGAGGCCGAGCTGTTCCTCACCGAGGAGCCGATCGGCCCCGGCGACCGGGTGATGGCCGGGCTGTCGGTGGCCTTCGACGCCTCCTGCGAGGAGATGTGGCTGGCCTGGCGGTACGGGGCCTGTCTGGTGCCCGTACCGCGTGCCCAGGTCAGGAGCGGTGCCGATCTCGGACCCTGGCTGGTCGAGCAGGAGATCACCGTCGTCTCCACCGTGCCGACGCTGGCCGCGCTGTGGGAGCCGGAGACCCTCAACGACGTACGGCTGCTGATCTTCGGCGGTGAGGCCTGTCCGCCCGAGCTGGCGCAGCGGCTGGTGACGGAGGGGCGGGAGGTCTGGAACACGTACGGGCCGACCGAGGCGACCGTGGTCGCCTGTGCCTCGCTCATGTCCGGGGCGGAGCCGATCCGGATCGGGCTGCCGCTCGACGGGTGGGAGCTGGCCGTCGTCGACGAGGCCGGGGAGCCCGTGCCGATGGGCGGCAGCGGGCAGCTGGTGATCGGTGGCGTGGGGCTCGCGCGGTATCTCGACGCCGAGAAGGACGCGGAGAAGTACGCGCCGCTGGAGTCCCTCGGCTGGGAGCGCGCCTATCGCAGTGGTGACCTGGTCAAGGCCGAACCGGAGGGGCTGGTCTTCCTCGGGCGGGCCGACGAGCAGATCAAGCTCGGCGGTCGGCGCATCGAGCTGGGCGAGGTCGACGCCGCCCTGCAGGCGCTGCCCGGGGTCGCGGGTGCCGCTGCCGCCGTGCGCACCGCCCGCAGCGGCAATCAGCTGCTCGTCGGCTATGTCGTCCTCCAGGACGGCCAGAGCGGCCAGGACGGCCAGGGCGGCTGGGACCAGGCGGCTGCCGTCGACAAGCTGCGCGCCGAGCTGCCCGCCGCGCTGGTGCCGCTGCTCGCGCCCGTGGCCGAACTGCCGACCCGGACGTCCGGGAAGGTGGACCGGAACGCGCTGCCGTGGCCACTGGCGGACCTGGAGACCGGCGGGAACGCCGAGCGGCTCTACGGTACCGAGGCGTGGCTCGCCGAGCAGTGGACCGAGGTGCTGGGCATCCCGGTGAGCGGCGCCGACGACGACTTCTTCGCGATCGGCGGGGGCAGCCTCGCCGCCGCGCAGCTGACGACCAGGCTGCGCACCCGGTACCCGAGCGTCGCCGTGCTGGACCTCTACCAACGGCCGACGCTGCGCAAGCTGGCCCGGTATCTGGAGGAGTCCGGCCAGGAGGACGGCGCCGAGCGTGTGGTCGTCCCCGTGCCGCTGCGGGCCCGCCTCGTGCAGCTCCTGCTGCTCGTCCCGCTGTTCACGCTGCTGGGGCTGCGCTGGATGGTCCCGCTCGCGGCCCTGGGCAATCTGCTCGGGCCGTACGCCTGGCTGCCGACCGCGTCCTGGTGGGCCGTCGGGGCGGGTGCCGTGCTGTTCTTCAGCCCGCCGGGGCGGCTCGCGGTCGCGGCGGGCGGGGCGCGGCTGCTGCTGCGCGGGGTCGAGCCGGGCCGGTACGCCCGGGGCGGGAGCGTGCATCTGCGGCTCTGGGCGGCCGAGCGGCTGACCGAGTTCAGCGGGGCGACCTCGCTGACCGGGGTCTGGCTGGAGCGGTACGCCCGGGCGCTCGGCGCCAGGGTCGGGGCCGATGTGGATCTGCACGCGCTGCCGCCGGTGACCGGGCTGCTCAAGCTCGGGCGGGGTGCGGCCGTGGAGTCCGAGGTGGACCTCTCCGGTTACTGGCTCGACGGGGACCGGCTGGAGATCGGGGCCGTCAAGGTGGGCGCCGGGGCCGTGGTCGGGACGCGGAGCATGCTGCTGCCGGGGGCCAGGGTCGGCAAGCGGGCCGAGGTGGCGCCGGGCTCGGCGGTCGCCGGGCAGATCCCGACCGGGCAGCGCTGGGCCGGGGCACCGGCCGGGAAGCTGGGCAAGGCCAAGCGGAACTGGCCCAAGGAGCGGCCGCAGCGTGGCCTGTTCTGGCGGGTGTCGTACGGCCTGACCGGGGTCGGGCTGACCGCGCTGCCGCTGGTCTGCGGGGTCGTGGCGCTGGCCGTGCTGAGCCTGTTCGTGGGCCCGGACGCCGGGCTCGGCGCGGCGCTGCGGGGCGCGCTGCTCGGGCTGGTGCCGGCGACGCTCGCGTTCGGGGCGGCGTACGCGCTGCTGCTGCTCGTCGCCGTACGGCTGCTGAGTCTGGGGCTGCGGGAGGGTACGCACCCCACGCACAGCCGGGTCGGGTGGCAGGCGTGGACGGTCACGCAGTTGATGGACCGGTCACGGGAGACGCTGTTCCCGCTGTACGCCGGGCTGGTGACGCCGGTGTGGCTGCGGTTGCTCGGTATGCGGATCGGGCGGGGCGCGGAGGTGTCCACCGTGCTCGCGCTGCCGAGTCTGACGACGGTCGGCGACGGGGCGTTCCTCGCGGACGACACGTTGACCGCGCCGTACGAGCTGGGCGGTGGCTGGATGCGGATCGGGCGGGCCGAGATCGGCCGGCGGGCGTTCCTCGGGAACTCGGGGATGACCGCGCCGGGGCGTTCCGTGCCGGACGGCGGCCTGGTGGGTGTGCTGTCGGCGACGCCGAAGAAGGCCAAGAAGGGCAGTTCGTATCTGGGGCTGCCGCCGGTGAAGCTGCCGAGGTCGGCGGCGAGTGGTGACCAGAGTCTGACGTACGAGCCGCCCGCGCGGCTGCTGTGGGCGCGGGCCCTGGTGGAGCTGTGCCGGATCGTGCCGGTGTTCTGCTCGGCCGGGCTGGCGCTGCTGACCGTGGCGGCGCTGAGCGCGCTGGGCGGCTGGGCGTGGCTGCTGTGCGGGCTCGTGCTGCTCGGCACGGGGGTGACGGCCGGCCTGCTGTCGATCGTCGCGAAGTGGCTGCTCGTGGGGCGGCACCGCAGTGGTGAGCATCCGCTGTGGAGCGGTTTCGTGTGGCGCAACGAGCTGGCGGACACCTTCGTGGAGGTGCTGGCCGTGCCGTGGCTGGCCGGGTCCGTGCCCGGTACGTCGCTGCTGAACCTGTGGCTGCGCGGGCTCGGTGCGCGGATCGGCAGGGGTGTGTGGGTGGAGAGCTACTGGCTGCCGGAGACCGACCTCGTCACGCTCGGCGACGGGGCCACGGTCAACCGGGGCTGTGTGCTCCAGACCCACCTCTTCCACGACCGGATCTTGCGGACGGATACTGTGGAACTCCGTGAGGGCGCCACCTTGGGCCCGGGCGGAATCGTCCTGCCCGGCAGCGTGGTCGGGGCCCGCACGACTCTGGGGCCCGCGTCGCTGGTCATGGCCGCGGAGTCCGTTCCGGACGACACCCGGTGGCTGGGCAACCCGATCGAAGCATGGCGCCGCTGAGTGCGCCTCGTGCGGCGTCGGGAGACGATGGATGTCGTACGAGAGCAGAGCGGGGAGCAGAAGCGGCAGTGGCGGTTCAGCAGTCAGTGGGTCCGGACCCGTATTTCCCGGCGAACGGTGATGCCCGTTACCGGGTGCACCGGTACGAGCTGGCGCTGGACTACCGGCCGGGGCCAAACCGGCTGTCCGGGAGCGCGCGGCTGAACGCCATAGCGGGCCGGGCCGCGCTCGCCGAGTTCCAGCTGAATCTGGCCGACTTCAAGATCGGGCGGATCAAGGTCGACGGGCGGGCGCCGCACTACACGCACCGGGGCGGCAGGCTTCGCGTGCGCCCCGTCAAGCCGATCCGGGCCGGGGCGGCCTTCACGGTGGAGATCCACTGGTCGGGCAATCCGAAGCCGGTGAACAGCCCCTGGGGCGGGCTCGGTTGGGAGGAGCTGACCGACGGGGCGCTGGTGGCGAGCCAGCCGATCGGGGCGCCGTCGTGGTACCCGTGCAACGACCGGCCCTCGGACAAGGCCGCGTACCAGATCTCGGTCACGACGCCGTCCGCGTACCAGGTGGTGGCGGGCGGTCGGCTGCTGACCCGGACGACGAAGGCGTCCACGACGACGTGGGTGTACGAGCAGCCGGCGCCGACGTCGAGCTATCTGGTCGGGCTGTCGATAGGGAAGTACCAGACGGTGCTGCTGGGCGACCCGGGCCCGGGCGGGGTGCCGCAGACGGGGCACATCCCCGCCCATCTCCTGCCCGAGTTCTCCCGGGACTTCGCGCGGCAGCCGGCCATGATGGAGCTGTTCCAGGAGCTCTTCGGGCCGTACCCGTTCGGTGAGTACGCGGTGCTGGTGACCGAGGAGGAGCTCGATGTCCCGGTCGAGGCGCAGGGGTTGTCGCTGTTCGGCGCCAACCACGTGGACGGGGTGCGGGGTTCGGAGCGGCTCGTTGCGCACGAGCTGGCGCACCAGTGGTTCGGCAACAGTGTGTCCATCGCCGACTGGCGGCACATCTGGCTGAACGAGGGACTCGCGAAGTACGCCGAGTGGCTGTGGTCGGAGCGCTCGGGCGGGCGTACGGCACAGCAACTGGCCGCCGCCGCGCACCGGTTGCTCAGCTCCCTCCCCCAGGATCTGCGCCTCGCCGACCCGGGCCGGAAGCTGATGTTCGACGACCGTCTCTACGAACGCGGTGGTCTGACCGTGCACGCGCTGCGCTGTGCGCTCGGCGACGAGGCGTTCTTCCGCATGCTGCGCGGCTGGACGAGCCTGCACCGGGGCGGTGCGGTCACGACGGCGGTGTTCACCACGCACGCCGCCCGGTACGCGGACGGGTCGCTGGACGACCTGTTCACGGCGTGGCTGCTCCAGCCGGCGCTGCCGCCGCTGCCGACCCCCCGAGGTGCGGCGGTACCGGCACGGCCGCCGTATCCGCCGACGAACGCGGGCTCGGCGTAGGTCTGGTCGGCCCCCGGCAGTGGTTGCGGGCAGAATGGCGGGCATGTCGTCGCGTCGCAGTTCCAAGGCCCCGGCCAAAGCGTCCCGGGTGAAGGCCCCTCGCCTGTGCCCGTGCGGGCTCGGGCAGGTGTACGAGGAGTGCTGCGGCCGCTTCCACACCGGTATCGGTACCGGCACCGCCGCCGCGCCGACCGCCGAGGCGCTGATGCGGTCGCGGTACAGCGCGTTCGTGGTCCGGGACGAGGCGTATCTGCTGCGCACCTGGCACCCTCGGACGCGGCCCGCGGAGGTCGGCCTCGACCCCGCGATGCGCTGGACCGGCCTGGAGATCCTCGGCACGACCGAGGGTTCGGCGTTCCACACCACCGGGACCGTGACCTTCCGGGCCTCGTTCCGGGGCGGTTCGCTGCACGAGCGGAGCCGGTTCGAGCGGGTGGACGGGGCGTGGGTGTACGTCGACGGGGACCTCTTCGACGTGTAGGGCGCGGTACGCGGGGTGTCGGGCTAGGGCCTGTTCCAGGTTTCCCGTCGTCCGCCCGTAGGGCGGGCCCTGCGGCGTCCGGTGCGGTGCCTCGGCGTGCGGCCGGATCGTCCTCGTACTGGACGTACTTGGATGATCCGGCCGTGCGGCGAGGTGCCGTGCCGGGCGTCGCAGGGCAGGCGGGAAACCTGGAACAGGCCCTAGGGCGCCAGTATGTCCAGTTCGTGCAGGGCGCCCGCCGTGATCTCGCGGGTCAGTTCTTCCGCTCGGGTCGCGTCGCCCTCGCGGATGGCCTCGGCCAGGTGGACGTGGAGGGTCACGGCGGCCGGGTCGGGGTCCTCGAACATGACCTCGTGGTGGGTGCGGCCCGCGAGGACCCCTTCCACGACGTCCCCGAGGCGGGCGAACATCTCGTTGCCCGAGGCGGTGAGGATCAGTCGGTGGAAGGCCACGTCGTGGTGGAGGTAGCCCTCCAGTTTGTGGCCGCGTGAGTGGGCGACCATACCGAGCGCGCACTCGGTGAGCGCGGCGCACTGCTCGGCCGTGGCGTTGCGCGCGGCGAGGCCCGCGGCCACCGGTTCGACCGCCGAGCGGAGCACGGTGAGCGAACGCAGCTGGCGGGGGCGGTCGGTGCCCGCGAGACGCCAGCGGATGACCTGGGGGTCGTAGACGTTCCACTCGGTGGGCGGGCGGACCGTCACGCCGACCCGGCGGCGGGACTCCACGAGGTGCATGGACTCAAGGACCCGGACGGCCTCGCGCATCACCGAGCGCGACACATCGAAGGTCTGGGCGAGTTCGTCGGTGCGCAGCACGCTTCCCGGCGGGTAGTCCCCCGCGGTGATCGCCGGCCCGAGGGTGTCCAGAACTCGGCCGTGCAGCCCCCGGCCCGGTGTGCTCATGGGGATCAGGGTACGAGGCGGACCTCGCGAAGAAAAAGTCAGACTTAATGAAGCAGGAATCTTGAAATCATCTGACCTAATGAGGTTCAGTGTCGTCGGCGCCGGATTCTCGGCGGGCTCGGACGGGCTCGGTCGGGCGGTGTCACCGATGTCGACGAGGACAGCGAGGTAGCGATGGGCACCCCTCCCGTCGTCGTGGTGATGGGCGTGGCAGGCACCGGGAAGACCACGGTCGGCCCCCTGCTCGCGGCCCGGCTCGGCGTTCCGTACGCCGAGGGCGACGACTTCCACCCCGAGGCCAACATCGCCAAGATGTCGGCCGGGACCCCGCTGGACGACGCGGACCGGTGGCCGTGGCTGGACGCCATCGGCGCCTGGGCGCACGACCGGGCCGGGCTCGGCGGGGTGGCCGGCTGCTCGGCCCTGAAGCGCGCCTACCGGGACCGGCTGCGGACGGCGGCGCCGGGCCTCGTCTTCGTGCATCTCGCCGGTGACCGCGCGCTTGTCGAGGAGCGCATGTCGCACCGCCGGGGGCACTTCATGCCGACCGCGCTGCTCGACTCGCAGTTCGCCACGCTCCAGCCGCTCGCGGCGGACGAGGCGGGTGTCACCGTCGATGTCTCCAGCGGCCCGGAGGAGATCACCGAGCGGGCCGTGCGGGCGCTGGCCGCGCTGCGGGGGATCGACCCGGCGTCGACGTAAACGCTCCGACTCCCCCTCCCCACCAGGCAATTCACCATACAAGGACTCACCGTGACCAGACTCAGCGTCGAGATGCTGGCAGCGGACCCCGTCGAGCCGATCACCTCGGCGGGGCACGCGCAGCTGGGCATCGCCGTACTGGCGGGCATCGCCGTCATCGTCCTGCTCATCACCCGGTTCAAGGTCCATGCCTTTCTGGCGCTGACCATCGGCTCGCTCGCGCTGGGCGCGTTCGCCGGGGCTCCGCTGGACAAGGCGATCGCGAGCTTCACCACCGGGCTCGGGGCGACCGTGGCCGGGGTGGGCGTGCTCATCGCGCTGGGCGCGATCCTCGGCAAGCTGCTCGCGGACTCCGGGGGCGCCGACCAGGTCGTCGACACCATTCTCGCGAAGGCGGGCGGGCGTGCGATGCCGTGGGCGATGGTGCTGATCGCCTCCGTGATCGGGCTGCCGCTGTTCTTCGAGGTGGGGATCGTGCTGCTGATCCCGGTGGTGCTGATGGTCGCCCAGCGCGGCGGCTACTCGCTGATGCGTATCGGCGTTCCGGCCCTCGCCGGTCTGTCCGTCATGCACGGGCTGATCCCGCCGCATCCGGGCCCGCTGGTCGCGATCGACGCGGTGCAGGCCAACCTGGGGGTGACGTTGGCCCTCGGTCTGCTCGTCGCGATACCCACCGTGGTCATCGCCGGTCCGCTGTTCTCGAAGTACGCGGCCCGCTGGGTGGACGTGCCCGTCCCCGAGCGCATGGTTCCGGTGCGGGCCTCGGAGGAGCTTCGGAAGCGTCCCGGGTTCGGCGCGACCATCGCCACCGTGCTGCTGCCGGTCGTGCTGATGCTGGCCAAGGCACTGGTGGACATCGTCGTCGACGATCCGGAGAACATGGTCCAGCGGGTCTTCGACGTCGCCGGCTCGCCGCTGATCGCCCTGCTCTCGGCCGTGATCGTGGGGATGTTCACCCTCGGCCGGGCGGCCGGGTTCAGCAAGGGGCGGCTGTCGACGACCGTCGAGACCTCCCTCGCGCCGATCGCGGGCATCCTGCTGATCGTCGGCGCCGGCGGCGGCTTCAAGCAGACCCTGATCGACTCCGGTGTCGGCCGGATGATCCTCGACATCTCCGAGGACTGGTCGATACCGGCCCTCGTACTGGCCTGGCTGATCGCGGTCGCGATCCGTCTGGCGACGGGCTCGGCGACGGTCGCCACGATCTCGGCCGCCGGTCTCGTGGCACCCCTGGCCGCCGACATGTCGACCACCCACACCGCGCTGCTGGTGCTGGCGATCGGCGCGGGCTCGCTCTTCTTCAGCCATGTCAACGACGCCGGCTTCTGGATGGTCAAGGAGTACTTCGGCATGAGCGTCGGCCAGACCATCAAGAGCTGGTCGGTCATGGAGACGATCATCTCGGTGGTCGCCGGGGCGATCGTGCTGCTGCTGTCCTTGGTGATCTAGAGGGTGTTTTGAAAATCCCGCACAGCACCCACGGCGCCCGGCACGCACCCTCGCCGCACCGGACATCCAAAACACCCCTAGCCACCGCGACACGACGGAAGTCGGGAGTACGACGATGAAGTTCGGGACTGCGACGACGAAGTCGGGAGTGCGACGATGACGGCTCATCCCCTGTTCGACATCAGCGGCCGGATCGCCCTGGTCACCGGCTCCAGCCGGGGCATCGGCCTCGCCCTCGCCCGGGCCCTGTCGGAGGCGGGCTGCACGGTCGTCCTCAACGGCCGCGACGGCGAGCGGCTCACCAAGGCCGCCGCCGAACTGCCCGGTGACGTCCACACGGCCGCGTTCGACGTGACCGACGGGCCCTCGGTCGCCGCCGGGATCGCGGACGTAGAGGAGCGGGTCGGCCCGCTGGACATCCTGGTCAACAACGCGGGCATGCAACTGCGGTCGCCGCTGCTGGAGTTCACCGACGCCGACTGGCACCTCATCCTGAACACCAATCTCACCAGCGCGTTCCTGGTCGGCCGCGAGACCGCCCGGCACATGACCGAACGCGGCCACGGAAAGATCATCAACATCTGCTCGCTGCAGAGCGAGATCGTACGGCCCGGTATCGCGCCCTACGCCGCCACCAAGGGCGCGCTGAAGATGCTCACCAAGGGCATGTGCGCGGACTGGGGACCGTACGGCGTGCAGGTCAACGGGCTCGGGCCGGGCTACATCGAGACCGAGCTGACCAAGCCCCTGGTGGACAACGCCGAGTTCAGCGCGTGGGTGCGGCGGCGCACTCCGGCCGGGCGCTGGGGCCGCACCGAGGATCTGGTCGGCGGGGTGCTGTTCCTCGCCTCGCCCGCCGCGGACTTCGTCAGCGGGCAGGTGCTGTACGTCGACGGCGGCATGACGAGTGTGCTGTGAACCCCTGGAAGGAAGCAGATCCCATGCTGGGTTGTGTGATCCACGGTCAGGACGACCTGCGGGTCGAGCAGTTGCCGGTGCCGACGGCCGGTCCCGGGCAGGCGCTGGTGGCCGTACGGTACGGCGGTGTGTGCGGCTCGGATCTGCACTACTGGCGGCACGGCGGGGTCGGTGACTTCCGGCTGAGGGAGCCGATGGTCCTGGGGCACGAGATCGTGGGCGAGGTGCTCGCCTACGGCGAGGGGGCGTCGGGCCCGGCGGTGGGTACGGCGGTCGCCGTGCACCCGGCGACGCCGTGCGGGGTCTGCCCGGAGTGCGTGGACGGCCGGCGCAATGTCTGCCGGGACACGCGCTACCTCGGCAGCGCGGCCCGCCACCCGCATGTACAGGGCGGCTTCGCGGCTCAAGTGGCCGTACCCGCCGAGCAGTTGAGGGCTCTTCCGCCGGGACTGCACCCCCGCCGGGCCGTGCTCGCCGAGCCGCTGTCCGTCGCGCTGCACGCGGTGCGGCGGGCCGGGGAGGTGGCCGGACGACACATCCTCGTCACCGGCGCGGGCCCGATCGGCTGCCTGGTCGTCGCGGCGGCCCGGGCGGCGGGCGCGGCGCGCATCACCGTCACCGACCTTCTGCCGCAGGCCCTGCGGTACGCCGAGGCCGCGGGCGCCGACACGGTCGTACGGGCCGACGATCCGGGCGACGCCGGGTGGCCGGCCGAGGTCGACGTGGCCGTCGAGGCGTCCGGGGTGGCCGCCGGGCTCGACACCTGTCTGCGGCTCGTACGGCGTGGCGGGGTCGTGGTGCAGCTGGGCATGCTGCCGCCCGGCCAGAGCCCCTTCGCGGGCAACCTCGTGGTCGCCCGCGAGATCGAGCTGCGCGGGGCGTTCCGCTTCGACACCGAGTTCGACGAGGCCTTGGCCCTGCTGGCCGCCGAGTCCCGCTTCGACGGGCTGGTGAGCGCGGTGGTGCCGGTGCGGGAGGCGGAGTCGGCGTTCGCGCTGGCGGCTGACCGGAGCCTGGCGTGCAAGGTGCTGCTGGACTTCGGATCCTGGTGAGGGCTCGTCTCGGGTGTTGTGGGCTCTACGGCCGCCACAGCGGGTGCTCGCGGTCCGCCCACTCCCGGCTGACCAGGCCCGTCCGCAGTCCCCGTCTCGCCTCCGGGTCGCCCAGGGCCATGCCGATGTGGCCGGCCAGGACGACGCCGATGGTCAGGGCCAGCCAGTCGTGGACGAAGGTCGCGCTGGTGCGCCACATCAGCGGGGTGAGGTGGGTGAACCACATCATCAGGCCCGTGGCGAGCATGACGAGGGTCGCGCCGCTGATCCAGGCGGCGTAGATCTTCTGCCCCGCGTTGAACTTGGCCGCCGGGCGACGGCCTGGCACGCGACGCCGGGCCGCGCGGAGCCAGAGGCGGTCGTGCGGGCCCCAGCGGTTCAGCCGGCCGACGTCGGCGCGGAACGCGCGGGAGGCGAGGCCCGCGAGGACCGGGAGCGGCAGCAGCAGGCCCGTCCACTCGTGGACCGTGACCACCAGGGCCCGGCGACCGACCAGCTCGGCGAGGGCGGGGATGTAGAGGCAGGCCGCCGTCAGCACGCAGACGCCCATCAGGGCCGCCGTGGTCCGGTGGATCCAGCGCTCGGCGGCCGTGAAGCGCCGGACGCGGGTGTCGGCGGCCATCGGCGGAGCCTCGTCAAGTCGTGGGTTCATCGTCCCGCCCGTTCGATCGGCCGACCCAAGCGTCGATGTCGTAGCCCCGCTCCTCCCAGTAGCCGGGCTCGACCTTCTCCGTGACGGTGATGCCGGAGAGCCACTTGGCCGACTTGTAGAAGTACATGGGGGCCACGTACAGGCGTACCGGGCCGCCGTGGTTGTGGCCGATGTCCTTGTCCTGCATGCGCAGCGCCACCAGGACGTCGGAGCGGCGGGCCTGCTCCAGCGTGAGGCTCTCGGTGTACGCCCCGTCGAAGCAGGTGAAGCGGACCGCGCCGGCCGAGGAGCGCACCCCGGCGGCGTCCAGCAGCGCGGAGAGCCGTACGCCCTCGAACGGTGTGTCCGGCACCCGCCAGCCCGTGACGCACTGGACGTCCTTGACCATCCGGGTCTGCGGCAGGGCACGCAGGTCGGCGAGGGTGTACGAGGTGGGCTTGTCGACCAGGCCGTCGACGGTGAGGCGGTAGTTCTTGGCGGTCTTGCGGGGGACGGAGGCCGTCACCGAGTAGTAGCGGAAGCCGCCGCCGTTGGGGAGCAGTCCGGTCAGGCCGGTGGGGTCCTTCTGGGCGGCCTCGCCGAGGAAGCCCTCCAGGCCACGCTGGAGGACTGGCGCGGAGACCACACCCAGGGCGCCGAGGCCGAGGGTGCCGAGGAAGATGCGGCGGCCGATGGGCTTGCCCCGCTCCGGTTCGCGTTCTCCGGAGGCGTCGGGTACTTCAGGGTTCACCCCTTGATTCGAACATCCGCCGCCCCGGTTCGGCCAGGGACGGCGGAAATTCATCGGAACTACTCACCCGTGCGACACGGGTCAGGCCGTCGCCTTCGCCGCCGCCCGACCCGCCGTACGCCCCGAGAACAGGCAGCCGCCGAGGAAGGTGCCCTCCAGGGAGCGGTAGCCGTGGACACCGCCGCCGCCGAAGCCGGCCGCCTCGCCCGCCGCGTACACGCCCTCCAGCGGGTCGCCGCCCTCGGTGAGGACGCGGGAGGAGAGGTCGGTCTCCAGGCCGCCGAGGGTCTTGCGGGTGAGGATGTTGAGGCGGACGGCGATGAGGGGGCCGGCCTTGGGGTCGAGGATGCGGTGCGGGCTCGCGGTGCGGATCAGCTTGTCGCCGAGGTAGTTGCGGGCGCCCCGGATGGCCATGACCTGGAGGTCCTTGGTGAAGGGGTTGGCGACCTCGCGGTCCCGGGAGACGATCTCGCGGCGCAGTTCGGCCTCGTCGATCAGCGGTTCCTTCGTGAGCGCGTTCATGCCGCGCACCAGGGAGCCGAGGTCCTTCTCCACGACGAAGTCGACCCCGTGGTCCATGAAGGCCTTCACCGGGCCGGGGACGTCCGCACGGGCCCGGATGAAGACGTCCTTGATGGACTTGCCGGTGAGGTCGGGGTTCTGCTCGGAGCCGGAGAGCGCGAACTCCTTGCCGATGATCTTCTGGTCGAGCACGAACCACGTGTAGTCGTAGCCGGTCTTCATGATGTGCTCGAGCGTGCCGAGGGTGTCGAAGCCCGGGAAGAGCGGGACGGGGAGCCGCTTGCCGCGCGCGTCCAGCCAGAGCGAGGACGGGCCGGGCAGGACGCGGATGCCGTGGTTCTCCCAGATGGGGTTCCAGTTCTGGATGCCCTCGGTGTAGTGCCACATGCGGTCGCGGTTGATGAGGTGCGCGCCCGCCTCCTCGGCGATGGCGAGCATCTTGCCGTCGACGTGCGCGGGCACGCCGGAGATCATCTTCTCCGGGGGGTTGCCGAGGCGCTCGGGCCAGTTGGCGCGGACGAGGTCGTGGTTGCCACCGATGCCGCCGGAGGTGACGATCACGGCCTGGGCCTTCAGTTCGAAGGCGCCGGTGACCTCGCGGCTGCTGGCCTGGCCGCGCTCGATGCCCGACGGCTCCAGGATCTCGCCGGTGACGGTGTCGACGGCGCCCGCGCTGCGCGAAAGGCCGGTCACGCGGTGCCGGAACTTCAGCTGGACCAGGCCCCGGGCCACGCCCTCCCGTACCCGGCGCTCGAAGGGCGCGACGAGCCCCGGGCCGGTGCCCCAGGTGATGTGGAAGCGGGGGACGGAGTTGCCGTGGCCGTTGGCGTCGTAGCCGCCGCGCTCGGCCCAGCCGACCACCGGGAAGAACCGGACGCCCTGCTGGTACAGCCAGGACCGCTTCTCACCGGCCGCGAAGTTCACGTACGCCTCGGCCCACTTGCGCGGCCAGTGGTCCTCCTCGCGGTCGAAGGCGGCCGTGCCCATCCAGTCCTGGAGGGCGAGGGCGTGGCTGTCCTTGATCCGCAGGCGGCGCTGCTCGGGCGAGTCGACGAAGAAGAGTCCGCCGAAGGACCAGTGCGCCTGACCGCCGATCGACTGCTCCGGCTCCTGGTCGAGGAGGATCACCTTGCGGCCCGCGTCGACGAGCTCCGCGGTCGCCGCGAGCCCGGCGAGGCCCGCCCCGATCACGATCACATCTGCGTCGTACGACATGGAGGACGTCCTCTCGGGAACGGGGCAACGTGGATGCGGCGGACCAGGCATGCGAGGGCCTGCCGGGACGCTTTGTTACTGGCCGGTCAGCAGCTTTGGGGACTGATCCTTCGGCAGAAGGAGTGAGCTAGTCAACTGCGCGGATGTGTTCCCTCTTACGGACAGCCCACGGCCGGGTCGTTAGAGTCCCTTGATACGCGACTTGCCCGTTATGCCCCCTGTCGATCATCCGAGGTAATCCAGCGTGTCGGTTCTCGTCCTGATCCTCGCCGTGAGTGCTGCCTGCTGTCTGGGCTCCGGTTTCGTCCTCCAGCAGCAGGCCGCCGCCCACGCGCCCCTCAGCGACTTCCTCTCACCCCGGCTGCTTCTCGACCTGATCCGGGTACCGCGCTGGCTAGGCGGCATCGGACTGATGGTGTGCGGCATGGCGCTCGGCGCGGTCGCGCTCAGCGAGGGCGAGGTCACGCTCGTGGAACCGCTCCTCGCGACGAACCTCCTCTTCGCCCTCGCCCTCTCCCGCCGCCGGACCAAACAGCCGCTGGGCCGCCAGGGCTGGGCGGGCCTCCTGCTGCTCGCGGGCGGGGTGACGGCGTTCATCGTGGCCGGGCGGCCCGAGGGCGGCGAGGCGGTCGGCGACCCCTTCCGCCACTGGCTGATCATCGGCGCGATGCTCGGCCTGGCCCTGCTCCTCACCGCCTACGCGAAGCGCTCGCGGCTGAGTGCCGGGCCGGTGCTGCTGGCGGTGGCGGCCGGGCTGCTGTACGGCGTCCAGGACGCGCTCACCCGGGTCAGCGGACAGAACTTCGCCGCCGGCGGCTGGACCGCGCTGATCACCTCCTGGCAGCCGTACGGTGTGCTGCTGCTGGGTGTGACGGGGCTCGTGCTGGTGCAGAGCGCCTTCGAGACGGCCCCGCTGCGGATGTCGCTGCCCGCGCTCACCGCGGCGCAGCCGCTGGCCGGGATCCTGTGCGGGGTCGGCTTCCTCGGCGACCGGCTGCGCACCGACGCGGGTGCGCTGACCTGGGAGGCGCTGGGGCTCGTCGGGATCGTGGCCGGGGTGGTGCTGCTCGGGATGCATCCGGCCATGCCGTGCAACGTCACCGGGGCGGCGCGGGTGGGAGAACTGCAGCGACGGTGAGGTGCGCGGTCGCCTCGGCTCCGGAGCCTCGGAGGTCGAGAGCGCGTGTCGCGCGGCGGGTGCGGGTGGGTCGTGGTTGCTCGCGCCCACGCGGCGGAGCCGCACAGGTCACAGCCCCGCACCCTTGAAGAGCGGGGGATTACACCCCGCTCGGGATGTACGGCGTCACGCACCTCGTCCTCCACTGCCCGGCAGCGCGCTGTCGCATCGCACCGGCGGCGTCGGCAGAGCGGCCTCGGTAAGCCGAGCGCGTCGATCGTCGGCGCACGTTCGCGACCTCGAACAGGTCGGGCGGGACACAACTGATGCTGTCGGTTCTCTTGACGCACGCCCCTCCGGATACATAAATGTGACCGCGCGGTCATGGATACATGAACATGACCGCGCGGTCATACAGGTGACCTGGATCGATACATGCCCACCGCAGCAGCACGACACGGTGCCGGGAGAACCGCCGACCGGACGCGAAGCGCGACCGGACACACCTTCCCGGTCGTCGGCGTAACGCCGCAGCACGTCCCCCTTCTCCTCGACCTTTGCGGAAGTGAGTTCTCGAATGACGGGTTCCCCTACTCGCCGACAGGTGCTGAGCGGTACGGCTGGAGGACTGCTGGCCTCGCTGGCGGGGCTCGCGCAGGCCGATGCCGCCTCCGCGGCTGCGACGTACACAGCGCCGAATCCGCGTGTGCGCATCGATCTCAACAAGGGGTGGAGATTCGTCAGGACAGACGTCACAGGCGCTGAAACGCCTGGGTTCGACGACTCCGGATGGACGTCGGTGAATACGCCCCACACATGGAACGCCGGCGACGGTGCCGATGGCGGCGACAACTACTACCGCGGCGTGGGCTGGTACCGCCGCCATTACACCGTGCCGTCCGACCTGGCCGGCAAGAGGTTGTACCTGCAGTTCGCCGGGGTCGACCAGGTCGCCGACGTCTGGATCAACGGTACGCATCTCGGGCAGCACCGAGGTGGATACTCCCGGTTCAGGTTCGCCGCCGACACCGTGCTCGTCCCGGGCAAGGACAATGTGATCGCGGTAAGGGTGACCAACGCCCGTGATACCGGCATCGCACCGGTGAGCGCGGACTACACCTTCGAGGGCGGCATCTACCGCAATGTGAGCCTGTGGGCCACCGACCCGCTCCATGTCCGGATGGAGGACTACGCAGGTCCCGGCGTCTACCTGCGTCAGAGCGATGTGACCGCGGAGTCGGCCACCGTGACCGTGACAACGAAGCTGTGGAACGACAGCGGTACCACCAGATCGGTGGTTGTCCGTACCGTCATCGCCGACAGGAACGGGAACGTCGTCGCGGAGGCCGGCAGTACCGCGCAGGCTGTCCCCGCGGCCGCCGGCGCCGAGATCAGGCTGACCGTCGTCATCGACCGCCCACGCCTGTGGAACGGCCTGGCGGACCCGTACCTCTACAACGCCAGCTCCGAGATCCACGACGTCACCGCGGGCGCGGACCGGATCACGGACGTGGTGACCGAACGACTGGGCCTGCGCGCCTTCGCCGTCGACGCCGACACCGGCTTCCACCTCAACGGCGAACCCATTGGTCTGCACGGCGTGAACCTGCACCAGGACCAAGGCGTCAGAGGCTGGGCGGCAACCGACGCCGACCATGTACGGGACTTCGATCTCATCCGGGAACTCGGAGCCAGCGCCATCCGGATGGCGCACTACCAGCACGACCAGAAGGACTACGAACTGGCCGACGAACGCGGGCTGATCGTGTGGGCGGAGATCCCGCTGGTCAACTCCGTCACCGACTCGACCGCCTTCACCGCCAACGCCCAGAACCAACTGCGTGAGCTGATCCGGCAGAACTACAACCACCCGTCGATCGCTTTCTGGGGCATCGGCAACGAACTGACCGATTACAACGGCGGCGCCACGAACAGGCTGCTCGACTCACTGGCCGGCATCGTCGACGCCGAGGACCCGGACCGGCTCTCCACCTACGCGGTGCGCAGCGAAGACCCCGACGGCGCGCAGGCAGGGCTGCACACGCGAACCACGGGCTTCAACAAGTACCTCGGCTGGTACTACGGCTCGAAGGACAGCGAACTCGGCGCATGGGCCGACAACCTGCACAAGAACTCCCCGTCCCGCAGGATCGGCATCTCGGAGTACGGAGCCGGCGCCAACACCACCCAGCACGCCCTCAACCCACCCAGGCCCACACCGGGGGGTTCCTGGCACCCGGAGGAGTACCAGGCGCTCTTCCACGAAGCGGCCTGGCAGCAGCTCGCAGGCCGTCCCTACATCTGGGGCACGTACGTCTGGGCCATGTTCGACTTCCCCTCCGACGGCCGCAACGAAGGAGGACAGCCCGGTATCAACGACAAGGGCCTGGTCACCCGCGACCGGCAGATCCGCAAGGACGCCTTCTACTGGTACAAGGCCAACTGGGCGAGCACTCCGACCCTCTACATCACCAGCCGCCGCTGGACCCAGCGAACCGACGCCACCACCGAACTGAAGGTCTATTCCAACGCGGACAGGGTCACCGCCACCCTCAACGGCACCTCCCTGGGCACCGTGAGCAGCAGCAACCGCGTCTTCAGGTGGGCCACCATCACACTGAGGCCGGGGCGGAACACCGTCGTGGTGACCGCGACCGTCAACGGCTCCACGTACACCGACACCGTCGACTGGACTCTCGGCTGAGAACCTCAGCGCCGAGGGGCCTGCGCCGAGGCAAGGCCGCGACGGACCGGCAGCCCACGCAGCGCGAGATGGGCGGGTCGTGCGGCCACAAGCCTTCCACCACCCACCCCTGCTTGGATGAGGGCATGAGTGCCGCCGACGAGATCCTCGACATCGTGGACGAGAACGATCAGGTCATCGGGCAGGCCCCGCGCGGGGAGGCGTACGCGCGTGGGCTGTGCCATCGGATCGTGCTCGTCCTGGCCAGGGACGTCGAGGGGCGGCTCTTCATCCATCGCCGTACACCGGCGAAGCTGGTCTTCCCCTCCCTCTACGACATGTTCGTCGGCGGGGTGGTCGGCGCGGGCGAGTCCTACGACGAGGCGGCCCTGCGCGAGGCGGAGGAGGAACTCGGCGTCTCCGGACTGCCACGCCCCGTCCCGCTCTTCAAGTTCCTGTACGCCGACGGGGCCGGACCGAGCTGGTGGTCGGCCGTGTACGAGGTCCGCTGCGAGCTGCCGGTCAGGCCGCAGGTGGAGGAGGTGGCCTGGCACGCCTTCCTCACCGAGGACGAGGTGGAGCGGCGGCTGGGCGAGTGGGAGTGGGTCCCGGACGGGCTGGCGGCCTACGAGCGGCTGAGAGCGCTTCGCGGAACGGACGGGCGGCAAAGCGGTAGGGGCTGACGCCCGACTCTGAGGACTTGCCACCCGAAGCCGACCGGTAGTGTCCTACATGTGATCGAATTTGCACGGAACGTCCGACTCTGGTTCGAACCCGAGGAGGTCCGGGAGGAGGGCCGCACCCCCGACTACCGCTTCTCCCTGGCGAACGAACGAACCTTCCTGGCTTGGCTGCGCACCTCGCTCGCCCTCATCGGCGGCGGCTTCGCGGTGGACCAGTTCCTGCCGGACCTCCGCTGGGGCTGGCGCGTCGGGCTCGCGCTGGCGCTGCTCGCGGCAGGTGTGCTGTGCGCGCTCCGTGCGGTGAACCACTGGGTGCGGTGCGAGCGGGCGATGCGGAAGGGCGAGGATCTGCCGGTGTCACGCTTCCCGGCCGCGCTCAGCCTCGTGGTCGCCGTCGTCGCCGTGGCCATGGTCGCCGTCGTACTGCTCGGCTGGGAGGGGTGACACCCGGCGTGCCTCCCACACGGCGGACGGCCCCGCGCGATCCGGGGCTCCAGCCGGAGCGGACCCGGCTCGCCTGGCGGCGTACGACCCTCACCGGCGCCGTGGTCGCCGTACTCGCCACGAAGTCCGCGCTGCACGGCGGCCCGACGGCACCCGCCGTACTGGCGGCAGCCGTCTGCGCGGCACTGTGGCTGGCCTTCCTGGGCCTCGCCCACCGCCGTATCCGCGCCCTGACCACACCCCCTCCGCCCGCGCTCGCGCCCCGGATCGCCACGACGGCGGCGCTGTGCACGGTCGCGCTCGCCGTGTGCGGGGCGGCGCTGGTGTCCCAGACCAGTTCTTGATCGTGCGGATGAAGGCTTGGCCTCGGCATGGGTTTCAAAAAGGGATAAGCGTGCGTTCTGTGACTAGCCTGGGCAAGTCACCCCGCACCACCTGAAGGCGAGCACCATGACCACGCTCCACCAGGAACACCCCGTCCACGAGCACAGCCACGGCCCGGCCTGCGGACACACCGCCGTATCGCACGGCGACCACACCGACTACGCGCACGACGGGCATCTGCACCGCGAGCACTCCGGACACTGGGACGAGTGCGAGCCGAGCGGGCACACCGCGCACGACGGGCACGCGCATGACCACGGCGAGGACTGCGGGCACCAGGCGGTGGCGCACGGGGACCACGTCGACTACGTCCACGACGGGCATCGGCACGCGGCGCACGACGGCCACTGGGACGATCACTAACGCAACGATCGAGCGGCGGCCCGGCCGCTCTCGTCGTTTCCGCGGACCCCGGTTCCTCTCGGATCGTCGTCGACTGGCAGGCTCTGACCACCAGTTGGCGATGATTCGGGGGAAGAGGGGGTCACTATGACCGCAGAAGAGCCGTACACCGTCGAGCTGGCCGACGACGTGTACGCATACGTACAGCCGGACGGCGGCTGGTGTCTGAACAACTCCGGCTTCGTGAGCGACGGGACGACCACCCTGCTCGTCGACACCGCGGCCACCGAGCGCCGGACCCGGGCCCTGGGCGCCGCGCTGGACGCGACCGGCGTCCCGGCGCCGCGTCTCCTGGTGAACACCCACCACCACGGGGACCACACCTACGGCAACGGCTTCTTCACGCCGGCCGCCACGCTCGTCTCGCACTCGGCCTGCCGCCGCGAGGCCCTGGCCAGCGGACAGCATCTGCATCTGCTGTGGCCGCAGACCGACTACGGGGACGTCAGCATCAAGGGCGCGGACCTCACGTACGACGACCGGATGACCGTGCACGTCGGTGACATCGAGGCGCAGATCATCCACCCGGGGATCTCGCACACGGTCGGCGACTCGGTGGTCTGGCTGCCGCACCGGCGGGTGCTGTTCGCGGGGGACCTGGTCTTCGAGGGCGGGACCCCCTTCTTCCTCATGGGGTCGCTGAGCGGTTCACTGCGGGCGCTGGCGCTGCTGCGCGAGCTGGGCGCGGAGACCGTCGTGCCGGGGCACGGGCCGGTCACCGACCCGTCGGCGTTCGACAAGGCCGAGCGGTACATCCGGTTCGTGGCCGAGGTCGCCGAGAAGTCGCACGCGTCGGGGCTGACGCCACTGGAGGCGGCCCGGAGCACCGACCTCGGGGAGTTCGCCGCGCTGCCGGAGAGCGAGCGGCTGGTGGCCAACCTGCACCGGGCGTACGCCGAGCTGGACGGGGCACCCGAAGGGGAGGGTGTGGACCCGTTCGCGGGATTCATGGACATGGCGACCATCAACGGCGGAGAGATGATGACCTGCCACGCGTGACACCCCTCAGAGACCGGTAGCGTCATCGGGATCCGGCCCGTACGGCCGGATCCCGTCGAGATGCCGATCACTTTGTTCACGCCCACTGGACTACATACCGACCGGTCGGCATCATGAGTCGGGTCCCGGTAACCCGCGTGTAGGAGCCATGATGCGCCCAGACCATCCACCAGGTCTCGATCCCGACCGGCTCCGCGCCCTGCTCGACACCGAGCGGCCCGGACTGGTGGCGGGCCCGCTCACCGGCCGGCTGATCGAGGGCGGACGGTCGAACCTGACGTACGAGGTCACGGACGGCGTCGCGAAGTGGGTGGTCCGGCGGCCGCCGCTCGGCCATGTACTGGCGACCGCGCACGACATGAGGCGCGAGCACCGGGTGATCAGCGCCCTGCACCCGACGAGCGTGCCGGTGCCGCGGCCCGTGCTGCTGTGCGAGGACGAGGACGTGCTCGGGGCGCCCTTCTACGTCATGGACTTCGTGGACGGCACCCCGTACCGCACCGCCGAGCAGCTCGCCCCGATCGGCGCCGAGCGCACCCGGGCGGCGGTGCTCGGGCTGGTGGACACCCTGGTCGAGCTGCACGCGGTGGACCCCGCCGAGGTGGGCCTCGCCGACTTCGGGCGCCCCGAGGGCTTCCTCGACCGGCAGCTGCGCCGCTGGGGCAAGCAGCTGGACGCGTCCCGCAACCGCGAGCTGGCCGGGATCGACGAGCTGCACGCGGCGCTGGGCCGGGAGCTGCCGCACTCCCCCGCGCCCGCCGTGGTGCACGGCGACTACCGCCTCGACAACGTGCTGCTCGGCCCGGACGACCGGATCAGGGCGATCCTCGACTGGGAGATGTCCACGCTCGGCGATCCGCTGACCGACCTGGGCCTGCTGGTGATGTACAGCGTGCCGCTCGGGCTGCCCGACTCCCCCGTCTCCACGACCGCGGCGGCCCCCGGCCACCCGGACCCGGCGGAGATCGTCGCGCGGTACGCGGAGCGCTCGGGCCGCGACGTCTCCGCCGTCGCCTGGTACACGGCGTTCGCGTGGTTCAAGCTCGCCGTGATCCTGGAGGGCATCCACTACCGCTACACACTCGGCCAGACGGTCGGCCGGGGCTTCGACCGCATAGGCGAACTGGTCCCCGTCTTCATCGAACACGGCCTGACGACTCTTCGTACCGGCCTCCAGGAGGGCTGATCCGCCATGGACTTCGCATTCGACGCCCGCACGGAGGAGCTGCGCGCCAAGCTCCTCGCCTTCATGGACGAGTACGTCTACCCGGCCGAGGCCGTGGCCGAGGAGCAGCGGGCGGAGCTGGCCTCGCCGTGGGACACGCCGGCCGTGGTGGAGGAGCTGAAGGCCGAGGCCCGCAGGCAGGGCCTGTGGAACCTGTTCCTTCCCGACTCCGAGTACGGGGCCGGGCTGACCAACCTCCAGTACGCGCCGCTCGCCGAGATCACCGGGCGTTCGCCGCAGCTGGCGCCGACGGCGCTGAACTGCGCGGCGCCCGACACCGGCAACATGGAGGTGCTCAGCCAGTTCGGCGACGAGGCGCAGCGGAAGCAGTGGCTGGAGCCGCTGCTGGCCGGTGAGATCCGCTCGGCGTTCGCGATGACCGAGCCGGAGGTGGCCTCCTCGGACGCCACGAACATCACCACGCTCATCGAGCGGGACGGCGACGACTACGTCATCACGGGCCGCAAGTGGTACATCTCCGGGGCGATGAACCCCGACTGCAAGATCTTCATCGTGATGGGCAAGACGGACCCGGACGGGGCCGACATCCGCCGCCAGCAGTCGATGATCCTGGTCCCGCGTGACACGCCCGGTGTCACGGTGAAGCGGGCGATGCGGGTCTTCGGCTACGAGGACCACTACCACGGCGGCCACGCCGAGGTGGTCTTCGAGGGCGCTCGGGTGCCGGCGTCGAACCTGATCGGCGAGGAGGGCGGCGGTTTCGCGATCGCCCAGGCGCGGCTCGGTCCCGGCCGTATCCACCACTGCATGCGGCTCATCGGGATGGCCGAGCGGGCGATCGAGCTGATGTGCCGGCGGGCGGTGGCGCGGGAGGCGTTCGGCAAGGCGCTGGCCCAGCAGGGGGTGGTGCACAACTGGATCGCGGACGCGCGGGTGGCGGTGGAGCAGCTGCGGCTGCTGGTGCTGAAGACGGCCTGGATGATGGACACGGTCGGGAACAAGGGTGCTCACGCCGAGATCCAGGCGATCAAGATCGCGACGCCGCGGACGGTTGTCGACATCATCGACCGGGCGATCCAGTTGCATGGTGCGGGTGGGGTGAGTCAGGACTTCCCGTTGGCGGAGCTGTACGCGGGGGCGCGGACGCTGATGATCGCGGACGGGCCGGACGAGGTGCATCAGCGCTCGTTGGCTCGGCGGGAGCTGAAGCGGTACGTGTGACCGCCGGCGGGGGTGCGCGGAGGGGCCTTTTCGCCCCCGCCGCCCCTGCCCGTCCCATCCCTGGGGGCTGTGCCCCCAGCCCCCCCGAGGGTTGGTTGTTCGTCCGCGGGTCGGTGGGGGCTTGTCGCGCAGTTCCCCGCGCACCTTTCAGGGGCGCAGGGCTCGCAACAGCAGGTCTGCCAAGTGGTCGGCGACCTCCTGGGGAGGCATCGGGCCGTCCGGGCGGTACCACGTCGAGAGGTGGTGGACGGAGCCGAAGTGGTAGTCCACGACCAGGTCCGCGGGGGTCGCCTTCGAGAAGACCCCCGACTCCTGACCCTCCTCGATCAGCGCACGGAAGCGCTCGTGGTAGCGGCGTCGCTCGGCACGCACCTGCTTGTTCTTCTCGGGGCTCAGATGGTGCATCGAGCGGAAGAAGATCATCGCGTCGTCGAGGTTGTCGATGGTCGTGACGACGACATCGGCGGCAGCACGCCGCAGCCGCTCCTCCACCGGCGCGTCGGCCCCCGCGAACGAGTCCAGCCGCTCCTGCTGGATGCGCAGCACGCGCGCGTACACCTCGTGCAGCAGGTCGTCCTTGGAACCGAAGTAGTGGTACAGCGCCCCCTTGGTGACGCCCGCCGCCTCGACGATCTCCTGCACCGAGGTGCGGTCGTAGCCCTGCTCGGCGAAGAGCCGGGTGGCGGCGGCCAGCAGCCGCTGCGGGACGGGCGTGCCGTCCGCGTCCGTCGTCCTGGGCACTGCCGCCACCTGCCTTCCATGGTTTTCGCTGTTCGCCTACTGGTCGTCCGCCGGCCGGTCCTTGGTTCCCCGCCGATACGGAAACGCGCTTTCGCCGGAGGATCATCCCACTCGTCGGCCCCGGCCCGCCGAGCAGGGCTGATCAGCGGGCCTCTTCCCACCTCTGCTGGATGTGGTTCATGTTCGTCAGCCAGCGGTCCGGCTCGGCGGCCCGCGCCTGGTAGTAACCGGCCACCTCGGGGTGCGGAAGGATCAGGAAGCGGTCCTCCTCGATCCCCTTGAACAACGCGTCGGCGACATCCGACGGCTCGATCGCGGTCGGCGCCAGCACCAGCTCGCCCGCGCTGCCCGACGCCGTCAGCATGTCGGTGCGTACGCCCTGGGGGCAGATCGCGTGGACCTTCAGACCGCGGTGGCGGTAGGTGAGGGAGAGCCACTCGGCGAAGGCGTAGGCGCCGTGCTTGGTGACGCTGTAGGGGGCGGCGCCGATCATCGTGAGCAGCCCCGCCGCCGACACCGTGGACACGAAACGGCCGCTGCCGCGCTCCAACCAGGCCGGGAGCAACTGGTGGGCCGCCCGTACATGCGCCATCACGTTCACGTCCCAGGCAGCCGCCCAGACCTGCTCGTCGGCCGCCTCCGTGCCGGCGGAGCCGAGGCCCGCGTTGGCGCAGTAGACGTCCACCGTTCCGCCGAGTGCGTCCCGGGCCGGGCCGACGATCTCGGACGCGTCCCCGGGCACCGCGATCCCACCGATCTCGTCGGCGACGGCCTGAGCCCGCTCGGCATCGAGATCGTTCACGACGACCCGGGCCCCTTCGTCGGCGAACCGCCGGGCCAGCGCGGCCCCGATCCCACCGCCGGCTCCGGTGACGACCACTCCGGCATCCTGCACGGCTCCCACCATCGGTCTCCTTCGACGCGGCACAACAAGAACGGCTCGACTTTCAAGGACCAGACTAACCAGTCGGTATGTAGGAAGAAAGGGGTGACGGCGGCCGCGCCCAAGGGCGCGGGGCCATATCCATGTGCGGCTCCGCCGCGTGGGCGCGACCGGCCACATACAGCCCGCACCCTACGAACCACCCGCGGAAGCGCTTAGCTGGCAGTGACGCCGTACCCCACCATCACGGAGGTCCCCCACATGAGCCTCTCCCGCAGAACCCTCCTCACCGCTGCCCCCGCAGCGGCCACCCTGACCGCCTCGAACCCCGCTCAGGCCGCCCGCCCAGGGCTCCGCACCGGCTTCGAGCGCCTCGCCGCCAACGGCTACCGGACCCTCGGCGGCCAAAAGGTCGGCGTCGTCACCAACCCCACCGGCGTCACCAGGGACGTACGCCACATCGTCGACGTGATGCACGCCGACGACCGCGTGGACCTGCGGGCCGTCTTCGGCCCCGAGCACGGATTTCGGGGCACCGCCCAGGCCGGTGGCTCCGAGGGCCGCTACGACGACCCGGCGACCGGCCTCCCGGTCTACGACACGTACCTCAAGAGCGGCCGTCCGCTCGCGGACGTCTTCACCGCCTCCGGTGTCGACACGATCGTCTTCGACATCCAGGACGTCGGCGCCCGCTTCTACACCTACATCTGGACGCTGTACGACTGCATGGAGGCGGCGGCCCTCGCCGGCAGGCGCTTCGTGGTGCTGGACCGGCCGAACCCGGTGACCGGCCGGGCGGCCCACGGGCCCGTCCTCCACAAGGAGTTCGCGACCTTCGTCGGGCGGCAGCCCATCGCGCAGGCGCACGGGATGACGGCGGCGGAGCTGGCGCGGCTGTTCAACGGGGAGTTCCTGACCACGCCCGTCCCCCTGGAGACGGTACAGATGTCCGGGTGGAAGCGGTCGCTGTTCTACGACGCGTACGGCCTGCCCTGGGTGCCGCCGAGCCCGAACATGCCGACCCCGGACACCGCGCTGGTGTACGCCGGGACGTGTCTGTTCGAGGGGACCAATGTGTCGGAGGGGCGCGGCACCACCCGGCCGTTCGAGCTGCTCGGCGCGGAGGGCGTCGACCGGCGGTGGGCGGCCGCCGTCGAGGAACTCGGCTTGCCGGGGGTGCACTTCAGGGAGGCGTACTTCGCCCCGACGTTCTCCAAGTTCCAGGGGAAGACGGTCGGGGGTGTACAGCTCCACGTCCACGACCGGGCCGCGTTCGACCCCGTGCGCACCGGGATCGCGCTCCTCGTGACCGCCAAGAAGGTGTGGAGCGGTTTCGCCTGGCGCTCGGACAACTGGATCGACAAGCTGACCGGCTCCGCCCGGGTGCGCACACTCATCGACGCCGGCGCGAGCACCGAGGACGTCGTGGCCGACTGGCAGGCGGAGCTGGCGGCGTTCCGGCGGGTGCGCGCGGAGTACCTCCTGTACCGGTGACCCCTTTCCCCGGTCGGCCCGATACGGCATCAATTCGGATTCGACCGGCCCTTACCCGATGTATGGCCATTCTTCGCCGTCGGCGGGACCATGCGCCTTGAGCGCACCACCTACGGGGGCCGAAGGGGGCTCGTCATGGCGGATCCGGAAATGAGCGTGACTCCCTACTGGGAACTGACCTTCGACGCGGACGGGGACGTGGACGCCGGGCAGCGGGACCGGCTGGCCGAGGGGGTCGGCAAGCGCGAGGTGCGGGATCTGGTCGTCTTCGCGCACGGGTGGAACAGCGACCGGTCCGGCGCGACCCGGCTCTACAGCCGCTTCTTCGCCCCGTTCCCGGCGCTCGCGCCCCAGGCGAGGCTGGGGTACGTCGGCGTGCTGTGGCCCTCGATGCGCTTCTCCGACGAGCCGATCCCGGACTTCAAGCCCGCGCCCCCGGCCGTGGCCCCGGCGCGTGGCGGCCCGGCCCTCGACAAGAACACCCGGCACGCGCTGCTGGAGGTGTTCCCGGGGCGGGCCACGGTCGTGGAGCAGATCGCGCGGCTGCTGGACCAACGGCCCGACGAGGGAGCTTCGTTGGAGGAGTTCGGGCGGCTGGTGCGGCTGCTGGTGGAGGTGCCGCCGCAGGGGCCGCAGGGCGCGTTCGTGGCGGACACCCTGGCGGCGGGGGTGCCTGCGGGCGACCCCGAGATGCTGTTCGGGGACACGGCGGTGGTGTGCCAGGAGTTCGCGGCGGCGCTGGCCGAGATCGAGGGCGGGGGCGCCACGGCCGATCCGGCCGCCGCCGACGGGCTCCTTCCCGAGGTGTGGGACGGCGCCCATGAACTCCTGCGTCAGGCCACGTACTTCGCGATGAAGCGCCGCGCGGGCACCGTCGGCGAACGCGGGCTCGGCCGGTTCCTCGGGCAGCTCGCTCGGACGGCGCCGGAGGTACGGGTGCATCTCGTGGGGCACAGCTTCGGCGGACGTCTGGTGTCGTTCGCGCTGCGCGGGCTGCCGGAGGGTGTGCGCACGGTGAAGTCGGTGACACTGCTCCAGGCGGCCTTCTCGCACTACGCGTTCGCGGCGCGGCTGCCGCACGACAACCGGGCGAGCGGGGTGCTGCACGGCCAGCAGAAGCGGGTGTCCGGCCCGTTGGTGTGCTGCCACTCCCGGCACGACTCGGCGCTCGGCACGATCTACCCGCTCGCCTCCCGGATGGCGGGCGACTCGCGCGCGGTGGTGGGCCTCAGCGTCAACGGCCTCCTCGGCCGCAAGTGGGGCGCGCTCGGCTACGACGGGGTCCAGGCGGTGAAGGGCACGGACACGCGCAAGCTCGCCGACGCCTTCCGGACCCCGCTGCCCACCTCCGGCTGCGTGAACATCGATGTGACGGCGGTCGTCAAGCGCGGCGGCCCGCCGTCCGGGGCGCACAGCGACATCTGCCACCGGGAACTGGCCCAGGTGGTGCTGGCGGCGGGCCGTATCGCCTGAGTCCGGCCCGCCACCAGCCCGAGGTCACCTGTGCGAGGTGAACTCCACCACCTGCTGGAAGGTCGGCCTGTTCTGCCAGCTGATCTTGTCGTGCTTGATGCCGCCCAGGGGCTGCTGGATGATCGTGTCGGCGCACCACTGGTCGCCGGCCGAGCAGAAGCTGTCACCCGGGTAGACCTGGGCGGCCGTCTTGCCCGCGGCCTCCTTCAGCGTGTTGATCAGGATGGTCCGGCACGCGCTGAGGCTGCCGTCGCCGCAGTACGTCCGGGCGAGGCCGCCCTGCACCGACTCCCCCAGCACCGTACGGATGTCCTTGTCGACGTAGGACCACCAGCCGTACTGGAAGGAGCTTCCGGCGTGGGCGCCGGTGGGGCCGTGCGCGGCCGACGGGGCTTCGTCGATGGGGAGGTTGGCGGTCATCGCGGTGTACAGGCCGCTGCCGAGGCCGGGTTCGAACTCGGCCTTCACCAGCAGGGGCCACCAGGCGTCCAGGATGCGGATCGCCTCGGCGTTGGCGTACGCCTTGGAGCCCGCGGAGGTCTCCGTGCGTCTGGCGCCTGCCGTCACCCAGGCCTGGAGCTTGCTGACCGCCGCGGCCGCCGTGGAGTCGGTGACCGTACTGCTGTTGACGACCTTGAGCAGGTCCGGGAGGACGTCCTCGGCCCGCAGGTCGGTGAGCGCGGCCTCGGCCATGGCCTTGACCAGCGCGGCGCGGGTGACACCGCCCGTCGCGACCAGTTTCTGCACGCGGTCGTCGAGCAGGTTGCCGCGATGGACCGAGCCGTTGCCCCAGGGGGCGGTGGTGTAGTCCTTGGCCTGCTTGTTGTTCCAGGAGATGTAGTAGTCCTGGTCGACGGAGTTGGGGTGCTCGGAGGCCGGGGTGTAGTCGGCGACGTTGGTGGTCGGGTTCCAGTTCTTCCACTCGTACGCGGCCCGTCCCCAGGCCGGGAACTCGGCGTCGACGCCCGTCGCGCGCACGGGGTTGTCGCCGCTGTTGTAGTACGCGGTGCGGCTGGAGTCGGCGTAGAACCAGTTGAAGGTGTAGTTGATGTGCTCCGCGGCCTTCTGGAAGTCCGCCGGGCCCTTGACGTAGTCGGGGTCGTTCAGCAGCTGGAAGCCGATGATCGACTCGGCCTCGTTGAAGTACGACGAGCGCAGCGTGGTGTAGGCGACCTTCTTGCCGCCGACCGTCGCGCGGTGGGTGACCGGGCCGTACTTGGTGCGCCAGACCTGCATGCGGTACGAGCCGGCCGCGGTGGAGTCGGCGGTGGTCGGCTTCCAGGAGTTGGTCTGCTCGACCTTCTCCATGGCCGTGCAGGTGCCGTGGTACAGGTAGTGCGTGTCGTCCTGGCACAGCTCGACGGCGTAGGCGTCGATGATGTCCTGGCCGGAGGTGGTGGCGCTCCAGGCGTAGTCCTGGCCTCGGCCGAGTTCGACGTACATGCTCAGGCCCGCGAAGGAGGCGCCGCGGGCGCTGATGCCCGGGCCCTGGATCTCCTGGAGCATGAGCAGCTGCGGGGCGAAGTAGCCGGTCTGCGGGCCGAAGACGGCGACGGGGTGGCCGCTGGCGGTGTGCTTGCCGCTGACGACGAGGGCGTTGGACATACCCCGCCGGGCCGAGCTGAGGGCGCTGTCGGTCGTCTTCGCCGAGACGCTCGTCGACGCCGCCGTGGCCGCGCTGCCGGTGCGGTCGTAGACGAGCGGTTCCTCGGCGACCGAGCCGGAGTCCGGCAGGGCCATGCCCTGCGGGTCGGCGGGCTTGGTGGCGTACGGGAAGCTGCCGTCGTGGACGGTCACGGCCGCCTCGGGGTCGTTGCGCTCGCGGAAGGACTCCCAGACCTTGGTGCCCTCGGTGACACCGTACTTGGACTGGGCGGCCAGCAGCGAGAGGGCGTTGTTGACCTCGCCGCCGCCCCCGGAGCCGAAGAGGGCGCCGATGACGGAGGCCAGTGCGACCAGGTCGGTGGGCTTGAAGTGGTCGATGGTGCCGGCGTTGGTGACGGAGTCCTTGTGGCCGGTGAGGACGTACTCGCCGGGGAAGTAGCGGCCGCTGTCGGAGGCGTCGATGTAGGCGTTGATGCCGGCGACGTAGGCGTTGACGTCGGAGAGGGCCAGCTGACCGCGGTCGCCGTTGGCGGCGACGGCCTTGTCGATCTGGGCCTGGAGGTCGGCCTCGGTGTAGGGCGCGTGCCGCCAGAACTCCTGCTCCAGGCCCTGGTTGGAGGCCGCGCCGCCGGCGAACGGGGTGAGCTGCCCGCGTCCCACGTGCCGGAAGACGTCCATCAGCCACAGCCGGTCCTGGGCGGCCGCGTAACCCGCGCCGAACTCGGTGCCGTAGCGGGTGGTACCCGTGATGTGCGGCACACCGGTCTTCTTGTCGCGGACGATCGTGACGTCGGTGCGGCCGGCCGGCTTCAGGGTCGAGGCGACCTGGTCGGAGGCGACGCCGAAGGACGCGTCGTTGAAGAAGTTGTTGATCGTGGCGTTGGTGAGCCCGGTGTAGCCCTTGGCGAGGTTGTTGTAGGGGCCGAGCTGGTTGCTGGCGTTCTCGGGCATGCTGCCGAAGGCCTGGTTGAGCAGGATCTGGGCGAGGGTGGCGTTGCCGTTCTGGCCGGGCGGCAGGATGTCGGAACACTGGCCGCCGCAGTAGTCGGTGACGGCCGCCGCCTGCGCGGCTTCGGTGTCGGCTGCCATCGCCTGGGAAAGCGGTGACAAAAGTCCGGCAATGAGCACGCATACGGATGCGGCCTTGAGGAACTCCGTGAACCTGCGGGGAGTTCTCCGTCTGTCGAGCGTGGTGCGTGAGGTGCGTGGGGTGCGCCGTGACATGGCTGCTCCTCCCGACGGGGGCGGGGTCGGATGTTACCGCCGGTATCCCCGGGTTTGAAGATGAACATGCGTCACGTCTTTGGCATCAAGAGGCCGTTGGGGAGCGACGGCCACGAGATCGCATGAATGCCCGAGTGAGCGGACAGGCGACTGACAGCGTGAAGAGATAGGCAGGAACAGACAGGGAAGGTCAGACATGAGCAGAGACAGATCATGAACCGTTCGACAGACGACTTACGCACGGCCTGCAGACGGCCGAAGGAGCAGGTACCGAAAGACCGGGTACCGAGGGCCCACGGACGGCGTACGGACGCTTATGGAGGTCGTCGGAAATCGGATGGAGCCGAATCGCGTGTCGATACGTCTATTCGGCGACGTCCGTACGACGACGCCGCAGTGACCGAAGTACAGGTGCAGGTGTGACGGAGGTGCAGGGCGATGGCCGGTTTCCGGAGTCTGGCAAGACAGGTGCGAGATCCGAGGTGCGATCTGGCGCTGCGACGCTATTCGCTGCGCAAGTGCCTCGAACGGTTTGCCCCCTACGGGCATCGGGCGACCTGGGACCACTTGTGCTCCCGGGCCGGGTTCGGTCCTGAGGACCGCAACCCCGACCCAGCGCGGCTCGTGGCCGCACTGGAGGAGTTGGAGGAGGCCCGCTCCGTCTGGCTCGACTACGAGGTGCAGTTCGCGCAGCGCCGCAAGAAGGAGAAGCACGACGGGCTGCGCAGGCCGGGCAGTGTCGACGACTGGCACCGGCTGACCTGGGGCGGGTTCGGCGTCGCCTGGTGCGACGACCCGGGCGTCCATCCCGATGAACCACTGGCGGAGGTACTGCGCCGCCTGATCGCCGCGCTGGAGCGCGAGCCGGGCGCGGTCTGCCCGGTGTGCGAGGGAGAGCACCTCGTCTGGAAGTACGACCTGGCCCATGAACCCTCGTCGGGCCCGGTCTGCACGGAGTGCGGAATCGTGGTGCCACGACCGGTGCTGACGCCCGAGGCCCTGGCGGAGTCCAGGCGCGGACGGCTGCTGGTGTCGGCGTAGCACGGCGGGGGTGCGCCGGGGATGCCGCACCCCCGTGCGTGTACGGCGTGCTACGCCGGAGCTGCCGCTAGGGCTCCTCGACGTCCGTGTGGATGGCGAGCTTGAACTCGGCAAGGGTGAGCGCCGGGGTCCGTCTGGTGTCCCCCAGACCGCGCGCGGTCACCTTCAGGCCGAGCGGCATGCCCTTCTTCACGAAGAACTGCCACAGGTAGGTGCGGTACTGGCCACCCGGGGTGAGCGCGCTGTCGGTGGTGCCCGTCGAGTCGTACTTCTTGGCCGTCATGTTCAGCGGGTCGCGCACGAAGCGTGCGCGGTACTCCAGGGTCTGGAGGTCCGACTCCCAGAACACCATCGCCGACAGCACGCCCCAGCCGTCGTGGCTGGGCCAGATCAGTCCGGAGCGGGCGTCGGGGTACTTGGACTTGGCGGTGCCGCCGTTCGCCGGGTCGTGCATCTTCCAGGGGTCGTACGACTCGCCGTTCGCGTCGTACGGGAAGCGGACCAGGTGGTAGCCGTCCGAGTCATAGGCGATCTTCTGCGCGCCCGCCTCCGCGCGGTCCCACTTCAGCGAACATACGACGACGCTCATCGACGCCCCTCCCTCTTGGGGGGCCTGCTCAGGGTGCCCCCGTGTTCATGACACAGTTTCCGCGCAAGCGGTTGCGGCACAGTTTCAGGTTCACCTGTGAGGTCGTGAGGATTCAGTGCAGGCGGCCTCCGCGCTCCCCCTCCGGAAGGCCGAGCAACCCCGCGTGTACGGCGAGGCCGTAGTCGTGGGGCTCGATACGGGCGGGGGCCTGCCGGGCGGGCCACGCCTGGAGTTCGGGCACGACGACGAGCCCGAGTTCGTCGTCGCTGTGGAAGAACGGCAGGCTGTCGCGGAGCAGATCGTCGATCCATCCGTCGGCGCAGCTGACCAGATGCGCGTCGGTGACGGGCCCCGGCGGCCACCGCTCCAGCAGCGGTGCGGCCGTCCCGAGGATCGATGCGCAGGCCTCGAAGACCTCATCGACCGACCGCCCTGGCTCCGGCGTCGCGACGACGTCCGCCCACCAGGCGCACACGAAGGCCTCGACGGCGGCGGTCTGTCGGGCCGGCCAGGAGCGCCAGTCCAGCTCGCGCAGCCCGTGCGCCTTCCAGCCCAGCGGCTCCAGCCGACCGCCCGCCACCGCCCGCGCCCACGTCGGCAGCAGGCGGCGGATCACGGCGGCGTGGTCGGCATGGGGGTCCCCCCGGTTCGAGCGAAGTCGAGAACTGGGGGAGGTCGGACACCTCGTAGACGTACATCTCCACGACGTCGAGCGGCACGGGCGTGGAGGGCGTGCGCAGGTACGCGGTCTCCTCGGGCAGATGGCAGCGGCCGCAGCCGGTCTCGTCGGGGCTCGCGAAGCCGTCGAAGGCCGTGTCGATGTCGGTGAGGGCGGCCTCAAGGGCGGGTGACAGCAAGGGAGTTCGTCCCGCCAGGACTCCGTGCCGGGCGGCGAGGTCGCCGTCCGCCGGCCGAAGGTCGCGACCTTACCAGCGCCAAATCCGTTCGCTCCACCCCTTTCCCGTACGGACAGTTGGGGACGATGAAACCGAGCTGAGCACCCGAGGGAGAGCCCTATGTCGACGCTGCGTGTCACCGCCGAAGTGCTGACCGTCCACGACCATCCGAACGCCGACGCACTCGAACTGGCCCAGGTGGGCCTGTATCGGGCCGTCGTCGCCAAGGGCGCCTATCGCACCGGTGACACCGCCGTCTACATCCCCGAGCAGTCCGTGCTCCCGGCCGAGCTGATCGAGGAGCTGGGGCTGACCGGACGGCTGGCGGGGAGCAGGTCGGACCGGGTCAGGGCGGTACGGCTGCGGGGCGAGCTGTCACAGGGCATCGTGTGCCGGCCGAAGGCGCTGGCCGACGTGGACCTGGCGGCGGCCGCCACGGACGGCACCGACTTCGCCGAACGGCTCGGCATCACGAAATGGGTGCCGCCGATCCCGCCGACGATGAACGGAGAGGTCGAGTCCGCGCCCGACCTCCTGCCCTGGGTCGACATCGAGAACATCCAGCGCTACCCGGAGATCTTCACCCTGGGCGAGCCGGTCGTCCTGACGGAGAAGCTGCACGGCTCGGCCTGCCTGGTGACGTACTTCGCCGAGGACGGCCGCGTCCAGGTGTCGTCGAAGGGCTTCGGTTCGAAGTCCCTCGCCCTCAAGGAGGACCCGCGCAATCTGTACTGGCGCGCCGTCCACGGCCACGGCGTCACCGAGGCCGCGTCCCGGCTCGCCGAACGCCTCGGGGCGCGCCGGGTCGGGATCTTCGGAGAGGTGTACGGCGCCGGGGTGCAGGACCTGACGTACGGCGCCGACGGCCGACGCGAGACGCTCGGGTTCGCGGTGTTCGACGTGTCCGCGGAGATCGACGGCCACGTCCGCTGGCTGGACACGGCCGAGCTGCACGATCTGCTCGCCGGTGAACTGCCCCTGGTACCGAGGCTGTACGAGGGCCCGTACGCCGTCGAGCGTGTGCTTGAGGTGGCCTCGGGCCGGGAGACGCTCTCCGGGCGGGAGCTGCATCTGCGCGAGGGCGTCGTGATCCGTCCGGCCACCGAGCGGTACAGCCCGGTGACGGGCGGGCGGGCGATCGCGAAGGCCGTCAGCCCGGCGTATCTGACCCGGAAGGGCGGGACCGAGTACGAGTGAGAGCCGGTGTCCGGCGGGGGCGGACACCGGCTACGGGACAGGGCACCACGGGATCTTCGGGGGACTCGTGAAGCCCTAGGGCCTGCCGCCCGGGGACTGCTCAGCAGCAGTCCCCGGGCTCCTCCGTTTCCGGCTGTGGCCGCTGCCGTAGTGCCGTACGACCCCGGTGCTCCACCATGAGGCGCGAGCCGGTCTGCCGTTCGCCGGCTACGTCGTCGGGGTTGGACAGCACGCAGGTGGCCAGGGACAGACAGCCGCAGCCGATGCAGTCGGTGAGGTGGTCGCGCAGCCGGTTGAGCTGCTTGATCCGCTCGTCCAGCTCGGAGCGCCAGGCCTCGGAGAGCCTGGCCCAGTCCTCGCGGGTGGGGGTGCGCTCCTCTGGCAGTTCGGCGAGGGCCTCGCGGATCGTGGCGAGCGGGATGCCGACGCGCTGAGCGGCCCGGACGAAGGCGACGCGGCGCAGGGCGTCACGGCTGTAGCGGCGTTGGTTGCCCGAGGTGCGGCGGCTGCTGATCAGCCCCTTGGCCTCGTAGAAGTGCAGGGCGGAGACGGCGGCACCGCTGCGGGCCGACAGCTGGCCGACGGTCAACTCGTGGATCTTCTCAGGGATCTGGGGCACCCCTCCGACCTTACCCACACCCGGTGGCGCGTTGATCCGTTGACAGGTGGGGCACACCCGAGCATGCTAAGCAGTTGCTTAGGCATAGCGGGAACTGTGGACAACGGTGCGGATACGCACGGGATGCGGGAGGCCGGGACATGGCAGAGCCGAGGATCTTCACGTCCGCCGAGGAGCTCAAGGCGGCGGTGGGCGAGCAGCTGGGGTACAGCGACTGGCTGGAGGTGGACCAGAAGCGGATCGACCTGTTCGCGGAGGCCACCGGCGACCACCAGTGGATCCATGTCGACCCGGAGAAGGCGGCGGCCGGCCCCTTCGGCACGACCATCGCCCACGGCTATCTCACCTTGTCGCTGCTGCCGCTGCTGGTGCCGCAGGTCCTCAAGGTCGACAACGTCAAGATGGGCGTCAACTACGGCACGAACAAGGTGCGTTTCCCGGCGCCGGTGCCGGTGGGGTCGCGTCTGCGGGCCACGGCGACGCTTCAGGAGGTCACGGAGGCGGGCGGCGGGGTGCAGGTGACGGCCGCGGTGGTCGTGGAGCGGGAGGGTGGGGACAAGCCGGTCTGTGTGGCCGAGTCGGTGTCCCGGTACTACTTCTGAGCCCTGAGAGAACCGCCCTTGCCGGACACAGCCGACAGCTGCCCGGCCGGTGATGTGGCGCGGCGGCCGCGGCCGCCGCGCCACGGGGTGGAGCGCTCCGCTCACGCCGGGGCCACGGCCCGGCCGGTGCGCGGCGAGATCATTCCGGCGCACAGGTTGCGACCGGCCAGCCCCTGCGCGATGCGCGGGATCGCGGCGAGCGTGTTCGCCGACCAGTCGTGCATGAGGATGATCTGACCGTTGGTGAGCCGGGCGGCGGCCTGCACGATCGCGTCCGTACGGGCGCCGTTCCAGTCCTGCGAGTCGACATCCCAGATGATCTCGGTCAGGCCGTACTTGGCCGCGACCGACTTCACCGTCGCGTTGGTCTCGCCGTACGGCGGCCGGAAGAGCTTCGGCGTGCCGCCGCCCGCGTTCGCGACGGCCTGCTGGGTCCGGGAGATCTCCGAGTCGATCACCGACTGGCTCTGCTGGGTCAGATGCGGGTGGGTGTAACTGTGGTTGCCGACCCACATGCCGGCGTCGACCTGGGCCCGGACCCGGGACGGGTTGGCGGCCGCGTACTGGCCCTGGTTGAACATCGTGGCCCGCAGCCCGTTCTGCCTCAGTGCGTTGAGCAGGGCCGGCGTGCTGCCGGACGGTCCGTCGTCGAAGGTGAGGCCGACGTAGCCGTTGCAGGCGGCGGCCCGCGCGGAGGCGGCGGAGTTCGTCGCGAGGGTGCCGGCGGCGGCCAGCGCGAGGACGGCCAACCCTGTGACCAGGGGGCGTAACGGCAGTCGCGGGGAAGAGGAGTTCATCGTCACCCCACCGTGATGTTGGAGCTGCCGCTGCTTCGGTAGCCCTCGGTCGCCATGATCATGTAGTAGCGGAAGCTGCCCAGGGTCATTCCGGCGCGGGCCCAGGCGTCGAAGTGGTTGCCGGAGGTGATGGTGCCGCCGGTCCGCTTCGACTGCCGCACGCTCCAGTACTGGTTGAAGGTCCTGGTGCCTTCGACGGACGGGGCGTTGTAGCGCGTCGTCTGGTAGATGTCGTACGTGCCGCCGTCACTGGTGACGGTGCCCTTGTACGTGCCCGTGGGCCGGTAGGTGCCCCAGTTGTCGACGATGTAGTACTCGACGAGCGGGTTCGAGGTCCAGCCGTAGAGCGTCAGGTAGGCGTTGCCGGAGGGGTTGAAGGTGCCCGAGTAGCTCACGGTCCGGCGGCTGCCGTTGCTCCAGCCCTTGCCTGCGACGAAGTTGCCGGTGTTGCTCCATGAGGTGCGGTAGTTGCCGCCGGAGCCGAGGGTCATGGAGACGGTCCCCGGCGCGTCGGTCCAGAACGAGTAGTAGTACCCGTTGTTGGTGCCGGTCTGGTTCGTGGTGACGACCGTGTCGGCGTGAGCGGTGCCGGGCAGGGCCAGCGTGGCCGCGGCGGCCAGCGCCGTGGCGCCTACACCGCTGACGAACGTCCTGCGGCTCATGGGCTGTGCGGGTGTGTGGTTCATGTACGTGCTTCCTCCTCGTCCTTGTGAGGCCGGTGGGGTATGGCGAAGCACTATCGACGGCGTCAGTGTTGGTCTGCCCCTGCCAACTGTCAATGGTTTCGGCATCAATTCCGAAACATTCGATCGCCCAAGAGACCTGTCGGAGCACATACATACTGGTCAGCGCCGGATAGCCACCATGCCGGATCAGCGCCGATCGAACAGGCCGGAAATAGCACATCGGCACCCCGGACGAATTCTTCGAATGTTTCGAAGAAGGCTCCGATCAAGTCGTCGAGGCTGCCGTCAGGAACCGGTATTCGACGTAGTAATCCTCGACGGTGGCCTTCACCAGCATCTCCGAGCGGCTCGATGGCGGTCGTGGTCAGCGGTGACGAGCGCTTGGTCACGACCGGCGTGACATCGACGACCTTGATGGCGGACTTCGTCCTGGAGCCCGCCCGTGACGTACTCCTTGGCCGTCGAGCCGATGTCGGTGATCGCGTTCGTGACGACGGTGGACAACCCCGCCGGCACGGCCGCGATCACCCACCCGAGAGCTACCAAGGCCGGCCGACTGCCCACCACGGAGATACGCGCGGCTGAACTCCCTTGCGCCCAGGGTTACTTGTTGGCCCCCACCATCCGCAGCACGAGGTCGGCGTACAGGGACCCGACCTCCTCGGGAGTGCGGGGACCGTCGACGTTGAACCAGCGGGCGACATCGATGCACAGGGACAGGACGGCCAGCGTGGTGCCCTTCACGTCGAGGACGTCGAAGTCGCCGGCCGCGACGCCGTCCTCGATGATGCCGCGTACGGCCGCGTCGTTCTGGCGGCGCAGGGCCACGATCTCGGCGCGCGCCTCGGGGCCGAGGGCGTCCAGTTCGTACTGCACGACACGGGCGACCATGTGCTGTCCGGCGTGCCAGCGGACGAAGGAGCGCACGGCCTCGGCGAGCCGCTCGGCGGGGCCGCCCTCGGCGCGGGCGGCCGAGCGCAGCACCTCGAGCGCCTTCTCGTGACCGATGCGGCTGATCCGGTGGAGCAGCTCTTCCTTGGTCTTGAAGTGGATGTAGAGCGCGGCCGGGCTCATGCCTGCGCGGCCCGCGATGTCACGGGTCGTCGTCGCGTGGTAGCCACGCTCGGCGAAGGCCTCCACGGCGGCCACGAGCAGCCGCCGGGCCGCGTCCGGGGTGACCTCGCTCCACGGCTGCGGCTCGCCGCCGGCCGTCTCCTCCGCCGTACTCATCGCTCGTTCGCCCCTTCCCATGGCTGACACCACCATACCGTCGAAGGTGAGCGACCGCTTAGCGTGCCCGCTCAGCACGGTGCCGTACGGGATCGGGGTGCTCAGAGCTTCTCGAAGGGGTCGTGCTCGGCCAGCAGCTTCTCCAGCCGTGCCTGGTCCACCCGGCTGACGATCTGCCCGGCCTCCTGCCGGTCGCGGATCACCTTGGCGAGGGTGAACGACGAGGTCACCAGGTAGAGGACCGCGATGGCCAGGAAGGAGCGGACCCAGGCGTTGGCGTCCAGGTTGTAGATGCCGATGGCGGTGGCCGCGATGGCGACGGCGAAGGAGGCGACGGCCTGGCCGTAGAAGGCCGTCGTGCTCTGCTGCTTGACGGGTGTCTCACTCATGGGGACAAGCGTCGGCGGCTGTGGCCCCGGCCACATCCGCCGGGATACTCAGGTGGGGGCTCCGATGTACTCAGAAGGCCGACACACCTGTCAGCGCCCGCCCGATGAGCAGCTTCTGGATCTGGCTGGTGCCCTCGTACAGGGTCATCACGCGGGCGTCGCGCAGCAGTTTGCCGACGGGGTACTCGTCGATGTAGCCGTAGCCGCCGAAGACCTGGAGGGCGTTGTTCGCGGCGCGTACGGCGGCCTCGGAGGCGAAGAGCTTGGCCTTGCTCGCCTCGGTGGCGAAGGGCAGGCCCCGGTCGACGAGGTCGGCGACGCGCCAGGTGAGCAGCCGGGCCGCGTCGACGTCGACGGCGATGTCGCTGAGGAGTTCCTGGACGAGCTGGTGGTGGGCGATCGACTTGCCGAACTGGTCGCGTTCGCCCGCGTACCGCACCGCCGCGTCGAGCGCGGCCTGCGCGATGCCGACACAGCCCGCGGCGACCGACATCCGCCCCTTGGCAAGCGCGGACATGGCGACGGTGAAGCCCTTGCCCTCCGGGCCGAGCATCGCGGAGGCCGGGACCCGGACGTCCTGGAGCACCAGCTCGGCGGTGGCCTGGCCGCGCAGGCCGAGCTTGCCGTGGATGGGGCGGCGGGTCAGGCCGGGGGTGTCCGTGGGCACGAGGAAGGCGGTGACGCCCTTGTGGCCGGGGGCGTCGGTCGAACGGGCGAAGAGCACGACGACGTCGGCCCAGGTGCCGTTCGTGATGAACATCTTGGTGCCGCTGATGACGTAGTCGTCGCCGTCACGGACCGCGCGGGTGGCGAGGTTGCCCGCGTCCGAGCCGGTGCCCGGTTCGGTGAGGCCGAAGCAGCCGACGTACTCCCCCGCCGTCAGCCCCGGCAGCCAACGGCGCTTCTGGTCCTCGTCGCCCCAGGCCGCGATCGTCTTCGCGACGAGGCCGAGGGAGACGGAGACGATGCCGCGCACGGAGGAGTCGCCGCGGCCGAGCTCCTCGGTGACCAGGCAGTACGCGAGGTGGTCACCGCCCGAGCCGCCGTACTCCTCGTCGATCGTGAGCCCGAGGAAGCCGACCTCGCCGAGTTTCTTGACGATGGCGCGGTCGACGTTCTCCGCGCGGTCCCAGGCGATGACGTTCGGGGTGATCTCGCGTTCGACGAAGTCCCTGGCGAGCGCGCGGACGGCGGTCTGCTCCTCGCTGAGCCCCAGGTTCATGGCACCCCGCCCTTCGACCTTTTAATTACCACCGCTAGTTTTAACGGCGCAGCCCTACTATGTGCGCCATGGCCCGACCGCGCAAGCCCTTGCTGAGCACCGACCGGATCGTCGACACGGCGCGGGCGCTGGTGGACGCGGAGGGGCTGGCGGCCGTCTCGACGCGCCGGCTCGCCGCCGAGCTGGGGGTGAGCGGGCCCTCCCTCTACAACCACTTCCGCACCAAGGACCAGATCCTGGAAGCGGTGGCGGACTCGGTGAGCGCGCAGATCGACCTGTCGATGTTCGAGGACGGACGGGACTGGCGGAGCGCGCTGCACGACTGGGCGATGTCGTACCGCGCCGCCCTGCGCGACCACCCGAACATCGTGCCGGTGCTCGCACGCGGACCCGGGCGGCGACCGGCCGGACTGCGGGTCGCGGACGCGGTGTTCGGGGCGATGGTCGCGGCGGGGTGGCCGCCGTCGCAGGCCACGTCCATCGGGGCGTTGATGCGGTACTTCATCATGGGGGCGGCGCTGGGGTCGTTCGCCGGGGGGTTCGTGGACGACGAGAGTGCGTACGACCCCGCCGACTATCCGCATCTCGGGCAGGCCCATCTGCTGGCCGAGCAGCAGGAGAAGGTGGACGAGCGGGCGTTCGAGGTGGGGTTGAGCGCGCTGCTGGACGGGCTGGCCCTGCAGTACGAGCAGGTGGGGCGGCGGATTTCCTAGGGCGTGTTTCGAAATTCGAAACACGCCCTGGGCGCCGCCCCGGCTGCCGACGGTTACGACTGTGAACTCGCCCTTCCCGCAAGGACCTTGATCGATACGAGGGCGATCACCGCGAGGCCGATGATGTACGCGGAGACCGCCATGGACGTGCCCGTCGCCTCCAGGAGCAGGACCATCAGGAAGGGGGCCAGGCCGCCGCCGAGGACCGCGGCGATCTGGTAGCCGAGGGAGGCTCCCGTGTACCGCATCTCGGGGGTGAACAGCTCCGCGAACAGGGCGGCTTGCGGGCCGTACATGATGCTGAGGAAGCAGCTGGCGACGAATGTGCCGACGGCCAGCCACAGCAGTGAGCCGGTGTCGATGAGGAGGAACAGGGGCACGGCCCAGAGGGCGATACCGACCGCGCCGAACGCGTAGATCCTGATGCGGCCGACGCGGTCGGAGAGGGCCGCGGCGGCGGGGATCAGCACCAGCTGGGTGAGGCTGACGCAGAGGGAGACGGTGAGGACGGCGCCGCGGTTCATGTCCAGTTCGCGGGTGGTGTAGTCGAGGACGCCGGTGATGAGGATGTAGAAGGTCGCGGTGTTCACGGCGAAGGAGCCGCCGGCGAGGAAGACCGTGCCGAGGTGGCCGCGGAGGATCGTGCGCAGCGGGGAGCCCTTCTCGCTCTTCTCCTTCTCCGCCAGCGCCCGCTCCGCCGCCCGGAACTCGGGGGTCTCCTCGACGTGGCGGTGGATGTACCAGGCGAGCCCGAGGACGAACAGGCCGATCAGGAACGGCACGCGCCAGCCCCAGGCCGCGAACCCGCTCTCGCTGGTGGTCGCGCCCATGACCAGGAACACCGAGTTGGCGCTCACCACACCGATGGGAACGCCGAGTTGGACGAAGCTGCCGTAGACGCCGCGCTTGCCCTCGGGGGCGTACTCGGTGGCCAGCAGCATCGCGCCGCCCCACTGGGCGCCGACGGCGACGCCCTGGACGACCCGGAGGAGGACGAGCAGGACCGGAGCGGCGATCCCGATCGTCTCGTACGTGGGGAGGAGGCCGATGCCGGTCGTGGCCAGGCCCATCAGGGTGAGGGCGAGGACCAGCATGGGCTTGCGGCCGCGCTTGTCGCCGAGGTGACCGGCGATGATCCCGCCGAGGGGGCGGGCCAGGAAGCCGACGGCGAAGGTGGCGAACGCGGCGAGGACGCCGGCGGAGGCGCTGCCGGCGGGGAAGTAGAGGTCGCCGAGGACGAGGGCCGCGGCTATGCCGAAGACGAAGTAGTCGTACCACTCCACGGCCGAGGCGAGTGCCGCCGCCGTGGCCACCTTGCGGCGGTGTCGGGCTCCGGGAGCGGTGGTGGACTGCTGGGGGCTTGGGGAGGGAGCGGTGTCCATACGTGCACACTCCGATGGGTGCGGGGACGTTCCGGGGAACATACTGACCGGACGGTATGTCGGTCAACGGTCGTGCGCGTATGGGTTCGCACAGCTGATTTTCGTTCGCACGCCGGGTGCGCCGCCGACGGGCAGGAGTGGCGGCTCCGAGCCGCGGCTCGGAGCCGGTGGCTCAGAAGACGACCAGTGCTCGTCCGCCCTTGCCCGCCAGCATGTTCTCGAAGGCCGCCGGGATGCCCTCCAGGGAGATGCGTTCCGTGACCAGGGCGCCCAGGTCCAGTTGACCGCTCCTGACGTGTTCGGCGAGGACGGGCAGGTCGCGGGCCGGGTCGCAGTTGCCGTAGACACAGCCGGAGAGGGTGCGGCCCCAGTGGAAGATCTCCAGGGCGTTGAAGGTGACCTGCTGGTCCTTGCCGCCGATGCCGACGACGACGGTCCGGCCGCCGCGCCTGGTGCCGTCCCAGGCCGCGCGGATGGTCTCCGCCCGGCCCACGCACTCGACGGCCACGTCCACGCCCTGCTTGGCCGTGAGCGCGCGCAGTTCGCGGGATGTGTTCTCCGAGGCGATCACGTACTGCGTGGCACCCGCCGCGCGCGCCAGCTCCTCCTTCGCCGGGGAGACGTCCACGGCGATGATCTCGGACGCCCCCGCGATACGCGCCGACTGCAGCGTGGCCAGGCCGACTCCGCCGACGCCGAACACCGCGACGGTCTCGCCCGGCCGGACCCGCGCCGCGTGGTGGATCGCGCCGTAGCCGGTGAGGACGGCACAGCCGAGGAGTGCCGCGTCGGTGAGCGGGACGCCCTCGGGCGCCGGGAGCACGCACCCGGCGGCCACGACCGTCTCCTCCGCGAAGGCGGCCACGTTCAGACCGGGGTGGAGGTCGGTGCCGTCGGAGGCGCGCCGGGCGTACACGTCGGCCGACCCGCTCAGCGCGTTGGCGCACAGCCACACCTCCCCCAGCGAGCAGGCATGGCAACTGCCGCACGCCGGGGCCCAGTTGAGGACGACTCCGTCGCCGGGCGCGACATGGGTGACGCCCTCGCCGACCGATACGACCGTGCCCGCGCCCTCGTGGCCGAGGACCGCCGGGACCGGCACCCGCATGGTGCCGTTGGACAGGGACAGGTCGGAGTGGCAGACCCCGGCGGCGGCGAGGCGGACACGCACCTGGCCCGCGCCGGGTTCGGGGAGGTCGATGTCCGTGACCTCCAGGGGGGCGCCCACGGCGGGAAGGACGGCTGCGCGAACCACGTGAGGGCTCCTACTCGGGAAGGATCGGCACTGCTCGGGACTGGCCAGGACTGGTCGGGACTGGTCGGGACTGCTCAGAACTGCAGGGACTTGGTCTGGAGGTACTCGGCGAAGCCGTGCGTGCCGAGTTCGCGGCCGACGCCCGACTGCTTGTAGCCGCCGAAGGGGGCGAGCGGGTTGAAGCGGCCGCCGTTGATGTCGACCTGGCCGGTCTCCAGACGGCGGGCGAAGGCGACGGCCTCCGTCTCGTCGCCGGCCCAGACGGCGCCCGCGAGGCCGTAGACCGTGCCGTTGGCGATCCGCAGGGCGTCCTCCTCGTCCTCGTAGCGGAGGATCGACAGGACCGGGCCGAAGATCTCCTCCTGCGCGATCGTCATGTCGGGGGTGACGTCCGCGAAGACGGTCGGGGAGATGAAGTAGCCCTGCTCGCGCGGGGATTCCGGGCCGCCCGCGACGAGGCGCGCGCCCTCCGCGACACCCTTCTCGATGTACCCCCGCACCCGCTCCCGCTGCTTGCCGTTGACCACCGGGCCGATGCGGTCGCCGTACTTCGCGGCGGCCGTCGCGGCCAGCTCGACCGCCTCGTCGTACTGATCGCGGTGGACCAGCATCCGCGTCCACGCGCTGCACGTCTGGCCGGAGTTGGACATGACGTTGGCGACGCCGACGTTCACGGCCTTGGCGAGGTCGGCGCTCGGCAGGATGACGTTGGCGGACTTGCCGCCCAGCTCCAGGGCCACCTTCTTGATGGCGGCCCCGGCGGTCGCGGCGATGTGCCGGCCCACCGCCGTGGAACCCGTGAACGACACCAGGTCCACGCCCTCGTGCTCGGCGAGCGCCTGGCCCGCGACCGGGCCGAGCCCGGTGACCAGGTTGAACACCCCGGCGGGCAGTCCCGCCTCGTGGACGGCCTCCGCGAAGAGCTGGGCCACGAGCGGGGTGTCCTCGGCGGGCTTCAGAACGACCGTGCAGCCGGCCGCCAGCGCCGGGGCGACCTTGGCGACGATCTGGTGCAGCGGGTAGTTCCAGGGGGTGATCGCGCCGACGACCCCGATCGGCTCGTGGTGGACGACCGAGTTGCCGACCTTCTCCTCGAAGGCGTACGTCGCCGCCAGTTCCGCGTACGAGCCCGCGACCGCGACGGGTACGGCGGCGTGGACGTTCTCGGAGAACTTCAGGGGCGAGCCGAGCTCGACGGTGACCGTCTCCGCGATCTCGTCCTTGCGGGCCACGAGGACGTCGCGCAGGGCGCCGATGAGCGCGCCGCGCTCGGCGGGCGGGGTCGCGGCCCAGCCGGGGAGGGCGGCACGGGCGGCGCGTACGGCGGCGTCGACGTCCTCGGCGGTGCCCGCCGGGACCCGGCCGATCACCTGCTCGTCGGCCGGGTTCACGACCTCGATCGCGTCGGCACCGGCGGCGGGCCGCCAAGCGCCGTCGATGTACATGCCGTCGTGTGCCTTCATCCTGCTGCCTCCCGAGCGGGGCGTGCCGTCGCATCGCACGCCGTACGCACCAAAAACTAGCCCTGATAGTTTTCCGGCACCAGAGTGGAAGGCCGGCGGCACGGGGCCCTCAGGACTCGGGGCCTCTCAGAAGTCCACCCGCGTCCGGTCGTCGACACGCGCCACGGCCTCCTGTGCGAACGCTTTCCGGTAGTCGCTGCGGATCTCCTCGATCTTCGGGTCGTTCGTCCGCGCGGCCGCGACCGGATACAGCAGGATCAGCTCGTACGACCGCTCCTTCTCGATGGCCCCGCTCGCGTCCCGCCACTGCCCGCGCCCCTGCCGCACGGTGAGCCCGTCCGGGAAGCTCGGCGTGACCTCCCTGTCGACGAAGGCCATGAACTGCTCGTCGGTGACGGCCGGTCCGCCGTCGGGCCGTTCGGTGCCGAAGAACAGACTGGTCTCGACGTACGGCGCCCCGCGCGTCGGCGCGACCACGGTTTTGGTGGTTCCGGTGGAGGAGTCGTCGGCGAGCGTGGCGTACGCGGTCGGGGCACCGGCGGCGAGGAGGAGTGCGGCGCTCGCCACGGCGACCCGGGTACGGGTGAAACGCAAGGTCAAGGTCATGGTCATACGTCCAGCTCTAGCGGTGCCCCGCCTCCGGATCATGCTGACGCGCCGGGCGGGCCGCGCGTGCGTCCGTGCGCCCCTGGATCACGCCCGGGCACGACTGCCGTACCCGGCGCCCCGGCTCACGGCTCGCGCGCCGGGCCGGGCGTCGGGTGGTGGACACCGTGGACACCACGCCATGCTTCTCGTCCTTCGCGCCGGGCACGCCGCCCGATCTCGCACGCCACCCGATCTCCCACGCCGCACGGGGAGGGGCGGCGCGTCGGGCCGCGCTTCAGTTCTGGCGCTCCGGGCCGCGCGTCTCAGTTCCGGCGCTTCGGGCCGCGCGTCGCGGTCAGGTGGGCGAAGACCACGACGTTGCCCGCGTAGCCGGTTCTCCGGTGGTAGGTCCCGCCGCAGGTGATCAGGCGCAGTTCGGGGCGGCTGCGGGGGCCGTACACCTCCTTGTCGGGGAAGCGGGCCTTCTCGTACGTCTCCACGCGGTAGACGGTGTACACGGCGGTGCGGCCGTCGGCGCGGGCGACCTCCACGAGGCGGCCTGGGCGGATCGCCTCCAGGCCGGCGAAGACGGCGGGGCCGGTCCTGGTGTCCCGGTGGCCGACGACGACGGCGGTGCCGGGCCCACCCGGGGAGGGGCCGTCCGCGTACCAGCCGACCAGCTCGGGGGAGTCCGCCGGGGGCGCGGGAAGGCGCCGCTCGCGGTCGAGGCGCAGCCCGGTCACCGGGGCCGCCTTGATGCCGAGGTAGCGGATGGTGAGCGTTCTCGCCGGGGAGGGCGGGAGCGTACGGGGGCCGGCGGGGTCGGGGCGGGGTGGCTGGGCGGGGTCAGCGGGGCGGCGTGGTTCGGCGGACGGGGCAAGTGGTGCGGGCGGGGCGGGCCTGCCCGGAGTCGGCTTGTCGGCGCGGTCGGGCCCGGCAGGCCCCCGCTCCCCCGGCCGCACGGACTCGACAGGGCCGGACCTCCCCGGCGGGACCGCTCCCGGCTTCGTGGGCTCGGGACGCTGCGGCTGCCCGGGCCGCGCGGCCCCCGGCTTCGCCGACTCGGCAGGGTGTCCCTGCCCGGGCCGAGCCGCACCCGGCTTCCCGGCACCCGGCGGCTGCGCGGACGGCCCGGCGGCACCACCGGCACCACCGGCACCACCAGCCATGGCACCCCCCGCACCCCCGACAGGCGCCGACTCCACAGCCCTCCCCGGCGCACCCTCCGGCAGCCCTCGCCCCGCCCCCGCCCGACCGGACGCCACGGCGCTCGGGGTCGGGCCGGGCGCCGGTGTCGTGCGCGGGGGCGCCGAGGCGCGCGGTGTCCCCGCGCCGCGCGCCCGCGTGGCCCCGGCGAGGGAGTCGGCGGGCTCGTCGTCCTGAGCCCACGAGACGCCGCCCACCACCAGCGAGACGGTGACCGCGACCGTGCGCGTCAGACGGTAGGCGCGCGTCCGGTACCAGGGCCTCGGGGCACGTCTACGCGGCGCCATCGGGGCGGCGACGGCGCAGCCGGAGATAGACCGCTCCGCCGACGGCGACGAGGCCCACGGCGGCCGCACCCGCGACCGGCGAGAAGTCCTGGCCCGCGAGACCGCCGCCGCCCGCCGGAGGACCGCCGTGGGGTCCGCCCGTGGCACCGGGGCCGCCGTTGGTGCCGCCCGGGCAGTCGACCTTGAAGACCTTCTGCTTGCCCGTGCCCCGGACGGTGCCGTCGTCCTGGACGATCTGCCAGGTCAGCTTGTACTGCCCGTTGGGCAACGCCGTCCCGTTCCTGAGCCGCACGGGCTCGGTGACCCCGGTACCGGTCGCGAGGACGAGGTCACCGCCGACGGTGGGCCCTCCCACGACCAGCGGCTGGGTCACGATCTCCCACTTGATCCGCTGGATCGTGTCGAAGTTGAAGGCGGCGAGGTAGAAGTCGCAGACCTTCGGATCGTTGCTCGGGTCGTCGAATTCCCTGGTCATCGCGTGGATCTTGACGTCTCCGTTGTCGCCCGGCGCCGCGACGGCGGCCGGTGCGGCGACGAGGGCGGCTCCCGTGGCGGTGAGTGCCGCGAGAGCGGCGGCGCTCGCGCGCGCTCCTGCGCGCCGTGGACGGGACGAGGTGAGCATCAGAACCTCCGAGTCAGATGATTTTCACACAAATCGCGCGTTCATCTGACTCTTTGTCACATCCGTGCGTCATCTGTGGGAGCCGCGCCTCACCCCCCGTCAGATGTCCCCCTTCCGGCCCATCCCCGCCCCGGACCGCGGGGCCGGGCCCGGCGCCCCCTCCCCCTCGTCCCCGTCCTCCCCTTGCTCCGGCTCGGCGGGCGACCGCAGCGCCATCCCCGACGACAGCAGCAACAGCCCGCCGAGCATCACGAACGGCGCGGCCACGCCCGCGACCCCGGCCACCAGACCCGCCCCGGCGGGCGCCGCGACCTGTCCGAGCCGGTTGCCGGTGAGCCGTAGCGCGAGGGCGGTGGAGCGGGCCTCGCTCGGCGCCGCCTGCACGACCGTGGTCATGGACAGCGGCTGCCCGACCCCCAGACAGAACCCGAGCACGGCGAGTATCACCGCCAGCGCCCACACGGGCACGGGCAGCGCGATCCCGGCACACAGGACGGCCCCGGCCACACAGGTCACGGTGAGCAACGCGGTACGGCCGAGCAGCCGCAGCATGGGCGTCATGACGAGGCGGCAGGCGATGGTCGCCGCCGCGCGCAGGCTCAGCAGCAGCCCGATCACGGACGGCGCGATACCCCGCTGTTCGCCGACCACCGGAAGGTACGCGGTGAGGATGTCGGTCGCGGACAGCACGGCGAGGCTGATGAAGATGCCCCCGGCCACGCCCCGGGTACGCAGGATGCGGTGGACCGGAACGCGATCACCCTGCCCCGTACGGGACCTGACCGCCGTACGGTCCTCTATCCGCCACAGCGAGGTGAACGCGACCGCGGCGCCCGCGCCCGCCACGACCAGGGCCAGTGCGCTCGTGCCCGCCATGTCCGGGCCGCCGATCAGGGCGCCCGCGGCGATCGGGCCGATCAACTGGCCGAGGGAGGCGCCGATGGTGAAGTGGCCGAAGTTGCGGTCGTGTTCGTGCGGTGCGGACTGCCGGGCCACGAGGGACTGGGCGCCGATGACGAACGACAGATGCCCGAGGCCCATCACCCCGCTCCACACCGCCATCGCGATCAGCGAGTCGGCGAGGCCGCTCATGGCGCAGCCGCCCGCGATGAGGACGACGCCGACGGGCAGCAGGGGCGCGCACCGGCCCTGGTCGGTTCTGCGGCCGAGGGGTACGGCGACGAACAGCGGGAGCAGGGCGTAGACCCCCGCGATCACGCCGACCGCCCGCTCGTCGGCGCCCAGCGCGAGGGCCCGGTAGGAGACGGCGGGCCTGGCCATCGACACCGCCCCCTGCGCGAAGCTGAAGGCGATGACGAGACGGAGCAGCCAGCCGCGGTTCCTACCGGGCCTCACGATGCGGTCCTCCTTGAAGGAAGTTCACGCCGGTTCGAAGGAAGTGCACTCCGGACAGTGGGAGTCGGGCTTCGCGGATCAGATGATGCCGAACAGGATGCCCGAGCCGAGGATGATCAGCGAGGTGACCGCCGCCCACTTCACCACGAAGCGGGTGTGGTCGCCGAACTCGACCTTCGCCATACCGACCAGCACGTACACGGCCGGGACGAGCGGGCTGGACATGTGCAGCGGCTGGCCGACGAGCGAGGCGCGGGCGATCTCCAGCGACGAGACACCGTGGGCGGCGCCGGCCTCGGCGAGCACCGGCAGGACACCGAAGTAGAAGCCGTCGTTCGACATGAAGTACGTGAGCGGAAGGCTCAGGAAGCCGGTGACGAGGGCCATGTGCGGGCCCATGCCGGAGGGGATGCCGTCGACGATCCACTTGGCCATCGAGTCGACCATGCCGGTGCCCTGGAGGACGCCGGTGAAAACAGCGGCGGCGAAGACCATGCCGGAGACGTTGAGGACGTTGTCGGCGTGGGCCGCGAGGCGGGCCTTCTGGTCGGGGATGTGGGGGAAGTTGACCGTCAGGGCGAGTGCGGCGCCGAGCAGGAACAGCACCGGGATGGGCAGCCACTCCATGATCATGGCGGTGAGCAGCGAGACCGTGAGCAGCGCGTTGAACCAGTACAGCTTGGGGCGCAGTGTCGGGCGGTTGGGGTCCAGACCCTGGAGGCGGACGTCCTCGATGTCGTCGTCCTCGGAGGCGTCGGTGCCGGAGCCGCCGACGCTCTTCGCCGTACGGACCTTGTCGTCACCGGAGCCGGAGGCGGCGGAGGCGCCCGCGCCGACGAGGACGGTCTCGTCGGACTCGGACTTCTCCTCGTCCTTGACGATCTTCTCCTGCTGCAGGACCTCTTCCAGGCTCAGCACACCGAGGCGCTTGCGCTCCCGCAGGCCGAGGCCGTAGGCGAGGATGAAGACGAAGAGGAGGCCGACGAGGAGCGCCGGGATCATCGGGACGAAGATGTCGGCCGCGTCGAGCTTGAGCGCGGTGGCGGCGCGCGCCGTCGGGCCGCCCCAGGGCAGGGTGTTCATCACGCCGTTGGCGGTGGCGGCGACACCGGTCATCACGACCAGGCTCATCTTCAGTCGCTTGTACAGCGGGTACATCGCCGAGACGGTGATCATGAAGGTGGTGGAGCCGTCGCCGTCCAGCGAGACGATCGCGGCGAGCAGGGCCGTGCCGACGACGATGCGCAGCGGGTCGGCCTTGCAGAACTTCAGGATCCCTCGAACGATCGGGTCGAAGAGGCCGACGTCGATCATGACGCCGAAGTAGACGATGGCGAACATCAGCATCGCGGCGGTGGGCGCGAGGTTGCCCACCCCCTCGATGACGTAGTCGCCGAGATGGGCACCCTTTCCGACGAACACGCAGAAAAGTGCCGGGATCAGCACGAGCGCCGCGATCGGCGACATCTTCTTCAGCATGATCAGGACCAGGAAGGTCGCGATCATGGCGAAGCCGAGGATGGTCAACATGTGTGGATACCTAACGTTCGCCCTTGAACTCCCACCAGGGCACCGGCGGTGCGACGACGTTAGGGCGGCTCCACAAGTCTTAACAAGACGTTGACATGCGAGCAATAAGCGCAGAACTCCAGGTCACAGCGTTGCGCCTGCTCGGGCGAGCTCGACGGGGATGCCATTCAGGACCGCGTTGCCCGACAGCGGATCGAGCTGGGAGCCGTCGAGGAGCTGGTTGACGTTCACCCCGGGGTCGAGCGCCGCGTGGCTCATGCGGGTGCCGGGCCGGTCGTGTCCCCAGCCGTGCGGGAGGCTCACGACACCCCGGCGGACAACGTCGGTGAGCTCGGCGGGAGCCGTCACCTCTCCCCCGGCGCCCTTGATCCGTACGGCGTCCCCGTCGGCGAGTCCGAGCCGTTCGGCGTCCTCGGGGTGGATGTGCAGGGTGCAGCGGTTCGTGCCGCCGGTGAGTGCGGGGATGTTGTGCAGCCAGCTGTTGTTGGACCGCAGATGCCGGCGTCCGATGAGGACGAGTCCGTCCGGGCGCTCGCGCAGGGCCTGCCGGAGCCTCGGCAGATCGTCGACGATCGGCCGCGGCAGCAGCTCGACCTTGCCGCTCACCGTCTTCAGCGGCTGCGGCAGCCGCGGCTTCAGCGGCCCGAGGTCGATGCCGTGCGGGTGGGCGCGCAGCTTCTCCAGCGTCAGCCCGTCCGGCCGTACGCCGAAGCCGTCGCCGTACGGGCCGAGGCGCAGCATCATGTCGAGCCGGCGCTCGGGGCCGCTGTCGCCGGTCAGCTGAGCCGCCAGCTCCTGGGGATTCCGGCCGTGGACGGGTGAGTGGGCCTCCTTCACCGACTTGCCGAGGGTCTGGCCGATGACCATGTCGTCCACGGCGGACGGGTCGGCGCCGTGCATGCCGGTGGCGGCGAGCGTGAGCCGGGCGAGGATCTCCGTCTCGGGCATCCGGCCGTCCTCCAGGGGGACGGAGGCGGGGCTGTAGCGGGCCTGGTTGCGCACGGCGAAGGCGTTGAACGAGAAGTCGTAGTGCGGGGCCTGAGAGGGCGGGGGCGGGGGCAGGACGACGTCGGCGTGGCGCGCGGTCTCGTTCAGGTACGGGTCGACGCTGACCATGAAGTCCAGTGAGCCGAGCGCCTTGTCGAGGCGGTCGCCGTCGGGTGCGGAGAGCACGGGGTTGGCGGCGACGGCCACGAGGGCGCGGATCGGGGTGCCCTCGGGAGTGGCGGTGTCGATCTCCTCGGCGAGCGCGGACAGCGGCAGTTCGCTCTTCGCCTCGGGGTGGCCGCTGACCCGGCTGCGCCACCGCCCGAGGTCGAAGCCGCGGCCGGGCCCGGCGGGCCGGGGCGCCCTGTCGGTGGCGGACAGCGGGAAGAGCGCGCCGCCGGGCCGGTCCAGGTTGCCGGTGAGGATGTTGAGCACATCGACGAGCCAGCTGGCGAGGGTGCCGTGCGGGACGGTGCAGCTGCCGATGCGGCCGTAGACGGCGGCCGTGGGCGCGGCGGCGAGCTCGCGGGCCATCAGGCGGATCGTCTCCGCGTCGACGTCGCAGGCCCCGGCGGCGGCCTCGGGTGTGAACTCCCGTACAGCGGCGGCGAGTTCCTCCGTCCCCAGCACATGCGGGGCGAGGTCCCCGAGGTCGACGAGGCCTTCCTCGAACAGCACGTGGGCCATCGCCGCGAGCAGCAGCGCGTCCGTTCCGGGCCGGATCGCCACATGGCGGTCGGCGAGCTTGGCCGTGCGGGTCAGCCGGGGGTCGACGACGGTCAGGGTGCCGCCGCGCGCCTTGAGGGCCTTGAGCTTGCCGGGGAAGTCGGGCGCGGTGCACAGACTGCCGTTCGACTCCAGCGGGTTGGCGCCGAGGAGCAGCAGGTGGTCGGTGTGGTCGAGGTCGGGCACGGCGATGGCGTTCGCGTCGCCGAAGAGCAGTCCGCTGGAGACGTGCTTGGGCATCTGGTCGACCGTGGAGGCGCTGAACAGGCTGCGGGTGCCGAGGCCGCCGATGAGGACCGGCGGATAGAGACCGCCGGCCATGGTGTGCACGTTCGGGTTGCCGAAGACGAGGCCGACGGCGTCCGGCCCGTGGGCCTCGACGACGGGCCGGAGCCCGGCGGCGACGGCGTCGAAGGCCTCCTCCCAGGTGGCCTCGCGCAGCTCCCCGTCCTTGCGGACCAGCGGGGTGCGCAGCCGGTCCGGGTCGCCGTCGGCCGCCCCGAAGGAGGCGCCCTTGGGGCAGATGAACCCCTTGCTGAACACATCGTCCCGGTCTCCGCGCGCCTTGGTCACCCGGGTGCCCTCGATGGTGAGGGTCAGCCCACAGGTGGCCTCGCAGAGCGGGCAGATCCGCAGGGCGGTGCGGGAGTCGGCAGTGGTGGACACGGGTCCTCCCGAAGGGGCGGCGGCGCTCGGACGACCCCGAGCATACCGACCGGTATGCATGAGCGGGAGGGGGTACGTCCGAGGCGCCGATGATCCGAAGCGCCCCGAAGGGGCGCGGGGAACCGGGCGACCGGCCACGACGAACCCGCTGCCGGCCACCCACCGCACACCCACCGCACCCTCGACGGCGAGAGCCGGGCCCCTTCCGATGGATCGCCGCGGAGACCCATCGGAAGGGCCCTAGGGCGTGTTTCGAAAGTCCCGTCTGCCCCGCGACGCCTGGCACGGCACCTCGCCGCGTTGTCGGGATCGTCCGCGTACGCCCAACGCGGACGACCCTCCGCCTTGCGACGCACCGCACCAGACGCCGCGGGCCCCGCCCTCCGGGCGGACGACGCCACTTTCGAAACACGCCCTAGTCCAGCACCCGGGCCAGATACGCCCGAAGCAACTGCCGCGTCTCCTCTATGACCTTCGCGTCCCCCTCCGGAGCGACCCGGAACGCAAGATGCACAAGCGTGTCGGCGGCCTCCACGGCGATGAGGAAGGCCCGCCGCAGATCCTCGTCCGGCGCCCGGTCGATGTACGCGGAGAGCAGCGCGGTCAACCGATCAGCCACGCGGTGATTCGGCTCGGCCCGACGCCCGCCCACCGGAATCTGGTTCCCGAAGTCGACGAGGGCGAAGCCGGGGGCATTGCGCTTCATGTCGAGGTACTCGTCGAGGACGGCGTCCATGGCCATGCGCCAGCCACCCCCGCCCGCGTCCTGGAGGCGGCGGGTGACGCGCTCGGTGAAGCGGTCGAGGTTGCGCTCGGCGAGCGCGTCGGCCATCGCGCGCTTGTTGCCGAAGAACCGGTAGACGGAGCCGATGGGCACACCGGCGCGCAGGGCCACGGCCCGGGTGCTCAGCGCGTCGTAGCCCACCTCGTCGAGGAGGTCGGCACAGGCGTCGAGGATCCTGGTCAGTCGTTCGGCACTGCGTCGCTGCACGGGGGCGCGGCGCAAGGAGGTCGCCTGGGGCACGGGCTTCATGATGCCTTTCCGCCGAGGTCCGGTGAGCCTTCCGTATTCGGTACGGCCGGTGCCGCCGCTCCCCCTCAGCGGGCGCGTACGGCGGACCGTCGCACGTCCACGGCCTGTCGGCGAGAGTAGAGCACCCCGCCGACAGACGAATCCCCTCCGGATCGGGTTCTCGTCCCCGCCCTCCCCCACCCCTCACCCCCACCCCAGTCGTCCAGTTCTCAACCACTGCTCTTGCGGGCCGGCCCACCTGAATCCTACGGTGAAGCATAGGAATCGGCTGGGACGAGGGAGCAATCATGAGCGGGGACGCGAGGAAGACCGCCGAAGGGCTGGAGTACCTCTCCGGTTTCGGCAACGAGCACGCCTCGGAGGCGCTCCCGGGCGCTCTGCCGCACGGCCGCAACTCGCCCCAGCGCGCCCCGCTCGGCCTGTACGCGGAGCAGCTCAGCGGCTCGGCGTTCACCGAGCCGAGGTCGCACAACCTCCGCTCGTGGCTGTACCGGATCCGCCCCTCGGCCGCCCACCCCGCCTTCGTGCGCGCGGACAACGGCAGCCTGCGCACGGCCCCCTTCACGGAGACGGTCCCCGACCCCAACCGCCTGCGCTGGAACCCGCTCCCGGCGCCCCCCGAGGGCACGGACTTCGTGGGCGGCCTGTGGACCCTCGGCGGCAACGGCGACGCGGCCCAGCGCAGCGGCATGGCCGTGCACCTCTACCACGCCAACACCTCCATGGACCGCGTCTTCAGCGACGCGGACGGCGAACTGCTGATCGTTCCGGAACGCGGCGGCCTCCTCCTGCGCACGGAGTTCGGCCTGCTGCACGCGCGGCCCGGCGAGATCGCCCTGATCCCCCGTGGCGTCCGCTTCCGCGTCGACCTCCTGGACTCCTCGGCCCGCGGCTACGTCTGCGAGAACTACGGCGCCCCCTTCCGCCTCCCCGACCTCGGCCCGATCGGCGCCAACGGCCTCGCGAACGCCCGCGACTTCCGGGCACCGGTCGCCGCGTACGAGGACGTCGAGGGCCCGGTGGAGGTGGTGAACAAGTTCTGCGGCAACCTCTGGACGGCCACGTACGACCACTCACCGCTCGACGTGGTCGCCTGGCACGGCAACCACCCGCCGTACGTCTACGACCTGCGCCGTTTCAACGTCATCGGCACGATCTCCTACGACCACCCGGACCCGTCGATCTTCACGGTGCTGACCTCGCCGAGCGACACCCCGGGGCTCGCCGGCGTGGACTTCGTGCTCTTCGCGCCGCGCTGGCTGGTGGGCGAGGACACGTTCCGGCCGCCGTACTTCCACCGGAACGTGATGAGCGAGTACATGGGCCTGATCGAGGGCGCGTACGACGCGAAGACGGCCGGAAAAGGGGGCTTCGTGCCGGGCGGCGGCTCGCTGCACAACATGATGTCGGCGCACGGCCCGGACCGGGAGACCTTCGACAAGGCGAGCGCGGCCGAGCTGAAGCCCCAGAAGGTGGACGACGGCCTCGCGTTCATGTTCGAGACACGCTGGCCGCTCCTCACCACCGGACAGGCGGCCCGGGCGGAACACCGGCAGCAGGGGTACGACGACGTGTGGTCGGGCCTCAGCCGTCACTTCGGCCACCCGTTGCACTGAGAGCGTCCCGCCGGGTACGGATACCGTCGTGACCTCCTTCGCTCCGGACTCGATCGTCCTGAACCGCAAACTGCCGCTCTGGTATCAGGTCTCGCAGTCCCTGCGCGCCTCGATACTGGGCCGCTCGCCCCAGGACCCGCTGCGGCTGCCCACCGAGGAGCAGCTCGCCGGGCACTACGGGGTGAGTGTGCTGACCATGCGGCAGGCGCTGAAGGAGTTGGAGGACGAGGGGCTGATCACCCGGCACCGCCGCCGCGGCACGTTCATCGAGCCGAGCGCGCGGCGGGGCGCGCCGGTGCGGCTGCTGGGCTCGGTCGACGCGATCGTGGCCCAGCAGTCCGGTATGACGACCGAGCTGCTGGACCAGGGCAGGGCCCCCCTGTCGAGTGAACTCTCCGACTACTTCCCGGACTTGACGGAGGTGGCGACGTACCACCGGCTGCGCGGCGACGAGAAGACCGGCGAGCCCACCAACCACGCCCGCAACTACGTCCGCCCCGAACTGGCCGAACGCATCGACCGCGAGGACCTGGTCCGCTGGCCGATGACGAAGGTGCTGCGCGATGTGGTGGGCGTGCGCATCAGCCGGATCACCGACACCGTGGAGGCCCGCCTCGCGGACCCGGAGACGGCCCGGCTGCTGCGGGTGCCCCTGCTCAGCCCGATCCTGCACTACACGGGCGTGACGTACGACGACAGCGGCCGTGTCCTGGACGTGGCGGTCATCCACTACCGCGGCGACCGCTTCTCCTTCACGGTCACCCTCGAGGCCGACTGACTACGATGCCCAGCGTGACGCACGACGACGCTCCGCCGCTCGCGGACCTCATGCCGTGGTCCGTCGCACCGCCCCGGCTGGGCCGGGGGTGGCCGACGGCACCCGACGCGGCCTCCCTGAAGGCCCGCTGGGACACCTTGCTGAAGGCCGAGGGCCCGGACCGGGAGGCCCTGTTCGAGCCGACGCGCTCCCGCACCCTGCGCTCGGCGGTCGGACAGCTGCCGGGCCGGACGGGCGGCACGGAGAAGCTCGCCCGCGCCGGCGGCCCCTGCCCCGACCCCGTACGGGTCCTCGCCGCCCCCTATGACGAACAGTGGCTCATCCCCGACCACCGTCTGATCGACGCGGCCCGGCCCGAGCTGTGGCGGGTGGCGGACGGGCAGCAGGTCTTCGTGACCGAGACGGGCGGCGGCCCCGGCCCGCTGCTGATCGCCACCTCCCTGCTCCCGCTGGTCCGCCCCGGCCGCATCCGCCCGCTGTACCGGCGTCCGGGCGGCGAGGAACCGAACCTGGCACCGGGCCTGCTGGAACACCTGGGCTCCCGGCTCGGCCACCCCGTGTCGCCCCTGGACGTACTGGCCTGGACGCTCACGGCCGTCCGCCCCGACCTCACCGTCCCCCTCACCGAGGACCCCGAACTCTGGTCCCGGGGCACCGGGTCGGGGCACCGCCTCCTGTGGCTGATGCGCCGCAACGGCGACCGCCCCAAGCTCCCGGGAGGCCGCCGCCCCTACGTCCGGGCCCCCCTCCCGCCACGCCCCCACACCCTCCACTACGACCGCGACGAGGAGACCCTCCACCTCGACGAGGGCCGTGTCTCCCCGGTGCCGCCGCAGGCCTGGGACTTCGAGGTGAACGGGGTCCGCGTCCTGGAGGAGTGGTTCACGAGGCGCGCGGCGGAACCCGAGCCGGGCACACTGTCGGCGATCCGCCCGGCGACCTGGCCGCAGTCGTGGACGTCGGAGCTGCTGGAGCTGATCACGATCCTGGCGTTGATCGCCGAAGCCGGCCGGCAGCAGGACGAGTTGACGGTGACATCACCGATCACGGCGGCGGAGCTGCGGGAGGCGGGAGTGCTCCCGGTACCGGATGGAGCAAGGAAGCCGGCCTCGGTCCTGGACCACCACGAGGAAGGTCCAGAAGGCCAGTTGGGCTTGATCTAGCCCTGGGGCTCGAAGGAGTCCAGCAACCTCGTCAGCATCCGATCGAACGCCGCCTCCGGATCGTCCGGCGGAGCCACCCCCTGCGCGAACAGCGCCGCCAGGTGCGGATACTCCCCCGTCATGACCCTGCTCATCATGTAGGCGCCGCGCACCGCCTCCTCCCGCTCCGCCGACCACGGCACCGACCGCGTCCGCTCGGCGATCGCCTGCTCGTTGGCGACGTACGTCATGACCGACCCGTTGATCATCCCGAACAGCTCCAGCTTCGTGCCGGGCGGCACGTCGAGGCCCTCCAGAGAGCCCAGGACCCGATCGAGAACGCGCAGGGCGTTCGGGCTGACGCTGTAGACGGTCGACATCACCCGGACCACCCAGGGGTGGCGGCGCATGATGCCGAGGGCCTGGCGGGCCAGGTCCGTCATGTCCGCGCGCCAGTCACCGCTGGGCTCACCGGACAGGTCGTACTCGCCGCTGATCAGGTCGACCATCAGCTCGTACAGGTCCTCCTTGCGCGGCACGTAGTTGTAGAGCGACATCGTGCCGCAGCCGATCTCGGCCGCCACCCGCCGCATCGACACCGCGTCCAGCCCGTCCGCGTCGGCGATGCGCACCGCCGCCGCCGCGATGTCCGCACGGCTGTACGCGGGTTTCGGGCCACGGCCCGTGCGCTCGGGGCGCGCCCAGATCACCTCGGGTTCGGCCGCTCGGCCCGCCATTGATCATCACCTCCCCACCATCGTAGTTACGTACACCGTACGTAGTGGGGTACCGTGGCCGTATGACTTCTACGTACGCTGTACTTAGTAAGGGGCTGGAGCGGCGCTTTCGCGAGGTGCGGGCACTGCGCGGGCTGGACCTCGCGGTCGAGGAGGGCACGGTCTGCGGGCTGCTCGGGCCGAACGGCGCGGGGAAGACGACCGCCGTCCGGGTGCTGACCACGCTGCTGCGGCCGGACGCGGGGACGGCCCGGGTCGCCGGGTACGACGTGGTGCGCGAGGCGGCGAAGGTCCGCCGCCGGATCGCGGTGACCGGGCAGTACGCCTCGGTGGACGGCGACCTCACCGGCGCCGAGAACCTGCGTCTGTTCGCACGGCTGCTGCGGGCGCCCCGGGCCCGCGCCGACGAACTGTTGGAACGATTCGGCCTGGCCGACGCCGCCGACCGGCCCGCGCGCACCTACTCCGGCGGGATGCGCCGCCGGCTGGACCTCGCCGCGAGCCTGGTCACCCGGCCCGCGGTGCTCTTCCTGGACGAGCCGACGACCGGGCTCGACCCGCACAGCAGGAACGAGATCTGGAACGCCGTACGGGAGTTGGTGGGCGAGGGCACGACCGTGCTGCTGACCACGCAGTATCTGGAGGAGGCCGACCGGCTGGCCGACCGTGTCGTGCTGATCGACGAGGGCCGGGCCGCGCACCAGGGCACGCCGGCCGAGCTCAAGGCGCAGATCGGGCGGTACGCCGAGGTGGTCGTCGCCGAGGACGGCGGCACACCGGCGCTGCACGCGGCCGCCGTGGTCCTCGACCAGCTGACCGGCGCACAGCCGGTGCTCGACCACGAACGACGCACCGCGGGGGCCGTCGTCCTCGACCCGGACCTCACGCTCCCCCACGTCGTCCGCGAACTCGACGCGGGCCGGGTGCCGGTCGTCGACGTCGGCCTGCGCCCACCCACCCTCGACGAGGTGTTCCTGCGCCTCATCCCACGAGAGGAGGTCGCCGCATGAGCGCGGTGATCCACGACGGCACGGCGGTCCTGGGCCGCCACCTGCGGAAGGTCCGGCACGCGCCCGCGATCACGGTCATGACGCAGACGATGCCGATCGTGTTCCTGCTGTTCTTCGGGTACGTCTTCGGCAGCGCCCTCGCCATGCCGGGCGAGGAGTACCGCGCGTTCCTGGTGCCCGGGATGCTGGTGGCGACCGTCGCGAACGGCGTCATGACCGGGATGTTCACCGCCGCCCAGGACTCCCACCGCGGGGTGATGGACCGCTTCCGCACCCTGCCCATGAGCCGGTCCGCGGTCCCGGTCGGCCAGGCGGCGGCCGACCTGCTGGTGACGGCGGTCGGGCTGGTCCCGCTGCTGCTGGTGGGGCTCGCGATGGGCTGGCGGGCGGAGGGCGGGTGGCTCGCGGCGGTGGCTGCCTTCGGCCTGCTGCTGCTCTTCCGTCTCGCCGCCACCTGGGTCGGCATCCTGCTGGGCCTCGCCTCGCGGAGCGAGGAGGCGGCCGGTCAGCTGGGCGGCGCGACGTTCATGCTGCCGCTGCTGTCCAACGCGTACATCCCGGTCGACGGCATGCCCGGCTGGCTGCGCACGGTCGCCGAGTGGAACCCGATCAGCGCGGTCACCACGGCCGTACGGGACCTCTTCGGCAACGCGCCCGTCCCGGAGGGGGCCGCCTGGCCGGTGGCGCACCCGGTCGCCGGGTCGCTCGCGTGGTGCGCGGTGCTGATCGGCGTGTGCGGCACGCTCGCCGTCCGCAGGTACGCGCGCACCGACCGGTGACGCGGGCCTGCTGACAGTTCCGGCACCCACGGGACATGATCCACCCCATGGACCGTCTCCCGCTGCCCCTGGAGGGCATCACCGTCGTGGCCGTCGAGCAGGCCGTCGCCGCGCCCTTCGCCACCCGGCAGCTCGCCGACCTCGGTGCCCGCGTCGTCAAGGTCGAGCGGGTGGACGGCGGTGACTTCGCCCGCGGCTACGACACGGCCGCCCAGGGCCTGGCCTCGCACTTCGTGTGGTGCAACCGGGGCAAGGAGTCCCTGGCGGTGGACCTCAAGGACCCGCGGGGCCTTGAGGTCGTACGGCGGCTGGTGGCGGACGCGGACGTGTTCGTGCAGAACCTCGCGCACGGCGCGGCGGCCCGGCTCGGCCTGGACGCCGCCACGCTGTGCGCCGCGCACCCCCGGCTGGTCGCGGTGGACATCTCGGGGTACGGGGCGTCGGGGCCGTACGCGGGCAAGCGGGCGTACGACATGCTCGTGCAGTGCGAGGCGGGGCTGGTGTCGGTGACGGGGACGCCGGAGCAGCCGGTGAAGGCCGGGATCCCGGCGGCGGACATCGCCGCCGGGATGTACGCGTTCTCAGGGGTGCTCGCGGCGCTCGTACGCCGGGGCACGACCGGGCGGGGCGGGCCGGTGGAGGTGTCGATGCTGGACGCGCTGGCGGAGTGGATGGGACATCCGCTGCACCACGCGATGCACGACGGGACGCCTCCGGTGCGGACCGGGCTCGCGCACGCCGTGATCGCGCCGTACGACGCCTATCCGACGGCGGACGGCGGGCGGGTGCTGTTGTCGGTGCAGAACGACCGGGAGTGGCGACGGCTCGCCCAACAGGTACTGGGACGGCCGGAGTTGGCGGACGATCCGGCGTTCGCGACGAATCCGGCCCGGGTCGAGCACCGGGAACGTACGGACGAGCTGGTCGCGCGGGCGCTGGGCCTGCTGGACGCCGACGAGGCGGTGGCGCGGCTGGAGGCGGCCGGGATCGCCTGCGCACGCCTCAGGGACGTACGGGAGGTGGCGGAGCATCCGCAGCTGGCAGCCCGGGACCGATGGCGGGAAGTGGGGTCACCGGTGGGGCCGCTCAGGGCGTTGCTGCCGCCGATCACGCTGCCGGGCGGGGACGAGGCGCGGATGGGGGCCGTGCCCGCGCTCGGGGAGCACACCGGATCGCTGCTGCGTGCCGTGGGGATGACGGACGACGAGATCGCAGCGTTGCGCCGGGAAGGCGTGGTCGCCTGAGCGCGGGCCTCCTACAAAAGGACCTTGGTGCTAGCGGCTGCCGAACAGCGAGCGGCGCAGCCGCTTCAGGGGCGCGAACAGCGAGACCCGGCCGACGCGCGTGTCCTTGCTGTCGCGACGCTCCTGCGGGGAACGTGACGTTATCTCGCGCATCAGGGAGGTCGCCTCGGCCGTCTCACGCTGTGGCACGGCGGGGCCGCTCAGCACCGAGAGATGGCGGTCGAGGCGCGAACTGGTCGCGCTGCTCCCGCAGGTGATCGCAGGGACTCGCGCCCTGCGCACTGTTATCTGTTCCATGTCACTCCCCACCCGTACGAGTCCACCCGGCCCGGGCAGCGTAACCATATCGCCCCGCCCGAGCACTCGTGTATCCCGCCGTTGGTATTCCCCTTCCCTGTAACGAGGTTGTTGACTACTCTCCGAATCCAACCGATTCCAGGGCGAGTTGGACAACTGGCTGGCTGGTGGGTTGTTGTGATCCTCCGTCGGGCTCGACGGTCACGGCGAGTGACGTCGCGTCGGCTTTCATCCCGCTGGTGACCAAGGGCGTGTCGCCGTCGAAGAGACCGAGGGAGCGCGGTTGCACGTTGGGGCGCATGAGCCAGAGCTGATGCACCTGGTCGCCCGGGAGGTCCTCGAATCCGCTGAGGGTCACGATCGCACTCCCCTCCTTTGCGGAAGCGATCACTCCGATTCCATTGCCCCGAGCGTCCCGTTCACTGGTGGTGCGGGCGTCCGGCGCGGTGAGAACGTGGGCGATCTCACGTGCCTGGGCACGCTCGGCGTCCAGCTGGTCCTGGGTTCGGTCGGCCTGCACGGCGAAGAGCGAGGCGACGACGAGCGCGGCCGCGGCCGTCGCGGTGGCCAGCGGCGCGAACAAAGGACGCAACCGGGGCGCACGGGCGCGCGCCTTCGGCGGCGGCTCGGTGCCCCACACATGCCGCGGCAGATGCTGCGGCCGCGCCTGCCGCGCACCCCAGGACTGGCTCTCCTGGGGTGTGTTGCGTACGGCGGCGAAGACCCGGTCGCGCATCGCGGCCGGCGCGGGGGCCGCCGTCGACCAGGCGAGGCGGACGGCGTCCTCGGACAGGGCGCGCACCTCGGCGGGACAGCGGTCGCAGCGCTCCAGGTGCTTCTCGAAGCGGCGCCGCTCGTCGGGCTCCAGGGCGTCGAGGGCGTAGGGGGCGGCGAGGGAGTGGAGGTCCTCGCGACGGAACAGACTCATGCGGCACCACCGCCCTGACGCGCCTCATGTGTCACGAGGCCGATCGCGGCCCTGCGTTCCGTGGGGCCGAACTGCGCGCTCATGCGACTCCTCCCAGGCATTCGCGCAGCCGTGTGAGTCCGTCGCGCATGCGGGTCTTGACCGTGCCGAGCGGCAGCGAGAGCCGCTCGGCCACTTCTCGGTAGGTGTAGCCGTCGTAGTAGGCGAGGGTGACGGACTCGCGCTGGAGGTTGGTGAGCTTCTCCAGGCAGTGGCGCACCCACTGGCGTTCGAGGCCGGCCTCGACCTCCTCGGCGACCTGGTCGAAGGCGGGGTGGTGGGCCTTGTAGCCCTCGCGCTGCTCGCGCTCGGTGGCGGCGCGGGCGCTGCGCACCCGGTCGACCGCGCGGCGGTGGGCGAGGGTGAGGATCCAGGACAGGGCGCTGCCGCGGCCGGGGTCGAACCGGCCCGCGGAACGCCAGAGTTCGAGCAGCACCTCCTGAGCCACCTCCTCCGACTGCGCGGGATCCCGTACGACCCGGCGCACCAGCCCGAACACCGGGCCGGACACCAGTCCGTACAGCTCCTCGAACGCCCTCTGGTCACCTCCGGCCACCTGGACCAGAAGCTTGTCCGCCTCCACTCGCTCCCCCTCGCCTCCGGCCGAGCACGGCCATCCCCGCGCGTAAGGCATTCGCAACCAACCCACCTCCGGATGGGGTTACGGATGAGCCTGCCCAAAACGCGGGCCGTCCGTCGTCGGATCAGAACTCGATCAACGAATCCCGCTCTCCACTGAGACAACCATTCAAACGCTCCGTAAGAACGTTTGGGATTCGACCAATCCACCCTGCCGACCGCTCCGAATGGCGTTCGTCAGGCAAGTTGGGACAGAGGACGGACGGCATGACACCTACTTCCAGGAGCGGCGCGGGGCGCAGGAGCATCGCGGCCCTCATCTGTGGTTCGCTGGCCGCCGGAGGGCTCGCAGCCGCCGGCGTGACCGTGCTGGAACCGGGGGCGGCCTCCGCCTCCAGCCACCGGGAGGCCCCGCTGATCTCGGGGACCCCCCAGTACGACAACACCGACGTGTACGCGTTCGTCAGCCCGGACAAGCCGGACACCACGACCATCGTGGCGAACTGGATCCCGTTCGAGGAGCCCGCGGGCGGACCGAACTTCTTCCCGTTCGCCGAGGACGCGCAGTACGACATCCACATCGACAACAACGGTGACGCACAGGGTGAGTTGGTCTTCCGCTACACCTTCGACACGGACACCAAGAACAAGAAGACGTTCCTCTACAACACGGGCGTGGTCGAGAGTCTCGACGACCAGGACCTGAACATCACGCAGACGTACGACCTCGAGGTCCTCAAGCTGCGGAACCAGCGGATCGTCTCGAAGACGAAGCTCGCGGACGACGTGCCGGTGGCGCCGTCGAACGTCGGCAAGGCGTCGATGCCGAACTACAAGAAGCTGCGGGACCAGGCCATCTACAAGACGGCGGGCGGCGCGGAGACGTTCGCCGGCCAGGCCGACGACCCGTTCTTCCTGGACCTGCGCGTCTTCGATCTGCTGTACGGCGGTGACCTCTCCGAGGTCGGGCGGGACACGCTGAAGGGCTACAACGTCAACTCGATCGCCCTGCAGCTGCCGAGCGACATGATCACCGAGTCGAAGGACCAGCCGATCGTCGGCATCTGGTCCACGACGCAGCGCCGGGGCGCCAACGGGCAGTTCCACCAGGTCTCACGGCTCGGTATGCCGCTGGTCAACGAGGTGGTCAACCCGATCGAGGACAAGGACACGTTCAACGCGTCGCAGCCCTGGAACGACGGACAGTTCCTGGACAACGTCACCGAGCCGGAGCTGCCGAAGCTCATCGAGGCGATCTACAAGATCAAGGCGCCCGCCGAGCCGCGCAACGACCTCGTCGACGTGTTCCTGAAGGGCGTCAAGGGCCTCAACCAGCCGCCGAAGGTGCGGGCGTCGGAGGAGCTGCGCCTCAACACCTCGATCAAGCCGTCCGCCAAGCCGAAGCGGCTCGGTGTGCTCGACGGTGACAACGCGGGCTTCCCGAACGGGCGCCGGCTCACCGACGACGTGATCGACATCTCGCTGCAGGTCGTCGAGGGCGAGCTGCTCGGCACGAAGAACGACCTGGGTGACGCGGTCAACAAGAACGACAAGAAGTTCGGCCACTCCTTCCCGTACGTCGGTCTGCCGACGGCCGGTTCCCGGGGCAAGACCGTCAAGGGCAACACCACGAACAGCGTCCGTAGCGCGCTCGGCAGCGGCGTGGAGACGGGCAGCGGCTCCGACGACACCACGCTGATCGCGGCCTCGGCGGGCGCGGGCGCGGGCGGCGTGCTGCTCATCGGCGCCGGTCTGCTGTGGTGGCGTCGCCGGAACGACCGGGCGTACTACTAGTCCACCCCGGCCGGGCCCGCTCCCCAGGGGCCCGGTCCACAGACCGGCGCGGCCCGCTCGTACCCATCCCCCACGGCGCGGGCCGCGCCCCACCGATCCACCGACTTACCGCAACGACTGTGCTCGGCAAGGATGTTGAGGAGTGGGCATGTCCCCGCGTACGAACGAGAGCGCGCCGGAGAAGGACACGGACCCGGACACGCCCGCTCCGGCCCAGGAACCGAGTGAGTCGGCTGTCGCCGAGGGAGCCGAGGTCATCGAGGTGACCGAGGCGGCCGACGACGGCCGACCGGGGAAGGCCACCGCCGAAGACCGGCCGGGCGACGCCCTGGCGGGCGGGGACACCAGCGCGGACCAGCCGGGGACCACCCCGACGGCAGAGGCGGTCGGCGCGGGTGAGCCGGGTGGCTCCGCGTCGTCGGCGGCGGCCACCAGCCGAGACAGGACGTCGACGGCGGCTCGTGTTCCCGGCCCCCGGGGCACCGGCGCCACCCGCCCCGAACCCGCCCGGCGCCGGGTGCTGAGCTTCGTCGCCTGTGCGGCCGCGCTGGCCGTCGCGTTCACCGGGGGCGCCATCGCTCTCGGGGGGCGGGACGACGGTCCGGGGGTGAGTCTCTCCTCCTCGGGCGGGATCTCGGCGGCGCAGCTCGCGCGTGGTGATCTCGACTCGACGGTGCGCGCGCTGCAGGCCCATCTCAAGCAGCAGCCGCGGGACTTCGGCTCCTGGTCCACGCTCGGGCTCGCCTATGTCGAGCAGGCCCGCACCAAGGGCGACCCCTCCCGCTACCCCCAGGCCGAGAAGGCCGTCGAACGCTCGCTGGAGCTGCGCCCGGACAACGACCAGGCGCTCGCCGCGCGGGCCGCGCTCGCCGCCGCCCGGCACCAGTTCGAGAAGGCGCTCAAGGACGCGGACCGGGCGCTGAAGGTGAACCCGTACAGCGAGCGCGCGCTGTCCACCCGTATCGACGCCCTGGTCGAACTCGGCCGCTACGACGAGGCGTTGAAGGCCGCGAAGCTCGCCGACTCACGGCAGCCCGGCGTCCCCGTCTTCACCCGGTACGCGTACGTCCACGAGCTGCGCGGCGATGTGAAGACCGCCCGGCGGGTGCTCAAGCAGGCCCTCGCCACCTCCACGGCGCCCGGTGACATGGCGTACGTCGCCACCCAGCTCGGCCAGCTCGCCTGGAAGCAGGGCGACTACAAGACCTCCCTCGACTACTACGCGCGCGCCCTCGCCGCCGACGACACCTACCTCCCCGCCCTGGAGGGCCGGGCCCGCGCCCAGGCCGCGAGCGGGGACACCGAGGACGCGGTCACCGGGCTCGAACAGGTCGTGTCCGGCTATCCGCTGCCGGGACCGCTCGTCGTGCTCGGCGAGCTGTACGAGGCCGAGGGCCGGACGACCGAGGCGCGCGATCAGTACGCCCTCGTGAACGCGTGGACCTCGATCGCCCGCGCCAACGGCGTCAACGCCGACCTCGACACCGCGCTCGCCGCCGCCGACCACGGCGACAAGAAGGCCGCCCTGCGCGCGGCCCGCGCCGAGTGGCAGCGCCGGGAGACGGTCCACACGGCCGACGCCCTCGCCTGGGCACTGCACGTCAACGGCAAGGACGAGGAGGCCCTGCCGTACGCCCGCCGGGCCACGGCCACCGGCTACCAGGACGCGACCTTCCTCTACCACCGCGGCATGATCGAGTACGCGGCCGGCGACAAGAAGGAGGCGCGCGCCCGGCTGACGGCCGCCCTCGACCTCAACCCCGGCTTCTCGCCGCTCGGCGCCAAGGAAGCCCGCAGGACCCTGAAGGCTCTCAAGGCTGCGGAGGCCGACAAGTGATGTCCCGCCGACGCGTTCTCGCCTCCGCCACGACGGTCCTGCTGGCCGTCCTCGCCCTGCTGCTCCTCCCCGCCGGGGCCGCGAGCGCGCACCCTCTCGGCAACTTCACCGTCAACCGGTACGACGGGCTGGTGGCCGCCCCTGGGAAGCTGAAGGTCTTCCATGTGGAGGACCTCGCGGAGATTCCGGCGACCCAGGCCAAGCCCGCGATCAAGCGGCAGGGCATGGAGAGCTGGGCCGAGGAGCGGTGCGCGACGGCCGCCGAGCGCAGTGAGGTCACCGTCGACGGGAACGCCGTCGCGCTGAAGGTCGGGTCGAGCTCGGCCGAGCAGCGGCCGGGGCAGGCGGGGCTGAAGACCCTGCGCGTGGAGTGCCGGCTGACGGCTCCGCTGCCGGACCGGGCCTCTGACGTACGCTTCCACGCGGCCGTGGACTCCGGCCCCGGCTGGCGCGAGGTCACCGCCCGGGGCGACCGGATGACGCTGACCGGGTCGGACGTGCCCGAGGAGTCGGTGTCCAGGCAACTCACCGTCTACCCCGCCGATCTGTTGCAGTCGCCGAAGGACACGGCGGCGGCGTCCCTCCAGGTGCGGCCCGGCGGGCCCGCGCTGGCCTCCGACGACGAGCGGGACGCGCCCGCCTCCTCCATCCTCCCGCGCGGCGCGGACCGCTGGACCCAGGCCCTCGACGACCTGGTCTCCAGCCACGACCTCACGCTCGGCTTCGGCGCCCTGGCCTTCGTGATCGCCATGTTCCTCGGCGCGATGCACGCCCTCGGCCCGGGCCACGGCAAGACCCTGATGGCCGCCACGGCCGCCGCCCGCGACCGGGCCCGGATGCGCGACGTACTGCCCATGGCCGCCTCCGTGACGGTCACGCACACCCTGGGCGTCGTCGCACTCGGCCTGCTCGTCCTCGCCGGTTCGGCCGCCGCGCCGTCCGTGATCACCTGGCTGGGCATCGCGAGCGGACTCTTCGTACTGGCGGCGGGCGTGACGCTCACCCGACGCGCCTGGCAGAACCGCAAGCTCGCGCTGATGCAGAGTCAGGGGCAGGGACACGGGCACGGACACGAGCACGGGCGCGACCACGCACATGGTCACAGTCACGATCACGACCACGACCACAGTCACGGGCACAGTCACGGGCACGGGCACGGGCACTCCCACAGCCACGACCACGACCACGGTCATGAGGGCGCGCACTCCCACACGCACGACCACAGGCCTGAGCCCGCCAAGGAACTCGTCCTCGCCCACACCCAGACGCACACGCACACGTCGGCCGAGGCTCACACTCACGAGCACGCCCCCACCAAGGCCCACACACACGATCACGATCACGATCACGGCCATGACCATGACCACGTGCACGACCAGGGCCACAGCCACAGCCACACCGAGAAGCGCTCTCTCTTCGGTGGCGGTGTCACCCACACCCACGGCGGCTTCACCCACACCCACCCCACCGCGCCCACCCTGCGGGGCACGATCCTGCTCGGGTTCGCGGGCGGCATGGTGCCGAGCCCCTCGGCGGTGGTCGTGCTGGTCGGCGCGGCGGCGCTCGGCAAGGCGTGGTTCGGGCTGCTGCTCGTGTTGGCGTACGGCATCGGGCTGGCGCTCACCCTGACGGCGGCCGGGTACGCCGTGGTGAAGGCGGGCGGCTGGGCCACGCGGATGATGGACAAGGGCGAGGGCCGGCTCGGCGGGCCGACCGCGGCGCTGGTGCGCAGGACCATGCCGCTGGCCTCGGCGCTGGTGGTCGTCGCCCTGGGGGCTGGTTTGGTGCTCAGGGGTGCGGTATCCGCACTCGGCTGAGCTACTTTTGTGGAGAAATCGCTCGGAGTGGAGATTTCACGCGGATGCGAATGATGGGGGACCCCCGTGTCCGAAGAACCGGGCCGTGAACGTCTGATCGCGGACCGCTACCGGCTGCTCACCCCGCTCGGCGAGGGCGGGATGGGCACGGTGTGGCGGGCCCGCGACGAGGTCCTGCACCGCGAGGTCGCCGTCAAGGAGGTGCGCGCCCCTGCCGGGCTGCCGGCGTCCGAGATCGAGCGGCTGTACGCGCGCCTGGAGCGGGAGGCCTGGGCGGCGGCCCGGGTCACCAACCGCAACGTCGTCACGGTGTACGACGTGGCGATGGAGGAGGGCCGCCCCTGGGTCGTGATGGAGCTGGTCCGCGGGCTGTCGCTGGCCGATCTGCTGGACTCCGAGGGCCCGCTGTCCCCGCAGCACGCGGCACACATCGGCGCCGAGGTGCTGGCCGCGCTGCGCGCCGCGCACGAGGCCGGGGTCCTGCACCGCGATGTGAAGCCGGCCAACGTGCTCATCTCCAACGACGGCCGTGTGGTCCTCACCGACTTCGGTATCGCCACGGTGGAGGGCAGCTCGGCGCTGACCATGACCGGCGAGGTCATCGGCTCGCCCGAGTTCCTCGCCCCGGAGCGGGCGCTGGGGCGTACGCCGGGCCCGGAGTCGGACCTGTGGTCGCTCGGCGTGCTGCTGTACGCGGCGGTCGAGGGCAACTCCCCGTTCCGGCAGAACACGCCGCTGAGCACCCTGCGGGCGGTCGTCGACGAGGAGTTGCCGCCGCCGCGCCGGGCGGGCCCGCTGGCCCCGGTGATCGAGGGGCTGCTGCGCAAGGATCCGGCCGAACGCGTCGGCGCCGCGCAGGCGGAGCAGGACCTGCGGATCATCGGCGCGGGTGGCACCCCGCGCGCCGACACGGTTGCCTCCGCTCCGTACACCCCCACGGTGTCCACCGTTCCCAGCCCGGACCTGGGGCCCGGCACAGGCGGGTTCGGGCCACCGCCCACGCCCCCTCCGGGACCGTCCGCCACCGCCCCTCCCCCGGACCGCAACCGCCGCGCCCTGGTCTTCCTGATCGCGGGCGTGGCCGCCATCGCGTTCGCCGTCGCCGGGCTGACGTACGCGCTGGTGAACCGTGACGACGGCGGGGACGGCGGTTCGGGGAACGACACCACCAACGGCCAGAGCACGGTGGGTGGCCGGACGGGTGACGAGGAGACGGAGGGCGGCGGCAACGACGCGACCGGCGACGGCGGTGACACCCCGCCCGGCACGCCCGACGACGGCGGGACGACCAGCAAGCCGCCCGCCCAGTCCGTGAAGGTCTCGGTCGCGGGTGAGAACACCGACTACTCCGGCGCCTGTCCCCTGCCCGAGAGCGGCGCGCCCCGTTTCACGGCGACGTTCACCGTGGGCCAGGTGCCCGTGGAGGTCGACTACCGCTGGGTGACCAAGAGCAAGGACGCCCCGGACACCGACTGGAGGACGCTGTCGTTCCCGTCGGACGGGGAGAAGAGCAAGCAGAACCAGATCGTCGTCACGACGTACGCCTCGGCCGGTACGTACAAGGACGAGATCAGCGTCGAGGTGCGCGGCCCGGTCGAGACGACGTCCAACTCCGTGCCGTTCTCGGTGACCTGTGAGGGGGACGCCCCGACCACGGGCGGGACCTCCCCCTCGGACTCGGATGACTCGGACGGCGGCTCCGGCGGCTCCGGCGGTTCCGACGACGGGGCCGGGGCCGGGGCCGGGTCCTACGACGGGGCGGTCAGGCCACGTTCCTGAGCACCGGCAGATAGCCACCCGACTGGCCGGCGGCCGTCGGGTGGTACGACTCGCCGATGTTCAGCAGGTTGAGGCTGTGCAGCCAGGCGCTGCCCGAGCACAGTTCGTGCCCGGTGAAGGTGGGGCGGACGTCGCCGAAGGTGAAGCCGTGGTCGGCGGCGCGCTTGGCGAGGGCGGTGTTGAGGTAGTCGGCCGCGCTGTTGATGGCGGACCGCTTGGTCTGGGACAGGCCGGCGCAGGTGCCGCCGAGTTTGTAGAAGCGGGGGTAGCCGAGGACCACCACATGGGCGGCCGGTGCCTTCGCGCTGATCGCCGAGTAGACCTTGTCGAGCTGTCCGGGCAGGGTCGAGTCGACGTACGCCTTGGCCGTGTCGATGCGGGCGAGGCAGGCGCTGTCGCCCTGGAGCACGCAGGTGGTCATGACGTCGGCGAAGCCCGCGTCGTTGCCGCCGACGCTGATCGAGACCAGGCCCGTCGAACTGCTGAGCGGGCCCAGCTGGTTGGCCAGAACATCACCCGTTCGGGCGCCCGAGCAAGCCGTGAAGTCGAAGGTCGAGGGTGAGTTGGCGGCCGCCCAGAGGTACGGGTAGGCCTTGGTGCTGCGCTTGCAGTCGCCGCTGGAGGAGATGTAACTGCCCGCGCCCACACCGGAGGAGTAGGAGTCGCCGAGGGCCGCGTAGCCGGTGGGTGCGGCCTGCGGGGACGCCTGGGCGGTCGTGGCACCGGTGAGGCCGGCGCCGGCGGCGAGGAGGAGCGAGGTCACGTATACCGCAAGTCGGGAACGTCTCATGGAACCTCCCTTTAGCAGGATCTCTGCCTCAACCGTCGTACCAACTACACGTGTTGATCGGAAGTGTCCATGTCAATACTTTCTCGTCCCTAACGGAACGTACCCATCGCGTACAACTCTGGTTCGATTTCGCGCGCATGACAGACACATGACAAGGCCTCAACTCCCTTGAGCTACGCCCGTAGATCAACCAACCTTTAACCACCCGAGAGCGGAACGCACGCTCCTGGTTGTGAGTGCGATTCCGCACGCACCCCCCCACAGACGCGTGCCCGAACCCGGGTTCGCGCCGCCTATGAGGAGGACTCCCTCGTAATGGCACAGCTGCGTAGCAAGAAGATCCGTGTCGCCGCCGTCACCACCATGGCGACGGCCGCCCTGTTGGGTGGCCTCACCGCAACTCCCGCCCAGGCCGCCCCGGCCGAGGGCAAGGTGCTCGCCGCCGGCTCCCCCACCGCGATCAAGGGCAGCTACATCGTCACGCTCAAGAAGGCCGCCGGCTTCAAGGCCGCCTCGAGCGAGGGCAAGGACCTGATCAACGAGTACGGCGGCACGGTCAAGAAGACCTTCAAGTCGGCGCTCAACGGGTACGCGGCCAACCTCTCGGCCGCCGAGGCGAAGAGACTGGCCGCCGACCCCGCGGTCGCCTCCGTCGAGCAGAACCAGGTGTTCAAGGCGGACGCCACGCAGACCAGCGCCCCCTGGGGCCTGGACCGCACCGACCAGGCGTCGCTGCCGCTCTCCGGCACCTACACCTACCCGGACACCGCGGGCAGCGGCGTGACCGCGTACGTCATCGACACCGGCGTCCGCATCACGCACTCCCAGATCAGCGGGCGCGCCTCCTACGGTTACGACGCGGTCGACGGCGACACCACCGCCTCCGACGGCAACGGCCACGGCACCCATGTGGCCACGACCATCGCGGGCTCGACCTACGGCATCGCCAAGAAGGCGAAGATCGTGGCGGTCCGGGTGCTCGACAACGCGGGCTCCGGCACCACCGCCGGCGTCATCGCGGGCATCGACTGGGTCACCAACAACCACTCCGGCCCGTCGGTCGCCAACCTCTCGCTCGGCGGCAGCGCCTCCAGCACCCTGGACACGGCGGTCCGCAACTCCATAGCCAGCGGTGTGACCTACGCGGTCGCGGCCGGCAACAGCAGCGCCAACGCCTCCTCGTACTCCCCGGCGCGCGTCACCGAGGCGATCACGGTCGGCGCCACCACCAGCACCGACGCCAAGGCCAGCTACTCGAACTACGGCTCGGTCCTGGACATCTTCGCCCCGGGGTCCTCGATCACGGCCGGCTGGTACACCAGCGACACCGCGACGAACACGATCTCGGGCACCTCGATGGCCACGCCGCACGTCGCGGGCGCGGCCGCCGTCTACCTCGCCGGCCACACCTCGGCCACCCCGGCCCAGGTCGCCACGGCACTGGTGAACGGCTCCGTCTCGGGCAAGGTCACCAGCCCGGGCTCGGGTTCCCCGAACCGCCTGCTGCAGATCGTCCAGTAACAGCGGTCACGCATTAATACCGAGGCCAACGCATCAATACAGAGGCCACGCATTGATGCATCGGCAACTCGCGTGATCTGAACGGAAGTTCCCCGGAGGTTTTCTTTACCTCCGGGGAACTTTTGTCTACCGCGAAACTCTCCTTTGCCCACGCATTACAGATACGCGTGCGAGGCCGGTCCGCATCTTGACTCCCCCTCCCCCGCTGGGCGACATTGAAGCCCGGCATCCGGCGCTTCAGGGGGCAAAGTCGCCAATGCGGACCTTAGGTGTAAAGCCAGCTCTGTCGAACAGCGGCGGGCCACTGCTGGCGGGCGTGGCCGTGGCCGTCGCGGGGGTCGGCGCGGTGCTCGCGTTCGCCGACTCGGAGTCCATTCTGCGTGGCCCGTTCACCCTGTTCTTCCTCCTCGCCGCGCCAGGAGCCGCCATCGGGGCCGCACTGCGCGGGCTGGAGCCGTTCGGCCGCGCCGTGGTGTCCGTCGCGGGCGCCGTCGCGGTGAACCTCCTCGTCGCGCAGGGCATGGTGGCCACGCACACGTGGTCGGTGCCCGGCGGGATCGCGGCCGTGACCGTGATCAGCTCGCTCGTCCTCCTGCTGGTTCTGGTACGGCGCCCGCGCGGCCGTACGGAGAGAAGACGGACCTGAAGACGTGGACATCACCGTGTACCGCCCCGGCGAACTGAACGCCGCCGACCGGGCGGCCTGGACCGCCCTGCAGTCGAAGGCCCATCTCAACGGCTCGCCCGAACTGGCGAACCCCTTCCTGTCGCCCGAGTTCGCCCTCGCGGTGGGCCGCTGCCGACGCGGGGTGCGGATCGCGGTCGTACGGGAGGACGGCGAGCCGGCCGCGTTCTTCCCGTACCAGAGAACCACCGCCGGCGTCGGCCGGGCCGTGGGCCTCGGCGTCTCGGACTGCCAGGGCGTGGTGCACCGGCCCGGCTTCACCTGGGACGCGAGGGAACTGCTGCGGGCCTGCGGGCTCGCGGTGTGGGAGTTCGACCACCTGACGGAGGGCCAGACCCCGTTCGAGCCGCACGCCGCCGGCACGTACCCGTCGCCGGTCATGGACGTGGACCAGGGTTACGAGGTGTATCTGACGCAGCTGCGGGCGCGGTCGCCCAAGTTCACCAGGACCACGCTCGCCAAGGAGCGCAGACTCGGCCGGGACGCCGCCGACGTGCGCTATGTGCACGACGAGCGCGACCCGCAGGCGCTGCGCGCCCTCATGGCGTGGAAATCCGCGCAGTACCGCAGGACCGGCCGCAGCGACCGCTTCGCGCACCCGTGGATCAACCGCCTCGCCCGGCAGTTGTTCCACACCCGCTCCGAGCCGTTCGCCGGGATCCTGTCGGTGCTGTACGCCGACGGCAAGCCGGTCGCGGCCCACTTCGGGCTGCGCACCGAGCGGGTGCTGGCGTGCTGGTTCCCCGCGTACGACACGGCGTACGCGAAGTACTCCCCGGGCCTGATCCTGCACCTGCGCATGGCCGAGGCGGCCGCCGCCGACGGCATCGCGTATCTGGACCTCGGCCGGGGCCAGAAGGAGTACAAGGACTCCCTCAAGACACGCGAGCTCGCCGTGTCGGAGGGGTGGGTCGGCCGGCGCCATCCGGTGGCGCTCGGTCACCGGGCTCGACGGGCCCCGGTGCGAGCGCTGCGCAACGCGGTGGTGGGCCGACCGGAACTGTTCGAACCGGCGGACAAACTCCTTAAGCGGATGGGCAAAATCCGCTCGGGACGGCGAATAACGGACACAACAACAAAAACGTGAGGTCTAGTAGTAGGTCTTGCCATACGGGCTCAATCATCAATACCGTCGTACATCCACCCGCATCGGACCACCATCACGCGGCACCAAGGGAGGGGCTCGAGGACCGCGATGGTTCCGGCGCGGGGCGCGGCAGGGGGGTGCCGTGCTCGGTGACCGTGTTCCGTTCACCGAGTCGTGCCGCGCAACCGACTACCGACTTCTGATAGTCGGCCAGCTTTACCAGCTCACCCGGCATGCGCGAAAGATCGGGAATCGACCTCGGAACGGAGATCGCATTCGCATGCCGTGAGTGAGAAACCCCCCTTTCGAACCGGACGAAGAGCCGGACCGCCCGGGGGCGGGCGGTCCACCGGACGAGAGGGACCAGACTCATGAGCTCAGCTCTGCGCCCGGCCAAACCGGATGATCAGCAGTCCGCGGCCGGCAGGTACCGACCGATCACCACCCATCTGGCGATCGCGCCGCCCGTGAGCGTCGTGATCCCCGCCATGAACGAGGCGGAGAATCTTCCGTACGTCTTCAGGACACTGCCCGGCTGGATCCACGAGGTGGTGCTGGTCGACGGCAACTCCACGGACGACACCGTCGAGGTGGCCCGTGGGCTGTGGCCGAACGTCAAGGTCGTGCCGCAGCGGGGGAAGGGCAAGGGGGACGCCCTGATCACCGGGTTCGAGGCGTGCACCGGCGACATCATCGTGATGGTCGACGCGGACGGCTCGGCCAACGGCCACGAGATCGTGTCGTACGTCTCCGCCCTGGTCTCGGGCGCCGACTTCGCCAAGGGCTCCCGCTTCGCCAACGGCGGCGGCACCGACGACATGACCCTGATCCGCAAACTCGGCAACTGGGCGCTGTGCACCACCGTGAACCGCAAGTTCGGCGCCCGCTACACCGATCTCTGCTACGGCTACAACGCGTTCTGGCGGCACTGCCTGGACAAGATCGACCTCGACTGCACCGGTTTCGAGGTGGAGACCCTGATGAACATCCGGGTCGTCAAGGCGGGCCTGAAGGTCCAGGAGATCCCGAGCCACGAGTATCTGCGCATCCACGGCGCGAGCAATCTGCGGGCCGTGCGCGACGGGCTCCGGGTACTGAAGGTGATCCTCAAGGAGCGCTCCAACCGGCGCGAGCTGCGGGGCCGTTCACGCGCGACGATGCTCACCGCCGGTGAGGGAGAGTCGTCTTGAACGAGCCGGCCGTCTCGGTCGTCGTCTGCGCGTACACCGAGGACCGCTGGGAGGACATCCTCGCGGCGGTCGCCTCGGTGCGCGCACAGTCCCGGCCGGCCCTGGAGACGCTCCTGGTGGTGGACCACAACCAGGCCCTGCTGGAGCGTTTGACCGGGGAGTACAAGGAGGTCGATGAGGTACGGGTGCTCGCCAACGCGGGCCCCCGCGGTCTGTCCGCGGGCCGCAACACGGGCATCGCCGCCTCGTACGGCGAGATCATCGCCTTCCTCGACGACGACGCCGTGGCCGAGCGCGACTGGCTGCGCTTCTTCGTCGAGGGGTACACCGACCCCCGGGTCATGGCCGTCGGCGGCCGTACGGTGCCCGTCTGGGCGTCGGGCCGCCGCCCGGTCTGGTTCCCGGAGGAGTTCGACTGGGTGGTGGGTTGCGCGTACAAGGGCCTGCCGACCGGGCGCGCCGAGGTCCGCAACGTCCTCGGCGGCAACGCCTCGTTCCGCCGTACGGCGTTCGACGCGGCCGGCGGCTTCGCCACGGGCATCGGCCGCGACGGCGACAAACGCCCACTGGGCTGCGAGGAGACGGAGCTGTGCATCCGCCTCAGCCGCGCCAGACCGGACGCGATCCTGCTGCTGGACGACCGCGCGGTGATCCACCACCGGGTGCCCGACCTGCGGACGCGCTTCGGGTACTTTCACACGCGCGCATACGCCGAGGGGCTGTCGAAGGCCCTCGTCGCCCGGAGCGTCGGCGCCGCCAAGGCGCTGGAGTCGGAGCGCCGGTACACCACCCGGGTACTGCCCGCCGGGGTGGCGCGCGGGCTGCGGGACGCGCTGCTCGGCCGCTCGGGGGGCGCGGGCCGGGCCGGTGCCATCGTCGCGGGGGTGGCCGCGGCGGCCGGGGGGTACGTTGTCGGGCGCGTCCGGGCCCGTAGGTGCGACGTCTCGTTCCCGGTGGCCGTGATCCCGGGCGGCGAGGGCGGCTCGCGATGACGGACACTGCCGTACCGATCCTGATGTACCACTCGGTCGCCACCGCGCCCAACGACGCGACGAGGGCCCTTTCGGTGACCCCGGAGGCGTTCGCGGAACAGATGGCGCTGCTCGGCGACCGGGGCTTCACCCCCGTCAACACCGCTGATCTGGGGGCGAGTTGGCGATCGGGCCGGAGTCTGCCCGCCCGGCCCGTACTGATCACCTTCGACGACGGCTACGAGGGTGTGCACCGCCACGCCCTGCCGGTCCTCGCCAAGCACGGCTTCGCGTCCACCCTGTTCGTCTCCACGGGCTGGCTCCGGGGCCCGTACGACAACGGCGGCGGCCTCGACACCATGCTCGGCTGGGACCAGGTGCGCGAGCTCGCCGCCGCGGGGTTCGAGATCGGCGGCCACAGCCACACCCATCCCCAGCTCGACCAGCTCGACGACGGCTCGCTCCGCTTCGAACTGACCCACTGCCACCGGCTCATCGCCGAGGAACTGGGCACCCGGCCCGTCTCCTTCGCCTACCCGTACGGCTACTCCAGCCGCCGGGTGCGGGTCGCGGTGCGCGCGGCCGGGTTCGCCCAGTCGCTCGCCGTGGGAAACGGGCTCGCCCGGCGCCGCCAGGGCCCGTACGCGCTCCAGCGGGTCACCGTGCGGCGCGCCACCGGGGTCGAGGAGTTCGAGCGGCTGGTGGAAGGCCGTGCGGTCGCCCGCACCTTCGCCCGGGACCGGGCCCTCACCAGGGGCTACACCATGGTCCGAAGAGCACGACAGGTCCGGAAGGCCATCCGTTCCCGTGTCTGACACGACGACCACCACGACACCCGAGGACGAGACCACGAAGTCCGAGGCCGGGCAGGCGCAGCCGCGCTCCGGCCGCCGGCTGCGGCTGCCCGGCCTCGGCTCGGGGGCGGGGGGCGACCAGCTGTTCCGCAACGCCTACGCCCTGATGCTCAACACCGGTATCTCGGCCGTCCTTGGCCTCGGCTTCTGGCTGGCCGCCGCCCGCTACTACTCCGAGGCCGCCGTAGGGCAGGGCTCCGCCGCGATCGCCGCGATGAAGCTCCTCGCCGGGCTCACCGCGGTGACGCTGACGGGCGCCCTGGCCCGCTTCGTCCCCGTCGCGGGGCGGGCCACGGGGCGGCTCGTCTTCCGTACGTACGCGGGTAGTTCGGTGGTCGTGGCGTGCGCGGCCGTGGTGTTCCTGCTCACGCTGAACGTGTGGGGGCCCTCGTACCGCTTCCTGCACGGTCCGCTCAATGGACTCGGCTTCGTTCTCGCCGTCGTGGCCTGGTCGCTGCTGACCCTTCAGGACGGGGTGCTGACCGGGCTGCGCAGCGCGGTCTGGGTGCCCGTCGGCAACACCGTGTTCTCGGCGGTCAAGCTCGTGCTGCTGGTCGCCTTCGCCGCCGCGATCCCCACCACGGGCGTGTTCGTGTCATGGGTCGCGGCGATCGGGATGTCCGTGCTGCCGCTGGGCCTGCTGGTCTTCCGCCGTCTGGTCCCGAAGCACGTGAAGGCGACGGAGGACCATGCGAAGCCGCTCTCGACAAGGGAGATCGGCCGCTTCCTGGCGGGCGACTACACCGGCTCGCTGTTCTCGCTGGCGGTCGTCTATCTGGTCCCGGTGATCGTCGCCGCGCAGGTCGGCTCGGCGGACAACGCGTACTTCTACATCACCACCACCATCGGCGGCACGGTCAATCTGCTCGCCATCAACATGGGCGCCTCGCTGACCGTGGAGGGCTCGCACGCCCCGGCACGGCTGGCCGCCAACACACGGGCGGCGCTGAAGCGGATGGCCCGGCTGATGCTGCCGGTGTGCGCGGTGCTGTTCTTCGGGGCGCCCTGGATCCTGGCCGTCTTCGGGCAGGGGTACGCGGACGCGGCGACCCCGCTGCTGCGCTGGTTCGCGGTCGGTGCGGCGCTGCGGGTCGTGATGGAGACGTACTTCGCGGTACTGCGCGCCCAGAGCCGTACGGCGGGACTCGCCTGGCTGCAGGGCCTGCTCTGTGTGCTGGTGCTCGGCCTGACCGTGCTCCTGCTCCCCCGTATGGGGCTGACCGGCGCGGGCGTCGCCGAGATCTCCAGCCTCGCGGTGATCGTGCTGATCGCCGCGCCCAAGCTGTACAGGATCGTGCGGACCGCGCCGCCCGCCGAGGTCCCCGAGGACGCGGCCCCGGACGGCGACCTCGCCGATCTGGGCCGGGTGGCGTCGGCGGCGAAGCGGCAGAGCCGCGCCTGGGCCCGGCGGCTCGACCCGGACACCCTCGCGCTCGGCGTCCACGTCGACTTCGACCATGTGGAGCGCCGCCCGGAGGTACGCCCCGGCCCCGGTACCCCGCCCACCGGTACCCCGGCCGTGCGCGAGGAGCACCGGCGCGTGCCCCTCCGTGACCGCCTGCCGCACCCCACCAGCACCGGTGTGGTCCTCGGCGTTCTGCTGCTCTCCGCGCTGCTGCTGTACTGGGTGCCCGCGCTCGCGCTGGACGACGCCGACCTGGACCGGATGGACGGGCTCGGCCTGATCTCCGTACTGCCGACGCCGACCCTCGTCGGGGCCGCGCTGCTGGCCACGGTCTTCGCGTCGCTGCTGTGGCTGGGCCGCGAGCACAAGGGGCTGCTCCTCGTCACGCTGCTGGCGACGGTCCTCTCCCTGCACGCGCTCCCGGCGGTGATCGAGACCGAGCCGCGCTTCGCCACGGCCTGGCAGCACCTGGGCTTCATCGACCACATCGACCGCACCGGCGCGGCCGTCCCCGACCTGGACGCCCGCTGGAGCTGGCCGGGCTTCTTCGCGGCGGCCGCGTTCGTCGCCGAGGCCTGCGGGGTCGAGGACTTCACGGAGGTCATCCGCTGGTGGCCCACGGCCATGCAGCTCCTGTACCTGGCCCCGCTGTTCCTGCTCACCCGCTCGATGCGGGCGGGCTGGCGGGCGAAGTGGACAGGCGTCTGGATCTTCGTGCTGAGCGGCTGGGTGGGCCAGGACTACTTCTCCCCCCAGGGCTTCACCTACCTCCTCTACCTGGCGTTCGTGGCGATCCTCCTCGTCCGGTTCCGCGCCCCGCGCATGCTGTGGGGCGGGGTGCGCCCCGGCGAGGCGGAGGTGGAGCCGACCGACCGCCGTCAGCAGGCCGTCCTGCTGACGGTCCTGATCGCGCTGTTCGCGGCGACGGTCCCGGCCCACCAGCTCACCCCGTTCGTGATGCTGGGCGTCCTGGCGGTCCTGGTCCTGATCGGCCGCAGCGAACTGCGCGGCCTGCCGATCCTCTTCGCGGTCCTGGTCGCGCTGTGGGTGGGTTTCCTGGCGGAGCCGTACTGGTCGGGCCACTTCGACGAACTCTTCGGCGGGGTGGGCGGAGTCGGCGGCAACGTCACCTCGTCCGTCTCCGGCCGTATCGGAGAAGGCAGCTCGGTCCACAAACTGGTCCTGTACACGCGCGTGGCACTGGCAGGCAGCGTCATGGCGGCGGCCTGTTGCGGCTTCTGGCGCCGCCGCGGGAACAAGTACCGCGAACGCTCGCTCCTCGTCCTCACCTTCGTCCCGTTCCTGGGCTTCGGCATGCAGTCGTACGGCGGCGAGATGGCCCTGCGCGTCTTCATGTTCGCGCTCCCGGGCGCGGCCCTGCTCGCCGGCCTCGCCCTGTTCCCGCGCACCGGTGTCACCGCGAAGGAACGCGACAAGGACCGGGGGAGCCTCGCCCCGCCGGCCGCGCTGCTGGCCGGGCTCGTCCTCATGGGCGGCTTCCTGGTGGCCCGCTGGGGCAACGAGCCCTTCGAGCGCGTCCGCACGGGCGAGGTCGCGGCCATGGAGTACGTGTACGCGCACGACGACCCGACGGTACGGCTGCTGTGGCTCAGCGACGACCCCGTCGACGACGTGACACCCGCGATGCCGTGGGGGGCGCGGGACATGGAGAAGGTCCAGTACGAGCCGACGCTCGCGCCGAGCGACCCCGTCCTGGTGTCGGGCCTGGTCAAGTCGCTCAAGAACGCGGGCCCGAACTCGTATCTGATGATCAACCGCAGCCAGGTCACCTATCTGCGGCTGGACATCGGATACTCCCGGAACTGGGAGTCCCGGCTGATCCAGAACCTGGACCGCCGCGAGGAACTGACGAAGGTCTTCGCCAACGACGACGTGACCATGTACGCGATGGGCAAGCAGCCGGAGGGCAAGGTCGCGAAGGCCGATCCCGGTCCGATCGGCCCTCAGGTGACCTGGACACCGTGGTCGGTGGTGGGCGGCCTCGCGGCGATCGCCCTGATCGTGCTGCTGACGGCCCGGGAGATCGTACGGGTGGCGGTCCGGCCGAGCGTGCGGCAGCTGAGGTGGCTGCAGGGCAGCTTCTGGTTCAGCCTGCCGTTGCTGGCGGTGTTGCTGGCGTCGCTGATCCAGAGGTTCCTGACGATGGGTGGCAGCGGTGGCTGAGGGGTGAAGCGGCTCAGGAGCGAGATGGCTCGGGAGTGAGATTGCCTCAGGAGTGAGATGGCTCAGGGTGAGATGGCTCAGGGGTGAAGTGGCTCATCCGGCTTGTCGTTCGAGCCACTTCACCTCGTACGCCCCCATCCCGAACCGCTGCCCGTCCACCTTCGCGCTGATCGACCGGTCCAGCGTGTTCACCACCAGCACGGCCTTGTCGTCGGCGAGCACGCGGACGTTGGGCTTGTCGTCGGCGGCGACGGACACCGACTCGTACTCCGTGCCCGGCGGGAACTCCTTGCCGAACCGGGAGAGCAGGTCGTACATGGGGAGCGCCTTGCCGCCGTCCTCCGTGTCGGTCGGCGTCCACAGGCACCCGGGGCAGTCGGCGCCGCTCTCCTCCTCCGGATTCCAGTAGAACCCCGAGGTGGCGCCGCCCCTGGCCATGGCGATCAGCCCGGACGCCTGTACGGCCACCCGGCGGGTCTCGGACCACCCGGCCCGGTCGTCGTTCGCGTCGGCCGGCTCGACGTAGTACTCGGCCCACCACAGCGGCAGTCCGTCGGATCGCTCCCGCACCCACCGGCTGACGGCCGTGAACTTCTCGGTGGCCGCGAACTCGTCGGGCAGGAGGTCGTCGTCCTTGGTGTAGCTGGAGCCGTCCACGACGACGAAGTCCGCGCCGGCCTTGTTCTTGTTCCAGTAGTCGAAGGCGTCGAGGACCCGCTGGTCCATGGCCCCCCAGGAGCCCTTGAGGGACGTGGACGCGCCGTCCTGGCGTGGGTCGACGCTGTCCATGACCAGATAGGGGCCGCCGACCATGATGGCCTTGTCGACCTTCTTCAGCGCCTTGTGGACGAGGTTGTAGAGCTTGGTGTAGCCCTCGTAGTCCCAGCGGGCCTCTGCGTTGTTCCAGAAGCCCTTGAACTCGTTCCAGACGATGAAGTGGCGGACGTCGGGGTAGCGCTTGGCGACGGTCGCGGCGAGGGCGGCGTAGTCCGCGTAGTGCTCGGGCTCCGGGGCGGTCTCCAGGGCGTCCTGGCTCCAGTCGGTGCTGTTCGCGCCGGACCTGCCGCCCTTCATCCAGTCGGGGGCGCAGCACAGGGTGACCACCGGGATGCCGCCGGAGGCGCGCACGAAGTCGATACGCCGGTCCATCTCCTCGAAGTCGTAACGGCCCTCGACCGGTTCTGGGTTGTCGGCGCCCCAGCCCATGATGTGCTGGATCTGGGGGAACGGCTGTGCGCCGAGGCGTTTCTCCACGCGCTCGGTGGCGGCGGAGTCGCCCTCGTCGGCGCTGAACTGCGTGTGGGTGAAGCCCCAGCCGACAAAGGGGCCGGTGTCGTCGGGCGGGACGGCGGGGGTGCCGTGCACCTTGTCGCCGTCGCGGGAGGTGCCGGCGGTGCTTCCGCCGTCCCCGGGCAGTGTGTTGATCAGGGCCACGATCAGGACGAGAGCGACCACGCCCACGCCGAGCAGGGCGGTGAGCCGCCGGCGTCCCGCCCCCGAGTACCACCCATGGCGTGCCATCACGGGCCACAGTAACGGCGTGGGGCGGCGGTAGGGGAGGTTCCGTCGGGAAAGCCTGCATAACAGGACGGAGTGGAAGGAACGGGGGCGCGGGGTCATCGGTCGACACCACCGGCGCACCACGGCAGCCGACACGACGGGCACACTACGGAAAGCGGATGCACACGAAGCCCTCCGTGACGGATCATGGCTGGCATGTCTGCGAACCCACACGACGCTCTGCCGATCCGGCTCAACGTCGACGACAGCGACTCCCCGTCCGATGTCGTCGACGCGCTGTTCCTCGGCCGCTTCGCGACGGGCGAGCAGCCGTACGCGCACGCCGCGAACATCGACCGGGTGCGGTCCGGGGCCACGCTGCTGCCGCCGGGCGCCCGGGTGCTGCGCTCGGCGCGGGACGACGACCGCAGCGCGACGCTCGCGGAGGGCGACGGCTGGACGCTGCTGATCTCCCGCTGGAACCGCGGCGCGGACGTCACGGTCACGGCGACCACCGCCGAGCTGGCGGAGAAGGTGCTCGGCCAGGCCACCGACGGCGCGGCCGACGAGCCCGAGCCGCAGCCGGAGAACGTGACGATGGGCTTCTGGTATGTCTCACCGCGCCGGGGCCCGCACCGCACGACCCGGCAGATCTCCGCGGGCACCTGGGAAGAGGTACGGCCGAACTACACGGCGCCGGTGGCGGACGCCATGGACCGCCTGATGAAGACGACCCCGGAGGACATCGCGGGCCGTCTGTTGCTGCTGCACGGCCCGCCCGGCACGGGCAAGACCTCGGCGCTGCGGACGCTGGCCCGCTCGTGGCGGGACTGGTGCCAGGTCGACTGCGTACTGGACCCGGAGCGGCTCTTCTCCGACGTCGGCTATCTGATGGACATCGCGATCGGCGAGGAGGACTCGGCGGGCAAGGGCCGTTGGCGGCTGCTGCTCCTGGAGGACTGCGACGAGCTGATCCGCGGCGAGGCCAAGCACACGGCGGGCCAGGCCCTGTCCCGGCTGCTGAACCTGACGGACGGCCTGCTCGGCCAGGGCCGCAACGTCCTGGTGGGCGTGACGACGAACGAGGACCTGGAGCGCCTGCACCCGGCCGTGGTCCGCCCGGGCCGGTGCCTCGCCCGCATCGAGGTGGGCCCCCTGACCCGCCCGGAGGCGGTGACCTGGCTCGGCAAGGAGGAGGGCGTCGGCCGCGAGGGCGCGACCCTGGCGGAGCTGTACGCGCTGCGGCGCGGCATGTCACCGACGTCGGTGCCGGAGCCGAGGGGCGGGGCGGACGCGGGTCTGTATCTGTAGACCAGGGGCTTGAGGTGTTTTGATGGCTGTATGCCCCTTTTCATCGGCACGTCGGGGTGGCAGTACAAGGACTGGCGGGGCGTCTTGTACCCGGCCGATCTGCCCGTACGGCTGTGGCTGGAGGAGTACGCGGCGCGTTTCGCCACGGTCGAGGTCAACAACGCCTTCTACCGGCTGCCGACGCGGGAGAACTTCGAGGCGTGGCGGGACCGGGTGCCGTCGGACTTCGTGGTCGCGGTCAAGGCCAGCCGCTATCTGACCCACGTCAAGCGGCTGCGGGACCCCGGGGAACCGGTGGACCGCCTGATGACCCACGCGGCCGGTCTGGGCGCCCGCCTGGGCCCGGTACTGCTGCAACTGCCTCCGACGCTGCGAGCCGACCCCGCCCTGCTGGACGCCTGCCTGGCATGTTTCCCGCCGTCGGCCCGGATCGCGGTGGAGCCACGCCACGACTCCTGGTGGATCCCGGAGGTGCGCGAGGTCCTTCGGTCACGCGGCGCGGCCCTGTGCTGGGCCGACGTACGGGCCCGCCCGGTGACACCCCTGTGGCGGACCGCCGACTGGGGATACGTCCGCTTCCACGAGGGACGCGCACAGCCGTGGCCGCGCTACGGCCGACAGTCCCTGGAGACATGGGCCGAGCGGATCGCGCACACCTGGCCGGAGGGCGCGGATGTGTACGCGTACTTCAACAACGACCCCGGCGGGGCGGCGGTGGAGGACGCGATGACGTTCGGGCGGGCGGCCCGGAGGGAGGGGCGGCGGGTGACTCGGCTGCCGGAGCGGGTGGAGCAGACGTAGGAGAAGGGGGTTCTCGCGCGCGTAGGGGCGAGGGCCTCTCGCCGCGGATCGGCCACAGACGCCGGGTCCGACGAGCGGATCAGCTGCAGCCACCAGGCCTGCGTGGTGGATCTGGCACAGCCACCGGGCCTGCGCAGCGGATCTGGCACAGCCACCAGACCGGCGCAGCGGATCTGGCACAGACGCCGGCCCGCACGGCGGATCAGCCGCTGACGCGGAGCCCGGCAGCCGCAGCTGCGGGTGATTCCCACCGTGCCGCCTTCACCCGGCTCACCGCTTCCCCGCCGCGACCGCGCTCAGCCGCAGCGGGGTGCCGAAACGGGCGCCGACCGGTCCCCGTCATCTACTCCGCGTACGCGGCCCGCAGGGCGTCCCGGGCCGCGGCCAAGGCCTCCGCCTCGCTCAGGCCGAGTCGGCGTACCCGCTCCGCGTACGCCGCCGCCGCTGTCGCGGCCTCGCGTTCCGCGGCCGAGCCGGCGGCAGCCACGAACGTTCCGTTGCGTCCCCGGGTCTCGATCACCCCGTCGGTCTCCAGCGCGCGATACGCCTTGGCGACCGTGTTGGCGGCCAGCCCGAGCTGCTCGGCGAGGCCCCGCACGGTCGGCAACCGGTACCCGACGGGCAGCGCTCCCGAGCGGGCCTGTTCCGAGATCTGGGCGCGCACCTGCTCGTAGGGCGCGGTCCCCTCAGCGATGTGAATCTTCAAGGTCACGCCGCGATTGTCCCGTACCACCGGGGGCCGACGGTCCCGTACCCACCGGAAACCCACCGGCCGACCTGCCCGCTCTTCCCCCCGGCCGCCGGAAATTCGGAGGCGAGTCCCCGCCCGCGCACGTAGCGTGCGCTTCCATGACAGTCAGCGTGCGCGATCTCCGCGCGACCGATCCGGTGGACGTCGAAGCCTTCGCCGCCGTACGGCGAGTGGCCGTGCCCTTCATGATCGCGACGGCCGAGTCCGTCGTCCACAGCGTCACCCAGGCGCACCCGGACGCCCACTTCCGGCCCTTGGTGGCCGAGACGGACGGCGAGGTGATCGGCACGGTCCAGACGGGCATCGCCCACGACAGCCCGACGCCGGGGCTCGGCTACCTCAACGTGTACGTCCACCCGGAGCACCAGCGCCGGGGCGCGGGCGGTCTGCTCGTGCGTACGGCCGAGGAGCGGCTGCGCGCGCTGGGCGCGACGACCGTGTACTCGTGGGTCTACGACACCCCGGACAACCGCGGCTTCGCCGAGCGACGCGGCTATACGACCAGCCGTTCCTCCCACTTCCAGCGGCTGGACCTGACCCAGGGCACCCTCCCGCCCCTCCAGGCGCCGCCGCCGGGGGTCGAGCTGCGTACGGCCGCGGACTTCGCCGACGACCCGCGGCCCGTGTTCGAGCTGGACGCGGAGACGACCGCGGACGAACCGAGCGACGTCGGCGCGGAGTTCGACGACTACGAGCAGTGGCTCCGGGACACCTTCCGCCACCCGCTGCTGGACCACGAGCTGACCACGGTCGTCGTCGTCGACGGCACACCCGCCGCGTTCACCGCCGCGCACACGGACGGCCGGGAGCGCTACTTCACGGGCATGACCGGCACGGCCCGCGCCTTCCGCGGCCGAGGCCTGGCGAAGCTCGCCAAGAACGACTCCCTGCACCGCGCCCGCGCCGCGGGCTACACGGAGGCGTTCACCGGCAACGACACCGACAACGGGCCCATGCTGGCGATCAACAAGTGGTTCGGCTACGAGGTGTGCGCGACGGAGATCCGCTACGCGCGCGGACTCGGCTGAGCCGGTGGAAGAGACGAAACAGGTGGGAGACGTGGAACAACTGGACGTCGTCCTGGTCAAGGCCGGCCGTACGAAGATCCGTTACCCGGCGGAGCCGCTGAGCGACGACGGCACCCGGATCACCGTACGCGCCGCCTGGGCGAGCGAGGGCGTGCGGGACTTCGGCTTCGTGCGGTTCGAACCCGGCGACGTCTTCACCGAGCACTACTGGCGCGACCGTTGGTACGCGGTGAAGGAGGTCCGGGACTCCCGGGGCGCGCTGAAGGGCTGGTACTGCGACATCACCCGCCCCGCCGAGGTCTCCGCCGGGGAGATCGTCGTCGAGGATCTCGACCTGGACCTGTGGCGCTCCGCGGACGGCACGGATGTACTGCGGCTGGACGAGGACGAGTTCGAGGCGAGCGGTCTCGCGGCGACGGACCCGGCGGCCGCGGCCGCCGCCCTGGCGGCGCTGGACGAGCTGGAACTCCGCGCGCGGGAGGGCGGCTTCACGGCCCTGCTCACGTAGCTCGTATAGCTCGCGCAGGTCGCGTAGATCGCGCGGATTGCGCGGATTGCGCGGATTGCCAGGACGGCTCAAAGGCGGGCCACCACCGCGTACCGCTCGTCCGTCACCTGCTTCCCCCACAGCCGCGCGTCCTGCGACAGCCGCTCCACGCGTATGTCGGCCGCGAGCGGCGTGAGCAGTCCGGTCAGCCGCTCGGCGGGGATGCCGACCGGGGCGAGCGTCCCCCACACGCCCTCGACCAGCACGAGCCGCCCCCCGGGCCGCAGCAGTCCGCGCCAGTGGCGCAGGGCGCGGCCCGGGTCGGGCAGGGCCCACAGGAGATGGCGGACGAGGACGACGTCGAACCGCTCCTCCCCCACCGGCGGTGCCGCCGCGTCCCCGACGAGGAACACGGCGGGCCGCCCGGCGAGCTTGGCGCGGGCGAGGTCGACCATGGCCGGGGCGGCGTCCACTCCGGTCACCCGGTGCCCCTGTTCGGTCGCGAGGAGTGACAGGCTCCCGGTGCCGCAGCCGAGATCCAGGACGTCACATGCGTGCCTCGGCAGCCAGTCGCGCAGCCGGTCCGCCCATGCCTCCTTGACCGCCGGGTCGCGCAGACCGTGGTCCGGCTCGTCGTCGAAAGTGGCCGCCTCGGCGTCCCAGTCGACGGCCAAATGGGTACTGACCGGTGAAAAGCCGTCGGCCGCCGGGGAGTTGCTCGATGTTTCGGGTGGCCGGGAGGTTTCGTGGTCGTCGATGTTGGTCATGCCGCCAACAGTGACACCTGCCACTGACAGTCGAATGGTGACAGCCGCCACTGACAGAGCACGAACGATGAGGAACGCTCCCGGAACGGGTCTACCTCCGCGAAAGCGCGGAACCCGGTAGGCACAAGGAGGCAGCCATGCGCCGCGTGACCGTGCAGAAGCCCCTGAGGAAGTCGTCGTCCCGCCGGGTGCGGGACGAGGTCGAAGAGCGCCCCGCAGAGCGCCCGGAAGTGCGAAAGGACATCGCGCGCACGTGGTGGCCGGACGGCTGAGCCGACCGAGCCCGAACACAGCGGACCCGAGCCCGAACACAGTGGCCCGGCTGCGATCCGGTGGCTACCTGATCGCAGCCTGAGGGCTCCCTTAAGCGGACCATAAGGATCTCCCGTACCCGCCTCCAGCAGGCGATTCCGCGGTTTCGTGGGGCTAGCTTCTGATCGCCCCGCCCTTCAGGACCGCTGCGAGGAGTTCCCTCATGCCCGCTGCCCACCGCAAGGCCGCCGCCGTCGCCGCCGTCACCGCGCTCGGCATGGCTCCGATCGCCCTGACGGCGTTCGCCGCCGCGCCGGCCGCCGCGCACGGCTCCCTGGGCGACCCGGTGAGCCGGGTGGCGCAGTGCTACGCGGAGGGCCCCGAGAGGCCGAGCTCGGCCGCCTGCCGGGCGGCGGTCACGGCCGGCGGCACCCAGGCGCTGTACGACTGGAACGGCGTACGCATAGGTGACGCGAACGGCCGCCACCAGCAACTGATCCCCGACGGCAGGCTGTGCGGCGCGAACAGCGAGGCTTTCAAGGGGCTCGACCTGGCCCGCGCCGACTGGCCGGCCACGAGCGTGCGCGCCGGCTCGTACACCTTCAGGTACCGGGTGACGGCCCCGCACAAGGGCACCTTCAAGGTGTATGTGACGAAGGCCGGCTACGACCCGTCGCAGCCGCTCGCCTGGGACGACCTGGACCTCGCCCGGCCGGTCGCGACGTCCACCGACCCCGTCGCCTCGGACGGCTTCTACACCTTCGGCGGCACCCTGCCCGAGCGTTCCGGGAGACATCTGCTGTACGCGGTGTGGCAGCGCTCGGACAGCCCGGAGGCGTTCTACTCCTGCTCGGACGTGACCTTCGGGAGCGCCGGCGGCTCCTCCGCCACCCCGTCCGCCTCCGCGTCCTCCGCCTCCGCGCCGGCCGCCTCCGCACCCTCCGACCAGCAGATCGAGGACGGCGCCGACAAGTCGACGGTCGGGCACGGCGGCCACGACGACGCCTCCCCCACTGCGGCCCCCAGACCGAAGGCCACCTCCCGTGAACCGGTCGCCGACGGGGGAGACGCGGGGACCGACGTCGAGCCCGAGGGCGCGAAGGAGAACCTCGCCGAGACCGGCGGCGACGGCATGACGCCGTACGTCGCGATCGGCGGCGCGGGGGTCCTGGCGGTCGGCTCCTCGACGCTGTTCGCGGTGGCCCGCCGCCGTACGGCACGCGGCCGTCACTGAGGCGGGGCAAGGCTCCGGGGCCTGTCCGGCGGCTCAGGCCGGACAGGCCCCGGCGACACATGCACGTGTCAGCCGACCACCGAGAGACAGGTGGTCGGCGTGGCGTGCGCCGGGTCGAGGGCGTTGGCCACCTCGTGGAACGCGATGCGGTCGATGAGGCCGATCGCAGCGTGCTCGGAGAGATCGACCGGGCAGAGGTCCTGGAGAAGGATGTTGCGTACGTTCGGCCCGTTCAGGAACTGCGTCCGATACGGCGTGACCACCTCGTCGTACTTGGTGGCGATGACCGTGTACTTGACGCCCGGGACGGTGTCGCCGCCCGCGTTGAGTTTCGTCATGAAGGCGGATCCGGCCACCTGCTCGGCGAGGGCCGGGGTCGCGGTGGACAACAGGTCGGCGGCGCCCGGGAAGAGGTCGAGGAGTTGGGCGAGACCGCCCAGGGTGGTGCCGTGGCTGGAGGGCGCGATGCCGACCAGGGCGTTCACCTCAGCCGCGCCGCCGAGGAACTTGAGGTAGTAGCGGGGCATCATGCCGCCCTGCGAGTGACCGACCAGGTCGGCCTCGGCGGCGCCGGTCGCGGCGAGCACCTTGTCGACGAAGTCGTCGAGCTGTTCCGCCGACTTGTCGATCGGGCCGAGTCCGTTGAAGAGGGGGACGCCGGGCAGTTGCCCGTAGTCGAGGGCGAAGACGCAGTACCCGCGGTTGACGAGGTACGGCCCGAGGCCGAGCCAGTTGTCGACGGAGTTCGCCAGGGTTCCGTGGACGAGGACGACGGGACGGGGGTGGGCGGTGGAGGGTTTGCACGAGTAGTCGTTCCAACCGCCCCTGCTGGGATCGGCTGCCGCCTCGGCGGTGGCGGCTGGTACGACGGTCGCCGCGGCGGCCAGACAGAGGGCGGCCAGCGGTCTGAGCGCTCGTTTCCAGGGCAGCATCGTGTGATCTCCTTGCGGCTCAAGGGATGTGCGACGGTGTTCGCCCTGTGATCCGGATCACGAGGATGCTGTACTTACCCGCCAAGTTACGGGCGAGTAGGTGAAGTGTGAAGTTACGCGTCAGTAAAAACTTCCAGTGATAGTCAATGACGGAGTGACCACGGACGCTCCGTCACCAGGCGGCCCCGAGGGGACCGTTCGAGTCACCGGGATGCGGCCGACTCTCGACGTACCCCTTGCGCACGAGCTCGTCGACGAGCTCCTCGACCGCGCCACCCCAGCGGAGTCGCGTGGCAGCAGCCGACGCTTCCCGCGATCAGGGCGCCTCCCTGATTTTTCAGTGCCCGCGACGGGCTACTGACCAATTCCCCCAGGTCCAAGACTCGGTCCCGGCCTACGGCATCCCCCGCCGGACGGTCACAGGCGGCCCCGGCTGACACGCCCCCCGTGCAGCCCGGGGCCGCCCCGTGCGCCCGCGCAGGCGGGCCCGGCTCGGACCATCCACCGACCTATGGGGAAGCGAGACAGCACCTTGCGGAACAAGCACGACCGGAGCGGGAAGAGACTGACGGCGCGGGGCGCCGCGTACGGGATACCGGCCCTGCTGGCGGTGGTCGGGCTCACCGCCACCGCCGTCGCCCCGGCGGCAGCGGGCCCGTCGGCGGACCTGTCGGCCGGAGCGGCGAGCGGGTCGGTCCGGGCCGCAGCACGCGTGACACTGGTGACCGGTGACACCGTGAGCGTGGACGGCACGGGCCGGGTGACGGACGTGCGGCGCGGCGAGGGCCGCGGACACATCGGCTTCTCCGTACGGCGGTTCGCCGGCCACACCTATGTCGTCCCGCTGGACGCGACCCGGCTGCTGGGCGGCGGACGGCTGGACCGCCGCCTGTTCGACGTCACCCAGCTCGTCGAGGACGGCTACGACGACGCCCACCGGGGGCAGTTGGCGCTGATCGTCTCCTACCGCGGCGGCAGCGGCGCCCAGGCCGGTGCCAAGCGGGCGCTGTCCGCCGCCGACGCCGAGGTCGAGCGGGCGCTTCCCGCCGTCCGCGGCGAGGCGCTGACCGCCGAGAAGCCGGACGTCGGCGAGGTGTGGCGGGCGCTGACCGACCCGGTCGCCGACGACACCGCCGTGGCCACCGCGCCCGGAATCGACCGGGTGTGGCTCGACGGGCGGGTCGAGGCCGCCGCGCGGGACGAGGACGGCGCCCCCGATCCCGAGGGCGGCGTCGCGCAGATCGGCGCCCCCGCGGCCTGGAAGCAGGGCTACGACGGCAAGGGCGTGAAGGTCGCCGTCCTGGACACCGGCGTCGACGCCACCCACCCGGACCTGAAGGGCAGCATCCTCAAGGCCAAGGACTTCTCCGGCTCCGACTCCGGCACCAGCTCCACCGACGACAGGCAGGGACACGGCACACACGTCGCCTCCACCGTCGTCGGCTCCGGCGCGAAGAGCCACGGCAAGTACATGGGTGTGGCGCCCGGCGCGAAGCTCCTGGTCGGCAAGGTCCTCGACGACACCGGGTTCGGATCCGACTCGTCGATCATCGCCGGTATGCAGTGGGCCGTGGCGCAGGGCGCCAAGGTCGTCAGCATGAGCCTGGGCTCCATCGACACCCCGGGGGTGGACCCGATGGAGAAGGCCGTGAACGACCTGTCGGCCTCCTCCCACGCCCTCTTCGTGATCGCCGCGGGCAACGAGGGTCCGTCCGACACGACCGTCGGCTCTCCGGGCTCGGCCGCGGCCGCGCTGACCGTCGCCGCGGTGGACCGCCACGACGAGGTCGCCGACTTCTCCAGCCGCGGCCCGGCCGCGGACGGGGCCCTGAAGCCGGACATCGCCGCGCCCGGTGTCGACATCGTCGCCGCGCGGGCCGCCCACGGCAGCGAGGGCGAGGAGGTGGCACCCGGATACGTGTCGATGTCGGGCACCTCCATGGCCACCCCGCACACCGCGGGCGCCGCCGCGATCCTCGCCCAGGAGCACCCCGACTGGACCGGCGAGCGGATCAAGGCCGCGCTGACGGCCTCGGCGAAGCCGCTGACCGGCACCACCGCGTACGAGGCCGGGGCGGGCCGGGTCGACCTGACCCGGGCGACCGGCGCCGACGTCACCACCGAGCCGTCCTCCGTCGACTTCGGTATCGCCGCCTGGCCGCACGCCGACGACAAGTCGGCGGCCCGGACGCTGACCTACCGCAACCCGGGCACGAAGCCCGTCACCCTGGACCTGACCGCCGACGCCACCGGCCCCGACGGCGGCAGCGCGCCCACCGGCATGTTCACTCTCTCCCCGGCCCGGCTCACCGTCCCGGCCGGCGGCACCGCGCAGGCCACGGTCACCGCCGACACCCGGCTCGGCGGCGCCGACGGCGCCTTCTCCGGCGCCGTGACCGCGACCGGCGGCGGGCAGAGCGTGCGCACCGCCCTGGCCGTCACCCGTGAGGTGGAGTCGTACGAGCTGACCCTGACCGTCACCCGCCGCGACGGCAAGCGCGACGACGGGCCCGGCGTCACCGTGGCGGGCCTGGACACCGGCAAGCAGTACACGCCCTTCGACGACGGCAAGGACCACCCCGACGGCAAGGTCAGCCTGCGGCTGCCCAAGGGCCGCTATCTGATCGACGTCCAGAGCGTCGATCCCCGGGGACGGACCGCCCTGATGGTGGCGCCCCACCTGGTGCTCGACCACGACACCACCCTCGCCTTCGACGGGCGCGAGGCCAAGCCGGTGAAGGTCACCTCCCCCGACCGCCGGGCCACCCTGCGCGACGCGCAGGTCCTCTTCGCCGCGCACGGCACCAAGTCGGCCTACGACTACGGCGGCGGAAACACCGTCGACGCCGACACCTTCCTCGGCCAGGTCGGTCCCAGCCCCTCGGCCGGCTCCTTCGTAGCCCAGCTCGGCGGGATCTGGCAGCGCACCGCCACCTCGCCGACGTACAACCTGGTCACCACGCGCACCGGTTCCTTCTTCACCGGCCTGAGCCGCGCCTTCTCCTCCACCCGGGGCATGGCCCGGGTGAACACCTCCGTCGCCACCACCCTGACCCACGCCGACACCGCCCCCCAGGTGAACTGGTCCACCCCCGGGTGGCCGCAGCTCGGCCGGGCGTCCTTCGGTTCGGAGGGCGCCCTGCGTCCGGCGCCGACCGCGTCGCTCGTGCAGTACCTGAGCACCGACCACGGCGTGCGCTGGAACCTGGGAGCCCGGGTCGCCAACGGCCTGCACAACGAGGACGCGGTCTCCTTCATGACCGACCGCCGTTTCGAGCCGGGCCGTACCTACCGGGTCAGGTTGAACGGCGGCGTCCACGGCCCGGCCGTCGCACCGGAGGCCGGCGTCGGCGCCACACGGTTCGGCGGGTACTACTACGTGTGCCTGCCGATGTTCGCCGACGCCCCGGGCAATTTCGCCTACGTCCCCCAGGCCCGGGTCACCACCCGGCTCAGCTCCGGCTCCCGGATCTTCACTTCCACCACCGACGACACCTGCCTCAGCGCCTACGGCGGCCTGCCCGCCGGGCCGACGCGTTACCGGTTGTCCATCGGCGCCGACCGCACCAAGGACTACAAGGTCGGTGACCGCGTCCGGGCGGTGTGGACCTTCACCTCCCGCGACAACGGCGAGACCAAGGGGGTCCCCTTCCCCCTCTCCGTCGTCCGCTTCCACCCGAACCTGAGCCTGACCGACACCGCCGAGGCGGGCGCCCGCGTCACCGTGCCGCTGTCGTTGCAGGGCCCGGCCGCGGCCAAGGGGCACCTCAAGTCGCTGGCCGTGCGCGTGTCGTACGACGGCGGCCGCACCTGGAAGCCGGTCACCGTCCGCACGGACCACGCCGGCAAGCGCTACCTGACCCTCACCCACCCGAAGAAGCCAGGCACCGTCTCCTTCCGTTCGGCCCTGGCCGATACCGAGGGCAACACCTACACCGGCACGATCCGCAACGCCTACCGCACCGTGCGCTGACCCCTCGGGGAGACATCGCCGCACCGTGTGCTGATCCCTCGGGGAGACATCGCCGCCTCGGACGCGGCGCCGCTCCCGACGTGCCTCCGCCGACACCGGCCGGAGGCACGTCCGCGTCGATGCCGCGTCCGAGGAACGGGCGTGGTTTGCCTGGAATCGACGGCAAACGTAGGTTGAGCGGCCGATTCCAGATGTACGTGAAGGTCGAAGGGTGCCGCCCGGTGGGACGACGCGAGAAGCCGGTGGACCCGGAGGCCGGGCCCGTGCAGCGGCTCGCCCACGAGCTGCGTCTCCTGCGGGAGAAGGCGGGCAAGCCGCCGTACCGGGAGATGGCCGCGCGGTCGGGCTACTCGACGACCGCCCTGTCCCAGGCGGCGGCCGGCGACCAGCTGCCGTCGCCTGCGCTGGTGCGGGCGTACGTACAGGCGCTGGACGCCGATCCGGACGAGTGGGAGCGGCGCTGGCGGGAGGCGGACGCGCAGGTCCGGGCGCCCTCGGCGGAGGAGCGGGCGCCGTACCGGGGGCTGGCCCGCTTCGAACCGGGTGACAGCGACCTGTTCTTCGGCCGGGACAAGCAGATCGGCGAGCTGCTGGGCCTGGTGCGCGCGCACCGGTTCGCGGCGGTGTTCGGACCCTCCGGCAGCGGCAAGTCGTCGCTGCTGCGGGCCGGGCTGATACCCGCGCTACGACAGGCTCAGGGCGCCGACCGCCCGGCGGTGATCCGCGTCCTCACTCCGGGGGAGTGGCCCGCGCGCACGCACGGGCAGGCGCTCGTCCCGAAGGACTGCGAAGACAGCGAGGACGGCAAGGACGGCGAGGACAGCAAGGACAGCAAGGACGGCGAGGACGGCGAGGACGGCGGCCTGGACACCTGGGTGATCGTCGACCAGTTCGAGGAGCTGTTCACCCTCTGCCACGACCACGCGGAACGCGATCGCTTCCTCGACCTGCTGCTGTCCGCCCGCGACCCCGCGAGCCGGCTGCGCGTGGCGATCGCCGTACGCGGCGACTTCTACGGCCACTGCGCCGCCCACCCCGGACTGGCCGAGGCGGTCAGCCGCACGAACCTGCTGGTCGGGCCGATGAGCCGGGAGGAGCTGCGGGAGGTGATCACCGGCCCCGCGACCGCCGAGGGCCTGAACGTGGAGCGTGCGCTGACCGCCCACGTCATCGACGAGGCCACCGATCGGCCCGGCGCCCTGCCGATGCTCTCGCACGCCCTGCTGGAGACCTGGCGCCGGCGCCGCGGCCGCACGCTCACCCTGGCCGCGTACGAGGAGGCGGGCGGCGTGCGCGGGGCGATCGCCGCCACCGCCGAGCAGGTCCACGGCGAGCTCACGTCGGAGCAGGCCCGCCTCGCCCGCCGGGTCCTGCTGCGGCTGATCGCACCCGGGGACGGGACCGCCGACACGCGCCGTCCGGCGAACCGGGCGGAGCTGGGACCCGACGCGCAGGACGTGCTGGAACGCCTCGCCGCTGCCCGGCTGGTCACCCTGGACGGCGACACCGTCGAACTGGCCCACGAGGTGCTGATCACCGGCTGGCCGCGGCTGGCCGGCTGGATCGAGGAGGGCCGGGAGCGGCTGCGCGCGCAGCGGCTGCTCGGGGAGTCGGCACGCGCCTGGGAGCAGTTGGACCGTGACGCGGGCGCGCTGTATCGGGGGGCGCGGCTGACCCAGGCCGAGGAGTTGTTCACCGGGCGGGGCCACGACGATCTCGCCGCGCTGGAGCAATCCTTCCTGGACGCCTCCCTCGCCGGGCGTGACGCCGAACGGGAGGCCGGGACACGGGCCGTCCGCCGTACCCGCCTGCTCACCGTCGGGCTGTCCGCGTTCCTCGTGCTCGCTCTGGCCGCGGGCCTGCTGGCCTGGCAGCGCGACCGGGTGAGCGAGCAGGAGGCGGCGAAGGCAGCCTCCCGCCGCCTGGTCGGCGTGGCCGACAGTCTGCGCTCCGCCGACCCCCGCACGGCCGCCCTGCTCTCCGTCGCCGCCTGGCGGCTCGCCCCGCTGACCGAGTCCCGCTCGGCCCTGCTCGACGCCCTGGCCCGGCCGGAGCGGGACGCCTTCACCGACCCGCGGACGGGCACGAACGTCCGGCGCTTCCTCACCGGTCAGGGCCGCACCCTCGTCACCGTCACGGGCTCCGAGGTGACTCTTCGGGACGTGGCCGACCACCGCGTCACCGCCACCCACCGGCTGCCCGCCGGCACCGAGGTCTCCGACGCCGGCCCCGATACCGGTTCCCTCGTCCTCATGGGCCAGGACGGCGACGAGCTGTGGAACCTCGCCGCCCGCAGACCCACCGCCGAGCTGGGCGACGCGGACTACTGGGCGGCACCCGACGGCAGCGCATTCGCCACCAGCCCCTGGGACGGTCCCGGTCCGGTCAAGGTGCTCCGGAGCGGCGACGGCAAGGTGCTGTTCACCACGAACACGCCGCGCGCCCTCACCGCCGCCGCGGTCGGCCCGGGCGGCCGCCTCCTCGGCCTGTGCCCGGCCGACGGCGCACCCCAGGTCTGGGACGCCGTCCACGGCAGGCGGCTGCCGGGAGCCTGGGAGAAGGCGGGCGGCACCGTGTGCGGCACCGGCTCGGGGGCGGACGGGGGCTCCCGTCTGCTGCGGTTCAGCGGGGACGGCCGACGTATGACCGTGGTCTCCGGAAACACGGCCAGGGTCTGGGACGTCTCCGGCGGACGGGACGTCGCCGACTTCCAGAGCGGCGGCACCAGCGGCTTCACCGAGGCCGTCCTCTCCCCGGACGGGCGGTTCCTGGCCACGGCCGACGGCCAGGAGATCGCGGTGTGGCAGCTGGACCTGGGCGGCGGGCAGGTCTTCCACACACCGCTGGCCGGAGCCGAGGTCAGGGGGCTGACCTGGGCGCCGGGCAGCAGCCGGACGCTGCACTACCTCGACGGCGCCACGGTGCGCACATACGACCTGAGCGACCGCCTGGACGCCCGGTGGCAGAGCACTACGGCCGACGCGACCGCGCTCAGCCCGGACGGCACCGTCCTGGCCACCGCCACCCGCTCCGGCTCCGCCACCGCCACTCACTCCGGCCCTGGCTCCGGCTCCGGCTACCGCTTCGAACTCCGCTCCACCGGCACCGGCACGGTCCTCGCCCGCACCATGCTCGGTTCCCTGCCGACCGACGGCGACGAAGGGCCGCCGCAGCTTGCCTTCAGTCCGGACGGCCGGGCGCTCGCCGTCGCCGACACCGTCTCCTCGCACGGCGCCATGCGGCAGCGCTTCAGCGTCTGGGACGTCCCCGCGCACCGGGTCCGTACGTCGTTCGAGACATCCGGCGCGGCGGACCGCGTCGTCTCCGCGCTCGCCCTCGGTTCCGGCGGCAGAACTCTGCTTGCCGCGCGCTCCACCAGCGGCGACGGCACAGCCGAGGTCTGGGACACCGCTGCCCACCGCCGCACGGCGACCCTGGGCGGCCTCGATGCGGGCAGGCTCGCCCTGCGGCCCGACGGCCGGCTGGTCGTCGGCTCCGCCGACCGGTACGCCGAGCTGTCCTCCGGTCGCGTGAGCGGGCGCGCCCTGGCCGACGGCCAGCCGGTCACGACGGTGGCCTTCAGCCCCGACGGCACCCGGCTCGCCGTCGGCGACGACATGGGGCACGTGACCCTGTGGGACGGCGACCTGCGCCACCGCCTGGGCATCCTGACCGGCACCTCCGACACCATCTCCGAGGGCGAGCCCGAGGCCGTGGGCGCGCTCGCCTTCTCTCCCGACGGTGCCACCCTGGCCGTGGGCGGGCAGCGCGGCACCCTGCGCCTGTGGGACACCGCCGGGCAGCGGCTCCTCGGCAGCGACCTGCCCACGCCCGGCGACGAGATCGACACCCTCGCCTTCACCCGCGACGGCGCCACCCTCTACGCCGGCGGCCCGAACGTGCTGCTCCATCGCCACCCGGTGGCCCCGGACGACGTCGTCCCCATCCTGTGCGGGCGGGCCGGCGGAGGACTCACCGAGGAGCAGTGGCGGACGTACGTCCCCGACGCGCCGTACCGACAGGTGTGCCCCACGAAACGCTGAGCGGCAAAAGGCGTGCGCGAAGGGCGGGACCTTTTTGTTCACAGTGACTCCGACGGTCGCTGAAAAACGCCCCTGACCAGGACGATCGGAGCCCGGTAAGCCCCCTAGCCCAGGTTCTGGTCCCATGCGCACGCACCTCCTGCTCCCCTCCCTCCTACTGCTCGGCTCGCTCTCCCTGACGGCCTGCTCATCCGGCTCCTCCCGGGCATCGGACTCCGCGACAGCCGGAGCGCGGCCCGGACCGTCCTCCGGTGCCTCGCCGGTGCGGGCAGTGAACCCCTCGAAGATCAAGGGTCTGCGGATCGTCAACGACAGCAGCGAGAACAGGTCCTGCCCCTTCGCGACCAGCTATCCGGACGTGCCCGGCGCGACCGCGATGACGGACGCGATGAAGAAGGACGTGGAGCGGCGCCTGGCGACCTTCCGCTCGATGTGCGACGACTCCCCGACGGGCGCCGACGGCCGCGAACTCAACATCAGCCACCAGTTCCTGATCGCCTCCGGGGACGTCGTCGGCGTTCGGCTCACCACACAGGACCGCGCCACGGCAGGGGACGGACTGCGCACGCGCACCTACTGGTACGACGGGAAGGCGGGCGCGTACCGCACCGCGCTCGCACTCGTCGGTGACGGCTCCCGGGGCGCCTTCGTCGCCGCCTTGAAGAAGCAGCTCAAGGGGCGGGACGGCACAGACGCGGACACGGTGGACGAGGCGTTCGCCGACCGGTCGAACGTCGTCGCCATCCTGGACGACATGACCTTCACCGCCGACGGCGGACTGCGGGTGACCTTCGACCGGGACGAGGTCGGCGCGGCCCCCGCCGGCCGCTACGTCGTGACCTTCTCCAAGGCGACGGTCACCCCGTGGCTGTCCGCCTTCGGCAAGCGCGCCCGGCAGCAGAGCGAACAGCCGTCCCGCTCACTCGACCTCGGGGCGACCGCGACGCCCGCGCCCGCCGTGCCGACGCACACGGCATCCGATGACGACGACACGGACTGCGAGAAGGTCCACTGCATCGCCCTGACCTTCGACGACGGCCCCGCCGCCCCGGAGACCGCGACGCTGCTGACCTACCTCGCGCAGTACGACGCCCGGGCCACCTTCTTCACGGTCGGCCAGAACGTCGCCGCCCACCCGGACCTGGTGCGCGCCGAGGCCCGCGCCGGCCACGAGGTGGGCAACCACTCCTGGAACCACCCCGACCTCACCAAGCTCAGCCCCGCGCAGGTCACCTACCAGCTCAACCGCACCAGCGCCGCGATCAAGGCCGCGACCGGCAAGGCCCCCACCATCTTCCGCCCGCCGTACGGCGCGATCAACAGCACCGTCCGCGGCGCCACCTCGCTCTCCCCCGTGCTGTGGACACTGGACACCGAGGACTGGAAGTACCCCGACGCCGCGAAGATCGCCGAGGCGGTCATCGACAAGGTGAAGCGCAACGACGTCGTCCTCATGCACGACATCCACGCCACGTCGGTCGCCGCCGTCCCGCAGATCCTGCGCGCCCTCACCGCCCGCGGCTACCACTTCGTCACCGTCAGCCACCTGCGCGCCACCATGTGAGCGCGCAGGGCAACTTGCGCACGGGAGGCCCGCCCCTCAGCGGTCCCCGCGTCCTGACGCACGGACGCGCCCCGAGGGGCCCCCGCCGGGACACGACCCCTGTCCCGGCGGGGGCGGCGGCGGCGAGCGGCACAAGACCGATTTTCCGAACTTTGTTCGAAATCCCGGCTATTCCGGACCTCTCCGCACGTCACATCGGAGCACAAGATGAGCGCAAACCCCCATCTGTCCCGTCGGGCCCTCCTGGGCATGTCCGCCGCCGTCCCCCTCGCCCTGACCCTCGGCTCGGGCACCGCCCACGCGGCCGACTCGGCGTACGCGATGGTCTACTTCACCGAGACGAACAACCGCGGCAGCGGCACCGACTACAACCTGCACCTGGCCGTCAGCACCGACGGGCTCGAGTGGACGCCGCTCAACCAGAACAACGCCGTGGCCTCCCCCACCGAGGGCGCCCTCGGCCTGCGCGACCCGTTCGTCCTGCGCAAGCAGGACGGCACGTTCGTCGTCCTCGCCACCGACCTCAAGGGCACCAACTGGAGCTACAACAGCCAGTACATCCACGTCTGGGACTCCGCCGACCTGCGCACCTTCACCGGCTACCGGCGTATGAAGCTGCACGACATGGAGACCCACAGCTGGGCGCCCGAGTCGTTCTGGGACGCCGGCCGCGGCCAGTACGCGGTCATCTACTCCTCGGTGAACTCCAGCGGCCACAACGTGATCATGGTGAACTACACCAGCGACTTCGTCACCGCCTCCGCACCGCAGGTGTTCTTCGACCCCGGATACGAAGTCATCGACGGCGACATGGCCCTGGGCGTCAATGGCTACAACTACCTCTTCTTCAAGAAGGTCGACAAGCTGGTGGCGGCCAGATCCACCTCCCTGGACCCGGGCAGCTTCACCGAGTTCAGCAGCAACGAAGGCGCCTCGCACAACGGCAACACCGAGGCCCCGACGATCGTGAAGTCCCTGACGTCCAACACCTGGTACCTGTGGGGCGACAACTACAGGCCCAACGGCGTCTTCTACGCCTGGCAGTCCACCGACCTCGCCTCGGCCACCTGGACGCCCCTCGACCAGAAGACCTACACCCAGCCGGTCAACTCCAAGCACTGCGGCATCACGACGATCACCACGACCGAGTACAACAACCTGATCGCGAAGTGGGGCACCCCGACCTGGAACCGGCTCAAGTCGTACAACTACCCGGCCCGCTACGTCCGCCACGCCAGCTTCGTGGGCCGGATCGACGAGTACCCGATCACTCCGTACACGGACTCGCAGTGGACCCTGGTCCCCGGGCTCGCCGACAGCTCCGGGGTCTCCTTCCGGTCGGTCAACTACCCGACCCGTTACCTGCGGCACATCAACTACGGGCTCCAGCTGGACGTGAACGACGGCACCTCGCAGTTCGCCGCCGACGCGACCTTCTACCGCGAAGCGGGCCTGGCGGAGTCGAGCTGGGCGTCGTTCCGGTCGTACAACTTCCCGACCCGCTACATCCGCCACTCGAACTTCATGCTGCGCATCGATCCGATCTCCACGACCGCGGGCCGGCAGGACGCGACCTTCCGGGTCGGGTACTGACCTCGGCAGGCACCCCCGTCCCGTAGTACACCTCCGCGCGGAACCGGACCGGACGCATCACCGTGCGTCCCCTCGCGCTCGGCTCGGCCGGCCTGACACCCCAGGCCGGCCACGGGCCGTCGGCAGCACTGTCCGCCGAGCCGACCGCCGTCGGCACCAGCCGGATCGGGGCCCCCTCCCCCGGTAGAGCGACGCGGTCAGAGTTGCGCAATACAACCTTGACAGTTGCTTCATACAACTCCAAGATGGCGTGAATGGCGGCACGTGACGAATCCCTCGATCTGATCCATGAGTCGATCATCCTGTTCTCCCGCAACGCCAGGGTGCGGGCCAACAACATGTATGACGAACTCTCCTTCGTCGCGTACACGATGCTGTCCTACGTGGGCACCTTCCCCCAGCCGACCGCCTCCGACCTGGCGGAGCGGTACGGCCTGGAGAAGTCCACCGTCAGCCGTCAGCTGTCCCAGCTGGAAGAAGACGGCATGCTGCGCCGGGTGTCACATCCGTCGCGGCCCAGGACCAAGTTGCTGGAACTCACCGACACCGGTCGCGACCGCCTGGCCCGCGTCAGGCAGCACCAGCGCAAGGGGCTGCGGGAACGCCTCGGCCGTTGGCCGGACGAAGACGTCGAGACGTTCGGCCGCCTGCTCCGGCGGTTCGTCACGGAACTCGACTGACCGCCATGACAGGACGAACGGAGACCCGTATGCGCCCCGGCGTGCACTTCCACCGGCTCATCCCCTTCCAGGGCCTGGCAGGGCTCGTGCGGACAACGGGCCGGCGGTGAGGATTGTGCTGTACGCCGAGAACCTCCAGCCCGGGGCCGTGTTGGACCTCGGCAGCGCCAAGGTCTCCAAGGAGGAGATCCTCGACTTCGGCCGCCGCTTCGACCCGCTGCCCCTGCACACCGACGAGGACGCGGCGGCCGGCAGCCGCTTCGGGGGCCTCATCGCCAGCGGCTTCCACACCGCGGCGATCCTGCAACGTCTCGTGGTGGACGCGGTCTTCTCGCGCGCCGCCATCATCGCCGGCCGGGAGATCAGCTCCCTGCGCATGCGGGCGCCGGTCCGGCCCGGAGACGTGCTGCACGGCGCGATGGAGATAGTGGAGGTCCGCCCCCGCGACGACGGCACCGCCGTAGTCCGCAGCCGGGGCACGCTCATCAACGCCACCGGAACGGTCGTCATGGAGCTCCAGGGGGAGACTCTCTGGGAACACCGGCCGACGGACGGGAGCGCGGGAGGAGCGACGTGATGGACCGCTGTGCCGCGGCGAGCGGGAGGGGGCTGCCCTATCCGCCCATTCCCCGTCTCCGTCGACCCGCCGCCGCTGAGGGGGGCGGCGTTGGTCACGGCCACTCGCTCACCACCGGGACCAGGGCCGACCGGGTCCACCGCCGGGGGGCGGATGGTGGGGCCCCAGCCGTGAAGGGCCTGTGAGCCGCCGCTGCGCGAGCACCGGCCGATCGGTGAAGACCCGTACATGCACTGAACGGAGACGGACATGCGCGTAGGCGTGCACATCAACCGGTTCGACCACCCCCGGGGCGGCGGCGCACTGCACGCCGAACTGGCCGCCGCGGGGGCCGCGGCGGAGGCGGCAGGCGTGAGCCGGCTGTCGGTCATGGACCACTACTTCCAGATGGAGTTCAACGGCGGAGCCGAGGCACCCATGCTGGAGGCCTACACGACCCTGGCCTACCTGGCCGCCCACACCTCCACGGTGCGGCTGGGCGCCCTGGTCACGGGGGTGACGTACCGTCACCCCGGACTGCTCGCCAAGGTCGCCACCACACTCGACGTCCTGTCCGGCGGCCGGGCCACCCTCGGCATCGGCGCCGCCTGGTACGACCGCGAGCACCACGGCCTGGGCGTGCCCTACCCGCCGCTCGCAGAACGGTTCGAGCGGCTGGAGGAGACCCTGCGGCTCGTCGCACGGTACGCCGACGCCTGCAACCTGTTCGCCACCTCGCCGGAGGAGGTCGCACACAAGCTGGACGTGCTGCGCGGGCACTGCGACGAGGCGGATCGCGACTACGACGACATCCGCCGGACGGTCACCTATTCGGGCGCCGCCGCCACGGAAGGGGACCTGGACGCCTTCATCCGTGACATCGAGCCGTACACCAGGCTCGGCATCGACACGGTGATCATCTCGCCGCATCTGGGCCCCACGTCACAGTGGATGGAGACCTTCGCCGCCCAGGCCGTGCGACGACTGTCCGAACTGGGCTGAACGGCTCGGGAAGAGCCATTCCCTCAGCGCTCACCGGTCGGCGCGGCCGCCGCGCCGCGGCGGCCGCGCGCTCCGGACGGCGTCAGCGCAGAGTGAAGAAGATCATGGGGTTGTCCCTGCTGTCCCGGAGGGGGTGGCCAAGGGCGAGGTTTCGTTTGACGTCGTTCAGGCGGTCGTGGATTTCGGATGCGTGGGCCCGGGAGGCGGTGAAGCAGACGTTCTCCCGGTCGGCGAGCCAGCGCAGGACGACCGCGCCCTCGGTGAACGGCAGCGGCCTGCGGCCGTGGAAGACGTCGTGGACGCACACCGGTACGCCGGGCCGCATGCGCGGGAACAGCTCGCGGATGTACCAGCGGGCGAAACTCGCCGAGTGCGCCGCGTCGATGAAGAGGAAGTCCGCGGTGTCCGGGATCTTCTCCAGGTTCTCCCGCGCGTCCCCCTGCGTGAACGTCCAGCGCCCGGTGGAGAGTTCCTCGGGGACGTTGCGCACGACGTGGTCCACGATGTCGTACGAGTACAGGTGGCCGGTGCCGTTGTCCTGAAGGGCCTGGAGGATCCAGGTGGTGGACCAGCCGTGGAAGGTGCCGATCTCCACCACCGTCTCCGGTCGGGTCTCGCGCAGCAGGAGATAGGTGATCTCCGCCTCGATGTCGTCGAGTTGGGCCTTCAGTGAGGTCGGCGGGGCGAGCAGCTTCCGCTGCTTCTCGCGGACCCGGTCGAGGTCGTGGGCGTAGGTGCGGTAGAGGCGGATGATGTGGTCGATGTCGATGGTCTGGTGCATGCGCGCTCCGTGCGAAACCGGTTCTGGTTGGTCAGTGCGCGGTGACGGTAGGGCGCGGGGACGGGACTGCACGTCACGCCCAGGTGCCAACTCCGGTGTCACACCCGGGTGTGAGGCGCCGGGTGCGGGGGGGGGCGTGCCGGTGCTGGGCGAGGGCGGTGCCGGGCCGTTCCCGTCCGTGGCCGGTCGTCGCACCGGGGCGCGGGTCAGGCGGACATGCCCGGGGTGATCAGCCCGGACTCGTAGGCCATGACGACGAGTTGGGCCCGGTCGCGGGCACCGAGCTTGGCGAGCGTCCGGGTCATGTGGGTCTTGACGGTCTGTTCGGCCACCACCAGCGTCGTGGCGATCTCCGCGTTCGACAGGCCCCGCGCGACCAGCTGCAGAACCTCCGTCTCCCGTGGTGTGAGACCGTTCAGCCGCAGGCGTTTCCTGTGGCTGACGGCGGGGCGACGCCGGGCGACGTCCTCGATGAGGCGACGGGTGATGGACGGGGCGAGCAGCGCGTCACCGGCGGCGATCACCTGTACCGCCTGGATCAGTTCGGCGACCGGCGCGTCCTTGAGGAGGAAGCCACTGACCCCGGCCTGCAGGGCCTCGTAGACGTAGTCGTCGAGGTCGAAGGTGGTCAGCATGAGCACCTTGGGCCGGTGCACCACACCGGGCGGCGGATCGAGCAGCCGCCGAGCGGCCTCCAGCCCGTCCATCTCCGGCATCCGTACGTCCATCAGCACCACGTCGGGATGGGTGCTACGACTGACCTCGATGCCGAGCCTGCCGTTGGCGGCCTCCCCCACGACGTCGATGTCGCTCTGCATCGACAGCACCGCGGCGAACCCCGAACGCACCATGTCCTGGTCGTCCACGACGACCACCCGGATCACCATGCCCATCTCCCCTGTCCCGGTCTCCGACGAACCCGTGCGGCCCGGCCGGACCGGCTCCACTCTCCCTGCACGGCAGGGGACGCCGCCTCGGCCGAACGGCCATGAGCGACCGGCCCGGACAGGTGGAGCCTGGGCCGAACGGCGGATGTCCGACGGTCAGGGCGACGCCCGCACCGTCGGCAGCATCGCCGTGACCTCCCAGCCCCGATGGTCGGAGCGAGGTCCCGTACGCAGCTCGCCGCCGAGCGCGGTGACCCGTTCGGTCAGCCCGACCAGGCCGAAGCCGCCGCCGCGCGCGGCCTTGGGCAACCGGGTACCGCCACGGCCGTCGTCGCGCACCGTCACCTCCAGCACGCGACCGTCGTAGGACAGGCCGACCGTCACCTCGGTGGCGTCCGCGGCGTGCCGCCGCACGTTCGTGAGGGCCTCCTGGACGACCCGGTAGGCAGCGGCCTGCACCTCGTGGGGCAGGTCCTCGGGCACCGAGGCATCACGACCCAGTTCGACCGGGGGGCCGACGGGCCCGCCGAAGCCCTCCACCAGCTCGGGGAGCGCGGCCAGATCGCCCCCCGGGCGGCGGTCGCCGCTCCCCGCCTCGCCGGGCTCCGGGACCTCACGCAGAAGACCGACGGTACGGCGCATGGAGGCGAGGGCCTCCACGGCGGAGCGCTCGACGTCCTTCAGGATTCCGCCCAGACGCTCGGGCTCCGTGGTGGCGAGGAGTTGGGCCAGCTGCGTCTGCACCAGGATCCCGGTGACATGGTGGGCCACGAAGTCGTGCAGGTCGGCCGCCATGGCGAGGCGTTCGGCCCGCTGTGTCTCGGTGACCGTGGCGCGGCGTCGGTGGTCCAGGGTGCGCAGGTACCCGCCGAGTCCGGCCGCCGCGCCGACCAGGAACAGCATCCCGAACGGGTTGACCGAGGAGATGTCGGAGTCCCCGGCCACCTCTCTGTAGGACAGGGCGACAACCGCCGCACCGTCCAGAACGCCGCACACCGCCGCCCACCGCGCAGGGCAGTCGCGCACCGCGACCACGAGCAGACACAGCAGGATCGCCAGTTCGCCCGGTCCGTACACCGACTCCCGGCCGGACAGGAACAGGGCCGCCGTCACGCCGCCGGAGACAACCGCGGGCACGGCGGCGCGCACGGGCGCGGTGAGCCACGCCGGCCTCCCGGCCGCGGGCCGGAGGAGCGCCACCAGACCGATCGGCAGCACGACCAGCTGAGGCCACAGGGGCCTGCCGTCGCCGACCGCCAACAGCAGGTCCACACCTGCGACGGGCAACAGCAGGGCCATGCCGAACGCCCGCAGAACGACTTGCCGGCGGGAATACGGTCCGGGAGGCGTCTCAAGGGCACGCACGGATTTCGCGAGATCCACGGCGCGACCCTAATCTCCCGCCGACATGGCCGGATCAGCCGAAAGGCCACTGCCGCGACGCGGCAGGCCCGCACAATCGGCCGAACGGCCGAGGATCGCTGAAGATCCTTGAACATCCCTGCGGATCCCCGAGCACGGGTCATCACCCCGAGCGTCACCCGCATCACCTCCCCGACGAGAGCCGTCGGCAGGGACCGGCGCGACATGAGTGGATTCGTGCCGTGAATCCCCGACGGCGCACATCCGAATCATCCGTGTACGGCCGGCGTTTCCTTTGAATGAGCGTCCAACCTCTCGACAAGTCCGGGGTAACCAGCGGTAACTTCTGCGACGCCCCCCACAACCGCTTTCCCTCCCCAGGAGACGCTCCCCATGCGCAGACCCCTCGCCTACCTGGCGGCGGCAGCCGCCGCCCTCGGCGGGCTCACCGCGGCCGCCCCCTCCGCGGCGGCCGCCGACTCGGGCACCTTCAACGTCCTCAGCTACAACGTCGCGGGCCTGCCCGAAGCCATCTCCAGCGCACCGACGCCCCGCGAGTCCAGCACCACGACGATCGGGCAGCGGATAGCGCCGTACGACATCGTCCACGTCCAGGAGGACTTCAACTACCACGCCTACCTCTACGCCGCCGACACCGCGCACGCCTACCGCACCCCCACCAGCGGCGGCGCCGGCATCGGCAGTGGGCTCAACACCCTGTCGAAGATCTCCTACGACGAGGACGACTTCGAACGGGTGGGCTGGAACACCTGCACCTACGGCTCGGGCGACTGCCTGACCCCCAAGGGCTTCACCTTCATGCGGGAACGCCTCGCCGAGGGCGTCTACGTCGACTTCTACAACCTGCACACCAACGCCGGGACCAACGACGACGACCTCGCCGCCCGCGCCGACAACCTCAGCCAGCTCACCGAGTTCATCAGCACCCACTCCGCGGGCAACGCCGTCGTCGTCATGGGCGACACCAACACCCGCTACACCCGCGCCGGCGACACCATCGCCGAGTTCGCCGCCGCCAACGGCCTCACCGACCCCTGGGTCCAGCTGATCCGCGGCGGTGTGGCCCCCACCAAGGGGAGCGACGCCCTGGTCTGCGACCAGACGGGGACCACCGTCCCCAACGACTGCGAGGTCGTCGACAAGATCCTCTACCGCGGCAGCAAGCTCGTCTCGCTGAACGCCACGTCCTACGACAACGAGCACTCCAAATTCCTCACCGACGGCGGGCTCATGCTCTCCGACCACGACCCGCTCACCGTGAACTTCTCCTGGTCGCGCAACGCCGCCTTCCAGCTCAGCGACCAGTTCGGCGGCCCGCACGGCAACTACTACAACGACATCGGCGGCGTGCCCGCCGGGGCCCGCGCCACCACCGTCGCACTGCGGGCCGGTTCCCGGATCGACCAGCTGAGCCTGACCCTGTCGAACGGCACCACGCTCACCCACGGCGGCACCGGCGGCACCGCGTCCTCGCTGACGCTCGGCAGCGGCGAGTACGTCACGACGGCGCGCCTGTGCCAGGGCCAGAAGGACGGCCATACGCGGATCTTCTACGCCAAGTTCACCACCAACCTCGGCAACAACCTGACCGGCGGCACCACCACCTCCGACTGCGTGACACGCACCGCGCCGTCCGGCTGGCAGATCGCCGGGTTCCACGGGCGCTCCGACGCCGAGGTCGACAAGGTCGGCTTCATCTACACCCAGCGCTGACCCACCACCGGGCCGACAACACATCGCTCTCCCGGCTCTCGACGCGGCGATCGCCAAGCGAGTCGGCGTCACGCAGCCGTATCTCTTCCGGCTCTTCCCGGACAAGAAGGCGATCTTCGTCGCCGCTCTGGTGCGGAGCATGGAGGACACCCGCCCGGCTTTCGAGAGGGCTGCCGACGGGGTGGAGGGCGGCGAGCGGGCTCTTCAGGCCATGACGAACGCTGACGCGCAGCTGATCTCGACGCGCCCCGAAACGCTCCTGATGCAGCTGCAGGGATATGCCGCCGTGGCGGCCGCCGAGGCGGAGGGCGATGACCTGATCGGTGAGGTCGTCCGGGTCGGCTGGATGAGGATCCGGGCAACCGTGCACCTGTCGCTGGGCGCCGATGCCGACGAGACCGCAAGCTTCTTCGCGTGCGGCATGCTCGGCAACACGCCTACGGCCATCGGGCTTCCCGCGAGCACCGGGAGGTGAGGGAGTTTTCTGGACGGGCGATGCGTCAGCGTACGCCTGCCGCGTCGAGCAAGGTGGTCACCGTGGGTGCGATGAGCCCGGTCAGGTTGTCGGCCTGGATTCCCGCGCGGGCGCTGGCGCCGTCGAAGACCAGGCTGAGCTGTCGGGCCAGCAGATCGGGATCGCCCGCCCCGCCCTGCTCGGCCTCGGCACGGAAGAAGACGGTCAGATTCGCCTTGACCTGATGGGCGACCCGGCTCGCGGGATGACTCTGATCCTTGAGTTCGATCTGCACGGCCAGGTACCGGCAGCCCCGGAACTCGGGCGCCCCTGCCTGCGATTCCACCTGCTCGAAGACGTGCAGGATCCGCTCGCGGGGCGACCGGCCATCGTCGGCCGCGGGCAGGAGAGCCGCCACGTGGGCGGAGGCGCGCTCCTTCAGGCTTACTGCCAGGAGTTCGTCCTTGCTCTCGAACAGCTGGTACATGGAGCGTTTCGACACGCCAGCCGCCTTGCACAGCGCCTCGACGCCGATGCTGACGCCGTCTCGGTAGGTGAGCGTGGCCGCCGCCTCCAGCAACCGCTCCCTGGGGCTCAGCTTCACTTCGGTGGTCATACCACGAGGTTAACCCGAAGCGGGCGAAAAGAAAACCGATCGGTTTTCAGGGGCTCCGGGCAGAGGCTCGGCGCCGGCCTGGGGGAAAGACCGTCGCCGAGCCATGATGGTGCGCTCGCCTGTCGCCCCCGGCAGGGCGACACACACCGGGGCCATTCCGAGTAATGGCCCGTCTCGGGTGACCTGCCGTCACGCCGGGACGGCGGTCTTCTCGGGCTTCGTCTCCGCCGGGATGCGGTGCAGTCCCTTGCGGTCGTACCACCCCAGCACGCCGAAGCCGAACAGTGCGGCCGCCACGAGTCCGGCCGCCATCATGACCCAACCCCGCGTCAGACCCGCGTCACCCTGGGCGTCGTAGTAGAGGATCGAGCGGATGCCGCCGGTGATCTGTCGCAGCGGCTCGAACTCCGCGAGGAAGCGGTAGAAGCCGGGCAGCGCCTCGATGGGGGTGGTGGCACCGGCCGTGGGAACCGCCATCCCGATGAAGACCAGCGTGACCACCAGCATGCCGGGCGTGCCGAACACGGCGAGGAGGGTGAGCGCGCCGATCCCGGTGACGGCGATGGCGCACACCGAGTACAGCCACAGCAGCGGCAGACGGGAGGCGTCCATGCCCATGATGCCGACCGCGCCGGCCATGACCAGGGTGCCCATCAGCAGGGACAGGCCGGTCATGAGGGTGCTGCTGACGGCGAGGGTCTGGACCCGGGTCGCCCGGATCAGCGGGCGGTGCAGGCGCAGCGGGCCCATGTCGTTGTGGGTGTAGCCGAGGGCGTGGTCCACCTGGCCGCTGATGACGTTGGCGGAGAGCATGCCGACGACCACGAGGGTGAGTGCGTAGTAGAACGCCGTCAGGCCCAGGCCGCTGTGTGAGTCGAGGGGGTGGCCGTCCTCGACCGTGACGGCGGCCGGGTCGGCCAGCAGGACGCGTGCCGCTGCGGGCAGCTTCGCCTGCGCGGTCCCGATCTGGCCGGTCAGCTCCTTGCCCACCTGGAGCGAGGCGTTCTCGGCCGCTTGGGTAGTCGCCGTCCGGGCCAGACCAGAACCCAGGCTGCCGGCGGACTGGTTGGTCAGCACCGTCAGTGTCGGGCGCACCGGGGTCCCGGTGGTCGCGGTGCCGGTCAGTGCGGTGGCGGAGGAGGTGAAGTCGGCGGGGACGACGAGCGCGCCGAACAGCTTGCCCTTGCCGAGCTCCTCCTTCATCTCCTTCTCGTCCATCACCTTCCAGTCGATCTTGTCTCCGCTCGCGGTCGAGTTCCTGATCGACTCGGTGATCTGCGCCCCAAGGTTGACCTGCTTGCCGCCGACGACGGCCCCCTTGTCGGCGTTGACCAGCCCGACGGGCAGGTTCTTCATATGCCCGGCCGGATCGATGTTGGCACCGACATAGAGGACGGCGAACAGCAGCGCGAGTACGCCCGTGATGACGCCGTTCGCGATCCACAGAGGCTTGGCACGCAGGACGCGGAAGGGGTGAATGCCACTCATGACGTACGTGTCTCTCGGTCGGTGGACGCGGAGCGTTTCGCCGGGGGCTGCCAGCCGCCGGTCACTTCCTTGACGGGCTTGTGGGGGAAGCGGCGCCGGGCGTACTCCTGCGCATGGGAGCCCGGCAGGACGTACAGGGTTTCCTTCTTGTCCTGGAGCGGTCGCAGCACGGTGTCCATGAACGTTTTGCGGTCGTCCAGGTACGGGCCCAGGACGTCCTCGCCGGCGGGGCAGACGGCAAGGCAGTAGCCGGACTTGTAGCCGGGCGGAGAGCTCAGGCTCTGCCACATGGAGGCGCTCTCGGAATCGGTGACGCGGGAGCGGTAGTCGGCCGCGTCCTCGCTGTCGGCCACCGTCTGCGCCCAGTCGGTGAACCCGCTCATGAACTCTCGGTAGTTGTGCGTGGTGCAGGCCAGCGCGTCGAAGGCGCCGTCCTTGGCGATGGCGCCGACCGGGCAGGCGGCGACGCACAACTTGCAGTCGATGCAGGGGTTGTAGTCCAGCGCCTGCCCATACTCGCTCACCTCCGCGTCCACCAGGACGGTCACGAGCAGGACGAAGCTGCCGAACTTCGGATGGATGACATTGCGGTGCAGGCCCATCACGCCGAGCCCGGCGGCCACCGCGACCGTCTTGTGCGCCACCACCCAGATCCGCTCACTGGGGAAGCGGTCCATCTCCTGGGGGAAGCCGACCGACGGGTTGAGGGCGCGGTAGCCGGCGTCCTGGAGCGCCTGGGTGACGCTGCGGGCGGCGTGGTTGGCCTGCTCGTCGGTCTGATGGAACTCCTGGTTGGCCACGCTGCGGGCCGGAGAGCGGCAGTTGTCGCGGTTCATCCGGACCGCCATCGCGATCAGGGTGCGGGTGCCGGGCAGCGCGGACTGCGCGTGCTCACGCTCGCCGGCCAGGTCCGGGTGGTCCAGGCTGACCGCGGCGACGTCGTCCGCCCCGGCCGCCAGGCACAGCTCGCGCAGCCAGGCCGCGTCGATCACCGCCGGCGGGCTCGTGACATCTCCGGCCCTGCGCCGGGCGAGCACGGCCTGCACCGACGGGTGGGCCGCCAGCTTCGCCGGAACCCTGGGATGAGTCGATTGCCCCTCGGCGTCGCGCGCGGCAGCCATCCGATGCTCCTGGAGATGCGGGGACGAGGCTCGCCACCACGGCGAGAAACCGAACAGTTTCACCACCGTAAACTGATCGGTTTTCGCATGCAAGTCCGAGCTATGGGCACCTGCCTGGCGGAGGGCGTGCGCGCGCTCGTCGTCCCGTCGCACGAACGCGCGCACTGGGTGGCCCTGCGCAAGCAGCATCTGGACCATCACTCTGCTCACGGACCCGACATCGCGTACGACGATGCGTTCGAAGCCGTTCTTGAAGACGGCGTCCATACCGTCGCTCAACTCCCCGGGCCCACGGACATGCAGTTGTCGTCGGCCCCATACAGATAGAGCGACGGGACGGTGATGGCGCCGCTTGCCCGCTCTTCCAGCTCTTGGGTCGCCTTGTCCGCGGGAGGCGAGAACAACTGGCGGTAGTAGCCCAGGGTTTCGGTCACGACTCCTGGAGCGCGGAGGGTTTCCTTGAGCGCGGCACGCTCCGCGTCCGGCAGCTCGTAGCCGGGTGACCATTCCCGCCAGAGCCGGTCGATGAGCGGGGCGCTGAGCCTCGACGCAGGGACAGGAGTCGAGGAGCGCCGTCGGCCTCGGCGGGAGACTCCTGCAACCAGCTGTCCACAGGGACCTCCTCGGAATCCCCGGGCCCGTGCTACTTCTTCAGCTGCGCGTACAGGGCTTCCAGGTCGGCGGACAGCTGCGACTTGACCCAGCGCGTGGTGTCGTCGGCCAGCACCTCGTGCGCCCCCGCCTCGATGCCGTCGAGCGCGGCCACGGCGATGTCACGGGGCTTGGCCTTGGGTGCGTCGAGGCCCGCCGTCATGTCCGTGTCCACGTACGCCATGTGGAGCCCGGTCACCGTGATGCCACGCGGCTGCAGCTGCAGACGCAGGGAGTTGGTCTGCGACCAGAAGGCGGCTTTGGAGGCGCTGTAGGGCGTACCGTCGGCCAGCCAGGACAGGGCGGAGTGCGCGTTGAGGATGTGGCCCCCGCCGTTGCGCTCGATGATCGGGGCGAAAGCCCGGGTGACCAGCAGCGGCCCGTAGAAGTTGGTCTCGAGGTCCCTGCGCACGTCGTCCATCGGGGAATCAAGGTACGAAGCGCCGACCGAGGCGCCGGCGTTGTTGATCAGGATGGTGACGTCCTGGGCCTGCTCGGCGGCGGCTGCCACGGATGCCGGGTCGGTGACCTCGAGCGCCAGCGGAACGGCATCGGAGTGCGCCACCGCGCGCGGGTCACGGGCCGTGGCGTACACCTTGGCGGCGCCGCGCGCGTACAGCTCCTCGACCATCGCCTTGCCGATGCCCCGGCCGCCTCCGGTGACGAAGACGTTGGCGCCGCTGATTGCTGTCATGACTTCCTCCAACAACGAAACCGATCAGTTTCCCAGACTGTAAACCGATCGGTTTTCTCGTGCAAGTCCCCGGCGTCGGGCAAGTCCGGCTGCCACATGCGGCAGCTCTCCGAAGAGCGAGGTCAGCGGAGAGGGTCTTGAGGAGTCCCGCGTGGTAGGGCTCGGCGTCCCCGGGGCGTCCGGCCAGCGCCTTGCGGGCCCACTCGGGGTCGAACGAGTGGACGCGTGGAAGACATCGACACCGGCGTCGGCCAGCGGCGCAAGGATCGCCTCCAGCTCTGCCGGGGTGTCGGCGAGGCGGGCCTCGCACTGCCCCGACTTCCACTGCGACAGCCGGAAGAAAGAAAGACAGGGAAGTCGGGCGCGACGGCTGCCCGGACGGCCTCGACGACCTCGGAGGCGAAGCGGACCCGGGACGGGAGGTCACCACCGCACGAATCGGTCCGCCGGTTGGTCCGCTCCCACTGTAAACCGATCGGTTTTATCGATACGAGCCCCCGAGGCCTGGCGCTCCACGCGAGTCCCGACAGACCCACCGGAGTCCCCCTTGCCCGCACGCACGGCCAACTCGCATAGCGGGTTGGTAAATCGACCCCACGAGGAAGGTGACGGGATGAGCGAGCGACCCGTCAGGCGGCGATCAAGTCAGCCGAGGTTGCCGGCCAAACTCGGCGGGCAACCGTCGGTACGTGCCGTGCCGACGCGAAGGGCGGCGGACGTGGCCGCGAGCCCGCCACCGACGATCGATGCCGCCTGGCTGCGCGAGTTGTGCCTCGCTTCAGGAGCGGACGACGCGACGGCCGCGAGCCTGGACCACCTCGACCTGGCCGGCGAACGAGGGCACGCGCTGGCCGCGCTGCCGGGCGCGCGCAGCCTGATCTCGCTCGCGGTGCGGATGAACCGCGACAACACCCGTTCACGGATTCGACCCCGATGGTTTGTTTAGTCGGTAAACATGGCTTCCGAACTGCGGAAATAGAGAGCGGCAGACGAGTCAGGCTGTACGCCGGGTTCAGTCCGAGGCACAACGACTTCGAACGCCTGGCGGAGCACGGAGCAGTTAGTTGGCCAGAGTCGCTGGACGAATGGCCTCGGACCCAAAGCGTCGGCGGGCTCGGTCGGCGGCGGCTTCGGCTGCGCGGGCGCGATCGTCACCGGGATCCAGGGAGAGCTGGCGGTAGGCGCTATCAGCCGGCAGCAGGGCGTCGGCGCGGATCACGAAGGCGCGTACTCTCGCCCGCTGCAGCCCGAGGGCGTTCAGCAGACCCAAGGCAGCTGTCACGAGCGCGGATGAGTGGTCAGTGGGCTCCGACAAGGCACGCGTGCGCGTAGTCGAGCTGCCGTCGGCGTACCGCACGGTGAGGGTGAGCCGACCGGTGATCTGGCGTTCACCGCGCAGGCGTTGGCCGATCTGGTCGGCAAGTCCCAGGACTGCTCGGTGCTGCTGCGCCGGGTCGAGGCAGTCCCGCTCCAGCACCAGGTCGGCGACCAGATGCGCCGCCGGTTCCGACGGGGTGACCGGACGGAGGTCGTGCCCTCGGGCGCGCTCGGCCAGCAGCCGGGCGGGACCTGCGCCGAGCAGTCGCTGGAGGGTTCCGGCGGGCAGGTCGACGATCTGGCCGATGGTGTGTAGCCCATACCTGCTGAGCGTCTCCGCTGTGGTGCGGCCGATCCCGGGCAGTGCGGTGACCGGCCGCGGATACAGCCAGTCGGCCGCCTGCCCGGCGGGGACCCAGGTGGTGTCTCCTGGTGGGGACGCGTCGGCCGCCATGGCCGCCAGCATGCGGTTGCCGGCGAGCCCGGCGCTGCTGTCGATGCCGTACAGCGCCTTCAGACGGATCTTCGCCAACTGAACGACGTCATAGGGGGACAGATCGAAGTACCGGAGCGCCGACGTCAGATCGAGCTGGACGGCATTGGGCGGGATGGCCTGGACATGGGGCGTGACACCGGACATCAGTTCGATGACGTCGGTGTACTGATCCTCGGTCAGTGCTGCGTGCAGGTGGAGGTGGGCGATGTGCCGCTGGCGTGTGGTCATCCTGCGCTCCCCGGGCTGCGGTGGCCGAACTTCTTCAGGTCGGCGGAGCGGGTGCCGGCGGGCTGGAGGTCTGCATAGGGGTGCAGGCGCGCGCCGGTAGTGCCGTTGATCAGGGTGCGGTGCGGCTGGGCGGGGGTCGGGTGCGGGCGGGTCTCGCCGAGGAGGGCGAGAGCGGCCTCCGGACCGTGGTCGCGGCGGGCGGCGGCGATCTCGTCGAGGTCCCAGGCCATGGTGCCGACGACGGTACGGCGGGTGCCGCGCACCTGGACCGTGCCGCGCACCAGCAGCAGCCCGCTGTGGAAGACGGTGTGCGCGCAGGCCGGGTGGGAGTCCTCGAAGAAGGCCAGGTCGACCAGGCCGGACCCGTCCTCCAGGGTGACGAAGATGATGCGCTTGCCGCTGGCGATCGGCGGGGTCTGGGTGGAGGCCCGTACACCCGCCACGAGAACCTGCTGGCCCGCGCGCATCTCGGACAGATGCGCCGCGTCGGTCGCGCCGATCTCACGCAGCAGCCGGTGGTGGTGTTCCATCAGGTGCTTGGAGACGTCGATGCCGAGGGTGCTCAACTCGGCGCTCAGGGCCTCGCGTCCGGTCATCTCCGGCAGCCCGCTGGGCTCCGTGCCGCCAACTACGCCTGCTTCGATGGGTAGTTGACCCTCGTGCGCGGACCGGGTGCGGGACTGCCGATGCAACTCTGCGATCTGGAGCAGCAGATCACGTCGGGTGAGCCGGCTGTCGTGCAGACAGTCCAGGGCGCCGATCTCGGCGAGGCGTTCGGCGACAGGGCGGCTGGGGTGGGCCCGCTGCCAGAAGTCCGACAGCGATCCGTACGGCTGCCCCTCCTCGGTCCGCGCGCACTCCTCCTCGCTGATGCCGTGCACCGCGGACAGCGCGAGCCGCACCCCCCACTGCTCCCCGTCGGCCTTCTCGACCGTGTGCTTCGCCTTGGAGCGATTGACGTCGACGGACAGGAACGGCACGCCACGCCGACGGGCGTCGGAGACCAGCACGCGCTTGGGCCACATACCGGGGTCGTGTTCGAGCAGGCCGGCCAGCAGGAACGCCGGGTAGTGCGCCTTGAGCCAGGCGCTCTGCAGGGCCGGTACGGCGAAGGCGACCGCGTGGGCGCGGCAGAAGCCGTAGGCGCCGAAGGCCTCGACGGTCTTCCAGACCTCGTCCCGCACGGCCGCGCTGTAGCCACGGGCCTGTGCTTGGCGGTGGAACCAGTCCTTGATCCTCGGCAGTCGGCTCTTGTCGCCGAGTTCCCTTCGGGCGATCTCCGCCAGTGCGCGGTCGCAGCCGGTCATCACGGCGAAGGTCTCGATGATCTGCTCGTGCCAGATGGTCACGCCGTAGGTGTCGGCGAGTACCGGCTCAAGGTCTGGATGGGCGTACGACGGAGTGCCGCCATGACGTGCGGCGATGTACCGCTCGGGCATGCCCCCGGCGACCGGACCGGGGCGGAAGAGACTGATGTCGGCGATGACGTCCTGAGGATCGCGTGGCTGCAACCGGGACAACAGGTCCTGCTGACCGGGCGACTCCAGCTGGAAGAGACCCAGGGTCTGGCTCTCCTGGATGAGCTTGAAGGCGAAGACGTCGTCGAGCGGCACCTGCTCGGGGTCGTCCAGGTCGATGCGGCTGCCGGTGGTCCGTTCGATCTCGGCGACTGCGTGGGCCATCGCGGACTGCATCCGTACGCCCAGGACGTCGAGTTTGATGTTGCCCAGCGCCTCGATCTCCTCCTTCGCCGCCATGGCCATGGGGTAGTCGCCCTGCGGGGTGGGCTGTACCGGCAGCCGGTCCAGGAGGGTCGCGTCGCTGATGACCACTCCGCAGGGGTGCATGGCCATGCCGTGGACCAGCGAGTCGAGGCCCTCGGCGAGCTCCCACAGCGGTCCGTACCGGTGCGCCTCGGCGGCCAGCTGCCGCAGTTCGGGCAGCTCGGCGAGCGCCCCCCTGATGTCGGAAGCCCTCAGGTGCGGGAAGCTCTTGGCGATCCGGTCGACGTCGGCGGGCGCGATGCCGAGGGCGAGACCGGTGTCCCGTAGGGCCCGGCGGGCCCGGTAGGTCTCGGGCATGGCGGTGACCGCCACGCGTTCCTTGCCGAACCGTTCGAAGATCGTGTCGTAGCACTCCAGGCGTCGGGCGGACTCCACGTCGATGTCGATGTCGGGCAGCGAGGCCCGGCGCACGCTGAGGAAGCGTTCGAACAGCAGGCGGTGGTCGAGCGGGTTGGCGGTGGCGATGCCCAGCGCGTGGCAGACCATCGAGCCGGCGCCCGAGCCGCGGGCCGCGACCCGGATGCCCTTGGCCCGGATGTCGGCCACGACCTGGCCGACGGCGAGGAAGTACGAGTCGTAGTCCAGCGCGGAAATCACCTTGAGCTCTTCGGCCAACCGTTCGAGCGCCGTTCGGTCGCGGTCGAGGCCGCGTCGGACCATGCCCGCCTCGCACTGCCGGCGCAGCAGCTGTGCGGCTCCGCCCGCTCGGGGCTCGGCACCGAAGAGCGATGGTTCCGGGAAGTGCCGGGCGCCGAGCCCGAGGTCCACCACCGGGTCGACGGTGCAGGCGGCCGCCGTGGCGGCGGTGTCCGCCATCAGACGGCGGGTCCGACGGATGTCTCCTCCGGCGCATTCGGCGATCATTCGCGCGACGGTCTCCATTCCTCGCTCGTCCTTGAGCCAGCGGCGTCCGCTGTCCAGGTGACGTCGGTCGATCGGCCTGAGCAGCCGTGCGGCGTCCAGGACGTCGGCGAGGCGGTGCTGGTCGGGGTCGGCGTAGCGGACGGCGTTGGAGAGCACGGCGGTGGTGCGGGTGCGGTCGGCCAGCGCGAGGGTGCGGGCAGCCAGGCGCAGGGATCCCGGACCAACGCCGAAACGTTTCTGCGCAACGGCTTCCAGTCGGACCTCCCTACCGAAGATCTCCCTCCAGGGCGCCAGCAGCTTCATCGCGACGTCCTCCCGGCCCACCGACAGCGCCCGCGCCGGCTCCGAGAGCGGTCCGAGCAGCACCATCAGGCCGGGGCCGCCGTACTCGCGCAGCGCCTCCCACGGCACCACCACCGGCGCCGCGCCGGACGCCGTACCGACATGCGCGGCCGAGGTGATCCGGCACAGCCGAGCCCATCCGGCCCGGTCCTGTGCGAGCAGCGTGAACCGCAGCGGCGGCTCGACCACGTGGGCGCCGCCGCGCGCCGGGGTGCGGCGGCGTTGGGCGGGCGGCGGAGGCGCGAGGGCCTCGACCGCCAGATCAACACCGAAGAGCGGCCGGATCCCGTCCTTCGCACATGCCTGCGCGAACCGCACGGCCCCGGTGACCGTGTCCCGGTCGGTGAGCGCGAGCGCCGTCATACCCCGCTCGGCCGCCCGCCGGACGAGCTGCTCGGGATGAGACGCGCCGTAGCGGACGGAGTAACCGGACGCGACGTGCAGATGGGCGAAGCCCGCCATGCCGCACCTCCATCACTCCACCCCTTTTCGACCATAAGCCCGATATCTCCATCGTACGCTCGTTCGATTACTCTAGCCTCCATCGTCGCCGGTCAGCGACTATATTCGAACACATCAGCGATTCTTGGGAAGGTGGGCAGTGCCTGAAACAGCCACCACCCCGTCAGTCCTCCAGCGGGGCGGAGCAGTTGGAAGAAAACCGCCTTCACGGCGCCACCCCGCACCGCGGTGATTCAGCGACTCGAGACGGGCGGACGAGTAACGGCCCGCAGATCGGCGTCGGCGTTGATGACCCGCGCCCGGCGCTCCCGGTCGGCCTCCGCCTGCCGGGCCATGGACCGCTTCATCGCCTCCGGCAGCGAGACGTCCTTGATCTCGACCCGGTCGATGGTGACGCCCCACTCCACGGCGGGACTGTCGATCATCAGCTCCAGCCCCTGGTTGAGCTTCTCCCGGTCGGAGAGCAGGTCGTCCAGCTCGCTCTTGCCGATGATCGAGCGGAGCGAGGTCTGCGCCATCTACGAGACGGCGAACCGGTAGCCCTCGACCCGCACGATGGCCTCCGCCGCCGCGGTCACCCTGAAGTAGACGACGGCGTCCACGCGTACCGTCACGTCGTCCCGGTGATGCCCTCCTGCGTGGGCACCGGCATCGTGACGATCTGCATGTTGACCTCTGGAGCCGGTCGACGAACGGCACGATCATCGTGAACCCGGGCCCCCGCACCTCCGGCCGCAGCCTGCCGAGCCGGAAAACCACCCCCCGCTCGTACTGCTTCACCACCCGCGCCGCCGACATCACGTACACCGCGCCGACCGACGCGAGGGACACCCCCGCGAGGGACACCCCCGCGATCACCAGCTCCTCGACCATCACGGCCCCAGGGTCCGAAGTGGGCGTACGAGAAGGAGTCGGCCGTACGCGGCGCACGGATCCGGGCGCGCGAGGGCACGCATCTCGGCTTCCGCCGGTAACCCCGCCGCCCGAACGAGAGCGAGCCCCCGCACGCCGATACGTGCGGGGGCTCACCTGTCGCGGCCGGAGACGGGTGCCGGGGGGAGAGCGCCGGCTCCGGTCAGGTCACCGTCCGGTCTAGAAGACGCTGACGCCGTACGCGCTCAGGGCCTCGGTGACCGGCTGGAAGAAGGTCGTGCCGCCGGAGGTGCAGTTGCCGCTGCCGCCGGAGGTGAGACCGTACGCGACACCGTTGCTGCCGTACAGCGGACCGCCGGAGTCGCCGGGCTCGGCGCAGACCGTGGTCTGGATCATGCCGTAGACGATGTCGCCGCCACCGTAGTTGACGGTCGCGTTGAGCGCGGTCACCCGGCCGGTGTGGGTACCGGTGGTGGAGCCGGTGCGGATGACGTTGGTGCCGACGCTCGGGGTGGCCGCGCTCGTGATGTCCACGCTGCCCGCCGTACCGGACTTGGTGACCGACGAGTTGGTGTACGTCACGAGGCCGTAGTCGTTGGTCGGGAAGCTCGACCCGGAGGTCGAACCGAGGACCGTGGTGCGGCCGGAGTTGGAGTACCAGGTGCCCGCGCCGTCGGTGCAGTGACCGGCGGTCACGAAGTAGTACGTGTTGCCACTGCGCACATTGAATCCGAGGGAGCAGCGCCAGCTACTCGCATAGATCGCGTCGCCGCCCTTGATCAACTTATTGAACTTGCCCGGCGTCCGCTTGATCGTCAGGGCGCCGGCATTGCTGCCCGCCGCCTGCTTGATCTCGGCGAGCTCCGCCCTGGAGACGGTGCTGTCGATCGTGACGACGAGCTTGTCGGTCTTCGGGTCGATCGCCCAGGCGGTGCCGGGGACGTCGGCCTTGAGCACCGAGGCGCTGGCGCTCTTGAGCTGGGCCGTGCTGAAGGTCTGTACATCGGCCGCGTTCGCGGTGGGGACAGTGACGGCGGCCGCGGCCGCGAGGCCGGCGGTGACGGCGATCAGCCGGGTCCGTCTCGCTATGCCACTGCGGGGGGTGGTGCGCTTGATCCTCACTGTTCGTTCCCTCCTAAAGGGAAGTCGGGGGCCCGCGTGGGGGTCGGGGCCCGTGAGGCGCGAGTCGGGGGCAAACGGGCATCGGTCCGCATTCCGGACACGCCGTGCCCCTGACAAGGCACTGCCCGGAAGTATTCGGTCGCACGGCGGACCCACGCAAGAGGGCCTTTCGGCCGCACGGAACCCCAACGGGCGCACCTTCCTCGCCAGTTGCTTCCACCAAGGGATATGTGGAGGTTCTGTGCGGATGCCGAACGCCCCTCGAAGGAGTTGGCCCACTGCTCCGAATGAGCCGCCCGAACGCCACCCGGCAGGTCGCGCTCCCCCGCCGCGACACCCGGCCGGTCGAGGTCCACCGCCGCGGGCCGCTCGGCGGCGCCCCTCACCGTCACCTCGGGGGGCGTCCCGGCCCACCGCCCGGGCCTGTCCGGAAGTCGCCCCGCAGGCCCGGCGGCGCCCCCGCACTCATCCCTGCCACCGGGGCGTCGGCAACCCGAGATGCGAGCGCAGCGTGGTGCCCTCGTACTCCGTGCGGAAGTCACCCCGCTCCTGGAGCAGCGGCACCACCCGGTCCACGAACTCGTCGAGCCCGCCGGGCGTCGGATGGGGTACGAGGATGAAGCCGTCGGCGGCGTCGGCCCGCACGAACTCCGCCAACTCGGCGGCGACCGCCGCCGGGGTGCCGATGAAGGACTGTCGGGCGCTCGCCTCGATCACGGTCTGCCTGATCGACAGCCCCTTCTCCTTCGACAGGCCCCGCCTCCCCCGCTCTCGGCTTCGCTCGAGCGGGGGGACCCCCATCTCCGCGAGCGCGACGGTGTCACCGCGCCGGGTCCGCCCCTGGGCGATCGCGGAGTCCGCCACCAGGTCGATGTCGGGTAGGGGCCCGTCGGGGTCGTAGGAGGACGGATCGGTCCCCCAGCTCTGCTCCAGGGCGAGGATCGCGTTCTGCGGCGAGACCTGCTGCCGCCGGATCTCGGTGGCCTTCTCCTGCGCCTCGGCCGCGGTGTCGCCGAGTACGACGGTGACCCCGTGCATGATCTTCAGCTCCCCGGGCTCACGGCCGTACCTGGCGAGCCGCCCCTTGACGTCGGCGTAGAAGGCCCGGCCCGCCTCCAGGGTGCCGTGCCGGGTGAACACCACGTCGGCGGTGGAGGCGGCGAACTCCCGCCCCTCGGCCGAGTCCCCGGCCTGGATGACGACCGGGTGCCCCTGCGGGGAGCGCGGCACGGTGAACTCGCCCGCGATGTCGAAGTGCCGCCCCCGGTGCGCGAAGGGCCGCGACACCCCGTCCGGCCGCCAGGAGTCCCACAGCTCCCTGGCCGTACGCACGAACTCGTCGGCCCGCGTGTACCGGTCGGCCCGGTCGAGGAAGCCGCCGCGCCGGAAGTTCTGCCCGGTGAAGGCGTCCGATGAGGTCACGACGTTCCACGCCGCCCGGCCCCGGCTCAGATGGTCCAGCGAGGCGAGCCTGCGGGCGAGTTCGTACGGCTCGTTGAAGGTGGCGTCGACGGTGGCGGCGAGCCCGATCCGCTCGGTGACGGCGGCGAGCGCGTTCAGCACGGTGATCGACTCGGGCCGCCCCACCACGTCCAGGTCATGGATCCGGGCCCTGTGCCCGCGCGGCCGCAGCCCCTCGGTGAGGAAGAAGAAGTCGAACAGTCCGCGTTCGGCGGTGCGGGCGAGATGCTCGAAGGAGGCGAACTCGATCTGGGACCGCGACCGGGGGTCGGCCCGGACGGTGGTGCTGTCGACCCCGGGGAAGTGCGCGGCGAGGTGAATGCGTTTCCGGCGCGCGGTCATGACGCTCCCCCTGTCACGGCGTACCGGTTGGCGGGCCGCGCGAGTCCCAGGTGCTCCCTGAGCGTGCTGCCCGGGTAGAAGGTGCGGAACAGACCGCGGTGCTGGAGCAGCGCGACCGTGCCGTTGACGAGCCGTTCCAGGTCACGGCGCGGCTCGACGGGGGTGAGGTGGAAGCCGTCGACGGCACCGGCCTGGTGCCAGGCGGCGATCAGCTCGGCGAGGTCGACGGGGCCGCCCCGGTACAGCGGGCCCTGCGCGGTCTGCCGGGGGCCGCCTCCGCCGTGCCCCGGCTCGGCCGCGTGCTCGCCGCCGCCGAGGTCGACGACGAGGCCCGCGAGCACCTTCAGCCCGTCGGGATCCCGCCCGAACCCGGCCGCCGCAGCCCGGAGCTCCTCGCGTACGGCACCCGTCTGCTCGCGCCCGACCGCCCGTACGACCGCCACGTCGGCGAACCGGGCCGCGGTCCGCCGGGCGGGCCCCTCGGTGGCGTCGACGATCCGCGCGGGGTGTCCCTGCGGGGGTCTGGGCACGATCGAGGGCCCCTTGACGGAGAAGGTGGCGCCCTCGAAGTCGACGGAGTGCAGCTTGTCCCGGTCGATGAACCACCCGGTCTCCGCGTCCCGTATCTCGGCGCCGTCCTCCCGGCTGTCCCACAGCCGGGCGGCCGCGTCGGCGACCTCGCCGGCCTCCTGCCACAGCTCCTCGGCGGGCGCTGCGTGCCGGCGCCCGAAGAGCCGGGCCTCGCCCTCGGTCCGCGACACGTCGATCCACCAGCCGGCCCGGCCCCGGCTGACCCAGTCGAGGGTCGCCACGGCGGCCTGGACGTGGAACGGCTCGGTGTGGGTGGTGGTGACGGTCGGCACCAGCCCGATCCGCCCGGTGGCGGGCGCGGCCCGGGCCAGTACGGCGAGCGCGTCGAGCCCCGGCCGCGCGAACGAGTCCCCGAGCGTCACGAAGTCCAGCGCGCCCCGCTCCGCGAGCCCCACCAGTTCCACGAACGCCCCGGCGTCGTACTCCGCGTGCAGATCGACGGCGGCGGCCAGGTGCAGCAGCCCCCGACCGTGCGATGAGGTCATCGAACGGCCCCTTTCTGTCATCGAGTGCGGAAAAGGCCATCAGCCGACGCTGTCGCCGGCCAGGTCCCGGAGAAACACCAGCAGGGCCCGGGCCGTCGCGTCGTTCTGGCGGAACGCCGGTCCGCCGGTGCGCGGCCGGGTGAAGGCCCCCGGCGTACGGCTGTCCGTGTGCGGTCCGAGGGCGAAGCGGCGGGGATGCGGCACCCCGGCCCCGTCCAGTACCCGCCCGTCGAAGGGGTGCACGGCGAGCAGTCCCTCCGGGGTCTCGACGACGGCCCCCTCGGCGTGCAGCGCGCGCAGCAGCTCGTCGCGGGCCCGCGCGACCGTCGGCTGCGGCAGCCGGGCCTCCACCAGCGCCCTCGCCTCGACCGAGGCACCGGGCACGGTCGCGCTCGACGCCCGGAACACCCCGTCCTCGGCCGCGACGGCCATGTCCGCGCCGACGAAGTGCAGGACACCCGCCCGGGACAGCGCGAGCATCTGCCGCAGCCGGGGCCCTGGCGGCCCGGAGGCCAGATAGCTGAAGAACCCGTGCCACCAGGACCCGACGTCACCGAGCCGGATCAGTTGCCCGTAGACCGACAGCAGCCCGAAGAACACCGCCAGGTCGGGACTGCGGGAGGGATCATGACGTTCGCTCAGATCCGTCCGGATGTACTCCCGCAGCCCCTCCTGGAACTCCTCGTACGACGCGTACCGAGTCCCCTCCAGCGGACGGTCGAGCGCGGCGAGGTCGAGCCGGTCGGCGGGATCGGGCACCGCGGACGCCACCAGCGTCGCCCGCTCGGCCGCGTCGGCGGCCGCGTACTTCTCCTCGAAGTCGGTCCATGCCATGGCCGTACGCCCGGGATGGGCGGCGAAGAGCCGGTGGTAGTGCGCGAACCCCAGCTCCTTCTCCACCAGCGGCCACACGTCCCGCCGGAAGTCGAACCCCTCCGGGCGGGCCGGCAGCGCCTCGACCTCGGCGGGTCCGAAGAACCTCGGCAGCGGCGGCCGTTCCCCTGCCAGGTCGTAGCCGATCTTCGAGTGGTACGGCACCCCACGCCGCGACCCGACGTGCAGCACGGGCTCCCGCCCGGACGGGTGGTACGTCAGCTCGCCTTCGGGATCGCCCTCGTAGCGTCCGCCGCGCCCCTCCGTGAGGAGCACCATGAGGTCGACGAAGGCCAGCCCGAAGCCGCGCACGAGCACCGGTTCACCGGGCCGGAGCGAGGAAAGATCGCTGTCGGCGGTGAAGTCCGGCGGCAGATGGACGAGGTCGTGGTCGCGGGCGTAAGCAGCCAACTCCCGCTGTTCTTCGTCGAGTTCGGCGTCCAGATGACCGAGCGCGAGGACGACGAGATCGGCGTCGAGGGGCCGCTCGTGCCCCTCCAGCCACACCTGTTGGCGCCCCTCGCGCGCACCGGTGACGCGCAGCGCCCGGTGCGGGTGGTGGCGCACGGTGACGTCCGGCGGCAGGGCGGCCACGGCGCTGTCGTACACCCAGCGCAGATACGCGCCCTGGATCCGCCGGTCCGCGAAGAGCCGGCCGTCGAGGTCCGCCCACTCGTGCAGGGTGGGCCCCTCGCTCACGGGTCCGTCCATCCGCACCGTCGCGTCGGTGAACATCGTGACGTCCTCGGCCTGCGAGTTCATCCACAGCAGCGGCGACTGGTCCGCACGCCAGATCCGCCCGGCACCCGGCGGATGGGGGTCCACGAGATGGATGTCGAACCCGGTGCCGCCCAGGCCCGAACCCTCGTACAGCTCGGGCACGTTGGCGGCGATCCGCTCGACGAGACCGGCCCCCCGCGGCCCGGCGCCGACGATCACCAGCGACGGCCGTGCGGCACTGCTCACGGCGGTCATCGGGCACCTGCCCGCTGATCGGCAGGAACGGCGAAAAAGTTGGGGAAGGGCATGCGAAGGCTCCGTGATGCGTCGAATCGAACGCGGGTGATGCCTTCACACGGGGCGCCGCGAGGCGCGTACGGCCGAGCCCCTCAGCAGGGCCGTCCGTCGAGAGTACGGGGCCGTTTCCCCTCACTGTCAAGGTTGTCCATACCGTGAGCACTACGTCTCAGCACAGTTGACGCAGAAACGGATGCCTGTTCCACTAACCCTCATGCATCCACAGCAGTGGCTGGTCAAGCGCTCCCACATCGACCTCGGTCGCGTGTGGTCCTCCTCCTGTTGAGCTGACCCACTGCGCGCCCTTCTGCCGGGCGCCTTCATGCATTCGCCCCGCCTTCACACGCACAGCCAGCCCCTCTGGCGCCCCCTCCCCTCATGTTTCGCCGTCAGCAGTCGCAGCAGTCGCACGCGTCACAACAGTCGTCGCAGTCCCGGCAGCAGCCCTCGCGCTTCTTCCGGGACCAGGGCCCTTCGTACTCCTTGGCACAGCACAACCGGCAGGTGCAGCACAGCAGCCAGAACATCCCGCACCCGGCCCAGAACCCACGCCGCCTCGGCGGCTGCGGCGCCGGCACACCACCGAAGCCGCCGGGGCCGCCGGCACCACCACCGCCGGCGAACGGGTTCCCGCCGTTCCCGGCGTACGGATTGCCGCCCTGCGGAGGCTGTCCGTACGGGCCGGGCATGGGGGTCCCCCCGCTCGAGCGAAGTCGAGAGTGGGGGAGCGTCGCGCACACCGGCACCGTCCCGAACGCCCGGTCCACCGACCGCCGCAGCTCATGCACGAGCAGCAGATGCGCCAGCCTGCCGTCCACGAAGTCGACCTCGCTGAGCGCCAGCCGTACACCGTGCAGCGCGTCGTCGGCGAGCCGCCGGGCCTCGGCCAGTGACGTCCCCGTGGCGGTCAGCGGGTTCCACGCGCCGGAGGCGGCGTCGGCGACCTGGTCCTCCACCGCGTCCAGCAGATGGGCGAGCCGCCCGAACAGCCGTCCGGCCTCGGCGAGCGGCGCGGCGTTGGCCGGGCGTCCGGCGAGTACGGCCGTGTGCGCGAAGGCCGCCGCGGTCGCCGTCTCGGTCGGCTCGGTGACCGCCGGCAGAGGTGTGCCGGGCTCGGCGAGCGCCTCGATGCCCGGCTGTCGGTCCACGGCGTCGACCAGCACGGACGTGTCGAACCCGACGTCCGACCCCGTACGGGCCCCGGCGCGCCCCCAGCTCGTGGCGACGCGGCGCGCGGCGAGCGCCACGGGCCTGCGGGCCAGCAGCCCGTCCCCGTCGGCGACGTGGTCGCGGACCTTGGCCGAGGCGAGCACCAACGACACGGCGGCGGCGAGACGCGCGCCCTCGCCCTGCGCGACCGAGGCGGTGCGCATCCCGCGCAGCGGACAGGGTCCGGCGGTCCGCCGCCACTCGGTGGCCCGCTCGGCCTGAGCCTCCGTCAACACCGAGACCAGCAGCCCGTCGTAGTTGGTGACCACCCGGGCGAACTGCCCGTGGTCACCGCGCAACGCGAGACAGAGCCCGCACAGATGCGCCATCCACTGCGTCCGCAGCCCCTCGCCCAGCCGATGACTGCAGGGCCGCACGATTCCGAACAACGGCACTCCCCACGTTCACTCGTACGCCCCGACACTCACCCATACGCCGTGAACAATATTATTTCACTCACAGTCAGCATCCGTATACGACAGAGCCCTTGGGGCACACGGGCTCTCGACGAATTCGTTCTGCACCAGTACCGTCACGAAACCCCCGTGCGGCGTCTATCCACTTGGCGAGACATCCGCATCATGGACGACGATAGGGATGCGGAACGCAGAACAGACCGCTGTGAGAGGAGGCGTCCATGGGATCGGTGCGCAAGGCGAGTGCCTGGCTTGGCCTCGTCGACGACAACGATGACGAGCGTTACTACGACGACGACTACGCCGATGAGCGGGAGTCCGGAAACGGCGATGCCTGGGTCACCGACCCTCGGGTGAAGGTCGCGTCCGAGTCCGCGCACGAGCAGGGCCGCCGGATCGGCACGGTCACTCCGGACAGCTTCCGTGACGCCCGGCACATCGGCGAGCTTTTCCGGGACGGTGTCCCGGTCATCATGAACCTCACGAACATGGAGCCCGCCGACGCCAAGCGGGTCGTCGACTTCGCCGCCGGTCTGATCTTCGGTCTGCGCGGCTCGATCGAGCGGGTGTCGACCCGGGTGTTCCTGCTGACCCCGTCCGACACGGAGATCGTCAGCGGCGAGGCCGCGAGCCGTCAGACGGACGGTTTCTTCAACCAGAGCTGAGGCAGGGCCGCTCGCCGGCCGCCTTCCGGTGCACGGGTCGTCCGTGGCTCACCGGAAGGCATCGAGACCGGTGAGCGCCTTGCCCAGCACGAGTTGGTGCATTTCGACGGTGCCCTCGTAGGTGAGCACGGACTCCAGGTTCGTCGCGTGCCGCATCACGGGGTACTCGAGGGAGATCCCGTTCGCGCCGAGGATCGTGCGGGCGGTACGGCAGATCTCGATCGCCTCGCGTACGTTGTTCAGCTTGCCGAAGCTGATCTGCTCGGGACGAAGGCGTCCCGCGTCCATCCGCCGCCCCAGATGGTGGGCGAGCAGAATCCCCTTGTGCAGCTCGACCGCCATGTCGGCGAGCTTGGCCTGGGTGAGCTGGAAGCCGCCGATCGGCCTCCCGAACTGCTCCCGCGTCTTCGCGTACTCGACGGCCGTCTCGAAACAGGCCCTGGCCGCGCCCATCGCCCCCCACACGATCCCGTACCGGGCGTGGGAGAGACAGCCGAGCGGGCCCTTGAGGCCGGTGACCTCCGGGAGTACGGCGTCGGCGGGCAACCGCACGTCGTCGAGGACGAGTTCGCTGGTGACGGAGGCGCGCAGGGACCACTTGTGCTTGATCTCGGGGGCGGCGAAACCGGGGCTGTCGGTGGGCACGACGAAGCCCCTGATGCCGTCGTCGGTCTGAGCCCACACGACCGCGACTCCGGCGACGGAGCCGTTGGTGATCCACATCTTGCGGCCGCTGAGCACCCAGTCGCCGCCGTCGCGCTTTGCGTACGTCCGCATGGAGGCGGGGTCGGAGCCGTGGTCGGGCTCGGTGAGCCCGAAGCACCCGATGACCTCGCCGGAGGCCATCCGCGGCAGCCAGGTCTGCTTCTGCTCCTCGGAGCCGAAGCGGTGGATGGCGTACATGGCGAGGGAGCCCTGTACGGACACGAGCGACCGGATGCCCGAGTCGGCGGCCTCCAGCTCCAGACAGGCGAGCCCGTACTGCACGGCGCTGGCCCCCGCGCACCCGTACCCGCTGAGCGACATCCCGAGGGCGCCGATGCCGCCCAACTCCCGTGCCAGCTCCCGGATCTCGGGCAGCTCGCCCTTCTCGTACCAGTCGGCGACATACGGCAGCACGCGGTCGGCCGCCCATCTGCGCACGGTGTCTCGGACGGCGAGGTCCTCGCTGTCCAGCAGGTCGTCGATGCCGAGGGGGTCGGCGGGGTCGAAGCGCATGGGACAGCCTCCGGCTCACGAAAACTAGCGACGCTAGTCACGTTACCCCTTCACCCACCCCGCCCGCCCGTACGAGTCGCGATCCTGGTGGGACTCGTCTGCGGGGGTGCACCACCGTCGGCGACTCGCGCGGGCGCCTCTTGGCCGTCGCCGACCGCGGGCAGCCCGAGAGGCCGGTCGCGCAGCGGCGCCCCGTGGGCGCCGGGCCCGGCCTGCCCCCGACCGGCCCCAGCACCGGGTGCCGCTAACCGCTGACCGACTCCGGTACGTGCGCCGTCGCCTCCCGGGGTGACGGAACATCCGCCTGGGCCCCCGCCGCGCAGTCCATCATCCGCGGCAGCCGCAGGGCCATCACCGCGCCGAGTATCAGCAGGCCCGCGCTGACCAGCAACGTCACATGCAGCCCGTGGACGAACGATTCACGGGCCGCCCTCCGCAGCGCCTCGCCGGAGGGTCCGCCCAAGCGGCCGGCCACCTCGTACGCCTCGCCCAGTGAATGCCCGGCGGCAGCCGAGGCCGATGCAGGCACGCCGGGCACCGACGACAGCCCGGGCGCGTAAGCCGCGTTCATCACGCTGCCGAGGAGGGCGATGCCGATGCCGGCCCCCAGCTGGTACGAGGTCTCGCCGATCGCCGCCGCCCCGCCAGCCGAGGACGCCGGCGCCTCGCTCAGCATCGACTCGTACGCGCCGAAGAGGGTCGTCTCCAGGCCGAAGCCCAGCAACACGAAACCCGCCAGCAGCAGGCCCGCGTTGTCGTGCCGCCCCATCGCCGTGAGCAGTACGACCGCGAACGCGGTGAGGCAGAAGCCGAGGGACACCATCCGGCGCGGGCCGAAGCGGCGCAGCAGGTTCGCGCCGACCAGGCCCGCCGCCATCGCCGCGATCGTCAGGGGGAGGAGGCGCAGGCCCGTCTCCAGGGGGGACAGGCCGAGGACCAGTTGCAGATACTGCGCCGCGATCAGCTCCAGCCCCACCAGCGCGAGCATCGCCAGCACGATGCACCCCACTGACGTACTGAACGCGGGGCGCCCGAACATCCGCAGGTCCACCAGCGGATGCGTACGCCGCCGCTGTCGCCGTACGAACGCCGTGAGCAGTCCGCCGCCGACCAGCAGAGCCAGCGCCGTCCACGGGTCGAAGGGCAGCTCGCCGGTGCCCAGCCGCTTCACCGCGAGGACGACACCGAACAGACCGACGGCCGCCATGAGCGCGCCCACCACGTCCCAGGGGCCGTCGCGGTCTCCCGTGGACTCCGGCAGCAGCAGCCGTCCGACGGGCAGGCTGACGAGCATCAGAGGGATGTTGATGAGGAAGACCGAACCCCACCAGAAGTGCTCCAGCAGGAAACCGCCGAGCAGCGGCCCGACCGCCGCGCCCACGGCGGCGACCGCGCTCCAGATGCCGATGGCGAGCGCCCGCTCGCGCCGGTCGGGGAAGATCTGGCGGAGGATGGAGAGCGTCGCAGGCATGATCATGGCGCCGCCGACGCCGAGCAGGGCACGTGCGGCGATGAGGACCTGGGGGTTGTCGGCGAGGGCCGCGAGTCCGGAGGCGACGCCGAAGAGGCCGTATCCGAGGAGCAGGACGCGCCTGCGCCCGACCCGGTCTCCGAGCGTGCCGAAGAGGATCAGCAGCGAGGCGCAGACCAGCGGATAGGCGTCGACGATCCAGAGCAGTTCTATCGCGCTGGGCTTGAGGTCCTCGGTGACGGCGGGCACGGCCACATGCAGCACGGTGGCGTCGACGGCCACGAGCAGCAGGCTGACACAGAGGACGACGAGGACGACCCAGCGGTTTGCACCGGCCCCGGCCTCCCGACGGCATCGCGTGGCGGCCGTGGGCGTCCCGGACATGTACTACCTCCCAGATGCTCTCGCGTTCGGCGGGACCGGCGGGGTGGGGACTCCCCGGCGGCTACGGCCCGGGAGGAGCGGCGTCCCGGACCCACGCAACGAAAGGCGAGTGAGCCGTCAGCGTACGCGAGTCCCGGCCGGTGCAGCGTGGCGGGTGTCTCATGGAGCCTCGTGCGGAGTGTGGCGTACACCACGACACACCGCGCGCACGCCCTGCCCACCGGTCGTCCATCAGCCGGCCGGCAGGCGGCCCTCACCCGTCCGTGGCGCCTTCGTCACGTTCGATCACCGTCCGGCCCGTCGCCGCACCGTCCGTCATCGCCCATCACGGACCATCACGTACGAACACGTCACCGAGGTTCCCCGTGCCGCCGATAATCGAGCGCGTGACCGATCTTGAAACGCGCCCGGCGCCTCCCCTGCTGCGCCGGGCCGCCCCCGCACTCCTCGGGTACGCCGCCGTGCGCGCCCTGGGGCTGGTCGTGCTCGCCCTGTGGAGCGCGGCGCGCGACAAGAGCGCGCTCACGCTGCTGTCGGCCCGCTGGGACTCGCTCTGGTACAGCCGGATCGCCGACCTCGGCTACGGCTACGAGGTCCGCCTCCCGAACGGTGACGTCCACTCGAACCTGGCCTTCTTCCCGCTGCTGCCCTGGCTGGAGCGGGCGGTGTCGGCGGTGACCCCGCTGTCGCCCGCGCACGCCGGCCTGCTCGTCTCCACCGTGGCCTCGCTCGCCGCCGCCTGGGGGATCTTCGCGGTCGCCGACCACGTCCACGGCCGCCGGGTCGGGGTGTGCGCGGTCCTGCTGTGGGCGGTGCTGCCGGTCGGGATCGTGCAGTCGATGGCGTACAGCGAGTCACTGTTCACCGCGCTGGCCGCCTGGTCGCTGTACGCGGTCCTGACCGGCCGCTGGGTGACCGCGGGGCTACTGGCCTCGCTCGCGGGGCTGACCCGGCCGGTGGGACTCGCGGTGGTCGCGGCGCTCTGGGCGACGGCGATCGCCTCGTTCGGGCGGATCGGTCGCTCGACCGCATCGCACGGCGCCCCCGCCTGGCCACGCGCCCTCGGCATGCTGCTGGCGCCCCTCGGTGCGGCCGGCTATGTGCTGTGGGTCGGCCATCGCACGGGCAAGGGCCCCCTCGGCTATCTGGACATCCAGGCGGGCTGGCGCAACGGCTTCGACGGGGGCTACGCCTTCGCCCGCTTCGTCGTCGGCAAGTTCACGTCGTTCCCGTCGGCTCTCGCGGGCGTCGGGCTGCTCGTCGGGGTCGGACTGATCGCCTGGCTGTACGTCGTCTGCGTACGGCAGGGGCAGCCGCTGCCGCTGCTGGTGTACGCGGGGGTGGTCACCGCGCTCGCCCTGTGCGCGTCGAGCTACTTCGGCTCGAAGCCTCGCCTGCTGATGCCGGCCTTCCCGCTGCTGCTGCCCCTGGCCCGGGCGCTGGCCGGGGCGCGGGTGCCCAGGTCGGCGTGGATCCTCGGCGGGGTCGCGGTGGCCTCGGCGGTCTACGGGGCGTTCTGGCTGAATGGCACCGGCCCCCCGTAATTCCGCGCATCCTTTCGGTGAACTAATTCAAAAGGCGCGTAAAACCGTGGTCGGCTTTGGTCCATGGAAATGAAGGTGAAGTGTCCTCACGATTGACCATTCAGCAGAAATAAACAGCAATCTGAGAGCAATCCCACATCACATCGTCATCACAAACCCAGTGATTCGAGCCGCCCGGGAGCTCACTCGCTGTAACGTCGATTGTGTGCGTACCGAACGAAAGCTGACCCGTCTGGACCGGGTCTTCTCGAGGCTGGACCGTGAGCCGGAACGACCGGTCCACATCGATGTGCCGGTGATGACCCGGCACCGGGTGGTGCTCTTCGGCTCCACCCTGGCCTTCTACGTGGCCATCGTGTGGGCCGTGGTGATCACGTCGTGGCTGGTGCGGCTCGACTGGCAGATCATGTTCTTCCGGCCGTATCAGCAGTGGCCGGAGATCCACGCGTTCCTCGACTACTACGTCGTCCTGGGCCAGCGCGGCCCCACCGCCGTGATGGTCGCCGCCTGGCTGGGCTGGCGCTCGTGGCGGCAGCACACCCTGCGCCCGATGCTGGCGCTCGGCGTCTCGCTGCTGCTGCTCAACCTCACGGTCGGCGCCGCCAAGCTGGGCATGGGCCGGCTCGGGCCACACTACGCGACCAACATCGGCTCCAACGAGATGTGGCTGGGCGGCGACATATTTCCGTCGGGCCACACCGCCAACGCCGTGGTGACCTGGGGCATCCTCGCCTATCTGGCGTCGACGCCGAGAGCCAGACGCTGGCTCTCCGCGCTCTCCGCGGTGACCTCGCTGGGCGTCGGCCTGACGACGGTCTACCTCGGTACGCACTGGCTGAGCGATGTCCTGCTGGGCTGGGCCGCCGGTCTGCTGATCATGCTGGCGCTGCCCTGGTTCGAGCCGCTGATCGCCCGCGCCGAGGCCGGGATCTTCTCCCTGCGGGACAGCTGGCGCGACCGTCGTACGGCACCTGTGCCCGCCCAGGCACCGGCGCCGACCGCCGTGGGCGCGTCCCCGCTGCGGGGGCCCGGTGAGGAGCCCGCGACCGCCCGTGACACGGGTATCGCGGCCCGTACCGCCCACTCCCCGCTCGGGCCGCTGCACCTGGCCCCGGGGCCGCATCTCATCCGCTCGGAACGGACGCCGGTGACCCCGATCGGCCCGCGCAGGCCACCGCACTCCGACCGCGTGGCACGCGGCGCGACCTCGGCCCGGCCGCTCACCGGAGGCTGACACGAGACAGCGGGGAACAGGTACGCACAACCACCCCCGCAGAGCGAAGGCCCGGCTCGTGAGAGCCGGGCCTTCGCCTCGTACCGGGCCGGCTCAGCCCTTCCAGCAGCGCGTCACCCGGCCGTCCCGCACCTCGAAGTTCAGTCGGCCGAACCGGTACTCCATGGTGATGATCGCCCCCGGCGGCAGCGATCTGACAGTGGACCAGCCGCGCTCCCGGGCGCGTTGCTCGGCGTTCGGCGCCGCCAGTCCGACGTAGGTGTCGGGGTCGTCCTGGGGCTCCGCGGGCGGGGTGGGAATGGGTGCCATGAGCGCAACGTTAGGTGGCGGCCGGGCCGATGTCCCCCCGTAGTCACGCTTCTGTCACAGAACCACGACACGCGTTTCGACCCTCCCGAGATCGGCCGGCGGCGCAGTGGGACGTCACACGTACGGGCGGTTCCGTACGCCTTCCGCGTGCTGTCGAACGTAATTCTGGGGCGGTTCGGCACCATCTCGAATAGCCCACGGGAAAGCACGCCAGAGGTCGTGTAGCCGGTGTGTACGCGGTCGTTTCCCAGCCGATTTCCGGATGGGTGCCGGAAGCTGCCGACACATGGGAAATACACGGTTCCCGCACACTTCCCCCGCACGCCTCCTGTCGGCGCGCGGGGGGGCGCATCATGGCGAGCACCACGGGCCCAGGACGCGGCGGCGAAGGGGCGAGCGATGGGGACCGAGACCGTACAGGTGACGGCGCGACCCGTGCGGACCAAGGAGTGGTGGGGCCAGTGGGCGGTCGGCTGGCTGACCACCACCGACCACAAGAAGATCGGCCATCTCTACCTGGTCACGTCGTTCCTGTTCTTCCTGGCCGCCGGGCTGATGGCGCTGGTGATGCGGGCCGAGCTGGCCCGGCCGGGCACGCAGATCGTGGACAACCAGCAGTTCAACCAGTTGTTCACGTTGCACGGCACGATCATGCTGCTGCTCTTCGCGACGCCGACCTTCGCCGGGTTCGCCAACGAGATCATGCCGCTGCAGATCGGCTCGCCCGATGTCGCCTTCCCCCGGCTGAACATGTTCTCGTACTGGCTGTTCCTCTTCGGCGGTCTGATCGTGCTGGGCTCGCTGCTGGTGCCCTCGGGGCCGGCCGCCTTCGGCTGGTTCGCCTACGCGCCGCTCAACAGTCTGGAGCGGTCGCCCGGCATCGGCGCCGACATGTGGATCATGGGGCTCGCGCTGGCCGGGTTCGGCACGATCCTCGGCGCGGTCAACTTCATCGTCACCATCATCGCGATGCGCGCGCCCGGTATGACGATGTTCCGGATGCCGATCTTCACCTGGAACGTCCTGTTCACATCGATCCTGGTGCTGATGGCGTTCCCGGTGCTGGCGGCCGCGCTGCTCTGTCTGGAGGCGGACCGGCGGTTCGGCGCGCAGATCTTCGACGCGGCCAACGGTGGGGCGCTGCTGTGGCAGCACCTGTTCTGGTTCTTCGGGCATCCCGAGGTCTACATCATCGCGCTGCCCTTCTTCGGGATCATCACGGAGATCATCCCGGTCTTCAGCCGGAAGCCGATCTTCGGCTATCTGACGCTGGTGGGCGCGACGATGGCGATCACCGGGCTGTCGGTGGTGGTGTGGGCGCACCACATGTTCGCGACGGGCGCGGTGCTGCTGCCGTTCTTCTCGTTCATGAGCTTCCTGATCGCCGTGCCGACGGGCGTGAAGTTCTTCAACTGGACCGGGACGATGCTGAAGGGCTCGCTGTCCTTCGAGACCCCGATGCTGTGGGCGACCGGCTTCCTGGTGTCGTTCCTGTTCGGCGGGCTGACCGGAGTGATCCTGGCCTCGCCGCCGATGGACTTCCACGTCACCGACTCGTACTTCGTGGTCGCGCACTTCCACTACGTCGTCTTCGGCACGGTCGTCTTCGCGACCTTCGCGGGGTTCTTCTTCTGGTGGCCCAAGTTCACCGGGAAGATGCTCGACGAACGGCTCGGCAAGATCCAGTTCTGGACGCTGTTCGTCGGCTTCCACACCACGTTCCTGGTGCAGCACTGGCTGGGCGCCGAGGGCATGCCCCGCCGCTACGCGGACTATCTGGCCGCCGACGGCTTCACCGCACTCAACACGGTCTCGACGATCGGCGCGTTCCTGCTGGGCCTGTCGACGCTGCCGTTCGTCTACAACGTCTGGAAGACCTCCCGGTACGGCGTGCGGGTCGAGGTCGACGACCCGTGGGGCTACGGCCGGTCGCTGGAGTGGGCGACCTCGTGTCCGCCGCCCCGGCACAACTTCGTCACGCTGCCCCGGATCCGCTCCGAGGCGCCGGCGTTCGACCTGCACCATCCGGAGTTCGCGGCGATCACGCCGCCCCAGACCCGGAAGGGCCAGGAGAAGACCCCGCATCCCCGGTTCGGTCAAGAGCGGCCGACAGACGGTCCCGAAGAGTCCTGATCGTCTCGGTCAGCCCATCCGGTTCGACCACCTCGAACTCGACGCCGGTCATCAGCACGTGAATGGCCATCACATCGAGGCTGGGGGCGCCGGTGCGCAGCAGACAGCTGTGCTCGTCGTAGGCCTCCAGTGTGCCCGCCGAGGGCGAGATCCGCTCGGCGGCCTCATGGAGGGGCGCCAGCAGCCGTACGACGGCGTGCGAGGCGTACACGCGCGTGGAGACGCCCCGCGAGACGTACGCGGCGAGGTCCTCGGCCGGTGCCTCGCGGGGTGTGAAGCGCGGGCCGTGGGGCGGCGTCGGCGTGACCCGGTCCACGCGGAAGGTGCGCCAGTCGGCGCGGTCGACGTCCCAGGCGACCAGGTACCAGCGGCGCTCGGTGCACACCAGGCGGTGCGGTTCGACGGTACGGCGGGTGGCGGCGCCGGAGTGGTCGCGGTACTCGAAGCGCAGCCGCTCGGCGTCACGGCAGGCGTTCGCCAGTTCGGTGAGGACGGCCGGGTCCACGGCGGAGGGCTGCGGGCCGCGCATCATCGGCACGGTGAAGGCGTTCAGGGCGCCCACGCGGCGGCGCAGCCGGCCCGGCAGCACCTGCTCCAACTTGGCGAGGGCCCGCACCGAGGTCTCGCCGATGCCCTCGATGCCCTGCCCGGCGGCCGTGCGCAGCCCCACGGCCACGGCGACCGCCTCGTCGTCGTCCAGCAGCAGCGGTGGCAGCTCGGCACCGGCGCCGAGCTGGTAGCCGCCGCCGGTGCCGGGGCTGGCGTTGACCGGGTAGCCCAGTTCGCGCAGCCGGTCCACGTCACGGCGGACCGTGCGCGGGGTGACGCCGAGACGGTCGGCGAGCTGGGCGCCGGACCATTCGCGGTGGGCCTGCAGCAGCGAGAGCAGTCTGAGCAGTCGTGCCGATGTCTCCAACATGGCGCCGAGTATGCCAGCGGTCGAGGACAGCCACGGTCCTCAACCGTGCGTTGCTCCCCGCTCGGCGTCCGCGAGCCGGGCGCACACGTCCCAGCGGCTCCGGAACGAGTCAGGGTTCGTACGGCAACTGCGGAACGTCGAAACAGTTGTCGTTCATCTCTCCCTGGCTCACCCAGCCCTTCGTGTCCTGCCAGCGCGCCGCCGACACACATGTCCTGCGGGTCTTCGGCGGCTCGTCGAGGTGTTCGAAGCGAACGGGGACGAGCAGTCCGTCGGCCGTGTAGGGCTCGTCCCGGTTCATGAACCGGTCGACACACGCCCGCGTGACGCCCTCCCCGCTCGCGGCGCACGAGCGCGCCGCGTCCGTGAACCACATCGCGGCGGCCCACCCCTCCAGCTGCCACTGGGAGTGCGTCTTCAGCCCCTTCGTGCCGTCGCGGAACTCCCGCACGGCCGCCTGCCCGGTGTCCTCGTGGTTCCGACTGGAACCGGTGGCCCACAGGGCGTTGCGGCAGCGCGGGGCGTCCTTGTAGTCCTCGGCGACCGTGGACGTCCAGTTCTGCACATTGGTGACCTTGGCGGTCACGTCGGCGCCGACCTCGTCCATGGCCCGGCAGAGGCGGGCGTTGCCGTGCGTGTCCATGGCGTCGAAGACCAGGTCGGCGCCCCGCTCCTTCAGATCGGCCGCCGCCGCGCGGAAGTTGGGCAGCGCGAAGTCGACCTGCTCGGTGACCACCTCGTACCCCTCTGCCTTCAGCCCCTGGACGACCAGCCGGGCGTAGGCGGCCGACGCGGACTGGTTGTACGAGACGACGGCGGCGGTGCGGGCCCCGTGCTCGCGCTTGAAGTAGCGGTAGACCTCGGTGCCGCCGTACTGCTTCCCGTCCCAGCCGGTGGTGCCGTTCCGGGGCGCGAGGCTGCCGTAGATGCTGTAGAGGTGCGGGTAGGTGTCGTACGCCGGGCCGATGGGCTGGCCCCCGATGTCGGGCACGCGCGCGCGTGAGACCCGTTCGGCGCCCGCGTAGTCGAGGGCGGTGGTGGCCACCAGGGCGACCACTTTGTCCTCCTCGATCAGCCGGTGCACGCACTCGTTGTTGCCGACGCCGCTGCCCCCGTCGTCGCACTCACGCACCTCGACCTTCCGGCCGTCGATGCCGCCGCGCGCGTTGAGCCGGTCGAAGTAGGCCTTGGCGCCGTCACGCGGGCCGGTGAAGGCGCCGTCGCCGACCGGGCTGGTCGCGCCGGCGATGATGCCCACGCGCAGCGGCTCGGCGGTCCGCGGCACGGGCGTGGTGGCCCGGTGCTCGAAGTCGCTCTCCGGGAGCCGGCTGCCGCAGGCCGTGGCCGCCAGGAGAAGCAGGACCGCGACGGCGGTCTCAGCAACCCGGGGCCGTGGACGCATTGCCGCTCAGGTGGACCAGCCCGCACAGCGTCTTGACGGAGACCTTCCAGGTGCCGTCCTGCTCGACGGCCGCCCCCTGCGCGTCGGGCAGGGCCGTGGCGCCCTCCAGGAGCAGCGTGTACGTCACCGTCGCGTCCTTCGCCGAGGTGAACTCGACCTTCTGGACCTCGGCCTCCACCTGCCCGCCCCGCTCGTCACCGCCGAACGCCTTCAGGACCGGGCCCATCGCCGCGCCGTTCTCCAGGACGGCCAGCTTCTCCTCGGTGGAGGTGGCCGGGTCGAAGAACGTCTTCCAGTTCTCCTTGATCTCCTTCTCGGCCGCGGCGGGATCATCCGGGCCGCTCGCCGTGGGACTTGCCGGTTCGCCGGTCGTCCGCTCGGCGGAAGGAGTGGGCGGCGTCGACTCGCTGCCGCCGTCGTCGTCACTGCACGCCGCGAGGGCGGGGGCGAGGAAGAGAAGGAGAGCGGCGGTCAGAGCCGTACCCCGTCCCCTCGCCCGAGGGCCGCGGCCCCGCCGTACGTTCGCCCGCCTGAGGTCGCTCCCGAGAACCATCTGGGTCACCACCGGGTGTCGGTCCGGGCGGTCGGCGCCCGGTTCTTTCAGGGTCGGCTTCCACAAGGCATAGTGCAAGCCAACCGCCGGCATGGACAGACACACGACGTGTGGGAGCCCGGATGCGGACAGCCCGACCGGCCCGACTGCGGGCCGCTCACCCCGTTCTCTGGGCCGGCTGGGCCGCGCTCGCCGGCGGCGCGGTGCTGTGCGTCATCGGCTGGTACGGCGTCTCGGGCGAACGCTTCGCCGAACGCCAGCTCCCCTACCTCGCCTCCTGCACGATCCCCGGCGCCGCGCTGCTCGTCGCCGGCGCCGTACTCCTCGCCCACGGCAGGAACGCCCTGGCGGCGGCGCGGGTGGAGGAGTTGTACGGCCTGCTGGTCACCGCCGAGCCGACGGCCGAGGACGAGCCCGGCGACGCGGCCGTCGCGCCCCTCGCCGTCAGCGGAAGGCTGCTGATGGTGCCGGGCGGCACCCTCTGGCACCGTGCGGACTGCCCGCTGGTGGCGGACAAGGCCGAAGCCGTGCCGGTCGACTCCCGGGTGCTGGCGAGCGGCGAACTGCGACCGTGCCCGATCTGCGAGGCGACGTCCGAAGACGGGCCCACGGACGGCTGATGGCGTCTTTGACGTACGACCTCACGCTGGCAGGGCTCTCGGTCGGCAGCGCGGCGGCCCTCACGGGAGTCGGTCTGATCGTGACGTACCGCGCGACCGGGGTGCTCAACTTCGCGCACGGGGCGATCGCGATGGTGTGCGCGTATCTGCTGCGCGAGTTCACCGTGGACTGGGGCTGGCCGCTCACGCTCGGCGCCGCCGTGACCCTGCTGGTGGTGGCGCCCGGCATCGGTCTGGCCCTGGAACGCCTGGTGTTCCGCCCTCTCTCGATCCTCGGCGGCGACCCCGCGCAGACCCTCGTGGCGTCCATCGGCGTCTTCGTCCTCCTCGTGGGCGGGGCCGCGCTGCTGTGGGGCCAGGGGGCGCGGGCGGACGCGCCGACGCTGGTGCCGGCGGACCCGTGGGGCCAGTTGGCGGTGGCCGTCGCCATGGCGGCGGCGGTGGGCGCGACCACGCGCTGGACCCGCTTCGGCCGTGAACTGCGGGCCGTGGTGGACGACCGGCAGCTCGCCGTCCTCAGCGGTGTCGACGCGGACCGGGTGGCCGCCGCGGGCTGGGCGTTCGGCTCGTTCACGGCCGGCCTGACGGGCGTACTCCTGGCCCCGTACGTCCGTCTGGACCCGTACGGCATGCCGCTGCTGGTGATGGAAGTGGTCGCCGTGGCGGTGGCCGCCCGGATGCGCAGCCTCCCGGTGGCCGTGCTGGTGGCTCTGGGCATCGGGGTCGCCCAGAGCCAGCTGACCCGGCTGCACCCGTCGGGCTGGGCGCAGCCGCTGCTCCAGGCGGTGGGAGCCAATCTGTTCGTGGTGGCGTTGCTGGTCGCGGCCCTGGTCCTGCCCGGCGTGGGGACGGGGGACGCGCTCCCGCGCACGGCGACCGCGCGGGTGCCGACACCACCGGGGGCGTGGATCGTGGCGGCGCTCCTCTTCCTCCTGCCCCTGGGCTTCGCCGGCCAGGACCTGCACACCTCGGTCCAGGTACCGGCGCTGGGCGTGGTGCTGCTCTCGTTGGTCGTGGTGACGGGCAGAGGCGGCCAGATCTCGCTGGGCCAGGCGGCGTACGCGGGCCTGGGCGCGCTGTTCACGGCACTGCTGGCGGCGGGGCGCTTCCCGTTCCTGCCCGCCGTGCCGGAGCTGACGGCCCTGCTGCTGGCGGTCCTCCTGGTCGCCCCCCTGGGCTTGCTGACCGGCTGGCCGGCGATCGGCCGCCACGGCCTGGCACTCGCCCTCGCGACCTTCGCGGTGGGCGTCGGAGTGAGCCGTTTCGTCTTCGCCCAGCCGTACGCGACCTCGGGCCTCACCGTGTCCCGCCCGGCGGGCTTCGAGGGTGACCGCGCGTACTACGTCCTGGAGCTGGGGCTGCTGTGCTGCGCGCTGCTGGCCACGCGTGCCCTGCGCCGGGGCCGCACGGGCCGGGCCCTCGCGGCGATGCGGGACCACCAGTCGGGGGCGTCGGCGGCGGGCGTCCGCGTGCCCTCGCTCAAGCTGACGGCGTTCGTGGCGGGCGCCGCACTGGCCGCCCTCGGCGGCGGCATGCTCACCATGGGGGTACGCGCGTTCGACCCCGGCGCGTACGACCCCGTCCGGGGCCTCCTCTGGTTCGCCGCGATCGTCGTACTCGGCGCCGACAGCACGCTGGGCGCGCTCGCGGCCGCCGCCCTGCTGGTCGGCCTGGACGCGGGCACGAGGGGCGGGGTGGCGGCCGCGGTGATCGGGGTGTCGGCGGTGCTGGTCGGCCGCTTTCCCGGCGGACCGTACGAGGCGCTGCGCGCGGCGGTCGTAGGGCGGCGTTCGCGGCGGCGGACTGGTGCGCTGACGGCGGCGGGAGTGCGGGCTCGGGAGCGGATGCGGAGGGCCACTGTTCCGGGCGGTGCCACGGCGTCGGCGGCCTCTGCGGTGGAGGGCGCGGCACGGGCCGGGGGCGTTGCGAGGACGCGAAGGGGCATCGGCCACAGCGAAGCCGTGCGCTCCGGCGGAGCGGGACGGCCGCCGGCTGCGGGCGAGGGGGCGCCCGGCCGGGTGCGCGCCGAGGGGATGTCCGGCGCTGCGGGGCAGCGTCCCCCGCCGCGGCCCGGCTCCCCGGCCGAGCCGCGGCCACCGGGAACCCGCGCGGACAGCCGCCTCCCCTCTCTCCGAGCCCGCCGCCTCCACCTCCGCTACGGCGAGTTCACCGCCCTGGACGGCGTCGATCTGGACGTATCCCCCGGCCGGGTCACCGCTGTCGTGGGTCCCAACGGCGCCGGGAAGACCACCCTCTTCCACTGTCTCGCCGGGACGCTGCGGCCGGACGGCGGACACGTCCGGCTCGGCGGACGGGACATCACCCGGCTGCCGGCCCACGCCCGCACCCGGCTCGGGATCGCCCGGACCTTCCAGCAGCTGGCCGTGTTCCCGTCGTTGACCGTGGCCGAGAACGTCCGGGTGGGCGCCGAGCAGGGCCGGATCGCCGACCCCGCGGCCGTGGAACGGGCCCTGCGGCTCTTCGAGCTCGACGGACCGGTGCGGGACCTGCCCGCCGCCGGGCTGCCGACCGGGACACTGCGCCGCGTCGAACTCGCACGGGCGTTCGCCGGAGGCCCCCGGGTGCTGCTGCTCGACGAGCCCGCCGCCGGGCTCGACACCGCCGAAGTGGAAGTTCTCGCCCGAGTGTTGCGCGCCCTCGCCGCCGACGGCACGGCCCTGCTGGTCGTCGAGCACGACCTCGACCTGGTCGCGGACCTCGCCGACGTCGTGCACGTCATGACCGCGGGCCGGATCGTCACCTCCGGCCCCGCCGGACACGTGCTCGGCACTCTCCGGGGAACGGCCGGACCATGACCGTCATCGCGCTACGGCACGCGCGCGTGCGCTACGGCCCCCTGGAGGCCCTCCACGGCGTCACCCTCGCCGCGCCCGGCCCCGGCCTGACCGTGCTGCTCGGCCGCAACGGCTCCGGCCGTACGACCGTCCTGCGGGCCCTCGCCGGTACGGTCCCGCTCACCGGCGGGGCCGTGGTGTGGGACGGGACGGAGATCACCCGGATGCCCGCGTTCGAGCGTGCCCGGCGCGGACTCGTGCTCGTGCCGGAGCTGCGGGCCGTCTTCGGCTCGCTCACCGTCCGCGAGAACCTCGAACTCGCGGCACCGGACCCCGCGTACGCCCTGGAGGCCTACCCGCAGCTCGGCCCACTCCTCTCCCACCGGGCGGGCACCCTCTCCGGCGGCGAGCGGCGCATGCTGGCCCTCTCCCGCGCGCTGCTGGCACGCGCACGCGTGCTGCTCGTCGACGAACCCGTCCAGGGCATGTCCCCGACGGTCGCGGCCCGCACGTACGAGCTGCTGGGCGCCCTCGACGCCTGCGTGGTCGTCGCCGAGCAGCGGCTGCCGCCCGGCCTGCGCGAGGCGCCGGCCTTCGTGTACGAACTCCGACGCGGAACGGTCGCGTTCGCCGGTGAGGCGGCCGAACTGTCCTGACCCCGGGCGCCCGGGGTCAGGGCGTGCGCACGCTCAGAGGTCGAGCCGCTGGCCGGGCACGATCATGTTGGGGTCACCACCGATGGAGGTCTTGTTGGCGGCGAAGATCCGCTGCCAGGTGGTCCCGTGCCGGGCGGCGATCCCGCTCAGCGTGTCACCCGAACGGACGGTGTAGTCGCCGCGGGCGGAACTGCGGTCCGTGTGCCCCGAGGAACGCGGCGGCGTCTTCGACGGCGCGGCGGACCTGGTCGACTTCTTGGTGGACGTACCCGTGTTCGACGAAGGCGCGCTGCCGTACGCCCCGGCGCGCGCGGAGCACGTGGGCCACGCGCCCCAGCCCTGGGCGCGCTGCACCTTCGTGGCGATCGCGATCTGCTGGGCCTTGGAGGCCTTGTCGGCGGTGGACGCGTAGGCCGTTCCGCCGTACGCGCGCCAGGTACTGGCGGCGAACTGGAGTCCGCCGTAGTAGCCGTTGCCGGTGTTGATGTGCCAGTTGCCGCCGCTCTCGCACTTGGCGATGCGGTCCCACACTCCGCTGTCGGCGGCCACGGCGTTGCCGGTGGCGGTCAGCAGTCCCAGCGGGGCGAGGAGTATGGCCCCGGCGAGCACTGCCGTCGCTCGCGTCTTGCGAGCGGTCTGCGTCCTACGAGTGTTGTCGGCACATGCGGACATGTATTTCCCTCTCCAAACACCCGGGGTCCCCCAAGGCCGGGCGCGCCTCGCGTCACACGGGACGCGGTGTCGCGATCGGCCCCGTCCGCCGACGGTGGTGCTGCGAACCTCTGTGCGGTCGGCGGACGTACCCGAGCGGTGCTCGTTGCACACGGCCCGGGAATCTATGGAGGTTGACAAGCCGTCAGCAACCAATTCCCCGTCATGCGAGGCCAGTTTGCCGTTACCGCAAGTAACAACTCTTTTCGGTCACCCACTTCATTCGCTGATTTCCGGATTTGTCGACCAGGCACCCTGGTGGCCTGTGACCCACTTCACCGGGTCAAGTTCCTCGCAAATCAGAGAAGTTGGCCTGGAGTAACTGATTCCGCACGGCCGTTCACCCTGTGCGTCGGATGGTTCGATTCCGTTCGTCGTCGGGCGTGACCCTGGCCACAGATCGCCCGTTGTCTTCTTCATGAGCCGGAACCTCCGTGCTCATGGGCCGGGCGGCGACCCGGCACCGACACGCACCGCATCCCGAGGAGCCACCCGTGCCGCGCATGCTCGAGGTCAGCGACGAGGTACGCGCCGAGATCGGCCACGAAGAAGCCGACCGGCTGCTCGCCGGAGAGAACGCCCCCGGCGGCTACGACTGCACGTCCTGCCGCACTCCGGGCGACTCCGAGCAGGAGCGCACCAGCACCGTCCTGTTCGTCGGCGACGAGACAGCCGTCCTCGCCTTCGCCCACGCCACCTGCCTGCCCTCCCAGGTCGTCCAGGTCACGGAGGAACAGTTGCAGGGCGCCGCCCGCTCCATCGTCGGCGAGAGCCCGGCCGAGGCCGTGCCCGAGCAGGCCGTGCTCGGAGTCACCAGCGGACTCATCCTGCTCAGCGGCGAGCTGCACCCCGCGCTGGTCGTCGAGCCGACCGCCCCCATCGCGCGCCCGGGCACCACCGGCGCGGGTGACGACTTCCTGCCGCTGCTCATCGAGCAGGGCTTCATGCCGCTGCCCCAGATCGACTCGGTGCCGCCCGTGCTGCACGGCTGGTCCGTGCTGCTCGCCATGGGCCAGTTGCACGCCATCCTCCAGCCGGGTGTGACCGGCGGTTCGCCGGTGGCGTGGTGGCAGGCGCACCAGCCGCTGCAGGTCGCCGAGAGCTGGAGGGCCGCAGCGAACAAGCACCAGCAGGTGCTGATGTTCGCGGCGCCGGTGGGGTCGATCGGGCGTCAGCCCCGGGAGGATCTGCTGCGGGACGCGCTCGACAAGGCGGCGGGGAATGGGCAACTGGTGGCCGCCACGCTGCCGCTCGCGGGCACGTGAGCGCCGTCGTGGCATCGGCGATCGGGTGAATGTGGGCCGTTCGTGGTTGCTCACGCCCACGCGGCGGAGCCGCATGTGTCACAGCCCCGCGCCCCTTGACGGTGCTCCCCATACCTGGAGCTGAATGGTTGAGCTACCGCATCCCTTGCGCGGCGGGGTCGTTGGCACAGACGTGCACGCATACGACGTTCCCCGCCGCCCGTCCTTCCAGTCGATCCCTTCCATGCGGCCGGCTCAGGAACCCTCGGGCGGTCCATCGGCGACGCCGATCTACGACGCGCTCTACGCGGAGTGGGTCAGGTCCTATCGGACGCTGCCGGGCGACCGGCACGGCGAGGAGGAGTTGGGGTTCACCGGCTTCGGGAGCCTCCCGCACAGTCCCGGCCACCGCGGCACGGGCTCGCACCACACCGGTTCGTTCAGCACCGGTTCGTTCAGCACGGGTACGTTCAGCACAGGCACGTTCAGCACCGGTACGTACGGCGCCCGGCACACGGTGGGGCACCTCTCCATCCAGCACGATCCCCAGCCCGCCCACGCGACCACGACAAACGTCTCCTGGCAGCCCGTCGCGCGGATCCCCACCGGGCACACGGGAATGCACCACATCCCGTCCCCGCTGCCGCCGGGGCCCCGCCGGGGCCTCTGAAGCGGCGGCACGGGGCACATACACGAAGAGGGCGGCTCCCCCAGTACGGGGAAGCCGCCCTCTTCGTATGTGTGCCGGACCGGCGTGTGTGCCCGGACCCGCGCGTGTGCCCGGACCGGCGCGGCTACTTCTTCTTGCCGCGCTTCTCGCGCACCCGCACCGAGATGTGGATCGGCGTGCCCTCGAAGCCGAACTCCTCGCGCAGACGGCGCTCGATGAAGCGGCGGTAGCCCGCCTCGATGAAGCCGGAGGCGAAGAGGACGAAGCGCGGGGGCTTGGTGCCGGCCTGGGTGCCGAAGAGGATGCGGGGCTGCTTGCCGCCCCGGATCGGGTGCGGGTGGGCGGCGACCAGCTCGCCGAGGAAGGCGTTCAGGCGGCCCGTCGGGACGCGGGTCTCCCAGCCGGCGAGGGCCGTCTCGATCGCGGGGACCAGCTTCTCCATGTGGCGGCCGGTACGCGCCGAGACATTCACCCGGGGCGCCCAGGCGACCTGGCCGAACTCGGTCTCGATCTCCCGCTCCAGGTAGTAGCGGCGCTCCTCGTCGAGGGTGTCCCACTTGTTGTACGCGATAACCATCGCGCGCCCGGCCTCGACGGCCATCGTCACGATGCGCTGGTCCTGCACCGAGATGGACTCGGAGGCGTCGATCAGGATGACCGCCACCTCGGCCTTCTCGACGGCGGCGGCCGTGCGCAGCGAGGCGTAGTAGTCGGCGCCCTGCTGGAGGTGGACGCGCTTGCGGATGCCCGCCGTGTCGACGAACTTCCAGGTGACGCCGCCGAGTTCGATCAGCTCGTCGACCGGGTCACGGGTCGTGCCCGCGATCTCGTTGACGACGACGCGCTCCTCGTTCGCCACCTTGTTCAGGAGCGAGGACTTGCCGACGTTCGGGCGGCCGATCAGGGCGATACGGCGTGGGCCGCCGACCGCCGTACCGAAGGACTGCTCGGGCGCCTCCGGGAGGGCCTCCAGAACGGCGTCCAGCATGTCGCCGGTGCCACGGCCGTGCAGGGCGGAGACCGGGTGGGGCTCGCCGAGACCCAGGGACCACAGATACGACGCGTCGGCCTCGCCGCTCGGGCCGTCGACCTTGTTGGCGCACAGCACCACGGGCTTGCCGGCCTTGCGCAGCAGTCGTACGACGGCCTCGTCGGTGTCGGTGGCGCCGACCTTGGCGTCGACGACGAAGACGACCGCGTCGGCCGCCTCGATCGCGTACTCGGCCTGGGCGGCGACGGAGGCGTCGATGCCGAGGACGTCCTGCTCCCAGCCGCCCGTGTCGACGACCTTGAAGCGGCGGCCCGCCCACTCGGCCTCGTAGGTGACGCGGTCGCGGGTGACGCCCGGCTTGTCCTCGACGACCGCCTCACGGCGGCCGATGATGCGGTTCACGAGCGTCGACTTACCGACGTTCGGGCGGCCGACGACGGCGAGCACGGGCAGCGGGCCGTGGCCCGCCTCCTCGATCGCGCCCTCGACGTCCTCGATGTCGAAGCCCTCTACCGCGGCGAGCTCCATGAACTCCGCGTACTCGGCGTCGCCAAGCTCTCCGTGCTCGTGCTCGGAGGGAAACTGGTCGTTCATGAAGTCCGTACCTCGTAGTTCATCGTGGTGATCGGTGGAGCCTCCGGCGTGTCCGCCGGCTGATCCACTACTCAGTTTCGCCCAGCGCCCGATCGGACGCCCGGCGTTTTACCGGCGGCCGGTGAGCCGCCTGGCGTGGTCCAGGTGTGCGCCGAGCTGCTTCTGGATGCGCTCGGTCGCCTCGTCGAGTGCCTTGCGCGTCCGCCGTCCGCTGCCGTCGCCCGCCTCGAACGGATCGCCGAAGACGACGTCGACACGGGAGCGCAGCGGGGGCAGCCCCTTCATCAACCGCCCGCTCTTCTCGGAACTTCCCAGGACGGCGACCGGCACGATCGGCGCCCCACTGCGCACCGCGAAGTACGCGAGCCCGGCGCGCAGCGACGCGAAGTCGCCCTCGCCTCGGGTGCCCTCGGGGAAGATACCGAGGACTCCGCCGTTCTCCAGGATGCCCAGTGCCTGGGTGATGGCCGTGCGGTCGGCGGTCGAGCGGTCCACCTTCACCTGGCCGATGCCGAGCAGGAAGGGGTCGAGCGGACCGATGAACGCCTCCTTCTTGATGAGGAAGTGCGTCGGCCGGGGCGCCACGCCCATGACCATCGGCCCGTCGATGTTGTGGGAGTGGTTGACGGCGAAAATCACCGGACCTGCTGCGGGCACCTTCCAGGAACCCAGCACCCGCGGCTTCCACAACCCGTACATCAGGCCGACGCCGATGCGCCGCCCGACCTCGGCGCCCCGCTCCGAAGGAGCCGCCTGGACGCTCACTTCCCCGCCCGCTTCTCCTCGACGAGGGTGACCACACACTCGATGACCTGCTGGAGGGTCAGCTCCGAGGTGTCCACCTCGACCGCGTCGTCCGCCTTGGCCAGCGGCGAGGTCTTCCGGCTGGAGTCAGCCGCGTCCCGCTTGAGGAGGGCCTCGCGGGTCGACTGGACGTCGGCGCCCTTCAGCTCACCGCTGCGGCGGGCGGCACGCGCCTCCGGGGAGGCGGTGAGGAAGATCTTCAGGTCGGCGTCGGGCAGCACGGTCGTACCGATGTCACGGCCCTCGACGACGATGCCGTTCTCGGCGTCGGAGGCGATCGACCGCTGCAGCTCGGTGATCCGGGCCCGCACCTCCGGTACGGCGCTCACCGCGCTGACCTGGGAGGTGACCTCCTGGGTGCGGATCGGCCCGGCGACGTCCGTGCCGTCGACGGTGATGGTCGGGCCCGTCGGGTCGGTCCCGGAGACGATCTCCGGCTTCCCGGCCACGGCCGCGATCGCCGAGGGGTCCTCTATGTCGATGCCGTTGTTGACCATCCACCACGTGATCGCCCGGTACTGGGCGCCCGTGTCCAGATAGCTCAGCCCGAGCTGCGCGGCCACGGCCTTCGAGGTGCTCGACTTGCCCGTGCCGGAGGGGCCGTCGATGGCAACGATCACTGTGGCGCGTTCCACTGGGGAGCACCTTTCCTGGTCCGAGGGGGCGGGGCGAGACGGAGGAGGCCCCGGACAAGGGTACTGGGTGCTTGTAGCCCATCCGGCCGCACGTATCAGGAAAGCAGCCCCCGGTCAGCCGCATCCAGCCCGTCCGGCACCACCCGGCCCGTCCGGCGCTTGGGGACGAGGCCGTTCAGGCCGACAGCGGCGGTCCGGGGGCGCCGCCCCCGGGGATGGGACGGGCAGGTGCGGCGGGGGCGGGAAACCGCACCGGCACCCGGCACTACTGCCGGATCGCCCAACCCCGCTCCCGCAACGCCGCCGTCAGCACCGGCGCCGCCTTCGGCTCCACCATCAGCTGCACCAGACCGGCCTGCTGGCCGGTCGCGTGTTCGATGCGTACGTCCTCGATGTTGACGCCGGCCATGCCCGCGTCGGCGAAGATGCGGGCGAGCTGGCCCGGCTGGTCGTCGATGAGTACGGCCACGACCTCGTAGACCCGCGGAGCGGACCCGTGCTTGCCGGGTACGCGGACCTGGCCGGCGTTGCCGCGTCGGAGCACGGTCTCGACGCCGGTGGCGCCCTCGCGGCGCTTGGCCTCGTCGGAGGACTGCAGGGCGCGCAGGGCCCGTACCGTCTCGTCCAGGTCGGTGGAGACGTCGGCGAGCAGGTCGGCGACCGGGCCGGGGTTGGCGGAGAGGATGTCGATCCACATGCGCGGGTCGGACGCCGCGATCCGGGTCACGTCCCGGATGCCCTGCCCGCACAGCCGTACGGCAGCCTCCTCGGCATGCTCCAGGCGCGCGGCGACCAGGCTGGAGACCAGGTGCGGCATGTGCGAGACGAGGGCCACGGCGCGGTCGTGGGCGTCCGCGTCCATGACCACGGGGACGGCCCGGCAGTGCGAGACCAGCTCCAGGGCGAGGTTCAGGACCTCGGTGTCGGTGTCCCGGGTCGGCGTCAGCACCCAGGGGCGGCCCTCGAAGAGGTCACCGGTGGCGGCCAGGGGGCCGGACTTCTCGCGGCCCGACATGGGGTGCGTGCCGATGTAGGGGGAGAGGTCGAGGCCCAGCTCCTCCAGCTCCCGGCGCGGGCCGCCCTTGACGGAGGCGACGTCCAGGTAGCCGCGCGCCACGCCGCGGCGCATGGCGTCGGCCAGGGTCGCGGCCACGTGCGCGGGCGGGGCGGCGACGATCGCGAGGTCGACCGGACCCTCGGGGGCCTCGTCCGTGCCGGCGCCGAGCGCGGCCGCCGTACGGGCCTGCTCGGGGTCGTAGTCGCTGAGGTGGACGGTGACGCCGCGCTGGGCGAGGGCCAGGGCGGCCGAGGTGCCGATGAGGCCGGTGCCGATGACGAGTGCGGTTCTCACTGGGCGATGTCCTTGCGGAGTGCGGCCGCGGCGCCCAGGTAGACGTGCGCGATCTCGGAGCGGGGCCGGTCGGACTCGATGTGCGCGAGGAGCCGCACGACCCGGGGCAGGGCGCCCTCGATGTCCAGCTCCTGCGCGCAGATCAGCGGTACGTCGGCGAAGCCGGTGCCGAGCTTGCGTGCGGCGGCCGCCGGGAAGTCGCTGTGCAGGTCGGGCGTGGCCGTGAACCAGATGCTGATCAGGTCGTCCGGGGTGAGCCCGTTGCGCTCCAGGACGGCGGTCAGCAACTCGCCGACCTGCTCGTCCATGTGCCCCGCCTCGTCCCGCTCGAGCTGGACGGCGCCCCGGACCGCTCGTACCGCCACGGCTGTGCTCCTCGCTGATGTACATCCCGGCTCTCTGTACGTCCAGCCTAATCAGCCGTGGTGGGGCGAGTGCGCGACGCCCGACTGCCGAGACGCCCGGCCCTGCGCGGGCCGCTGCGGTTGCGGCCCTCGCCCGCAGACTCTGACAATGTCACGCGAACGTCACTGTCCCGTCACTTGGGGTGAAAAGCCCCCGTGCGCCTCTGGACGCGGTACCGCGTGTCCGCTTGCATGGGGAAGGCCGTCCGCGCCACGCCTCGGGGGAGGCTCGTATGAAGCGCTCCGGACCACTTCTCACACTGCTCGGCGGGCTGTTGCTGGCCGTGTTCATGCTGTCGCTCAACGCGACGACAGGGACGCGCTCCACGTCGTCCTCGACGAGGACCGATTCGCCCGCCGCCTCCGCGACCCCCTCGCCGACGAGGACGGCTCCGTCTCCGTCGCCGAGCCCCACGAACAGCCCACCCGCCGACGCCGACTACGCGGGCCGTACCGACGACGACTCCTCCGCGATCGCCGTCACGCTGCGCGACGGCAAGGCGGTCGCGTACTTCTGCGACGGCCGCGACAAGGAGTCCTGGCTCAAGGGCGACGTCGAGGGCGACGGCGGCATGAAGCTGACGAGCAAGGACGGCGCCGAACTGAACGGCACGCTCAAGGGCAGCAGCATCCGCGGCACGGTCGACATCGGCGGACAGCGGTACGGCTTCACCGCGGACAAGGCGGTCAAGCCGTCGGGGCTGTACCGCGCGACGGCCACCGTACGCGGCGCCAAGATCGACGGCGGCTGGATCGTCCTCCAGGACGGCCGCCAGGTCGGCATCCTCAACCGCGACGGCGAGCCCTCGGCGGCACCGGAGATCGACCCCGGGTCGGGCACGGTGACGGTCGACGGGGAGGAACTGAAGGCGCTGCCCGTCACGCCATAGGCGCGACGGGGCACCTCCGACCGCACGCGCCCCTCAAGAACGGGGCACCCCCGCAGAACACGCCTTCCTCCACGCATGACACCCCCTTCCCGCAGGGAGCAGCTCATGACCGTCGATCCGAACGCCGCCACCCAGGGCTTCCCGTCCCCGCAACCCGCCCCCGCCCGCCCGGGCGCCGCCCGCTATCTGGTCCCGGCGCTGGTGGCGTGCGCGGTCGCGGTCGGCCTCGGCGTGTACGGCAAGGTCCACGACCCGGCGGGCACGGCCTTCAACCTCGCGGGCTTCAGCAGCACGGGCGCGGTGAAGTCATGGCTGGCGACCGTGTCGTTCGGTTTCGCGATCGTGCAGCTCGTGTCGGCGCTCATGCTGTACGGCAGGCTGCCGGGCCCGAGCTGGTCGGGGGTGCTGCACCGCTGGTCCGGGCGGGTGGCGTTCCTGGTCGCGGTGCCGGTGGCGGTGCACTGCCTGTACGCGCTCGGCTACCAGACATACGAGACGCGCGTCATGTGGCATTCCGTCCTGGGTTGTTTCTTCTTCGGTGTTTTCAGTGCAAAGATGCTGTTGCTCCGCTCGGAGCGACTGCCCGGCTGGCTCCTGCCGATCGTCGGCGGCCTGGTCTTCGCCGCTCTCACGGTCGTCTGGCTGACCTCGGCCCTCTGGTTCTTCCGCACGTTCGGGGTGACGACATGACGATGGACGCGACACGGCGCACGGTTCTGGCGGCGGGGGCGGCGGGCGCGGCGGCGCTGCTGGCGGGGTGCGGCGAGTACGGGGACGACGGGGGCGACGGGGGTTCGGACGAGCAGTCGTCACCGAAGGCGTCGGGGACGGGTGACAGCGGCGCCGGGGGCGAGGAACTGGCCAAGGCGGACGAGATCCCGGTCGGCGGCGGCACGATCTTCAAGGACCAGAAGGTCGTGGTGACACAGCCCGAGAAGGGCGACTTCAAGGCGTTCTCCGCGATCTGCACCCACCGGGCCTGCACGGTCGGCAGCGTCGAGGACGGGACGATCAACTGTCCGTGCCACGGCAGCAAGTTCAAGATCGCGGACGGAGCGGTGGCGCACGGCCCGGCCACCGAGCCGCTGCCGGCCGAGCAGATCAAGGTCTCGGGAAATTCGATTCTCCTGGCCTGACCGACGCCATACGCTCCCGGGCATGCAGCTCCCGCACCCGCACGCCCTGGTACGCGACCACACGATCTACTCCTGTGTGATGGGTTCACGCGCCTTCGGCCTGGCGACGGACGGCAGCGACACCGACCGCCGGGGTGTCTTCCTGGCTCCCACTCCCCTGTTCTGGCGCTTCGAGAAGCCGCCGACGCATGTGGAGGGCCCGGCGGAGGAACAGTTCGCCTGGGAACTGGAGCGGTTCTGCGAACTGGCACTGCGCGCCAACCCGAACATCCTGGAGTGCCTGCACTCACCGCTGGTGGAACACCTCGACGGGACGGGCCGCGAACTCCTCTCCCTCCGCGAGGCCTTCCTCTCCCGCCGGGTCCACGAGACGTTCGCCCGCTACGCCCTGGGGCAGCGCAAGAAGCTGGACGCGGACCTCCGGGTGCACGGCGCCCCTCGCTGGAAGCACGCCATGCATCTGCTCCGCCTCCTCACCAGCTGCCGCGACCTGCTCCGCACGGGCGAGCTGACACTCGACGTGGGCGACCGGCGCGAGCCCCTGCTGGCGGTGAAGCGCGGCGAGGTCCCCTGGCCGGAGGTGGAGTCCCGGATGACCCGGCTGTTCGAGGAGGCGGAATCGGCGGCGTCCCGGACCCCGCTGCCGGCGGAGCCGGACCGGGCGAGGATCGAGGACTTCCTCATCCGCACCCGACGCGAGTCAGCCCTCCGCCCCGCCGAGCCGAACCCGCACGACGAACTCGTGCAGAGCGCCGTACGCCCCGACGGACTCCTCCGGCAGCCCTGACAGCCCCTGCGCCTCGTCCAGCACGACATGCAGCCGCTCCACGTCGCCCGCCACGCGCAGGGCGTCCACACCGGCACTCCCGTGCTCCTGCCCGGCCTTCGCGGCAACGAGATCCGGCAGGTACGCGGGTGCCTCGACCTCCTCCAGCAGCGTGGGCAGATGGGCCTGCACCTCGCCGCTCCGCATCAGATGGATGCCGGTGAGCAGGACCCGGAAGGTGTAGAGCAGCGGCTTGAGTTCGCCGTTCTTCTCGAAGAGCCGCCACTGTGTGGTGGCGAACCCCTCAAGCGTCCCAGAGCGCCCCCAGTGACACGAGGTCGCTCTGGTACTCGATGCGGTCCGCCCATTCCGAGGGCCAGACGCCGGGGCCGTGGTGGGCGCCCGCGAAGGCTCCGGTCAGGCAGGCGATGGAGTCGGAGTCGCCGGAGGTGCAGGCGGCTCGGCGGACGGCGGTCACCGGTTCACCGAGGAAGAGGAGGAAGCAGAGGAGGCCGGTCGCGAAGGCCTCCTCGGCGATCCAGCCCTCGCCGGTGGCCAGGCAGGGGTCGGTCTCGGGCGACGGGTCCCGCAGCGCCCCCTGGACCCGGTCCAGGGCGTCCAGGCACTCGTCCCAGCCCCGGGAGATGAAGTGCTCGGCCGAGGGGTCCTGGCTGTACGTCCACAGGTCGCCGAGCCAGCGCGTGTGATAGCGGCTGCGGTTCTCGTAGGCGTAGGAACGCAGCCGCCCGACCAGGCTCAGCGGTTCGACGCCCTGCGCGAGCAGCCGTATCGCGTGTGCCGTGAGGTCGGACGCGGCGAGCGCGGTGGGGTGGCCGTGGGTGAGACCGGCCTGCAACTGGGCGGCGCCCGCGCGCTGTTCGTCGCTGAGCGGGCCGATGAGGCCGAGCGGCGCGACCCGCATGTTGGCCCCGCAGCCCTTGGAGTCGATCTGGCTGGCGAACTGCCAGGGGTTGCGCTCGACCGCGAGGTAGTCGCAGGCGACCAGGCAGGTACGGCCGGGGGCGCGGTTGTTCTCCGGCGAGCGCGACCAGGCGACGAACTCCTTGCGGACGGCCCGCTCCAGGGTCTCGGGGGCGAGCGGCCCGCGGTCCATGGCGGAGCGCAGGCCGTGCCCGAGCGCCAGCGTCATCTGTGTGTCGTCCGTGACGAACGCGGGCTTGGGCAGCTCCATCGCGCGCCAGGGCCCGGTCTTGGCGAGGATCGCCGGGACGTCGTCGAACTCCGTCGGGAAGCCGAGGGCGTCCCCGATGGCGAGTCCGAGCAGGGATCCGGTGGCGGCGCGCTTCGCGAGCAGCGTCATGGTCATCAGGACCGTCCTTCCGAGGTGGGTCGCAGCAGGGGCGGGTGCAGGGCGGTGGCCCCACCCGCGCGGTACAGCGCGGCAGGCTTGCCGCGGCCGCCGGTCAGGCGCGCGGCGCCGGGGATCGGCTCGACGAAGCCCGGCGTGGCCAGCACCTTGCGCCGGAAGTTGGGCCGGTCGAGAGCGGTACCCCACACGGTCTCGTAGACCTGCTGCAGCTCACCGAGGGTGAATTCGGGCGGGCAGAAGGAGGTGGCGAGACAGGTGTACTCGAGCTTGGCGCCGACGCGTTCGTGGGCGTCGGCGAGGATGCGGTCGTGGTCGAAGGCGAGCGGGCCGATGGAGTCGAAGCGCAGCCACTGGGCCTGGGCGGCGTCACCGCCGCCGTGCGGCACGGGCGGGTCCGGGAGCAGCGCCGCGAACGCGACGGTGACGACCCGCATCCGGGGGTCCCTCCCCGGCTCGCTGTAGGTCCGCAGCTGCTCCAGGTGGAGTCCGGAGACGTCCGTGACGCCCGTCTCCTCCGCGAGTTCACGCCAGGCGGCCTCCTCCGCCGACTCGTCCGGCAGCACGAACCCGCCGGGCAGGGCCCAGCGACCCGCGTACGGCTCCTGCCCGCGCTCGACGAGCAGCACCTGGAGGCTGCCCGCGCGGACGGTGAAGACGGCCAGGTCCGCGGTGACGGCGAAGGGTTCGTAGGCGTACTTGTCGTAGCCCTCTGGTGAGGTCATGTCCATCGCCCGCTTTTATAGTCACCGTGACTAATAGTCATAACGACTATAAAAGGGCGGGCGCCGGGGCACAACCCTTTTACGGAGAAGGGAAGGCCAAGAGCGACACCGGGCACGGCAAAGGGCCGGTCCCGAAGGCAAACCCGGGACCGGCCCCCTGCTCGAACGCGGCGAAGACCCTAGAGGTCGACCTCCTGCATCAGCATCCCGACCTCGGTGTTCGACAGACGGCGCAGCCAGCCCGACTTCTGGTCGCCGAGGGTGATCGGCCCGAAGGCGACGCGCACCAGCTTGTCGACGGGGAAGCCGGCCTCGGCCAGCATCCGGCGCACGATGTGCTTGCGCCCTTCGTGGAGGGTGACCTCGACGAGGTAGTTCTTGCCGGTCTGCTCGACGACCCGGAAGTGGTCCGCCTTCGCGTACCCGTCCTCCAGCTGGATGCCGTCCTTGAGCTGCTTGCCCAGGTCACGCGGGATCGGGCCCACGATGTGCGCGAGGTAGACCTTCTTCACGCCGTACTTGGGGTGGGTCAGCCGGTGCGCCAGCTCACCGTGGTTGGTGAGCAGGATGACGCCCTCGGTCTCGGTGTCGAGCCGCCCGACGTGGAAGAGCCGCGTCTCGCGGTTGGTCACATAGTCGCCGAGGCACTGACGGCCCTCGTTGTCCTCCATCGTCGACACGACGCCGGCGGGCTTGTTCAGGGAGAAGAACTGGTACGACTGGGTCGCGACGGTCAGGCCGTCGACCTTCACCTCGTCCTTCTCCGGGTCGACGCGCTTGCCCTGCTCGAGCACGATCTCGCCGTTGACCTCGACCCGCGCCTGCTCGATCAGCTCCTCGCAGGCACGCCGGGAGCCGTAGCCCGCGCGCGCGAGCACCTTCTGCAGCCGCTCGCCCTCCTGCTCGGCGCCGGGGAAGGTCTTGGGCAGCTTGACGTCCTTCTTGCCCGCGTACCGCTCGCGGTTGCGCTCCTCGGCCCGCGCCTCGTACTCGCGGGAGGTCGCCGGGACCGAACGGCCGCGCCCGGTGCCCTGGCCCTGCTTGGGTCCGCCCTTGGCACCGCCGCGCGCGGAGGCGCCGCGCCCGGACTTCGGGCCGTCATGGGTCCCGCCCGGCCCTACGTCGTAGCGGCGCTCCTCGGGACGGGGCTTGCCCGCGCGCTTCGGCCTGTCGTCGCGCCCTCCCCCGCCCTTCGGCTGGGAGCCGCCCCCACCGGTTCCCCGGGGCTTGCCGCGCCCACTGTTCCTGCCACTGCCACTGCCACTGCTTCGCATCAAAGTTCCGTCGTCGTCGTGTCGTCTGCATCTGCATCCGGTGCGTCCGGATCGAACGACGGGACCCCTTCCAGCGTCTCGGCCTCGATCGCCTCCGCCTCGGGGAGAAAGGGCGCGAGCTCCGGGAGCTCGTCCAGGCCTCGCAGGCCCATCCGCTCCAGAAAGTAGTTCGTCGTCGTGTACAGGATCGCACCTGTTTCGGGTTCCGCGCCCGCCTCCGCGACCAGACCGCGCTGGAGGAGGGTGCGCATGACCCCGTCGCAGTTGACTCCTCGTACGGCCGAGACCCGGCTTCGGCTCACCGGCTGGCGGTACGCGACCACGGCCAGTGTCTCCAGCGCGGCCTGGGTGAGCCGGGCCTGCTGCCCGTCGAGGACGAAGCGCTCGACGGCCGCCGCGTACTCGGGCCGGGTGTAGAACCGCCAGCCGCCCGCGATGAGGCGCAGCTCGAAGCCGCGTCGCTGCACGGCGTACTCGTCGGCCAGTTCCCGCAGGGCGCTCGCGACCTGTCGCTTGGGCCGCTCCAGGATCTTCGCGAGGTGCTCCTCGGTCGCCGGCTCGTCCACGACCATGAGCACGGCCTCCAGGGCGGGCTTGAGCTCGAGATCGGCGACGGTGGGTGCCCCCGCCGTCGCCTCGGTGGTCTCCTCGCTCACGCCTTCTCCTTCCCGGGGGGCTCGGGCGGCCGGTCGAACTCGTCCGTCACCGTCGGTGTCTCGTCCCCGTCACCGCCGGTCCAGCGCACGAGCAGGTCCCCGAGCGCGGTCTCCTGGTCGAGGGCCACGGCCTTCTCCCGGTACAGCTCCAGCAGCGCGAGGAAGCGGGCGACGACGGTCAGGGTGTCGTCGGTGTCCTCGACGAGCACCCGGAAGGACGCCTCGCCCAGCTCACGCAGCCGCGCGACGACGATCCCGGCCTGCTCCTGCACGCTGACGAGGGGCGCGTGGATGTGATCGACGTACACCTGCGGCTTGGGCTTCGGCTGCATGGCCTTCACGGCCAGCTTGGCGAATCCTTCCGCTCCGATGCTGATGACCACCTCGGGCAGCAGCTCGGCGTGGTGCGGCTCCAGCCCGACGGTACGGGGATACCGCCGCGCCTCCTCGCCCAGCCTCCGGTTGAAGATGTCGGCGATCTGCTTGTACGCGCGGTACTGCAACAGCCGCGCGAACAGCAGATCCCGCGCTTCGAGCAACGCCAGGTCGGCCTCGTCCTCGACCTCGGCGGCGGGCAGCAGGCGGGCCGCCTTCAGATCGAGCAGCGTCGCGGCGACGACGAGGAACTCGGTCGTCTCATCCAGGTCCCAGTCCGGCCCCATGGCCTTGATGTGCGACATGAACTCGTCGGTGACCTGGGAGAGGGCGACCTCGGTGACGTCGAGCTTGTGCTTGGAGATCAGCTGGAGGAGGAGATCGAAAGGACCCTCGAAGTTGGCGAGCCGAACTTTGAAGACACCGTCGTCGGACGACTCGGGTTCCTGGGGTTCCGGGGTGCCGGGTACGTCCTCGGTCCGGACGGCGTTGTGCTCACCGGCCTCGTCCGAAGAACGCTCCTCGACCGACGGCTCGCTCTCGGCGGCCGGGGGCGCGGCCCCAGGACCCCGCCCCAGCGCACGCCGACGACCGGCTGAACCGCCGGAGGCCGTGGCCGAGGTGTCGCGCGAGGTCATAGCCCTCGCAGGCTACCTCTACCGTCCGCGAAGGCGTCGTACGAGGATGCTCGCGTCCCCACGTGACTCCAGATCCGCCAGCACCACGGCGACGGCCTCCCGGACGATCCGCCCGCGGTCGACGGCCAGCCCGTGCTCCCCGCGCAGCACCAGCCGGGCGTGCTCCAGGTCCATCAGCTCCTCGGCGGACACATACACGGTGATCTTCTCGTCGTGCCGCTCCCGCCCACTGGGCCGGCGCCCGGAGGCCCGCCCCCGCTTGCGGGAGTCCCCGGCGGCAGAACCTTCCTGCGCCTTCTGCGGCCGCCCGGCGCCAGGCCGCTCGCCCCCCGCGGCGGCGAACCGGCTGCGGGCCTGCTCCCCGGCGTCGGACTCGGCGTCCGCGGCCACATGCTCGGACCCCTCGCCGTCACCGCCCTGTACGGGCACCGAAGGCGGCGCGTCGTCCCCGGCGGCGGCTCCGTCGCTCTCCCCGGCGGGGGCGGGCACACGGGCCTCGCCGTTGGGCCCCCTCCGGGGAGTGGACGGCTGAAGCGCCATTCCCCCTGTCGTACGGAAGAGTTCGTCGGCCCCCGGCAGACTCACTCGGCGTGACACCGGGCGAGCACCTCCCTGGCGAGCTGGCGGTAGGCGGCGGCGCCGACGGAGTTGGAGGCGTACGTGGTGATCGGCTCGCCGGCGACCGTGGTCTCCGGGAAGCGGACCGTGCGCCCGATGACCGTGTGGTAGACGTGGTCGTCGAACGCCTCGACGACACGCGCGAGCACCTCGCGGCTGTGCACCGTGCGCGAGTCGTACATCGTGGCGAGGATCCCGTCGAGCTCCAGCTCGGGGTTGAGCCGCTCCTGGACCTTCTCGATGGTCTCCGTCAGCAGCGCGACACCTCGAAGGGCGAAGAACTCGCACTCCAGGGGCACTATCACCTTGTGCGCGGCGGTCAGCGCGTTCACCGTCAGCAGGCCCAGCGACGGCTGACAGTCGATCACGATGTAGTCGTAGTCGGCCAGCAGCGGCTTCAGGGCCCGCTGGAGCGTCGACTCGCGCGCGACCTCGGAGACCAGCTGGACCTCGGCCGCCGACAGGTCGATGTTGCTCGGCAGCAGGTCCATGTTCGGGACCGCGGTCTTGAGCAGGACCTCGTCCGCGGACATCCCCCGCTCCATGAGCAGGTTGTAGACCGTGAGGTCGAGCTCCATCGGGTTCACGCCGAGACCGACCGACAGGGCGCCCTGCGGGTCGAAGTCGACGAGCAGCACACGACGGCCGTACTCCGCGAGCGCGGCGCCCAGGTTGATGGTCGACGTCGTCTTGCCGACGCCGCCCTTCTGGTTGCACATCGCGATGATCGTCGCCGGGCCGTGACTGGTCAGCGGTCCCGGGATCGGGAAGTACGGCAGCGGGCGGCCGGTCGGACCGATGCGCTCGCGGCGCTGGCGGGCCGCGTCGGGCGCGAGCGTGGCCGCGTACTCCGGATCGGGCTCGTACTCGGCGTCGGGGTCGTAGAAGTGCCCGTCGGGCAGCTCGTCGTAGTCGGCGAAGTGGTTGTGGACCCCGCCACTTCCCTCGCCGGCCATGGCGTTCACGTGATGGCCATCCATGCTCTGGTCTGCTGGCTGGGTCAGCCCTGGACTGTGGGGACTCTGGTGGGCTGCGAAGGTACGGACAGCGACGGAGCCGACAGCCTCGAATCCCGTGGGGGCCGAGCCCCGCGCAGGCATTCCTGGTTGACCACCCCCGGGAGTAAATGTCGACTCATTCACAAGTCGTCTTACCTCCTTGGTGACCAGGAAACTTCTCGATAGGTCAGCGTGGCACCATGCCGACGGTTGGCGACTCTATGGCGTGTCGGCGGTCCGCAGCAACACAATCCGCCGGACCCGGCCCGATGTGTCGGCAATGAAACATGCGGCTGTCAAGGGCGTAGGGCCGTCGCACAGCAGGTTTCACCGGTCCGTGAAACATCTGAAGGGTTACGTTCGAGGCGAGTTGCGCGAGTGTCGCAAAGTGACCATACACACATCCGGCCGGACCTTGTCGGGCAAGGTCCGGCCGGGTCAGTGCTGTTGACGACCTGTGTTGACGTATCGCTTTTCCTGGTGGGGAAGTCCAAAGTCGGCCGGAACTCGACGTGTCGACACCCCAGGTCAGAGGCCTGACCGACCGCCTCGGCCGCCTCCCGGCCCACTCAGCCGAGCAGGGACTCCAGGTCGATGTGCTCCAGTCCGTGCGCCTGCGCGACCTCTCGGTAAACGACCTTGCCGTCATGGGTGTTGAGGCCCTTGGCGAGCGCGGGGTCGCGCCGCAGTGCCTCGACCCAGCCATGGTCGGCGAGTTCGACGATGTACGGCAGCGTGGCGTTGGTCAGCGCGCGGGTGGAGGTGTTGGGGACCGCGCCGGGCATGTTGGCGACGCAGTAGAAGACCGAGTCGTGGACCGGGAAGGTCGGCTCGGCGTGGGTGGTCGGACGGGAGTCCTCGAAGCAGCCGCCCTGATCGATCGCGATGTCGACAAGGACACTTCCAGGCTTCATGCGCGACACCAGCTCGTTGGTGACCAGCTTCGGGGCCTTGGCTCCGGGGACGAGAACGGCGCCGATGACGAGGTCGGCCTCCAGGCACGCCTTCTCCAGTTCGAAGGCGTTGGAGACGACGGTCTGGATCCTCGTGCCGAAGATCTTGTCGGCTTCCTTGAGCTTGTTGATGTCCTTGTCGAGCAGGGTCACGTGGAAGCCCATGCCGATGGCGATCTGCGCGGCGTTCCAGCCGGACACACCGCCGCCGATGACGACGGCCCTGCCCGCCGCGACCCCGGGGACACCGCCGGGCAGTACACCGCGGCCGCCGCTGGCACGCATCAGGTGGTAGGCGCCGACCTGCGGGGCGAGCCGGCCGGCGACCTCGGACATCGGCGCGAGCAGCGGGAGCGCGCGGTTGGGCAGCTCGACGGTCTCGTACGCGATCGCGGTCGTGCCCGACTCGACGAGGGCGTCCGTGCACTCCTTGGACGCGGCCAGATGCAGGTAGGTGAAGAGCGTCTGGTCCTTGCGGAGGCGGTGGTACTCCTCGGCGACGGGCTCCTTGACCTTGAGCAGCAGGTCGGCGGTGGCCCACACCTCGTCGGCGGTCGGGAGGATCCCGGCGCCCGCGGCGACGTACTCGGCGTCCGTGATCGACGAGCCGAGTCCGGCACCCCGCTCGATGACGACCTGATGGCCGTGGCGCACCAGTTCGTGCACGCCGGCCGGGGTGATGGCCACCCGGAACTCGTTGTTCTTGACCTCGCGGGGGATACCGACCTTCACGTCGATCACGGTCCTTGGCTCGCAGGGGTGTGGGGGCTCGCACCACACAGGCGTTACATGCCCGTGCAATGCAGGACATACCCGTACGCATCGGAGCGCACCGGGAGACACCGCAGGAGAATCGGCGGCTCAGCCAGTCTAATGAAGGTGTCCCCGCTGTCTAGCCTTTCAATGCATCAATCTTTCGTTGATGCACTACGGATTTCGTAGGCGTTAGCGTCGTGTTCCGTCGTGATCTCGGGCTCGGGCGGCTCATCACCCAGCAATCGCTCGGCGGCGCCCCGGTGCAGCCGGGCCGCCGCCGGGTCGCCGAGCCGCTCCAGCGTGTCGGCCAGCCTGAGCTGGAGCGCGGCCTGCAACCGGACGTCGTCGGCCTGCCGCGCCCACTCCACGGCCTCCTGACAGGTACGCAACGCCTCCTCGGGCCGTCCCGCGTACTCCTGGACCCGCGCCATCTCGCTCAACGCCCGTGCCTGGCCGCCCACATCGCCGAGCCGCCGGTGGCCGGTGAGCGCCGAGCGCCAGTTGCGCAGCGCCTCGCCGTAGCGGCCCGCGTAGGTGTGCGCGGCGGCGATACGGCCGTAGAGCCGGGCGGCGTCCTCACGCTCGTCCCGGGCGAGCCGCTGGGCGAGCGCCCTGCCGTACCAGTCGGCGGCCCGCTCGTAGTCCTCCAGCTCCTGGTGGGCGCCGCCTACGGATTCCATCGCGCGGCCGGTCGCGTACGGATCGTTCGCGGCCCGTCCGGCGTCGAGCGCGGCCCGGTAGCGGGCGAGCGCGGCGGTCGTACGGCCGGTGCGGGCGTCCAGGTCGCCGAGGTTCAGCAGCGCGGCGGCCTGCTCGCGGGGCAGGTTCCGGCGCTCGGCGACGTCGAGGACGAGCCGGTGGATGCCATACAGGTCGGGAGCCGCGGCCTGCGTACCGAAATGCGCCACCATGGCGCGAACCAGCTGGGACATCAGGCGCCGGGCCAGTGTGTCCAGCTCCCCGTCGGCCACCGCGAGCCGGGCGGAGGCCAGCAGCGCGGGGCGCCGGATGCGCAGCCACTCCTCGGCGGCGCGGGGGCTCGGGAACCGCAGCGCCTTCGGCATGCCGAGCAGCTTCTCGCGGGCGAGCGGGCTGTCGGTCTCGGTGATGGCCCGGCAGGACTGCAGCAGCCGTACGGTCCGCTCCAGCATCCGGGCGCGGGCCAGCTGCAGATCGGCCGGGCGCTCCCGGGCCTCGACGACGGAGAGCAGCAGCGGCTGGAGGCAGCCGGGGACCTCGTACTGCGGCAGCGGCGAGTCGACGGCGCGCAGGAACCCGAGTGCCACGAAGTCGTCCAGCGCGCCCAGGGCCGCGTTCACCGAGCAGCCGGCCAGGGCGGAGGCGGTCTGCGGGTCGACGAGGCCGGCCGGGGCGAGGGCGAGCAGTCGCAGTATCCGGGCGGGGGTGCTCGGCAGGGCGTCGTACGCGAACCGGAAGACACGGGTGAGCGGCGGGCTGTCGTCGTCCTCGGCGCGCAGCTGTTTGGCCAGGTCGGAGACTGCCGCCGTGGGCCGGGCGGCGAGCCAGCCGCCGGCGAGCCGCAGCGCGGCGGGCTGGGCGGCGCAGACCTCGGCGAGCGCCTCGGCGGAGCGCGGGTCGACGGTGATGCGCACCGAGCCGGTGAAGCGTTCCAGCAGCTTGACGGCGGACTTGGTGTCCAACTGGCCCAGGGTGCACGGGCGGACGTCGGAGATGCCCGTCAGCGGCCCCTCGGAGACCGCGACGACCAGCGACTCGGGGGTGTCCGGCAGCAGTGCGTCGACCTGCTCGGCGTCGGCCGCGTCGTCGAGCAGGAGCAGCACCCGGCGGTCGGCGAGGGCCTCGCGCAGAGCCTCGCTGAGGTCGTCCTCGTCGGCGCCGGGCGCGGTCGGCAGCCCGAGCACGCCGAGCAGCTCGCGCGCCGTGCGCTCGGTGGGTACGCGGGTGCCGCCGGGCTCGGTGAGCCGGGCGCGGAGCACCCCATCGGGGTAACCGTCGGTAACCTGCCGGACCAGTTCCTCGGCGAGCGCGGTACGGCCGAAACCGGGCCTGCCCGCGATGAGCAGCACGCGCGCGTGGGGGGCTTTCCGACCGGCGAGGGTGTTGAGCCCCGCGCGGTCGATGTCGGCGCGGAGTTCCTTCAACTCTCTTGTCCGGCCGAGGAACTGACTGTCCGTGGGGGCGGCCTCGACAGCCGGGGGCCGCCCTGTTCCGGACACCCGGACGCTCCCGGTGTCCACCGCCTGATCCGCCACGGGCCACACTCCCGTCCCACCTGCACGAGCAAGCCCGCCGGGACTCCGGTTCGGGCGTTTCCCGAGCCTAGTTCACGCTCTGCGACGATCCGGGCGGAGCACGGCTGACAGGTCGCCTGATCGGATCAGCCGATCGTAGGACCGGTGATGTCAGGTGCGTGTGAAGCCGTGCTCAGGACTCGAACGGCCGCGCGGGCCAAGGCGAGTCGGCGGGGCGCAGCGCGTCGACACCGTCCCCGGCGCGCGCGGCGACCAGCGAAAGCACCCCCACCACAAGGCAGTTGTTGTGCAGCTCACCGGCGAGCACGCCCCGCACCAGCTCATCCAGCGGAACCCGGGCCAACTCCATGTCGGCCTCCTCGTCCTCGACCTCGAACCGCCGGCCCTCGGCCGCCGAGAGGTCCCGGGCGAGAAAGATCCGCACGGCCTCGTCACAGCCGCCGGGGGTCGTGTACACATCGGTCAGCACATGCCAGTCCTCCGCCTTGACGTGCGCCTCCTCGTACAGCTCGCGCTGGGCGGCGTGCAGCGGGTTCTCGCCGGGGACGTCGAGCAGCCCGGCCGGGATCTCCCACAGTTTCTGGCGCACGGGGTGGCGGTACTGCCGGATGACGAGGACCCGGTCCTGCTCGTCGAGCGCGAGAACGGCGACCGAGCCGGGGTGGACCTGGTAGTCGCGGCGGACGACCGTACCGTCGGGCATGACCACGTCGTCGGTGCGCACGGAGGTCTTGTTGCCGACGAACGGTGTGTCGCTCGCCCGGACCTCCCACTGCTCGGCGGTGTCCTTGATCGTCATGTCGACCTGCCCTCCCACACATGCCAGAAACCGGGGCACACATCCCGAAAGACGTGCACCCCGGTCACCGTACAGCCCTTGCGTCACCTGCCGTTACTTACCGGTCTTGCGCTCCACGGCGGCCTTGACCAGCCCCGCGAACAGCGGGTGCGGGCGGGTCGGGCGCGAGCGCAGCTCGGGGTGCGCCTGGGTCGCGACCAGGTACGGGTGGACCTCGCGGGGGTACTCGACGTACTCGACGAGCTTGCCGTCGGGGGAGGTTCCGGTGAACTGCAGACCGGCCTTCTTCTCCAGCTCCGCGCGGTAGGCGTTGTTCACCTCGTAGCGGTGGCGGTGGCGCTCCTCGACATACTCCTTGCCGTCGTACACCTCACGCACGATGGAGCCCTCGGCGAGCTTGGCCGGGTACATGCCCAGTCGCATCGTGCCGCCCATGTCGCCCTCACCGGCGACGATGTCGAGCTGCTCGGCCATCGTGGAGATCACCGGGTGCGCGGTGGCGGAGTCGAACTCGGTGGAGTTGGCGTCCGGGATGTCCGCCAGGTTCCGCGCGGCCTCGATCACGATGCACTGCAGGCCTAGGCAGAGGCCCAGCAGCGGGATCTTGTGCTCGCGGGCGTACTGGATGGCGCCGACCTTGCCGGAGACACCGCGGTCGCCGAAGCCGCCCGGGATGCAGATCGCGTCCACGTCGCCCAGCTGCTTGGCCGCGCCCGCGGGGGTCTTGCAGTCGTCCGACGTGACCCACTTGATCTTGACGCGGGCCTTGTTGGCGAAGCCGCCCGCGCGCAGGGCCTCGGTGACCGAGAGGTAGGCGTCGGGCAGGTCGATGTACTTGCCGACCAGCGCCATGGTGATCTCGTGCTGCGGGTTGTGGACACGGTCGAGCAGGTCGTCCCAGGTCGTCCAGTCCACGTCGCGGAACGGCAGGTCCAGCTTGCGGACGACGTAGGCGTCCAGGCCCTCGCCGTGCACGGTCTTCGGGATGTCATAGATCGAACGCGCGTCCGGGCAGGCGACCACGGCGGCCTCGTCGACGTCGCACATCAGGGAGATTTTGCGCTTGATCGCGGCAGGAACTTCACGGTCGCAGCGCAGGACGATCGCATCTGGCTGAATACCGATGTTGCGCAACGCCGCAACCGAGTGCTGCGTCGGCTTCGTCTTCAGCTCCCCCGAGGGTCCGATGTACGGCAGGAGCGAGATGTGGACGACGAAGACGTTGTCACGGCCGACCTCGTGACGGACCTGGCGGACGGTCTCCAGGAACGGCAGCGACTCGATGTCGCCGACCGTGCCGCCGACCTCCGTGATCACGACGTCGACCTCGTCGGAGGCCATGCGGCGGATGCGGTGCTTGATCTCGTTGGTGATGTGCGGGATGACCTGGACCGTGTCGCCCAGGTACTCGCCGCGCCGTTCCTTGGCGATCACCGTCGAGTACACCTGACCCGTGGTGACATTGGCGGAGCCGTCCAGGTCACGGTCGAGGAAGCGCTCGTAGTGGCCGATGTCCAGGTCGGTCTCGGCGCCGTCATTGGTGACGAACACCTCACCGTGCTGGAAGGGGTTCATCGTGCCCGGGTCGACGTTCAGGTACGGGTCGAGTTTCTGCATCACGACGCGCAGACCGCGGGCCTTGAGCAGCATGCCGAGGCTGGAGGCGGTCAGGCCCTTGCCGAGCGAGGAGGCGACACCCCCGGTGACGAAAATGTGCTTGGTCATCGTGGCTGTGCTGTTTCGAAATGCAGCGTTCGGCATGGCCAAGAGGGGGCTCCCGTGGTCGCGATTCGGTGTGCGGGTCGGCCGCCGCCCGAAGTCGATCTCGGGGGTGCCGTCGCTGCGGTTCGGGGGTCCCTGTTCGAGTCCGGGGCACCCACCGGTCCACGGGCTACCAGGGTATCAGCGACAGAACACGATCGCTTCCGGCCACGCTCCGCGCATACCCCGACACGGACTCGTACGGGCCGTCGTCGATTCTCGGCCATGGCTCACTCGTGGGTCACTCGTTCGGTCGACCCACGTTGCCGGGAGCGGCACGCGGACCGCCCTGCTGCGTCGTATCCTCTTCGGACTAGTCGCTGCCGAGCCCGGCCCGGCGAAACGGCACCACCCCCGCCGGACTCCGGAAAACACGAGAGCTCGTCAGTTCGTTGAGCAACGATCGCCTCGAATGCGTTGAGGATCGTTGAGCGACATCGCATGACACCGTCCCTTGGATCACCCTGGATATCAGTTCCCTTGTTGATCCCTCGGGTCCCTTGACCGCACACCGCACAGCGACCGCCCCTCGGGGGGCGACGTGGCCGTTCGACTGGAGTTGCACGTGGCCGGGCGCATCGAAGACTACGCACTCATCGGAGACATGCAGACCGCTGCCCTGGTCTGCCGGGACGGCACGGTCGACTGGCTGTGCCTGCCCCGCTTCGACTCCCATGCCGTCTTCGCGGGGCTGCTCGGCACGGAGGAACACGGCTTCTGGCGCCTCGGCCCCGCGCACGCCTCGGACGCGGAGCCACCGGCCGCATCCCGGCGCAGGTACCGCGGCGACTCGCTGGTCCTGGAGTCCGAGTGGGACACCCCGCGCGGGACCGTCCGTGTCACCGACTTCATGCCCCCGCGTGACGGCGCCCCTCAGCTGATCCGCATCGTGGAGGGCGTCAGCGGCCGCGTCCCGATGCGCTCGGCGCTGCGGATGCGTTTCTCGTACGGCCGTGTCGTGCCCTGGGTGCACAAGCACGAGGGGCGTACGGTCGCCGTCGCCGGGCCCGACTCCGTGTGGTTCGACACCGAGGCCGAGACCTACGGCAAGTCGCTGACCACCTACGCCGACTTCACCGTGGCCCCGGGCGACCGCATCGCCTTCACCATCTCCTGGGAGCCCTCGCACAAGGAGCCGCCCGCGCTGCCGGAGCCGGAGCAGTCGCTCCAGGCCACCGAGGACTTCTGGCGCGACTGGGTGGAGCACTGTACGTACCACGGTCCGTACCGCGAGGCGGTGATCCGCTCGCTCATCACCCTCAAGGCCCTGACGTACGCCCCGACCGGCGGTATCGTCGCCGCGCCCACGACCTCCCTCCCGGAGCACATCGGCGGCGTCCGCAACTGGGACTACCGCTACACCTGGCTGCGCGACGCTGCCATCACCCTCTCCTCGCTGCTGCGCACCGGCTACCGCGACGAGGCCCGCGCCTGGCGCGAGTGGCTCCTGCGGGCCGTCGCCGGCGACCCGGAGAACCTGCAGATCATGTACGGCATCGCCGGTGAACGCGAGCTGGGCGAGGCCGAGTTGGAGTGGCTGCCCGGCTACGAGAACTCCGCGCCGGTCCGGGTCGGCAACGGCGCCGCGCACCAGCTCCAGCTGGATGTGTACGGCGAGGTCACCGAGGCCCTGCACCTGGCCCACATGACGGGCCTGGCCCGCAACGACTACGCCTCCCTCCTCCAGCTGAAGCTGATCCGCTACCTGGAGGACCACTGGGACGAGCCCGACGAGGGCATCTGGGAGGTGCGCGGGCCGCGCCGCCACTTCGTGCACTCCAAGGTCATGGCCTGGGTCGCCGTCGACCGCACGATCAAGCTCATCGAGTCCGGCGACGCGGACGGTCCGCTGGAGAAGTGGCGCGAGCTGCGCGACGACATCCACCGGGACGTCTGCGAGAAGGGCTACGACAAGGAACGCAACACGTTCACACAGTCGTACGGCTCGAAGGAACTGGACGCGTCGCTGCTGCTCATCCCCCAGATGGGCTTCCTGCCGCCGGACGACAAGCGGGTCATCGGCACGATCGAGGCGATCCAGCGCGAGCTGTCCACGCCGGACGGCTTCATCCTGCGCTACCCGACCTCCGGCGCGGAGGAGGGCGTGGACGGGCTGCCGGGCGACGAGGGCGCGTTCCTGGCGTGCTCGTTCTGGATGGCGGACGACCTGGCGATGATCGGCCGCGTGGACGAGGCCCGCAAGCTCTTCGAGAAGCTGCTCTCCCTGCGCAACGACCTGGGCCTCCTCGCCGAGGAGTGGGACCCGGTCCTGAAGCGCCAGGTCGGCAACTTCCCCCAGGCCTTCAGCCACGTCCCCCTCATCGACACGGCCCTCCGCCTGACGGCTTCGGGGGCATACGGAGGCTGAGCTCGCGGTCACAGCCGTCCCAGCTGCGGGCATTCGTGCCGCTTGGGGCGGCTCCCGTCCCGAAGAGAGCGGCACCCCGTGAGCGCCGGGCGCGCGACCCACCCCCGCCCAGCAGCGGCACCGGGGGCCCACGTACCGCCTCGCCAGGCCCCACCCGCCGCACCCGCCTAGCCTGGGAGTGACCCTGTCCCCCGAATGAGAGGGGGCGGCTTCCATGGCTCCCCTTTCGAAGGCGGGCGCGGCACTGACCGCGCTGCGCGAGGAGCTGAGCGGTGCGGTCCTGGCCCCCGGGGATCCCGGCTACGACGAGGCCCGGACCGTGTTCAACGCGATGATCGACCGCCACCCCGCAGTGATCGCACAGTGCGAGACCCAGGCCGACGTGGTCCGCTCGATCCGCTTCGCCCGCGACCTGGACCTGAAGGTCGCGGTACGCGGTGGCGGCCACAGCGTCGCCGGCATGGCACTCAACGACAACGGCCTCGTCATCGACCTGCGCCGGATGCACAAGGTCACGGTCCACCCGGCTTCCCTGAGCGCACGGGTCGAGGGCGGCGCCCTCATGAGCCACCTCGACCGCGCCACCGAGCCGTACGCCCTCGCCACCACCGGCGGCCGGGCCTCCACGACCGGCGTCGGCGGCTTCGTCCTCGGCGGCGGCAGCGGCTGGCTGGAGCGCGCCTTCGGGCTCGCCATCGACAACCTGCTCGGTGTGGAGCTGGCGACCGCCGACGGCCGTACGGTCCGGGCGACCGCCGAGGAGAACCCGGAGCTGTTCTGGGCCCTGCACGGCGGTGGCGGCAACTTCGGCGTGGCCACCGCCCTCACCCTCCGGCTGCACGAACTGCCCGCCTTCGCCATCGCCCTGCTGCTCCACCTGCCCGAACACGGCCCCGAGGTGATGCGCGCCTACCGCGAGATCATCGAGACCGGCCCGGACGAGGCGGGCGGCGGCGTGATCTACATGACCGGGCCGCCGGAGGAGTTCGTACCGGAACACCTGGTGGGCAAGCCGGCCTGCGCCGCCCTCCTGACGTACGCGGGCACCGAGGACGACATGCGCAAGATCGCCCAGCCGCTGCTGGCGCTGCCGCACGAGACCGAGATCGTCGGCGCGATGCCGTACGCGGACGTCCAGTGCATGATCGACGACCCGCCGGGGATGCGGAACTACTGGTCGGCCGAGTACCTGACGGGTCTGCCGGACGAGCTGGTGGACGTGTTCTGCGCCCGCGCCGAGTCGATGCCCGTGCCGACCGGCACCCAGCACGTCCTCTTCCCGGAGGGCGGCGCGGTCGCGGCGGGCCCCGCCGACTACCCGGTGCCGTACCGGGACGCGCCCTGGGCCGTGCACCCCTTCGGCGTCTGGGAGGACCCGGCCGACGACGAGCGGTGTGTCCAGTGGGTACGGGACGTACGCGCCGACGTCCGCCCGTGGAGCACGGGAGCGGTGTACCTGAACTTCATCGGCGAAGAGGGCTCGAAGCGGGTCGCGGCCGGCCTCGGCCCGGAGAACACCCGGCGGCTGGCCGCGGTGAAGGCGGAGTACGACCCGGACAACGTGTTCCGGTTCAACCACAACATCGCACCCCTGTGAAAGGCGTCGCCGCAGCTGAGGTGCTCCGGGCCCCCGCACGCGGGTAGCGTCCGCCCCATGGACACCTGGGACGGCCATGCCACGCGCGACGGCCACGAGAGCCGCGACTTCCCCGCCGGCCACGAGGCCCAGGGCGGTATCACCGTGCGGCGGGCGCTGGAGCTGCCGGGGCTGCGCGGCGGGCTGCCGGAGGTCCTGGCGGGCAGCGACCGGCTGAACCGGACCGTGCGCTGGGTGCACGCGGGCGAGGTCCCGCACATCGCCTCGCTGCTCAAGGGCGGCGAGCTGCTGCTGACGACGGGCTACGGGCTCGGCACGCGCCCCGCCGACCAGCGGGCGTTCGTACGGACGCTCGCCGAGCGCGGTATCGCGGCGCTCGTCATCGAGCTGGGCCCGCGCTTCGCCCGGCTGCCCTCCGCCCTCGTCGACACGGCGCGCTCGGCCGGGCTGCCGCTGGTCCAGCTGCACCGCGAGGTGCCGTTCGTGACGGTCACGGAGGAGGTCCACACCGAGATCGTCAACGGCCACTACGCGCTGCTCCAGCGGGCGGAGGAGGTCCACCGCCGCTGTACGGAGGCCCTCCTCGGCGGGGGCGGCGTGCCGCAGGTCCTGGGCATCCTGGCCGACTTCAGCGGCAACCCGGTGTTCCTGGAGACCGCCGACGGCCGGCTCCTTTACGCGGCCGGGGCCGGGCCCGCCGCGGCCGACCCGTTGCAGGTGTGGGAAGGGCTGCGAGGCCAGCACAAGGACGAACCGCCGGCCGGTACGACCATCGTCGACGTACCGGGCGGGGGTCCGGGCACGGGTTCCGTACGGGCCCGGCTGATCCTGCTGCCGGTCAACACCCCGGTGGCCCCGGTGCACCGGATCGCCGCCGAGCGGGCGGCAAGCATCCTCGCCGTCGTCCTGATGCAGGCCCGGCAGGAGGAGGAGCTGGCGGCGCGCGGGCGCGGCGACTTCCTGACCGACCTCGCAGACGGCCGTATCGCGGCGGAGGACGCGCCCGCGCAGGCCCGCGTCCTGGGCTTCAAGCCGGGTGACGGCCCGCTGCTCCCGGTGGTGATGCGCCTGGCGGACGGCCTCTCGCCCGGCGGCGGCTGGGCGGTCCTGGCCCGCGCGGTGGCGGAGGAACTGGCCTCGGTGGGCGTGCCCGTCCTGCTCGGCGTACGGCCGGTCGAGGGCCGGGTGCCGCTGCTGCTCGGCCTGCGCACGGAGTCGGAGCGCGCGGCGGTGGCGGACCGGGTCGCGGTGGCGCTGCGGGCGGGTGTGGAGCGCGCCGGGATGCTGCGGCCCGGTGGCCGGCCGCCCGTGGTGGTGATCGGGGCGGCTGGCGGCTGGGCGGCCGTGTCGGCGGGGCTCAGACACGCGGCGGAGACCGCGACGGCAGCGCAGGGCCTGGCCGACCGCCCCTGGTACGACGCCCGGCGCCTCGACATCGATCTGTTGCTGTGGCGGCTGCGCGACCACCCCGACCTGGCCGCCTTCGTGGACCGCGCGATCGGCCCGCTCCGCGACCACGACAACCGCGCCAAGCCCCCGCTGCTGCCCACCCTGGAGACGTATCTGGCGCACGCGGGCCGCAAGGCGGAGACGGCCCGCGAGCTGCACCTCAACCGCCAGACGCTCTACAACCGGCTGGCCCGCATCGGCGAGCTGCTGGGCATGGACCTCGACGACCCGCAGACGGTCCTGGCCCTGAGCCTGGCGCTACGGGCCCGCAGACACGTGCCGTAACGACTCCCCGGTCAGCCGAGCGGCCGCAGCTGCGTCAACTCGTCGTACACACTGAGCACTTGGGCGACCGTCTCGTCCTCGGTGGGCCAGGTGGCGGTCTGCCGCGTGCCGTTCTCCCTCAGCGCCTCGCACCGGTCGGGGTCGCCGAGGAGGCGTACGACAGTGGCGGCGAGGGCGACCGGGTCCCCGTACGGGACGAGTTCGGCGGCGTCGCCGACCAGGTCGGACACGGATCCCACGTCGGCCGCGACGAGCGGCACGCGCGCGTGCAGGGCTTCCTGGGCGAGGAGGGAGCGGGATTCGCCGCCGTCCGGCAGCAGCGCGAGGTCGGCGGCGGCGAGCAGTTCGCTGACGTCGTCGCGCCGCCCGAGGAGCCGTACGGGCAGCTCCTCGTCCTCGATGCGCCGCTGGAGGTTGCTCCGCAGGGGGCCCTCCCCCGCGATGACGAGCAGTGGCGCGGGGTCGAGTCCCCGCCATTCCCGCGCGGCGTCCAGCAGTGTGTCGTACCCCCGGTGGCGGTCGAGGGTGCCGACGGCCACCAGCAGCGGCCGACCCGTGGCGCCCACTTCGGCCCGCGCCTTGCACCGCGGCCGTTCGGCGTCGTCGTGGGAGTCGGTCCGGCGCGGCGCGGGCAGTGCGACGGCGGCGAGCCGGGCGTCCCGGGCGCCCCGGCTGCGGGCCCGGTCGACGAGATCCGAGGACGCCCCGAGCACGACGGCCGCGGCCTTGGCGACCCGCCGCTCCAGCATCCGCAGCAGATGCGCCCGCGCCCCCTCGGCGTACGAACGCGTGTGCCAGGTGACGACGAGCGGTGTACGGCGCCTGCCGAGCGCCAGGGTGGCCCGGAACCCGGCGTGCAGCCCGTGCGCGTGCACCAGGTCGGCGTCCGCGCAGACGCTGCGCAGCGCGGCCACGGAGGCCGGGTCGCTGCTGCGGGGGATGTGCACATGCTGGGCTCCGACGCCACCGAAGTCGTACACGCGATCGGTCTCGCCGGGGGCGCACACCGTGACCCGTACACCCCGGGCGACCAGACCGGAGGCCAGCGACCGCACATGCGCACTGCTTCCCGCGCTGCCGCCGCCGAGCACCTGCACGGTGCGCAGCGGCGACTGGCCGTGCGGTGACGGGCTGCTCACGTGGCTCACGTGGCCGGGGCTCCTGGATTCGGGGTCGGACGGTCACGAAGAACGTACGAAGGAACCCGCGCCGGGGGTGGACCACCCGAAGCGCTTCCGCGTACTACGTCGCAATACGTCTTACTAAGTCAAGGATGCCAGGCCGCAAGGGTGTTCAGAACCGCCCAGCCCGCCACAACCCGGAGCTTAGGGCAACCTGCCGCACACTCCCACTCACACGAGTGAACATCCGTACAAGCGTTCCCCATACGTCTCAACGCCTCACGCCGCGAAGCCCCACCTTCTCCGGCGGCATGGTCACCGCGGCTCCGACGACGGCCACGGTTGACGAAGCGTGCCGCGCCCGAGAGAGGGGCCCGGGACCTCGCCTCCTACCCGTCCCCCCGAGCCGCCGCCAACAGCTCCTCCGCGTGCGCCCGGGCCGTCTCCGAGTCCTCCTGGCCGGCCAGCATGCGCGACAGTTCACGCACGCGCTCCTCGCCCTCCAGGACCTTGACCCCGGACCGGGTGACCGACCCGTCGTTCGTCTTCTCCACCAGCAGCTGCCGGTCGGCGAAGGCGGCCACCTGGGGCAGATGGGTGACGACCACGACCTGCGCGGACTTGGCGAGCTTGGCCAGGCGTCGGCCGATCTCGACGGCCGCCTTGCCACCGACACCGGCGTCGACCTCGTCGAAGAGATACGTCGGCACGGGATCCGTCCCCGCGAACACCACCTCGACGGCCAGCATCACGCGCGACAGCTCACCACCCGAGGCGCCCTTGGCGATGGGCCGCGGCGGCGCCCCCGGATGCGGGGCGAGCAGCAGTTCGACCTCGTCGGCACCGGACGGGCCGTACGCGACCGTACGCCCGCCCACCTCGACGCCCTCGGCGTCGTCGGTCTGCCGGATCTCGAACGACACGCGCGCGTGCGGCATCGCGAGCGAGGCCAGCTCGGCGGTGACGGCGGCGGCGAACCGCTCGGCGGCCTCCGTCCGGGCGTCCGTCAACGCCTGGGCCAGCCCGCCCAGTTCGTCCCGCAACGCGTCCCGCTCGGCGGTCAGCTCCCCGATCCGCTCGTCGTCGCCGTCGAGCTCGGTGAGCCGCTGGGCCCCCTGCTCGGCCCAGGCCAGCACGGCACCGATGTCCTGCCCGTACTTCCGGGTGAGCGCGGTGAGCGCGGCCCGCCGCTCCTCCACGGCCGCCAGCCGCAGCGGATCGGCGTCCAGATCGTCGGCGTACCCCGCCAACTCGCCCGCCACATCGCCCAGCAGGATCCCGATCTCCCCGATCCGGTCGGCGAGCGCGGCCAGCGCCGGGTCGTGCGACCGCACGGCCTCCAGGGCCCGGTGGGCGCCCGCGACGAGCGTCGAAGCGTCGACGCCCTCAGGGTCCTCGGGGTTGCCGGCGAGCGCCGCGTGCGCGGCCGTCGCGGCGGACGCCAGCGCCTCCGCGTGCCCGAGCCGCTCGGCCTCCTCGGCCAGCTCCACGTCCTCGCCGTCCCGCGGCTCGACGCCCGCGATCTCGTCGAGCCCGTAGCGCAGCATGTCGGCCTCCTGGGCCCGCTCACGCGCGCGCGTGACGATCTCGTCCAGCTCGGTGGCCACGGCCCGCAGCCGCCGGTAGGCCTCCCCGTACTTGGCGAGCGGCACAGCCACCGCGTCGCCCGCGTACCGGTCGAGCGCCGCCCGCTGCCGGGACAGCTTCAGCAGCCCCTGCTGGTCGGTCTGCCCGTGCACGGCGACAAGCTCGTCGGCCAGCTCGGCGAGCACACCCACCGGGACGGAACGCCCGCCGAGATGCGCCCGCGACCGTCCCTCGGCGGAAACGGTACGGCTGATCAGCAGCGCCCCGTCGTCGAGTTCGGCCCCGGCCTCCTCGGCCCGGACGAACGCCGCCGCGCCCTCGGGCATGGCGATCCGGCCCTCGACGACCGCGTTCTTCGCCCCGATCCGCACGAGCGCCGGGTCCGCACGCCCGCCGAGCAACAGCCCGAGACTGGTGACGACCATGGTCTTGCCCGCGCCCGTCTCACCCGTCACGGCGGTGAAGCCGGGCGACAACTCGACGACCGCGTCGTCGATGACTCCGAGCGACCGTATCCGCATCTCCTCCAACACGGAGAAGACCTTACGAGGTCGAGGGGCGGAAGTGCGACGCCCCCCGTCCCCTATGTCACCCCGGCGAGGTACAGCGCTCCGAAAGGGGGCGCGGGGCCGTATCGATTTGCGGCTCCGCCGCGCGGGCGCGAGCGACCGCATCGAGCCCGCAGCCGCTGACGCGTCCCCGCCCCCCACATCGCGCTAGTGCCGAGCCCCCCGCCACCCGGAAACCGGCAGCGCGAACTTCGCCACCAGCCGGTCCGTGAACGACGCATGATGCAACCGAGCCAGCCGCACGGGCACAGCCCCTCGGCGCACCTCGACCCGGGCCCCGGGCGGCAACTCGACAGTCCGCCGCCCGTCACACCAGAGAACCCCAGGCGGGACATGAGGCAGAACCTCCACCGCCAGCACAGAATTCGGCGACGTCACCAACGGCTTGGCGAACAGCGCATGCGCGCTGATCGGCACCATCAACAACGCCTCGACCTCGGGCCACACCACGGGCCCACCCGCCGAGAACGCATACGCCGTGGACCCGGTCGGAGTCGACAGAACGATCCCGTCGCACCCGAAGCCGGTCACCGGCCGCCCGTCGATCTCGAGGACGACTTCGAGCAGTTTCTCGGCGCCCGCCTTCTGCACGGCCGCCTCGTTCAGCGCCCAGTCCGTGTGGACGATGTCCCCGTTCTGATGAACGACGACATCGACGGTCATCCGCTCCTCGACCTCGTACGACTTGGTCACCACCCGGTCGACGACCTTGTCGAGGTCGTCCCGCTCGGCCTCCGCGAGGAAGCCGACACTGCCGAGGTTGACGCCCAGCATCGGCACGCCGGACGCACGGGCGAACTCGGCGCCGCGCAGCAGCGTGCCGTCACCGCCGAGGACGATGAGCAGCTCACACCCGTCGAGGCACTGCGGGGTGGCCTCCTTGACGAGCTCCACCTCCTCCGGCAGCGGGATGTCCTCGGCCTCGTACTCCAGGACGCGCACGACGATGCCGTGGTGCAGCAGCCCCTTGACGACGAGTTCGGCACTGCGGATCGCCGCCGGCCGCCCGGTGTGGGTGAGCAGGAATACAGTTCGAGATCGGTCCTGGGTCAACGCGGCCCCTCCGCCACTGCTCGGTCGACGTCGGCCGGGTCCAGCGCGGGAGCTCCGGCACGCAGCCACAGAAAGTACTCGACATTGCCCGAGGGCCCGGGCAGCGGACTGGCCGTCACACCCTTCACCCCGAGCCCCAGCTCCCCGGCCCGCCGGGCCACCCCGCGCACCGCTTCGGCCCGCAGCTGCGGACTCCGTACGACTCCCCCGCTGCCCAGCCGCTCCTTCCCCACCTCGAACTGCGGCTTGACCATCATCACCAGATCGGCATCCGGCTTCACGCACCGCACCAGGGCGGGCAGTACCAGGCCGAGCGGGATGAAGGACAGATCCCCCACGACAAGATCCACAGGCTCCCCATCGATCGCTTCGAGCGTCAACTCGCGTACGTTCGTACGGTCCTTGACGGTGACGCGTTCATCGCTCCGGAGAGTCCATGCGAGTTGTCCGTATCCGACGTCGACGGCGACGACGTGCGCGGCCCCGGCCCGCAGCAGTACGTCGGTGAACCCGCCGGTGGAGGCGCCGGCGTCCAGCGCCCGCCGCCCCTCGACACCGAGCCCCTGCGGGACGAAGACCTCGAGGGCGCCGGCCAGCTTGTGGCCGCCCCGCGACACGTACTCGGGGTCGCCGTCGTCGGTCTGGACCACGATCGCGGCCGCGGTCTCCACCTGGGTGGCGGGCTTGGTCGCGACGGTCTTGCCGACGGTGACCCGCCCGGCGGCGATCAGCTGGCTCGCGTGCTCACGCGAACGCGCGAGCTTCCGCCGGACCAGCTCGGCGTCGAGACGGCGTCGTGCCACACCTGCCACGTTCGGTTCAGCTCCTGGATTCGTACGGCCGTGGGGGCGCCGGAGGTCCCGGGCGGGCGTCGAGCGCGGTGAGCGCGTCGCGCAGCCCCCGGTGCACATCCTCGTACACCTCCAGGTGCCCGTCGGTGGCGAGGTGGTCGGCGTCGGCCAGCCGCCCGAGGTACGCGTCGACCTCGGCGTTGCCCGTGGGGGTGCGGGGCACGTTCAGCGGGGCCGGGGCGGCGGGGTCGTACCCGGCGTCGACGACCGCTTCAACCGTTTCCTCCCCCACCGTGGCCTCTGACACAGAGTCGCTCATGCCCCGACGCTACCTCGAAGCCCTGGGGTACCGTCGGTCGCGATGGCCACGATTGAGGAGTGCCGCAGCGCACTCGACAAGCTCTCGGACAATTTGGCGGGCGCGAACGGGGACGTACGCACGGCGGCGGCCCTGGACCGCTCGCTGAGCTGCCGTATCACCGATCTGGACGTCACCTTCGTCGGCCGCCTCAAGGGCGGCCGCATCGAGGTGACGGACACACTCCAGGGCCCGCCGCGGGAGAAGGCCGAGATCCGGCTGACGATGACGGGCGACGATCTGGTCGCGATGGTCGACGGCGAACTGAACTTCGCGAAGGCCTGGGGCGCGGGCCGGGTGAAGCTGGAGGCGGGCTTCCGGGACCTGCTCCGGCTCAGGAAGCTTCTGTAACGGCCACCTTGCCGACCGCGGCCCGTGCCTTGCGGGCGGCCGGCACCACCAGCGGCGTCCCCGTCTCCGGGTCGTCGATGACCTGGCAGCGCAGCCCGAAGACCTCCTCGACCAGCTCGGCCGTGACGATCTCCGAGGGGGCGCCCTCGGCGATCACCGAGCCGCCGCGCAGGGCGATGAGGTGGGTGGCGTAGCGGGCCGCGTGGTTGAGGTCGTGCAGTACGGCGACCAGGGTGCGGCCCTGCTCCTCGTGCAGCTCGGCGCAGAGGTCCAGGACGTCGATCTGGTGCTGGATGTCGAGGTAGGTGGTCGGCTCGTCGAGCAGCAGCAGCGGGGTCTGCTGGGCGAGCGCCATGGCCATCCACACGCGCTGGCGCTGGCCGCCGGACAGCTCGTCGACGTAACGGTCCGCCAGCTCGGCGACACCGGTCGACTCCATCGACTCCCGTACGATCCGCTCGTCCTCCGTCGACCACTGGCGCAGCAGCCCCTGGTGCGGGTAGCGGCCGCGGCCGACGAGGTCGCCGACCGTGATCCCGTCGGGCGCGATCGACGACTGCGGCAGCAGGCCCAGCGTCCGCGCGACCTTCTTCGCGGGCATCGACTGGATGATCTGCCCGTCGAGCAGCACCCGCCCCCGGGACGGCTTCAGCATCCGGGAAAGGGCGCGCAGCAGCGTGGACTTGCCGCAGGCGTTGGGGCCGACGATCACGGTGAACGAGTTGTCGGGGATCTCCACCGACAGCTGCTCGGCGATGACCCGCTGGTCGTAGGCGAGGGTGACGTTCTCGGCGGACAGGCGGTTCACGGTGCTCCTCGGGTTGTTCTCGTTCGCCGACGCGCTCGTGCCCGGCCTTTGCGACTTCGGCCCGTTCGGTTCGGGGCGGCTCATATCCGCCCGGCCTTCCGCTCGGTGACCAGCAGCCACAGCAGATAGACACCGCCGAGTACGCCGGTGACGACACCGACCGGCAGCTGGTCGGCCCCGAAGGCCCGCTGCGAGGCCCAGTCGGCGACGATCAGCAGGGTCGCGCCCATGCACATGGAGGGCACCAGGTTCGGGCCCGGCGAGCGGGTCAGCCGCCGGGCGAGCTGCGGCGCGGTGAGGGCGACGAAACCGACCGGCCCGGCGGCCGCGGTGGCCCCCGCGGTGAGCAGCACGGCCGACACCATCAGCAGCAGCCGTACGCGCTCGACGCGCACCCCGAGGGCGTACGACACGTCGTCGCCCATCTCCGTCATCCGCAGGCCGCGCGCGTTGCCCAGCACCAGCGGCACGAGGATCACGCACATCCACAGCAGCGGCCAGACCTGCACCCAGTCACGCCCGTTGAGGGAACCGGTCATCCACACGACCGCTCGGGCCGCGTCGACGAGGTCGGCCTTGGTGATCAGATAGCCGTTGACCGCCGTGACGATCGCGGAGACACCGATGCCGACCAGCACGAGCCGGTAGCCGTGCACGCCCCGCTTCCAGGCCAGCAGATAGATCGCGAACCCGGTGACCAGGCCGCCCACGAGCGCCCCGAGGGCGACCTGGGTCGCGCTCCCGGAGAACAGCACGATCATGACGAGCGCCCCGGCGGTGGAGCCCTGCGAGAGGCCGAGCACGTCCGGACTGCCCAGCGGATTGCGGGAGATGGACTGGAACAGCGCCCCGCCGAGCCCCAGCGAGGCCCCGACCAGCAGTCCGACCAGGACCCGCGGCAGCCGCAGCTCGTTGACGATGAACTCCTGGCCCGCGTCCCCGTTCCCCATCAGCGTCCGGAGGACGTCGCCGGCCGGGATCGGGAAGTCCCCGGTGCCGATCAGCACGACACTCGCGGTGAGGGCGGCCACCAGCAACAGCACGACGACGGTGAACGCCCGCACGTCGAGGCGGAACGACAGCCCACCGGGGGTGCGGACCACACGGCTGCGCACGGCGGGCTTGCTCATGACCTGCGTCTTCACAGCTGGGCCGTCCTCCGCCGTCGAACGAGAAAGATGAAGACCGGCCCACCGATGATCGCGGTGACGATACCGACCTGAAGCTCCGCCGGCCGTACCACGACCCGCCCGACGACATCGGCACCGAGCAGCAGCACGGGCGACAGAACGGTCGCGTACGGCAGGATCCAGCGCAGGTCGGGCCCGGTGAAGGACCGTACGACGTGCGGGACCATCAGCCCGACGAACACGATCGGCCCGCAGGCGGCGGTCGCGGCACCGCACAGCACGGTGGCGGCGGCCATGGACAGCGCCCGGGTGCGGTTGAGGTTGGCGCCGAGCGCGCGGGCGGTGTCGTCGCCCATGGCCACGGCGTTCAGCGGCCGGGCGAGCAGCAGCGCCACGACCGTACCGACCGCGAGGAACGGCAGGACCTGGGTGATGGTCTCGTCCGTGGCCGAGGCCAGCGAACCGACCGTCCAGAAGCGCATCTTGGACAGCGCCGCGTTGTCCATGATCATCACGGCCTGCAGATACCCGTAGAGGGCGGCGCTGATGGCCGTCCCCGCGAGCGCGAGCCGCACGGGCGTCGCGCCCCTGCTCCCGCCGAGGAACCACACGAGCGCCCCCACGGCGGCGGCCCCGAAGAACGCGAACCACACATAGCCGGTCAGCGAGGTGACCCCGAAGTAGGTGATGGCGGTGACCACGGCCGCGGACGCGCCCGCGTTGATGCCGAGCAGCCCCGGGTCGGCCAGCGGGTTCCGGGTGAGCGCCTGGAGCACGGCACCGGCCAGCCCGAGCGCGGCCCCGGCGAGCAGCCCCAGCAGGGTGCGCGAGATCCGCTCCCCGACGACGACATCGCCGTACGTCCCCGTGTCGTGGAAGAGGCCGTGCCAGACCTGCTCCACCGAGAGCCCTTTCGCGCCGATCGCGATGCTCGCCAGAGCGACCAGTGCGAGCAGCACGAGGGACACCAGGAGACCGACGGCACGCATCGCCCGGCGGTTCGGGGGCACAGGAGCGATCTCCGCGCTCGGTTCGGGAGGACTGTCGACCAACACCTGGTTAGGTTAGCCTATCCTCCCTTTTCGGCTCGATCCCGTCCACGAACATCACACACGCGTACGACCGCAGGTGCGGAGCCGTCCCGTCGGCACCGGGACGCCTCGGTATCCGGTGTCGGAACACCCCGCCGACGTCAGGTTCCCCTCGCCGACGCCGGGACACCCCGTCGATGCCGAAGCACCCGTCTCACAACCCGAGCCGTGCCAGCGCCTTCCCCCCGTCCAGCTCGCACGAGCCCTCCCCGGCCGCCGTCCAGGCCGCCGCGCACAGGGCCCGCAGCCCGTCCATCTCCTCGCCCTCGCCGTCCAGTTCCAGCCTCCCCCACGCTCGGCTTCGCTCGCGCGGGGGGACCCCCGTGCTTCCCGCGGTCGCCGTCCAGCCGCCACAGCGGAAGCCACCGCCCGCCGCGACGACCTCCGGCTGGCCGGTGAGCATCCCCCGCAGATCGGCGTCGACGTACGTCGGCCGGTGCTGGGGCGGCGCGGCCAGCAGCTGCGCCGCGTCGGTCACACCGGTGAGGACGAGCAGCGAGTCGACCTCTCCGTTGAACGCGCCCTCGATGTCCGTGTCCAGCCGGTCCCCGACGACCAGCGGCCGCTCGGCGCCCGTACGCAGGATCGTCTCCCGGTGCATCGGCGGCAGCGGCTTGCCCGCCACCTGCGGCTCGGCCCCTGTGGCTATGCGCACGACCTGCACCGCCGCCCCGTTGCCCGGCGCGATACCCCGCCCGCTCGGAATCGTCAGGTCGGTGTTGGACGCGAACCACGGCACCCCGCGCGCGATCGCGTAACAAGCCTCCGCGAACCGCCCCCAGGGCAGCTCGGGGCCGCCGTAGCCCTGCACCACGGCCACCGGATCGTCGTCGGCCGACTCGACGGGCACCAGCCCCCGCTCGCGCAGCGCGACCCGCAGCCCCTCGCCACCGATCACCAACACCCGCCCGCCGACGGGCACCTGCTCGCTGATCAACCGGGCCACGGCCTGCGCGGAGTTGATGACGTCATCTGCCCCGGTCGGTATGCCCAGCTCCGTGAGATGCGCGGCCACGGTGTCCGGCGTCCGCAGCGCGTTGTTCGTGACGTACGCCAGACGCATGCCCCCCGCGCGGGCCGTGGCGAGAGACTCGACGGCGTACGCGATCGCGCTCCCACCCGCGTACACCACCCCGTCCAGATCGAGCAGCGCCGTGTCGTACGCCTCGCTCAGGGCCTGCCCACTGCCGTCGGGCCGTGTCCTGACTGCCTGGCTCATTGCACACCGCTCCTCGCTCGCCGGTACCGCCTCGTCGGCCGAAGACGTCGTCACCACAGACCTCGACCACCCATGGCTTCGACCACCCATGGCTTCGACCGCTCTCCCCAGATCATCGCGCATGCCACTGACAGCCACGCACATGCCACTGACGCACTTACGATGCCCTAATGAACTACGCAGGTCCCGCGGAGGAGATCCCGGCGCGCAGCGGCCTCGAACTGACCCCGTTCCGAGGCCTTCGCTACGACCCGGACCGGGTCGGCAGTCTGGCCGCCGTGACATCCCCGCCGTACGACGTGGTCGTACGGCCGGACGGTCTGCTCCATCTCGAGTCCGCCGACCCGTACAACATCGTCCGTTTGATTCTTCCCCAGGCCGGCACGCCCGCCGCCCGCAACGAACAGGCGGCCGACACCCTGCGCCGCTGGCTCTCCGAGGGCGTCCTGGCCCCCGACACCCAACCCGGCCTGTACGTCTACGAACAGGCCGACGGCACGATCCTGCAGCGCGGCCTCATAGGCGCCCTGCGCCTGTCGGAGCCCGCCGACGGTGTGGTGCTCCCCCACGAGGACGTCATACCCCACGTCATCGCGGACCGCGCGGCCCTGATGCGCGCCACCTCCGCCAACCTCGAACCCCTGCTCCTCACCTACCGGGGCGACGACTCCACGAGGGGCGCGACCGCGGTCGTCGAGCGCACCACGGCGCACGCCCCGCTCCTGTCCACGACCACCGAGGACGGCTTCAGCCACCGCCTGTGGGCGGTCACCGATCCCGCCGACCTCGCCGAGATCCGGTCGGACCTCGCCGACCAGCAGGCCCTCATAGCCGACGGCCACCACCGCTGGGCCACCTACCTGCGTCTACGCGCGGAGCACCCCTCTCCCAGCCCCTGGGACTACGGCCTGGTCCTCCTCGTGGACACCGCCCGCTACCCCCTGCGCGTCCGCGCGATCCACCGCCTGCTGCACCGGCTACCGGTCTCCGAAGCACTCGCCGCCCTGGACGGCCATTTCCGCGTACGGCACCTCGAAGCCCAGCTTCCCGAGGCTCTGGAGGCCCTCGCCGACGCGGCCGTCACCGGCAACGCCTTCCTCCTGGCCGGCGACGGCGCCTTCCACCTCATCGACCACCCTGACCCGGACCTCCTCGCCCGTACGGTCCCGGCGGACCGCCCTGCGGCCTGGCGGACCCTCGACGCGACGGTCCTGCACGCCACGCTCCTCCGCCACCTCTGGCAGACCCCCGAGGACTCCCCGGCTCACATCGCGTACATCCACGACCCGGCGGCCACCGTCGAGAAGGCGGAACGCGACGGCGGCACGGCGGTCCTGATGCACCCGGTCCGCGAGGAAGTCGTACGCGACCTGGCCCGCCAGGGCGTCACGATGCCGCGCAAGTCGACGTCGTTCGGCCCGAAACCGGCCTCGGGCCTGGTGCTGCGCGCCCTGGAACCCTGACCCCGGAACACACGAAGGGGCGGATCCCGAACCCGGGACCCGCCCCTTCCTCACCTCTGGACCAGGTCAGCCCTTGTCGCCGGCGACATCCCGACCATCCTGGTCGTCCTGGTCGTCCTCCTCATCCACGTCGTCGGAGTCGTCCGAGTCGTCCGAGTCGTCCACGAGGTCCGCGTCGTCCTCACGGTCCCCGACGACCTTGTCATCCGCGGCGGGCACAACCTGCGCCTCGTCGCTGTGACCCTCGTGCTCCTGCTCCTGCTCGTCGTCGCTCTCGTCCTCGACGAGAGCGTCGACGAAGTCGACGCCGTCCATCTCCGCGAGCCGGTCCGAGGCGTCCGTGCTGCCGTCCTTGTCGGCCTCGACGGCCTTGGCGAACCACTCCCGTGCCTCGCCCTCACGCCCGGCCGCGAGCAGCGCGTCCGCGTAGGCGTACCGCAGCCGAGCGGTCCACGGCTGTACGGAGTTGGAGGCCAGCTCGGGGCTCTGCAGGGTCACGATGGCCGCGTCGAGCTGCTCCATGTCCCGCCGGGCTCCGGCGGCCACGAGCCGCATCTCGACCTGACCGGCCTTGTCCAGCTTGTGCACCTCGGGTGCCCCGGCCATGTCCAGCGCCTTCTCGGGCCGCCCGAGACCACGCTCGCAGTCGGCCATGACGGGCCAGAGGTCCACGTTGCCGGTCATCCGCCGGGCCGCACGGAACTCGGCGAGCGCCTCGCTGTACTTCTGGTTCGCGTACGCGGCGAAGCCGGCCGCCTCACGCACGGCGGCGACACGCGACGCGAGCCGCAGGGCGATCCTGGCGTAGCCGTAAGCGCCTTCGGGGTCCTCGTCGATCAGCCGGGCGACCATCACCAGGTTCCTGGCGACGTCGTCGGCGAGCGTCTTGGGCAGGCTCTGCAGCTCCTGCCGTACGTCCTTGTCGATCTCCTCGCCGGTGACGTCCTCAGGGATCGGCAGCCGCTTGATCGGCTCGCGGTCCCTGTCCCGGTCGCGCTCGTCACGGAAGCGCCCGCCACCACGCCGGTCGTCTCCCCGTCGGTCGTCACGCCGGTCGTCACGCCCACGGAACCCACCGGGACGGCCACCGCGGTCGTCCCGACGGGGACCACGGTCACGGTCGTCACGTCCCCGGAAGCCACCGCGGTCGTCGTCGCGACGGAACGGCGGACGGTCGCGGTCCCCATCACGCCGGAAGCCACCACGCGCACCGCGGTCGCCACTGTCCCGCCGATCGTCCCGCCGGTCATCCCGGCGCTCGCCCCGGTCATCGCGGCGGAAGGGAGCGCGGTCACCATCACGGCGGTCGTCCCGCCGGAAGTCGTTGCCGCGGTCGTCGCGCCGGAACGGGGGACGCCCACCACGGTCGTCCCCACGCCGGTCGTCGCGCCGGTCATCCCGCCTGTCATCGCGTCGTTCGTCACGTCCACGGAAGCCACCGCGGTCGTCGTCACGACGGAACGAGGGACGGTCCCGGTCGCCGTCACGCCGGAAGCCACCGCGGTCGCCACGGTCGCGGTCGCGATCCCGGTCGTCACGACGGAAGCCGCCACGGTCACCACTGTCCCGACGGTCGTCGCGCCGATCGTCACGGCGGAAGTCGTCCCTGCGGTCGTCACGACGGTCGTCACGACGGAAAGCCGGACGGTCATCGCGACGACCGAAGCCCCCACGAGCGTCGTCACGGCGGTCGTCACGACGGAAAGCCGGACGGTCACCGTCCCTGCGGAAGCCACCACGCTCACCGCGGTCGCCGCTGTGCGGCCGGTCGTCGCGACGCGGCCCGACCGGACGGTCGTCCCGACGCGGCCCAGCCGGACGGTCATCGCGACGCGGCCCAGCCGGACGGTCATCGCGACGCGGCCCAGCCGGACGGTCATCGCGCCGGAACGCGGGACGCGGCCCACGATCGCCCTCGCGGCGGTCGTCACGCCCACGGAACCCACCGCGGTCACCGCCACGACTGTCCCCACGGCCTTCCCCACGACTGTCGTCGCGATGGAAGCCACCCCGATTGTCATCACGGCGGTTGTCGTCACGGCGGAAACCACCGCGGTCGTCCCCACGGCGGTCGTCACGTCCACGGAACCCGCCACGGTCACCGCGATCGCCGTCACGGCGGTCGTTGTCACGACGATCGTTGTCACGACGATCGTTGTCCCGGCGCGGGCCCCCACGGTAGCCACCACGGTCACCACTGTCCCGTCGCCGCTGGTCGCGCTCCGGTCGATCGTCGGGAGAGTTGGTGGACATGGGTGACTCCTGTCTTCGGTACCGCAAGTCATTCTCGCGCAGCCGGGTACCCAGCGCGCTCCGGAAAATAAAAAAGGACCCCTGGTCCCAGCTGAACGCTGGTGACCAGGGGTCCTTCAAAGATTGTTCGGCGGCGTCCTACTCTCCCACAGGGTCCCCCCTGCAGTACCATCGGCGCTGTAAGGCTTAGCTTCCGGGTTCGAAATGTAACCGGGCGTTTCCCTCACGCTATGACCACCGAAACCCTATTGGTTTCGAGCGAACAAGCACACTTTTCAGTTGATGTTCTGCTCTGAGCCGGCAACGGTCGTTGCCTCAGAACTAACACAGTGGACGCGAGCAACTGAGGACAAGCCCTCGGCCTATTAGTACCAGTCAACTCCACCCATTACTGGGCTTCCATATCTGGCCTATCAACCCAGTCGTCTACTGGGAGCCTTACCCCATCAAGTGGGTGGGAATACTCATCTCGAAGCAGGCTTCCCGCTTAGATGCTTTCAGCGGTTATCCCTCCCGAACGTAGCCAACCAGCCATGCCCTTGGCAGAACAACTGGCACACCAGAGGTTCGTCCGTCCCGGTCCTCTCGTACTAGGGACAGCCCTTCTCAATATTCCTGCGCGCGCAGCGGATAGGGACCGAACTGTCTCACGACGTTCTAAACCCAGCTCGCGTACCGCTTTAATGGGCGAACAGCCCAACCCTTGGGACCGACTCCAGCCCCAGGATGCGACGAGCCGACATCGAGGTGCCAAACCATCCCGTCGATATGGACTCTTGGGGAAGATCAGCCTGTTATCCCCGGGGTACCTTTTATCCGTTGAGCGACGGCGCTTCCACAAGCCACCGCCGGATCACTAGTCCCGACTTTCGTCCCTGCTCGACCCGTCGGTCTCACAGTCAAGCTCCCTTGTGCACTTACACTCACCACCTGATTGCCAACCAGGCTGAGGGAACCTTTGGGCGCCTCCGTTACCCTTTGGGAGGCAACCGCCCCAGTTAAACTACCCATCAGACACTGTCCCCGATCCGGATCACGGACCCGGGTTAGACATCCAGCACGACCAGACTGGTATTTCAACGACGACTCCACCTGAACTGGCGTCCAAGCTTCACAGTCTCCCAGCTATCCTACACAAGCCGAACCGAACACCAATATCAAACTGTAGTAAAGGTCCCGGGGTCTTTCCGTCCTGCTGCGCGAAACGAGCATCTTTACTCGTAGTGCAATTTCACCGGGCCTATGGTTGAGACAGTCGAGAAGTCGTTACGCCATTCGTGCAGGTCGGAACTTACCCGACAAGGAATTTCGCTACCTTAGGATGGTTATAGTTACCACCGCCGTTTACTGGCGCTTAAGTTCTCAGCTTCGCCACACCGAAATGTGACTAACCGGTCCCCTTAACGTTCCAGCACCGGGCAGGCGTCAGTCCGTATACATCGCCTTACGGCTTCGCACGGACCTGTGTTTTTAGTAAACAGTCGCTTCTCGCTGGTCTCTGCGGCCACCCCCAGCTCGAGGAGCAAGTCCTCTCACCAGTGATGGCCCCCCTTCTCCCGAAGTTACGGGGGCATTTTGCCGAGTTCCTTAACCATAGTTCACCCGAACGCCTCGGTATTCTCTACCAGACCACCTGAGTCGGTTTAGGGTACGGGCCGCCATGAAACTCGCTAGAGGCTTTTCTCGACAGCATAGGATCATCCACTTCACCACAATCGGCTCGGCATCAGGTCTCAGCCTTGATGAGCGGCGGATTTGCCTACCACTCGGCCTACACCCTTACCCCGGGACAACCACCGCCCGGGATGGACTACCTTCCTGCGTCACCCCATCACTCACCTACTGCAAGTCTGGTCCGTCGGCTCCACCACTCCCCTTTGCCCGAAGGCTCCAGGGCGGCTTCACGGACTTAGCATCGCCTGGTTCAATGTTTGACGCTTCACAGCGGGTACCGGAATATCAACCGGTTATCCATCGACTACGCCTGTCGGCCTCGCCTTAGGTCCCGACTTACCCTGGGCAGATCAGCTTGACCCAGGAACCCTTGGTCAATCGGCGCAAACGTTTCTCACGTTTGTATCGCTACTCATGCCTGCATTCTCACTCGTGAACCGTCCACAACTCGCTTCCGCGGCTGCTTCACCCGGCACACGACGCTCCCCTACCCATCACGATCCCCGTTGGGGGTATATATCGCAATGACACGACTTCGGCGGTACGCTTGAGCCCCGCTACATTGTCGGCGCGGAATCACTAGACCAGTGAGCTATTACGCACTCTTTCAAGGGTGGCTGCTTCTAAGCCAACCTCCTGGTTGTCTCTGCGACTCCACATCCTTTCCCACTTAGCGTACGCTTAGGGGCCTTAGTCGATGCTCTGGGCTGTTTCCCTCTCGACCATGGAGCTTATCCCCCACAGTCTCACTGCCGTGCTCTCACTTACCGGCATTCGGAGTTTGGCTAAGGTCAGTAACCCGGTAGGGCCCATCGCCTATCCAGTGCTCTACCTCCGGCAAGAAACACACGACGCTGCACCTAAATGCATTTCGGGGAGAACCAGCTATCACGGAGTTTGATTGGCCTTTCACCCCTAACCACAGGTCATCCCCCAGGTTTTCAACCCTGGTGGGTTCGGTCCTCCACGAAGTCTTACCTCCGCTTCAACCTGCCCATGGCTAGATCACTCCGCTTCGGGTCTTGAGCGTGCTACTGAAACGCCCTGTTCGGACTCGCTTTCGCTACGGCTACCCCACCCGGGTTAACCTCGCAACACACCGCAAACTCGCAGGCTCATTCTTCAAAAGGCACGCAGTCACGACGCACCGAGTAAACTCGATGCGCGACGCTCCCACGGCTTGTAGGCACACGGTTTCAGGTACTATTTCACTCCGCTCCCGCGGTACTTTTCACCATTCCCTCACGGTACTATCCGCTATCGGTCACCAGGGAATATTTAGGCTTAGCGGGTGGTCCCGCCAGATTCACACGGGATTTCTCGGGCCCCGTGCTACTTGGGTGTTTCTCAAACGAGCCGCTGATGTTTCGACTACGGGGGTCTTACCCTCTACGCCGGACCTTTCGCATGTCCTTCGCCTACATCAACGGTTTCTGACTCGTCTCACAGCCGGCAGACTGTGACAGAGAAATCCCACAACCCCGCATACGCAACCCCTGCCGGGTCTCACACGTATACGGTTTGGCCTCATCCAGTTTCGCTCGCCACTACTCCCGGAATCACGGTTGTTTTCTCTTCCTGCGGGTACTGAGATGTTTCACTTCCCCGCGTTCCCTCCACTTGCCCTATGTGTTCAGGCAAGGGTGACAGCCCATGACGACTGCCGGGTTTCCCCATTCGGACACCCCCGGATCAAAGCCTGGTTGACGACTCCCCGGGGCCTATCGTGGCCTCCCACGTCCTTCATCGGTTCCTGGTGCCAAGGCATCCACCGTGCGCCCTTAAAAACTTGGCCACAGATGCTCGCGTCCACTGTGCAGTTCTCAAACAACGACCAACCACCCATCACCCCGGACCAGCAGATCCGAGTGCACTGGGGTCGGCACTGAAGGCAGCCGTAACCGGCCGTGCCCTCAGACACCCAACAGCGTGCCCGACCGGACTCCGCCCGAAGATCATGCTTTCCACGCTCTGACGAGCAGTACTCACAGCCTCCGACCCGGAAACCCAGCCGAATAATCAACGTTCCACCCATGAGCAACCAGCACCGGACGTTCGCCGATGTACTGGCCTCTGACCGTGTCCCGAAGAACCCGGTAAGAAATGCTCCTTAGAAAGGAGGTGATCCAGCCGCACCTTCCGGTACGGCTACCTTGTTACGACTTCGTCCCAATCGCCAGTCCCACCTTCGACAGCTCCCTCCCACAAGGGGTTGGGCCACCGGCTTCGGGTGTTACCGACTTTCGTGACGTGACGGGCGGTGTGTACAAGGCCCGGGAACGTATTCACCGCAGCAATGCTGATCTGCGATTACTAGCAACTCCGACTTCATGGGGTCGAGTTGCAGACCCCAATCCGAACTGAGACAGGCTTTTTGAGATTCGCTCAGCCTCACGGCATCGCAGCTCATTGTACCTGCCATTGTAGCACGTGTGCAGCCCAAGACATAAGGGGCATGATGACTTGACGTCGTCCCCACCTTCCTCCGAGTTGACCCCGGCAGTCTCCTGTGAGTCCCCATCACCCCGAAGGGCATGCTGGCAACACAGAACAAGGGTTGCGCTCGTTGCGGGACTTAACCCAACATCTCACGACACGAGCTGACGACAGCCATGCACCACCTGTACACCGACCACAAGGGGGCGACCATCTCTGGCCGTTTCCGGTGTATGTCAAGCCTTGGTAAGGTTCTTCGCGTTGCGTCGAATTAAGCCACATGCTCCGCTGCTTGTGCGGGCCCCCGTCAATTCCTTTGAGTTTTAGCCTTGCGGCCGTACTCCCCAGGCGGGGAACTTAATGCGTTAGCTGCGGCACCGACGACGTGGAATGTCGCCAACACCTAGTTCCCACCGTTTACGGCGTGGACTACCAGGGTATCTAATCCTGTTCGCTCCCCACGCTTTCGCTCCTCAGCGTCAGTAATGGCCCAGAGATCCGCCTTCGCCACCGGTGTTCCTCCTGATATCTGCGCATTTCACCGCTACACCAGGAATTCCGATCTCCCCTACCACACTCTAGTCTGCCCGTATCGAATGCAGACCCGGGGTTAAGCCCCGGGCTTTCACATCCGACGCGACAGACCGCCTACGAGCTCTTTACGCCCAATAATTCCGGACAACGCTCGCGCCCTACGTATTACCGCGGCTGCTGGCACGTAGTTAGCCGGCGCTTCTTCTGCAGGTACCGTCACTCTCGCTTCTTCCCTGCTGAAAGAGGTTTACAACCCGAAGGCCGTCATCCCTCACGCGGCGTCGCTGCATCAGGCTTTCGCCCATTGTGCAATATTCCCCACTGCTGCCTCCCGTAGGAGTCTGGGCCGTGTCTCAGTCCCAGTGTGGCCGGTCGCCCTCTCAGGCCGGCTACCCGTCGTCGCCTTGGTGAGCCACTACCTCACCAACAAGCTGATAGGCCGCGGGCTCATCCTTCACCGCCGGAGCTTTCCACCACCAGACCATGCGGCCGGTGGTTGTATCCGGTATTAGACCCCGTTTCCAGGGCTTGTCCCAGAGTGAAGGGCAGATTGCCCACGTGTTACTCACCCGTTCGCCACTAATCCACCCCGAAGGGCTTCATCGTTCGACTTGCATGTGTTAAGCACGCCGCCAGCGTTCGTCCTGAGCCAGGATCAAACTCTCCGTGAATGTGTACCCGTAATCGGGTCGACACCACGAGAGCGGTGCAAGAGGAGGAATGATCCTCTCGCACACAGCGTCCTCGCTGTATTTACTTCAAAGGAACCTCGCCCCAACCAGACGAACTGGCCGGAGACGGGGTATCAACATATCTGGCGTTGATTTTTGGCACGCTGTTGAGTTCTCAAGGAACGGACGCTTCCTTTGTACTCACCCGAGTATCTTCTCGGGCTTTCCTCCGGGCAGTTTCCCTTCGGTCTTGCGTTTCCGACTCTATCAGATCCTTTTCCGATCCGATTCCCTGTCGGCGGGATTTGCCTTTCGGCTGTCTTAAGGACTTGAGATTTCCCTCGCGGCCTTTCGACATTCACTACGTTAGCCGATTCCCTCGGCAAACTCATAATCGAGTCTCGCGGACTTGAATCACGGCACGCCGAATTCGCCCCCGCTGAGGGGATGTCGTAAGTAGTGGTTTGGCCGCTTCCGGTTGTCGGCGGATCGCCGTACCGGATCAAGCGGCTCGGGCTACATTACGGATCCCCCGGGGACGCGTCAAGTTGAGCGGCTGCGGGCGACGTGGGCCCGATAAGGACTCACGGTCGGGTCGTCGGTGATCCAGAAGCGCCAAGGGTGGATGCCGCCGTCACCCGCAACCCCGGTGCGTGGGCCGCTGCTGACCTGGGCGAGGTCGACGGGAGTGCCGGTCAGCATCCTGAAGGGGGCGGGCTCGGAGGCGCAGGCATCCGTGCCGTCCAGGGCTCGGTCGACCTCCAGGGCTGTGGCCAGGCGGGCGGGCCCTTTGGCCAGTTCCTTGTCGTTTCGGGCCGAGATTCGACGTTTGCGGGCGAGCTCGACGCCCTCGGTGATCTCGCCGGCGCGCAGCAGGACCGCGCTCGCCCGGCCCTCCGGACCGCACACCAGGTTCATGCAGTGCCACATGCCGTAGGTGAAGTAGACGTACACATGGCCGGGCGGACCGAACATCACGCCGTTGCGGGCCGTGCGACCGCGATAGGCATGGGACCCGGGGTCGTTCGCGCCGTCGTAGGCCTCCACCTCTGTGAGACGGAGTTCGATCGGACCGTCCGGAGTGGTGCGGACCAGGACGCGACCCAGAAGGTCCGGTGCGACCTCGAGGACGGGGCGGTCGAAGAACTCCCGGGTGAGGGGCGTACGGTCGGGGGTCGCGATCATGGCGTACGAGCGTAGTCCAGACAGGTGCGGCCGACGGGTGGCCAGGGGGCGTTCTCCTTGTAAGGGTGAGGACGCGGAACCGGTTGCCGTCGGTCTGCGTTTGTAGGGATCAAGGATCCACGCCACACAGAGCGATCCACACCACACAGATACACAGGCGTTGCCTGAGGAGGAATGGACATGGGGTTCAAGCGGCTGCTCGCGAGCCTGGGGGCCGGTGGCGCTTCGGTCGAGACCGTACTGACCGAGGTCAATGTCGTCCCGGGCGGTGTCGTCCAGGGTGAGGTGCGGATCCAGGGCGGTTCCGTGGACCAGCAGATCGAGGCGCTGTCGGTCGGGCTGCAGGCCAAGGTCGAGGTCGAGGGCCAGGACGCGGAGTACAAGCAGGACATCGAGTTCGCGAAGCTGCGGCTCGGCGGTGCCTTCGAGCTGAAGGCCGAGGCGGTGCACGTGGTGCCGTTCGGTCTCGAGATCCCGTGGGAGACGCCGGTCACCACGATCCAGGGGCAGACGCTGCCGGGGATGCACATCGGTGTGACCACCGAGCTGGAGATCGCGCGTGCGGTCGACTCGGGTGACCTGGACCCGATCAATGTGCACCCGCTGCCGGCGCAGCAGGCGATCCTCGACGCCTTCGTGCAGCTGGGCTTCCGCTTCAAGAACGCGGACATGGAGCGCGGTCACATCCGGGGGACGCGGCAGAAGCTGCCGTTCTACCAGGAGATCGAGTTCTTCCCGCCGCAGCAGTACCACGGCCTCAACCAGGTCGAGTTGAGCTTCGTCGCCGACGATCACGAGATGGACGTGGTGCTGGAGATGGACAAGAAGCCGGGTCTGTTCAGCGAGGGCAGCGACTCGTTCCGCGCGTTCAAGGTGGGGCTGCACGACTACCCGAGCACCGACTGGGCGGCGTACCTGAACCAGTGGCTGTCGGAAGTCGGCAGCAAGCGCAGCTGGTTCTAGGGTTACAGGGGTTCCAGTTCGACCAGACTGACCAGGAGGTACCAAAGTGACCGAGCTGAAGAGGCCGCCGCTTCCCCATGATTTCCATCCGGTCGTACCGTCGTTCACGGTGACGAGCGAGGACGTCGAGGAGGGTGCGACGCTCAAGGACGCTCAGGTCCACGCGGCCGGGAACACCTCGCCGCAGCTGCGCTGGGAGGGCTTCCCGCCCGAGACCAAGAGCTTCGCCGTGACGTGCTACGACCCGGACGCCCCCACGGGGAGCGGGTTCTGGCACTGGGTCCTGTTCGACATCCCCGCGACCGTGACCGAGCTGCCGGCCGGCGCCGGTTCGGGCAAGTTCGAGGGGTTGCCGGAGGGCGCGGTCCAGGCACGCAACGACTACGGGTCCAAGGACTTCGGCGGTGCCGCGCCGCCGCCCGGGGACCCGGCGCACCGCTATGTGTTCACGGTGTACGCCGTGGACCAGGAGAAGCTCGGTCCGGACTCGGACGCCTCGCCCGCTGTCGTCGGCTTCAACCTGCGGTTCCACACGCTGGCGCGCACCCAGATCATCGGTGAGTACGCGGCTGTAGCGGAAAAGTAACGAAGCCGGACGTTCATTGAACGTTTGCCCGCCTCTGGTCATGGAAGTGATCAGAGACGGGCATTTTTATTGCGTTGTCCATCTCGGCGTGCCCGGCCAGAGTTGATCCAAGCCCGCCAGGGGGTGGGCCGATTGCACGGAGGTGGGCTGGAATGCGGGACACGCTGGTACTCAACGCGAGCTTCGAGCCGCTGTCGACGGTGACTCTGAACAGAGCCGTCGTTCTGGTACTGCAGGACAAGGCCGTCGTCGAGCAGTCCCACCCCGAACTGCGCATGCGCGGAGCCGCGGTCGACATACCGGCGCCCCGGGTGATCAGGCTCTGCAGGTATGTACGCGTGCCCTTCCGAAGACAAGCCCCGTGGTCCAGGCGGGGCGTTCTTGTGCGGGACAGGCACAGGTGCGCGTACTGCGGCAGGCGGGCGACGACCGTGGACCATGTGCTGCCGCGGTCGCAGGGTGGTGCGGACAGCTGGCTGAACACGGTTGCGTCGTGCGCGGAGGACAATCACCGCAAGGCGAACCGGACTCCGGACGAGGCGGGGATGCCGCTGCTGCGACAGCCGTTCGAGCCGACGCCGGCGGACGCGATGCTGCTGGCGCTGGGCCGGGACGACTTCGACGCGCTCCCGGACTGGCTGGCACAGCCTGCGGCGTAGCAGTATGCGTGCACACGTGCCTGGGGGCCACCTTCTCGACGAAGGTGGCCCCCAGGCACGTAACGGGCATCGGGCTGTCAGTCGGTGATCGACGGCTTCTCTCGGCGGTCGCTGTCGCTCTTGCCTCCCGAACCGCCGCCCAGGGAACCGAAGTTGCCCATGGCACCGGAGAGGCCCTTGAGGGCGTCGCCGATCTCGCTGGGGACGATCCAGAGCTTGTTGGCGTCGCCCTCGGCGATCTTCGGGAGCATCTGGAGGTACTGGTAGGAGAGGAGCTTCTGGTCGGGGTCGCCGGCGTGGATGGCCTCGAACACCGTGCGGACGGCCTGGGCCTCGCCCTCGGCGCGCAGGGCGGCGGCCTTGGCCTCACCTTCTGCGCGCAGGATCTGGGACTGCTTCTCACCCTCGGCCGTCAGGATCGCCGCCTGGCGCGTACCTTCGGCGGTGAGGATCGCGGCGCGCTTGTCACGGTCGGCGCGCATCTGCTTCTCCATCGAGTCCTGGATGGAGGTGGGCGGCTCGATCGCCTTCAGCTCGACGCGGTTGACCCGGATGCCCCATTTGCCGGTGGCCTCGTCGAGGACGCCGCGCAGGGCCGCGTTGATCTCCTCGCGGGAGGTCAGGGTCCGCTCCAGGTCCATGCCACCGATGATGTTGCGGAGCGTGGTGACGGTGAGCTGCTCGATCGCCTGGATGTAGCTGGCGACCTCGTACGTGGCCGCGCGGGCGTCGGTGACCTGGTAGTAGATGACCGTGTCGATGTTCACGACCAGGTTGTCCTGGGTGATCACCGGCTGGGGCGGGAAAGGCACGACCTGTTCACGCAGGTCGATGCGGTTGCGGATGGAGTCGATGAACGGGACGACGATGTTGAGGCCCGCGTTGAGCGTGCGGGTGTAGCGGCCGAAGCGCTCGACGATCGCCGCGCTTGCCTGTGGGATGACCTGGATGGTCTTGATCAGGGCGATGAAGACCAACACCACCAGAATGATCAGGACGATGATGATCGGTTCCATCGTTGCTCCCCGTGCCCTTCTCCGCGTTGACGCTTCCAGAAGATCTTATGTCTGTCGGACCTGTTGAAGATCTTGTTCGTCGAGTCTGGCAGAACAGTGCCTGCCAGGTGGGCCGTTCGTCGCATTGCGTCATCACGACGTGACCACGTCGTCCGAGGTCACATGACGATCGCCGTGGCTCCCTCGATGTCCACGACGTCCACTTCCTGCCCCACCTCGTAGGCCTGTCCGCCGTCGAGGGCGCGGGCCGACCAGACCTCTCCGTTGAGTTTGATCCGGCCGCCCGAACCGTCGACCCGTTCCAGTACGACGGCGTGTTTGCCCTTCAACGCGTCGATGCCGGTGGCCAGTTGAGGTCGTTGCGTTCTGTGCCGGGCCGCGATGGGCCGTACGACGGCGATGAGCGCCACCGATACGACGGCGAAGACGACGACTTGGAGTACGACCCCACCGCCCAGCCCCGCGGTCACGGCGCCGGCGACGGCGCCCAGGGCGAGCATGCCCAGTTCCGGCATCGCGGTCACGACGAGGGCGATCCCGAGCCCGGCCGCGCCGATCAGCCACCACACCCATGCGTCGATGTCGTCCACCTGGTCATGGTAGGACCGCGATCGTCCCCCCGAACAGAGCGCACGGTCAGAAGATCACGTGAAGGAAGCCCTCGGGGCCGCCTCAAGTCGGTTGCACGCGTGCCGGGTTGGAGGCCAGGAGCGCAACCGACTGTCGGGAGGGCGGGCGGCGTCGGAGGATTCGGGTCAGGAGAGGGGCAGGCCGTGGGCGGTCCAGCGCTCGCCGAGCTGGTCGACGACGAGCGGGAGGCCGAAGCAGAGGGAGAGGTTGCGGGAGGTGAGCTCAAGCTCCAGCGGGCCCGCGGCGAGGACCTTGCCCTGGCGGATCATCAGGACGTGGGTGAAGCCCGGAGGGATCTCCTCGACGTGGTGCGTGACCATGATCATGGAGGGGGCGATGGGGTCGCGGGCGAGGCGGCCGAGACGGCGTACGAGGTCCTCGCGGCCGCCGAGGTCGAGGCCGGCGGCGGGCTCGTCGAGGAGGAGCAGCTCGGGGTCGACCATCAGGGCGCGGGCGATGAGGGTGCGCTTGCGCTCGCCCTCGGAGAGCGTGCCGAACCTGCGGTCCACGTAGTCGGTCATGCCTAGGCGGTCGAGGAACGCGCGGGCGCGCCGCTCGTCGATGTCGTCGTAGTCCTCGTTCCAGGTGGCCGTCATGCCGTACGCGGCGGTCAGTACGGTCTGCAGGACGGTCTGGCGCCTGGGGAGCTTCTCGGCCATGGCGATGCCCGCCATGCCGATGCGGGGGCGCAGTTCGAAGACGTCGACCTTGCCGAGGGTGTCGCCGAGGATGGTGGCGGTGCCCTTGCTGGGGTAGACGTAGCTGGACGCGACGTTCAGGAGGGTGGTCTTGCCCGCGCCGTTCGGGCCGAGGATGACCCAGCGCTCGCCCTCCTTGACCGACCAGGAGACCTGGTCCACCAGAGCCCGGCCCTCGCGGACCACGGATACGTCCTCCAGCTCCAGAACATCGCTCATGAGCGCGCTGTCTCCCCTTGCAGTGTCGGCCTGTCTCGGCTGTCGCGTTCGCCCGTGGGCGGAGCCGCCGCCGGGTGGGCGCAGCCCTCAGGGAAATCTACGCCACCGGTTGGGCGGTCCATCCCATCGGTCGGTCCTTAGGGTGGGGGCATGCTCTCGGAACCACGCTCAGGACGCCTTGCCGCATGGGGAAATGCCCTTCTTGCCGGACTTGTCTCACCGGATGACGCGGTGGCCGCCGTCGTCGGGGATGACGCGGTGCACAGGGTGGAGGGGTTGCCCGGCGAGTCGGGGCCGGTCGGATTGACGCTCGCGTTGGGGCGGCTGCGGGCACTCGGGGTGACCGGGTTGCGGGTGGCGCTGCCCGCGGCAGGACATCCGCTGGGGCTCAGCGGACCGCCGGAGTTCAACAAGCGGGCGCTGGAGGCGGAGGAGGCGGTGATCTGCCACGGCGGGGCGCTGGGGCTGGTGCCGGAGGTGTACTCGGCCGGGCCGTCCGGTGACGTCCATGTGGAGGTCGTCTGGCACTGCCTGGAGGTGCGGGAGGCTCCGCCCGCCGACGTGCCCTCGCTCGGGGAGGCCGAGCGGGAGCTGGCGGAGGCCTTGCGGGAGGCCACGGCCGTGTTGTCGCAGTTGGATGTGGCCGCCTCGGGGCCGGTGGCGGAGGCGGCGATCGATGCGTATCGGGCGCGGGCGGAGCGGGGGCGTGAGCTGTTGGCGCCGGGGTATCCGCCGCGGGCGGTGCGGGTGCTGGAGTTGGCGCAGCGGGTGGGGTTGCTGATCTCCGTGGCGTACGAGAACGGGGACGGGGGTGCGGTGAGCGCTTCCGAGATGGTGGCGCGGGGGGCTGCGTTGCGGCCGGTGGAGCGGACGGCTCGGCGGGCGATGGTCGCGGCGTACAACTCCTTTGTGGAGGAGCGGGAGCGGGGGGTGCGGTGAGCCTTGGTGGTTTGTCGCCCGGCGCTGATGCGGGGCGGGGGTGGGTTTCGCTCACCGGCGCTGCCGGGTGCCGCTGCGCCCACCCGTGCCGCGCCTGGTGGCACGACCGCCCGCAGCTGGGCGGCTGGGCCGCAGATACGGCAGCAGGGCCGCCGCGCCGTCGGCCCCCGCGTCGGCGACAGCCGCGTCGGCCGACGCACATCCGCGGCGAGGCCTGCGACGGTGACGGCCACGGCGGCCTTCTCGGCGATGTTCATGGAAGCGTTCGCCCTGGTGGTACAGGTTCGACCGGGACGCGGGTCGTGCGCTGGTCAACGGCGCAGGAGGGCGTGACGGTGTGCAGGGGGGCGAGGAAAGCGCATGGTCGGTGCAGTGGGGCGATGAGGTGATCAGCCCAGGAAACGCCTGACCGGCCTTCCAGAGATGTCTGGAAGGCCGGTGGTCACTGGCGGTGCGAGGCGCAGACGTCAGTGGTTGACGCCGAGGTTGCCGAAGGCGGGGTTCAGGACGCCGATCACGTTCACGGAGTTGCCGACCACGTTGACCGGGATGTCGATCGGGGCCTGGATGACGTTGCCCGAGATGACGCCGGGCGAGGCCACGGCCTTGCCGCCCGCGTGCGCCCCGCCGTCGGTGGCGGAGGCCATGCCGGCACCGGCGGCGACCAGGCCACCGGCCACCATCGTGACAGCAGCGGCCTTCTTCAGGTTCTTCACTTCTGAGCCCTTCTTCGCGATCACTGCGGCGGTCGCTCGCAGTACGCACTGAAGAACGCCCGGGGCACATCGAGGATGCGCCATCCGGGGGACATACACCCGACAGTATGAATCTCAGCTTGGAACGTAACCTTCCGAATTGCCGTTCATCACACCAGTCCCACGGTCATCCCGTCACACCGTGCCGGACCGCCCAGAGCGCGGCCTGGGTGCGGTCCGCCAGGTCGAGTTTCATAAGGATGTTCGAGACGTGGGTCTTCACCGTCTTCTCCGAGAGGACGAGGGCCCGGGCGATCTCCCTGTTCGAACGGCCGTCGGCGATCAGGCTGAGCACCTCGCGTTCCCGCTCCGTGAGCGAACCGCCCCTCCCCTGGCCGGAGTTGCTCTCCTCCTGGGAGAGGAGTACCTCCGCGACCTCCGGCTGGAGGAGGATGTGGCCGGCGTGCACCGAGCGGATGGCTCCGGCGAGGGCGTCGGGGTCCACGTCCTTGTAGACGTACCCGGCGGCGCCGGCGCGCAGGGCCGGGACGACCGTGCGCTGCTCGGTGAAGCTGGTGACGATCAGGACGCGGGCGCGGTTGTCCAGTTCGCGGAGCTTGCGCAGTGCGTCGACGCCGCCCATGCCCGGCATCTTGACGTCCATGAGGACGACGTCGGGGCGTAGCTCCTCTGCCCGGGCGACTCCTTCGGCGCCGTCGGCGGCCTCTCCCACGACCTCTATGTCGTCCTGCACCTCCAGGAAGGTGCGCAGGCCGCGGCGGACCACTTGGTGGTCGTCGACGAGCAGGACCTTGATTGCGTCAGCCACCGGGGACCTCCATCTCGATCGTGGTGCCCTTTCCGGGCGCCGATTCCACGGTCAGGGTGCCGCCGACCCCGCTCGCCCGGTCCCGCATGGAGACCAGGCCGAGGTGGCGGCCCGCGCGGCGTATCGCCTGCGGGTCGAAGCCCACGCCGTCGTCCGTGACCCGTAGGACGGCTCCCCCACCGTGGCGGTCCAGGGTGACGTCGACCTGCTCGGCTTCCGCGTGCCGCAGCGCGTTGTGCAGGGCCTCCTGGGCGACGCGCAGCATGGCCTCCTCCTGTGCGGCGGGCAGTGCGCGGACGCCGCGTCCGGCGAAGGTGACGCGGGCGCTGTGGGCGCGGTCCAGGACGTGGACCTGGGTGCGCAGGGTGGCGACCAGGCCGTCCTCGTCGAGGCCCGCGGGGCGCAGCTCGACCACGGCGGCGCGCAGTTCGTCCGCGGCCTCGGCGGCGAGGGCGGCCACCTGTTGCAGTTCGTCCTTGGCGCGCGAGGGGTCGCGGTCGACGAGGGCGGCGGCGGCTTGGGCGGTCAGGCGCAGGGAGAAGAGCTTCTGGCTGACCGCGTCGTGCAGTTCGTGGGCGAGGCGGGAGCGCTCCTCGACGATGGTCAGCTCGCGGCTGCGTTCGTAGAGGCGGGCGTTGGTCAGGGCGATCGCGGCGTGCTGGGCGAGGATCGACAGCAGTGCCTCGTCCTCCTCGGTGAAGCCGCAGCTGCCCTCGGGCTTGGGGCATCGCTTGTTGGCGAGGAAGAGGGCGCCGATGACCTCGTCGCCGTCGCGGATGGGCAGGCCGAGGAAGTCGATCAGGTCGGGGTGTGCGCTGGGCCAGCCCTCGAAGCGAGGGTCCTTGCGCACGTCGACAAGGCGCTCGGGGGTGGCCTCGTGGAGCATCGCGGCGAGGATGCCGTGCTGGCGCGGGAGCGGGCCGATGGCCTTCCACTGGGCGTCGCTGACGCCGTCGACCACGAACTGGGCGAAGCCGCCGTGGTCGTCGGGGACGCCGAGCGCCGCGTACTCCGCGTCGAGCAGTTCGCGCGCGGAGGCGACGATCGTCTTGAGGACGTCGCGCACCTCCAGGTGCCTGCTCATGGCCAGCAACGCGGAGCTCACCGCGGCGAGGCCGGACCGTGGACCTTGACTCATGCCCTCAAAGTACCGGCGACCACCGACAACGGGGATCGGACCCGGGGCGGCCCCCACCTCGGGCGACAGGCCTAGGGCCGAGGACTAGGTCTCGGGTCCCGGCCCCGCGGCCTAGGGCAAAGGGCCCCGGGGCATTGGGGCCCGCGCAGGAGGCGACCGGTGCGGTGTCGTTCCTACGTTGGCATCACCGCCGAGCGAGTCCAGGGCGGCCGGAGTCGAGGGGACGGTTGTCATGCCGGTAGCGATCATCACGGGGGCGTCGAAGGGGCTGGGGCGGGCGCTGGCCGGGGCTCTGGCCGCGCGTGGCTGGGATCTGGTGCTCGACGCCAGAACCGCCGGGGTCCTCAAGGAGACGGCGGAGGCGCTGTCCGTGTACGGGACGCGGGTGGAGGCCCTGCCGGGGGACGTCACGGACGCCGGGCACCGGGCGGAGCTGGTGGCCGCGGCGCGCGGGCTGGGCGGGCTCGATCTGCTGGTCAACAACGCGAGCGCGCTGGGCGCCGAGCCGCTCGTACGGCTGGAGGGGCTGGCTCTGGACGGGCTGCGGCGGGCGCTGGAGGTGAACGTGGTGGCGGCGCTGGGGCTCGTCCAGGAGGCGCTGCCCCTGTTGCGGGCCTCGCGGGCGGGCGCGGTGGTCGACGTCAGCTCGGACGCGGCGGTCGAGGCGTACGAGACGTGGGGCGGGTACGGGGCGTCGAAGGCGGCGCTCGACCATCTGTCGGCGGTGCTGGCCGTGGAGGAGCCGGACCTGAGGGTGTGGGCGGTCGATCCCGGTGACATGGGCACGGACCTGTACACGGCGGCCGTGCCGGACGACGACGATGCGCGGCCCGCGCCGGACAGTGTGGTGCCGGGCTTTCTGCGGCTGCTGGACGAGCGGCCGGCGAGCGGCCGGTACACGGCCCCGGCGCTGGTGGAGGCCCGGTGACCCTCGCCGCGCTCCGCATCGCGGAGGAGCGGCTCGCGCGGGTGCCCGCCGAGCAGCGCGGGCCCGGACTGGGCCGGGACGCCGTACGGCTGCTGGTGTCGTGCGGGGCGGAGGTGTCGCATCACGAGTTCGTGGCGCTGCCCCGGCTGTTGCGGGCGGGGGATCTGCTCGTGGTCAACACGTCGCCCACGTTGGCGGCGGCTGTGGACGGGGCGATCGGGCACGCGGGCGTGGTGGTGCATTTCTCGACGCGGGGTGATGACGGGCGGTGGGCCGTCGAGCTGCGGGATCCGGACGGAAGGGGCACCACGCGCGCGCGTGCGGGTGGGCCCGCGGGCACGGAGGTGCGGTTGCCCGGGGATGTGCGGCTGCTGCTGGAGGAGCCGCTGAGCGAGCGCGGGGAGCGGCTGTGGTGGGCCCGGGTGCCGGCGTCGGACGTGCTCGCGGTGCTGCGGGAGCACGGGCGGCCCATTCGGTACTCCTACACGGAGCGGGACCAGCCGCTGTCGGCGTACCAGACCGTGTTCGCGCTGCCGTCCGAGGACGGCGTGGGCAGTGCGGAGATGCCGAGTGCCGCTCGGCCCTTCACGGCCCGGCTGGTGGCGGAGCTGGTGAGCCGAGGGGTGCAGTTCGCGCCGGTCACGCTGCACACCGGGGTGGCGTCGGCGGAGGCGCACGAGCCGCCGTATCCGGAGCGGTTCGCGGTGCCGGAGGCGTCGGCTCGGCTGATCAACGCGGCGAAGGCGGGTGACGGGCGGGTCGTGGCCGTCGGGACGACCGCCGTGCGGGCCGTGGAGTCGGCGGCGGGGCCGGACGGGGCCGTACGCGCGCGGGCGGGGTGGACCGATCTCGTGGTCACCCCGGAGCGCGGTGTCCGGGTGGTCGACGGGCTGCTGACCGGGCTGCACGAGCCGGAGGCCTCACATCTGCTGATGCTGGAGGCGGTCGCGGGGCGGGCGGCGATCGAGCGGGCGTACGACGCGGCGATCGGCGGGCCCTATCTGTGGCACGAGTTCGGGGACGTCCATCTCATTCTGCCGCCGGAGGCGCCTCACACAGAGCATTGCGGCAGCAACTATCGGTGAGAGGTGGGTGGGCGCGATGTGAGCCCGCGCATAGGGTGCACATCACGTACGAAGTTCCTTAGGAGATAGATAAGGGCGTTATGAGCGGGACAGACGCGTTGGTCTGTCCCGTTTTGCCCTTTACCGTCCAACTACCCGGGATCGTACGTCACACCTTTGCCACCGGATTTTGCGGCCGCTAAGAATTGCACCAGTCGCTCGACGCCGTGGGTTCCGCTCGCGGCGTTCGTGCTGGAAAGAGCAGTGTCCCGCCGGCCGAGAGCGACCTCCGTGCTAGTCGAAGAGGTCTCCCTTTCATGTTCAAGAACGCCAACACTTCCGGTCCCGGTCTCGCGCTGACGAAGGCCCACAAGCTGTCGTTCGCCGGTGCCGCCGCCGTCGGTACCGTGGCTCTGGCGTTCTCGCTGGTGCCGGCCCAGGCGCAGACGTCGCCCCCGACCGGGACCGTCTCCGCCGCGCCGGTGGCGTTCAGCCAGGACTCCGCGAAGAACGTGAAGGCGAGCGTCGCCGACCAGGTGACCGACGCCAAGAAGAAGGCCGCCGACGCCGCGGCGAAGAAGAGGGTTGCCGACGCCGCCAAGAAGGTCGCGGACGAGCGCGCGAAGAAGGCGGCCGCGAGCCGGGCCGCGCAGCGCGCCAAGCTCAAGGCCGCCGCCGTGAAGTCGTACTCGAACAACCTCGACGGCTGGATCCGCGAGGCGCTCGACATCATGAAGAAGCACAAGATCCCTGGCACCTACCACGGCCTGCACAAGAACATCATGCGGGAGTCCTCGGGCAACCCGAGGGCCATCAACAACTGGGACATCAACGCCCAGAACGGCGTCCCCTCGATCGGTCTGCTGCAGGTCATCAAGCCGACGTTCGACGCCTACCACGTGGCGGGCACGGCCTGGAGCCAGTACGACCCGGTCGCCAACCTGACGGCCGCCGCGAACTACGCGGCCGACCGGTACGGCTCGATCGACAACGTCAACAGCGCGTACTGAGCTGCCGAAGGGCGGCACCCCTGCCGGGGTGCCGCCCTTCGCGTGTGCCGTGTGCCCGTCGAAGGGCTACTTGCGCATGACCTCGGGCTCGTGGCGGCGCAGGAAGCGGGCCACGAGGACACCGCAGATCACGCCGAGCACGATGAGCGCGATCATGTCGAGGCTGTAGGCGCCGACCGTGTGGTCCCACAGCGGGTCGGTGTCGCCCGCCTCCTTGGGCGGGCTGATGTTGTTGAAGTCCAGCGTGGCGCCCGCGGCGGCGACCGCCCAGCGTGACGGCATCAGGTAGGAGAACTCGTTGACGCCGGGGCTGCCGTGCAGGGCGAAGAGGCAGCCGGTGAAGACGACCTGGACGATCGCGAACATCACCAGCAGCGGCATCGTCTTCTCGGCGGTCTTCACCAGCGAGGAGATGACCAGGCCGAACATCATGGACGTGAAGCCGAGCCCCATGATCGGGATGGAGAGTTCGAGCATGACGGCGAACTTGCCGGTGCCGAAGATCAACGACTCGTCCGGGATGGTCCGGCTGGAGAAGCCGATCGCGCCGACCATGGCGCCCTGGAACACGGTGACCGCACCGAGGACGATCACCTTGGACATCAGGTACGCCGAGCGCGACAGGCCGGTCGCCCGCTCCCGCTCGTAGATGACCCGTTCCTTGATCAGCTCACGGACGGAGTTGGCGGCGCCGGCGAAGCAGGCGCCGACCGCGAGGATCAGCAGCACCGTGGTGGCCGTGCCGTTCGGGATGGGCAGGTTGGTCGCCTTGTTCACCCCCCGGACCAACAGGTCCTTGTCCGGGTCGATGAGCAGGCTGACCGCGCCGAGCACGGCCGGCAGGATCACCGTCAGGGCGAGGAAGCCCTTGTCGGAGGCGATCACCGAGACATAGCGGCGGATCAGGGTCATCAGCTGCGAGCCCCAGCCCTGCGGCTTCGGCGGGCGCATCGACTGGGCCGGCGGCATGTGCACCGACTGCGGGGCGACGGCGTCGATGTCCGCGGCGTACATCTGGTAGTGCTGCGAGCCCTTCCAGCGGCCCGCCCAGTCGTAGTCGCGGTAGTTCTCGAAGGCGGAGAAGACGTCGGCCCAGGTCTCGTAGCCGAAGAAGTTCAGGGCCTCCTCGGGCGGACCGAAGTACGCCACCGAGCCGCCCGGCGCCATCACCAGCAGCTTGTCGCAGATGGCCAGCTCGGCCACGGAGTGCGTGACGACGAGGACCGTACGGCCGTCGTCGGCGAGGCCGCGCAGGAGCTGCATGACATCGCGGTCCATGCCCGGGTCGAGACCGGAGGTCGGCTCGTCCAGGAAGATCAGCGAGGGCTTGGTGAGCAGCTCCAGGGCGACCGAGACGCGCTTGCGCTGGCCGCCGGACAGGGACGTGACCTTCTTGTCCTTGTGGATGTCGAGCTTGAGCTCGCGCAGCACCTCGTCGATGCGGGCGTCGCGCTCCTGGGCCGTGGTGTCGGCGGGGAAGCGCAGCTTGGCCGCGTACTTGAGGGCCTTCTTGACGGTCAGCTCCTTGTGCAGGATGTCGTCCTGCGGGACCAGACCGATGCGCTGGCGCAGCTCGGCGAACTGCTTGTACAGGTTCCGGTTGTCGTAGAGGACGTCACCCTGGTTGGCCGGGCGGTAGCCCGTGAGCGCCTTCAGCAGGGTGGACTTGCCGGAGCCGGATGGGCCGATGACCGCGATGAGCGACTTCTCGGGGACACCGAAGGAGACGTCCTTCAGGATCTGCTTGCCGCCGTCGACGGTGACCGTCAGATGGCGTGCGGAGAAGGAGACGTCACCGGTGTCGACGAACTCCTCGAGGCGGTCGCCGATGATGCGGAACGTCGAGTGGCCGACGCCCACGATGTCGTTCGGGCCGAGGAGTGCCGTGCCGCCCTTGGCGATCGGCATACCGTTGACGAACGTGCCGTTGTGCGAGCCGAGGTCGCGGATCTCGAATCGCCCGTCGGGCGTCGCGTGGAACTCGGCGTGATTGCGCGAGACCTGCAGGTCGGAGACGACCAGTTCGTTCTCCAGCGCACGGCCGATGCGCATGACACGGCCGAGGGCCAGCTGGTGGAACGTGGTCGGGCTGCGGTCGCCGTAGACCGGCGGCGCCCCCGCGCCACCACCGGGGCCTTGCTGGGCCCAGCCCTGCTGCTGCGGTACCTGCGGCTGATCCGGCTGCTGCCAGCCGGCCTGCGGTGCCTGCTGCTGCGGTGCCTGTTGGGCGGCCCAGCCCGCGCTCGCGCCCTGCGCCGCGTACGGCTGCTGCTGGGGCTGGGCGACCGAGGCCGCCGTGCCGGACAGGTTGACCCGCGGACCGTCGGTCGCGTTGCCGAGGTGTACGGCCGAGCCGGGACCGATCTCCAGCTGGTGGATCCGCTGGCCCTGCACGAATGTGCCGTTGGTGCTGCCGTGGTCCTCGATCACCCAACCACGGCCGGCGAAGCTGATCGTGGCGTGTCGCCAGGAGACCCTGGCGTCCTCGAACACGATGTCCCCCTGCGGATCACGTCCGAGGGTATATGCCCTGGACGGATCGAGCGTCCAGGTTTGTCCGTTCAATTCCAGTACGAGTTCCGGCACTCCATGCCCCACTGAGTTGTCCCCCGAAGTTACCCCCATCAGAGGGAGTCTAGGGATGTCGAACATCGGGGGGAACTATTTCAGGCTCGGCCCCCTGACCGAAAGTCGGGCCTTGTGAAGAGAGCGTACGAGCGTATCGACCGGTCCCGTTGACGGGGTTGAAACCGGACAGGAGAGTGGTAATCCCACGCGAGGGGGACATCAGCGGCGCAAGGCCGCGATGCGGATCGGGGGGTCCGACCATGAGCAACCAGGCTGTTCGCCATGACAGGAGTGTGCCGTGGGGGGAGGTCCTGTTCTCCGCGATCGCGGCCGTGAGCTGGGCGTTGATCGGGATGGCGGGCACGGCCGCGCTCGGTCTGCATCTGCTCGAAGCGGACTCGGCGGGCGAACTGGGGCCCATGACCGCTGCGGTTGTGGCGCTCGGGGCAGGTGGGTCGGTCACCCCGTCCGGCGATGTGTCCGTCTTTGGCCTGGAAGGAGCGCAGGCGACGACGGCCATCGAGATCACGCCACTGGGGGTGAGCCTGGTCGGAGCGGTCCTGCTCTCCTGGTTCTTCCTACGGTCCCTGCGGGGCGCGGGCGTTGTGATCGCGCCCTCCGAACTGCTTCTGCGCGCCGGCACGGTGGTCGTGCTCTTCGTGGCGCTGATGGGCGGGCTGGCCTGGGCCGGGCACGCGGTCATCACGCTGGACGGCGGCGATCTGGGGCTCGACGAACTGCCGGGCGGCGAGGGCCTGGACGGCGTCGAGATCCCCGGGCTCGGTGATGTCGGGGACATCGGCGGCGGCCTGCTCCCGGACCGCCTGGGCGACCTTGCCGACGCGAACGCCCAGGTGGGCTTCACGGTCGACACCGCGCCCACCCTGCTCGGCGCCCTGGCCTGGTGCCTCGGGGTGCTGCTGCTCGCCCTGCTGGCCTCGCGCCGCGCTCCCCTGCCGCACGGCCTCAAGGCCCTGCACCGGATCGTACGGCCGGCCGTGTCGGCGGTGGTGACGGTACTGCTGGTGGCGGTCCTGGCCGGGTTCGCGGCGGCGGCGTACGCGGCGATCAGCGACCCGAACCCCAGGCGGATCGCGGGCGCGGCTCTGCTCGGGGCGCCCAACGGGGTCTGGCTGGGCATCCCGGTCGGCCTGTTCGTGCCCTGGGACGGCAAGGCCACCGGCGAGCTCGCCAAGCTGCTCCCCGACCCCCTCGACGAACTGCTGCGCGTGCACGCCGCCGAGCCCGTGACCCTCGGCCGCCTCGCCGAACTCGACGACCGCGTCTGGCTGTTGGGCATCGCGGCGGCCGTGACGCTGTTGTACGCCGGGGTGCTGACCGCCGTACGTACGCCATTTGTACGTCAATCGGCTGCCACCGCTGCGGGGGATGCGGGCGGTGCGGATGTACGGGACGGAAGCGCGCTCGCCTTCGCGGGGCGCTGCGCTCTTCGGCTCGGCATCGTGACCGCGCTGGCACTGCCCCTGCTGGTATGGCTGACGCAGGTATCGGTGGACGCCTCGCTGTCCGTCCTCGGCTTCGACGCGTTCGGCGCGGGGATCGACCTGCACGGGCGGGCGGGGGCGGCCTTGCTGCTGGGCGCGGTGTGGGGTGCGGGGGCGGGGGGCGCGGGGGCGCTGCTCGCGTATGCGACGGGGGCGGCGGGGCTGCGTGCGGCTCCGTCGGCGCGGGGGGACTCGGGGGCCGCGGGGGTGGCGTGGAGCGGCGGGGCCGATGCGGCCGGGGTGGCGTCCTCGTCGGGTTCCCCGTCGGGGCCGTACACGCCGGGTACGCCGTATCGGCCGCCGAACCCGGACACGAACCCGTATCTGCGGGTGCCGGATGAGTTGCTCGGGCCTCGGGGGCCGGGGGCTGCCGGTCGTGGGCGGGGGGCGGATGGGTCCGGGGCCGGATCTGGGGCAGGGGCCGGGGCGGCAGGAGAGTCGGGGAGTGCTCCGGACATGTATGGGGCGCCCACGGTGGCCCGGCGGTTCACTCCGCCGCCGCGGCGGCCGGGGCGGCGGAGTGAGCCGCCGGGGGCGGGGGCCGGGTCGGGAGCGGGGAGGAGTTCCGGGGCCGGGTCCGGGTCGAGGTCGAGGCCGGGTTCAGGGACCGGGACGGGGACGGGGAGGGGCTCGGGGCCGGGGGCAGGAGGCGGATCCGGATCCGGCGGACCCGGAAACGGCTCGGCGTCGGGGTCGGGGCGCTGGCCCGCACCGCCACCGCCACCGCCACCGCCACCGAGCGAGGGGCCGCCTCCGCCTCCTCCCCCGCCACCGGGACCGCGCGGGCCACGTGGGCGGTAGCAGCGGCCGGGACGCCGAACAGCGGGCTCGGTGGTGTGTGAGCGGCGCCGGAGTGAGGCATCGGGCGGGTGCGGCGCGGAGCCGTCGTACACGATCCAGGTGGGTGTCATCCGCTCGTCACCCACTGTTCGCTGTCCGCTGGGCGGACCTCGGGGGAAAAAGGCACGGGGTGCCCGATACGGTGGGTACATCATGAGCGCTTCGCAGACCTCCTCTGACGTCCCCACTCTCCTCGTCAAGATCTTCGGCAAGGACCGGCCGGGGATCACGGCCGGACTGTTCGACACCCTCGCCGCGTACTCCGTCGACGTGGTCGACATCGAGCAGGTCGTCACCCGTGGCCGGATCGTGCTGTGCGCGCTGGTGAGCGAGCCGCCGGCCGGGCAGGAGGGCGACCTGCGGGCGACCGTCCACAGCTGGGCGGAGTCCATGAAGATGCAGGCGGAGATCATCTCCGGCCTGGGCGACAACCGTCCGCGTGGCCTCGGGCGCTCGCATGTCACCGTGCTCGGCCACCCGCTGACCGCCGAGTCCACGGCCCGGATCGCCGCGCGGATCACGGCGACCGGCGGCAACATCGACCGTATCTTCCGGCTCGCCAAGTATCCGGTGACGGCGGTGGAGTTCGCCGTGTCGGGTACGGAGCCGGAGACGCTGCGGACCGCACTGGTGACCGAGTCGGTGGCGCTGGGCGTGGACGTGGCCGTGGTCGCGGCGGGGCTGCACCGCCGGGCGCAGCGGCTGGTGGTCATGGACGTGGACTCGACGCTCATCCAGGACGAGGTGATCGAGCTCTTCGCCGCGCACGCCGGGTGCGAGAAGGAGGTCGCCGAGGTGACGGCGGCCGCGATGCGCGGTGAGCTGGACTTCGAGCAGTCGCTGCACGCGCGCGTGGCGCTGCTGAAGGGCCTCGACGCCTCGGTGGTGGACAAGGTGCGCAGCGAGGTGCGGCTCACACCGGGGGCGCGCACGCTGATCCGTACGCTGAAGCGGCTCGGCTTCCAAGTCGGCGTCGTCTCGGGCGGGTTCACCCAGGTCACGGATGATCTGAAGGAGCGGCTGGCGCTGGACTTCGCCCAGGCCAACACGTTGGAGATCGTCGACGGGAAGCTCACAGGCAAGGTCGTCGGCGAGATCGTGGACCGTGCCGGCAAGGCCCGGCTGCTGCGCCGCTTCGCCGCCGAGGCGGGGGTGCCGCTGGCCCAGACCGTGGCGATCGGCGACGGCGCCAACGACCTCGACATGCTCAACGCGGCCGGTCTGGGCGTCGCCTTCAACGCCAAGCCGGTCGTCCGGGAGGCCGCGCACACCGCGGTGAACTTCCCCTTCCTCGACACCGTCCTCTATCTGCTCGGGGTCACCCGGGAAGAGGTCGAGGCGGCGGACACGCACGACGACCGGTAGTGGCGACGCACAGCGGTCGGCAGGCGCCCGGAAGGCCCGGCACCTAGGGCGTGTTTCGAAAGTCTCGTCTGCCCCGCGACGCCTGGCACGGCACCTCGCCGCGTTGTCGGGATCATCCGCGTACACCCAGTACGCGGACGCCCCCCCGCCTTGCGACGCACCGCACCAGACGCCGCGGGCCCCGCCCTCCGGGCCGACGACGCCACTTTCGAAACACGCCCTAGGGGTGCCGGGCCTTCGTCGTGTCGTCGTCGGGGCCGGTGGCCGGCCGGGTCAGTCCTCCGGTGCCCAGTAGTCGAGCAGGGCGGCCACGCCCGGCTCCAGGGTCTTCCAGGAGCCCTCGAAGGAGAGGACGGCGAAGGCGGCCGGGGGGAAGCCGCGGCCGTTCATGCGCTCGCGGGCGTCGGCCTCGGCGCGGCCGGCCAGGATCTCGGCGAGGCCGTGCACCGCGGGGTTGTGGCCGATCAGAACGATGTCCCGCACATCGTCCGGTGTTTCGTTCAGCACCGCGATCAGTTCGCCCGGCGAGGCCTCGTAGAGCCGCTCCTCGTAGACGGTTTTCGGCCGGTGGGGAAGCTCGTGGACTGCGATCTTCCAGGTTTCGCGGGTCCGGGTCGCGGTGGAGCAGAGGGCAAGGTCGAAGGGGATGCCGGAGTCGGCCAGCTTGCGCCCGGCGACGGCGGCGTCCTTGCGGCCCCGGTCGGCGAGTGGCCGCTCGTGGTCGGAGACTTCCGACCACTCGGCTTTCGCATGCCGGAAGAGGACAATCTTGCGGGGTTCTGCGACGCTCATGCGTCCCAGCTTCGCATGAAACAGGCCAGGGGGCGCAGGTAGTTGAAGTGCGGATGCCCGGCGCTGGGGCGCACGGCCGGGGCGGCTCGCCCACCGGTCACGATGCGTGGTGCAGCAGTGTCTGCCGTATGTGCTCGACGAGGCCGCTGATGGCGGGGTCGCCGCTCGCCGCCTGGGCGTCGGCGGGGTTGAGGATCAGCAGCAGGAGGATGAACCCGAGAGTGGGAAGGGCGAGTGCCCACCAGGGCAGCCGGGTGTCCACGCCGCCCGTGCTCGCCGGGTGGGGTCGGGTGTGCGTGCGGGACGACATGCCGCCTCCGTGTCTCCGAGTGCCCGGGTGGGGGCTCCGCGTGGTCGCCTCGTCGCGGCCACACTTCGAATTTACGGAATCGGAGACCTTCAACCCATCCGGTGATCCACCCACTTCACCCTGAGACTCGCCCCCTAGGGGATGGGGGGCTAACCCCACCACGGCGGTCGCGGGTGGGGCCGGGGAGTCAGGGCGAGGCGATCTGCGCGATGATCCCGATGATGACGAAGATGGCGAAGAACGAGCCGAAGACGATCAGCATCTTCTTCTGGCCGTTCTTGGGGTTCGGGTCGAGCACTGGCATGGGAGCAGTCTCGCACCCCTGACCCGAGGCGGACCCGCCGGGGTGTGCCCGGGGCCCCCGCCGGGCGCGCGTCAGCGGGTCGCCTCGTCCTCCACCACGCGGTCACGGCCCGCCAGCACGCCCGCCGCGATCTGCGGGATCATCAGGCCGGCCATCAGGGCCAGAGGCAGGCCCCAGCCGCCGCTGTGCTGGTAGAGGACGCCGACGAGGAGCGGGCCCGGGATCGAGATCAGATAGCCGGTGCTCTGGGCGAACGCCGACAGCTCGGCGACGCCCGCGCCGGTACGCGCCCGCATGCCGACCATGGTGAGGGCCAACGGGAAGGCGCAGTTGGCGACGCCGAGCAGCAGCGCCCAAGCCCAGGCACCGCCGGCCGGGGCGACGTACAGGCCGGCGTACCCGAGGAGTCCGCAGACGCTCAGCGCGACCACGATCGGGCCCTGATGGGGCAGGCGGCTGGCGAGCCGGGGGATGACGAAGGCCAGGGGTACGCCCATCACCATCGTGACGGCGAGCAGCAGCCCGGCTCGGCCCGCGGGGACCCCGGCGTCGCGGAAGATCTGCGCCATCCACCCCATCGTGATGTACGCGGCGGTGGCCTGGAGCCCGAAGAAGACGGCGAGCGCCCAGGCGGTACGGCTGCGGGCGACGCGCAGGCCGTCGGAGGCCCGGGCTGTGGCCGCGGGCGCCGGGGCGAGGGTTCCACGCGCGCGTAGGAACGGGATCCACGGCACGACGGCCGTCGCCGCGAGCCCCGCCCAGACGGCCAGCCCGGCCTGCCAGTGGCCGCCCAGTGCCTTCGTCATGGGGACCGTGACGGCCGCGGCGGAGGCGGTGCCGAGGGCGAGGGCCATGGAGTACAGGCCCGTCATGGAGCCCACCCGGTCCGGGAACCAGCGCTTGACGACGACCGGCATCAGGACGTTGCTGACGGCGATGCCCATGAGGGCGAGGGCGCTCCCGGCGAGGAAGCCCGCCGTGCCGCCGGCGTACGGCCGGATCGCGAGGCCCACGGCGATCGCGACCATGCCGGCGCAGACCACGGCGGCCGGACCGAAGCGGCGGGCGAGCCGTGGGGCCATGACACCGAAGGCGGCGAAGCAGAGCGGCGGTACGGAGGTGAGCAGTCCGGCGGCGCTGCCGCTCATGCCGAGCCCGTCGCGCACCTCTTCGAGGAGGGCGCCGAGGCTGGTGATGGCGGGCCGGAGGTTGAGGGCCGTCAGGACGATGCCCGCGACGAGCAGCGGCAGGGGCCACGCGCGCGTGGAGGGCGTTTTCGCGGGCTCGGGCGCCGCCGAGTCGCGCCTGCGCACGGGTGCGGCTGTGGATGTCGTCGCCCGGGTTTCCTCGCTCGCCATGCCACCCATCATAGAATCATAGGATGATTGACTGTCCATCTCCCGGCGGCTCCCTGTCGTCCGGCCCGTGGGAAGGTGTGCCATGCCGTTGAGCCACCCCCGTCGATCCGCGCTGTCCGAGCAGGTCATCGCCGCGCTGCGAAACCAGATCACCTCGGGCGAGTGGCCGGTCGGCTCCCGTATCCCCACCGAGCCGGAGCTGGTGGAACAGCTGGGGGTCGCCCGCAACACGGTCCGGGAGGCCGTCCGCGCGCTCGCGCACAACGGGCTGCTGGACATCCGCCAGGGCTCGGGCACCTATGTCGTCGCGACCAGTGAGCTGGCGGGCGTGATGCACCGCCGATTCGCGGACGCCGACCCCGGGCACGTGGCCGAGCTGCGGTCCGCCCTGGAGTCCAGCGCGGCGAAGCTGGCCGCCGAGCGGCGCACGGAGAAGGATCTGAAGCAGCTCGACGCGCTCCTGGTGCGGCGTGAGGAGGCGTGGGCGTCAGGCGACGCGGAGGCCTTCGTGACGGCCGACGCGACGTTCCACCTGGCGGTGGTGGCCGCGTCCCACAACGACGTCGTCACGGCCGTCTACGCGGATCTGGGCGAGGTGCTGCGCGACTGGCTCCGGGGCGACGTGGGCGAGGAGCTGACCCCCGAGACGTACATGGACCACGCCCCGTTGCTGGACGCGATCCGCGCGGGTGACGCGGAGACCGCGGCGGCGGAGGCGGCAGGTTATCCCTTCCACTGCCGCCCCGGCCCGTTCACGCCTCCATCCGCTGGTGGCTGACCCACGCCGAGCGGACTTCCTTCCAGCAGCGCCCGGTGAGCCGTACGGTCCGCGCGGGACCCGCCTCGACCGGGGCGCCGTCGCTGTCGATGTCCCACCACCGGTCGCACTCGATGTGCAGCCGTACGTGGTCGGTGTCGGCGTAGGGGTTGTAGCAGGTCGCGGTCACCTCGGAGCCTGTGACGAGGGTGCGGCAGGCGGCGCCGAAGGGATCGGGTTTTCCGGCCTCCACACGCGCGTGCAGCTTTTCGGCCTCCACGCGCGCGTGTGGTGTCGCCTCGGACGGGAGGGATACAGCGAGAGCGACGGCGACGGCCACGAGGGCGAAGCTGTGGGACAGGCGCACAAGGGAGACCTCCTCGGCCGAGCGGCTACGGGGCGGTACAGGTCCAGCGTGCGCGGCGCACGGTCCCCGGTGCCCGGACTGATGGGCCGAACGGGGGACAGGCCGAGGGCCCGCGTCCTTGGTGGACACGGGCCCTCGGCCTGTGGTCAGAGCACAGCGGCAGCGCTCACGCGCCGATCGCGTGCAGCCCGCCGTCCACGTGGATGATCTCGCCGGTGGTCTTCGGGAACCAGTCGCTCAGCAGGGCGACGACACCGCGGCCGGCCGGCTCGGGGTCCTTGAGGTCCCACTCCAGCGGGGAACGGTCGTCCCACACGGCGGCCAGCTCGCCGAAGCCCGGGATGGACTTGGCGGCCATGGAGGCGAGGGGGCCGGCGGAGACGAGGTTGCAGCGGATGTTCTGCTTGCCCAGGTCACGGGCGACGTAACGGCTGGTGGCCTCCAGGGCGGCCTTGGCCGGGCCCATCCAGTCGTACTGCGGCCAGGCGAACTTCGCGTCGAAGGTGAGGCCGACGACCGAGCCGCCGTTCTGCATCAGCGGCAGACAGGCCATGGTCAGCGACTTCAGGGAATACGCCGAGACGTGCATCGCGGTGGCGACGGACTCGAACGGCGTGTTCAGGAAGTTGCCGCCGAGGGCGTCCTGCGGCGCGAAGCCGATGGAGTGCACGACGCCGTCGAGGCCGCCCAGCTCCTCGCCGACGATGTCCGCGAGCCGCCCGAGGTGCTCGTCGTTGGTGACGTCGAGCTCGATGACCTTGGTGGGCTTGGGGAGCTTCTTGGCGATGCGCTCGGTCAGCGTGGGCCGGGGGAAGGCCGTGAGGATGATCTCGGCGCCCTGCTCCTGGGCCAGCTTGGCGGTGTGGAAGGCGATGGAGGACTCCATCAGCACACCGGTGATCAGGACGCGCTTGCCCTCGAGGATTCCGCTCATGGTGATCAGTGACCCATTCCCAGTCCGCCGTCTACGGGGATGACGGCTCCAGTGATGTACGAGGCGTCGTCCGAGGCGAGGAACCGCACCGTCGCGGCGACCTCCTCGGGCTGCGCGTACCGGCCGAGGGGCACCTGTTTGACGATGCCCTCGCGCTGCTCGTCGGTGAGCACCCTGGTCATGTCGGTGTCCACGAAGCCGGGCGCGACGACGTTGAAGGTGATGTTGCGGGAGCCGAGCTCACGGGCGAGCGAGCGGGCGAAGCCGACGAGACCGGCCTTGGAGGCGGCGTAGTTCGCCTGGCCCGGGCCGCCGTAGAGGCCCACGACCGACGAGATCAGGACGACGCGGCCCTTCTTGGCACGCAGCATGCCGCGGTTGGCGCGCTTGACCACACGGAAGGTGCCGGTGAGGTTGGTGTCGACGACCGAGGTGAAGTCCTCCTCGGACATACGCATCAGGAGCTGGTCCTTGGTGACGCCGGCGTTGGCGATCAGGACCTCGACCGGGCCGTGCTCGGCCTCGATCTCCTTGTAGGCCTGCTCCACCTGCTCGGAGTCGGTGATGTCGCACTTGACGGCCAGGAAGCCGGACGGCGGCTCACCCGAGCGGTAAGTGATCGCGACCTTGTCGCCGTTGTCGGCGAACGCGCGGGCGATGGCGAGGCCGATGCCCCGGTTGCCTCCGGTGACGAGAACCGAGCGGCTCAACGGATCACCCTTTCATTAGCGGTCTGCACACCTGCCCGCCCACCTGGGCGGCAGGGGGCTCCCTCGAAAACCTATCGGTCCGGTCCGTCCTGTGGGCATTCGGTCAGTGACAGTGGCGCACGCCGCCTGCTGTCGGATCCCTACAGTCGAGGCGCCCGCGTCAGTCCGCCATACCGGGGGCGTGGGCGGCCAGGCCCTCGGCGCGCGCCGTCTCGAGCATCCTGCGGTCGTACGTCACCAGCGCGGTCAGATCGTCCCGCAGCGACACGGCGCTGGCCACATGGATCGCATCCAGCGTCCTCAGGCGCCCGACCAGGAGAGCCGCCCCGTCACGCACCTCTCGGGTGACGAGGATTTCGGTGATCCGGGCGTCCAGATCCTCCATCGCCTTGGGAAAGTGCCCCATGAGGTCCAGGGTCCGCACGGTCTCCGCGAAGCCGAGCGTGCTGGTGGCGAGCGGCTCCGTCACTCGCCGCTGGAGGAAGACGTCCAACTCGGCCCAGTGGTTACGGCGGGTCATCCAGGTGACCAGCGCCGAGGTGTCCCTGTAGATCAACGGTCGTCCTCCTCGAGCTCGGCGAGGAGCAGCGCCAAGGGGTCGACATCCTCCGATACCGCGTAGTGCGGCATGCTGTGCCGGTCTGCAGCGGTGACCGGCTTCAGCTTGATCTTTCCTTGCGCCATCAGGTGCGCGTACCGCTCCATGGGACCGCCGGCCGGCGACAGTATCGCGATCACGTTGCCGTGCCGAGTGACCTGGATCGCCTCCCCCTTCTCGACTCACGCGAAGACAGCGCTCGGGTTGTACGAGAACTCGCGCACGGAGATGGTGGCTCATCCCGGACTCCCTCACTGCCACAGAGGTTGTGCCTACATTTCCGCAATAGCACCTACGTCGCCCTGGCCGCGCCCCACTGCGGCGTTCACCCGTCCACGGGGTTTCCGCAGCACTTCTTGTACTTGCGCTCCGAGCCGCACCAGCAGGAACCGTTCCTGGGCGGGGGCCATTCGACCACCTGGCCCCTGCGGGCGAGTTCGGCGGCGTACGCGGACCGGGTGCCCGGCGTATCGGGGGATCCGCCGGCTGCCTTCGCATGGGCCTCCAGCCCACTCACCGTCGCGCGGCCGACAGTGAGACGCGTGGCTCCCTCTTCGGACAGCTTCCTCAGTGTGCGCTCAACCTGCCGCCGGTGGTCGGCGTGATCGCTGCCGTAGTCGTCCGCAGCCCTCGGCCACCGGGCCAGAAATCTGGTGAACTCCTCCGGCGGCCAGTACAGGACGCCTGTGCTCGTCAAAGGCATCCGTGGCGGCCGGTTCCCGCCTCGGAGTTCGTCCGGCAGCGCTTCGATCGCCGCCTCCAGCCCCTCCGGAACACCCTCCGCCATCCGCATGAGCCGGAGCGGATCATGCATCTCGTCAAGGGGCGTCACACGGCCGAGGAAGGGTGCGGCTCGGCGCTCGTGCAGCGCATCGGCCACCTCGTCCCAGTCGTCGTGCGGCTCACCGAGCAGCCGTCGCACCCGGTGGCGTCCGATGACGAGCATCTCGACGTCGTAATGGTGCGGGTCGGCCTCCACCGAGCCCACGGTCACCGCCGTACCCGCGCCGAGGGCGTGTGTGATGCCCGCCGTGAACCATTCGGCCGCCGCGGCTGTCTCGTTCCCCGCTTCGAAGGTCTCCGCGACGAAGTTCCAGGCGCCGGCGTGCCCGGGATGCCGCCGGCGAAACGTGGTCGCCGCCGCGCGGGCGGCCTCGTCCTGTCCTGCGTCCCACAGCACGCCGATGCGGTAGGCGTCCACCAGGTCCGGCTCCTCGCAGCCTCCGCCCGCCGGATCCAGCAGCCGCTCGTACACGGCGACGGCACGGTCGTACTCACCCACGTCGCTCCACGCGTCGGCGGCTTCCAGCAGCAGCTCTTCGCGGTCCTCGGGGTGCCGCTCCGCCTGTTTCTCGCACTCCCGTGCGGCATGGGCGTGGTCGAGCGGGGACGGAGGCGAGCTGGGGCGCAACGCGGGTGTGTGCCTGCTCCCGGGCGCCCTCTTGCTCCTGCTGTTCTTACCGCCCGTACGGCGCTTGCTGGACATGGTTTCACCGTAGTGCGGTCAGAGTCGGTGTTTCCGGGAGAACCCCGACGGATCACTGACGTGGGCGACCCACCCGAATCGGGGCGGCGGCGTTTGCGAGGCTTATCCGTTTCCCGCCGATACTTCATGGCCCCGCCCGGCGCGCTGCCCCTCGCCGTCGCACACCCCGGTCCCCGCCGGATATTCCGCATCTGAAGCGCGCACAGGCCATGCTTCACTTCGGTCTTGCGATTCGATGGCTTGAGCAGGACAGACCCAGCCGTCTGAGCGAAGGGAACCCCACCCGTGCCCCACGAAGTCGATCAGTCATTCCTGGCACTACCGCTAAGGGCCCTGGCCGACGCCGCCCTCGCACGCGCGCGTGCCCTGGGCGCCGACCACGCGGACTTCCGGTTCGAGCGGGTGCGCAGTGCGTCCTGGCGGCTTCGGGACGCCAAGCCGTCCGGGTCGTCGGACACGACCGACCTGGGGTACGCGGTGCGGGTGGTGCACGGCGGGACCTGGGGATTCGCGTCCGGGGTCGATCTGACGATGGACGCCGCCGCGAAGGTCGCCTCCCAGGCCGTGGCGATGGCCAAGCTGTCCGCGAAGGTGATCAAGGCCGCCGGGTCGGACGAGCGTGTGGAGCTGGCGGACGAGCCGGTGCACGCGGAGAAGACCTGGATCTCCTCGTACGAGATCGATCCGTTCACCGTTCCCGACGAGGAGAAGGCGGGGCTGCTCGCGGAGTGGAGCACGCGGCTACTGGCGGCCGACGGGGTCAATCATGTGGACGCCTCACTGCTCACGGTGCACGAGAACAAGTTCTACGCCGACACGGCCGGGACCGTGACGACGCAGCAGCGGGTGCGGCTGCACCCGTCGCTGACCGCGGTGTCCGTCGACGAGTCGAGCGGCGAGTTCGACTCCATGCGGACGCTGGCGCCGCCGGTCGGGCGCGGCTGGGAGTACCTGACGGGCACCGGCTGGGACTGGGACGAGGAGCTGGCCGAGCTCCCGGAGCTGCTCGCCGAGAAGATGCGGGCGCCGAGCGTCCAGTCGGGCGTCTACGACCTGGTCGTCGACCCGTCCAACCTGTGGCTGACCATCCACGAGTCCATCGGCCACGCCACCGAACTGGACCGCGCGCTCGGCTACGAGGCCGCGTACGCCGGCACGTCCTTCGCCACCTTCGACAAGCTCGGCAAGCTGCGCTACGGCTCCGAGCTGATGAACGTCACCGGTGACCGCACCGCCGAACACGGCCTCGCGACCGTCGGCTACGACGACGAGGGCGTGGAGGGGCAGTCCTGGGACCTCGTCAAGGACGGGACCCTCGTCGGCTATCAACTGGATCGCAGGATCGCCAAGCTGACCGACCTCGGGCGCTCCAACGGCTGCGCGTACGCCGACTCCCCCGGGCATGTCCCGGTGCAACGCATGGCGAACGTGTCGCTGCGGCCGGACCCCGCCGGGATGTCCACCGAGGATCTGATCGGCGGGGTGGAGCGCGGGATCTATGTGGTCGGGGACCGGTCGTGGTCCATCGACATGCAGAGGTACAACTTCCAGTTCACCGGGCAGCGCTTCTTCCGGATCGAGAACGGGCGGATCACGGGACAGCTGCGGGACGTCGCGTACCAGGCGACGACGACCGACTTCTGGGGGTCCATGGCGGCCGTGGGCGGCCCGCAGACGTACGTCCTGGGCGGTGCCTTCAACTGCGGCAAGGCCCAGCCGGGGCAGGTCGCCGCAGTCTCGCACGGCTGCCCGTCGGCCCTGTTCAAGGGCGTCAACATTTTGAACACCACGCTGGAGGCAGGTCGATGAGCGCCCGTACCAACAAGCCGCACGAGATCGTCGAGCGGGCCCTCGAACTGTCCCGGGCCGACGGCTGTGTGGTGATCGCCGACGAGTACTCGACGGCCAACCTGCGCTGGGCGGGCAACGCGCTGACCACGAACGGGGTCACCCGCGGGCGGTCGGTGACCGTCGTCGCCACGGTCGACGGCAAGGAGGGCACCGCCTCGGGGGTGGTGTCGCGGTCCGCCGTGACCGCCGACGAGCTGGAGCCGCTGGTGCGGGCCGCCGAGGCCGCCGCGCGCGGCGCCGCGCCCGCCGAGGACGCCCAGCCGCTGGTCACGGGAGTGGCACACTCCCCCGACTTCACGGACGCCCCCGCCGAGACCTCCTCCGTCGTGTTCGCCGACTTCGCGCCGGCGCTCGGCGAATCGTTCGCACGCGCGCGTGCGGGCGGCCGCGAGCTGTACGGCTTCGCCAACCACGAACTGGTGTCGAGCTATCTGGGGACGTCCACGGGGCTGCGGCTGCGACACGACCAGCCGAACGGGACGCTGGAGCTGAACGCCAAGTCCCCGGACCGTACGCGCTCGGCCTGGGCGGGGCGGTCGACTCGGGACTTCAAGGACGTCGACCCGGCGGCCATGGACGCGGAGCTCGCCGTACGCCTCGGCTGGGCCGAGCGGCGTGTCGCGCTGCCCGCCGGGCGGTACGAGACGCTGCTGCCGCCGACGGCCGTGGCGGATCTGCTGATCTACCAGATGTGGTCGGCGTCGGCGCGGGACGCGGCCGAGGGCCGGACGGTGTTCAGCAAGCCCGGCGGCGGTACGCGCATCGGTGAGAAGCTGACCGAGCTGCCGCTGACCCTGCGCAGCGACCCGAACGAGCCGGGCCTGGAGTCCGCGCCCTTCGTACTGGCCCACTCCTCCGGCGGGGACACCTCGGTGTTCGACAACGGGCTGCCGCTGACGGCCACCGAGTGGATCGCCGGGGGCGAGCTGAAGCACCTCATGACCAGCCGGCACAGCGCGGGTCTGACCGCGCTGCCGGTCGCGCCCTCGATCGACAACCTGATCCTGGACGGCGGCGGCGACGGCTCGCTGGAGGAGATGGTCGCGAACACCGGGCGCGGGCTGCTGCTGACGTGCCTGTGGTACATCCGCGAGGTCGACCCGGCGACGCTGCTGCTGACCGGGCTGACCCGGGACGGCGTCTACCTGGTGGAGAACGGCGAGGTCACGGGCGAGGTCAACAACTTCCGGTTCAACGAGTCACCGGTGGACCTCCTCGGCCGGGCCACCGAGGCCGGGCGTACCGAGAAGACCCTGCCGCGCGAGTGGAGCGACTACTTCACCAGGGCCGCGATGCCCGCGCTGCGGGTGCCTGATTTCAATATGAGTTCTGTCAGTCAGGGCGTATAACCTCGTAGGCGGCTGTCATCCGACTGCCCGAAGATCATCAAGGAGACATGAGAACCGTGACGGACATCGTCGACGAGCTGAAGTGGCGGGGGCTGTTCTCCCTGTCCACCGACGAGGACGCTTTGCGCAAGGCGCTCGCGGACGGTCCCGTCACGTTCTATTGCGGTTTCGACCCGACCGCGCCGTCCCTGCACGTCGGGCATCTGGTGCAGGTGCTCACGGTGCGTCGGCTCCAGCAGGCCGGGCACCGGCCGCTGGCGCTGGTCGGCGGCGCGACGGGCCTGATCGGCGACCCGCGCCCGACGGCGGAGCGCACGCTGAACGACCCGGAGACGGTCGCCGGCTGGGTCGGTCGGCTGCGCGCCCAGATCGAGCCGTTCCTCTCCTTCGAGGGCGACAACGCGGCCGTCATGGTCAACAACCTCGACTGGACCGAGGGCCTCTCCGCCATCGAGTTCCTGCGGGACATCGGCAAGCACTTCCGCGTCAACAAGATGCTGACGAAGGACTCCGTGGCCCGCCGGCTGGAGTCCGACCAGGGCATCAGCTACACCGAGTTCAGCTACCAGATCCTCCAGGGCATGGACTTCCTCCAGCTCTACCGCAGGTACGGCTGCACGCTCCAGCAGGGCGGCAGCGACCAGTGGGGCAACCTCACGGCCGGCCTGGACCTGATCCACCGGCTGGAGCCCGGCGTGGAGGCGCACGCGCTGGCCACGCCGCTGATGACCAAGGCGGACGGCACCAAGTTCGGCAAGACCGAGGGCGGTGCCGTCTGGCTCGACCCGGAGATGACGACGCCGTACGCGTTCTACCAGTTCTGGCTGAACGTGGACGACCGGGACATCTCGCGGTACATGCGCATCCTGTCCTTCCTCTCCCCTGCGGAGCTGGAGGAGCTGGAGCGGCAGACGGAGGAGCGGCCGCAGGCCCGGGCCGCGCAGCGCGCGCTGGCCGAGGAGCTGACGACGCTGGTGCACGGCGCGGACCAGACCGCCGCCGTGATCGCCGCGTCCAAGGCACTCTTCGGGCAGGGTGAGCTGGCGGAGCTGGACGAGCGGACGCTGGCGGCGGCGCTGTCCGAGGTTCCGCACGCCCAGGTCGCGGAGCTGGCGCCTGTCGTGGACCTCTTCACCGAGGTCGGCCTGGTCCCGAGCAAGTCGGCGGGGCGGCGCACGGTGAAGGAGGGCGGGGCCTACGTGAACAACGTCAAGGTCACCGCCGAGGACGCGGTGCCCTCCCCGGAAGAGCTGATTCACGGGCGGTGGCTGGTGCTGCGGCGGGGCAAGAAGAACCTGGCGGCGGTCGAGGTGACCGGGGCCTGAGCGCCTTGGGGGCGTGGAGAATCTGGCGACTGCGGCTTTCGTCGTGGCCGGTCGCGCTTTCCCCGCGCCCCTCTCGGGGCTCAGGCCCTCTCTCGGCGCTGCTCCTTGTCGCCCCGCACCGCCATGTACGCCATGTCGCCCAGGAACACGATCACGACCGCGGCGGCCAGTTGGAGCGCGTGGCGGCCCCAGTCGATGCCCGAGGTCTCGTCGATGCCGAACGCCCGGGCGAGCGCGTTGCCGACGATGGCACCGAGAATCCCGAAGATCGTCGTCAGCCAGAGCGGGCTGTGCTGCTTGCCCGGGATGATCAGCTTGGCCAGCAGACCGAGCACGAATCCCACGATGATCGCCCACAACCAGCCCATTGCTGCCTCCTCGTACGGCTCGACGTGAGCACTACGCCCAGTGTCGGCCCGCTCCGCCTACGTCGCATGCCGGATGTGGCGTACGCGGTACGACGGACCAGGGCCGCTTCTGATGGCAGCCGACCCGGTCTCGTAGGCGGCGCAGACGCGGCGTAACGTGGAGCTTGTCCGGGTCCCGTTCCCCGAGCGGGCCGGACCCGATGTGCGGGCCGGAAGTGTCCGATGCGACTGGGTGGTGGAACGTGATGCGGAAGCGGAGCAACGGCCAGGTCTTCCGGATCACCGGGGCCCGGCAGGGGCTCGCCGACGACGTACGGGGCAGGCAGCGGCGCTACGTCATCTCGATGTCCGTCCGCACCCTCTCCGTGATCGCCGCGGCGGCCCTGTGGAACGTCGAACGGCACGTCGCGGTCGTCGCACTGGTGCTCGGAGCGGTGCTGCCGTACATCTCGGTGGTGATCGCCAACGCGGGCCGGGAGAACGCGCCTTCGCTGCCGTCGACGTTCGTGCGCGCCCCCGGCCGTCCGATGATCGCGCCGCCGCGCACGGACGGGTTCACGGAATCCGGTCCGGAAGGCGCCGCGGGCGGAGCGGCGGCGAGCGACCGGAGCGGGCCGCGCGAGCGGGCCTGAGGGTCGGAAGAGCGTCGAGGGCCGGGCCGAAGCGGAATCCGGTCCCCCGCGAAGCTCAAGAAAACCTCAGATCAATCATGTTGTTCCAGTGCCGTGACGAGGCTTACCCGTGACATACTTCGTACGCGCTCCGCATCCCCCGTCGGAGCGACAGACCGACGCCGGGCAGCTCCCCCCGTGGCTGCTCGGCGTCGCCTTTTCAGCGATTAGGGTCGGACCGTGATTCTGAACCCTGCCGCCTCTTCCTCCCCCATCTGCTCCGCCAAGGGCTGCCGTGCCGACGCGGTGTGGGTGCTCGCCTGGAACAACCCGAAACTGCACACGCCGGAGCGGCGCAAGACATGGCTCGCGTGCGAGGAGCACCGGGAGCATCTGTCGCAGTTCCTGGGTGTGCGGGGGTTCCTGAAGGACGTCGTCAAGTTCGAGGACTGGCAGGAACCCCAGGCACAGAACGGGGAAGCCGGGAACTAGCCCCCGATCGCGGACATCGGCCGGTCCGGCTGGACGAACGACGGGTCGTCCAGGCCCGCTCCCGCCTTCTTGCCCCACATCGCCAGGCGCCAGATGCGGGCGATCTCCTCGTCGGGGGCGTCGGAGCGCAGCGCGGATCTGAGGTCCGTCTCCTCGCGGGCGAACAGGCAGGTGCGGATCTGGCCGTCGGCCGTGAGCCGGGTGCGGTCGCAGGCCGCGCAGAACGGGCGGGTGACCGAGGCGATGACGCCGACGCGGTGGGGGCCGCCGTCCACCAGCCAGCGCTCCGCCGGGGCCGAGCCACGTTCGTCCGAGCCCTCCGGGGTGAGGTCGAAGCGGGTGCGCAGCGACTGCAGGATGTCGCCCGCCGTGACCATGCCGTCGCGCTTCCAGCCGTGCTGCGCGTCCAACGGCATCTGCTCGATGAAGCGCAGCTCGTAGTCGTGCTCCACGGCCCAGGCCAGCAGGTCCGGGGCCTCGTTCTCGTTCAGGCCCGGCATCAGGACCGAGTTGACCTTGACGGGGGTCAGGCCCGCGGCGCGGGCGGCCTCCAGGCCCTCGAGGACGTCCTTGTGGCGGTCCCGTCTGGTGAGGGTCTTGAAGACGTCGGGGCGCAGGGTGTCCAGCGAGACGTTCACCCGGTCCAGGCCCGCCGCCTTCAGGGCCGTCGCCGTGCGCTTGAGACCGATGCCGTTGGTGGTGAGGGACATCTGGGGGCGGGGGGCGAGAGCCGCCACGCGCTCCACTATGCCGACCAGGCCGGGGCGCAGCAGCGGCTCGCCGCCGGTGAAGCGGACCTCCGTGATGCCCAGTATGCGGACGGCTATGTCGATCAGGCGGACGAACTCGTCGTCCGTGAGCAGGTCCGGCTTGGCCAGCCACTGCAGGCCCTCCTCGGGCATGCAGTACGTACAGCGCAGGTTGCAGCGGTCGGTCAGCGAGACCCTCAGGTCGGTGGCCGCTCGGCCGTAGGTGTCGATGAGCACGTGGGCCCCCTCCCTCGTTGTACGGATCATCATTTCGTCGATACCTGCGAGCCTACGTGACGCCTCCGACAAGAACACCGGTCCTGTCGCACAAGACGCGGCGCGGGGCCGCCGTAGAGATCTACGACGGCCCCGGGCGGTGAGTGATCAGTGGGCGCCGGTGCCTGTGAGGGACCGGACCTCCAGCTCGGCGTACTTGCCGGCGTCGGGCTCCTCCTTGGACAGGACGGTGCCGAGCCAGCCCATGAGGAAGCCGAACGGGATGGAGATGATGCCCGGGTTCTTCAGCGGGAACCAGTGGAAGTCGACGTCCGGGAACATCGCCTTCGGGTCGCCGGAGACGACGGGCGAGAACAGCACCAGGCCGACGGCGACGATCAGACCGCCGTAGATCGACCACAGCGCGCCCTGGGTGGTGAACTTCTTCCAGAAGAGGCTGTAGAGGATCGTCGGCAGGTTGGCGGAGGCCGCGACCGCGAAGGCGAGGGCGACCAGGCCGGCCACGTTCAGGTCGCGGGCGAGGGCGCCGAGGCCGATGGAGACGATGCCGATGAAGACGGTCGCCCAGCGGGCCGCGCGGACCTCCTCGGCGCCGGAGGCCTTCCCCTTGCGGATGACGTTGGCGTAGATGTCGTGCGCGAAGGAGGACGAGGAGGCGAGGGTGAGGCCCGCGACCACCGCGAGGATCGTCGCGAAGGCCACCGCCGAGATCGTGGCGAGCAGGACCGCGCCCCACGTCGAGTCCACGCCGCCCAGGTGCAGTGCGAGCAGCGGGGCCGCCGTGTTGCCGGATGGGTTGGAGTCGGTGATCTCTTTCTGGTCGATCAGCGCGGCGGCGCCGAAGCCGAGCGCGATCGTCATCAGGTAGAAGCCGCCGATGATGCCGATGGCCCAGTTCACCGACTTACGGGCGGCCTTGGCGTCGGGCACCGTGTAGAAGCGGATCAGGATGTGCGGCAGGCCGGCGGTGCCGAGCACCAGGGCGATGCCGAGGGAGATGAAGTCCAGCTTGGAGGTGCCGGTCGCGCCGTACTGGAGGCCGGGCTCCAGGAAGGCGTCGCCCTTGCCGCTGCGCTCGGCGGCCGTGCCCAGCAGATCGGAGATGTTGAAGTTGAACTTCAGCAGCACCAGGAACGTAATCAGGATCGTGCCCCCGATGAGCAGCACGGCCTTGACCATCTGGACCCAGGTGGTGCCCTTCATGCCGCCGATGGAGACGTACACGATCATCAGGACGCCGACGAGGGCGACGATGGCGATCTTGCCCGCGTCGGAGGTGATGCCCAGCAGCAGCGACACGAGGACGCCCGCGCCCGCCATCTGGGCCAGCAGATAGAAGATGGAGACGACGATCGTGGAGGTACCCGCCGCCGTACGGACCGGGCGCTGGCGCATGCGGTACGCGAGCACGTCGCCCATGGTGTAGCGGCCGGAGTTCCGCAGCGGCTCGGCGACCAGGAGCAGTGCGACCAGCCAGGCGACGAGGAAGCCGATGGAGTAGAGGAAGCCGTCGTAGCCGAAGAGGGCGATCGCGCCGGCGATGCCGAGGAACGAGGCGGCAGACATGTAGTCGCCGGAGACGGCGAGGCCGTTCTGGAAGGCGCTGAACTGTCGTCCGCCGGCGTAGAAGTCGGCGGCGTCCTTGGTCTGGCGGCCCGCCCAGATGGTGATGACGAGGGTCGCGACGACGAACACCGCGAAGAGGCTGATGATCAGCGGCCGGTGTTCACTGGCCTCGCCGGCCGCGAGAACAGTCTGCTGTACGGAGCTCATGCGCCGCCCTCCATCCGGGACTTGATGGCCTCGGCCTTGGGGTCGAGCTTCGCGGCGGCGTGCCGCGAGTACCACCAGGCGATGAGGAACGTGGTGACGAACTGGGCGATGCCGAGGAGAAGGGCGATGTTGATGTTGCCGAACAGCTTGGTGCCCATGAAGTCGCCCGCGAAGTTGGAGAGCAGGACGTACAGCAGGTACCAGGTGATGAACGCCGCGGTCAGCGGGAAGGCGAAGGAGCGGTAGGAGCGGCGCAGTTCACCGAACTCAGCGCTCTCCTGGACCTCGACGAACTCCTCGGTGGAGGGGAGGTGATGCTCTGTCTTCGAGGGGGGCGGTGCGTCGGTTGCCACGGAGTCTCCTCGCGTTGTGGCCGCGGTCAGGGCGGTGGACGGGGACGGTGGTGCGGTCGGGTCGGGCGTCGGGCCGGGTACGGACATGGGTCGGCTCTGTTCCTCACGGTGAGCGGGGGCACGATCGTGCTCGGGCTCCCTGCTCAACGTCACGGCGGAGGCTGAGGACCGGTTCAACCGTGCGCGTTTCTTTCGCAAGTCGTCCGGTGAGCGCTTGCCGACAAGCGCTCGCGTACGCCCTACGGCGAGGGTTACCCCTCTACTTCCGTGACTCCGCCCCGAAGTCATTGCTGGCCAGCGAGGACGCGGGATAGCTTCGGGGCGCACCACTTAAGTCATGTACCTGCCCGAACACCATCTGTGTCCCGGGCGGTTTTCTCGTTTCCGGATGATGTGGAGACCCCATGGCTCATCTGCGTTCCAGACGCCGTCTCGCTCTCGCGGTGCCGGTCGTCCTGTCGCTGACCGCCTCGCTCGGCTTCCTGCCGGGTGTCGCCTCGGCGACCCCGCTCGCCGCGTCCGCCTCGGCGACCGCGGAGGGCCCGAACCTGTCGTACGTCGTGAACACCAGGACCGACAAGCGCACGATCGCCGCCGTGCAGAAGGCGATAGCCGCGGCCGGCGGCAAGGTCGTCGTCACGTACGGCAAGATCGGCGTGATCGTGGTCCACTCGACCAACCCGGAGTTCGGGCCGACGATCCGTGCCGTGCGCGGTGTGCAGTCCGCCGGTGCCACGCGCACCACGCCGCTGGTGCCCGCGGGTACGACGGACGAGGGTGCCGTCGACATCCTGACGGCCGCCGAGGCCGCGAAGGTGAAGGCCGCCTCGGCGGACATCCCCGACGCCGAGCCGCTCGAGGCCGACCAGTGGGACCTGCGCTCGATCGGCGCCGACAAGGCCGCGAAGATCAACCCGGGCAGCAAGAGGGTCACGGTCGCCGTCATCGACACCGGCGTCGACGACACCCACCCGGACATCGCCCCGAACTTCTCCGCCGCCCAGTCCGCGAACTGCGACGGCGGTGTCGCGGACACCACCGAGGGCGCCTGGCGGCCGTACACCGCGGACGACTACCACGGCACGCATGTGGCCGGTGAGATCGCCGCGGCCCGCAACGGTGTCGGTGTGGCCGGTGTCGCGCCCGGTGTGAAGGTCTCGGCCATCAATGTGACGGACCGCAAGAACGGCCTGTTCTACCCGGAGAGCGTCGTCTGCGCCTTCGTGTTCGCCGCCGACCACGGCGTGGAGATCACGAACAACAGCTACTACGTGGACCCGTGGCTCTACAACTGCGAGGACGACCCGGACCAGAAGGCGATCGTCGACGCGGTCAACCGGGCCCAGCTGTACGCCACGAACAAGGGCACGCTGAACCTGGCCTCGGCGGGCAACTCCAACCACGACCTGGACTCCGACGCGATCCTCGACGAGTCGAGCCCCGACGACTCCACGCCGGTCTCGCGCACGATCGACCCGCACGAGTGCTTCGATGTGCCGACCCAGCTGCCGGGTGTCGTCACGGTGAGCGCGACGGGCGTGAAGAACGAGAAGTCGTACTACTCGACGTACGGCAACGGCGTCATCGACATCGCGGCGCCGGGTGGCGACCGCAAGTTCCAGATACCCGACACGCCGTCGCAGAACGGCCGCATCCTGTCGACGCTGCCGAACGGCGCGTACGGCTTCCTGCAGGGCACCTCGATGGCGTCGCCGCACGCCGCCGGTGTCGCCGCGCTGCTGAAGTCGACGCACCCGTGGGCGAGCCCGCAGCAGCTGCAGTGGCTGCTGAAGGCGCAGGCGGACGAGACGGCCTGCCCCGAGACGTACGACCAGGACGGTGACGGCACGCCCGAGGCGGTCTGCAAGGGCGGCAAGCAGCGGAACGGCTTCTACGGCTTCGGCATCGTGAACGCCCTGAAGGCTGTCAAGTAACTCCTCCCCCGTGCCCGGGACATTCGAATTGGAGAAAGCATGACCGTGCGTCACAAGCGCTCCCGTCGCCTGGTGGCAGTTCCGCTGGGGATGGCCCTGGCGACGGCTCTCGCCGTCGTACCGAACGCCACGGCTCTGGCGTCGGAAGGTTCGCAGGCGGCCGCGGCCGACGCGACCTCGCTCAGCTATGTCGTCAACGTCCGCCCCGGGCACGGTCCTTCCGCTCATGTGAAGAGGGCCATCACCGAGGCGGGCGGCACGATCGTGACGTCGTACGACAAGATCGGCGTCATCGTCGTCCACTCCTCGGACGCCGGGTTCGCGGCGGCGATCCGCAAGGTGCGGGGCGTGCAGTCGGCCGGTGCCACCCGTACGGCGCCGCTGCCCGCGCAGTCGACGGACGACTTCGGCACCCCGAAGGCGCTCACCGCCGAGGAGGTGGCGAACGTCGACGCTGCCGACGGGCAGGACCCGTTGGAGCCGTTGCAGTGGGATCTGCCGGCCATCAAGGCGGACAAGGCGCACAAGGTGTCGCTCGGCAGCCGCAAGGTGACGGTCGCCGTCATCGACACGGGCGTCGACGACACGCACCCCGACATCGCGCCGAACTTCGACCGCGACGCGTCGGTCAACTGTGTGACGGGCAAGCCCGACACGACCGACGGGGCCTGGCGGCCGAGCGCCGAGGAGAGCCCGCACGGCACGCATGTCGCCGGTGAGATCGCGGCCGCCAAGAACGGCGTCGGCGTCACCGGTGTCGCGCCGGGCGTCAAGGTCTCCGGCATCAAGGTGTCGACCACGGCCGGGTTCTTCTACACGGAGGCCGTCGTCTGCGGCTTCATGTGGGCCGCCGAGCACGGCGTGGACGTGACGAACAACAGCTATTACACCGACCCCTGGTACTTCAACTGCAAGAACGACCCGGACCAGAAGGCGCTCGTCGACGCCATCACCCGGGCGTCGCGGTACGCGGAGAAGAAGGGCACGGTGAACGTCGCTGCGGCCGGCAACGAGAACTACGACCTCGCGGCCGACGAGATCACCGACCCGGTGTCGCCGAACGACTCGACGCCGTCGGACCGGGTGATCGACCCGTCCGAGTGCCTCGACATACCGACGCAGCTGCCGGGTGTCGTCACGGTCGCGGCGACCGGGGCGAAGGGCCTCAAGTCGTCGTTCTCCAACCACGGCCTGGGTGTCATCGACATCGCCGCGCCCGGCGGCGACTCGACGCGCTACCAGACCCCGGCCCCGCCCGCCACCAGCGGTCTGATCCTGGGCCCGCTGCCCGGCGGCAAGTGGGGTTACATGGCCGGTACGTCGATGGCGTCGCCGCATGTCGCGGGCGTGGCCGCGCTCATCAAGTCGAAGCACCCGCACGCCCCGGCGGCGCTGGTCAAGGCCCTGCTGTACGCGGAGGCCGACGCCACGCCGTGCACGGACCCGTACGACATCGACGGGGACGGCAAGGTCGACGCGGTGTGCGAGGGGCCGAAGAACTACAACGGCTTCTACGGCTTCGGCACGGCGGACGCGCTGGACGCGGTGACCAGGTAGGCACGTAGGCAGGTAGTAGGTCCGAGTAGGGCTTTCCCCCCGCGGGAATCGGGGCCGGGCGGTTTCGTACCGCCCGGCCCTTTCCGTTCCCGTTCCCGTTTGCCGTACTGGCGGCCATGTCGCTTCCGTCCACACGGCATAGTTCCGATCATGACAAACACAGACACAGCCATGGAGTTCGCATGGGAGGCGCTGGGCGGCGATCCCGCACTGGTCTCCCGGGTGTCCCCGGTCGTACGCGGTGGTGTGCTGCGGGCCCGGCTGCCGGTACGGGAGTTGGCGCGGGCCTGTGTGGGTGCGTGTGCGCTGGCCGCGGCCGAGCTGGGGGCGCGACGGGCGGGGCTCGGCGAGGTGCCCCGGGTGCGGGTGGACGACGGGGCGGTCGGCACGGCCTTCGTGAGCGAGCGGCATCTGCTGGTCGACGGACGGGCGCCGGTGACGTTCGCACCGCTGTCGCGGTTCTGGCGGACTGCGGACGGGTGGGTGCGTACACACGCGAACTACCCGCATCACCGGGAGCGGTTGCTGACGGCGCTGGACCTGCCGGACGGAGAGGTTGCCGATCTCGAGGCGGTGCTCGCCGAGCGCCGCGCCCTGGAGGTCGAGGAGGCGGTGTACGCGGCCGGAGGGCTCGCGGTCGCGCTCCGGACGCCCGAGGAGTGGGCGGCGCACGAGCAGGCGGTGGCGGTGAGAAGGCGGCCGCTGGTGGAGTGGGAGCGGTCGGATCAGCCGGATCGGTCGGGGAGTGCTCCACGCGCGCGCGTGCCCGGGCTTTCCGATGAGCCGCCCCTGCTGCCCGCCACCGGTGTACGGGTACTGGACCTGACCCGGGTCATCGCCGGGCCGGTCGCCACCCGGACGCTCGCGCTGCTGGGCGCGGATGTGCTCCGCGTGGACCCGCCCGGGATGCCCGAGATCCTCGACCAGCACGCCGACACGGGCTTCGGCAAACGATCGGCGACGCTCGACCTGGCCTCCGACCGCGGCGCGTTCGAGGAACTGCTCGCCGGGGCCGACGTCGTCGTCACCGGGTACCGGCCGGGCGCCCTGGACCGGTTCGGGCTGTCGCCCGAGGCTCTGGTCGAGCGGCGGCCGGGGCTGATCGTGGCGCAGTTGTCGGCGTGGGGCGCGTACGGGCCCTGGTCCGGGCGGCAGGGGTTCGACAGCCTGGTGCAGGTGGCCACGGGGATCGCGGCGGTCGAGGGATCCGTGGAACAGCCGGGTACGCTGCCCGCGCAGGCGCTCGACCACGGCACGGGCTATCTGCTGGCGGCGGCCGTACTACGGGCGCTGACCGAGCGCCGGGAGGGCGGCGGCAGCCGGGTCGCACGCCTGTCGCTCGCGCGTACGGCGGCCTGGTTGACGGACGGGATCGCCTACGGCCCGGAGGGAGCCGAGTCCTACGACGGCCCGGAGACATGGCTCGCCGAGCGGGACAGCCGGCTGGGGCGGCTGCGGTACGCGCTGTCGCCGGTGGACTTCGCGGACGGGCCCGGCGACTGGGGGCGGGGGCCGGGGCCCTGGGGCGGGGATGACCCCCGATGGGTCGGGGCGCTGGGCGACTGAGCCTTGAAGCAGCCCAGCCGTAGGGCTGCTGAACGGTCCGGCGGCCTGGTCGCCGGAGAGGAATCGCGCGTGGGGTTTGAGTCGCCGGTCGGTTCGAGTCACAGGTATGGGCGGATGTCGAACTATCGTTCACTTTCCCGTACTTGCCCGACTCCGGCGCGGCTGGTGAACTTTTCGGGGTGAGCCTGACGAGACGGACGACGGAGGAGTCGGGGGCGGCGGACGAGCCGGATCGGCGGCCCGGCGGCGGGACCGGGCGGGCCCTCGTCGTGATCGTTCTGGTGATGGTCGGCGCGATGGTCCCGTTGTTCGGGCCGCGGGCCGCGCTGGACGGCACCGGCGAGGCCGCCGTCCCCGGGGGCGGCGGGATCGGTCTGCTGCGGGCGGTGCTGCTGGCCGCGCTGTGCGTGCCGGCGGGCGAGCTGTTCGCGGCGTGGTTGGGGCGGCGGGTGCCGGGGGCGCCCTCGGAGGCGCCGCGGAGCTGGGCTCCTTGGGCGGCGGCCGCCGGATTCGGTGCCGCGCTCGGGCTGGCCTCGGTCGTGGCGACCGGCAATCTGGTGCCGGACTCCCCCGCCGACATGGACATCGGCGGCCTGTACGAGACCCGGGACGGCAGGCTCGCCCTCCTGGAGGTCAACGCCTTCGCGGCGGCGGGGCTGCTCGCGCTGTCCCGCCGCCCGGCCGCCCAGGCACTGCCCCTGGGTGCCGTCGCGATCGCGGAGGCGCTGCGTGCCCATCCCACGACCGAGTACGGCCCGCTCGTCGGCAGCGGGCTGACACTCGTGCATCTGACGTGCGGGGCGCTGTGGGCGGGCGGGCTGCTGCATGTCCTGCGGACGCTGGGCACGCGCGCGTGGCGCACGGAAACGGCCGGTGCCGCGTTGTTGGGCCTCTACGCGCGCGTGGCTGCCATTCTGCTGGCCGCCGTCACCGCCACCGGGATGTGGAGCACACTGCGCCGGATGCCGCCGGGGACCGCGCCGGCCCAGCTGACGGAGACGGCGTACGGGCGTGTCCTGCTCGCCAAGGTGCTCCTCGTGGCCGCCGTCGCCGTGCTCGCGCTGTGGGCCCGGCGGCGGCTGCGTCGCGCCGGTGACCCGCTCGGTGCCTGTGCTGTCGCGCGGGCGGAGGTGGTGGTGCTTGGCATGGTCGTCGCGGTGTCTGCGCTGCTGACGGCGCTTCCGGTGCCGATCCGCTGGTGAACCTCAGGTGGACGACCAGGACCTTCACTCGGGGATGTACGCGCGGACGGGTGCGACGCCGCCGCGCGGGGCGAGTTGCCGGTTGCTCGGGAGGTGCCCCAGGAGATGCCCTCAGGGGGTGTCGGTGGATGTCTCACCGTACGCCGGGGCGGGCGCGGATCGCGTGCCGAGGGCCTTGAGTACGCCGCTGACCAGCAGGAACTGGGCGGCGACATAGGTGAGCATGATCCACAGGTCGGGTCGTGCCAACTGTGGCCACCCGGCGACACCGGTCGCGATGAGCATGTCCGACAGCACGAAGAGCGCGCCACCGATGCCCGCGGCGAGGCCCATACGGGTGGCCGCGGCCGCCATCGCCACCAGCAGGGCGCTGTACCCGGCGACGGGCACGCGCAGGTCGGCGGGAAGGTCGGGCCACAGGCCGGAGACAGTGGCTAGAAGAGCGAAGACGTACGCGGGAGGCACCCAGGCCGGAGCCCGCAGCGCGGGCCTGCCGAAGAGCACGAGGTAGCAGACGTGCCCCGCCGCGAAGCAGCCCATCCCGGCGAGGAAGGCGGGCTCGGCGTCGAAGAGGAGCAGCACGTCACCGCCCCAGCCGCACAGGAGCGCCGCGACCAGCAGCCGGGGGCCGCCGCACACGCGCGCGTACACGGCGAGCAACGGCATGAGCAGCGGCTTGGCGACGACGTGCCCCGGGGTGAACCCGACGGCCAGGGAGCCGAGGTCCACAACGGCGACCAGGCAGAACGCGGCGAGCGGGATCCCCCTTCCGCCCACTCTCACGCGACGCCCTCCCGCTCCTCGACGGCGGCGGCGGACCGCACCGCCGCCGGCTGCCATCCCGGCCCCCGGAAGACGCGCCCGGCCCGCTCGCCCCAACTCCCCGCCGCCCGCACGTCCTTGGCGATGGAGACGTACTCATGGGTGGCGACCCGCAGCGGGTTGTAGGTGTCGATGTTCTTGGTCAACCCGAACACGGGCCGCTCGGTCTCCGCGACGAACGACCCGAAGAGCCGGTCCCAGACGATGAGGATCCCGCCGAAGTCGCGGTCCAGATAGCCGCCCTGGGAGGCGTGGTGGACGCGGTGGTGCGAGGGCGTGTTGAACACGAACTCGAACCACCGGGGCAGCTTGCCGATGCGCTCGGTGTGGATCCAGAACTGGTAGACGAGGTTCGCGGACGAGCAGAACGCGAGCGCCGCCGGGTGCACACCGAGGGCGATGAGCGGGACGTAGAAGGGCCACACCGTCCAGGTCGTCCACGGCTGGCGCAGCGCGGTGGTCAGGTTGAACTTCCGGCTGGAGTGGTGCACGACATGGCAGGCCCACAGGACGCGGATCACGTGGTGCCCGCGATGCGACCAGTAGTAGAAGAAGTCCTGCGCGAGCAGCATCAGCGGGACCGTCCACCACAGCACGGGCACGCGCAGCGGCGTCAGTTCGTGGATCGCCGTGTAGAGCGCGACGATCGGGATCTTCCACAGGAAGTCGAAGACGAGACTCCCGAGCCCCATGCCGACGCTCGTCGCGGCGTCCTTCGCCTCGTACCCCGCCGCCTCCTCATCCGGATGCACCCGGACACTGATCACCTCGACCACGGTGAGCAGCACGAAGGCGGGTATCGACCACAGCGCGACATCGGGCAGGTTCGGCATGCTGAGACCGTAGATCCGCAGGTGGGCGGCGACTAGACGTTGTTACCCACAAGTATTTTCTGGGGTACGCGCTTGCTTCTTGGTGGTCTCCGCCAAGAAGCGAGCGCGGCGCGTCACCACACCCGCACGGACCCTCCCTTCGCGAACACCGGGCTCGTCGCGTCCTTCGGCACCTCCTCCAGCGGCTCCGCCACCTCCTCCACCGTCGGGCCGACCTTCGCCGCGATCGGGTCCAGGAGGTCGAGGTCGAAGCCGTAGACGCGGGCCGCGTTGCCGCCGACCATCGCGGCGACCTCGTCCCTCGGGAGGCCGGCGTAGGCGATGCGCAGGCCCTCGCGGGTGTACGGGTAGGTGCCCTCGTCGTGGGGGTAGTCGCTGCCCCACATGATCTTGTCGAGGCCGATCCGGTCGCGCAGCGGCACCTCGTGGGGACGCATGAAGCTGGCGCCGACGAAGCAGTTGTCGTGCCAGACCTCGCTCGGGCCCTTGCCCATGGAGGCCGCGAGTCCGGCGCCGAACTTGGACTCCGCCGTGGACGCCTGGGTGGCGGCGGCGAGCAGACGGCCGTGGTAGTAGTCCAGCATGTCGAGCACGCCCGGGATCCAGCCGGAGCCCTGCTCGGTGAGGACCAGCCTGAGGCCCGGGTGCCTGCGGAAGGCGCCGCCGAAGACCAGGTGCCACAGGGCGCGGTGGGAGAACCAGGTCGTCTCGACCATGAAGACCGCACGGGCGGCCGGTTCGGAGCCGAGCGGCGGCGAGGCCGAGCCCGCGTGGTGGTTCACGACGACGCCCAGTTCCTCGCAGACCGCCCAGATCGGGTCGTACGCCGACGAGTACAGCTCGGGCAGGCCGGAGCCCGGTGGGGTGCCGGGGAGCAGCAGGCCGCCCTTCAGGCCGGGCTGTCCGGCCGCCCACCTGATCTCCTTCACCGCCGCCGCCACGTCGTTGAGGAGGATCTGGAAGACGCCCGCGCGGCGGCCGGGCGCGGACGCGCAGAAGTCCGCCAGCCAGCGGTTGTGGGCGCGCAGCCCGGCCCAGCGGTGCTCGAAGTCCTCGGCGCCCGGCGCGGGCGCCATCAGCGAACCGGAGGGGAAGAACGGCGGGATGGTGTTGGGGAACACCACCTCCGCGACGATCCCGTCCTGCTCCAGCTCCGCGAGCCGCCGCTCGGAGTTCCAGTTCTGGTCGGCCGCGTCGGCGACCAGGTCCTCGTACGGGTTGACGTACGTCGCCGCCCACACGTCGAACGCGTCGTGGTACCGGGACTCCAGGTAGGGCCGGTAGTCGAGGAGGTCGGCTCCGGCGTGGCAGTCGGCGGAGATCACCGTGTACCGGTCACCGCCCACGGGACTCGTGGCGCTCATGGGTTCACCCCCAGGGTCGGGAAGTCGTGGTCCGTCAGCCAGTGGCGGCCCACCTCGCGCGAGCGCGCCCAGGACGCCTCGACCGCCTTCTGGTCGTCGGGCTGGCCGAGTTCGGCCGGGGTCGGGCCGATGCGCCGGGCGAGCGGGGTCAGCTTCGCCGTGTCGAAGCCGAAGACCTCGGCCGCCGCGAGGCCCAGCATGCGGCGGGTCTCCGCCACCGGGATGTCGTGGAAGGTGCGGGCCAGCCACGCGCGCGTGTCGGGCCAGGTGCCCTCGGGGTGCGGGAAGTCGCTGCCCCAGAGGATGTTGTCGACGCCGATCTCGTACCGGTGGGCGAGTTCGCGTCGCTTGGTGTTGGTCGCGCAGACGAAGACCTGGCGGTCCAGATACACGTGCGGCGGGCTCTTCAGCTCCTTGAAGGGGGAGAGTTTCTTGCCGCCGTGCGCGCCCAGGTAGAGGCGGTCCATGAACCACAGGAGGTTCGGGAGCCACCAGCAGCCGGACTCCGCGACGCCGAACCGCAGGCCGGGGTGCCGCTCGAAGACGCCCGACCAGAGCAGGAACCACAGCGGACGGGCGGGCCACCAGGTGACCTCGGAGACGAAGATGCCCAGATGGTCGCCGTACTCACCGCGCGGCGCCGACCCCGAGTGGGTGACGACCGGCATCCCGCACTCGGCTGCCGCCGCCCAGACGGGGTCGTAGCGGCGGTCGTGGTACGGCTCCCTGGTGCCCCACATGGCCGGGATCATCAGGGCCCCGAGCCCCGACTCCCTGGCCCGATGGATCTCCGCGACCACGCTCTCGACGGGCCCGGTGATCGGCAACAGGGCCACCCCGCAGTGCCGTTCGGGGTGCTCGGACACGAACTCCGCCAGCCAGCGGTTGTGCGCCCGCGCGCCCGCCATGCCCAGCTCCGGATCATGGTCGCCGGACAGGCCGAGGCCGACCCCGAAGGGCGCGGCCGTACGGCTGTCCACGGCGTCCGCGTCCGGGAAGACGACCTCGGCGGCCACCCCGTCGCCGTCGAGCTCCTTCAGCCGTTGGGCGGTGTCCCAACCACCCCTCAGCCCCTCCTCGTTGTCCTCGAACCACTTGTTCGCGAACGCCTCGTTGCGGATGCCCAGCCGCGTCATCTCCTCCCGGCGCGCGTCCCGGCCCGCGAGGAACTCGTCGAACGCCCGGTGGAAACGGGAGTCCAGATAGGGCCTGTACTCCTCGGTGGGCAGCCCGGCGTGGCAGTCGGAGGAGATGATCAGGTACGGGTCCCGGTCGGTCACGACAGTCCCCTCTCAGTCCAGGATGAAGCTTTCGAGGTACGACGGGTTCGCGCGGTCCAGCATCGACCGCGCCCGTGCCCTGATCTGCGTGTCGCTGTGCTCGCTCGGCGGCAGCAGCCAGAAGCGGTCCGCGCGGATACCGGCCACGACAAACTCCGCGACCTCCTCCACCGGCGTGAACCGGACCTCCCGGCCCGCCGCTCGCATCGCCGCCTCCCACTGGTCGAGGCTGCGGTACGGCGTCCGGCGCGGCCGTTCCTTGGCGTACCGCTCCGGCCGGTTGCGGTGCGACTCCCACAGGCCCGTACGCAGCATGTGCGGGCCGGGGAAGAGCACGGAGGCGCCCACGCGCGCGTGCTCCGCCCGCAGATGCGCGTACAGGGACTCGGTCATCGTCACGACGGCCGCCTTGGTGACCGCGTACACGGAGGCGGTGGGAAGCGGGGCGATACCGCCGTCGCCGGAGGACGTATTGACCACATGACCGGGCTGACCCGACTTGATCATGTGCGGGACGAACGCCTGGACGCCGTGGAAAACACCCCAAACATTGACCTCGAAGGCCCACTTCCAGTCGTTCGGCTCGTGCTCCCACATCCGGCCCTCGGCACCCGAGCCGACCCCGGCGTTGTTGCACAGGACATGGACGGCGCCGTACGTGTCGTACGCGAACCCGGCGAGGTCCAGGACCTGTTCGCGGACGCCGACGTCGACCACGCGCGCGTGCGCCTCGGCCCCGTCCGCGCGCAGCGCCGACGCCGCCTTCTCCAGTGCGCCCTTTTCGACGTCCGCGAGGATCACCTTCAGTCCCTCGGCCGCGAACCGCCGGGCCATCGCCAGCCCGAGCCCGCTCGCCGCGCCGGTGACGACGGCGACCTGGCCGTCTCTCAACTCCATCGGGCGCTCCCCTGTGAAGGCTCCGGTGGCGCGTCGAGGATCTGGCGCGGGTCGTCGTACCGCTGGTGGATGTACGGCAACAGGGCCCGCCCGTCGACCCGTTCGGCGACCCGGCCGCGCTGGTCGCCGGTCTTCTCGCCGAGGGTGATGCCGAGGAGACGACGGACGGGCAGGTCGGCGACCGGGGCGTAGGGGGACTCGCGCAGCACGACCTCGCCGGTGACCCGCTCCAGCCCGCGCAGCCGCTCATTGCGCTCGCAGTGCACGAGGACGGGGTCGGCGTCGAAGCCGGAACCATCCACCGCCGGGAGGAACTTGAAGTAGAAGTCGGTCTTCCGGGCGGGCTCCGGCAGCGGGAGCACGCCGTCGACCGTGCCGCGCACCTCCACGAAGCGGATGCCGTGGCGGGCGAAGTACGCGCGGACGTCCGGCCCGTCGCGCTCGACGACGACCTCGCCGAGCTTCTTGGGCTCGCCGAACACCTCACGGCCGCCGATCAGCGCCCGCTCGTGGGTCATCGGCATGACGAGCGGATACCAGCCCTCGACGCCGTCGTGCGCGGCGGCGACCGCGAACGAGCCCGCGCCCAGCGGATATCCGGGCAGTTCGACCTTGCTGATGTTGACGCGGACCAGCGGCCGGGACGTGGGTTTCAGCGGCGGCGGCAGCACCGCCGCGACCACGTCGGGGTCGCTCTCCCAGACGGCCACCACACCGGTGGACCAGATGTCCGGGAGCCTCGTGCTCGCGGCGCGCGCGGCGGCGGTCTCCGCCTCGGTGCGCGCCCCGTACCGTACGCGTGCCATTGCCGTACCGCCCTTCGTAGACGACGAGTCCGCCGGGCGCGGAGCACGCTTGCACCGGGGGGTCGAAAGGTCCATAGCCGTGCGTACGCGGGTTCGCCGGGCCGGCGTACGGAGGTTCGTCCCACGCGTCCCGTCCGAACAGGCGGACGTGGCGGGGAACCTGAGGGAAAGCACGGTCGGGGGCTCTCGGCCGGAGTCCGGGACAGGGCTGTCGGTCCCGGCCCGTATCCTCATTGACCATGCTCGAAGACCGTACGACCGCAGCGTCCCAGGCACCTTGGCCGGCCGCGTATCCGAAGGGGTACGCGGTCGTCGACGTGGAGACCACCGGGCTGGCCCGGGACGACCGGATAATCTCCGCGGCCGTGTACAGACTGGACGCGCGGGGCGAGGTCGAGGACCACTGGTACACGCTGGTCAATCCGGAGCGGGACCCGGGTCCGGTGTGGATCCACGGTCTGACGAGCGACGTGCTGGAAGGGGCGCCCCTGTTCCGGGACATCGCCGAGGAGTTCGCCTCCCGGCTCGCGGACCGGGTGCTCGTCGCGCACAACGCGGTCTTCGACTGGTCGATGATCGCCCGGGAGTACGCGCGCGCGGAGATCGAGGCGCCGGTACGGCAGCGGCTGTGCACGATCGCGCTGTCGAAGGAGCTGGGGCTGCCGCTCGCCAACCACAAGCTGGAGTCGCTCGCCGCGCACTTCGGGGTCGTGCAGCAGCGGGCGCACCACGCGCTGGACGACGCGCGGGTGCTGGCGGAGGCGTTCCGGCCGAGTCTGCACGCGGCGGCGCGGGACGGCGTTCGGCTGCCGTTGCTGGAGTGCCGACCGCTCACGGAGTGGGCCGCGTCACCCTCGATCGGCCGCCAGGCGACCGGCCCCGGCGGCTATCGGTCCTCGGGGGGCTACGGCGCGGGCAGTTGGCGCCCCTCCCGCAAGCGGCCGCCGTGCCCGCACCCCAACCCCGGCCGTTACGAAGAGGGCAAACCGCTCAAGCAGGGCATGCGGGTCGCCTTCTCCGGGGACACCTCCGTCGACCGGGAGCTGCTGGAGGACCGGGCGGTGGAGGCGGGCCTGCATGTGGCGACGAGCCTGTCCCGGGTGACCAGCCTCCTCGTCACCAACGACCCGGACTCGGGCACGTCGAAGGTGGTCAAAGCCCGGCAGTACGGCACCCCCGTGATCGACGAGGCCGCCTTCGGACAGCTGCTGCGCGATGTGGAGCCCGCCGACGGATGATCCGTACGTCGGGCGGCCCGCACGACGGACGACCCGCACGACGGACGACCCGTACGGACGGATGACCCGCACGGACGGATGACCCGCACGGACGGACGACCCGCACGGACGGATGACCCGTACGGACGGGTGATTGCCGCGCGACTCGCCCACCGCCCGCTCGCCCGCGCGGCGGTGACGGCCCACCCTGTGGCGCATGGCGAGATGCGAAGTATGTGGCAATGACTACGGCATGACGTTCGAGGTGCACGCGCAGGGCGCGGTGCATGTCTTCGACTGCTTCTCCTGCGCGATCCACCGCATGGCCCCCATCTGCGAGCACTGTCGCGTCCAGATCATCGGCCAGGGCGTCGAGGTCGAGGGCCACTGGTACTGCGGTGCCCACTGCGCGCGGGCGGAGGGGAAGGCGGAGATCGTCGACAGCGTCTGAGGAGGTCGGCAGCGTCCGAGGAGCCCGACCCGGTACCCGCCGCGAAGCACCCCACAGGCCGGAGGTACGGTCGTGGGGTGTACCGCTTCCTGGTGTCCCGGCAGTGGGTGATCCTCACGCTGCTCTCGCTCATCCTGATCCCGACGATGGTCAGGCTGGGCATCTGGCAGATGCATCGCTACGAGGAGCGCAGTGCGCGCAACCAGCTCGTCGCCGACGCGCTGGCCGCGAAGCCGGTGCCCGTGGAGCGGCTGACCTCCCCCGGGCACACCGTCACCAGCGCCGAGCGCTATCGCACGGTGACCGCGAAGGGCCGCTTCGACACCGACGACGAGGTCGTCGTCCGGCGCCGCACCAACGCCGACGACGAGGTGGGCTTCCACGTCCTGACCCCGTTCGTGCTCGACGACGGCAAGGTCCTGCTCGTCAACCGGGGCTGGATCCCGTCGGGTGGTCTGGGCGAGACCTCGTTCCCCAGGATCCCCGCGCCGCCGCGCGGCGAGGTCACCGTCACCGGGCGGCTGATGCCCGACGAGACGACCGAGGCGAGCGGCATCAAGGACCTCCAGGGGCTGCCGGACCGGCAGATCATGCTGATCGACAGCGCGCAGGAGGCGAAGCGCCTCGGCCTCCGGGTGCTCGGCGGCTACCTCGCGCAGACGGCGCCCGAGCCTAAGGGCGACACCCCGGAACAGCTCGGCAGCCCCGGCGACGAGAACGCCGCGCTGAACTACGCGTACGCCCTTCAGTGGTGGCTCTTCGCCCTGGGCGTCCCCGTCGGCTGGGTGTTCCTCGTCCGCCGCGAGGCCCGCGACCGTGCGGAGGCGGCCGCCGCGGAGGACGCGGCGGAGGAGAAGGAGGCCGCGCCCACTCCGGCGTAGCCCGCCTCATGTCCCGCGGCGGCCGTTCGATCTGTCCCGCCAGTAGGCGAACGTGCGTTCAGGGTCGGGCAGCAGGTCCCACGGGTGGCGGGTCATATGGCGGCCGAGTCGCTGGAAGACGGGGGCGGCCTCGTCCGGGCGGTGGGCGCGGGTCAGGGCGAAGGCGAGGACGTTGAGGTCGGTGACGGCTTCGGCGTGAGGAACGGCGCGGGCGTCGAACCAGTTCTCGAGGGCCAGGTCGAGCTCTTGGACCGCTCGGGGCTCGTTCCAGTTGCCGCCCGAACCGAGGGTTTCGAAGGGCGTCTCCGCCCCGCGATGCGCCATGAGTTCGACGCGGGCCGCCACGGGGAGCAGGGCGAGCGGTGAGCCGTGCGGGGCGCGGGCGGCGGCCTGCCAGGCGAAGTCCATCATGTCGGGGACCGTGCCGTGCCCGCGCGGCGACAGGTACCGCAGCAGCCGGTGGTACGACGCCCGGAGCCAGGGTGCCCGGTTGACGGCCTCCGTCCACACGGGCACGGCGTCCTTGACGGGTACGGCGCAGGTGTACATCAGGGACAGCAGCGCCAGCCAGGGGGTGGGGTCCTCGGGGCAGCCCTCGGCAGCGCGGAGGCAGGTGTGTTCGGCGCGGCGGACGGCGGCGTGGTCGCCGGCCGGCGCACGGTCCGTCTCGACGCAGGCCCGGAGCACGAGGGCGTCGCCGTCGGCCGGGCGTTCGGTGACCCATCGCTGGGAGACCGCGGCGGGGAGGGTGTGGGCCAGGACGGTGATCCGGTGCGCCCTGCGGTCCCAGTCGCGGCCCGTCGCCCGCAGCAGGTCGGCCACCGGTTCCCAGAGGGGGCGGGTGCGGCCCGCGCCGAGGCCGTGGAGCTGCTGGGCGGGGCGGAGGTCGGTCAGGGTCGTGTGCAGGCGGTCGTCGTCGAGTTCGGGGCGGATCAGGAGGGAGGGTCTACGTCTCAGCATCTCTGGATCCGGTCGGGTCGGGGGTGGTGAGGGGTGGGCGCCGGGGCCTTGGAAGGCGCCCGGCGCCGGGGCTGGGCTGGGCTGGGCTGGTTTCGCTCACCGGCGCTTGCCGGGTACCGCTCTCTGCGGGACGGGTGCCGCCCCAGCGGCACGAACGCCCGCAGCTACGACGGGCAGCCGGGCCGGCGGCCCGGCTGCCCCACCTCCGGGTGCGTCAGCAGCAGCGGCCCTCCGGGTGGGCCTCCCTGTATGAGGTCCGCATCGCGTCGTACTCCCGTCGTGTCGGCACCGGTGCCTGTGGGTGCCGGCGGCGGTGCCGCTCGCAGTAGCGGTCGTACTCCGCCTCCCCGGTCAGCTCCCGCAGGTACCAGCGCACGGTCCGCACCCAGTGCCGGGCGGTCCTGGCCGTCATCGGCGGGCTCCCACCAGCTCCTCGCCCGACCGCTCCGGAACGTCGATGCGGGACTCGACGTAGGCCGCCTCGGTCGTCGGCAGCGGGACCGGGGAGCGTACGGCGCGGACGCAGACCACGGCGCAGTTGGCCAGGACCGTGAGGACCAGCAGCAGGAAGATCGCCATGATCACGCCGTCGACCGTGTTGTTGAGCACGATCGTGTGCATGTCGTCCATGTTCGTGGCGCCCGGCAGGAGCCGGCCCTTGTCGATGGCCTCGGCGTACTTGTCCCGCAGGGCGAAGAAGCCGATCCTCGGGTCGTCGGAGAAGAGCTTCTGCCAGCCGGCGGTGAAGGTGACGGCCACGTCCCAGGCCAGCGGGACGCCGGTGACCCAGGCCCAGCGCAGCTTGCCGGACTTGATCAGCACGGTGGTGGTGACGGCGAGGGCGACCGCGGCGAGCAGCTGGTTGGCGATGCCGAAGAGCGGGAACAGCTGCTTGATGCCGCCCAGCGGGTCGGTGACACCGGCGTAGAGGAAGTAGCCCCAGGCGCCGACGACGATGGCGCTGGTGATCCAGATGCCCGGCTTCCAGGTGACGCGGCCGATGGGCTTCCAGACGTTGCCCAGCATGTCCTGGAGCATGAAGCGGCCGACGCGGGTGCCGGCGTCCACCGTGGTGAGGATGAACAGGGCCTCGAACATGATCGCGAAGTGGTACCAGAAGGCCTTCATCCCGGCGCCGCCGAACACCCCGGAGAAGATCTCCGACATGCCCACGGCCAGGGTGGGAGCGCCACCGGAACGGCCGACGAGCGACTGCTCCTCGACGGCCTTGGCCGCGGCGGTGAGCTGGTCCGGGGTGATGGTGAAGCCGAGGTTCCTGACCGCCTCCGACGCGCTCTCCACGGTCGGGCCGAGCAGGGCTACGGGTGAGTTCATCGCGTAGTACAGGCCGGGTTCGAGGACACAGGCGGCGATCAGTGCCATGACGGCGACGAAGGACTCCGTGAGCATGGAGCCGTAGCCGATCAGCCGGACCTGGGACTCCTTCTGGATCAGCTTCGGGGTGGTGCCGGAGGAGACCAGGGCGTGGAAGCCGGACAGGGCGCCGCAGGCGATGGTGATGAACAGGAAGGGGAAGAGGGACCCGGCGAAGACCGGTCCGGCGCCGTTGGTGGCGAAGTCGGTGACCGACTCGGCCTTGAGGTGGGGGGCGGCGATGGCGACGCCGACGGCCATGAGGGCGATGGTGCCGACCTTCATGAAGGTCGACAGGTAGTCGCGGGGGGCCAGCAGCATCCACACGGGGAGCACGGAGGCGACGAAGCCGTAGCCGACCAGGCAGAAGACCAGGGTCTCGGGGCTCCAGACGAAGTACTCGGCGAGCGAGGAGTTCTGGATCCAGCCGCCGCCGAGGATGGCGAGCAGCAGCAGGGCCACACCGATGAAGCTGGTCTCGACGACCCGGCCGGGTCGCCGGTAGCGCAGGTAGAAGCCCATGAAGAGGGCGATCGGGATGGTCATGGTGACCGAGAAGGTGCCCCACGCGGACTCGGCGAGCGCGTTGACGACGACCATCGCGAGCACCGCGAGCAGGATGATCATGATGGCGAAGACGCCGATCAGCGCGGCGGCACCGCCCACCTTGCCGATCTCGTCCCTGGCCATCTGGCCGAGGCTCTTGCCGTCCCTGCGCATGGAGAGGAACAGGACGACCATGTCCTGCACCGCGCCGCCGAAGATCACGCCCGCGATGATCCAGATCGTGCCCGGCAGATAGCCCATCTGCGCGGCGAGGACCGGGCCGACCAGCGGTCCGGCACCAGCGATGGCCGCGAAGTGGTGGCCGAGAAGCACCCGCTTGTCGGTGGGGTGGTAGTCGACCCCGTCCTCCAGGCGTTCGGCCGGGGTGGCCCGGGTGTCGTCGACCCGGAGGACCCGGCGGGCGATGAACCGCGAGTAGAAGCGGTAGGCGATCGCGTACGAGCCGAGGGCCGCAACGACCAGCCAGACGGCCGAGATCTCCTCGCCCCGGGACAGGGCGAGCACGGCCCAGCCGATCGTGGCGACGATTGCGACGGCGATCCAGATCGCGATCGATTTAGCTGATATTCGCGACTTTTCCGGCGCCTCGCGACCGGATTCGGGCATGGCTGATGTGGGCATGGCGGCTCCTGACCTCAACGGATGTGCAAAGCAGGGTGCTGCAGGGGTGCTGCGGAGAAGGGAGGTACGGCTCAGCGACGGTGATGTCGGTCGCGGTGACGGTGCCGGTCCGTCAGCGCGTACGCGGCGAGCAGGCAGAGGCCGCATCCCGGGACCCAGGCGAGCTGGTACCAGTAGAAGAACGGCGTGCCCGCGAGCCGTGGCTCGGCACCGGCGTACCAGGGGACCCAGAGCAGTCCCGCGGCGGGCGCGAGGAGCAGTACGGCGATCGCGACGCGCCGTAGCCGCTGGTGACCGTTGCGTGCCATGGGCTGTGCTCCTCTCCCGATCGCTGTGGGTCTGTGCAAGAGTTGCCCACCCGCCGGATCCGGTTGACAGCGAATTTCCAGAAGATTTCCCGCCGATTCGTGTCCTCCGAACAGGCCACCCGCGCAACCAACACGCGAGGGCCCAGGCACACCAAGGACGGTGACCCATGGCGGACGCTGCCATGACCGCGACGTTTCTCGCCGTGATCGGCGGAGCGTCGCTGCTGGCCGTCACCGCGCGCCGGCTGCGTCCCAGCGACCGACTGCCTTCCCTGGAGAGCTGGGCGCTGGCCGACCGCAGCCTCGGCCCGGTATGGACCTGGCTGCTGCTCGGCGGCACGATCTTCACCGCGTACACCTTCACCGCCGTGCCCGGACTGGCGTACGGCAGCGGGGCGCCCGCCTTCTTCGCGGTGCCGTACGCGGTGCTCGTCTGCCCGCTGGCCTTCGTACTGCTGACCCGGCTGTGGGAGGTCGCCCAGCGGCACGGGTACGTGACGGCCGGGGACTTCGTGCGCGGCCGGTACGGTTCGGCGCCGCTCGCCCTGGTGGTGGCGCTGACCGGGATCCTCGCGACGATGCCGTATCTGGCGTTGCAGCTGCTCGGGATAAGGGCGGTGCTGACGGCCGGGGGCGTGTACCCGCAGGGCGCGGCCGGTGATCTGGTGATGGTCGCGCTGTTCGCGGGGCTCGCGGTGGCGACGTACCGGCACGGGCTGCGGGCGCCCGCCGTGATCTCGGCGCTGAAGGCGGTGGCCGTGTTCGTGTCGCTGACCGCCGTGTGCTGGCTGGTCCTCGAACGGTTCGGCGGCCCGGGCGCGGTCTTCGAAGGAGCGGCCCGTCGGCTCGGCGGAACCGGAGTCGAACAGTCCGCACTGCTGCTGGCCCCCGAGCAGCAGCCCGCCTACGCCACCCTCGCGCTCGGTTCGGCGCTGGCCCTGATGATGTACCCGCATGTGCTCACCGCCGGGTTCGCCGCCGACGGGCCGCGCACGGTCCGCAAGGTCGCCGTGGCGCTGCCCGCCTGGACGGGACTCCTGGCCCTCTTCGGTTTCCTCGGCGTCGCGGCACTCGCGGCCGGGGTACGGGCGCCCGAGGGAGGCGCGGAGGCGGCCGTACCGATGCTGGTGGACCGGCTGATGCCGGGGCCGCTGGCCGGACTGGTGTTCGGCGCGATCACCGTGGGCGCGCTGATCCCGGCGGCGGTGATGTCGATCGCGGCAGCCACCGGCTTCGTCCGCAATGTGTACGTCGAGTACTTCCAGCCCACGGCCACACCGAAGCGGCAGGTGCGTATCGCCAAGGCGGTGTCGCTGACCGCGAAGGTGGGGGCGGTGGCGTTCGTGTTCGGGCTGCGCGACCAGGACGCCATCAACCTCCAGCTCCTCGGCGGGGTGTGGATCCTGCAGATCTTCCCGGCCGTCGCGGTCGGCCTGTACACCGGGCGGCTCCATCCACGGGCGCTGCTCGCCGGATGGGGTGTGGGCATGGCGGCGGGCACGTTCCTGGTGGTGCGCGAGGGCTTCTCGTCCATCGTGCTCCTGGGCGGCGGTTCGCTGGAGGTCTACGCCGGGCTGGTGGCCCTCCTGCTGAATCTGACCGTGGCCGTGATCGGCACCACGGTCCTCGAACGGCTCGGCGTCCCGCGCGGCGCCGACGTGACCGACCTACCGTCCCGCCTGACCGTCAGGCGGCGCCCCGAGACGGGAGCGAGCAAACCGTGAGACGCAGACAGCACATGCGTATGCCGGTGCCCCCGGCGGCTTCGGCACCCGTGACCGCCGCCGAGTCACTGGGCCGGATACCGGCTCCGACCGCCGCCGAGCCACTGATCCCCGGCCCCGCGCTGGTTTCGAACCCCGCACTGCCGCCGGGCGCCCTCGGCGATCCCGCCGACGTGGAGCGCGAGGCCGGTGTCGCCCGTCTGTTCGAGCTGCACTACTCCTCGATGCTGCGACTCGCGGTGCTGCTGGGCGCCGACGACCCCGAGAACGTGGTGGCCGAGGCGTACTACCAGATCTACCGCAAGTGGCGGCGGCTGCGGGACGCCGAGGCCGCGGAGGCGTACCTGCGCTCCACGGTCTGCAACCTCACCCGGATGCGGATACGGCACCTCCAGGTCGCCCGCAGGCATGTGGAGACCCCGCCGGAGGAGCTGGTCGCCTCCGCCGAGAGCACCGCCCTGCTCCACGACGACCAGCGGGTGCTGATCACCGCGCTCCAGCAGTTGCCCGCCCGGCAGCGGGAGGCGCTCGTACTGCGCCACTGGCTCGGGCTGAAGGAGGTCGAGATCGCGGCCGCGATGGGCATCTCCTGCGGCTCGGTCAAGACCCACACCGCACGCGGCCTCGCCGCCCTGACCCAGGCGATGGAGGCCCGGCGATGAACGACACGACCGGCAACGACACCGGCCAGGACCGCACCGAGCGCGAGCTGGCCGAGGCACTCGCCGCGCTGGCCGGCGGCGTCCACGCGGCCCCCGACGCCTACCGCACGGCCCGCGGCGACTGGCTCCGCCGGGAACGCCGCCGCCGCCTCGTCCTCGCCGTCCTCATCCTGACCGTCTTCGCCCTGGCCACCCTGATCGGCCTCTGGGTCCTCAACCAGGCCCCGTCCGACCCGGGAGTCATCTTCTCGGGAACGGGCGGCACGACGGCGGGGACGGGACCGGGCTGAGCAGCTGCCCCACCCGCGGGCAATCGTGCCGCTGGGGCGGCACGGGTGGGCGCGGTGGGGCCATCCCGCCATCCCACCTGACTGATCAGCCCCCGCCCAGGGAACCCGTCCCCCGTGCATCCCCACATCGAGGACTACGCCCTGATCGGCGACCACCAGACCGCCGCCCTGGTGAGCCGGCACGGATCCATCGACTGGCTCTGCCTCCCCCGCTTCGACTCACCCGCCTGCTTCGCGGCCCTACTCGGCGACAAGGACAACGGCAACTGGCGCATCGCCCCCAAGGACGCCGACACCTGCGCCCACCGCGCGTACCGCCACGACTCCCTCGTCCTCGACACCGAGTGGGAGACGGCCGAGGGCACGATCCGCGTCACCGACCTGATGCCCCAACGCGACCGCGCCCCCGACGTCGTACGCGTCGTCGAGGGCCTGACCGGCCGGGTCACCGTCCGCAGCACTCTCCGCCTCCGCTTCGACCACGGCTCGGTCGTCCCCTGGATGCGCAAGGCCGACGACCACCGCGTGGCCGTCGCGGGCCCGGACTCGGCCTGGCTGCGCAGCGAACCCCTCGTACGCACCTGGGGCAAGGACCGCGCCACGCACTCCGAGTTCACCGTGGCGCCGGGCGAGAAGGTCGCGTTCGTCCTCACCTGGCACCCCTCCCACGAGCCCCGCCCCCGCCTCATCGACCCGCACGAGGCGCTGGCCGCGAGCCTCGCCGACTGGCGGGCGTGGGCGGCCCGCTGCCGGTACGACGGCCCGCACCGGGACGCGGTCGTCCGCTCCCTGATCACCCTCAAGGCCCTCACCTACGCCCCCACCGGCGGCATCGTCGCCGCCCCCACCACCTCGCTCCCCGAGGAGATCGGCGGCGTCCGCAACTGGGACTACCGCCACTGCTGGCTGCGCGACTCCACCCTCACCCTCAACGCCCTGCTCTCCTGCGGCTACCACGAGGAGGCCGAGGCCTGGCGCGACTGGCTGCTGCGCGCGGTCGCGGGCGACCCTGCCGACCTCCAGATCATGTACGGCCTCTCCGGCGAGCGCCGCATCCCCGAGTTCGAACTGCCGTGGCTGTCCGGCTACGAGGGCTCCCGCCCGGTCCGGATCGGCAACGCCGCCGTACATCAGCGGCAGCTCGACGTGTACGGCGAGGTCGCCGACTCCCTCTTCCTGTCCCGGCGTGCGGGCCTGCCCCACAAGCCGCACATGTGGCGGATGCAGCGCGCCCTGCTGGACTTCCTGCGGTCGGCCTGGCGGCAGCCGGACGAGGGCCTGTGGGAGGTGCGCGGCCCGCGCCGCCACTTCACCCACTCCAAGGTGATGTCCTGGGTCGCCGCCGACCGCGCCGTGCGCACCCTGGAACACACCCCGCTGCTCCACGGCGACCTCGACGGCTGGCGCGCCCTGCGCGAGGAGATCCACCAGGAGGTGTGCGCCCGCGCCTACGACCCCGTCCGCAACACCTTCACCCAGTCGTACGGCTCCCCCGAACTCGACGCCGCGCTGCTGCTCATCCCCCAAGTGGGCTTCCTGCCACCGGACGACCACCGCGTCATCGGCACGGTCGACGCGATCCGGGAGGAGCTGAGCCACGAAGGGTTCGTGCGGCGGTACAGCTCCGCCCCCGTGACCGTCGCCGCCGTCGACGGCCTCCCGGGCAGCGAAGGGACGTTCCTCGTCTGCTCGTTCTGGCTGGCGGACGCGTTGCACATGACCGGCCGCACGGAGGAGGCGCGGGAGTTGTTCGAGCGGCTGGTCGGGCTGACCAACGACGTGGGGCTGCTCGCCGAGGAGTACGACCCGGTCGCGGGCCGGCAGCTCGGGAACTTCCCGCAGGCGTTCAGCCATGTGGGGCTGGTGGGGACCGCCCTCGCCCTGTTCGGTACGGAGGAGGCAGGATAGGAGCCATGGATCTTGGGCTGAAGGACCGTGTCTACATCGTCACCGGCGCGACCCGCGGACTGGGCAACGCGGCCGCGCGGCAACTCGTCGACGACGGCGCGAAGGTGATCGTCACGGGCCGCGGGGAGGAGAGCGCCACCGCGGAGGCCGCCGCGCTCGGGCCGAACGCGGTGGGTGTGGCCGCCGACAACGCCGACCCGGAGGCCGCCGCCCGGCTGATCGCCGCCGCCCGCGAGCACTTCGGGGGCTTCGACGGCATCCTGGTCAGCGTGGGCGGGCCGGCGCCGGGGTTCGTCGCCGACAACACGGACGAGCAGTGGACCACCGCGTTCGAGTCGGTGTTCCTGGGTGCGGTGCGCCTGGCGCGGGCCGCTGCCGCGGAGCTCTCCGAGGGGGGCGTGATCGGGTTCGTCCTGTCCGGGTCGGTGCACGAGCCGATTCCGGGGCTGACGATCTCTAACGGGCTGCGCCCGGGGCTGGCGGGCTTCGCCAAGTCGCTGTCCGACGAGTTGGGTCCGCGTGGCATCCGGGTGGTCGGGCTGCTCCCCGCCCGCATCGACACGGATCGGGTGCGTGAACTGGACGGGATGTCCGCCGACCCTGAGGCGACCAGGGCGGCTCATGAGTCGCGGATTCCGTTGCGGCGGTACGGGGCGCCGGAGGAGTTCGGGCGGGTGGCGGCGTTCTTGCTGTCTCCGGCCGCGTCGTATCTGACGGGGTTGATGGTGCCGGTGGACGGGGGCATGCGGCACGGGTTCTGAGAGGCGTCGTTCCGCTGCGGGTTGTGGTGGATTGCTCGCGCCCACGCGGCGGAGCCGCAAACGGACGCAGGCAGCCCCGCGCCCCTCAACTCACCCTCTCCGCACGGTGCTTGGCCTCCCGGAGCCGTACCTCCGTCGGAAGCGACGCCAACCCCGCCGAATCCCTCGCATGCGCCACCGCCTCCGTCGTCAGCCGACGCAGTGCCTCCCCGGGGTCGACATGCGGCTGCAGCAACAGCCGTACCCTCGCCTCGGGGGCGCTGCGGCGGCCGGTCAGACGGGTCCGGGAGCGTTCGACGCCGTCCAGTTGTGTCGTCTCCGTGGCCAGTACGGCCTCCAGTGCCCGGCCCCGCAGCAGCGCGCCCTCGCCGTCGCCGGTGTCGACGAGCACCTCGGCGAGACGGTGGCGGCGCACCACCGCGACCAGCCACCACAGGGCGAGGAGGAGCAGGGCCGCGAGTAGGGCGATGACGGTCGGCCACCACCAGCCGTCGTCCCGCCACCGGGCCCGTTCCGCCTGGCTGAGCAGCACGTCGTGCCGTCCGTCGTGCAGCCACCACGAGGGCGGTCGAAGCCCCAGTCCAACGGCGAGCACGGCCCCGCCCAGCGCCACCAGCACGAGCCCGACGAACCCGAGCAGCACCCGGTTGACGATCCTCAGCACGTTCGCCTCACCCCTTCCGGCCGGGACGCCGCACATGCACCGACAGGGAGGGCGGCCTGGCGAGGCCGAGCCCCCGGATGCCGTCGGCGAGCGCGACGTCCAGGTCCGCCCGTACATCGTCGAGTTCACGGAAGTGCGCGACCGCGCGGACGTCGACCCGCTTGCGGCCCGCCCGGACCCGTACGGACCGCACGCCCGCGACCTCCATGGCCCGGTCGCGCAGGGCCAGCGCTGCGGCGCCCCGGTGCAGCCCGGCCCGTACGTCGGTGTGGACGCGCCGCATGGGCAGGACGTCGCGGAGCCCCGGCGTCAGGGCGAGGACCAGCAGCCAGAGGCCGAGGGCGACGGCGACCCCGGCGCCGACGAGCACCCAAGTGTCGTCGAGGGGCCGCTCGGCGAGCTGCCGGGCCAGCGACCTGCGCCAGGCCATGGCGGACCGACCGGCGCGGACGGCGACGATGTCGTAGAGGAAGAAGCCGGTGCCGAGGAGGAGCAGCACGGCGAGGATTCCGGCGGGGACACGGCGCGCGGACCAGAAGCGCCGCTCGTCGCCGTCGCCGCCTTCCAGGGTGGGCGGCGGGTGGTAGGCGGCGGCCGAGGCGGACTGGTCGAGCCCGGCGCCGGCCGCCTTCTCACCGATGCCGGTGGTGTCGTCCGCCTCGTCGGTCTTCTCGATGACGGGCATGCGTCGCGTGGTGCTCTCGGGGTCGTGGGGTTCGCTCATCGCGTCCTCCCCTGTGCCGCGTCGTGTGCGTGCACCAGGTGCAGCCGCTCCACCTGGACGGCCACCTCCGATACGTCCATTCCCGCCAACGTCCCTACCCGCTGGGCGACACGGCGACGCACGGCAGCGCATTGGCCACCGATGTCGGAGGGGTAGGGGAGTTCGAGGCTGACGCGGACGCGCGCCGTCTCGAAATGGACGAGGACGGTGGCGTGCGGGGGCGCGGAGTCGGGCGCGGGTGCTTCCAGTGCCTCGCGCGCCGCCTGTGCGGCGATCTTGGTGACGACCCGGTCGGTGATCCGGGTGCTCCCGCGCTCGCCGGGCGCCACGACGACCTGTTTCACGAGCGAGACCCGGGTCACCGGCGGAACCCGGTTCATCGGCGCCGGTCGTCACGCGGGCGGAAGAAGTCGCCCAGCTCCAGGTCCCCTTCCAGGAACCGGCCGGCGACGAAGCCGACGGCACCGAGTGCGGCGACCAGCAGAAAGGCACCGAATCCGCCGAAGTACCCGGCGAAGGCCAGCGCCATGCCGGCGATCAAGCCGACCACGGCCAAGCTCATGCAGTGCTCCTAGGTTCAGACTATGGGCGTTCCGATCTACTGGAGGCGGGACTCCGACTCCTCGTCCTCCTCGTCCGGCAGCTTCACATCGCTGACGGCGATGTTGACCTCGACGACCTCCAGCCCCGTCATGCGCTCGACGGCCGCGATGACGTTCTCGCGGACGGATTGGGCGACATCGGAGATGGACACCCCGTAGTCGACGACGATCTCCAGGTCCAGCGCGGTCTGCACCTCGCCGACCTCGGCCTTCACACCCCGCGTGACGGATTTCGATCCGCCGGGGACCCTGTCGCGCACGGCCCCGAAGGTCCGTGAGAGTCCGCTGCCCATGGCGTGCACGCCCACCACGTCCCGTGCGGCGAGCCCGGCGATCTTCTCGACGACACCGTCGGCGATGGTGGTACGCCCCCGGGTGGCCGGGTCGCCGCCACCACGCCTGGTGGCCTTGCGCCCGCTCTGCGACGACTCCTTCATCAGATCGGAGCTGTCCGTCCGGCCCTGCTCCGTCGTCTCGGTCATGTCGCTCGTCCCTTCCGGTCGTCCCTTCCGGCCATCCTTCTTTGCCCAGACTAGGCGGGTTTGTCCCCATATGCTCCAGAGATGCGGCAGGCTGGAGCAATGACCGCGGACGCGTGGACGAAGGCCGTACGACAGCAGCTCGGGCTGGGCAGGGTGCTCCCGCTGGGCGGCGCACGCGACGGCGCGTGGATCACGGAGGAGGCGGCCGACGCGGTACTGCGCCGGGCGGCCCGTTCGGTGCGGGGGGTTCGCCTGGGCGGACTGCGCATCGCTCTCATCGACGCGCACCAGTCGTACGAGGCCGCCGTGCCGCCCCCGCCGAGCGCGCTCCCACCGGGCCCGCTCCGTGTCACCGCCGATTTGCTCGCCTCGGTGGCCCCGGACGCGGAGTCCCTGCCCGCGACGGCCGCCCGGCTGCGCGCGGCGCTGGCCACGACCGCGCGGCTACGCCTCGGACTGAGGGTGACGGACGTGGACCTCCGGGTGACGGGCCTGCTGGAGGCGGACGACGCCCCCGGGCAGCCCACCTCCGAGGAAGCCCGTACGGCCGGGCCACCCCCGCCCGGCGACGACGAGGAGTCGCGCGTGGCCGCCGCCGCGCTGTCGGTCCCCGGTGTCACCCGGCTGACCGGTGCTCTGGGCGACCCGGGCCGCGCGGTCCACCTCGTTACGGGGCCCGCGCTGCCCAGACGTCATGTGCGGGTGGAGCTCGCGGTGACGGCGACGGAGGGCATGCCGGCTCTGGAAGTGGCACGCCGAGTCCGCCACGCGGTGGGGAACGCCCTGCCGGACCACCCTTCGGTGGCCGTGCTCGTCACCGCCGTCGACTGACCGCCCCGCCCGTACAGGGGCCGCTCGACCCTGCCTACTCCCCCACGCCCGCGAGGTCTCGCAGCCGCCGGGCCTGCGCGGCACGCTCGGCCGCCCGCTGCTCGTCGTACCCACGGCTCTGGGCACCGCGCAGCAGCGCCTTGGTCTCGATGACCGCGTCCCGTGGCGCGGCCACGAGCGCCGACGCCAAGTCCTTCACAGCGGCGTCGAGTTGGTCCCCGGGCACGGCGAGGTTCGCGAGCCCGATGCGCTCGGCCTCCGCGGCCTGGACGAAGCGTCCGGTCGCGCAGATCTCCAGCGCGCGGGCGTACCCGACGAGGCTCACCAGCGGATGTGTGCCGGTGAGGTCGGGAACGAGTCCGAGGCTGGTCTCGAGCATGGCGAACTGCACGTCGTCCGCGACGACCCGCAGGTCACAGGCGAGCGCGAGCTGGAAGCCCGCACCGACGGCGTGGCCCTGCACGGCGGCGATGGACACGAGGTCGTTACGGCGCCACCAGGTGAACGCCTCCTGGTACGCGGCGATGGTCATGTCGAGTTCGGCGTCGTCCTGGCGCGCGAGGTCGATCAAGGACGGCTCGCCCTCGATCCCCTCGGGCGTGAACATCTGCCGGTCGAGCCCGGCGGAGAACGACTTGCCCTCGGCACGCAGCACGACCACACGGACGGAGCCCGGCAGTGCCCGCCCGGCCTCGGTGAGCGCGCGCCACAGAGCGGGGCTCTGCGCGTTGCGCTTGGCCGGGTTGGTCAGCGTCACCGTGCCGAGCGCATCGTCGACGGTGAGCCGAACGCCGTCCTGGTCGAGCAGCGGTTCGAGCGAAGCCATGGGGCGCCTCCGGTGAGTGCGGTCAGCAGAGCGATGGAACGATGCTAAGTGACTGCACAGTAACCACCCGGCCGATCAGACGACCGACCGGGTGGCCACCATCGAAGCCGATGGGCCGCCCGGAGTCAGGACGAGGCGGCCTTCTTGCCCCGCGTCGCTCCGCCACGCCCTCGAAGCGTGACGCCCGACTCGCTGAGCATCCGGTGTACGAAGCCATACGAGCGGCCGGTTTCCTCGGCCAGCGCCCGAATGCTCGCACCGGAGTCGTACTTCTTCTTCAGGTCTGCCGCGAGCTTGTCGCGCGCGGCGCCGGTCACCCGGCTGCCCTTCTTCAGAGTCTCGGCCACCCGTGCCTCCTCATGGGAAGTGCGCTCTGGTCTCCTCATGATCACCCCTCCGGGGCGGGTTGGCCACCCATTCGGCAAGGTCCGTGAGACAAGGTTTTGACGACAGGAGTGCGTCCCCACGAGTGGAACCTGTCATTCCGCCCGGAGTCGTCCGTACGGCCGAACGAGTGGATCCATGAAGTGGCAGGTCAGGGACGCACGACGGCCGAGCCCTCAGTACAGAAGGGCTCGGCCGTGAAATCGATGTAGGACACACCTCGGTACGAGGAGATCTCACACAGATGATGGATCACCGATGGGCCGAATGATCCAGCCGCAGTTGATCAACCCCTGCCAGGCAGTTGATCGACGGTTCGATCAGGCGAGTGCGACGAGATCCGCGTAGTCCGCGCCCCACAGGTCCTCGACGCCGTCCGGCAGCAGGATGATCCGCTCCGGCTGGAGCGCCTCGACCGCGCCCTCGTCGTGGGTGACGAGGACGACCGCGCCCTTGTAGGTGCGCAGCGCGCCGAGGATCTCCTCGCGGCTGGCCGGGTCGAGGTTGTTCGTCGGCTCGTCGAGGAGGAGGACGTTCGCGGAGGACACCACGAGGGTCGCGAGCGCGAGACGGGTCTTCTCGCCGCCGGAGAGGACCCCGGCCGGCTTGTCGACGTCGTCGCCGGAGAACAGGAACGAGCCGAGCGTCTTGCGGATCTCGACCAGGTCCAGGTCGGGGGAGGCGGAGCGCATGTTCTCCAGGACCGTGCGCTCCGGGTCGAGGGTCTCGTGCTCCTGTGCGTAGTAGCCGAGCTTGAGGCCGTGGCCCTCGATCACCTCGCCGGTGTCGGGCTTCTCGACGCCGCCGAGGAGGCGCAGGAGGGTGGTCTTGCCGGCGCCGTTGAGGCCGAGGATGACGACGCGGGAGCCCTTGTCGATGGCCAGGTCGACGTCGGTGAAGATCTCCAGCGAGCCGTACGACTTCGACAGGCCTTCGGCGGTGAGCGGGGTCTTGCCGCAGGGCGCGGGATCGGGGAAGCGCAGCTTGGCGACCTTGTCGGAGACCCGTACCGCGTCGAGGCCGGCGAGGAGCCGGTCGGCGCGCTTGGCCATGTTCTGCGCGGCGACGGTCTTGGTGGCCTTGGCGCGCATCTTGTCGGCCTGCGAGTGCAGCGCGGCGGCCTTCTTCTCGGCGTTCTGCCGCTCGCGCTTGCGGCGCTTCTCGTCGGCCTCGCGCTGCTGCTGGTAGAGCTTCCAGCCCATGTTGTAGACGTCGATCTGGGCGCGGTTGGCGTCCAGGTAGAACACCTTGTTGACGACCGTCTCGACCAGGTCGACATCGTGGGAGATCACGATGAAGCCGCCGCGGTAGGTCTTGAGGTAGTCGCGCAGCCAGACGATCGAGTCGGCGTCGAGGTGGTTCGTCGGCTCGTCGAGCAGCAGGGTGTCGGCGTCGGAGAACAGGATCCGGGCCAGCTCGATACGGCGGCGCTGACCGCCGGAGAGCGTGTGCAGCGGCTGTCCGAGCACCCGGTCGGGGAGGTTCAGCGCGGCGGCGATGGTGGCGGCCTCGGCCTCGGCGGCGTATCCGCCCTTGGTGAGGAACTCCGTCTCCTGCCGCTCGTACTGGCGCATGGCCTTCTCGCGGGTGGAGCCCTGGCCGTTGGCGATGCGCTGTTCGTTCTCGCGCATCTTGCGGATCAGTACGTCGAGGCCGCGGGCGGAGAGAACACGGTCGCGGGCGAGGACGTCGAGGTCGCCGGTGCGGGGGTCCTGCGGGAGGTAGCCGACCTCGCCGGAGCGGGTGATGGTGCCGCCGGCCGGGAGGCCCTCACCGGCCAGGCACTTGGTGAGGGTGGTCTTGCCGGCGCCGTTGCGACCGACCAGGCCGATGCGGTCGCCCTTGGCGACGCGGAAGGTGGCGGACTCGATGAGGACACGGGCACCGGCGCGCAGCTCGATACCGGAGGCGGAGATCACGGACAGACTCCAGGGCGGACTTGGGTGGCGGGCGGGCGGCTGAGGACGTTCCCGCCGTCTAATGCGCGAGGAGAATGGCCATGGGCCAATTCTAACTGGGGGCAGCAAGCGGTTATCCGCCGTGGCCGCAAGGCCTCACGTGGTATCGGTCACCGCCGCGCCGGACACCGGTCTGTGTCGGTTCCGTCGGGTCTCGCGGTCGGGATGGCGTTGTCGGTGGCCGGTGCGAGACTGGGCGACAGGTGGGATTCCGGGCCGGGGAGAGGGCGTGATCGGCATGGCGGGAAAGGGCGAGGGCCGTCCGAGTATCTATCCGACGGTGTTGTACGCGGACGCCAAGGCGGCCATCAAGCTGCTCACGGAGGGGCTGGGCTTCAGTGAACTGTCCGTGTACGAGGACGAGGACGGCGCGGTGCTGCACGCGGAGCTGGTGCAGGGCAACGGCGCGGTGATGCTCGGCTCCAAGGGCCGCGGCGGTGTGTTCGACACCGCGATGAAGGGCGCCGGGCCCGCGGGCGTCTACATCGTCGTGGACGACGTGGACGCCCATCACCGGCGGGCCGTGGAGCACGGCGTGGAGATCCTGATGCCCCCGACGGACCAGGACTACGGCTCGCGGGACTACATGGCCCGGGACGTCGAGGGCAATGTGTGGAGCTTCGGTACGTACGCCCCGGACATAGCGGTCTGACGCCGGGCCGGGGCGCCGCGTCGGCCGCCGTCGCCTCCGGCTCTTCCCCCGCGTTCCCCGGTCAGCTGCCTCCGGTGTGCACCTGGAAGGCGGCCCTGCGGACGGCCTTGGCGAGCGCCGGGTCGGGGTGGGCGGCGGCGAGGGCGACCAGGACCTGCACGGTGCGGGGGTGCCCGACCGCGCGGACCTCGTCGAGCAGCGCGGGGACCGTGGCCTGCACGGCGGACTCCAGATGCCGTACGAGGAGCGGGGCCTCGCCGTGGTCGGCGACGGCCGCGGCGGTGTCCACCCAGAGCCAGGTGGCCTCCTCGCGGGTGAGCACCTCGTGCGCGTCCTCGGGGTCGGCGCCGTCGTGCTCGGCGAGCCACAGCAGCGCGTAGGGGCGCAGCGGGGTCTCGTCGACGACGGCACGGACGTCCGGCTCGGCGGGGGCGCCGACGACGCGCAGCGCCTCGAAGGCGAGGCCGCGGATGAGGGCGTCCTCGCCGCGGGCGGCGGCGATGAGCTCGGTGACGGCGCCGCCGACGGGACGGGCGGCGAGCCAGGCGCGGTACTCGGCGCGGGCCGCGTTCGGGCGGAGCTGGGCGCAGCCGCGGAGCATGTCCTCGGCGGACACCTCGATGTTCCCGGCGGGGCTCTGCGCGGCGACGCAGATCTGCTCCAGCTTCACCCACACCGCCCAGCTGCCGAGCGGGGTGAGGGTGGCCTGGCCGTCGCCGCAGGTGAGGGCTCCGACGGAGGCGAGGGCGTCGAGGGCCCAGTCGAGGAGCGGGGCGAGCGGGGTGTCGTCGGGGCCGGGCTCGGCTGTTCGCTCGGGCTGCGGCACGTAGGGGATCTCGCAGCGCTCGGTGCGCAGTTCGGTGACCCGCTGTTCGAGGAGGTCGAGGAGCTGCTCCACGGGGACGGGGCCGGCGGAGAGCTGGAGGAAGGAGAGCACCTGGGGCATCGCCGAGACGACCTCGGCGACGGCGGCGGGCTCACGGTCCGCGGGCTCGGGGTGGGCGATGGACCAGGCGTCGAAGAAGGCGACCCAGCCGCGCAGTACGGCGCTGTCGTCGCGGTTCCAGGCGCGCAGTCGCCAGCCGGGACGGGCGCTGTCGCCGTGCACCTCGACGAGGCCGGCCAGTCGGGCCGTGTCCCAGTCGTGGCGGACCTGATCCGGGGTCAGCCCCAGTTCGGCGGCGGCCCGGCCGGCGGTCGCCTCGGAGAGGGTGCCCTTGCCGTCGGGGCTCGCGCTGTCGCGGCCGGGGCGCAGGGCCGCGTCGGCCCAGCGGGCGACACGGGCCGCGGCCGCCAGGCCGGCGCGGGCCATGCGGGCGAGTTCCGCGGGTGGCGGGGTGCCCTCCGGCGGCCGGGGGGCCGGTCTGCGGCGCTGGGTCACTGCTGCTCGGGGAGCGGCGGCCAGGGTTCGCGGGCTGACGAGTCGGAGCCTGGAGTCGCGCGGGTTACGGGACGTCACGGGGGCAGTCTTCCGGTTGACGGTCCGAAAACCCAAACGGAATGTCACAGCGGGCGACAGGGGTGGCCAACGCACGGGGTTCCCCGGAGGCTCGGCGGGGGCCGGAGGAGGGCGGGAGGAAGGCCGAACAGGGGCCGCCACAGGGGCAGTACGAGGGTGGTTGGGAGGGGTGTGCGAGGGTTCGTCCGGGGTGCGGATCGCCGTGGTGGGGCCGGAAGCGGAATGGAACGTACCTATCCGTCGACGGGGTGAGCACCACAGCGCCGCCGACCGTGCGCGGAGGTGACCTCCGGACTCACATGAGCGGGGTGAGGAAGCGGCGGAGGGCCTCTTCGTAGGCGGCGGGGTCGGCGTTCCACATGGCGCCGTGCGGGGCGTTCCGGACGGTCCGCAGGGAGATCTGCTGGGGGCGGAGCGCGGCGAGGCGGCGGGAGGCGTCCCAGGGGGCGACGACGTCGTCCGGGCCGTGGAAGATCAGGGTCGGCGCCTTGAGCCGCGGCGGGACGGCCGTCTGGTCGTCGGAGTCGCCGCGCAGACCCTCGACGCGGCCCTGGGCGGCGCGGACCGCGAGGGGCAGCAGGGCGCCGGGGGTGCGGCGGGCCGTGGCGAGGGCGCGCAGGGTGGCCGGCCAGTCGAGGACGGGCGAGTCCAGGACGAGGCCGGTGACGCGGTCGCGCAGCGCGGAGTGCTCGGCGGCGCGCAGGGCCATGGTGGCGCCGGTGGACCAGCCGTGCAGGACGATCCGCCGGGCGCCGTGGCTCAGCGCGTGGCGGACGGCCGCGTCGACGTCGCGCCACTCGGTCTCGCCGAGGTGGTTCAGGCCGTCCGGGGAGCGTGGTGCGCCGAGGTCGCCCCGGTAGGCGAGGGCGAGCACCGGGAAGCGGTGGCGGTGCAGGAACTCCATGATGTTCATGGGGTGTTCGCGGGTGGTGCCGAGGCCGTGCACGGCGATGACCCAGGTGTCGCGGGGCGCGGGCACGAACCAGGCGGGCAGGATGCCGAGTTCGCCGGGGATCTCGACCTCGGTGTGGTCGAGGCCGAGGGCGCCGCCCGGGTCGCCGCGGTGCAGGGCCGGGGTGAGCCACACCCGGTCGCCCGCTTCCAGGGTGCCGTGGGTGACGCGCTCCAGGCGGCGTACGACGGTGTCGGCGGAGTGGGCGGGGCCGTTCAGTACGTCGCCGACGACCGCGTGGGAGTCGTCGCCGGTGAGGCCGTAGGTGCCGGGGCGCTGCGAGGCGAAGGCGCGGGTCAGCGCGATCCGGCCCGCGGCGGTGGCGTGCACGGTCAGCCGGGGTTCCGTGGGCAGCGGGCGGCCCGGTGGCGCCTTGAGCGCGGCGTCACTGGCCAGCCGGCCGGCGGCGACACCGGCCGCCCCGGCCGCGAACGCGACACCGGCAGCCGCGACTGCCGCTCTGACTGCACGCACGGCTCCAGTGTCCCGGCGGAGCCGGTCGTGGGCCAGTGGGCGTGCGTTTCGGGTGATGTGCGCACGTCTCCGGTCGGGAACCGGATACAGCCCTCACTCGGCTGCCGCGCTCCCCCAGCGTCCCGCTCGAACCCGCTCAAAGCCGCCGCTGTCCGTACTCCCGGAGCTTCTCCCCCGCCTCCGCGACCTGGTCCCGGGTGAGCAGTGTCGGCGACAGGCCGGGGACCGAGGACGCCGTCAGCCAGACGCGGGACATCCATTCCAGTTGGGCCGTGCGGTCGTAGGCCTCGGAGAGGGTGTTTCCGTATGTGATCGTGCCGTGGTTCTGGAGGAGACAAGCCGTGCGGTCCGTCAGGGCGCGGAGCATGTTCTCGGCCAACTCTTCGGTGCCGTAGGTCGCGTAGGGGGCGACGCGGACGGGTCCGCCGAGGGCGCCGGACATGTAGTGGATCAGCGGCAGCTCGCGGACGAGGGTGGAGACGGCCGTCGCGTGGACGGCGTGGGTGTGGACCACGGCGCGGGCGTCGGTGGTGTTGTGGATCGCCAGGTGCATGGGGAGTTCGCTCGTCGGGCGGAGCGTGCCGAGGACCTGTCGGCCGGAGAGGTCCACGCCCGTCGCGTCGGCCGGCGTCAGACGGTCGTACGGCACGCCCGTCGGTGTGACCAGGACGGTGTCGCCGACGCGTACGGAGACGTTGCCGGAGGTGCCGACGACCAGACCCTCGGCGACCGTCCGGCGGGCGGTCGCGACGAGTTCGCCCCACGCGCCCGCCACGTCGTCCGGCAGGCCCGGGTTCCGTGCGCCCTGTGCGCGCCCGCCCGTGTCCCGCTCGCCCCGTCCGTCGTCCCGCTGCTCAGCCATGCCGCGATCCTGCCAGGCGGTGGTCCGGACGGCCCGCGGGCGGGGGCACTGTAGGGCGGACGGCAGGGGCCCCGGTAGGGCGCATATGCATATACATCCACCTCTGATGGTGATTGGCCGGAGATCGACCGGCATCCGCGGATCTTCCAATAGCCTCCGGATGTTTTTGCCGTACATGTCGCCATTCCGGGGGGAAACATGGCCTGTGATCGCAAACCGTCCCGTCTCCGCAACCGCGCTCTCGCGGCGGCGGTCACCACGCTCGCCCTAGGGGGGACCGCCCTCGCCGAGATCGACGTCTCGGCCGCCGGCAAGCCCAAGGGGCATGACGTGTCCTCGCACCAGAAGAACGTCGACTGGGCGAGCGCGAAGTCGAAGGGCGCCAGGTTCGTCTACGTCAAGGCGACCGAGTCCACCACCTACCGCAACCCCTACTTCGACCAGCAGTACGAAGGGTCGCGCGACGCGGGCCTGATCCGCGGCGCGTACCACTTCGCGGTGCCGAACGAGTCGTCCGGGAAGACGCAGGCCGCGTACTTCGTGAACAACGGCGGCGGCTGGCGCGCGGACGGCTGGACGCTGCCGCCGACGCTCGACATCGAATACAACCCGTACGACAGGAAGAAGAAGTGCTACGGCCTGAGCGACGGCAGGATGGTCGACTGGATCAAGTCCTTCAGCGACGAGGTGAAACGGCTGACCGGCCGCCGTCCGGTGATCTACACGACCACCCACTGGTGGAAGACGTGCACCGGCAACAGCGCGGCCTTCGGCGCGAACCATCCGCTGTGGCTCGCCCGCTACGACTCGGCGGGGGCGGGCGAACTGCCCGCCGGATGGACGTTCTGGACGATCTGGCAGCACGACAACGCCAGTGGCAGCCTGCCCGGTGACCAGAACCTCTTCAACGGCTCCATGGCCCGGCTCAAGAAGTTCGCCAAGGGCTGAGCCCTCACACCGGGACCTCATGAGAGGCTTCCGGAGTCTGGGATTCCACCTCAGTTCGAGGTTCGGGCCCGTCGTTCCGCCGGGATTCGGCACATCGCCGTCCGCAAGCGGAACGACGGCACCCCGATCACTACACCCTCCGGTCCGCCTCAGTTCATCTTCCGTTCACCCAGGCTGCCTACGGTCCACATGTCACTGACGTCCGAAAGAAGCCCGGGTAAATGGAAAACTTCTCGCTGATCCTCGCGATCGTGGTGATCACCGCGCTCGCGTTCGATTTTACGAACGGTTTCCACGACACCGCCAACGCGATGGCCACCACCATCTCGACCGGCGCAATGAAGCCCAAGGTCGCGGTCGCCATGTCCGCCGCGCTCAACCTTGTCGGCGCGTTCCTGTCCATCGAGGTCGCCAACACAATCTCCAAGGGACTCGTCGACGAGTCCGGCATCCAGCCAGAGGTGATCTTCGCGGCGCTCGTCGGCGCCATCCTCTGGAACCTGGTGACCTGGCTGGTCGGTCTCCCCTCCAGTTCCTCGCATGCGCTGATGGGCGGCCTGGTCGGCGCCACCATCGCCTCGGTCGGCCTGAACGGCGTCCACGGCGACGTCCTTGTCACCAAGGTGCTGATCCCGGCCATCGCGGCCCCGCTGGTCGCGGGCATCGCGGCGTCGTTCGCCACCCGGCTGACGTACAAGCTGGGCGCGCACACCAGTGAGAAGGCCTCCCGCAAGGGCTACCGCGCCGGTCAGATCGCCTCCGCCGGTCTGGTCTCGCTGGCGCACGGCACGAACGACGCGCAGAAGACGATGGGCATCATCACCCTCGCCCTGGTCACCGGTGGCGCCCTCGCGCCCGACTCGGACCCGCCGCTGTGGGTCATCCTGTCCGCCGGTCTCGCCATCGCGCTCGGCACCTACCTGGGCGGCTGGCGCATCATCCGCACGATGGGCAAGGGCCTGACCGACCTCCAGCCGCAGCAGGGCTTCGCCGCCCAGACCAGCGCGGCCACGGTCATCCTGGCCTCCTCGCACCTGGGCTTCTCGCTCTCCACCACGCACTCGGTCTCCGGTGCCGTGATGGGCGCGGGCCTCGGCCGCAAGGGCGGTGTCGTCCGCTGGTCCACCGCGACCCGGATGTTCGTCGCCTGGGGTCTGACGCTCCCGGCCGCCGCGCTCGTCGCCGCGCTCGCCGAGTGGGTGACCTCGTTCGGCGGCTGGGGCACCGGTCTGGTCGCCGTCTTCCTCATCGCCTCCAGCGCCGCGATCTGGATGATCTCGCGCCGCGAGGTGGTCGATCACACGAACGTGAACGACTCCGAGGAACCCCCCGGTGTGGTTACCGCGGCGATCGCCGCCGTCACCCCGCCGCCGGTCGGCACGGTCGCCGAGGACCTCACGGCCACGATCCCGGCCCCGGCGACCGCCGCGGCCGCCACCGCCGCCGAGACCCCGGCGAACCCGTCGGCGCCGACACCGGCCGTCTGAGCCCCGCGACTCCCGCGACCCCCTGAGGAAGAATCACCATGCACATCGACTGGGCAGCCCTCGGCTCCGTCTTCGGAGTCAGCCTCGTGGTGACCGTGGCCCTCGTCGGCCTGTTCACCCTCGGCATCGTCGGCCTCTCCAAGCGTGAGACCGCCACGGCCGCCGGCAACTCGGCGGCACTCCCCACGACAGCGGCGTACGCCTGCTTCGCGGCGTGCGCGGCGGCGGTGGCCTACGGGATCTATCTGATCATGGCCTGACGCCACGCCGCTCCTGCGGCACCTGGCACAAAGCCCTCACGGTGAATTCGATCACCGTGAGGGCTTTTGTCTGCGTCGGCATCGCGGTTACGACCACCAGCCGGAGCACCTCGAGCCCCTCTCGTCGACGACCCAGTGGGTCCTGCCGGCCGCGGCCGGCAGGACGAGCACGGGGCCTTCGCCCCCGTTTCGAGTCACGCGCCAGAACGTGTCCCTCCGCCGCGCGGGCGCGGTGGAGGGCCGGCCACACCCGGCGCGTCTCCCCGCGTTGAACGACCCGATGCCGCTCGTCGGCGCTCGGCTTTCGTACTGCCGTTCCCGCAGATTCGGGCGCCTGACGATATTTCAGCGATGTGGGGCTCAGCACACCACTACGCCGCAGGTCAACGGCGAGTTGACGGGTCTTCCGGGGGCGTGGTGGACTGCCGGGGCCATGTACGACGGCAGGAGAGGAAGCCGGTGCGAGTCCGGCGCGGTCCCGCCACTGTCACCGGGGAAGAACCTTCCCGGGAGCCAGGAACTCTCGCCGTCGGTCTCGTCGAACCAGGGCGTGGACACCCTGAGTGAGGACATATCGCCATGCGCGGCTGCCGTTCGAGCTTCAGTACCTGGCCCTTTCCCGACCTCCCGATCGGCTGACCGCATGCGTGCCGATCGCGTCTTCGCGTACGGCGCCGCCGCCGGCCTCCTCGGCGACCTGCTGCTCGGCGATCCTCGCCGGGGGCATCCGGTCGCCGCGTTCGGGCGGGCCGCGGGTGCCGTGGAGCGGGTGTTGTGGCGGGACCACCGGGGGTGGGGGGCGCTGCACACCGCCGTGTGCGCGGGGGGCGCCGTGGCGTTGGGCGCCTTGGCCGCGTCTGCGGCACGGCCGTCCCGTACCGCTTCCGTCGCGTTGACCGCCGCCACCACCTGGGCCGTCGTCGGGGGGACTTCCCTCGGGCGGGAGGCCCGGGCCATCGGGCATGCCCTGGAGACGGGGGATGTCGAGGCCGCCCGGGCGCGGTTGCCCCATCTGTGCGGGCGGGATCCGCAGGCGCTCGACGCCGACGGGATCGCCCGGGCCGTCGTCGAGTCCGTTGCCGAGAACACCTCCGACGCGGTGGTGGGGGCGTTGGTGTGGGGGGCCGTGGGGGGTGTGCCTGGGCTCGTCGGGTTTCGGGCCGTCAACACGCTCGATGCGATGGTCGGGCACAAGTCGCCTCGCCATCGGCGGTACGGGTGGGCTTCGGCTCGGCTGGACGACGTCGCCGGGTGGCCGGGGGCCCGGCTCACCGCTGTGCTCGCCGGCGTCGCCGGGGGTGACCGCCGTGGGGCCGTACGGGCCTGGCGTGCCGATGCCCGGAAGCATCCGAGTCCCAACGCCGGGCCTGTGGAGGCGTCGTTCGCGGGGGCGCTGGGGGTGCGGCTGGGTGGGACGTTGTCGTACGGGGGGCGGGTCGAGCACCGGCCTGTGCTGAATGGGGAGGGGCGGGCTGTGGTGGTCGGGGACATCGAGCGGGCCGTTCGGTTGTCCCGGCGGGTGAGTTGGCTGGCGTTGGGGGTCAGTGCGGGTGGCGCGTTGCTGCGGAACCGGGTCATGAGGCGCCCGGCACAGCGGATGCGGTCGGGGGGTGCCTCATGACCGGTGGGGGTCTGCTCGTCGCCGGGACCACCTCTGACGCCGGGAAGAGTGTGGTCACCGCGGGGATCTGTCGGTGGCTGGTGCGGCAGGGGGTGCGGGTCGCGCCGTTCAAGGCGCAGAACATGTCCCTCAATTCGTTCGTGACGCGGGAGGGCGCCGAGATCGGGCGGGCGCAGGCCATGCAGGCGCAGGCCTGTCGGGTCGAGCCGACCGCGTTGATGAATCCGGTGCTGCTGAAGCCGGGCGGTGAGCGCAGCAGTCAGGTCGTGCTCATGGGGAAGCCCGTGGGCGAGATGAGTGCGCGCGGGTACCACGGCGGGCGGCAGCAGGCTCTGCTCGGGACCGTGTTGGAGTGTCTCGCCGAGTTGCGGGGCACGTATGACGCGGTGATCTGTGAGGGGGCCGGCAGCCCCGCCGAGATCAATCTTCGGCGGACCGACATCGTCAACATGGGGATCGCCCGGAACGCCGGGCTGCCCGTGCTCGTCGTCGGCGACATCGATCGTGGTGGGGTCTTCGCGTCGTTCTTCGGGACCGTCGCGCTCCTCTCCCCCGAGGACCAGGCGCTCGTCGCCGGGTTCCTCGTCAACAAGTTCCGGGGGGACGTGTCCCTGTTGGAGCCGGGGCTCGACATGCTGCTCGGGCTCACCGGGCGGCGTACGTACGGTGTGCTGCCCTTCCGGCACGGGCTCGGGATCGACGAGGAGGACGGGCTGCGGGTGTCCCTGAGGGGCACCGTGCGGGAGTCGAACGTCTCCCCGCCCGTGGGGGAGGACGTGCTGCGGGTCGCCGTGTGTGCGATCCCTCTGATGTCCAACTTCACCGATGTCGACGCGCTGGCCGCCGAACCGGGCGTCGTCGTGCGTTTCGTGGACCGGCCCGAGGAGCTCGCGGACGCCGATCTCGTCGTCGTCCCGGGGACCCGGGGGACCGTACGGGCGCTGGAGTGGCTGCGGGAACGCGGGCTGGCCGACGCCCTGAGGCGGCGGGCCGCCGAGCAGCGGCCCGTGCTCGGCATCTGCGGTGGCTTCCAGATCCTCGGCGAGCACATCGAGGACGACGTCGAGAGCCGGCAGGGGCGGGTCGAGGGGCTCGGGGTCCTGCCCGTGCGGGTGCGGTTCGCCCGCGAGAAGACCCTCACCCGGCCGGTGGGGGAAGCCCTCGGCGAGCGGGTCGAGGGGTACGAGATCCATCACGGGGTCGCCGACGTCCACGGAGGGGTCCCCTTCCTGGACGGGTGCCGGGTCGGACAGACCTGGGGTACGCACTGGCACGGGTCGTTGGAGTCCGACGGGTTCCGGCGGGCCTTTCTGCGTGAGGTGGCCGCCGCCGCGGGGCGCCGCTTCGTACCGGCCCCCGACACCTCGTTCGCCGCGCTGCGCGAGGAGCAGCTCGACCGGCTCGGCGACCTGATCGAACAGCACGCGGACACGGACGCGCTCCGACGGCTCATCGAGTCGGGCGCTCCGCAAGGACTGCCTTTCATTCCACCGGGAGCGCCCGCATGAACACAGTGTTGTTGTTGTCGACCGCAGACACGGATCTGCTGGCGGCCCGGGCCGCGTCCGACGCCTCGTACCGGATCGGCAATCCGACCCGGGTGCAGGTCGCGGAGGAACTGCCCGGTCTTCTCGACGGTGCCGACATCGCCGTCGTACGGCTGCTCGGGGGCAAGCGGGCCTGGGAGGACGGGCTGGCCGCGCTCAAGGCCTCCGGCATCCCGACCGTCCTGCTGGGCGGCGAGGCCGTCCCGGACGCCGAGTTGATGGCCGAGTCGTCCGTCCCGGCCGGAGTCGTGGCCGAGGCGCTGCGCTACCTCGTCGAGGGCGGGCCCGCCAACCTCACCGAGCTGGCGCGCTTCCTGTCCGACACCGTGCTGCTGACGGGTGAGGGGTTCGACGAGCCGCGGAAGATGCCCGAGTACGGGGTGCACGGGGAGCGGGAGTTCGTCGACGGTCGGCCCACCGTCGGTGTGCTCTTCTACCGGGCGCACGAACTCAGCGGCAACACCGCCTTCGTGGACACGCTCTGCGACGCCGTCGAGGCGAAGGGCGCCAACGCGCTCCCCGTGTACTGCGGGTCGCTGCGCGGGGCGGACTCCGGGCTCTACGAGATCCTCGGCCGGGCCGACACGCTCGTCGCCACCGTCCTCGCCGCCGGCGGCGCCCACGCCTCGCAGGCCTCCGCCGGTGGTGACGAGGAGGCCTGGGACATCGGGGCGCTCGCCGACCTCGACGTGCCGGTGCTGCAAGGGCTCTGCCTCACCTCGTCGAAGCGGGCGTGGGACGAGTCCGACGCCGCCCTCTCCCCCATGGACGCGGCGATGCAGGTCGCGATCCCGGAGTTCGACGGGCGGCTGATCACGGTCCCCTTCTCCTTCAAGGAGCAGGGCCCCGACGAGGTCCCGGTGTACGTCGCCGACCCCGAGCGGGCCGCCCGGGTCGCCGGGATCGCCGTACGGCACGCGCTGTTGAAGTACAAGCCGAACGCCGAGAAGAAGCTGGCGCTGGTGTTCACCGCCTACCCGACCAAGCACTCGCGGGTCGGCAACGCGGTCGGGCTCGACACGCCCGCTTCGGCGGTGCGCGTCCTGGACGCCCTGAAGGAAGCCGGGTACGGGGTCACCGAATACCCCTCCGGCGGCGACGAGTTGATCCATCGGCTCATCAACGCCGGTGGGCACGACGTCGAGTGGCTGACCGAGGAGCAGCTGGCCGCCGCGCCCGCGCGGGTGCCGCTCGCCGACTACCGGGCGTGGTTCGACAAGCTCGACCCGGAGCTGCGCGCGGGGATGCTGGAGGCGTGGGGCGAGCCGCCGGGCTCCCTCTACGTCGACGGGGACGAGATCGTGCTCGCCTCCCTCCAGTTCGGGAACGTCGTCGTGATGATCCAGCCGCCGCGCGGCTTCGGCGAGAACCCGATCGCGATCTACCACGACCCGGACATGCCGCCGTCGCACCACTACATGGCGGCGTACCGCTGGCTGGAGAACAGTTTCGGCGCCGACGCGATCGTGCACATGGGCAAGCACGGCACGATGGAGTGGCTGCCGGGCAAGGGGCTGGGGCTGAGCGGGGGCTGCGCGCCGGACGCCGTCCTCGGCGATCTGCCGCTCATCTACCCGTTCATCGTCAACGACCCCGGTGAGGGCACCCAGGCCAAGCGGCGCGGGCACGCCACGGTCGTCGACCACCTCGTGCCGCCGATGGCGCGTGCGGACACGTACGGCGATCTGGCGAAGCTGGAGCAGCTGCTCGACGAGTACGCGCTCGTCTCCGATCTGGACCCGGCGAAGGCGCCGGCCGTGCGGGCGCAGATCTGGACGCTGGTGAAGGCGGCCGAGCTGCACCACGATCTGCATGTCGAGGACCAGCCGGGCGAGGACGACTTCGACGAGTTCGTCATGCACATCGACGGCTATCTGTGCGAGATCAAGGATGTGCAGATCCGGGACGGGCTGCACATCCTCGGCGGCGGCCCCGTCGGTGAGCCGCGCGTCAACCTCGTGCTCGCCGTGCTGCGTGCCTCGCAGGTGTGGGGTGGGCAGGCGAACGCGCTGCCGGGGCTGCGGGCTTGCCTCGCGGTCCATTTCGGGCTCATCGAGAAGGAGTTGCTCGCCGAGCCCGGCGCTCCCGTCAAGGTGCCGGTCGAGCTGACCGAGCTCGTGGACGGCCCGTCCCGGACGGCGGCGGACGCCATCGACCTCCTCGAACAGCTGTGCAGGCGGGTCGCCGAGGGCATGGAGGCGCGGGACTGGGACGTCACGCTCGTCCGGGCCGTCGTGCGCGGGGTGCTCGGTGTCGAACTCCCCGACGGCGTCGCCGTGTTGGAGTTCGCGTGCAACGAGGTCGTGCCCCGACTGGCGAGGACGACCGACGAGATCGGGCACATCCTGAAGGCCCTGGACGGCGGTTACGTCCCGGCGGGTCCGTCCGGGTCGCCGACGCGCGGGCTGGTGAACGTCCTCCCGACCGGGCGCAACTTCTACTCCGTCGACCCCAAGGCCATCCCCTCCCGGCTGAGCTGGGAGGTCGGGCAGTCGCTCGCCGACTCGCTCGTGCAGCGGTACCTCCAGGACACGGGTGAGTACCCGAAGTCCGTCGGCCTGACGGTCTGGGGCACGTCCGCGATGCGCACCCAGGGCGACGACATCGCGGAGATCCTGGCGCTGCTGGGCTGCCGGCCTGTGTGGGACGACGCCTCGCGCCGGGTGACCGGGTTCGAGGTCATCGCGCCGGAGGAGCTGGGGCGGCCGCGCATCGATGTGACGGTCCGGATCTCCGGGTTCTTCCGGGACGCGTTCCCGCACGTGGTCGGGCTGATCGACGACGCCGTACGGGCCGTGGCCGAGCTGGACGAGCCCGCCTCGCAGAACTACGTGAAGGCGCACGCCGACGCGGACACCGCCGAGCACGGGGACCGGCGGCGGGCGACGGCCCGGATCTTCGGGTCCAAGCCGGGCGCGTACGGGGCCGGTCTCCTGCCCCTGATCGACGCCCGCAACTGGCGCTCCGACGCCGATCTGGCCGAGGTGTACGCCGTCTGGGGCGGTTACGCGTACGGGCGGGGGCTCGACGGGCGGGCGGCGCGCGGGGACATGGAGACGGCGTTCCGGCGGATCGCCGTCGCCGCGAAGAACGTCGACACGCGTGAGCACGACCTCGTCGACGCGGACGACTACTTCCAGTACCACGGCGGCATGGTCGCCATGGTGCGCCATCTGACGGGGGCGAGCCCCGAGGCGTACGTCGGTGACTCCGCCGTGCCCGACCAGGTGAGGACGCGGACCCTCGGCGAGGAGACCCACCGCGTCTTCCGCGCCCGCGTCGTCAACCCCCGCTGGATGGCGGCCATGCGGCGCCACGGCTACAAGGGCGCCTTCGAGATGGCGGCGACCGTCGACTACCTGTTCGGGTACGACGCGACGGCCGGGGTCGTGGACGACTGGATGTACGAGAAGCTCAGCGCCGAGTACGTCTTCGACGCGGAGAACCAGGACTTCATGAAGAAGTCCAACCCGTGGGCGCTGCGGGGGATCACGGAGAGGCTCCTGGAGGCCGCCGACCGCGGTCTGTGGGCCGAGCCGGACGCCGACACGATCGAGCGGCTGCGGGCCACCTACCTGGAGCTCGAAGGCGACTTGGAGGGCAACCAGTGACGACTCCTTTCCCGTTCACGGCCGTCGTCGGCCAGGACGACCTGCGGCTCGCGCTGCTGCTGAACGCCGTGTCGCCGGCGGTCGGCGGTGTGCTCGTTCGAGGTGAGAAGGGGACGGCGAAGAGCACCGCCGTGCGTGCCCTCTCGGCGTTGCTGCCGGAGGTGGACGTCGTCGCCGGGTGCCGTTTCTCGTGCGACCCCGCGAAGCCGGACTCCGCATGCCCGGACGGCCCGCACGAGCCGGGGGCTTTCGCGTCCCGTCCGTCCCGCATGGTCGAGCTGCCCGTCGGCGCCTCCGAGGACCGGCTGGTGGGCGCGCTGGACATCGAGCGGGCGCTCTCGGAGGGCGTGAAGGCGTTCGAGCCGGGGCTGCTCGCGGACGCGCACCGCGGGATTCTGTACGTCGACGAGGTCAACCTCCTCCACGACCACCTCGTCGACCTGCTGCTCGACGCGGCCGCGATGGGCGCGTCGTACGTCGAGCGCGAGGGTGTGTCCGTGCGGCACGCGGCCCGCTTCCTGCTCGTCGGAACCATGAACCCCGAGGAGGGCGAGCTGCGGCCGCAGCTCCTCGACCGGTTCGGGCTGACCGTGGAGGTGGCCGCCTCCCGGGAGCCCGACCAGCGGGTGGAGGTCGTACGGCGGCGGCTCGCCTACGACGACGATCCGGCCGGCTTCGCGGACCGCTGGGCGGACGAGGAGGCCGCCGTACGGGCGCGGATCGTGGCGGCGCGGGAGTTGTTGCCGTCCGTGCGGCTGGGCGACGGGGCGCTGCGGCAGATCGCGGCGACCTGTGCGGCCTTCGAGGTGGACGGGATGCGGGCCGACATCGTGATGGCGCGGACCGCTACCGCCCTGGCCGCCTGGGCCGGGCGGGACCAGGTGCTCGCGGAGGATGTGCGGCAGGCCGCGCTGCTCGCGCTGCCGCACCGCCGACGCCGGAACCCGTTCGACGCGCCGGGACTCGACGAGGACAAGCTCGACGAGACGCTGGAGGAGTTCTCCGGCGAGGACGACGAGGATCCCGATCCGGGGCCCGACGGGCCCGGTGGGGGCGGGCAGCCGCCGTCCTCCGAGCCCGAGGGGCCGCAGGCCGACGGTGGTTCCGGTGCGCAGCCGGAGGCCGGGGAGGGCGGGGAGCCGCAGCCCTCCGGCGCCGGTTCGGGCGAGCAGTCCGCCGTACGGGCCGCCGAGCCCTTTCGTACCAAGGTGCTGAGCGTGCCGGGGCTCGGCGAGGGCGCCTCCGGGCGGCGTTCGCGGGCGCGGACCGAGCACGGGCGGACGACCGGGGCCCGGCGGCCCCGGGGGACGCTGACCAAGCTGCATCTGGCGGCGACCGTGCAGGCGGCGGCGCCGCATCAGCGGGCGCGGGGGCGGTCGGGTCCGGGGCTGGTCGTGCGCCGGGACGATCTGCGGCAGGCGACCCGGGAGGGGCGTGAGGGCAACCTCGTGCTGTTCGTGGTCGACGCCTCGGGGTCGATGGCGGCCCGGCAGCGGATGAGTGCCGTGAAGGGGGCCGTGCTGTCGCTGCTCCTCGACGCGTATCAGCGGCGGGACAAGGTGGGGCTGGTGACGTTCCGGGGGTCGGCCGCCGAGGTGGCGTTGCCGCCGACCTCGTCGGTGGACGCGGCGGCCGTCCGGCTGGAGTCGCTGCCGACGGGCGGGCGTACGCCGCTCGCGGCGGGGCTGCTCCGCGCCCATGAGGTGCTGCGGGTGGAACGGCTGCGGGATCCGGCGCGGCGCCCGCTGGTCGTCGTGGTCACGGACGGTCGGGCGACGGGCGGGCCCGAGCCGGTCGCGCTGGCTTCGCGTGCGGCTCGGCTGTTCGCCGCCGAGCAGGTCGCCTCCGTGGTCGTCGACTGCGAGTCCGGGCCCGTGCGGCTGGGGCTCGCGGGGCAGCTCGCGGGTGAGCTGGGCGGTACGGCGGTGACGCTCGACGAGCTTCGTGCGGACTCGATCGCCGGGCTGGTCAAGGGAATTCAGGGGACTTCGAGGAGGGCCGCGTAATGCCTCAGGGGCAGCCGAGTGTGGTGCCGGACGACGGGTTGACGACTCGTCAGCGTCGTAATCGCCATCTTGTCGTCGTGCACACGGGGATCGGGAAGGGCAAGTCGACCGCCGCCTTCGGGCTGGCGCTGCGGGCCTGGAACCAGGGGTGGCCGATCGGGGTGTTCCAGTTCGTCAAGTCGGCGAAGTGGAAGGTCGGCGAGGAGAACGCGCTGCGTGTGCTCGGGGCGTCCGGTGAGGGCGGGTCCGTCGACTGGCACAAGATGGGCGAGGGCTGGTCGTGGGTGCAGCGCGATCTTCAAGGGGACAACTCCAGCAACGAGGAGAAGGCCCGGGAGGGCTGGGAGCAGGTCAAGCGGGACCTCGCGGCCGAGACGTACAAGCTGTATGTGCTGGATGAGTTCGCGTATCCCCTGCACTGGGGGTGGATCGACACCGATGAGGTCGTCGACGTGCTGCGGAATCGGCCGGGGACCCAGCATGTCGTCATCACCGGGCGGAACGCGCCCGAGAAGCTCGTCGAATTCGCCGACCTCGTGACGGACATGTCCAAGGTCAAGCATCCGATGGACGCGGGCCAGAAGGGCCAGAGAGGCATCGAGTGGTGAGTACGTCCGTCCCACGGCTGGTCGTCGCCGCGCCCTCCTCGGGCAGCGGCAAGACCACCGTCGCCACGGGGTTGATGGCCGCGTTCACCGCGCGGGGGCTCGCCGTGTCCCCGCACAAGGTGGGGCCGGACTACATCGACCCCGGGTATCACGCGCTCGCGACCGGGCGGGTGGGGCGGAACCTCGACGCGTATCTGTGCGGGCCGGAGCTGGTCGCTCCACTGTTTCTGCACGGGGCGGCCGGGTGTGACCTCGCCGTCGTCGAGGGTGTGATGGGGATGTACGACGGGGCCGCCGGGGAGGGTGAGCTGGCGTCCACCGCGCATGTGGCGAAGTTGCTGCGGGCGCCGGTGGTGCTGGTCGTGGACGCGTCGTCGCAGTCGCGGTCGGTGGCCGCGCTGGTGCATGGCTTCGTGTCGTGGGACCCGGAGGTGCGGGTCGGGGGCGTGATCCTGAACAAGGTCGCCTCGGACCGGCACGAGGAGCTGCTGCGGGAGGCGCTGGAGTCGGCAGGGGTTCCGGTGCTGGGAGTCCTGCGGCGAGTCGCCCAGGTGGACACTCCTTCGCGGCATCTGGGGCTGGTGCCGGTCGCCGAGCGGCGGGCGGCGGCCGTGGAGGCTGTTGCCGCGATGGCTGCGCAGGTTTCGGCGGGGTGCGATCTTGAGGCGCTGGTAGGGCTGGCGCGGAGTGCGGGGGCGTTGTCGTGTGCGGCTTGGGACGCGGCCGGGGCGCTTGCCTCTTCGCCCCCGCCGCCCCTTCCCGTCCCGTCCCCGGGGGCTGCGCCCCCAGACCCCCGCCTTCGGCCCGAAGAGCCTCGTCCTCGGACGCCGGACGGGCTGAGGGTTGCTGTCGCCGGTGGATCGGCGTTCACGTTCTCCTATGCCGAGCACGCCGAACTGCTCACCGCCGCCGGTGCCGAAGTCGTCCCCTTCGACCCCCTCCGTGATGAGCGACTGCCCGACGGAACACGCGGGTTGGTGATCGGCGGCGGCTTTCCGGAGGTGTACGCCTCCGAGCTGTCCGCCAACGAGCCCCTGCGCAAGGCCGTTGCGGCGCTCGCGGAGAGCGGCGCTCCCGTCGCCGCCGAGTGTGCCGGGCTGCTGTATCTGTGCCGGGAGCTGGACGGGCGGCCCATGTGCGGCGTGCTCGACGCCGACGCCCGGATGAGCGAGCGGCTCACCCTCGGGTACCGGGACGCCGTCGCCGTGAGCGACAGCGTGCTCGCCGTCGCCGGGACCCGGATGCGGGGGCACGAGTTTCACCGGACGGTCGTCGAGCCGGGCGCGGGGGCCGCTCCCGCCTGGGGTGTGCGTACGCCCGTACGACGGGTCGAGGGTTTTGTACAGCGAGGTGTGCACGCGAGTTATCTGCACACGCACTGGGCGTCCGAGCCCGGTGTCGCCCGTCGGTTCGTGGAGAGGTGCCGGACGTCATGAGCAGCAGCAGGTTGATCGGAGTCGGGGTGGGTCCCGGCGATCCCGAGCTGGTGACCGTCAAGGGTGTCAACGCTCTGCGGGACGCCGATGTCGTCGTCGTGCCCGTGATGGACACGGGAGAGCGAGGGCGCGCCGAGGCGACCGTGCTGCACTACGTGGGCGTCGAGAAGGTCGTACGGGTCGTGTTCGCGCTCAACGAGCGGACCGACCGGGCGCGGCGCGAGGCCGCCTGGGACGCCGCCGGGGAGCGCGTCGCCCAGCTCCTCCGGGAGCACGGGACCGTCGCCTTCGCCACCATCGGTGATCCGAACGTGTACTCCACTTTCACCTATCTCGCGCAGACCATCGGCGAGGTCGTGCCCGGGACCGTCGTCGAGACCGTGCCGGGCATCACCGCCATGCAGGACCTCGCCGCGCGTTCCGGTGCCGTGCTGACGGAGGGGACCGAGCCGCTCACGCTCGTGCCGGTCACGGCGGGCTCGGCCGTACTGAAGGACGCTCTTCAGGGGCCCGGCACCGTCGTCGCGTACAAGTTCGGGCGGCAGGCGGCCGAGGTCGCCGAGGCGCTGCGGGAGACCGGGCGGATCGAGGACGCCGTGTGGGGGTCCGCGCTCGGGCTGGCGGAGGAGTCCATCCGTTCCGCCGCCCATCTGGACGGCAGCCCCCTCCCCTACCTCTCCACCCTCATCGCGCCCGCCCGGCGCGAGGGCGGGCGCGGCGGCAAGCTGTGAGCACACGCATCACACCGGGCCGCTCACTCCGCCACGCCCACCACCAGCCAGATGAACGCCGCCCCGGCGACCGTGCACAGCAGCGTGGAGCGGGCCGGGTGTTCGTGGTGGGCCTCGGGGAGGATCTCGGCGGCGGCGAGGTAGAGCAGCGCGCCGCCGAAGAAGCCGAGGTAGCAGCCGAGGGGGCCCTCCGGGATCGTGAAGAGGAGCGTGGAGGCGGCGCCCAGCACCGGGGCCGCCGCGTCGGCGAACAGCATCGCGAGCGCGCGGCGGCGGGCGTTGCCGTACACGCTCGTGAGGGTGTACGTGTTGAAGCCGTCCGCGAAGTCGTGGGCGATCACCGCGAGCGCGACCGCCACGCCCATGCCCCCGCCGACCTGGAAGGCCGCGCCGATCGCGACGCCGTCCATGGCGCTGTGGCCGACCATGGCCGCGGCGGCCGTCAGGCCCACCTCGGGCGTACGGCCGCCTGGCTCCTCCGCCCCGTGCGCCGCCTGACGGGCGGCCAGCAACCGCTCCACCAGATGCGCCAGCAGGAACCCGGCGACGAACAGCAGCAGCGCGGCCGGTACGCCGAAGACCTCGTCGCCGGCGGCCCGCAGCGCCTCCGGCAGCAGGTCCAGGCCGACCACGCCCAGCATCAGGCCGCCGGCCAGGCCCAGCACCAGGTGACGGCGGTCCGTCACGCGTTGTGCCGTCCAGCCGCCGAGCAGCGTCATGAGGAACGCGCCGAGCGCGACGAACACAGCCATGGGTCTTTGCTACCGGAAGAGCTGGGCCTCTTGCCTGCGGCACCCCGTAGCTGTGGCTCGCTTGTGGGGCCCGTTGCCGACCGCGGGTTCGTCGTGGCTGGTCGCGCCCACGCGGCGGAGCCGCACATCGACACTGCCCGCGCCCCTCGGGGGCGCGCCACCACCCAGAGAGGATCGATCCCCCATGGCTGCTGACACCGGCAAGGTGACTTTCGTCGGTGCCGGGCCCGGTGCCGCCGATCTGTTGACGTTTCGGGCCGCGCGGGCGATCGCGGAGGCCGATGTCGTGATCTGGGCGGCCAGCCTGGTCCAGGCGGAGGTCCTCGACCACGCGCGTGAGGGCGCCGAGATCCTCGACTCGGCGGCCATGTCCCTGGAGGACGTCGTCGCCGTGTACGAGCGGGCCGTCACCGAGGGGCTGAAGGTCGCCCGTATCCACTCCGGCGACCCGGCCCTGTGGGGCGGCACGCAGGAGCAGGTCGACCGGTGCCGGGCGCTGGGGATCGCGACCGAGATCGTCCCCGGTGTCTCCTCCTTCTCGGCCGTCGCCGCGCTCGCGCAGCGCGAGCTGACGATCCCGGAGGTCGCGCAGTCCGTGATCCTCACCCGGCTCGGCGGCGGCAAGACGCCCATGCCGCCCGGCGAGGAGGTGCGGGAGTTCGCGCGGCACGGCACGACCATGGCCGTGTTCCTGTCGGCCGCGCGCAGCGGCCAGCTGGTACGGGAGCTGCTGGAGGGCGGCTACCCGACGTCCACACCGGTCGTCGTCGCGTACCAGGCGACCTGGCCCGAGGAACTCGTCGTGCGCTGCACGATCGAGACGCTGGAGGAGACCGTCAAGGAGCACAAGCTCTGGAAGCACACGCTGTTCCTGGTCGGCCCGGCCCTCGACGCCCACGGCACGCGCTCGCACCTGTACCACCCCGGCCACTTCCACGGGTACCGCAAGGCGGACCCGACGGCACGCAAGGCCCTGCGTGAGGCGCGTCGCGAGGCACGGGAACAGGGCGGCACTCCGTGAGCCGGCCGACGACCACGCATCCCGTACTTCCGCCCGTATTTCCGCTGTGGGGCATGCGGCCTCCGGCGCACAGTGAAGGAGTTGACCGGTGATCGGCCTGATCTCCGCGACCGCCGCGGGGGCCGTTGCCGCCCAGCGGCTCGCCTCGGCCTGGCCCGAGCGGACACGTGTCTACGCAGGGCCCGTACGGGACGCCGTGGTGCGCGCGTTCGGGGAGTGCGACCAGCTGGTGTGCTTCCTCGCCACGGGCGCGACCGTACGGCTGCTCGCGCCGCTGCTGGGGGACAAGGCGTCCGACCCGGGTGTGGTGTGTGTCGACGAGGGTGGGCGGTTCGCTGTCTCGCTGGTCGGCGGGCACGGGGGTGGCGCCAATGAACTCGCCCGTGAGGTGGGCGAGTTGTTGGGTGCGGAGCCGGTGGTGACGACCGCCACGGATGCGGTGGGGGTACCCGGTCTGGACACGCTCGGGTTCCCGGTGGAGGGGGATGTCGCCGGGGTGTCTCGGGCTGTGCTCGACGGGGAGGCCGTCGAGCTGGACCTGGAGTTCGGCTGGCCCCTGCCCGCGCTGCCGTCGAACGTCAGGCGCCCGGCGCCGGACGCTGTGCGCACTCCGAGCCGCCGCTCGCAGGAAAGCGCACCGGTGATCCGCGTGACGGACCGCGCGGTCGAACCCGCCGAAGGTGAAGTCCTCCTCCGTCCCCCGTCCCTGGTGGTCGGCGTGGGCGCCTCCAAGGGCGCCCCTCTCGACGAAGTGCTCGGGCTGATCGAGGAGACCCTGCGCGACGCGGGCCTCTCCCCCGAGTCCCTCGCCGAGATCGCCACCGTCGACGCCAAGGCCGGCGAACCCGGCATCGTCGAGGCCGCCGAACGCCTGGGCGTACCGCTGGTCACCCACTCCGCCGAGGAGCTGGCGGAGGTCGACGTCCCGAACCCCTCCGACGCGCCCCTCGCCGCCGTGGGCACCCCGTCCGTCGCCGAGGCCGCCGCCCTCGTACGCGGGGGTGAACTCCTCGTCCCCAAGCGGAAGTCGGAGCGTACGGACGGACAGCCGGCGATGGCGACCTGTGCCGTCGTACGGCGGCCGGCGCGCGGGCGGCTCGCGGTGGTCGGGCTCGGGCCCGGCGCCCGTGACCTGCTGACGCCACGCGCCAAGGCCGAACTCGCCCGCGCCTCCGTACTCGTGGGGCTCGACCAGTACGTCGACCAGATCCGCGATCTGCTCCGGCCCGGCACCCGGATCCTGGAGTCCGGGCTCGGCGCCGAGGAGGAACGGGCGCGCACGGCCGTGGCGGAGGCCCGGAAGGGGCAGGCCGTCGCGCTGATCGGCAGCGGGGACGCGGGCGTGTACGCCATGGCCTCCCCCGCGCTCGCGGAGGCGTCCGACGACATCGACGTGATCGGCGTACCGGGCGTCACCGCGGCGCTCGCCGCCGCCGCGATCCTCGGCGCGCCGCTCGGCCACGACCATGTGTCGATCAGCCTGTCCGACCTGCACACGCCGTGGGAGGTCATCGAGCGGCGGGTGCGGGCGGCGGCCGAGGCGGACATCGTGGTGACGTTCTACAACCCGCGCAGCCGGGGCCGGGACTGGCAACTGCCGAAGGCCCTCGGCATCCTGGCCGAGCACCGGGAGCCGTCGACGCCGGTCGGTGTCGTACGGCAGGCCTCACGGCCGGACGAGTCCGCGCGGGTGACGACCCTGGGCTCGCTCGATCCGGCGACGGTCGACATGATGACCGTGGTGACCGTGGGCAACACGGCGACCCGTCAGATCGCGGGGCGTATGGTCACACCGCGTGGCTACCGCTGGCAGGAGGACCCGAGGTGAAGGTCCGGCCGCCGGTGCCCGCCGCCGTCCACGACGCCCCGCCGTACTCGCTGTACCGGCTGTACCCGTTCGTTCCACACTCCGAGGAGAAATCGTGACCACCCCGCCGCCCGCCCTGCTCATCGCCGGTCATGGCACCCGGGACGATGCCGGAGCCGAGGCGTTCCGCGACTTCGTACGGGAGTTGGGGCGCCGACACCCCGAACTGCCCGTCGCGGGCGGCTTCATCGAGCTGTCCCCGCCGCCGCTGGGCGAGGCCGTGGCCGAGCTGGTGGAGCGGGGGGTGCGGCGATTCGCCGCGGTGCCGCTGATGCTGGTGTCCGCCGGGCACGCCAAGGGGGACATCCCGGCGGCGCTGGCCCGGGAGAAGGAGCGGCACCCGGGGATCTCGTACACCTACGGCCGTCCGCTGGGCCCGCATCCGGCGCTGCTGCGCGTGTTGGAGCGGCGGCTCGACGAGGCGCTCGGCGGCGACGGCCGTACCCCGGGCGACCGGGCGGAGGTGACCGTGCTGCTCGTCGGGCGCGGTTCCACCGACCCGGACGCCAACGCCGAGGTGTACAAGGCGGCGCGGCTGCTGTGGGAGGGGCGGGGCTACGCGGGCGTGGAGACGGCGTTCGTGTCGCTGGCCGCGCCGGACGTGCCGAGCGGGCTCGACCGGTGCGTGAAGCTGGGCGCGAAGCGGATCGTCGTCCTGCCGTACTTCCTCTTCACCGGCATCCTGCCGGAGCGGGTGCTGCAGCAGGCCGAGGGGTGGGCGGCGGCGCACCCGGAGGTCGAGGTACGGTCTGCCGATGTCATCGGACCGGAACCGGAGTTGCTGGACCTGGTCATGGAGCGGTACCGGGAAGCGCTGGAGGGGGATCTGCGCATGAACTGCGACTCGTGCGTGTACCGGATCGCGCTGCCCGGCTTCGAGGACAAGGTGGGCATGCCGCAGCAGCCGCACTTCCACCCCGACGACGACGGCCACCACGGGCACGGCGACGGTCACGGGCATCACCATCGCCACGGAGGGCATGCGCACTCCCATGCACACTGAAACGGATCCGGAGGGCGCCCGGCACGATCTGCGGCACCACGGGGACGCCGAGGTCCGTGACGACGGGGCGGCACTCGTCGACCTCGCCGTGAACGTGCGCGCCGGTACGCCGCCCGACTGGCTGCGGTCGCGGATCGCGGACTCGCTGACCGGGCTCGCCGCCTACCCCGACGGGCGTCGGGCGCGGGCGGCGGTCGCGGCCCGGCACGGGCTGCCGGTGGACCGGGTGCTGCTCACCGCGGGCGCCGCCGAGGCCTTCGTGCTGCTCGCCCGCGCCCTGAAGGTCCGTCGGCCCGCGGTCGTGCACCCGCAGTTCACCGAACCGGAGGCCGCGCTGCGGGACGCCGGGCACACCGTGGACCGGGTCCTGCTGCGGGCCGAGGACGGCTTCCGCCTGGACCCGGCGGCCGTACCGGAGGACGCGGACCTCGTCGTCGTCGGCAACCCGACGAACCCCACGTCGGTACTGCACCCGGCCGCGTCGATCGCCCGACTCGCCCGTCCCGGGCGGATGTTGGTGGTCGACGAGGCGTTCATGGACGCGGTGCCGGGCGAGCGCGAGGCGCTGGCCGGTCGTACGGATGTGCCCGGTCTGGTGGTGCTGCGCAGCCTGACGAAGACATGGGGGCTGGCCGGGCTGCGGATCGGGTACGTCCTCGCCGCCCCCGAGACGATCGCGGATCTGGAGCGGGCCCAGCCCCTGTGGCCGGTGTCCACGCCCGCGCTCGCGGCGGCCGAGGCGTGTGTGTCGCCCCTGGCCCTGGCGGAGGCGGCCGACGCGGCGGACCGGGTCGCCGCCGACCGCGCCCATCTGGTCGCCGGGCTCAAGGAGTTCGCCCCCGACGGCCTCACGGTGGCCGAGCCCGCCGAGGGCCCGTTCGTCCTCGTCCGCGTGCCCCGCGCGACGGCCGTACGCCGCCATCTGCGCACCCTGGGCTTCGCCGTGCGCCGCGGCGACACCTTCCCGGGCCTGGGCGAGGAGTGGCTGCGGCTCGCGGTGCGCGACCGGACGACGGTGAACCACTTCCTCCAGGCCCTGGACCGCGCGCTGACCCTGGCGGACCGCTGACTCCAGCCAGGGCCCCAGGGCTTGTCCGACCATGTCAGACAAGCCCTGGGGCCACGCGCTCCCCGCTGCCGTCCGGGAAGCGGAGTTCCACGGTTCCGTCGGCGGTGACCGTCGCGCTCGCTCCCGTGTGGGGCGTGTGCGGGTCGGCGGTGAGCAGGACGAGCGTGACCAGCAGGGGGGCGCCTCCTTGCAGTACGGGGGTCGCCGAGTGGTGGCCGTAGGCGTTCGTGTCCACACCACGCGTCACGGTTCCCGGCCCGTCGCCCCAGCCGTACAGGCCCACGATCGCGCTGGTCAGGCCGTCCGTGCGACGGGCCAGCGCCCAGCCGGGGCCGGACTCCCCCACCGGCGGTCCGGCGTCGTCGGCCACGGCCCAGCCCCCTTCCCGTACGGGCGTGCCGGGCGGGGCGTCGACGCGGTGGACCCGGATCTCCCAGGGGCCGTGCACCACGCTGACCGTCTCGACACCGACACCGACACCGACACCGACGCCGTCGCCGTACCGGGACGCGGCGCGCCGGCCCTCGGCGCCCAGTGGGTGGATACGGCCGCGCGGGCCGGGTGTGCCGTCGGGGGAGAGCAGGGCGAGGTGGTTGTCGGGGCCCGGCGTCTCGGGCGCCGTGGCGCTGGAGTAGGCGAGGCGGGCGTAGTGCGGGCTGTCCTCGGCGGTCGCGGGCGGGGGTGGCAGCCGGTCGCTGCCGTGGTTGACCAGCCGTACGATCCCGTCGGCCGCCGTGGAGTGCAGCAGCCAGCCGGGGGCGGGCAGGGCCAGGGTGGTGTCGACGGACTCCACCGGGCCGGGCTCCTCCTTCGCCGTCCACACCGGGTGGCTCTCGGGCAGCAGCAGCCCCAGGAAGGCCTTGCTCGCCCAGTACGGGGAGGCGGGGCCCGAGTAGCGCTGGGTGACGGGCAGGAAGGGCCGGTACCAGCCGAGGCGCAACAGCCCCCGCTCGTCCGGGACTCCACGCTCGACGAAGTGCTTCAGACCGCCCGAGGCGAGTCGGCGGGTGCGGCCCGGCGGCAGGGGTGTGGCATCGGCTAGGGCGCCCGCCCAGAGCGGGGCGGTGGTGGCGAAACGGTAGGTGAGCGAACGGCCCTGGTGGACGGGGGCACCGTCGGAGCCGAAGAAGTGCTGGTGGACGGCGAGGAATTCACGCAGCCGGAAGCGATGCCGGGCCACCGTGTCCGGGTCCGCGCGTGGGCCCGCGATACGCGCCCACAGGACCGGGTACAGGTGCAGCGCCCAGGCGTTGTAGTAGTCGAACTTCCGCCCGTCGCCGTCGGTGTACCAGCCGCCGCCCCGGTACCAGTCGTCCAGCCGGGCGAGCCCCGCGTCGATCTCGGCCCGGCTGTGCGGGGCGCCGACGGAGGCCAGGAACTCCTCCGTGATCACCTGGAACAGCCGCCAGTTGGAGTCGTTGACGTCCGCGCCGACGAACCCGCCCAGCCAGTCGGCGAGCCGTCCACGCACGGTGTCGTCGAGGTGGTCCCACAGCCAGGGCCGCGACTCGTGCAGGGCGATCGCGATCGAGGCGGCCTCCACCATGGGCTGGGCGCGGTCCGTGATGGGCGGCCAGTGTTCGGGATGGTGGGGGTCCGTGCCGGCGGCGAGCCCGGCGGCGTACCGCTCGACGAGGTCGGGGCCGACGCGGCCACCCGAGCCCCCGATCCGGAAGGCAGCGAGCAGGAAGGAGCGCGCGAACCCCTCCAGCCCGTCGGACCACGCCCCGGAGTGGCTGGGACGGCCGGGTAACCGGTACTGGGCGAGGCCCGGGGAGGCGTACGGCACCAGCCCGTCGAGGAGCCGGTCGGCGACGGCCTCCCAGTGGCGGCGGGTCCAGCCGGTGAGGGGGGAGAGGGAGGGATCGGGCGGGGGCAGGTCGGTCATACGGGGCTGAGTCCTCCGTGTCGGTGTAGCGGGGGCCGTACGGCGCGGCCCCAAGGAGGCGCGGGGCTGCGTCGATTTGCGGCTCCGCCGCGTGGGCGCGACCAGCCGCGAACCACCAGCAGCTTCACGACGGCCCTTCCGGCGGAGCGCCCGGCGGAGCCACACTGCGGCGTACGACGATGTGCGTGCCCAGCAGATGATGCGTCCCGGCCGCGTTCTCGGGATCGCGCAACGCGATCCGGACGGCGGCACGGCCCAACTCCTCGGCCGGCGTACGAACCGTGGTGAGCGGCGGACTGAAGTCCTCGGCCAGCGGGATGTCGTTGTACCCGACCACCGACACGTCCTGCGGAACACGCAACCCCGCATCGGCGATCGCGCGGAGCACCCCTGCGGCGACCATGTCGTCACCGGCGACGACGGCGGTGAACTCCCGTGTCTCTTTGAGGAGTTCGGTCATCGCGCGCAACCCCGCCGCACGTCCGAGCCCGCAATCGACGACGTGCCCGGCCGCCGGAGGCAACCCGTGCTCGGCGAGCGCCGCCCGGTACCCGGCGACACGCGCGTCCAACGCGGTGTTCCCCGGCAGCCCGCCGAGGAAGACGATCCGCCGATGACCGGCCGACAGCAGATGCCCCGTGATCGCCCGAGCCCCCGCCTCGTTGTCGAACTCCACGACCAACGCCGGGAGTTCGGGCCCCGGGGCCGGTCGCCCGCACAGCACCAGCCGAGCGCCCGACGCGTCGAGGGCCTGCGCGTAGTGCGCCACGCGCGAGCGATACGCGTCGTCCTCGACGACCCCGCCCACCAGAATCACCAGCCGCGCCCCCTCCTCCCGCATCAGCTGCACGAACTCCATCTCGCGCTGCGGATCCCCGCCGGTCGCGCCGACCACGCACAGCCAGCCCCGGTCGGCGGCCTCCGCCTCCACGCCCTCGGCCACCTGGGCGTAGAAGGGGCTGGTGACCTGGCGTACGACGACGGCGGCCATCTTGCGGCCGCCGCCGACCAGCGCCCGGGCATGCGCGTTGGCCACGTAGTCGAGATCACGCGCGGCCCGCAGCACGCGCGCCCGCGTCGCGGCGGGCACGGGATGGTTGCCGCTGAGCGCCCTCGACGCCGTGGCCACCGACACACCGGCCCGCTCGGCCACCTCACGGATCGTGACCCGTCCCTTGCCCGTCATGCCGTTCCCCATCCCCCGCGTCTCCTGCTCCACCAGCGGAGCGTCACGTATTGGCCGCGTAGTCCTTCGCGAACTCCTCGGCCATTCTGTCGCCGCCCCGGTCCCGCCACTTCCTCACCGTCGCGTCCCACTCGGACAGCGGGAGGCGCCCGGCGACGATGCCGGTCGCCGTGTCGTCCATGAGGGCCTTGAGCGTGGTGCCCTGGGCGTTCTTGGTACGGGACTGCAGGCCGAAGGAGGCGTTGCGGACGGCGTGCGGCACCACCTTGCGCTGCCAGGTGTGCAGCGCCCTTACGGCGTCCGGCATGCCCGGCACGAACAGCACCTGGGGGCCTTCGGCGAGGTACTTCAGCGGCAGGTTGGTGTTGTTCTCGACCTCGCCGAGCTTCGTGGGCTGCGGGGAGCCGTCCTTGCCCCGGGTGAAGTGGGTGCCCTCGACGCCGTAGTGGACGAGTTCCCACTCCTCGCTGCCGAAGGGGGCGGCGAGGTGGTCGAGGATGCGCAGCAGCAGCTCGATCCGTTCCTTCTTCGCCTTCTTCAGCACGGTGTAGCCGAAGGAGCGGCGGGCGGCGACGATGCCGCCCGGTTCGCCGCCGACGCTGTACGGGAGGGCGGCCGCCGGGGTCAGCTTGCCCTTGCTCTCGCGGTACTTGGGCAGGTACGCGCCGAAGCCGTCCTGCATGGAGCCGACCGTGCCGTTGTAGTAGAGGGTGGTCAGGTCGATCTGGGAGATGGAGGTGGCGTCGGGGTGGTACGAGCCGTCCTTGCGCAGCCTCGCCTGGAAGGCGAGGGACGCCTTGTAGCGTTCGTCGGCCCAGCCGGGCTCGAAGTCGCCGTCCTTGGTGACGGCCCACTCCAGGGGCGCGTTGTGGGCGGCGGCGTGCACGGCGTTGCCGAAGAGTGAGCCCTGGGCGGCACCCAGGGCGTACGTACGTCCGCCGGTCGCCCGCCTGGCGACGGCGGCGAAGTCCTCGGACGTCCAGCCCTCCTTCATGCCCGCGTCGGTGAACATGCCCTGGTTGAGCCAGAGCGTGGAGCCGGGCAGCGGGCGCTCCAGCGGAATGCCGTAGAGGAGCCCGCCGATGCGGCCCATGTCGCGCCAGGCGTGGGTGGGGATGTTCGCGAGGTTGGGGTAGTCGGCGATCGCGTCGCCGGAGAGGTACGGGGTGAGGTCCTCGGCCCGGCGCTGGACGAACTCGGCCTCGCGGGGCAGGACGAACCCGGAGAAGATGTTGATGATGTCGGGCAGGGTGTCGGCGTCGCCCGCCATCACCGTCGCCATCTTCTTCTGGTAGTCGGCCTGGGAGACGATCGTGTACTCGATCTTCACGCCGAGTGCCTTCTCCACGGCGGCCCAGAACCGGTTGGCGGAGGCGGGTTTCGGTGGCGTGCCGAAGGACACCGACATGACCTTGACGGTGGAGCCGTCGCCGGGGGTGCGGGAGACGGACTTGACCAGGTCGGAGGGGTAGGCGGTGTAGCCGGCCTGCACCCCGGCCCCGGTCGGGGCGAGGTCCGGCTTCGGGCCGCCCGCGGGCCTGTACGTCGGCCAGGGCGCGAGCTTCTTGCCCGCGTTGGAGACGTCGCCGCCGCCGGATCCGGTGGAGCAGGCGGTCAGCAGGGAGGGGGCGGCGACTGCGGCGCCTCCGACGGCCAGGGAGCGAAGCAGGGTGCGGCGGGACATGCGGGGCATGAGCGGATCACCTCTCTGAGCACGGCTCTTGATGGTTCGTCAGCTCTTGATGGCGCCGGTGAGCACGCCCTTCGTGAAGTACTTCTGCAGGAACGGGTAGACGAGCAGGATCGGCACGGTGGCGATCACCAGCACCGCCATCTGCACGGTCTGCGGCGCCGTGACGGTCCCCTCGCCGGTCGTCGCGTCGGTGAGTCCGGACCCGGCGACCACATACGTCCGCAGGACCTGTTGGAGGGGCCAGTGGTCGCTCTCCAGGTACAGCGAGGCGTAGAACCAGGAGTTCCAGTACGCCACCGCGTAGAAGAGTCCGACGACGGCGAGCGCGGCCTTCGACAGCGGCAGGACGACCGACCACAGCACCCGCCAGTCCCCGGCCCCGTCGAGCCGGGCCGCCTCGTACAGCTCCTCGGGGATGCCCTGGAAGAAGCCGCGCAGGACGACGAGGTTGAAGACGTTCACGAGGACGGGCAGGACGAGCGAGGCGTAGTTGTCGAGCAGGCCCAGCTCCTTGACCAGCAGGAAGCTCGGGATCATGCCGGGCGGGAAGAGGAACGTGAACAAGATCAGCAGGAGCACCGGCCTGCCGCCGAGGACGCCGGGGCGGGAGAGCGCGTAGGCGAGGGTCACCGTGCAGGCGAGGCTGAGCAGGGTGCCGACGAGTGTGACGCCCGCGCTGACGCCGAGGGCGTGGGTGACGATGCCGCCGTCGAGGATGTCCCGGTAGGCGTCCAGACTCGGCTCGGTCGGCCAGAGCACCCAGCCACCGCCCGCCACGACCTCGTCCGTGGAGGCCAGTGAGGTCGAGACGATCACGAGGAACGGCACGCAGACCAGGAGGACGACGGCGACGAGGGCGACGGCCTTGGCGGCCTGGGTGACGGGCTTCGGCTTCTCCAGCCAGCCGGGCCTTGTCGATGCGCTCACCTGTAGACCCCCTGTTCGCCGAGCCGATGGGCGACCTTGTTGGCGGCGTAGACGAGGAGCGCGCCGATGACGCCCTTGAAGAGGCCCGCGGCGGCGGCGAATCCGTAGTCGCCGCCGACGATGCCCTGGTAGTAGACGAAGGTGTCGATGATCTCGGCTGTCTCCGGGCCGACCGCGTCACGCTGGAGCAGCATCTGTTCGAAGCCGACGGAGAGGATGTCGCCGAGCCGCATGATGAGCAGCAGCACGATCACCGGGCGGATGGCGGGGAGCGTGATGTGCCAGAAGCGGCGCCAGGGCCCGGCACCGTCGATCGCGGCGGCCTCGTACTGCTGCTCGTCGACCTGCGAGAGCGCGGCGAGGAAGATGATCGTGCCCCAGCCGGCGTCCTTCCAGACGACCTGGGCGACGACGAGCGGTCGGAAGGCGTCGGGGTCGCCGATGATGTCGACGGTGTGCAGGCCGAGGCCGCTCAGCGAGGAGTTGAGCAGTCCGGTGTCGCCGAGGATCTGCTGGAACAGGGCGACGACGATCACCCACGAGATGAAGTGCGGCAGATACGCCACCGACTGCACGAAGCGGCGGACGGTGCTCCAGGTGAGGCTGTGCAGCAGCAGGGCGAGGGCGAGCGGCACCGGGAAGTAGAAGACGATCTGGAGGACCGCGATCCAGAGGGTGTTGAGGACCGCGGCCCAGAACGCCCCGTCCTCGAACATCCGCCGGAAGTTGCCCAGGCCCACCCAGGGGCTGCCCCAGAGGCCGTCGAAGGGGACGTACTCCTTGAAGGCGATGAGGTTGCCGGCCAGGGCGCCGTAGTGGAACAGCAGGAAGTAGGCGAGGCCGGGCAGCATCAGCAGAACGAGCGGGAGCGAGCGCCGGGTCTGTAAACCTTTTCGCAATACGGTTCCCCCTCACACCTCTTCATCGGCGTGAGGGGAAGTTAAAACGTTTTCACTGGGTGGTCAACAGCCCTGACACAGAAAGGGTGTTGACCCGGGGGAACGGGAATTTGACGACAGGCCCTAGCTGACGACCCGCCCGTTCAGCACGACCCTGCGGGGTGCCGCCAGCACGCGTACGTCGGTCCGGGGGTCCGTCTCGTACACGATCAGGTCGGCGGGCGCTCCCTCGTCGAGGCCGGGGCGGCCGAGCCAGCGGCGGGCGCCCCAGGTGGTCGCCGAGAGGGCCTCGACCGGGGGGATACCGGCGGTGACCAGTTCCGCGACCTCACCGGCGACCAGGCCGTGGGCGAGGGAGCCGCCGGCGTCGGTGCCGACGTAGACCGGGATGCCGGCGTCGTAGGCGGAGCGCACGGTGTCGTAGCGCCGCTCGTGCAGTCGGCGCATGTGCGCGGACCAGCGCGGGAACCTGGCCTCGCCGCCGTCCGCCATGCCCGGGAAGGTGGCGATGTTGATGAGGGTGGGGACGATCGCGACGCCCCGTGAGGCGAAGAGCGGGATGAGGTCCTCGGTCAGTCCCGTCGCGTGCTCGATGCAGTCGATGCCCGCCTCGACGAGGTCCCGCAGCGAGTCCTCGGCGAAGCAGTGCGCGGTGACGCGGGCGCCGAGCCGGTGCGCCTCGGCGATCGCCGCCTCCGTCGCGTCCCGGGGCCAGCAGGCGGCCAGGTCGCCCACCTCGCGGTCGATCCAGTCCCCCACCAGCTTGACCCAGCCGTCGCCGCGCCGGGCCTCCCGGGCGACGTACGCGACGAGGTCGTCCGGCTCGATCTCGTGTGCGTAGCCCCGAATGTAGCGGCGGGTGCGGGCGATGTGGCGGCCGGCGCGGATGATGTTCGGGAGGTCGTCGCGGTCGTCGATCCAGCGGGTGTCGGAGGGCGAGCCCGCGTCCCGGATGAGGAGGGTGCCGGCGTCGCGGTCGGTGAGGGCCTGCTTCTCGGCGACGTCCTCCGGAACGGGTCCGTGCGCGCCGAGGCCGACGTGACAGTGGGCGTCGACGAGGCCGGGGAGGGCCCAGCCGTCGACGGTACGGACGTCTTGCGCGCCGAGGGGGCGGTCGTACGTCACCCGTCCGTCGATGACCCACAGCTCGTCGCGGACCTCGTCCGGTCCCACGAGGACCCGGCCCTTCACATGCAGCACCGTGTGATCGCTCATGCATGGCACCTTAGTGACCGGCTAGTCGTTCTCGCCCACCTGGTCGGACGTCTCCTCCTCCACCTCCGCCATCGCCGGATCGATCAACCGCGACAGGAAATGACGCGTCCGCTCATGCGCCGGGTCGCCGATGACCTGGGCCGGTGTGCCGTCCTCGACCACCACCCCGCCGTCCATGAAGACGACCCGGTCGGCGACCTCGCGCGCGAACGTCATCTCATGGGTGACGACCATCATCGTCATGCCCTCGTTCGCCAGCATGCGCATGACCCCCAGTACGTCACCCACCAGCTCGGGGTCGAGGGCCGACGTCGGCTCGTCGAAGAGCATCACCTCGGGGCCCATCGACAGCGAACGGGCGATCGCGACGCGCTGCTGCTGACCGCCGGAGAGGGAGGCCGGGTAGGCGTTCGCCTTCTCCGACAGGCCCACCCGCTCCAGGTTCTCGGCGGCCACCTTCGCCGCGGTCGCCTTGTCCCGCTTGAGGACCCGCCGCTGCGGCAGCGTGAGGTTCTCGGTCACCGTGAGGTGCGGGAAGAGGTTGAACTGCTGGAAGACCATGCCGATACGGCGGCGTACGGCGTCGATGTCGACGTCGGGGTCGGTGAGTTCGGTGCCGCCGACGAAGACCTGGCCCTTGGTCGGCTCCTCCAGGAGGTTCACGCACCGCAGCAGCGTCGACTTGCCCGAACCGGACGGGCCGATGACGCACACGACCTCGCCCTGTTCGATCTCCAGGTCGATGCCGCGCAGCACCTCGTTGTCGCCGAACGACTTGTGCAGGCCACGTACTTCGATCTCCGGCCGCGCCGTAAGAGGCTTCTCGCTCATTTCACGGCCTCCTGGGCCTTCGCCTCCATGCGGCGCACGACGAAGCCGAGCGGGATCGTGACCAGCAGGTAGCACAGGCCGGCGACGAGGATGGGCGTGGAGTTGGCGGTCGTACTGGCCAGGTCGCGGCCGTACTTGGACAGTTCGCGCTCCTCCAGGGTGACGCCGAGGAACAGCACGAGGGAGGAGTCCTTGAAGAGGAGCACCAGCTCGTTGGTCAGCGGCGGGAGGATGATCCGGAACGCCTGCGGCATGATGATCGAGACCATCGCGCGGGCCGGTGAGAAGCCCAGCGACCGGGCCGCCTCCAGCTGCCCCTTGGGCACCGCCTGGATGCCCGCGCGGATCGTCTCGGCCATGTACGCGGCAGCCACCAGGCCGAGCGCGAGCGCGACCTTGCCGTAGGTGCCGCCGGGGATCTCCGTGCCCGGGAAGGCCAGGGGTACGGCCACGCCGATGAAGATGAAGATCAGCAGGGCGGGCAGGCCGCGGAAGATCTCGATGTAGACACCGGCGAACCAGCGGTACGGCCCCACCGACGACAGCCGCATCAGCGCGATCACCATGCCGAGGACGAGTCCGAACGCGAAGCCGGACACCGTGTACAGCACGGTGTTCTTCAGCGCCAGCGTGATGACGTCCGGGAACATTTGTTCGGCGATGTCCCACTGGGCGAACTGGTTCTTGAGCCGGTCCCAGTCCGCCGAGACCGCGAACGCGACCACGGCCGCGACGAACACGGCGTACTGGGCGCCGCGCGACAGGCTGCGCTTCTGCCGCCGGGTCAGGCCCTTCTTCCTCGGCTGGAGTGGTACGTCCGCGGAGGTCATGAGGCGGACGGGGACGCGGAGGCGGCGCTCTCGTCGTACGGGCCGATCCACTTCTCGTACAGCTTCTTGTACGTACCGTCGGCCTTCGCGTCGGCGAGCGCCTTGTTGACGGCGTCGACGAGCTCGGTGTTGCCCTTCTTCACCGTGAAGCCGTACTGCTCGCCGGTGTTGATGTTGTCGGCGACCTCGAAGGCCTCGGCGTTGGCCTTGTCCTTGAGCCAGCCCTGGACGACGGGGTAGTCGATGACCACGGCCTGGACCTGGCCGGTGCGCAGGCCGTTGAGGACGGCGTCGGAGGACTCGAAGGAGACCGGGTCGAGGCCCTTGCTCTTGGCGTAGTCCTCGCCGGTGGTCTGGGCCTGGGCACCGACCTTCTTGCCCTTGAGGTCGCCGAAGGACGTGATGCCGCTGTCCTTGGTGGCGAGGACGGCCTGGGTGGCGTCGAAGTAGGGGTCGGAGAAGTCGACGTTCTTCTTGCGCTCCTCGGTGATCGTCATACCGGCCGCGGCGAGGTCGCACTGGCCGGAGTTGAGGGACCCGCCGGTCTTGAAGTTCTCGAAGGGCTGGTCGACGATCTCCTGCTGCACGCCCAGGTCCTTGGCGACGAGGTCGATCAGCGCCACGTCGAAGCCCTGCACCTTGCCGTCGATCTCCGACTGGAACGGCGGGTACGGCAGATGCGTACAGGTGGTGAGCTGTCCGGCCTTGACGAGAGTGACCCCGCCCGGGGCCGTCTTGGTGGCGCCCTCACCTCCGTCGTCGTCCGAGGAGCAGCCGGCGACGAACAGCAGGCCCGCCGTGGCGGTGATGGCGGCCAGGGTGCGGGTGCGGCGTCCGAGGAACGAGTTCACCGGGTACCTCCTGTGAGAAAACTGAGGCTTCCGATTATAAGGAGATGTTTGGCTCACTCAAATCAATCCGATGGTTGCTGGACTGTCTGGCCTCCGATCTTCAGCCCGGAAACGCGATCGGCCCGGCCCACAGCAGGTGGGACCGGGCCGACGGCGGGGTTTGGAGCTGCTGCCGCTGGAGTGCGTTCAAGAGTGTTTTGGTGAGCGGGGGTGAGTGTTGCTGGTCTGTGTCGTGCCACGCGCCTCGGTGATGGTGTCGGTGTCAGCGAGGAACTGACGTTCTTTCATCGAATGCGTGACCTTCCTGGAGGGTGCTCGTTTGCCATGGTGACGGGGTCTTCGGGTGGCATCGGGCGGGGGTGACGGGGTGGGTGAGCTGAGGGGCATCGCCGCGCCGTTCGTCGCCCCCGGCCCCAGTGGTGTGGCCGTGCGGACCCGTCTCAGGCAGCTGACGCCGGGAGATGAGAAGGTGCTGCGTCTGGTGGGGGCGCATCTGGGGTCGCTGGCCTCGAAGGATCTCAAGGCGCGCTGCCGGGACGGCCTGGAGCATTGCGGTCAGGCGTGGGCGGTGCGTAAGCGGGAGCTGACGGCGCTGTCGTCGTCGCGGTGGGCGGGCAGTATCACCAAGGCCTCGCACGATCAGTGGGCGCTGGCCCGCCGTGGCCAGCTCGCGCACATCCACAATCTGGAAGCCGGTATCCGTACCATCGAGGACCGTCTGTCGCTGCCGGTCGGGCGGAAGGGGACGGGGAAGGCGCCCGGGGGTTACCGGTCCCGGCGGGAGTGGCATGCGAAGTCGAGGCGGCTGCGGGTGCTGCAGGACCGGCTGGCTGCCGCGCGGGCCGACCGCGAGGCCGGCATCGTCCACGTCGTGCGCGGCGGCAGACGGCTGGCCCGCACCCGCCACCACCTGGACGCCGCTCAGCTCACGGAGTCCGCGTGGCGCGGGCGGTGGGAGGCGGAGCGCTGGTTCTGCCAGGCGGACGGGGAGTCCGGCAAACGGCACGGCAACGAGACCATCCGCGTCAGCCCCGAGGGTGAGGTGAGTATCAAGCTGCCCGTGCCGCTCGCGCATCTGGCGAACGCCCCGCAGGGACGGTACGTCCTCGCGAGCAGGGTCGTGTTCGCGCACCGGGGCACCGAATGGGCGGACCGCGTCGCGGCCCACCGGGCGATCGCCTACCGCATCCATCTGGATACTGGCCGGGACCGCTGGTATCTGACCGCGTCCTGGCAGCTCCCGCCCACCCCCACCCTCCCCAGCGAGGCAGCGCTCGCCCACGGGGTGATCGGCGTCGACATGAACGCCGGCCACCTCGCCGCCTGGCACCTCGACCCCCACGGCAACCCCACCGGCAGCCCGCGCCGCTTCTTCTACGACCTCACCGGCACCGCCCAGCACCGCGACGCCCAGATCCGCCACGCCCTCACCCGCCTCATGCACTGGGCCCACACCTGTGATGTGCGCGCGATCGCGGTGGAGGACCTGGACCTCGCCGCCGAGAAGACCCGCGAGAAACACGGCCGCCGCACACGCTTCCGCCAGCTGATCTCCGGCATGCCCACCGGCAAACTCCGCGCCCGCCTGGCCTCGATGGCCGATGCCACGGGGATCGCGGTCATCGCCGTCGACCCGGCGTACACCAGCCGCTGGGGAGCCCAGCACTGGCAGAAACCCCTCACCACCACGACACGTAAGACCATTCGCCACGATGCCGCCGCCGTGGCGATCGGAAGGCGCGCCCAGCAACACCCGATCCGGCGACGGACGACACCGCCCCCTGCTCACCGGAGTGATGCGGTGGGGCATCGGACCGTCCAGGCCGGACCGAGTGTTCCTGGGCGTGAGGAACCCCGCCCCCGCATCCCCGGACCACGGACACGATCCGTAGGCGCTGGGCGCGGAGCGAACGCGGGTAACCAGAACGCCCAACACCGTCCGGGGCGTTCGGCCGAGCACGAGACCTGGCAACAGGACTCACTCCCGCTCAGTCTTTAGGAACCGTGTGGGCGTAGGGAGCGCGTTCTCTGCGGGGGTGGTCGCCGTTGTTCGGGCGGTGGGGGTGGTTGGCGTTGCTCGGGCGGGTGCGGGTTCGTTGTGGTTGCTCGCGCAGTTCCCCGCGCCCCTGCAAGGGCGACCCCTGAGCTGAAGTGCGTGGGCCTGTACGACGCACAGGTGCGGCTCGCGGCGGCCGAGCCGTCCGAGCCGTCCGAGCCGTCCGAGCCGTCCGAGCTCACGCTGCTGGGTCTGGTGCGGCATGTCACCGAGGTCGAACGGAACTGGTTCGAGCGGGCGTTGGGCGGCGTGGAGGTCGGCCTCCGCTGGATCCGCCTGCACATGATCGAGGAGTACGCCCGCCACAACGGCCACGCCGACATCGTGCGCGAACGCATCGACGGAGTCACCGGCGCCTGAATTCCCGACCTCCTTCCACTCCTTTCCCGACCCTTCCCCCAATCAATCTCCCGAATCATTTCCCGCAACAATTCACCGGAATTCATCAGGGCAGGACCCCACATTCTCCTGCCCGCTCCTCCCCCTTCCAAACGCAAAGATTTCGCGAACACCGAGGGGGGCGATCCGAGAAGATCCCGTGAGGGTCGCACACGTGTGATCGACTCCACACCCGACCCTTTTATGGCTACTTACCCTGCCAAAGCACCCACTATTGACGCCGAGCCGCGCACCCACCCGCGCCCGCGCGATAACACACAAGGGGCCCGTTCATAACCCCGAGCGGGAATGCAATTAAGAATTCCGCTCGGTAAATTCAAGCCACATGACTGCCGTGCAAGCCGTACAAGCAGACCTGCGCATCGACCGCCCGTCGGTAGCGGACGGGGCCGCACTATGGCGTATCGCCAAGGAATCCCGGACGCTCGATCTGAACTCCTCCTACAGCTATCTGCTGTGGTGCCGTGACTTCGCCGGCACCTCGGCGGTGGCGCGCGGGAGGGACGGGGAGCCCGTCGGGTTCGTCACCGGCTATGTGCGGCCGGAACGCCCGCGCACCCTGCTCGTCTGGCAGGTCGCGGTCGACGAGCGTCACCGGGGACGGGGGCTCGCCGCCGCGCTGCTCGACGCGCTGACCGCGCGGCTCGGCGCCGAGCGCGGGCTGACCACCGTCGAGACGACGATCACCCCGGGCAACACCGCCTCCGAGCGGCTGTTCACCTCGTTCGCCGAGCGGCACTCGGCCGCCGTCGAGCGGGAGGTGCTGTTCGACACGGAGCTGTTCCCGGACGGCCCGCACGACCCCGAAGTCCTTTACCGCATAGGCCCGTTGACCAATTCGTCCTCCTGAGGAGCGATTCACCGTGACCATCACCCAGCCCGACCTCAGCGTCTTCGAGACCCTGGAGTCGGAGGTGCGCAGCTACTGCCGCGGCTGGCCCACGGTCTTCGACCGCGCGCAGGGCAGCCGGATGTACGACGAGGACGGCCACGCGTATCTCGACTTCTTCGCGGGCGCCGGATCACTCAACTACGGCCACAACAACCCCGTACTCAAACGCGCCCTCATCGACTATCTGGAGCGCGACGGCGTCACCCACGGCCTCGACATGTCGACGAGCGCCAAGCGCGCGTTCCTGGAGTCCTTCCAGAACCTGGTGCTGCGCCCGCGCGACCTGCCCTACAAGGTCATGTTCCCGGGGCCGACCGGCACCAACGCCGTGGAGTCCGCGCTGAAGCTGGCGCGGAAGGTGAAGGGGCGCGAGGCCATCGTGTCGTTCACCAACGCCTTCCACGGGATGTCGCTGGGGTCGTTGGCCGTCACCGGCAACGCCTTCAAGCGGGCCGGCGCAGGGATTCCGCTCGTCCACGGCACGCCCATGCCGTTCGACAACTACTTCGACGGCAGGGTCCCGGACTTCCTGTGGTTCGAGCGGCTCCTGGAGGACCAGGGCTCCGGGCTCAACAAGCCGGCCGCCGTGATCGTGGAGACCGTACAGGGCGAGGGCGGCATCAATGTCGCGCGTCCCGAGTGGCTGCGCGCGCTCGCCGAGCTCTGCGCGCGCCAGGACATGCTGCTCATCGTCGACGACATCCAGATGGGCTGCGGACGGACCGGCGCCTTCTTCTCCTTCGAGGAGGCCGGCATCACCCCCGACATCGTCACCGTCTCGAAGTCGATCAGCGGCTACGGACTGCCCATGTCCCTCTGCCTGTTCAAGCCCGAGCTGGACATCTGGGAGCCCGGCGAGCACAACGGCACCTTCCGCGGCAACAACCCCGCGTTCGTCACGGCCACCGCGGCCCTGGAGACGTACTGGGCCGACGGCTCGGCGATGGAGAAGCAGACCCGGGCGCGCGGGGAGCAGGTCGAGCAGGGGCTCATCGCGATCTGCGAGGAGAACCCGGCCGACGTCAGGGAGTACCGGGGGCGCGGGCTCGTGTGGGGCATGGAGTTCCACGACAAGGGGCGTGCCGGGCGGGTCGCACGGCGCGCGTTCGACCTCGGGCTGCTCGTCGAGACGTCCGGCCCGGAAGGCGAGGTGTTGAAGCTGCTGCCCGCGCTGACCGTCACCCCCGAGGAACTGGACGAGGGAATGAGCGTCCTCGCCCGCGCCGTACGCGAAACCGTCTAGCAAGGAGGCATCGCACCACCGTGATCGTCCGTTCGTTCAAAGACATCGAAGGAACCGACCGGCATGTGAAGTCGGCGTCCGGCACCTGGGAGAGCAAACGCATCGTGCTGGCGAAGGAGCGGGTCGGGTTCTCGCTCCACGAGACCGTCCTGTACGCGGGCACGGAGACGGCCATGTGGTACGCCAACCACATAGAGGCCGTGGTCTGCGTCGAGGGCGAGGCCGAACTCACCGACCACGAGACCGGGCTGGCCCACACGATCACGCCCGGGACCATGTACCTCCTCGACGGGCACGAGCGGCACACGCTCCGCGTGAAGGAGGACTTCCGCTGCATCTGCGTCTTCAACCCGCCCGTGACCGGACGGGAGGACCACGACGAGAACGGCGTCTATCCCCTGCTGACGGAGGAGGGCTGACCATGACCACGATCACCGACCTTTACCCGAGCCGCGGCACCACAGAGGTGACCGTCCCACGCCAGGATCCGGTCGTCTGGGGTGCCCCCGGCACCCCCGGCCCGATCTCCCTCACCGACCTCCACACCTACGAGCGCGACGGCTTCCTCGCCGTCGAGGAGCTGATCGGCGAGGAGGAAGTCGCCGTCTACCGGCAGGAGTTGGAGCGCCTCGTCACCGACCCGGCGATCCGTGCCGACGAGCGGTCGATCATCGAGCCGAAGTCGAAGGAGATCCGGTCCGTCTTCGAGGTGCACCGGATCAGCGAGGTGTTCGCGCGGCTCGTGCGGGACGAGCGGGTCGTCGGGCGCGCCCGGCAGCTCCTCGGCTCGGACGTGTACGTCCACCAGTCGCGCATCAACGTCAAGCCCGGCTTCGGCGCCTCCGGCTTCTACTGGCACTCGGACTTCGAGACCTGGCACGCCGAGGACGGTCTGCCGAACATGCGGACGGTGTCCGTCTCGATCGCGCTGACCGAGAACCACGACACCAACGGCGGGCTGATGATCATGCCCGGCTCGCACCGCACGTTCCTGGGCTGCGCCGGGGCGACGCCCGAGGACAACTACAAGAAGTCGCTCCAGATGCAGGACGCGGGCACGCCGTCCGACGAGGCGCTGACCGCCATGGCCGGTGAGCACGGCATCAAGCTGTTCACCGGGAAGGCCGGTTCGGCGACCTGGTTCGACTGCAACTGCATGCACGGCTCCGGCGACAACATCACGCCGTTCCCGCGCAGCAACGTCTTCATCGTGTTCAACAGCGTGGAGAACGAGGCGGTCGAGCCGTTCGCGGCGCCGGTACGGCGTCCGGAGTTCATCGGGGCGAGGGACTTCACGCCGGTGAGGTGAGCATCCGGCGGGTCGGGTGGGTCGGGGGCCGCTCGCGCACCTCGTGCGCGAGCGGCCCCCGACTGCCTTACAGCGCGGGGTAGTCCGTGTATCCCTTCGCGTCCCCGCCGTAGAAGGTCGTGCCGTCGGGCTCGTTGTACGGGCCGCCCGCCCTCAGCCTGGCCGGGAGGTCCGGGTTGGCGAGGAAGAGCTGGCCGAAGGAGACGAGGTCTGCGGTGCCGTCCTCGATCAGCGCCAGCTCGTCGGGGCCGGTGGGGCCCTCGGTCGCCGGGTTGAGGATGAGTGTGCCGGAGAACAGCTTGCGCAGCCGCTGGGTCAGCTCGCGCCGCCCGGGGACCTCGCCGATGTGCAGATAGGCGAGGCCGAGCGGCTGCAGGGCCTGGACGAGCGCGGTGTACGTGGACTCCGGGTCGGGCTCGCTGATGTCGTTGAACGGGTTGCCGGGCGACAGGCGCAGACCCGTGCGGTGGGCACCGATCGCCTCCGCCACGGCCTTCACGCTCTCGACGGCGAAGCGGATGCGGTTCTCCTCGGAGCCGCCCCACTCGTCGGTGCGCAGGTTGGAGCCGGGCGCGAGGAACTGGTGGATCAGATAGCCGTTGGCACCGTGCAGTTCGACGCCGTCGAAGCCGGCCTCGATCGCGCCTCGGGCGGCTGCCGCGAAGTCCTGGATCGTCTCCAGCACCTCGTCGTGGGTCAGCTCGCGCGGGGTCACGAAGTCCTTCGGGCCCTCATGGGTGAAGACCTGCCCCTGCGCCGCCACCGCCGACACGCCCACGGGGTGCAAGCCCTCGGGGAGCAGCACGGGGTGGCCGATACGGCCGGTGTGCATCAGCTGGGCGAAGATCCGGCCGCCCGCCGCGTGCACGGCGTCGGTGACCTCGCGCCAGGCGGCCACCTGCTCCTCGTGATGCAGCCCGGGGGTGTTCGGATAGCCCTGGCCGACGTACGACGGCTGGATGCCCTCGGTGACTATCAGGCCGGCGGTGGCGCGCTGCGCGTAGTAATCGGCGGTGAGACCGGTCGGACGGCCGCCCTCGTCGGCGCGGCTGCGGGTCATCGGCGCCATGGCGATGCGGTTGGCGAGCGGTGTGCCGGAGAGGTCGATGGGGTCGAACGCGGTGGTCACGGTAACTCCCGATGAATGGATTACGTGGTCGGCCAACTAATGCAACCGAGGAGTACCGTAGCCCATTCCTTGGTCGGCCAACCTTTTTTCCGGGGCGGGTAGGCTGGGGCACAGAGGCCCTGCTGACCGGGGAGTTCTGATGGAGGCCACCGAGGACTGTTCGTCCGCACTGCCGTCCGCCGCGCGCGGGGGGCCGGTCAGCCACGCCGTGTCCCGCGTGGCCCGGCTGCACCGCTACGCCGCCGGGCGGCTGCTGCGGGGGCTGGGGCTGCACCCCGGGCAGGAGCTGGTGATGATGCGTCTGTGGGAGGACGGGCCGGCCCGTCAGTCCGACCTGATCAAGCTGCTGGGCCTCGATCCGTCGACGGTCACGAAGATGCTGCAGCGGCTGGAGGGGGCCGGGCACGTTCGGCGGCGGGCGGATCCCGCGGATCGGCGGGCGGTGCTGGTCGAGGCGACGGAGAGCTGCGCGCTGCAGGAGCAGGTGGAGCGGGCGTGGGCGGAGTTGGAGGAGCAGACCTTGGCGGGGCTTGACGTCGCCGAGCGGCAGCAGCTTCTGGGGCTCCTGGCCCGTGTCGAGACGAACCTCTGCACGGAGTCCGACGACCGATAGGCGCTTTTACGGAAGCGCGCCGTCGGGGCTGTAAGTGTCTGCCGGCCGCGGGTCCGTCGCGGCCGGTCGGGCCCACGCGGCGGAGCCGTAAATCGAAACAGTCCCAGGCCCTTCAGGGGAACGGCGGCCGGCAGGCGCCCCCTCTCACAACCACGCCAATGCCGCCGCCCTCTCCAATACGTTCCGTACCGCCCCCTGGTCCCCCGTTTCGGCCCTCGGTACCTCCTCCGGGGCGTAGCGGCCGCCCACCAGGAGGCAGAAGTCGACCGGGTTCAGGGTCAGCTCGGCGGTGACGGGCTCGGCGTCGGAGCCCAGGACCCAGCGGGCCTCGGGCACGCCCGTGACCTCCAAGAACACCGGAGGGGCGCCCTGCAGGGCCAGGCCCAGGATGCGTACCGCCAGACGGACCAGCAGGCGCAGGTGCTCGTCGGGGGGCGGCGGTACGGGGAGTCCCACGGCGCGGCCGATGTCGTCCGTGTGGATCCAGGTCTCGAAGGCGCGCACCACGTAGTGGTCGGCGATGGGGAGCCTGAGGCCCATCAACGTCACCGCGCGGGCGGCGAGTTCGGGATCGCGGGCCTCGGGCGTGGCCAGCAGCGCGGTGGCCTGCGCGGCCCAGGTGGCGACCGTCTCCTCGGGCGTACGGCCGTGCTCGTGGGCGATGACGTCGGCGGTGCGCCGGTTCCAGGCTTCGCCCGGGCGGGACCCCTCCGGGATGCGTGAGGCGGGGACGCGCGCGTCGAGGCCGAGGCGTACGGCGAGGTGTTCGTCGGCGGCGACGAGGTGGGCGACGGTCGCGTGGGCGTCCCAGTCGTGCACGACCGGAGTGCTCCAGCGGCCGTCCAACTCCCCCACCAGCGCCTGGAGTCCGGCCACGGCGGCTGCGTACGGCGCGGCGTGCGGGGCGACCTCGGGGGTGCGGGGCCGGCGGGTGCGCAGGGCGAGGGCGAGGACGCCGTCCGCGCCGGCGGACGCGGGGCCGGGGTCGGGCGTGCCGTTCAGCAGCCGTACCGTCGCCCGGAGCCGTTCGGCCTCCGCCGCACAGGTCTCGCACCGGGCCAGGTGGGAGAAAACCGTCCGCTCGTCGCCGGGGAGCAGCGCGCCGACGGCCCAGGCGGCCAGCAGCTCCCGCACCCCGTCGTGGTCGTTGGTCATCGCGCGTCGCCCTTTCGCCCTGCCACTCCCACGATACGCAGGACCGGCCCGGCCTCGCCCGTTCCGCGCGCCCCCATCACACGCCCCTCGCCCGGGCCGTGTCCGGTGGATCCGCGAGGGACTCGGCGAGTCTGCGCAGAGCGGTGCGCAGCCGGGTCTTCGCGGTGCCCTCGGGGATACCCAGCTCCACGGCGGCCTGCCGGTAGGTGCGGCCCGCGAAGTAGGCGAGGTGGACCACCTCCCGCTGGGGGCGCGGGAGTTCGGCGAGGGCGGAGTGCAGCAGGAGGGAGCGTTCGCGGTCGACGACCGTCTCGTCCGGGCCGGGTCCGGTGTCGGGGATGGCGTGCAGCGCCGAGTCGTCCGTACCGGCGTCCTTGCGGTGCCGGGCCTCGCTGCGCACCCAGTCGACGGCCCGCCGGTGGGCGAGCATGGACAGCCAGGTGCGCAGGGAGCCTCTGCTCGCGTCGAAGCCGTACGGCCTGCTCCACAGCTGCGCGAAGACCTCCTGCGCCACGTCCTCGGCGGCGGCCGGGCTGCGCGTGACCCGGACGGCCACGCGCCTGACGAGTCCCCCGTACGCCGCGTACGCCTCGCGCAGCGCGGACTCGTCCCCGTAGACCAGCCGCCGATGCAACTCCACATCGTTGGACGGCTGTTCGAGCGTCGGCTCCACCGGCACCACCACCTCGTGCTGCCTTCCTAGCGTTCTCGCGGGGGCGGCGCCAGTGGTTCCGCCGGACCGGCGGTGGTTCGGCGCGTCGTGTCCGCCGGGGTTCACGCCGTGACCGCCGGGGGTGCGAGCCGCGCGACGCCCTCTAGGGCGTGTTTCGAAAGTCCCGTCTGCCCCGCGACGCCTGGCACGGCACCTCGCCGCGTTGTCGGGATCGTCCACGTACGCCCAGTACGCGGACGACCCTCCGCCTTGCGACGCACCGCACCAGACGCCGCGGGCCCCGCCCTCCGGGCGGACGACGCCACTTTCGAAACACGCCCTAGCCGGACAGGACGTCCAGCAGACGGTCGACGTCCGCGGCCGTGTTGTACAGGTGGAACGCGGCTCGCAGATTGCCCGCGCGGTTGGAGACCTCGATGCCCGCCGCGCTCAACCCGGGCTGCCTGACGCCCAGTCCTGGCACGGACACGATCGCCGAGCCGGGGGCGGGCACGGGGGCGTGGCCGAGCCTCGCGAGCCCGGCGCGGAAGCGGTCGGCGAGCGCGAGGTCGTGGGCGTGCACGGCGTCGACGCCGAGTTCCTCGATCAGCGCGAGGGAGTGGCGCAGTCCGGCATAGGTGAACAGGGCGTGGGTGAGGTCGAACCGCCGGGCGGAGTGGGCGAGTTCGGCCACCGGGCCGTAGCAGCTGTCCCACGGGTTCTCGCCCGCGACCCAGCCGGCCAGGATCGGCGTCAGCCCGCCGAAGTCCTCCGGTACGACGAGGAAGGCCGCGCCGTGCGGGCCCATCAGCCATTTGAAGCCGACCGCGGCGGTGAAGTCGTAGGCGTCGGCCTCCATGGGCAGCCAGCCCGCCGCCTGGGAGAAGTCGACGTACGTGCGAGCCCCGTGGTCCCGTGCCGCCTCGCGCAGGGCGGGCAGGTCGGCGACGCGGCCGTCGGCGGACTGGGCGGCGCTGACCGCGACGAGCGCGGTGCCCGGGCGGACGGACTCGGCGATCCGCTCCAGGGGCACCGTGCGCACCTTGAGGTCACCGCGGACGTGGAAGGGGTTCAGTACGGAGGTGAAGTCGTCCTCGGCGGTGAGGACCTCGGCGCCCGCGGGCAGCGAGGCCGCGACGACGCCGGTGTGGGCGGCGACCGAGGCCCCGGCCGCGACCCGGTCGGCCGGGACGCCGGCCAGCCGGGCGAAGGAGGCGCGGGCCTCCTCCACGTCGGCGTGCAGCGCGGTCAGGGGCCGGCCCTCGGCCCGTACCAGCGCGGCCTGCTGCAGAGCCGCGACGGTACGGGCCGGCAGCAGGCCGTTGCTCGCGGTGTTCAGATAGACGCTCTTCGGGGCGAACTCGGCTCGGACAAGGCTCTCGAACCTCTCGGCGGTCTCCATGGGACAACTGTGGGCCCCGGCGAACTCCCCGTCCATTGCGAATTTTCACGCATGATGCATAAGCAGTGCTTATACATCGCCCTCACCTGCCCTGATCAGACGCGCTGATCGCCGGATCAGAGACTGTCGTCAGCGCTGCGGCACCGCGCAGCCGTCGGGACCGCAGGCTTCGGCGTCCTCGGCCTGGATCAGCTTCAGCGGCGGGCGCTCGCCCCAGGCCTGGGTCAGGGCCTGGGCGAAGACCTCGGCGGGCTGGGCGCCGGAGACGCCGTACTTGCGGTCGAGGACGAAGAAGGGCACACCGTTCGCGCCCAGTTCGGCGGCCTCGCGCTCGTCGGCGCGGACCTCGGCGGCGTAGGCGTCCGGGTCGCCGAGCACCTTGCGGGCCGCGTCGGCGTCGAGCCCGGCCTCGACGGCCAGCTCGACGAGACGCGCGTCGGCGTCGGCGTAGACGGAGCGCTCCTCGGCGAAGTTCGCCCGGTAGAGGATCTGCAGCAGTTCGCTCTGCCTGCCCTGCTCCTTGGCGAAGTGGAGCAGACGGTGCATGTCGAAGGTGCTGCCGTGGTCGCGGCCCTCGGCGCGGTACGCGAGCCCCTCGGCGGCGGCCTGCTCACGGAGGTTGTGCTCGCCGGCCTGTGCCTGTGCCTCGCTCATCCCGTACTTCTTGCTCAGCAGGGTGAGCACCGGCTCGATGTCGCCCTTGGCGCGGTTCGGGTCGAGCTCGAAGGAGCGGTGCACCACCTCGACGCCGTCGCGGTGCGGGAAGGCCGCGAGCGCCTTCTCGAAGCGGGCCTTGCCCACGTAGCACCAGGGGCAGGCGATGTCGCTCCAGATCTCGACGCGCATGTCTCAGCTCTCTTCAGGTCGAACGGCCACGGAGACGCCCTCCGCTTCTTCGGTAGATGAACGTTCAAGCAGCCTGGGTCATTCCCCGGGGACGGTGTAGGTCAGGACGACGTGGTGGTCGCCCGGTGCGGGTGGGTCGTCCGGGTCGGGGGTCCAGCCGTGGGCGGTGTAGAAGGCCAGGGCGCGTCGGTTGTCCACGTGCACGGAGAGGGTGGCTCTGCGCTTGCCGTCGGCGCGCCACTGCTCGACGCAGGCGGCGTGCAGGTCCTTGCCGATGCCTCGGCGCCACAGGTCGGGGTCCACGTGGAACTGGAAGAGGTGCACCGTGTCGGTGGGGGCGCCCTCGTCCGTGCGGAAGGAGGCGATGGCGATGATCTGGCCGTGTTCGACGGCGCACAGCACGTGGCCGTCGGGCCGTTCGATGGCCCGGCGCCAGTTGGCGGCCCAGTCCGTGCCGTCCTCGGGCGTGCCGTCGGGGTAGTAGGTCGCTCTGGCCCGGGCATGGAGGGCGGTGACGGGGGCGGTCTCGGCGGGGAGGGCGGTTCGGATGACCCGGGCACCGGAGACGCGAGGTGGGGTGTTTTCGATCATACGGGGGAGGACGGTGGGGGTGGGGGCGTGGTTCCGGGGTGTCGTTCTCGCCCCCGCCGACGCGCCCGAGCACCCGAGCTCTCCCGCGTCAGCTCCCCGCCACAGCCGTCAGCTGCCGTCCCTCAAGCCCTCCGGCCAGGCGTCGCGGTACTCGATGTGGTCGAAGGTCACCACGCACCCCTCCCCCACCGGCGACTGGGTCATGAAGCCGATCAGGGCCGCCGAAGTCGCCGTCTCCCCGCCCAGGGTGAAGAGACGGGCGAAGATCCACTCCTTGCCGTCACGGGAGGCGTGGAAGGCGAAGGCGCGGCCTGTGCGGCTCACCCGCAGCCACACCGAACTGCCCTCCACCGTGAAGGAGTTGGCGTCGTCGGAGTGCCCACGGGTGACCACCGTGCACACGGTCGGCACATCCGGCGAGTACTCAAGGCAGAGCTTCGCCCAGGCCCGCTCCCCCACATGGACGTAGAGCACCCCCGCGTCGAACCCGGCGGCGAAGCCGACCGTGACCCGGGCGATCAGCTGGAAGTCCCCCTCCGGCGCGCCCAGCAGCCTGGGCGCGTCCGAAGCGGGGTCGAGTCCCTCGTCGGTGGGCGGCACGAACCGGTCCTGCCGAGCACCGGCCCACCCGGCGAGCACACCGTCCTCGTACGACCAGTGCCCGTCGGGCCCGTATGTACGGAGGGGGAAGGGGAGTTCGGGGAGTTCGAGATCCATTGGGGAAGTCTTCCAGCTCCCGGCCCCCACCCGCTCCGTTACGGGACTACCGCTCCAGGTTGCCGTTGAACCGCCGCGGCAGCCCCAGCGGGTTGTCGTCCCTCAGCTCCGGCGGAAGCAGCGCCTCCGGCGCCCCCTGGTACGCCACCGGACGCAGCCACCGCTCGATCGCCGTCCCGCCGACCGACGTGGACGTCGACGTCGTCGCCGGGTACGGACCGCCGTGGTGCTGGGCGGCGGCCACCGCGACACCCGTCGGCCAGCCGTTCACCAGGACACGGCCCGCCAGCGGGGTCAGCTCCGCGAGGATCTCCGGGCCGCGGCCCTCGCCGGCCGCCTCCTCACCGGAGAGGTGGACCGTCGCGGTGAGGTTGCCCGGCAGCCGGGACAGGACCGACTTGGCCTCGTCCTCGTCGTCGTAGCGGGCCACGACCGTGATCGGGCCGAAGCACTCCTCCAGCAGCAGGTCGTGCTCGCCCTCGGTCGCCAGCTTGGCGGCCGGGACCGTCAGGAAGCCGGGGCTGACCGTGTGCTCGCCACCCGCGCCGGCGGTCACCGGGGAGTCCACGTCGGGCAGCTCGGCCCGCTCGGCGACCCCGGCGAGGAAGTTGTCACGCATCCGGTGGTCCAGCAGGACACCCGCGTCGACGGCGCTGACCGCGTCGGTCAGGGACTTCAGCAGCTGGTCGCCCGCCGCGCCCGAAGGCGCCAGCACCAGGCCCGGCTTCACGCAGAACTGGCCGACGCCGAGGGTCATCGACCCGGCCAGCCCCGTGCCGATGGCCTCCGGGCGCTCGGCGGCCGCGGCCTCGGTGATGAGGACCGGGTTCAGGGAGCCCAGCTCGCCGTGGAACGGGATCGGCACCGGCCGCGCCGCCGCCGCGTCGAAGAGGGCCCGGCCGCCGCGTACGGAACCGGTGAACCCGGCGGCCGTGACCAGCGGGTGCTTGACCAGCTCGACGCCCGCCTCGAAGCCGTGGACGAGGCCGAGGACGCCCTCGGGGATGCCGTGCTCGGCGGCGGCCCGGCGCAGCACGACCGCGACCAGCTCGGACAGGGCCGGGTGGTCGGGGTGGGCCTTGACGACCACCGGGCAGCCGGCGGCCAGGGCGCTCGCCGTGTCGCCGCCGGGGACGGAGAAGGCGAAGGGGAAGTTGGAGGCCGAGTAGACGGCGACCACGCCCAGCGGCACCTTGTAGCGGCGCAGGTCGGGGATCGGCGGGGTCGCGGTGTCGTCGGGGTGGTTGATCACCACGTCGAGGAAGGCGCCCTCGTCGACGATGTCCGCGAAGGCCCGCAGCTGGAAGCAGGTGCGGGCCAGCTCCCCGGTGAGCCGGACCGGGCCGAGCGCGGTCTCCGCGTCGGCGGCCTCGACGAGCTGGTCCTTGGCCGCCTGGAGCTGGTCGGCGGCGGTGCGCAGGAAGGCGGCGCGGACCGTGCGGTCGGCGAGGGCACCACGGGCGGCGTGCGCCGCGCGGACGGCGGCGTCCACCTCCTGGGCTGTGGCCTCCACCGCAACCTGCTCGCGCTGCTTCCCGGTACGGGGGTCGACACTCCAGACTGGTGCTGCTGCCACCACGGGTCCCTTCACGTATAACTGGGTCATTCACCAGGTCGTTCGATATGCTGAACGCCGTCTCTGATGATGAATATGCTGTTGGAGACTATTTCCCGCCGAACGAAGGGGTCAAGGGCGATGTCGGCAGTCGAGACGGGCGGCGGAGCGCAGGTCAAGTCGGCGGTGCGGACCGTTGAGCTGCTCGAATACTTCGCCGGGCGCCCCGGAATGCACTCCCTGGCCGCAGTACAGGAGGCCGTCGGCTATCCCAAGTCCAGCCTCTACATGCTGCTGCGCACCCTCGTCGAGCTGGGCTGGGTCGAGACGGACGCGACGGGCACGCGGTACGGCATCGGCGTCCGGGCACTGCTGGTCGGTACGTCGTACATCGACGGGGACGAGGTGGTGACGCTGGCCCGGCCGACGCTCGACCGGCTCTCGGACGACACCACGGAGACCATCCACCTCGCCCGGCTCGACGGCACGAACGTGGTCTATCTGGCCACCCGCCAGTCCCAGCACTATCTGCGCCCCTTCACCCGCGTCGGCCGCCGACTGCCCGCGCACTCCACCTCGCTCGGCAAGGCGTTGCTCGCCACCCACACCGACGAGCAGGTCCGCAAGCTGCTCCCGGAGACCCTTCCGGCGCTGACCGAGCACACGATCACCGACCGCGAGAAGCTCATCGAGGAGCTGCGCCAGATCCGCGAGCAGGGCTTCTCCGTCGACCGCGAGGAGAACACGCTGGGGCTGCGCTGCTTCGGCGTGGCGATCCCGTACCGCACGCCGGCCCGTGACGCGATCAGCTGCTCGGTACCGGTGGCCCGGCTGACCCCGGCCCATGAACAACTGGTCAAGGACGCCCTGTTCGACGCCCGCGACCGGCTGACGCTGGCGACCCGCAGACTCTGACCCGGGCCCCTCAAAGCCCTCGGGGGCAACCCTGAGAGCGACCCCGGTTTCCTGAGGACCCCATAAGAAAACCGGGTGGAAGGGAACGGCCGCCCGCATCTCGCTCGTCTGACCGAGTGCGATGAACAAGACGATCAGGCGGACCGCCGTCTTCACCCTGCTGCTCGTGCTCGCCCTGTTGGTCAGGGCGACCTGGGTGCAGTTCTACGAGGGCACGGCGCTCGCGAACGACCAGAAGAACCGGCGCAACGCGATCATGACGTACGCGGCCCCGCTCGGGAACATCGTCGTGGCCGGAAAGTCCATCACCGGCTCCGCCCGGACGAAGGGCGGCGACCTCGCGTACAAGCGGACGTACACGAACGGCGAGCTGTACGCGGCGGTGACGGGCTACGCCTCGCAGGCGTACGCGCCCACGCAGTTGGAGGGCATCTACGAGGGCCTGCTGAACGGCACGGACAACCGCCTCAAGACCGTCATGGACACGGTCACCGGCAAGCGGGCCGACCCGGGCGACGTGATCACGACGATCGACCCGGATGTGCAGAAGGCGGCGTACAAGGCGCTCGGCGACAAGAAGGGCGCGGCGGTCGCGATCGACCCGGCCACCGGCAGGATCCTCGCGGTGGTGTCGACCCCGTCGTACGACCCGTCGTCGCTGACCGACGCCAACACCGCCGGTACGGCCTGGAAGAAGCTCAACGCCGACTCGGACAAGCCGCTGACCAACCGGGCGCTGCGTCAGCCGCTGCCGCCGGGGTCTACGTTCAAGCTGGTCGTGGCGGCGGCCGCGCTGGAGGACGGGCTGTACGCGTCGGCGGACGAGAAGACCGACAGCCCGGACCCGTACAAGCTGCCGGGCACGGAGAGGGAGCTGCGGAACGAGAACACGTCGGCGCCCTGCGAGAACGCCACGATCCGTACGGCGCTGCGGTACTCCTGCAACAACGTCTTCGCGAAGATGGCCGTCAAGCTGGGCCAGGACAAGGTGAAGGCGATGGCGGAGAAGTTCGGCTTCAACGACGAGGAGCAGGACGTGCCCGTACGGGCGTACACGAGCGTCTACCCCTCGGACATGAACGACCCGTCGACGGCCCTGACCGGTATCGGCCAGTACGACGTCACGGCGACGCCGCTGCAGATGGCCATGGTGTCGGCGGCGATAGCCAACGGCGGCAAGCTGGTCGCGCCGCACATGGTCTCCCAGATCACCGACAGCGGTGGCGATGTCCTCGAGGACTACGACTCCGACGCGGGCACCACGCAGGTCGTCAGCTCCTCCACCGCCGAGCAGTTGCAGTCGGCGATGCAGACGGTCGTCGAGGACGGCACGGGCACGAACGCGCGGATCAGCGGGGCGACCGTGGGCGGCAAGACCGGCACGGCCCAGCACGGCGAGAACAACAGCAAGACGCCGTACGCCTGGTTCACGTCGTACGGGAAGGCCGACGGCAAGGAGGTCGCCGTGGCGGTGGTGGTCGAGCAGTCGAACGCGGCCCGCTCGGAGGTCAGCGGCAACGGACTGGCCGCGCCGGTCGCCAAGGCCGTGATGGAGGCGGCGCTGGAGAAGTGAACCTCCGCCGCGCGAAGACCATCTGAAGAGAGGGGCCGCCCCATTCCCCCGAGGGGCGGCCCCTCACATCTCGGCTCCTACTTCACCCCGAACAGCTGCTGGATCGGGTCGATCGCGAAGTAGATCACGAACAGCGCCGAGGTCCCCCACAGCAGCCAGTGGACCTCCTTCGCCTTGCCGAGGACCGTCTTGATCAGGACGAAGGCGAGGAAGCCGGCGCCGATGCCGTTGGTGATCGAGTAGGTGAACGGCATCACGGCGATGGTCAGGAACGCCGGGATCGCGATCTCGTACTTGTCCCAGTCGATGTGCTTGACCTGGGTCATCATCAGGAAGCCGACCGCGACGAGCGCGGGGGCGGCGGCCTGCATCGGGACGATGGTCAGCAGCGGGGTCAGGAAGAGCGCGACCGCGAACAGACCGCCGGTGACCAGGTTCGAGAAGCCGGTGCGCGCACCCTCGCCGACACCGGCCGCCGACTCGATGTACGAGGTCGCCGACGACGAGGACGAGGCCCCGCCCGCGACCGCCGCCGCACCGTCGATGAGCAGGACACGGCCGAGGTTCGGGACCTTGCCCTCCTCGTCGAGGAGTCCCGCCTCGGCGCTGATGCCGACGACCGTTCCCATGGTGTCGAAGAAGTCGGACAGGATCAGCGTGAAGACCAGCAGGACGACGGTGATGACCGTGGTCTCGCCGAACGCGCCGAACAGGCTGAAGTCGCCGATCAGCCCGAACTTCGGGGCGGCCACGATGTCGTCGGGGACCTTCGGCGTGGTCAGGCCCCAACTCTTGATGTCGGCGATCGAGTTGATCACGATCGCAACGACGGTCATCACCAGGATGCTGATGAGGATCGCGCCCCTGACCTTGCGGGCGAGCAGTCCGACGGTCAGCAGCACGCCGAGGCAGAAGACCAGGATGGGCCAGCCGGAGAGCGCGCCGGTGGCGCCGAGCTGCACCGGGACGGTGGTGCCGGCGATGTCCGGGATGCGGCTGACGAACCCGGCGTCGACGAAGCCGATGAAGGCGATGAACAGGCCGATGCCGACGCTGATCGCCTGCTTGAGCGGCTGCGGGATGGCGTGCATGACGGCCTCGCGAAGGCCGGTCACCACCAGTACGCAGATCAGCAGACCTTCGAGGACGACCAGGCCCATCGCGTCGGACCAGCTCATCAGCGGGGCGATCTGGAAGGCGACGACCGCGTTGAGGCCGAGGCCGGCGGCGAGCGCGAGCGGCAGGTTGCCGCCGACGCCCATGATGATCGTCATCACGGCGGCCACGAGGGCCGTGGCGGTGACGAGTTCGGCGCCGTCGAGGGTGTGACCGAACTTGTCCTTCGCGTTCCCGAGGATGATGGGATTCAGGACAAGGATGTATGCCATCGTGAAGAACGTGGCGAAGCCGCCGCGTATCTCGCGGGCGAAGGTGGACCCTCGGGCGGTGATCCTGAAGAAGCGATCGACGCTGTTCGCCCCAGGTGGTTCGGCACTGGGCCGGGCGGCCACCTTCTGTGCGTCGGACATGGCGGTGCTCCTAGTGACATGCGTGTTCTACGCGCGGATGCTGGCTGGATTGTTCCCCCGTTGAACCCGATTCAGGTTTTCCCCGTGTTACGGAATCGGAGTTCGGCCTGCAAGACGGCGTTCGAAGTCCCGTACGAACGTCGCTAACGATCACTGCTACTCTTCCGGATCTCGCCCGGTCATTCCCGGACGATCACGTGTCATTCACATGACACGCACAGGCACCGGGCGCCCGGAGGGTGTCCGATCCCACATCCACAGCGAGGAGAGAGGTCGCCCGTGGGCACTGTCGTCGACGACGCAGCCTCCGTGGAGTTCCACGCCTTCTTCGAACGACACTATGCCGAACTGTCCCGGCTCGCCCACCTGCTGACGGGCGAGGCGGACGCCGCGGACGACCTGGCCGCGGACGCCCTGCTCGCGATGTGGCACCGCTGGGACCGGGTGCGTGCGGCCGACCATCCGGTGGCGTACGCCCGTGGCGTCGTCGCCAATCTGGCCCGCACGCGGATCCGCAGCGCGGTCAGGGAGCGGCGACGGATCACGCTGTTCTGGTCGCAGCGCGAGGAGAAGACGGAGAACCCCGACATACCGGGCGCCATCGACGTCCAGTCGGCGCTGCGCAAACTGCCGTTCCGCAAGCGGGCCTGTGTGGTGCTGCGGCATGCTTTCGATCTCTCCGAGAAGGACACGGCGCTCGCCCTCGGAGTCTCTGTCGGTACGGTGAAGAGCCAGACGTCCAAGGGCATGGCCGAGCTGCAGAAGCTGCTCGGCCCCGCGGACGCGCCGCGGCGGATGCATACTGCGGTGAGTGGCGGAGGAAGGGACCGATGACGGACGTGCACGAGGAGCTGCGGACCCGGCTGCACAAGGCAGCCGAGTCCCATGAGCCCGACCGCGCCCGCATCCTGGCCCGGATCGAGCGCGGCATGGTCACCCCCGAGGAGCGTCGGCGCAGCCGGAAGGCGACGCGTCCGCCGCTGTGGGGCTGGGTGCGGGTGGTGAGCGCGACGGCCGCGGTCGCCGCCCTGCTGGGGATCGGCGGGTACGCCGTCGCCTCGGCGGTGAAGGGCGAGCAGGAACCGGCCGACCGGACGGTCACGGTGTCGCCGACCCCGGAGCCGTCCCCGAACGCGACGAGCCGAGCGCCCGTCCAGCCGGCCCCGGACCCGAAGCCCACCGGCAAGGACGCGGACAAGAAGGCCGGTTCGACGCCGCCGAAGACCCCGGAGACGAAGGCCCCCGCCCCGCCGAAGCTGTCGACGTCGGCGGGCGAGGAGGACGGTCCGCTCTGGTCGGACGGCTCGGTCGACCCGCACAGCAACGACTTCTGGGCGCAGAGCAATGTCACCCTGAAGACGAGCGAGAAGCTCACCGAGCTGACCGTGCAGCTGCGGATCGCCGAGACCGGCGGGGTCTCCTCGGCCGGTGCCTGGCGCTCGCTGCCGGAGCAGGACTTCGACCTCACGATCGCCGAGGACGACGGTTTCCTGGTCTTCACCTGGGTGCTCAAGGACGGTCGTACGGTCCCGGAGGGCGAGTTCGTGTTCGCCGGGCAGTACAACCACGAGCGCGGCGGCCGTGACGCGGGCGCCGACACGTACGCGATGACGGCGAAGGCCGACGGTGAAGACCACGCGGTGGCGGGCGACTTCGAGGGCCAGGACGACGACGACTCGACAGACGAAGGCGATTCGTAAAAAGTTCTGAAGCCGCGGCAACCCTTTCCGCACCGGTGGCGACCACAGGGCACAGGAGTCACCACCACCAAGGATTCGGGTACATGACCGCACCTACAGAACAGCGCGTTCGGCACCGCCGTCGGGTCACGAGGCGGCGGGCCGTGATCGGCTCGGTCGCCGCGCTCGCCCTCACCGGCGGAGCCGTCGCCACGACGTCGCTGCTGTCCACGGCCGGCGCCGCCGCCGTCACCTGGCCCACGGCCAAGGGCAGCAAGGCCGTCTCCTCGACGATCGAGGTGTCGGGCACGTACGACGGCAGGCTGAGGAAGTTCTTCGGCAAGGGCGCGCTCGGCGACGGCAGCCAGGACGAGGGCCAGGACCCCATCTTCGAGCTGGCCGACGGCGCGGTCCTGAAGAACGTGATCATCGGTGTGCCGGGCGCGGACGGCGTGCACTGCAAGGGCAGCTGCACGCTGAAGAACGTCTGGTGGCTGGACGTCGGCGAGGACGCGGCCAGCTTCAAGGGCAAGTCGTCGAAGGCCGTGTACAAGGTCATCGGTGGTGGCGCGAAATCGGCGTCGGACAAGGTGTTCCAGTTCAACGGCGCCGGCAGGTTGAGCATCACGGGCTTCAAGGTGCGGAACTTCGGCAAGCTCGTGCGGTCCTGCGGGAACTGCGGGAAGCAGTACAAGCGGACGATCACCGTGAGCGACATCGACGCGACCGCGCCCGGGAAGTCGCTGGTAGGGGTCAACCAGAACTACGGCGACACCGCCACGCTCAGTAAGATCCGCATCCACGGCGACCCGAGGAAGAAGCTCAAGGTGTGCACCCGCTTCCAGGGCAACAGCTCCGGCGAGGAGCCCAGGCAACTCGGTAGCGGTGCGGATGGAACCAACTGCAAGTTCAAGCCATCTGACATCACGTACAAGTAAGTGATCTTTAAAACGATCCTTCGGCCGACCTTCCGAGAATGACGGAGCACCACCCTTGAGCACGCACAAGAGACGCCTCACGCGCAGACGTGTGCTCGGGGCCACCGCGATCGGCGTGGCCGCCACCGGCGCCGCCGTCGCGGGCGGCACCGGCCTCCTGACGTCCGCGTCCGCCGCCGGCTTCGGCCACTCCGACGACGGCAGGAACTTCGTCGTCGACACCGGCGCCGGCCTGGTCTTCAAGGTCTCCAAGACCACCGGCGACCTCACCTCACTCGTCCACAGGGGCAAGGAGTACGAGGGCTATGGCGGCAAGCACTCGCACGTCGAGTCGGGGCTCGGGGCCTCCACCGTCACCCTCAGGCAGTCCGGGTCGACGATCCTGATCAAGGCCGTGCACGGCGCGATCACCCAGTGGTACGCGGCCCGCAGCGGCCAGAACAACATCTACCTGTGGACGAACAAGGCGGACGCCTCCTTCACGGCGACCCGCTTCCTCGTCCGCCTCAAGCCGGGGATGTTCCCCAACGAGGGCTCCGACTCCTGGATCGAGGCCTCCGACAAGGTCATCGAGGCCGGGGACGTCTGGAAGCGCGCGGACGGCACGACCCACTCCAAGCACTACTCGGGAAAGCGGGTCATCGACTACGACCACATCGGCTTCACCACCGGCAAGGTCGGCCTGTGGATCGTCCGCTCCAACCACGAGAAGGCCTCCGGCGGCCCCTTTTACCGCTCGTTGCTGCGCCACTCCAACGACAAGGGCGCCGGGCTCTACGAGATCCTGCACTACAACCAGGCACAGACGGAGCCGGAACGTTTCGGCCTCCAGGGCCCGTACGTGCTCGCCTTCACCGACGGAGGGGCTCCCTCGTCGTCGTTGTCCCACGACAGGCTGGACACTTCCTGGGTCGACGGCCTCGGCATCACCGGCTGGGTCGGCAAGGCGAAGCGCGGCAGGGTGGCGGGCGTCGGCCTCAAGGGCATGGACGCCACGTACGCCTACACGGTCGGCTTCGCGAACGCGTACGCCCAGTACTGGGCGAAGGCCGCCGCCGGCACGGGTGCCTTCTCCTGCAAGGGGATGCTGCCGGGTACGTACACGCTGACCGTCTACAAGGGCGAGCTGGCCGTGCACACCCGGGAGGTGAAGGTGACGGCGGGCGGTTCGACCGCGCTGAACAGCATCACGATCTCCGGTGATCCGTCCACCGCGAAGACGCTCTGGCGACTCGGCGACTGGGACGGCACGCCGGGCGAGTTCAAGAACGCGAAGCTCATGACGTACGCGCACCCCTCCGACGGCCGCGCGGCGAAGTGGACGGGGAACGTCACGCTCGGCGGCGGCGACGCGGCCGCGTCGTTCCCCGCTTACATCTGGCAGGGCGTCAACGACGGTGTGCAGATCTTCTTCAAGCTGACCGCCGCGCAGGCCGCGGCCGCGCACACGCTGCGAATAGGTGTGACCGACGCCTTCTCCAACGGGCGTCCGCGAGTGACCATTAACGAGTGGGTGTCGGCCGTCCCTACGGCACCCAAACAGCCTTCGACGCGTTCCCTGACGACGGGTTCGTACCGGGGCAACAACCACACGTTCACCTACAACGTGCCCGCCGCCGCGTGGAAGACGAACGCCGGCGAGTACAACGTCCTGAAGATCAACATAGTCAGTGGTTCGAGCGGCACGGCGTTCCTCAGCCCGGGCACCTCGTTCGACTGCATCGATCTGCTGGCCTGAGCCCCCCTCAAGGCCGGCTGGTGCCGATTTGAGCCCCCCTCGGTCGGCACATGGAGCGCCCCCGCCGGTGACGACCGGCGGGGGCGTTCTTTTCCGTTGGCCGCAGGCTAGTTCATGATCGAGCCGATGGTCGTCACGCCCGTGGTCAGGAACGTGGTGGCCGGGAGTGAACCGTCCGACTCGCGTGAGCCGTACGCCGTCGCGGCGTTCGTCGACTTGAACGCGGGTGTCGCCACCCCGCTGTCCCAGTTGTTGGCGGCCGAGACCGTGCCCGAGCCCAGCCTGGACTTCCCCGACCCGTTGCCCACCGCCAGGTTGCGGGCCAGCCTGGCTTTCCCGGTCGCGAAATAGAAGCCGTTCTCCTTGTTGGCGTACGCGGTGTTGCGGTTGAGCCGGATCGCACCGGTGTTGGAGTTCTCGGTGAAGCCGTGCAGCGTGTTGTCCCAGGCCGCGTTGTTGTTGACGTCGTGCGCGACCGAGGCTCCGCCGCCGCCCAGCTTGAAGCCGTTGCCGTTGCCCTCGAAGGCTGAGTCGTTCCAGCGGTTCCTGCCGTTGCCGAAGGCCCAGGAGTGCTCGATGGTGACGGGCGAGGAGAACTGCCACAGGTCGAGGCCGTCGTCGGCGTTGTCGTAGAGCCGCGCGCCGGTGATCCTGTTGCCGGTGCCGGAGCCGAACTTGACGGCGATGCCGTCGGCGTTCTGCCCGTGGTTCGCGGCGTCGTAGTTGCCGTGACTGTCGAGGTTCTGCACGAGGTTGCCGGTGGTGCCGTCGCCGCGCAGGGTGAAACCGGAGTCGCCGTTGTCGGCGGTGACCAGGTTCTTGAAGACGCCGCCGACCGACGACGTGGCGACGAAGCCCTGGGCCGGGGAGTTCTGGAAGGTGATGCCCGAGACGGTCCAGTAGTCGCCGTAGATCCCGGCGAGCCAGGAGCCGGCGGCGAGCCTGGAGCCGTCTATCCGCACCTTCTCGCTGCCGTACGCGGTGAGCGTGATCCGCGCCGAGGCGGTGCCGTTCGCCGTGGACTTCAGGGTCTTGGCCGGCTTGTACGTGCCACCGCGCACCTGGATGACCGTACCGGCGGCGGCGCTCGCGACGGCCGACTCCAGCTGGGCGGTGCTGGAGACGGTGACCGTGGAGGCGGCGGCCACGGCGCCGTCGTCCGAGAGGCCGAGGTAGACCCCGCCCGCACCCGCGGCGACGGCCACGGCGGCGGCGATCGACAGGGTCCCGGTTCTTCGATGGCGTCCGATGCTCTGACGCACGGGCGTTCCTTTCTCGGGGACAGGTCTCAGAAAGACGAGGAACGAAGCGGGCCGGAGGGGCCGCCCCGGCCCGCTTCTGCTTCCTGGTCGCCGCCCGGGCGGGAAAGGTTGCCGCGTCCATGGCGAAAGCGTTCGAAATTTTCACTCAACTCTTCACACGTACACCGATTGACGCCCCCAGCCCCACTGATGACACTCCGAGGGCAGCACAACCAACACAATCCACCAGACCCCCACAGGATGTGTCATGAGTCGCACCGCCCGCACGATCATGCTCCCTCTGCTGGCCCTCCTCCTTGGCCTGCTGGCCGCGCCCCCCACTCCGGCCCACTCCGCCGACCGGCAGAAACAGGGAGCGAAGTACGCCGGTTACCTCTTCGCCTACTTCACCGGCGAGGGCACCGCGGACGGCGAGCAGATCCGCTACGCCCTCAGCCGTGGCAACGACGCCCTGCACTGGCGGGAGTTGAACGGGGGCAAGCCCGTGCTCACCTCCACCATCGGCGAGAAGGGCCTGCGCGACCCCTTCGTGATCCGCTCACCCAAGGGCGACAGGTTCTACATGATCGCGACCGATCTGCGCATGTACCAGAACAGCAGCGGCAGTTGGGACCAGGTCCAGCGGCACGGCAGCAAGTCGATCATGGTCTGGGAGTCCACGGACCTGGTCCACTGGACCGACCAGCGCCTGGTGAAGGTGTCCCCCGACAACGCGGGCAACACCTGGGCTCCGGAGGCCTACTGGGACAGGAAACTCGGCAGGTTCGTCGTCTTCTGGGCGTCGAAGCTGTACGCCGACGACGACCCGGACCACACCGGCTCGACGTACAACAAGATGCTGTACGCGACGACGAAGGACTTCCGCACCTTCAGCGCGCCCAAGGTCTGGAACGACCCCGGCTACTCGGTCATCGACTCCACGGTCGTCGAGCACAAGGGCACCTACTACCGCTACACCAAGGACGAGCGCGACCCGACCTCCTCCAGCCCCTGCGCGAAGTTCGTCACCGGGGAGAAGTCGACGTCGCTGACCTCGACGAAGTACGACTTCGTGGCGGACTGCATCGGCAGCGGCGCGATGGACCGCGGTGAGGGCCCGACGGTCTTCAAGTCGAACACCGAGGAGAAGTGGTACCTGTTCATCGACGAGTACGGCGGCCGGGGCTACCTCCCCTTCGAGACCACCGACCTCGACTCGGGCAGGTGGACCCCCTCGCAGAACTACCAACTGCCGAGCAGCCCCCGCCACGGCACGGTCATCCCGGTGACGCGCAAGGAGTACCAGCGGCTGCTGGCCGCCTATCCGGTGAGCCCGGCGCGGTCCTGAGGTCCGGGCGCGCCCGCGCCATCCGGCCGTGCCCCCGCCCGGCCCGAGGACCGGGCGGGGGCACGGCAACGCGCACGGCAACTCAGCTGACGAAGTACGTCGGGTTCGGCAGCTTGTACTTCTTGTCCGCGTAGCCGCCTTCGAGGTCGGTGTACTGGTCGCCGAAGTTGGCGATGATGTCGTACCCGAGGTCCTTCTCGATGTGCTTGCGGGTGCCGGACTTGTACTGCACCGTCGTGCAGGTCCAGGTGCCCGGGGTGGCGCAGGCGCTCAGATAGGACGGCGGGTTCGCCTTGTCCTTGAGGAACATGTGGTCGGCGTCGAGGTTCACATCGGCGCCGATCTTCTTCAGGTTGTCGACGGCGGCGGAGCGCTGCGCCTCGGCGAGGCCCGAGTTGTAGAAGACCGTCACGCCCTTCTTCTTGGCGTACTTGACCAGCTCGGGGCTGCCGAAGACGGCCGGGCGGTCGGCCTTGTTCACGTACTCGGCCCAAGTGGTCGAGTTGTAGGTGTAGTTCGTCTTCTTCTCGTAGTCGAGGCTGAGCAGCAACGTGTCGTCGATGTCGAAGACGACCGCGGGCTTCTTGCCCTTCTTCTTCGCCTTCTTGGCGGCCTCGGCCATGTACTTCTTCGCGGCCTTGTCGAGGGCGGCGAGGTCCTTGGCGTACGGGCTGTCCTTGGACGCCTGGTACACGCCGGCGCTGTCGAGCGTGGTGCCGTAATAGGTGTCGATGTCCTTGACCAGCAGCCCGATGTTGTAGGGCTCGTGGGTGGAGTTGGCCGTGGACTGTCCGGCCGTGGCGGCGCCGGCGCCGTAGAGACCGGCACCGGCGACGGCACAGGCCGCGGCGATCGCCGTGAAACGCAGTGACTTATGCATGACAGGTTTCTACGCGCGTCACCCCGGTGGGCGCGAGACCCGTTGCCTGATCGAGACCTCGTTCACGGGCAAAAATCGGGTCAAGCGCCCCGGGGCGGTGGGCCGACGGTCAGTCCATGGTGGCCCCGATGGTGGTGCTGCCGGTCGTCAGGAATGTGGTCGCGGGCAGCGCCCCGCTCGACTGGCGGGCGTTGAACGTCGTCGAGGCGTTGGTGGAGCGGAACGCGGGCGTCGAGATGCCCGAGTCCCAGTTGTTGCCGGACGACACGACCGACGAGCCCTTGCTCACCGAGCCACTGCCGTTGGAGACCGCCAGGTTCTTGCCGAGCCGGCCGGCGCCGGTGGCGAAGTAGTAGCCCCACTTGCCGTTGGCGTAGGCGGTGGTGCGGTTGATGGCGATGGCGCCCTTGTTGCTGTTCTCGGTGAAGCCGTTGCCCGCGTTGTCCCAGGCCGCCGAGTTGTTGATGACATGGGCGACGACCTCGCCGTCCCCGCCCAGCTTGTAGCCGTTGCCGTCGCCCGCGAACGCGGAGTCCGACCAGCGGTTCCTGCCGTTGCCCATGGCCCAGGTGTGCTCGACGGTGACCGGCGAGGAGAAGGACCAGAAGTCCAGGCCGTCGTCGGAGTTGTTGTAGAGGCGGGCGCCGGTGACCAGGTTGCCGCTGCCGGAGCCGAACTTGATGGCGAGGCCGTCCGCGTTCTCGCCGTGGTTGGCCGGGTCGTAGTGGCCGTAGGAGTCGAGGTTGCGGACGGTGTTGTTGGTGGTGCTGTCGCCGGTGAGCGTGAAGCCGGAGTCACCGCCGTTGATGGTCTTGATGTTGTCCCAGACCGTGGAGGCGCAGGACTGGCAGACGACCGCGCTGTCCGGCGAGTTCTGGAAGGTGATGCCGGAGACGGTCCAATAGTCGGCGGTCAGCTTGAAGATCCAGTCGCCGTCGGGGAGGTTCGAGCCGTCTATCTTCACGGTCTCGGAGCCGTACGGCTGGAGGTATATCCGGCTGGAGGACGTGCCGTTGGCAGTCGACTGGAGGGTCGCCGTCGGGTAGTACGTGCCGCCGCGCACCTGGATGGTGGTGCCGGCGGTCGCGTTCTTGATGGCGTTGGACAGGTCGGTGGAATTGCTGACGACGACGGTGGCCGCGTACGCCTGGGTGGGGAGTACGGCGAGGCCGGCACCGAGGCTCAGGGCTGCCAGGGTGGCGAGGGCGGTACGACGAGACATGGAGAGCGGTTCCCTTCTCGTGCGGGTGGGGGATGGTTCACAGAACGAGGTCGAACCAGTCGAAGACCTCGTCCTGCACGGGTGCGGTGCACTCATGGCCCAGGTCGGGCCAGGTCTTCAGGCGCAACCGCTCCTCGGCGTGGCGGGACCCCCAGACGGCGCGCAGCTTGTCGTACGCCACGCGAACGCCGTCGGCGGGGAACAGCGGGTCGAGCCCGCCGTTGAGGAAGAACATCGGCTTGGGGGCTCCGATGCTCGCCACGTCGGGGAAGTCGAGGTACCGGGAGAGCCCCGGGTGGAGCATGTAGTAGGAGGACTGGCCGCGCAGGATGTTGTTGCCGGGGACCATGACCTCCTTGAGGCCGGTCATCCAGCAGACGCTCGCCGCGGCGGCGATGTCGTCGCTGAGCGCGGCCGTCTGCCAGGCCCGGAAGGCGCCCATGGAGAAGCCGAAGGCGGCGACCCGGCGCCGGTCCACCCGGTCGAGCCCGGCCAGGAAGCCCGCGGCGCGCACGTCCTCCCTGGCCATGAGCCCGGCGAGCGAGGAGCCCAGGTTGTAGAGGTTGCCGGCGAGGGCCTGCTGCTGGTCGTAGGCGACCGGGCCCCGGTCGCCCCAGCCGAGCGCGTCCACGGCGAGGACGACGTAGCCGCGCCGGGCCAGTTCGTCGGCGACGAACCGTCCGCTGAAGTACCGGTCGGCCCAGGCCTGCGCGGCGGCCTGCCGGGTGTCGTCGTACCAGGGCCGGACCAGCTTCTCCTTCCCGATGTCGAACTTGGCTCCGTGGTCGTGCAGAAGGAGGACGGCGGGGAAGGGTCCGCTGCCCTGCGGGGTGAGCAGGGCGGCGCGCGCCCGGCCGTAGCGGGAGAGGGAGAAGGTGACCAGCTCACGGGTGTAGCCGTCGCCTTCGCCGCGCCGCTCGTCGAACTCCGGGTCGTACGGGGTGTCGTCCCGGCCTACGAAGAGGTGCTCCTCGACCTTCGCGCGGGCGGTCCGCCGCCAGGTGCGGAAGTCGCGGATCGGGGAGGTACCCCAGGCGAGCGGGAAGCGCAGCTCGTCCTTGAGGAGGGGATGGAAGTCGGGGAGGGCGCCCACCTCCGCGGCGACGGCCGGCTGGGCTCCCGCCCCGGCGAACAGGGCCGCCGCCCCCCGTCCCCACCACGAAGGCCCGCCGCCCCACCGGGTCACGGGCACCCATCGGGTCTCCAGTCCCCGAGATAGGTGCGCCTGGTGTGCAGCCGGGCCTCGGCGTCGGTGAGCTGGGGCCGGTTCTCCGGTACCGAGATCACCGCGCCCGGGCCGGAGTTGGCGTACTCGCCGAAGCGCATGGTCTGCCAGGGGTAGGCCTCGCGCATGTTGGTGTAGGGGGCGACGGCGTCGATCCCGGGGCCGACCCAGGTGTCCCTCACGACCAGGGAGGGCCAGGCGGTCGTCTCGTACGAGGGCACCCAGGGCCGGGCGATCTTGTACGCCGCGTCCTCGGCGCCGGAGGTGATCCGGCCGCGCAGGGCGAGGAAGCCGTAGGGGTTGGCGCGGGCGGTGGCGGGGGCGAACACCATGCCCTTGGGGGTGAAGGACACGTCCCGTTGGAGCGTGTGGAAGTGGCAGGACTCGAAGACGGCCCTGGCCCGCCCGAACACGAAGTCGACGTCGCCCTCGATGTGGCAGTCCCGGTAGTACTGCCGGTCGAAGGCGGTCAGGGCGGTGGTGTCCGCGAACAGCGTGTCCTGGTGGGCGAGCAGCCGTACGCGCTCGAAGTGCGACCGGTCGCCGGTGACGTACGCGGCGACGGCCTGGGTTCCGGTGATGTCGGGGTGGTCCGCGCGCAGCCAGTCGTTGGCGAGGGTCAGGTCCCGTACGGTCAGCCCGGGCGCCGCCGAGGTGAAGGTGGCGGACCCGGCGGTGCCGTACGTACCGCCCTCGGGGCGGGGTGTGCCGTTGGCCCGGTCGAAGACGATGACAGCGGCGCGGGGGTCGCGGGAGGCACCGCGAAGCGTCAGGTCGCCCTTGCTCGCGGGGATGTTGACGACTTCGCGGTACGTCCCCGGGTGTACGACGATCGTCCAGCCGGGGCCGTCGACGGCGTCCACGGCGGCCTGGACCGAGCCGCCGGGCCGGACGTGCAGGACCCGGCGGAGGGCTTCCCGTTCCGCTGCGAAGGCGGGGGTGGCGCCGGCTGCCACGAGGCCGCCGGCGAACCCGGTGAGCAGTGTGCGCCGGCGCATGTCAGCATCCCTTCAGCGGGGTCCAGTCGCCGAGGTACACCGCGCGGGTGTGGGCCTCGGCGTCCGTGGCCGTGAGCTGGGGGCGGTTCTCCGGTATCGAGATCACCGCGCCCGGGCCGGTGTTGCGGTACTCGGCGAACCTCTGGTCCTGCCAGGGGAAGCCGGCCGACATGTTGGTGTAGGGGGCCACCGCGTCGATGCCGGCGCCGAGACGGGTCTCGCGGACGGTCAGCATGGGCCGGGCGGTGGTGTCGGAGCTGGGCACCCAGGGGCGGGCCAGCTTGTAGTAGGCGTTCGGCGCCTCGCTGGTGACGCGGCTGCCGGTCACCAGATAGCCGCGCGGGTTGGCCCCCGCGGTGGAGGGTGCGAAGACGAACCCGTACGGGGCCCCGGTCAGGTCCGTGCGGGTCAGGGTGTGGAAGTGGCAGCGCTCGAAGACGGCGGTGGCCCGGCCGAACACGAAGTCCACGTCGCCCTCGGCGTAGCAGTCCCGGAAGTACTGGCGGGCGAACGTGCCGAGGGCCATCGAGTCGGCGTAGAGCGTGTCCTGGTGTCCGAGGAAGCGGCACCGGTCGAACAGCGACCGGTCGCCCTGCACCTTGATGGCGACGGCCTGGGTGCCGGTGATCTCGGGGTGGTCGGCGCGCAGCCAGTCGTTGGCGAAGGTGATGTCCCGGGCGGTGAACCCGGCGGCCTGCACGAGAGTGGTCGCCGAGCCCGTCGTGCCGTAGGTGCCGCCGCCGGGTTTCGGGGTACCGGCCGCGTTGTCGTACACGACGACCACGTCACGGGCGTTCCCCGAGGCCCCGATCCAGGTCATCTCCGTACGGGCGGTGCTCACGGCGACCGTCTCCCGGTAGACGCCGCGCGCGATGACGAGCGTGTACCCACTCCCGCTCGCGGCGGTCACGGCGGCCTGGACGGTGGTGAAGTCACCGGCGCCGCCCGCGTCCACGTACAGGGTCCGCTCGGTGAGCCGGGCGGCCGGTGACCCGTACCGCCCGAAGGGTGAGCGTGCCCGCGCGGCACGGGCGTCGGGTGTGACGCCCAGCGCGAGCGCCGCGCCGACGCTCGCCACGACGAACGACCGTCTGCCGATCCCGGCCGGCCGGGCGCTCATCAGCAGACCTTTCCGGCACCCGCGTGGGCGCCGACGATGCCCGGCACGGCACGCGGCGAGTCGACCTTCTTGCGCAGGGTCGGCGTCCACCCGGCACCGGACTGCAGGATCTCGCCGGGGACCTCGGCGTTGTGGACGGCGATCAGGTCGGTCAGCTTGCCGTTGACGTAGTTGTTCTGGGCGGTGAGCGGGGACTCGTTCCACTTCTTCAGCGCCTTGCCCACGCTCGCGCCGGACGGCAGCGAGATCGCGTTGTCACTGGCGTGGAGCTGCGAGCGGATGCCGACACCGAAGATGTAGTAGTCGTCCTTCTGTTCCTCGGTCACCACGTAGTGGTTGTTGTAGACGTCGACCTGTCCGAACCGCACCCGCGGGGAACGCTGCAGGATCCCGTCGAAGCGGTTGTGGTGCATGGTGACCTTGAGCTTGTCCGCGTCGGTGGTGGCGAGGCCGTCGCCGTTGCCGATCAGCATGTTCTTGTCGTGGTTCTGGAAGCGGTTCCAGGACACGGTCACGTAGTTGGAGCCCCGCACGATGTCCGTGAGCCCGTCGTGCTGCTGGAAGACCTTGCCGAAGTAGACCGGCCGCTCGCTGTCGGGGTAGCGCCCGTCGGTGAGCGTGTTGTGGTCGATCCACACGTGATCGGTGCCGTAGACGACCACGGCGTCGTACTCGGAGTTCCAGTTGCCGGTCCTGTTGTCGTCGGTCGGGTCCCACTTGGGGAAGCAGTCGAGGGGGGCCTCGATGGTGAGGTTGCGCAGGATGACGTTCGAGACGCCCTTGATCTGGAGGCTGCCGCCGAGGATGCCGGAGTTCTTGCCGACGCCGACGATGGTGGTGTTGCTGGGGACGGCGGCCTTGATCTCCGAGTCCTGGTTGGCGGCGGACGCGACCCGCGCGTCCTCCTGCGGGCCGCTGGCGACCTTGTCGTTGCCCCAGACGGCCGGGTCGTAGTCCTTGAGGTACTGCTGGAGGTCGTATCCCCCGGCGACGAAGGCCTCGCAGCCCTGGGAGACGGCGTCGATCATGCCCTTGACCTTGATGATCTTCGGCGCGTCTCCGCCGTCCCTGAGCGCGGCCTTGAACTGGGCCCAGGTGGTGACGGTGTACACGTGCGAGGCGTCGGCGGCCGAGCCACCGGTGGTACCGGCGCCCTCCGAGCCCCACCCGTCACCGGTGGTGAGAATTTCCCGACCGAGATCACGCGGGGCGGCGGACGCGACGCCGGTCCCGGTGACGCCGAGCACGAGCGCGGTGCAGCCGACGACGGAAGTCATGACATGGGCATGCCAGATACGGGGACGCATGGGTGCGGGTTCCTTTCGAAGCAAGGGGGTTCTTGAGGCGGTTCTGCGGGGGGGGACTACGCCTGGGGCCAGGTGATCCAGGACTCGGGGATCTCCTCGTCGAGCCGCCGTACATCCCGCCGGGCGAGCACCCGGCGACGCAGCAGCTCACTCACCACCAGCCGAGCCACCGCGATGGCCCCCGGCGGATTGAAGTGTGTGTTGTCCTGCTCGGTGGCGGTCCAGTTGAAGTACTTCTTGGTCTCCTCGACGCCGAGCCTCTGCCACAGGGCGATGGAGAGTGCCTGGATGTCGAGGAGCGCGACCCCCTCCTCCTCGGCGAGGGCGGTCATCGCTGCCGGATAGTCGCCGTGGGTCGGCACGGCGTTGCCGCCCGCATCGAACTTTCTGCGCTCGACGGAGGTCGCGAGCACGGGGCGGGCACCCCGGGCGCGGGCCCCGTCGATGTACTGGCGCAGGTAGTCCTGGTACGTGCTCCAGGGCTCGGTGTAGCGCGTGGGGTCGGCGACCTTGGAGTCGTTGTGACCGAACTGGATGATCAGGAGGTCACCGGGCCGGATGGCCTCCAGGACGACGTCCAGCCGCCCCTCGTCGATGAAGCTCTTCGAACTCCGCCCGTTGACGGCGTGGTTGGCGACGGCCAGTCCGGAACAGAGGAAGAACGGGAACGCCATGCCCCACCCGGTCTCGGGCGCGGCGTCGGCGTACTTCTGGGCGGCGGTCGAGTCACCGGCGATGAAGACGGTGCGCTCACGGCGGGCCCCGCCGGAGGAGGCGGCGTACGCGGGCCCGGTGGCGCCGAGGGCGAGGGGCACGGCCGCAAGGGCCGCGGTGGTGACCTGTCTACGGGTGAGGGACACGTGCGGGTGCCTTTCAAGAGTGGGGATGGTGCCCCCGCGCCCCTCTTCAGGGGCGCGGGGAACTGCGTGACCAGCCACAACCGAACCCGCAGCCGGCCACAGACGAACCGGACCGAGTTGTCAGCCCTTCTTCTTCTGCTCGCTCCACTCCTTCTGCGCCTCGTTCAGCTGATCGGCGAGCGAGTCGAGGAAGTCCTTCGCACTCGTCTGGCCATCCATCACCTTCTGGAACGCCGGCTCGTTGTCCGTCTTCGAGATCGTGTTCCAGTCCGGCAGGTAGTACGGCAACTGCACGATGGTCGTGGACCCGTCGCTCAGCGCCTCGGCGGCCAGCTTCGTCGGCTCGGCCTTCGAGATCCACGCGTCCTTCGCGGCCTCGGTGTTGGCCGGCACCTGCCCCGCCGACTCGTTGAACTTGGAGTTCTCCTCGTGCGAGGTGGCGAACTCGATGAACTTCCAGGCCGCTTCCTTGTTCTTGGAGCTCTTGAACAGACCGATGCCGTCGACCGGGTTGGAGACCTGGACCCGCTTGCCGCCGGGCCCGGTGGGCTGCGGGATGCCCCGGAACTTGTCGCCGAACGCCTTCACATGGTCCTGGTAGGAGCCCAGGTTGTGGTTGAGCATCCCGATCGTGCCGGAGTCCCACTGGGCGACCATCTTGGTGAAGTCGTTGTTGAGGTCGGCGGCCGGTGTGACCTTCTTGTAGAGGCCGACGTACTTCTCCAGCGCCGCCACGTTCTTCGGGTCGTTGACCGTGGTCTTCTCACCGCTCGCGTCCCAGAACGAGGTGATGCCGGACTGGCCGTACATCGCGTCCAGCGCCTGGGCGATCGAGCCGGCGCCACCGCGGATGGTGTAGCCGAACTCGTTCTTCTTCTTGTCGGTGAGCTTCTCCGCGGCCTCGTAGAACGTGTCCCAGGTGGTCGGCGCGTCGAGGCCCGCCTTCTTGAACAGGTCGGTGCGGTAGTAGAGGACGCCGTTGTTGGCGGAGGTCGGGATCGAGTACAGCTCGTCCCCGCCACCGGCCGACTTCAGCGACTCGACCATGGCCTCGTTGAGCTTGCCGTTCAGGGAGGACTTGGAGAGACGGCTGTCGAGGGGCTCCAGCGCCCTCTGCGCGGCGATCCCGGCGATCATCGCCGCGCCGACACCGCCGACGTCGGGGAGACCGCCGCCGTGGATGGAGGTGTCGACCTTCGACTGGTACTCCGTGGAGGCGATACCGACGTACTCGACGTCGATGTCCGGGTTCGCCTTCTCGAAGTCGGCGATGATCTCCTTCCAGATCTCGGTGCGCACACCGCCGTTGTTGTCCCAGAAGACGATCTTGCCCTTGCCGCTGCCTTCGGAGCCCTTGTCGCCGCCCGTCCCGCTGCCGTCGTCACCGCACGCGGTGGCGGTCAGCGCGAGCACGGAACCCAGGGCGACGGCCACGGCGGCACGCCTGCTTCTGCGATTGCTGATCTTCATTGAACGGCTCTCTTCTTCTGGATCCAACTGAGGGTTTATGAAGTTGTGGGGGGTCGCAGGCTGTAGGGCCTGGAGTTGTGGGGGCCTCTTCGAGGCGCGCCGGGCTCAGCGCCGGACGGTGTGCGGCGCCCAGCCGTCCACGCCCGCCAGGTACTTGCCGACCGTGTACGTCCCCGCGTCCGCCGCCGGCAGCTGCGGCCGGTCGGCGCCCGCGCCCGCGCCCGGCCCGTAGGCGCGGTACTCCGTGAACCGGGCGTCCTTCCACGAGAAGCCGCTCATGTCGGTCCACGGCGCGGACTTGATCGCGGCGGGCAACTCGGTGTCGCGGAACAGCACTTGGGCGATGGCGGCGGGCTCGCCGCCCGGGTGCCAGGGCCGGCCGAGGTGGAAGGACCCGGCAGGCGCGTCGCTGATCACCTTCGACTTCGTGATCAGGAATCCGTACGGGTTGTCCTTCCAGGTCGAGGCGGCCGTGATGTAGCCGTTGTTGGTGTCCGAGCCGCGGCTCAGCGCCTTGATGACGGACCGCTCGATGACCGTGGTCGCCCGGCCGTAGATGAAGTCGACATCGCCCTCGATGTACGAGTCGCGGATGTAGACCCGGCTGATCACGTCGAGCCGGGGGCTGTCGGTCATCAGGGTGTCCTGGTTGCCCAGGAACGCGGTGTCCTCGAAGACGATCCGGTCGCCGACCGTCTTCATCGCGAGGGCCTGCTCGCCGTTCAGCTCGTGCGCGGCCTCGTCGAAGTCGTTGCTGAAGGTGAGGTGGCGGGCCGTGACGTCGTTCGCGGCGATCCGTACCGTGGCGCTGCCGTTGGAGCCGCCGTACGCGGCGGGCGTGTCGTAGACGATGACGGTGTCGGCGCGATCCTGTCCAGTCCCCTGCAGCACCAACTTCGGCTTGCCCGCGGGAATGCGGACCTGCTCGCGGTAGGTGCCGGGCGCGATCCGGATCGTGACCGTGCCGTCGTTGCCGTCGGGCACGGCGTCCACGGCTGCCTGCACGGTCGGATACGCGCCCGGGACCTGAAGAGTCGTGTTCGTGCCGATCCGCTTCTGCGGCCCGGAGAAGCGGGTGACCAGCGCGGGCACGGCGGCGGCCGGGTCGAGCCGGTAGGCGTAGAAGTCCCTCGGGTCGAAGGCCTCACCCCAGACGTCCTGCCGCCCGCTGACGTTCTTCAGGATCGACCCGCGCTGCACCAACTCGGCTGTGGCATCCGCCTGGTAGGGATGCTGGACGCCGTCGTAGTAGCTGTTCTCGATGACCATCCTGGTCCTGCCGCGCGACCAGTTCCCGTACGTCCACACGGGGTCGCCGTCGGTCACCTGGGCCGAGAGGTAGTTGTTGTAGAGGTGCGCGTAGGCGCAGTTGTCGGCGGACGGGTTGCGCTGTTTGGTGCCGCTGAACCAGTTGTGGTCCACCGTGATCTCGGTCTGGACGTTGCTGGTCCAGCCGATGCCGAAGGCCTTGTTGTGGTTCTTGAACTGGTTGTAGGAGACGGTGATGTACCGGCTGTCCTTGCGGATGTCGAGCAGCCCGTCGCCCATGTGCTCGAAGCGGTTGTGGTCGATCCAGACGTGGTCGACGGTGTCCATCTGGATCGCGTCGAAGTCGGTCGTCTTGCCGTCCCAGTCGCCCTCGACGTAGGAGTCGCGGATCGTCAGATTGCGGATGATGACGTTGCTGGTGCCGGGGCCCAGGTGCAGCTCTCCGTGCACGATCTCGCCGGTGTCGCCGACGCCGATCAGGGTCTTGTTCGAGGCCACGACCACGTCCGAACCGAAGGGCTCGACGTCGATCGCCCCTTTGACCCGGATGACGTACGGCTCCGCAGCGGACGCGTACCTCACCAGGGACACCTGGTCGGTGACCGTCACCACCTTCCCTCCCTCGCCACCGGTGGTACCGCCGGCGAGGGACGCGAAGCCATGGGGCTCGTCGGCCCACCGGGGAGCCGCGGCGGGCTGAGCGGCCTCGGCGGGGGTGAACGCGCCGACGACGAACGAGGCCACCAGCACGGTGACGGCGGCGAGGGATCTCCCCCTGCCTGGCAAGCGCTTGCTACGGAGGTGCGTCATTGCGGCTCCCAACAGGCGGTACGGATGGCGTGCGTCGGGCTACGAGCGGGTGATGCGGAAGTGCGTGAACGTGGCCGCCCCGGCGTGGCCCCCGCCGGTGGGCGCGACCGCGAAGAGGCCGAGCAGGGCGCCGACCCAGCGCCAGGGGGTGGCGGCGAAGACCTGGCCCGAGGGCTCCCAGCCCTCCCCCACGTCGTACGAGAAGCGGCAGCGCGCCCCGGCGCCGGTCTCGATCCGCAGCCGGGCGCGGCCTTCTGGCGCCGGGCGCGGACGGCCGGCGTCCCGTTCCCGCTCGGCGACGGTCTCGGCGAACCGGTGGACGAGGTGCGCGGTCCCGTCGGCACCTCGCTGGAGCCCGATCCAGCTGAAGGCGTCGCCGAGCACCGCGAGCCCGGACCGCGCCCCCGGCTCCTCGCTGTCGAGCCGCAGCCCCACCTCGACGACGGCCGGGACGCCCGGCAGCCGCTGGGTGAGCACGTTCGGCAGTTTCCGCAGGTCATGGGCGTCGACATGGCGTACGCAGGTCAGCCGCAGCCCGTCCCCGGAGTGCTGGGTGGCCCAGCCGTCCTGCGGGTTGGCGGTCCACTGCCACTGCCGTCCGAAGCGGCCGCCGGGGAAGTCGTCGTCTGTGGCGGGCGCGGCGAGCGGCTGCACGGGCAGCGCCGGCTTGTCGTGTAGGGCGACGGGGGCGCCCGCGGCGCCGAGCACGGGCCAGCCGTCGTCACCCCAGGCCATCGGCTGGAGGTGGACGACCCGGCCGTACGCCCCCCGCTGCTGGAAGTGGAGGAACCAGTCCTGTCCTCCCCCCGTGCGCACCCAACCGCCCTGGTGGGGGCCGTTGACCTCGGTGTCGTGCTGCTCCAGGACGATCCGTTCCTCGTACGGGCCGAAGAACTCGCGGGAGCGTAAGACGCCCTGCCAGCCGGTCTCCACTCCCCCGGCGGGGGCGAAGATCCAGAACCAGCCGTCGTGGTGATAGAGCTTGGGGCCCTCCAGGGTGAACCAGCCCGGCAGCCGGTCCGCGTCGACGATCACCTTGCCCTCGTCGAGCAGGCCGGTGCCGTCGGGCCGCATCCGGTGCCCGGTGAGCCGGTTCTTGACACCGGAGCGGGACTTGGCCCAGGCGTGCACGAGGTACGCCTCGCCGGTCTCCTCGTCCCACAGCGGGCACGGGTCGATGAGCCCCTTGCCCTCCTTGACCAGGTGCGGGCGGGTCCAGGGTCCCCTGATCTCGGGGGCGTTGACCTGGTAGATGCCGTGGTCGGGGTCGCCCCAGAAGATCCAGAACCGGTCGTCGAAGTGCCGGAGCGAGGGCGCCCAGACTCCGCAGTCGTGGCGCGGGACCCTGAACTCGCTCGCGGGTTCGAGGAGTTGGAGCGCGTGGCCGACGAGCGTCCAGTTGACCAGGTCCCGGGAGTGGAGCAGGGGAAGACCCGGGACCCGGCCGAAGCTGGAGGCGGTCAGATAGAAGTCGTCGCCGACGCGCAGCACATCGGGGTCCGACCAGTCGGCGTCGAGGACCGGGTTGCGGTAGGTGCCGTCGCCCTGGTCGGCGGAGAAGGCGGGCGCGCTCGTGGACATGCCGGTCACCGGCTCACCGCCTTGCGTATGAGGGCCGCGGCCTCGCCCCGGTCGAGACGGCCGTCGGCGACGACGGTGACGACCCGGCGTACCAGGGTCTCCCCGGGCTCGATGGGCACGCGTTCGTCGTGCGCGAGGGACGAGCCGACGCCGGGGTACTCGTCGGCCCGGACGAACCACGGGTCGCGGCGGGTGGTGTCGGTGGCTCCGGCGAAGACGAGCGTCCAGTCCCCGCCGGCGAGGGCGAGCCAGTCGGCGCGGGTGCCGTGGACCTCCGGCTCGCCCTCGCTCTCGGCGGTGAACACACGCGGGGGCTCGGCCTCCTTCCTGGCCCGCCAGAAGAAGCCGCCGTACGCGGCTCCGGGGCGCCCGTTGGTGGCGGGGCTGCCGATGGAGACCGGCTCACCGGTGATGTTGGTGAGCGAGAAGGTGAAGTCCAACGCCCAGGCGGTATCGGTCAGTTCGGTGGCGGCGACCGTGCGGCGTTCGCGCAGCAGCTCGATGCCGGACGCCACCCAGCGCAGTTCCTCGACGAAGCCGTCGGGGTCGCGGAGCTGGAAGGCGGTGTGGCGCTGGGAGCCGTGGTTGTCGAGCTCGGTCGGGCCCTGGCCCTGGACGTAGGTCCGGCCGCCCCAGAAGTTGTACCCCTCGACGTCGGGAACGGCGACACCGACGCCGAGGTGGTGGAGGTGGTCGGCGGGGCTCAGCTCGGTGACCGCCGTACCGGAGAGGGTGGTGACCGGGTGGAGGTAGGGGCGTGGGGAGAGGCGGGCCGGCAGTTCGGACCGGGTGAGGTAACGGCCGACCGGGCGGCCCGCCACGCGCAGCACCAGGGAGTCGTTCGTCATCGTCACGTGCTCACCTCGTTCGCTGGAGCGTCGGGGAGCGCCCAGGGGGCGCCCAGCTCGGAGTAGAGGGCGAGGGTCTCGGCGGCGGATGTCACCAGGGAGTCGATGCCGTCGACGACCCGGCGGTTCTCCTCGGGGAGCAGGTGCCAGGCCGTGGCCGGGAGCGCGATCGGGTCCGGGGCGACGCGGATCGCCTCGACGACCTTCATGAACGCGCCGGTCGCGTCCGGCGGGACCAGCAGGTCGACGCCGTCGACGAGGTGGTCGACCAGGTTCTCCAGCAGGTCCGTGCGGCCGTAGTCGATCTCCTCCGGGCCGTGTCCGGCACGCTGGAGCAGTACGCGGTCCTGCTTGTACCAGAAGGTGATCCGGCCGCTGGTGCCGTGCACGACGACGTACGGGTCGTCGGGGTTCTCGGCGCACAGCGTGGCGGCGACGGTGATCCGGCCGCCGTCGGCCGTGGTGACGCGCACGCAGGACGTGTCGTCGGACTCGATGTCGTTGGCGCGCAGCAGCTCGGTCTCGATGCCGGTGACGTCCTCGGCGCGGGTGGCGCCGCCGAGTGCGAGCCCGGTGGCGACGGCGTGCGCGAGGGGGTTGGTCAGCGCCCCGTCGATCACGTCGACGCCGTTCATGCGCCGCTTGCCCGCCCAGGGCGCCCGCTTGTAGTAGTCCTCGGGCCGCGCCCAGGCCCCGGCGCCGCCGATGCCGACGACCTCGCCGATCGCGCCCTCGGCGACCAGCTCGCGGATCGCGGGCACGGCGTGGGAGCCCAGCGACTGGAAACCGATCTGACCGGTTACACCGGCGGCCGCCACCCCGTCCGCCATCCGGCGGAACTCGGCGTACGACGGGGCCGGGGGCTTCTCCAGCAGGATGTGCACGCCCCGCTCGGCCGCGATCAGCGCCAGGTCGGTGTGGGTGGGGATCGGGGTGCAGATGACCGCGATCGCCGCGCCGGTCGAGTCGAGGAGCGCGCCGAAGTCGGCGGACTGCTCGGGTGTGCCGAGGCCGTCCGGGATCTCGTCCGCGCCCAGCGGGGTCAGCTCGCAGATCCCGGCGAGCCGGACGATCCCCTTGTCCGCCAGCCGCCGGATGTTCTCCAGGTGCCAGCGGCCGTGGCCCCGGGCGCCCGCGAGGACGAGCGGAAGCGGAGTGTCGTACGAGGTCGTGTTCGGGTTCATCGGATCCTCCCTGCGCCCGCGCCGCGTGCCACCTCTCGGTCGGCCCTCTCGGCGCTGTCGATCTTTTGGTGCAGGGTAGGCGTCCAGCCGACGTCGGCCGTGAGATCACGCTCGCTGGCGGAGTTGTAGGCGTTGTAGATGGCCAGCAGGTCCACCGGATAGCCGTTGAAGAGGGTGCCGGTCTGGTGCAGGGCGGTGCCGTTCCAGCTCTTCACCAGGTCGGCGGCCTCGACATGACCGGGCGTGGTGAACGCGTTGTTCTCGGCGTACACGGCGGACTCGGTGGAGACCCCGACGGAGTAGCGGTAGTCATGGGCGTCGGCCGGGACGACGTACCGGTTGTTGTAGAGGTGCACCTGTCCGAAGCGGACGCGGGGCGCGCGCTGGACGACGTTCTCGAACTGGTTGTGGTGCAGGGTCACCCGCAGCTTGCCCCGGTCCCCGGTGGCCGTGTCGCCGTTGCCGATGAGGATCGCCTTGTCGTGGTCGGCGAAGCGGCTCCATGACACGGTGACCAGGTCGGAGGCGTTGGTGATGTCGAGCAGGCCGTCGTGACGGAGGAAGTTGCGGCCGAAGTAGGTCGGCTCGTCCTCGTCGAGATGGCCCTTGTCGGAGAGCGTGACGTGGTCGATCCAGACATGGCCGGCGCCGCGCACCCAGATGTTGTCGTACGCCGTCTTCCAGTCGCCCAGGCCGCCGGTGTTGGGCTGCCAGACGGGGAAGCAGTCGTAGGCGTCGCGGAGTTCGAGGTTGCGGACGATGACGTTGTCCGCGCCCCTGAGCTGGAGGCTGGCGCCCTTCAGGACCGCGCCCTTGAGGCCGACGATCGTGGTGTTGGAGCCCACGGCCAGCTCGACCCGTTCGGCCTGCTTGGCCGCCGAGGCCTGGCGGGCCTGCTCCTGCGGGCCGCTGGGCTTGGCGGAGCCCCAGGTGCGCGGGTCGTACGCGGCGAGGTAGGCGTCCAGGTCGTAGCCGCCGGTGGCGTAGTCGTCGCAGTCGAGCCGGTCGCCGTCGTCGGTGGTGTTGGCGTCGACGGTCCCCGCGATCCGGATGATCTTCGGGGTGGCGCTGCCGCCGTCGAGCGCGCGGACCAGCTCGCTCCGGGTGCGTACGGTGAAGACATGGGCGTCGTCTGCGGTGGAACCCCCCGTGGTACCACCGTCGGCGGCCGCCCAGCCGTCGTCCGTCGCGAGCGTGTCCCGGCTGATGTCCCGGGTGCCGGCCCCGGCCGGGGTGGTGAGCGCGAGGCCCAACATCCCTGCGAGGGCAGTGAGTTGTAGTGCTCTGCGGTGGGTTCTCATCCCTTCACCGCCCCGGCGCTGAAGCCCGTGATCAGCCACTTCTGGATGAAGGCGAAGACGATGACGACCGGTACGGCGGCGATGATGCCGCCCGCCGCCAGTGCGCCCAGGTCGACGCTGTCGGCGCTGAGCAGGGTGTTCAGGCCCACCGGGATGGTCTGCTTCTCCTGGTTGCTGAGGAACATCAGGGCGAACAGGAAGTGGTTCCAGGAGTGCACGAAGGCGAAGGAACCGACCGCGATCAGCCCGGGGCGCAGCAGCGGCAGTACGACCACCCGGAAGGCGGTGAACCGGTTGCAGCCGTCGACCCAGGCCGCCTCTTCCAGGGAGTACGGCACGTTCTTGATGAAGTTGCTGATCAGGATCATCGACAGCGGCAGCTGGAAGACCGTCTCGGCGAGGATGACACTGCCCAGCGAATTGATCATCTGCAGCTCGGCGAAGATCTGGAAGAGCGGGACGAGGAGCAGCGCGCCCGGCACGAACTGGGAGCACAGCAGCGCCAGCATGAACCCGCGCTTGATCTTGAAGTCGAAGCGGGCGAGGGCGTAGCCGCCGGCCAGGGCGACGACCGTGGTCATCACCAGGGTGGCGACACCGACGAGCACGCTGTTCTGGAAGTAGGTGCCGAAGCTGCGCTCGTTCCACACCTTCTCGAAGTGCTCGAAGGTGATGGGCCAGGGCACGAGCGAGGTCGAGCCGGGCTTGCGGAGCGCGAAGAGGAGGATCCAGTAGAAGGGGACGAGGGTGAAGACGAGATAGATGCCCAGGGGCGTGTAGATCTGCCAGCGCGGCACCTCGTCCCAGGCGCGGCGGTGCTTGCGGGGCCGCTGCGGGGGCTCCGTGGCCGAGGACGACGGCGCGGGTGTCACCGGAGCGGTCCTCTCGGCGTCCTTGGTGATCACTTGGACTCGCCTCCGAACTTGCTCAGCCGCAGATAGACGATCGAGCAGAAGAGCAGGATCACGAACGCGACCGTGGTCAGGGCGGACGCGTAGCCGAAGTTGTGGGCGTCGACGGAGGTGTTGGCGATGTACAGCGGGAGGGTCGTGGTCTCCCCCGCCGGTCCGCCGCCGGTCAGGGTGTAGAGGAGGTCGACGTTGTTGAACTCCCACACCGCGCGCAGCAGCGTGGAGAGGATGATCGCGTCCTTGAGGTGCGGCAGCGTGATGTGCAGGAACTGCCGGACGCGGCTGGCGCCGTCGACCTCGGCGGCCTCGTACAGGTCCTTCGAGACGGACTGGAGGTCGGCGAGGATGAGGATCGCGAAGAAGGGGACACCGCGCCACAGGTCGGCGACGATCGCCGCCGAGAAGACGGTGGAGGTGTCGGAGAGCCAACTGGTGCCGTACTCGCCGACGCCCATGTCCGCGAGGTAACGGGTGATGCCCGTCTGGGAGTTGTAGAGCAGCACCCAGATCGCGGAGGTCAGGACGCCGGAGACGGCCCACGGTGAGAAGACCAGCGCACGGCCGAGCGCCCGCCCCGCGAAGGTCTGGTTGACGATCAGCGCGAGGGCGAGACCGAACAGGAGCTGGAGGGAGACCTCGACGACGACCCACTTGGCGCTGAAGACCAGGGTGTCCCAGAACAGCGGGTCCTCGGTGAAGGCGTGGACGAAGTTGTCGAAGCCGGCGAAGCCGTTCCGCCAGGGCTTGGTGGGGTTGTAGTGCTGCAGGCTGTAGTAGAAGACGCTGATGACCGGGTAGGCGATGAAGCCCAGCATGAGCAGGGCGGCCGGGGCGATCAGCAGGTACGGGAGCCTGCGCGGGGTCGCGGAGGCACGGCGCCGCCGGGGTGGCGCGGGCGGTTTCGCCACGGCTGCGGCTTGGGCCATGACTGTTCTCCGTTTCTCGGTACGTCGTGCGTGCGTGGTGCTCCCGGCGTGCAGGAAGCGCTTTCTCGCTGTGCATGGGTGTGCGCGAAGTCGTACTTCGCACCGTTCAGCCCGCGTACGGGTCCTGCACCTTGCCCGGCCGGGCCAGAAACTCGAAGTCGCAGCCGGTGTCCGCCTGGGTGATCTGTTCGTTGTAGAGCGCGCCGTAGCCGCGCTCGTACCGGGTGGGCGGCGGGGTCCACTGCGCACGGCGGCGCTCCAACTCCTCGTCGTCCACGTTGAGTTGCAGGGTGCGTGCCGCTACGTCGAGGGTGATCGAGTCGCCCGTGCGGACCAGGGCGAGGGGCCCGCCGACGTGCGACTCGGGCGCCACGTGCAGGACGCAGGCGCCGTAACTCGTGCCGCTCATCCGGGCGTCGGAGATCCGCACCATGTCCCGTACGCCCTGCTTCAGCAGGTGGTCGGGGATGGGCAGCATGCCGTACTCGGGCATGCCCGGGCCGCCCTTGGGTCCGGAGCCCCGTAGCACGAGGACGCTGTCGGCGGTGATGCCGAGGTCCGGGTCGTTGATGGTCCGCTGCATGGTCCTGTAGTCGTCGAAGACGACCGCGCTGCCGGTGTGGCTGAGCAGGTGCGGCTCGGCGGAGATGTGCTTGATGACCGCGCCGTCCGGGCAGAGGTTGCCGCGCAGCACGGCGACTCCGCCCTCGGCCGCCACCGGGTTCTCCCGGGTGCGGATGACGTCGTCGTTGTGGACGAGCGCCCCGTCGAGCTGCTCACCCATCGTGTCGTACGAGACGGTCGGGCGGTCCAGATGCAGCAGGTCGGTGATCCGGGACAGGAACCCGGGCAGGCCGCCGGCGAAGTGGAAGTCCTCCATCAGGTACTTCTGGCCGCCGGGCCGGACGTTGGCCAGCACCGGGACGGTACGGGCGATGCGGTCGAAGTCGTCGAGGGTGAGCTTGACGCCCGCGCGGCCGGCCATGGCGATGAGATGGATGACGGCGTTGGTGGAGCCGCCGAGGCCGAGGACGGTGGTGACGGCGTCCTCGAAGGCCTCCGGGGTGAGGATGCTCAGGAGCTTCCGGTCCTTGTGGACCAGTTCGACGATCCGGAGCCCGGCGGCGGCCGCCATGCGGTCGTGCCCCGAGTCGACGGCCGGGATGCTGGAGGCGCCCGGGACGGTGACACCCAGCGCCTCTGCGGCGGCGGTGAGCGTGGAGGCCGTACCCATCGTCATGCAGTGGCCCGGCGAGCGGGCGAGACCGCTCTCCAGCTCGGTCATCTCGCAGTCACCGATCAGGCCCGCGCGCTTGTCGTCCCAGTACTTCCACATGTCGGTGCCGGAGCCGAGGACCTCGTTGCGCCAGTGACCCGGCAGCATGGGCCCGGCGGGCACGAACACGGTCGGCAGGTCGACGGAGGCGGCTCCCATGAGCAGGGCGGGGGTCGACTTGTCGCAGCCGCCCATCAGCACGGCCCCGTCGACCGGGTACGAGCGGAGCAGTTCCTCGGTCTCCATCGCGAGCATGTTGCGGTAGAGCATCGGGGTCGGCTTCTGGAAGGTCTCGGAGAGGGTCGAGACCGGGAACTCCAGCGGGAAACCGCCCGCCTGCCACACACCCCGCTTGACCGCCTGCGCGCGATCACGGAGGTGCACATGACAGGGGTTGATGTCCGACCAGGTGTTGAGGATCGCGATGACCGGCTTGCCCAGGTGCTCCTCGGGGAGGTAGCCGAGCTGGCGGGTGCGGGCGCGGTGGGAGAAGGAGCGCAGCCCCGACGAGACACCGCTGCCGTACCACTGGTGGCTACGGAGTTCCTCGGGGCGTTTTCCGCCGAGGGGCTCGTCCGTCGCGCCGTTCCTCGTGCTCTCGGTGTTCGTCACAGGGACCACCCGGCGGCTATCCCGGCGACCTCGGCCCGCTCGTCCTCGGGCAGTTCCCTGCTGGGCGGGCGGACCTCCCGGCGGCACAGGCCGAGCGAGGCGAGGGCCTCCTTGACGACGGTGACGTTGTTGGCGGAGCCGTTCGCCGCGCGCAGCTCCTCGAAGCGGCGGATCTGCTCCCAGACCTTCATGGCGCCCGGGAAGTCGCCCGATCGAAGCGCTTCGATCATGTTCAGCGAAACGGCCGGGGCGACGTTCACGAGCCCCGAGGTGAAGCCGGTGGCGCCGGCCGAGAAGTACGAGGGCGCGTACGGTTCCGCGAGCCCGGCCACCCATACGAAGCGCTCCAGCCCGGCGTCGCGGGCGAAGGCGGCGAAGCGGGCCGCGTCCGGGACGGCGTACTTGACGCCGATCACGTTCGGGCAGGCGTCGGCGAGTTCGGCGAGGCGGGCGCCGGTGAGCTGGGAGTTGCGGATGTACGGGACGACGCCCAGCTCGGGCACGGCCTCGGCGATGGCCCGGTGGTAGTCGACCCAGCCGCCCTGCGAGACGTACGGGTGGACGGGCTGATGGACCATCACCATCTGCGCGCCGACCGCGCGGGCGTGTTCGGCGGAGGCGATCGCGGTCGGCACGTCGTGCCCGACACCGACCAGGATCACGGCCCGGTCGCCGACCTCGTCCATGGTCAGCTCGGTGACCAGCCGCCGCTCCTCGGGCGTCAGCGCGTAGAACTCGCCGGTGTTGCCGTTCGGCGTGAGGGTGGTGACGCCTCCGTCGAGCAGCCGACGCAGCAGGGCCCGGTGGGCGCCCTGGTCGACGGTGCCGTCCTCGGCGAACGGAGTCACCGGGATCGCCACCACGTCGGCCAGGGCCGCCCGTTGGGTCTCGAACGTCACGCTGCTCATTGATGCCCTTCCTCTTCGAGGACTCGGAAACTCGTGGACTCGCGGACTCGTGGACTCAAGGACTCATGGACTCATGGACTCGGAGGATCACCGCTCCTCGTCGGCCTCGGGGAAGGCCCGTTCGACGAACGACGCGATGTGGGCGTGGAGGGCGGCGGCCGCGCCGTCGGCGTCGCCGTCGAGGGCGAGCCGCAGGATCTCGCGGTGCTCGCTCGCCTCCCGCTCCCAGGAGGGGTCGGCGGCCCAGGCGACGGCCGAGACGAGGGCCGCCTGGTCGCGCACCTCGTCGAGCATCCGGCCGAGCAGCGGGTTGCCGCACGGCATGTACAGCGAGCGGTGGAACTCCCGGTTGGCGAGCGAGCGTTCGGCGGTGTCCGTGGCCCGGTCGGAGCGGGCGAGCGCGTCCCGCGCCGCCTCCAGGGATGACCCGCGTCGCACGGCCCGCCGCAGGGCCTCCGGTTCGAGCAGCAGCCGTACGTCGTAGACCTCGCGCGCCATGTCCGCGTCCACCATGCGCACCGTGACGCCCTTGTACTGGCTCATCACGACGAGTCCGGTCCCGGCCAGTGTCTTCAGCGCCTCGCGCACGGGCGTCTTGGACACGCCGAACTGCGCGGCCAGCTCGGTCTCGACCAGGGCCTGACCGGGCGTCAACTGCCCGGTGAGGATGCGGTGCTTGATCGCGTCCAGCACGAACTGCGTGCGGGACGGGATCGGCGTGGGCACAGAGGTCATGCGCGCCTCTCGAATCTCACGTATGGGATCTCACGTATGGGATCTCCCATATCGCGTCTCATATATGACGTACGAAGTACGACGCGTTGAAGGTAGGAGGGGCCCTGTGTTTCGTCAATGCTTCTGACAAAAGAAGGTGCGGTTGCCGTCACACGATCTTGGTGTCGCCCTCACGCGCGGTGTCGGTCGGTCCCCCGAAGGCCATGGCGGCTCGCACCGTCGCCCGCTCCGGGGTGAGCGTCGGCCCCACGTGCGTGACGAGCAGTCGGCTCGCACCCTTCGCACAGGCGCCGGCGTCCTCGGGGGTGAGATGCACGCGGGGTTCGCCATCGCGATGCGCGTCGATGTCCGCCTCGCACAGGAACAGGTCGGCGCTCGCGGCGAGGGCGGGCAGCGCGTCGCAGGGCCCGCTGTCCCCGGAGTACGCGAGCACGCGCCCCTGGCATTCGGCGCGCAGCCCGTACGCCTCGGTGTCGTGGGCGACGGCGCGGGAGGTGAGGGTGAGGTTCCAGTGCTGGACGGTGTGCCCGTCGTACAGCGAACGGAAGTCGAAGACACTGTTCAGGAAAGCGGTGTCCGGCCGACCGAAGTATCCGGCGATCCGTCGGGCGCAGTCGGCGGGCGCGTAGACGGGGATCGGCGCGGGCAGGGTGAGCCCGCCGTACGCGAAGCCGTAGGCGGCGGCGAGCAGATCGGCACTGTGGTCCGCGTGCAGATGGGAGATCCAGATCGCGGTGAGCCGGGTGGGATCCGTGTGCCGCTGCAACTCGGCGAAGGTCCCGAACCCCGCGTCCACCCAGACCTCGGCACCCCCGCCGCGCACCAGATAGCCGGAGGCCGGGCGGCCGGGCTGCGGGTACGGGGAGGCGGTGCCGAGGACGGTGAGACTGAGGGGCATGGGGGGAGCGTACGGACACGGGACGGGGCTTGCGTCCCGTTTGGGTGTTCTTACGGCTTGCTGCTCCCGGGGGCCTCCTGCGCGCGCCCGGTGTGGTGCAGGATCTCGTCGGCCAGGCGGTCGTCGAGTGCCGTGGGCAGGGTGTGGCCCATGCCCTCGATCATGACCAGGCGGGCGCCGGGTATGGCGGAGGCGGTGGCTTCGGCGTGCGCGGGCCGGAACATCGGGTCCTCGGTGCCGTGCAGCACGAGCGTCGGCGCGGTGACGGAGGCCAGGTCCACGGTGGTGCCCGTGTCGGCGGCCCCGGCGAGCGTGTGGTTGAGCGCGGCCCGCAGATCACGCGCCCGCTCGTACACCTGCCGCTCCATCGCGCGGTACTCGTCCTCGGGGAACGGCAGCACCGGGCCGTGCAGCACCCGCCACAGCGGCATCCGGGCGGTGACGTATCCCTCCAGGCCCGCTTCCGGGTCGGGGAAGGCCGAGGCGAGCGCGGCCAGCAACTCGGGCCTGGGCGGCGGAAGTTCACCGGGGAGCGGAGGCAGCCCCGCCAGGACGCGCTGAACGGACGCCACCGTGTCCGTGCCGAGGGGCTGGGACGACAGGCTCGTCAGGGTCAGCACCCGGTGCGGGTGCGTGAGGGCCAGTCGCTGGGCGATGACGCCGCCGAGGGACGCGCCCACCAGATGGGCCCGTTCGGCTCCGAACGCGTCCAGGACTGCGAGCGCGTCGGAGGCCATGTCGGCGACGGTGTACGGCCGGGCCGCGAAGTCCACGACGGACGAGCGTCCGACGTCGCGGTGGTCGTAGCGGATGACCCGGCGCCCCCCGTCGACCAGCCGACGGACGATGCCGTCGTTCCACTGGACGCCCTGCGCCTGCGCGCCCATGACCAGCAGCACCGTCGGCCGGCCCGGGTCACCGAAGTCCTCGGCCCACAGTTCGAGGTCGCCCGCACGGACGATCCGCTCGCGCCCCGACAGGTACCCGTTCTTGAGTGTCTTCTCTTCATTTTCCTGCATGACCGTTCAAGATAATGACTTGGCGCGGAGACCGCACCCGATTTCCCGCATGTGCGCGAGGGGGCGAGGGGGCGAGGGGGCGAGTTGGACGCCATCGACGGATACGGGCACCCTGATCCCCATGGCCGGAGTCAAGGGGCAGGTGCAGAAGCGGGGCGTGGAGCGTCGCCGCGCCATGGTCGACGCCGCGATCGAGCTGTTCGCACGGCAGGGGGTGCGCGGCACCGGAGTGGCCGCGATCGCCGAGCGCGCCGGCGCCACCCCGTCCGCCCTCATCCACCACTTCGGCAGCAAGGACGGACTCGTACGAGCGGTCCTGGAGGAGGCCGACCGGCGCGCCCTGGCACGGCTGGACATCCCGCGGGACGCCGAACCCACCCTTGAGCAGGCCTTCGACTGGTTCCTGAGGGACGCCGAGCACACCGCCGCCACCGAACGCGAGCTGGCCGCCCTGCACACCACCCTCACCGCGGAGAACCTGGAGCCCGGTTCCGGGCTCCACACCTGGTTCCGGGACCGCGGCCGGGCGCTGCGGGCCCATCTGGTCTCCCTGTTCACGCGCGCGGTGGCCGACGGTTCGGCCCGCGCCGACCTGGACCCGGCGACCCTGGCCGCGGAGACGGCCGCGTTCATCGAGGGGGCCCATCTGCTGTGGCTCCTGGACCCCGAACAGGTGGACCTGACCGCCGTACACCGCAGCTATTTCGAGGGGTTGGCGTCCCGGCTCCGGCAACGCGACGACTCGGTGTTCTAGGGCACTTGCCCGATCCGCGCGGCGGCGCCTTAGCGCCACGATCACCTGCCATGACAGACACGAAGGCACGGCGGGCACGGGGGACCTGGGCGGTGGCGCGCGTCCTCAAGGACCGTGACGCGGGGCCGTATCTGGGTGCGGTGGTCGTCTCGGGCTTCGGTTCGTCGGCGATGTGGCTGGTGGCGGGCGTCTGGGTCAAGGACCTCACGGGCTCGGACGGCCTGGCGGCACTGTGCGCGTTCGCGCTCTGGGCCCCCACCCTCACCGGCCCGCTCCTCGGCACACTCGCGGACCGAGTGCGCCGCCGCCCCTTGCTCATCTGGACGAACCTGGCCCTGGCGGCCCTGCTCCTCCCCCTCGTCACCGTGGACTCGCGGGCCGCTCTCTGGCTCCTCTTCCCGGTCCTGTTGGTGTACGGCGCGGCGGGCGTCGTCCAGGACGCGGCCGAGTCGGCGCTGGTCGCCACGGCCGTGGACAAGGCGTTGCTGGGCGACTTCAACGGGCTGCGCATGACGGCCAACGAGGGCATGAAGCTGCTGGCGCCCCTGGCGGGCGCGGGCCTCTACACGGCGTACGGCGGCGCGACGGTGGTACTGCTGGACGCGACCACGTTCGTGGCGGCGGCGGGAGTGTACGCCTCGCTCCGCGTCCGGGAGCCGGAGCCGACGCCGCCGGTGACGGGCTGGCGCACCCGCACGGCGGAGGGCGCCCGCTTTCTGTGGCACCACGGGCGGCTGCGCCCCCTGGTCCTCGCCGGTGGCGCGACGATGCTGCTCTCCGGAGTCAACGGAGCGGCCGTGTACGCGCTGGTGGAGTCCCTGGGCCACACCCCCGCCTACGCGGGTCTCCTGTATGTGGCGCAGGGAGCGGGCTCGGTGGCGATCGGTCTGGCGGCGGGGCCCCTGCTGCGGCGGCTCGGCGAACGCCGCTTCGCCGCGTACGGGATCACCCTGACGGGCCTCGCCATGGCGCTCCGCGCGCTGCCCCACGACGTGGTGGCCCTCGCCTGCGCCGCGGCGATCGGTGTCGGGCTGCCGTGCGTACTGATCGCCGCGTTCACGGCGGTCCAGCGGGAGGCTCCGCCCGAGTTGCTGGGGCGGGTTGCCGCGACGGCCAACACGGTGCTGCTGGCGCCGACGGCGGTGGGGATGGCGGTGGGGGCGGCGCTGGTCGAAGTGGCGGAGGTGCGGGGGTTGTTGGTGGGGGTGGGGGTGGCGTGTGTGGTGCCGGTGGGTGGGCTGGTGTGGGGACGGGGGTGGTGGCGGGGGCCGAATGCCTCCGCACGGACATCGTCCTGAGAGAGCTTCGTCGCCCCCGCCGCCCCTGCCCGTCCCGTCCCTGGGGGCCACGCACCCAGACCCCGGGGAAGGTGTGTCGGCCGCCGCCCGGTGGGGCTTGTCGCGCGGTTCCCCGCGCCCCTGAAAAGCAACTGCGCGAGCAAGGCGGAACCCTTCGGATCACCCCACCTCCGCCAACGCCCCCCGCACAACCCCCAGATCCCCGTCCGACGCCAACCCCACGTGATAGAGCCGCAGTTCCGTCGCCCCCACGGATGCCGCCCGCACCGCGTCCTCCGCCAACGTCGCCGGGCTCCCGCCCATCCCCGACACGACAGGGAAGTTGGCGGCCAACACCGGCCCGGCAGCCGCCGCCCTCGCCTCCGCGAACGCGGCCACCGCCCCCACCCCACCCGCACACGGCACAACCACCCCGTCGGCCACCTCGAGGATGTGCGAGGCGTCCACCCCGGGGTTCGCCCCACAGCGATACGTCAACGGATCGGCGTGCAGCAGCACCTGGAAACCCGAAGGCGCGGCCGCCCGTACCGCCGTCACCGCCGCCTCCTGCAAGGAACGCGCGACCCCGTCCCGCCACACCCGCGTACCCGCCGCCCGCTCCGCACCGAGCAGCTTCTCCACCGACGCCCAGCCCTCGTCGGCCACCTCGCCCCGCCACACCGGCTCCAGGGCGTCACGGACGGCCGCCGCCAGCGCGTCGGCGGACAGGCCGACACCCTCGTACCCGTCCCGGCAGGTCCCGCAGAAGCACAGCGACATCAGGTACTGACCGGCGTCCCCGAGCCCCACCCCGCCCGTCTTGTCGTGGGCGTGCAGATGAGAGATGCCGTACCAGCCCAGGGACTCCAGCTCGGTGCCCAGCGCTCCGGGCCGGACCGCGGCCTCGACGGCCAGATCCACGAGGTACTCCCGCGTCGCCGGCTGCGCGATGCAGGGCGCCCACGGATACCGGTCCCCGTACGCGTTGACCACCGACGTCGACGGATGCTCCGCGCCCATCCGGGAGTTGTGCGCGAGGACCACCCAGGTGTGCACCTCCAGGCCGACGGACGACAGTGCCTCGGCCGCCTCCCCGAACGCGTCGCCGGGCGCCCACTCCCCCGCCGCGTACGGCCGCAGCGTACGACCCTCCCAGCGCTCGCCGACGGGGTACAGCACGGCCGCGTGCTCGGCGGTGACGATGCGGTGGCGGGGGTGCCGGGGGGTGAGCGCGCGTGTGGAGTGGTACGCGGAGGCGAGGGTCACCTGCCGTACGCCCAGCCCGGCGATCAGTTCCGCGGCCGCCGGGTCCCCGACCACGTCCCAGGGGTAGACGAACGTCGACGCCTTCACTTGTCCTCCCGCACCTTCTCTTGCTCCTCCAGCAGCGCGTACCCGCGCTCGATCAACCGGCCCAGCCGCTCGACGTGTTCCCCGGCCGGCTCGTGCAGCGGCGGCCGTACCTCTCCCACGTCCAACCCCCGTAGCCGTACCCCGGCCTTCACCAGCGACACCGCGTAGCCGCGCCCCTGGGAGCGGAGTTCGACGAAGGGCCGGTAGAAACCGTCGAGGAGCCGCCGCACCAACGCCTCGTCGCCCGACCGCAGCGCCTCGTGGAACGCCAGCGCGATCTCCGGCACGAAGCAGAACACGGCCGACGAGTACAGCGTGACGCCGAGGCCACGGTACGCGGGCTGGGTCAGCTCGGCGGTCGGCAGCCCGTTGAAGTAGAGGAAGTCATCCGGCGCCCCGTCCAGCCCCTCACCCGGCCCGTCAGCCGGCGCCTCGCTCCGCACCGCGCTCACGATCCGCTGCATCAGGTCCAGGTCGCCGACGCCGTCCTTGAGGCCGACGATCCCCTCCGTGCGGGCCAGCTCGACCACCGTCTCCGGTGTGAACACGGCGTTGTCGCGCTGGTAGACGATCACGGGGAGCGAGGTCGCGGCGGCCAGCGCGCGGTAGTGCCGCAGCAGCCCCTCCTGCGGCGCCACGACGAGGTACGGCGGCATGGCGAGCAGTCCGTCGGCGCCCGCCTCCTCGGCGAGGCGGGCGTAGCGCACGGCGAGCGCGGTGCCGTAACCCGCGCCGGCCACGACGGGCACCCGCCCGGCCGTCTCCGCCACCGCCGCCCGTACGCACTCCTGGAACTCCTCGGGCGTGAGCGCGTGGAACTCCCCGGTGCCGCAGCAGGCGAAGACGGCGGCGGCACCGGCCTCGACGCCCTGGCGCACATGCGCGCGGAACGCGACGAGGTCGACCGTGCCGTCCGGGCCGTACGCCGTGACGGGGAAGAACAGCGGCCCGCTGGGGACGCTGAGGCGGGCGGCGAGCGGGGCTGAGGTCACGGGCTCTCCCAAGTCCATGTGCGGTTCAGGTGTTCAGTCCACGCGGTCCATGCGGTCCATACGGTCCATACGACACATGCGGCCCATACGGCCCATGCGGTCCATGTGCCTGACCAGCGTCCATATTCATGAACATGACCACGCTAAGACGCCCTCTCGGGGCCGGTCAAGCGGACCGACCCCCGACACGCCAGCGGATCCCTCACCTCCGCGCCACACTTGACGCACGAGTCCCGCACTCCCTAGCGTGTCCACGAATGTGAATCATGGACGTACATGTGCACGGTTGACGATGCAAGGAGACCCGAGGATGCCCGCTCCCCGCACCGTTCTGCTCACCGGCGCCGCCGGCGGCCTCGGCACGCTGATGCGGGAGCTGCTCCCGGAGTACGGCTACGAGCTGCGCCTGCTCGATCTGCGCCCGATCGAGGGCGAGCCGGACGCGATCGTCGCCGACCTCGCCGACAAGGCGGCCCTGCGCGAGGCCGTACGGGGCGTCGACGCGATCATCCACCTCGCGGGCATCTCCCTGGAAGCCTCCTTCGAGAAGATCCTCAAGGCCAACATCGAGGGGACGTACAACCTGTACGAGGCGGCCCATGCGGAGGGCGTCGGGCGGATCGTCTTCGCCTCCTCCAACCACGCGGTCGGCTTCACGCCGCGCCCGCAGGGCGACGACCCCCTGATCCCCGTCGACACCCCGCACCGCCCGGACACCTTCTACGGTCTGTCCAAGTCCTTCGGCGAGGACCTCGCCCAGTTCTACTGGGACAAGCACGGCCTGGAGACCGTCTCCGTGCGTATCGGCTCCTGCTTCCCCGAGCCCACGAGCGTGCGCATGCTCTCCCTCTGGATGAGCCCGGCCGACGGCGCCCGTCTCCTCCACGCTGCCCTGACCGCCGAGCACGTCGGCCACACCGTCGTCTACGGCTCCTCCGCCAACACCCGCCTGTGGTGGGACCTGTCGAGCGCCCGCGCCCTCGGCTACGAACCGCAGGACGACTCCGAGCCGTACGCCGAGAAGCTCATCGCCGAGCAGGGCGAGCTGGACCCCGGGAACGTGGCCCACGCCAACCTCGGCGGCCACTTCGTGAGCGATCCCCCGATCTGGCCGTACTGAGACGCACGTGTGAGGTGGGCGGGTACCGAAAGGGCCCGTCCATCGTCGTGTTCGCCGCGGCCCCGTGCTGGACGTCCACGGCAACCGTTGACCCGAACGGCGTCGGGTAAGGGAACGGCAAAGCCGCTTGCATCGTTCACCAGGCATGACAGCTATGACCCCCGGCTCGAACACCCCGCTGCCCGTCGCCCGCGTCGCGGTGGACGTCGCCGCCCCCGTGCGGCTCGACGTATCGGGCCTGCTGCTCACCGCCGACGGCAAGGTGCGCTCGGACGACGACTTCATCTTCTACAACCAGCCGACCGGCCCCGGCGTGACGTACCGCTCCGGCGGCGGCACGACCCCCGACTCGATCACGGTCGACACGACGGCCGTCCCGCCGGGCATCGAGAAGATCGTCGTCACCGCCAGCCCCGACGCGGCGGGCCAGACCTTCCAGGGCATCGAGCCCACGGCCACGATCCGCAGCGCGGACGACGGCTCGGTGATCGCCACGTTCACCCCGCCCCAGCTGGGCACGGAGACCGCCCTGGTGGTCGTCGAGATCTATCTGCGCAACGGCGTGTGGAAGGCCCGCGCGGTCGGCCAGGGGTACGCCAACGGCCTCGCCGGCATCGCGACGGACTTCGGCGTCACGGTGGAGGAACCGGCGGCCCCCGCTGCCCCGGTCGCCCCACCCGCGCCCACCGTCCAGGCCCCGGTGACCCCGCCGGCCCCGCCCCTGGACCCACGCCTCGCGGCCGCGCCCCCGGTGCCCGCCGCCCCTCCGGCCGCGCCCGCCGCCCCCGCGCCCGGCTCCGGCAAGATCAACCTCGACAAGGGCCGCGTCAGCCTCCAGAAGAACCAGACGGTCTCCCTGGTCAAGGGCGGCCGCCCCTTCCTCTCCCAGGTCAAGATGGGCCTCGGCTGGGAGCCGGCGTACCGGGGCAAGGACATCGACCTCGACGCGTCCGTCATCGCGTACGGCCCGCAGCGCAACCACATCGACAGCTGCTACTTCGGCAAGCTGTCGATCGTGAACGGCGCGATCAAGCACTCCGGGGACAACCTCACGGGCGAGGGCGGCGGGGACGACGAGGTGATCGTGGTCGACCTCGGCCGCCTCCCCCAGGACGTCACCGGCCTGGTCTTCACGGTCAACTCCTTCTCCGGCCAGAAGTTCACCGAGGTCGCCAAGGCCTACTGCCGCCTCCTCGACGCCGCCACCGGCGAGGAACTGGTCCGCTTCGACCTCACCAACGCCGAGCCGCAGACCGGCGTGATGATGGCCAAGCTGATCAAGCAGTTCTCCGGCGAGTGGGAGATGACGGCCATGGGCGACTTCGTGAAGTCCCGCACGGTCAGAGGGATGGTGAAGCCGGCGGCCCAGTCGCTCTGAGGATCACAGGCGGGTGCGGGCGCCCACACCCGCCTGTGGTCACCTCGGCCATATCTTCGGCACCAGCGGCACCCGCCGAGGTGCCGGGCCAGTACGTCGTCGGGGTTCTCGCGGTATCCGACCCCCGCGTCCGCCTGATGGGAGAGCACATCGAGCGTCTCCCGACGACGGGGACCATCGGCTCGACCCGCTCGCCGCCCGGCCACCCCCGCGATCGTCCGCCCACACGCCGCGCACCGTGTCCGGCCGGCGACGGGCTCCGGCGGGAGCCGGGTCCGGGTCAGCCCCGCAGCAGCGCGGCCGAGGTCACTGGATCACCCCGCTGTACGCGTTCAGCGCGGGCTGTCCGCCGAGGTGGGCGTAGAGCACGGTGGACTCCCGCCCGATCTCGCCGCGCTCGACCAGGTCGACCATCCCGGCCATCGACTTCCCCTCGTACACGGGGTCGGTGATCATGCCTTCGGTGCGCGCGGCGAGCTGCATGGCCACGAGGGTGGCGTCGTCCGGGACGCCGTAGATCCCCCCGTGATAGCGCTCGTCCAACTCGACGTCGGCCACGGTCAAGTCCCGCTTGAGCCCGATGAGTTGACCGGTGTTCTGCGCGATGCGGGCGATCTGCTCGCGGGTGGGGGCCGGCTTCGCCGAGGCGTCGATGCCGAGGACCCGGCGCGGCCGTCCGCCCGCCTCCTCCAGCGCGGCGAAGCCGGCGACCATACCGGCCTGGGTCGAGCCGGTCACCGAGCACACGATCACCGTGTCGAAGAAGACGCCCAACTCCCGCTCCTGCTCGGCCACTTCGTACGCCCAGCCGGCGAAGCCGAGGCCGCCGAGGGGGTGGTCGGAGGCTCCGGCCGGGATGGCGTACGGCTTGCCGCCGCTCTCCTCGACCTCCCTGAGCGCCAGGTCCCAGCTCTCCTTGAAGCCGATGTCGAAGCCGGCCTGGACGAGTCGCACCTCGGCACCGGCCAGCCGGCTGATCAGGATGTTGCCGACCTTGTCGTACACGGCGTCGGGCCACTCGACCCAACTCTCCTGTACGAGCACGCACTTGAGCCCGGCACGGGCGGCGACGGCGGCGACCTGGCGGGTGTGGTTGGACTGCACACCGCCGATGGAGACGAGGGTGTCGCAACCCTGGGCGAGCGCGTCGGCGACGAGGTACTCCAGCTTGCGGGTCTTGTTGCCGCCGTACGCGATACCGGAGTTGCAGTCCTCGCGCTTGGCCCAGAGGGAGGCGCCGCCGAGGTGGGCGGTCAGGCGCTCCAGCGGGTGGACCGGTGAGGGCCCGAAGAGGAGGGGGTAGCGCTCGAAGGACGAAAGAGACACGGGTTCTCCCGGGTTGGTGGCGTGGGTCAGTGGTCGGCTCGGCCGCCGGGGGCAACGGCTTCGGGCGCATCGGCGAGCGCGGCGACGTCAGGTTCGCCGGCGTCACGCTCGTCGGCGTCACGTTCGTCGGCGTCACGTTCGTCGGCGTCACGCCCTGCGGCGACACGCTCGTCGGCGACACGCCCTTCGGCGTCGGATCCGTCGGCGAGTGCCGCCAATCCGCGCCAGATCTCCGCCGTGACCCGGACCGCCTCGTCCACGTCACCGGCCGCGCAGGCCTCGATCAACTGTTCGTGCAGGCCGGCCGAACGGCAGTTGCCGCCCTCACCGAAGCGGCGCCTCTCCAGGCGGCGGATGAGCGGGGTGTAGCGGGCGACGGTGGCGGCGGCCGCGCGGTTGCCGCTCACCCGGACGAGGACGTCGTGCAGCTCGTCGTCGGCGACCAGGGCGGCGTCGACGTCGCCCGCGCGGACGGCCGCCGCGAACCGCCCGTTGGCCGAGCGCATCGTCTCGACGTCCGCCGCGAACAGCCGGGGCACCGCGACCCGGGTGGCCAGCTCGTGCATGGCGCCGACCACGGCGGCGGCGTCCCGGACATCGGCGGCCACGACGGCCGTGACCCGCGTGTAGCTCTGCGGCTTGCTCTCCAGCAGCCCCTCGTCGACGAGCCGCGAGAACGCCTCCCGCACCGGCGCCCGGGACAGCCCGAGCAGCTCCGCGAACTCGGCGTCCCGCACCACCGCCCCGGGCTCGATCTCGCCGGTCACGATGGCGTCCCTGATGGCGAGGTAGGCCTGATCCCTGAGCAGGGTGCGGCCGACGGGTCGTATGGGCTCCATAACTGAAATGTTAGATGTCAGTGCGGGGCGCGAACAAGGGTGTGGCCCGTACCCCCACTGGGATACGGGCCACACTCACCGCGCTCCGTCAGACGGCCCACGGCCAGTCGGCGTCCCGCGCCGCCTCCAGCAGCGGAACCATCCGGAAGGCCGCGTCCGAGAGCCCGCCGAAGGTGTGACGGTTCGCCTTGCCCGAGGGGCCGTGGCCCGCCCGGTACCCGGCGAGGTTCCAGGTGTAGACCGGTACGTCGTCCGGCACCTGCCGGGTCGGGTCGCCGTAGTGGCTGTACGTGGCCTGCTCGTCGGTGACGATCAGCACCCGGTCGTGCTTCCGGTAGTGCCGGCGGACGGCCTCGGTGGTGTCGGTGCCGCCCAGGTCCCCGAAGCGGCCGATGATCTTCAGCACCGACTCGCCCTTGCGGAACTCCACCGGCTTGCTGGTGCTCCCGAACTCGACGAGATCCGCGTTCGCCGCCCGCAGCGCGAGCGCCGTACCGAAGATCGCCGCCGCGTCGGCGTACCTGAGCGACGAGCGGTCGGACAGCTTCGAGTAGAACATCGAGCCCGAGCGGTCGACCAGGACCAGGGTCCGGCCGGGCAGCGCGGGCACATTGGCCAGCGAGTGGCCGAGCGCCTGCTCCAGCGGGTACGCCCAGCGCAGCGAGGGCGCGTGCTGGTACGCGGAGAGATAGCGGAACGGGAACTGCCGCGAGCGCGCGACCTCGGCCGGGTCGCTGATCCTGGCCGCCACCTGCGCCGCGACCTCGTCCGAGACACCCGCCTCGTCGAAGTTCCGCAGGTTGCGCACCAGTGCCATCGCGCCCATGGACGGGATGACGGCCTCCCAGGCCGCCTTGTCCATCGGGCCCTGCAGCCAGCCCGCCAGCGCCTCCCAGGTGATCCCCGCGTCCGCGAGCCGCCGCGCGCCCTGCGCACCGGCCACGACCCTGCGCCGCTTGGCGGGCCGCAGCGCCATCAGGTCCCGGTGGGCCGCGAGCACGGGCAGCGACTTGGGTACGACGGCCGTGTCCGGGTTGTGCCGCCGGTCGAGCGCGTACTGGAAGAGGTCGCCCTGCCACGGCTTGGTCGGGTCCGGCGCGGCGTGCACCAGGTTGAGAATGTCGCCGAAGCGGTAGCCCTTGGATGCCGTGTCGTACTTCAGCAGCGACTTCGCGCTGTAGAGGCGGCGTACGGCGTCGGCCACGCCCCGCTTCACGGGCTTGGGGATGTTACGGCCGTAACGCGAGGTCCAGTACGCGAGCAGCTCGCCGGGCTCGTCGGGGCGCCGCAGCACGGAGTCCACGACCTGCCTGTTCGAAGGGCCATCAGTCGCTCCCGCGTCGAGCCGCGCCTTCACATACTCGGCGGCGCCCACGATCGAGGCCGTACGGAGGTTGCCCTCGCCGCGCAGCCAGGCGAGCAGACCGGCCGTCCACGTCGGGTCGGTGACGGCGAGCAGCCGGACGAGCGCGGCGAACCGGTCGTCCCGGTCCTCGCCGCTCTCGTAGAAGGTCTTCTGCGCGACGAAGTTGGCGATCGACAGCAGGAACAGCTCGGAACGCTCGTCCCGCTCACGGCCACGGCCGCCCTCGAAGGTACGGAGCACCCGCCCCGTCGACGTCACTCGCGACGTGGGCTGCGCCTTGGTTGCCTTGGTGTTGAATCGCGCCATGATGAATTCCCCCGAATTCGCCAGCACTTCGTGCATGGAATGATTGCTTCGGAGGGAGGCGCAGCAAAAGGAGGGCGCCCGAGGTCGAAGTCGGCGACGGTTGCTTATAACTGGCGCGTCTTCCGTTCCGCCACATCGACCAGAGGTCGATGACGGGATTCGAACCCGCATGAGGAGCAATCCCCACCAGTTCCCGAAGTATCCGCTGCCTGCGCACCGGGCACCCACCATATGCTGCGCCTCCCGAGATCAAGTCGGCGGCGGCATCGAATTCTTTTGGGAGAAGAAGTAGCCGCAGCCGGCGCACCGGGAGGTGCATGAAGTTTTGGGTGTCCAGAGATCGAAGCCGGCGGAACCGACGTAGGTGCTCTAACCCCTGAGCTACACCGGCAAGTTGTACCGGTGGCGGGACTCGAACCCGCGACCGCCCCATTATCAGTGGAAGTAGGTCCTGCCTTCGCACCTGGACGAGAATGACTCTAGGAGGCGAACCACGGGTCGGGCGAACGAATTAATCAGCGCTTCGGAGTCACCGCCTTGGGAAGTCACCGCTTCGGTGTCACCGCTTCTGGCGCTTCCACGGCCCGGTGATCGCCAGCATGATCCCCGGCTCCTGGATGTTGGCGTACAGCGTCCGCCCGTCGGGCGAGAAGGTGACGCCCGTGAACTCGCTGAACTCGGGCTCCTCCTCGGTGCCGATGTTGAGGTCGTTGCGGGCGATGGGGTACGTACGGCCGCTGTCGGTGGCGCCGAAGAGGTGCTGGACGCCCTCGCCGTCCTCGGCGATGACGAGGCCGCCGTACGGGGAGACGGTGATGTTGTCGGGGCCGTCGAAGGCGCCGTCCACGGCGGGGTCGGGGTTCACGCCGAGCAGGACCTTCAGGGTCAGGGTGCGGCGCTTGGGGTCGTAGAACCAGACCTGGCCGTCGTGCCGGACGGGGCTCTCGTCACGGGCGTACGAGGAGACGACGTACGCGCCCCCGTCGGCCCACCACATGCCCTCCAGCTTGCGGGCACGGGTGATCTCCCCGGCGCCGAACTGCTTGCGGACGGCTACGGTCTTCGCGTCCCGGTCGGGGACGTCGACCCAGTCGACGCCGTACACCGTGCCGATCCTGGTGGCGCGGGAGAGGTCGTCGACGAACTGGCCGCCGGAGTCGTAGCACTTGGGTGCCTGGAGGACACCGGCGTCGTCGGCGAGCTCACGGAACCTGCCGTGGCCGTACTCGAAGCCCTTGGGCGGGGTCCAGCGGTAGAGGAGGCCGTTGGGGCCCGCCGCGTCCTCGGTGAGGTAGGCGTGGCCGCGCTTGGGGTCGATGACGACGGCCTCGTGGTCGTAGCGGCCGAAGAACTTCAGCGGCTTGGGGTCGCGGTTGGCGCGGCGGTCGACGGGGTCGACCTCGAAGACATAGCCGTGGTCCTTCGTCATACCGTTGACGCCGGCCCGGTCGGAGTTCTCCTCGCAGGTCAGCCAAGTGCCCCACGGGGTGCTGCCACCGGCGCAGTTGGTGGAGGTGCCGGCGATGCCGACCCACTCGGCGACGTGACCGCCCGGGCGGACCTCGACGACCGTGCAGCCGCCGGCCGCGGCCGGGTCGTAGACGAGGCCCTCGGTGAGCGGGACGGGGTACGTCCAGTTGGCGCGGGGGCCCTTCAGCTCGTGGTTGTTGACGAGGAGGGTGGTGCCGCGGGGGCCGCAGAAGGTGGCGGTGCCGTCGTGCTTCCCGGGGGTGTACTCGCCGGAGTCCAGCTTGGTCCGGCCGGAGTAGGTGATGACGCGGTACTTGAAGCCGGCGGGGAGGGCGAGGATGCCGTCGGGGTCGGGGAGGAGGGGGCCGTATCCGACGCCGGCCGTGCCGTGACGGTCCGCGGCGGTGTCGCTCGCGCTCTCGGTGCCGGTGTCGGTCTCGGTGCCGGTGTCGGCGTCCGTGTCCGTGTCCGTGTCCGTCGATGCGAGGGCGTTCGGGGCGGTGGCGAGGGCGCCTACGCTGCCGACCAGTGCGACACCGGCGCCGGTGACCGCGGATGTTCTGGCGAAGTCCCTGCGGGTGAGCGACATGCTGTCTCCTGCTGACGGTGTGGTGACCCTGGGGTGGCAGTGGGGGGCGGTGGACCGGGGGGCGCCCATACGGTCGCGGGTGTGCCTGAACAGGGGTTGAACGCGGGGCGACGTCAGAGGGGTTTCTCGCCCCCACCGCCCCTACCCGTCCCATCCCCCAGGGGCTCTGCCCCTTCCACCCCGTACGCGCGGGAGAGGTCGGGTGGGTGGGGCGCGTGGGCGGGTGCGGGTGGGATGTGGTTGCTCGCGCAGTTCCCCGCGCCCCTGAAAAGACCGGGCTGCGCCCTGGTCTTTTCAGGCCCACAGGACCGTTGCCTTTACGCCCACAGAGCCGATGCTCGATGCTCCAGGCCCGCGGGGCCGCTGCTCTCACGCCCGCGGAGCCGGTGCTCGCAGGCCCGCGGGACCGTTGCTCTCACGCCTGCGGAGCGGGTGCTTTCAGGCCCGCCCGCAGGGGCCGTTGCTTCCAGGGGCGCGGGGAACTGCGCGACCAGCCCCCACCCACCCGCACCCGACAACACCGCCCTCCGACCACCGCCTCATAGGCGCGGCGGCACTCAATCCGCCCGCTGCGACCTCGCCTTGAACGCCGCCTTCCTCGCCTCCTTCGCCACCCGCTTGTCGGGGTGGATCCGACCCATCGCCTCCAGGACGTCGGGCGTGGCCGGATGGTCCACCCGCCAGGCCGCGGCGAAGAAGCCACCGTGCTGTTGCGCGAGCCCCTGCACCAGGGCCCGCAGCTCCGCGGAGTTGCCCTCCGCCGCCAGTTGCGCGGCGAGTGTGTCGATGGTGAGCCAGAAGACCATGTCCTGAGACGGCGCGGGCACGTCCGCGGCGCCCCGCTCGGTCAGCCAGACCCGGGCCAGACCGCCGAGTTCGGGGTCGTCGAGGACCTCCCGCAGCGCGGGCTCCGCGGCGGTGCCGACCAGGGACAGGGCCTGCTGGCAGCGCAGTCGGCGCAGCGGCGCCCCCTCGTCGGAACCGCGCGCGGCGGAGAGCAGTTCCCTGGCCGCGGCGAGCGACTCCCGGCGGGCGAGCCACTGCTCGGTCTCGGCCTGGGCAGCCGTGGGCGGAAACTCCGCCGTGCCGTCCAGCAGGGCGTCCGCGCCCTTGTCGGCGAGCTCCCCGACCGCCGGTGCCGCGACCCCCGCCTCCAGCAGCCGCGTCCGCATCCCGTACAGGCCGAGCGGGGTCAGGCGCACCATCCCGTACCGCGTGACATCGGTTTCGTCCACAGCGGAGGCACCCGCGCCCTCGGCGGTCCCCTCCGCGTCCGCCATCAGCGCCTCGTCGACCGGCTGGTACTCCACCAGCCCGATCGGCTCCAGCACCCGGAACTGGCCGTCGAGCCGCATCATCGCGTCCGACACCTGTTCCAGTACGTCGTTGGTGGGTTCGCCCATGTCGTCCGGCAGGATCATCGAGGCGGCGAGGGCGGGCAGCGGAACGGGGCTGTCGCCCGGCCCGTCCTCGTTGACGGTGAGGAGATAGAGGTTGCCGAGCACTCCGTCGAGGAACTCCGCCTCGGCCTCGGGGTCCCAGCCCAGCTCGGAGAAGTCGATCTCACCACCCGCCTCCACTGCGCCGACGATGCCGTCGAGGTCGGGCACGCTCGCGTCGGCGAGGACGGTCTCCAGTGCGGTGAGCCAGAGGGCCAGAACGTCCTGCGGTCCGCCGGAGGTCAGCAGTGCGAGTTCCTCGCCCGCGGCGACCGTGCCGCTCTCCTCGTCCACGATGTCGACGAGCCCGGTGTCCACCGCCACCCGCCAGGCCTCGCTCGCCCAGGCCGCCGCGTCCTCGCCGGTGAGACCGAGCGCCTCGGCCGCGGCGGGCAGTTGCTCCTCGACGAGTTCGCCACCGGCGCCGACGCGCGTGTCCGGCCCGGCCCAGCGGGCGAGGCGGGCGGCGCGCGAGAGCAGCGGGGCGGCAAGGGCGTCCCGCGCCAGCTCCGCGTCGGCGAGCAGCCGCACCGGCGGCAGAGGCGAGCTGTCTGACATCGGCTGAGTTCTCCTCCGGACGAACGATCACTGGGGAAACGCACCACGTGAACGCACCACGTGAAAGCGGCACATGAACACGGCACACGAACGCGATACCTGAACGTGATACCTGTACGCACTACGTGCGACACCACGGCAGCCGCTCAGCCTAGACGGATTTCGACCCATGCCACCCGGTTCATGTACCTGTCACGCGTCGTACATGGCTGAAACCTTGACAACTGGCCTGACCAGGCAGGAGATTGACGCGCGTAGAAACTCATGGGTAGCCCTGAGGAACCCTCAGGGTCGCCCACAGTCGACGCCGACTGGTCTCTACGCGCGTCGCACCGCCCCACCGGTCGCCGACAGCCTCAGCCCTGCCCCTCGTTCCACCCTCGTCCCGGCGCCCACTGACGTCCCCGGAGGGACCCCTTGCCGAGCAAGAGAACCGCGCGCATCGGCGCGCTCACCGTCGCCACGATCTGCTCCACGGTCTCCGCCGTGGCCCTGACCTCGCCCGCCCAGGCGGACGCGATACGCATCCACGACATCCAGGGCACGACCCGCACGTCCCCGCTCGTCGGCCAGAAGGTCACCGATGTGGCGGGCGTCGTCACGGGTGTGCGGACCTACGGTTCGTCGCGTGGCTTCTGGATCCAGGACCTCCAGGCGGACGGCAACCCGGCCACCAGTGAGGGCGTGTTCGTCTTCACCAGCTCCAAGCCGACCGTCTCCGTCGGCGACTCGGTCACGGTCGCGGGCACGGTGACCGAGTTCGTCCCCGGCGGCACTTCGACCGGAAACCAGTCCGTGACGGAGATCACCAAGCCGACGGTGACCGTGGTCTCCAGCGGCAACGCGGTCCCCGCCGCGACCGTGGTGAACGCCAAGTCGGTGCCGGGCGCGTACGCCCCGGAGGGCGACACGGCCGCGGGCGGCTCGATCAACGGCCTGACCCTGGACCCCGCCAAGTACGCCCTGGACTACTACGAGTCCCTGGAGGGCATGAACGTCCAGGTCGCCGACACCCGTGTGGTCACCGCGACCGACCCGTTCACCGAGCTGTGGGTCACGGTGAAGCCGCGCGAGAACGCCACCCGCCGCGGCGGCACGGTGTACGGCTCCTACACCTCGCAGAACACCGGCCGACTGCAGATCCAGTCGCTGGGCGCGGTCGCGGACTTCCCGAAGGCGAACGTCGGTGACGTCCTGAAGGGCACCACCGCGGGCCCGCTGGACTACAACCAGTTCGGCGGCTACACGCTGGTCGCCAACGAGATCGGCGCCCTCCAGCAGGGCGGTACGGAGCGCGAGACGACCCGCAAGCAGGGTCGTGGCGAGCTGGCGGTGGCGACGTACAACGTCGAGAACCTGGACCCGTCCGACAGCAGCTTCGCGGACCACGCGGCCGCGATCGTGCACAACCTGCAGTCGCCCGACATCGTGGCCCTGGAGGAGATCCAGGACAACAACGGCGCGACCAACGACGGTACGGTCGCCGCCGACCAGACCGTGAAGAAGCTGGTCGAGGCGATCGCGGCGGCCGGCGGCCCGACGTACGACTGGCGCTCCATCGACCCGGTGAACCTCGCGGACGGCGGCGAGCCCGGCGGCAACATCCGCCAGGTCTTCCTGTTCAACCCCGAGCGGGTCTCCTTCACCGACCGCGCGGGCGGCGACGCCTCGACCGCCGTCGGTGTGACGAAGTCCTACGGCAAGGCCCATCTGACCGTCTCCCCGGGCCGTATCGACCCGGCGAACGACGCCTGGAAGAACAGCCGCAAGCCGCTGGCCGGCGAGTTCGTCTTCCGCGGCAAGACGGTCTTCGTGATCGCGAACCACTTCGCGTCCAAGGGCGGCGACCAGTCGCTGCACGCGCAGTTCCAGCCGCCGGCGCGCAGCTCGGAGACCCAGCGGCACCTCCAGGCGACCGCCGTGAACACGTTCGTCAAGGAGATCCTGGCGACCCAGAAGAACGCGGATGTCATCGCCCTCGGCGACATCAACGACTTCGAGTTCTCCGACACCGCGAAGCTGCTCGAGGACGACGGCGTGCTGTGGTCGGCGGTCAAGTCGCTGCCGAAGAGCGAGCGTTACTCGTACGTCTACCAGGGCAACGCCCAGGTCCTGGACCAGATCCTGGTCAGCCCGTCGATCCGGCGCTCCTGCGAGTTCACGTACGACAGCGTGCACATCAACGCGGAGTTCAACGACCAGATCAGCGACCACGACCCGTCGGTCCTGCGGTTCCGCCCGTAACACCTGATCACGACCGGGCCCGGCCCTCCCCCGGAAGGCCGGGCCCGGTCGTGCGTCCCCTTGCCGGGCTCAGTCGGGAACTAGGCCGAGGGCGTAGTCGTACCGGCTGCCCGTGAAGGCCTTCAGCCCGGGGAAGGCCTTGACGCGCTCCCAAGCTGGTGTCGGCGTCTGATCGGCGATGGCCACGTCGTACGACTCCGGGCTCTCCCACTCGGCGTAGTTCAGGACGTGGGTGCCGTCCTTGCCGAGATGGAAGTGCGCGGAGATGAGGCCGCGGTCGCTCTCCACGTCCTCGGTACCGGCGTCCATCACGAGATCGACCCACTCCCGCCGCCGGTCGGCGGCGCCGCCCTCGAAGTCGACCCGGACGGTGACGATCAGCCCGGGCACCCGCTCGTCACCGGCGGCCCGCTCACGGCTGCGGTAACGCGTGTAGTGATCGAGCGCCACCCGCTCGATGCCCGGCACGGCGATGTCGATCTCGTCGACACGCTCCTGCCGCCGGGTCTTCACGAACGCCGCGTAGTCCTGCTCACCGGCCCACTGGGCATGATGCAGCAGGGTCGTTCCGTCATGTCCCGTGTAGACGTAGTAGCCGAGGCCGCCGGCCGCGGGCCAGTCCCGACGCTGCCACACGCCGGCGATGGCCTCGACGGCCGCCCGCTGCCGCTCGGGCGTACCGACCCGCCACGTGCTGAAGGAGGGTGCCCGGACCTCGGCCCGGGTGAGGTCGGGGTGGATATCCGTACGACGGGTCATCAGTTCCTCCGGGGTTGGCGGTGGTTGCGAACGACCCAACCCTCCAACCTCAACCAAACTTCAGGTCAACCCGCGCACCCCACACCGCCAACCTCGTAGCAAAGCTCACGCATACCTCGTAGAAAATTTAAGTGGAGCTTCACCATCGGCCGGTCGAGACTACCCCCATGACGACATACGCACCGCCCCGCCCCGCCCCCTTCGGCCGTGCCCTCTGCGCGATGATCACCCCCTTCACCGACTCCGGCGCCCTCGACCTCGACGGCGCCCAGCGGCTGGCCGACCGGCTGGTGACGGAGGGCTGCGACGGGCTGGTGCTGTCGGGGACGACGGGCGAGTCGCCCACGACCTCGGACGCGGAGAAGGCGGAACTGATCCGCGCGGTCCGGGCGGCGGTCGGCGAGCGGGCCGTGATCGTGGCGGGCGTGGGCACCGCCGACACCCTGCACACCGTGCGGCTGGCGCTCGCGGCGGAGAAGGCGGGCGCGGACGGGCTGCTGGCGGTCACGCCGTACTACAGCAGGCCTCCGCAGGACGCGGTCGAGGCGCACTTCCGCGAACTGGCCGACGCCTGCGGACTGCCGATCGCCCTGTACGACATCCCGGGCCGCACCGGCACCCGCATCGAACCGGACACGATGATCCGCCTCGCCGAGCATCCCCGGATCGTCGCGGTCAAGGACTGCTCCTACGACTTCCTCGCGGCCCAGAAGGTGCTCGCCCGCACGGACCTGGCGTACTACGCGGGCTGCGACGAACACATTCTCGCCCTGTACGCGGTGGGCGGCGCCGGTTACGTGAGCACGGTCGCGAACGTCGTCCCCGCGCGACTCCGGGCGGTCCTGGACGCGTTCGAGGCGGGCGACACCCCCGTGTCCGCCCGCCTCCAGCAACGCGCCACCCCGCTCATCGAGTCGATGACGGCCGCGGGGCTGCCCGGTACGGTCACCGCCAAGGCCCTCCTCAACAGGCTCGGCCTGCCCGCGGGCCCGGTCCGCGCCCCGCTGCGGCCCGCCGACCGTGAGACGACCGACGGGCTGCTGAGGGCTTACGAGGAACTGGTCGGCTCCTGCGTCCGGCCGGAGGGGGCGGTCAGCTCCAGCGTTGGGTGAACACCGGGTTCCAGCGACCGGGGTACTCGGCCGAGGCCTTACGGAACCCGCTGAGCTGGATGACCTTGTCGCTGCCGACGGTGAGGAGGATGAGCTGGTTGTGGAACTCACCCTTGCCACTGCACCTCTTGGGGTCGCAGCCCCAGGCGATGATCCGCTCGTCGTCCGCCCAGGCGAGGAGTTGCTGGCCCGGCACGGTCGTGACCCTCTCGCCGGTGCGCGAGTCGACGATCTCGGAGGAGACCTTGCCACCGTGACCGGAGAAGTCGCCCCCGATCAGCTTCCCGTCGGGTGACAGACCGGCTTCCGCATTGCTGACGTACTTCTCGGACGCAGGGATGTCGATCTTGTCGCCGTTCAGGTCGTAGTACTGCCGGAACGGCTCGTCCCCGATGTCCGAGGAGACGGACCGGCCGTCCTTGCTCCACTCCAGGTCGTCCCGGCTGTTGAAGAGGAAGCCCGACTCGTCCTTCCACTGCGGTGCCTTGTGCCAGTTCTCCTCGCCCGAGCCCAGGTCCACGACGGAGAACCCGGTCCTGCTGGGGACGGGGCCCGGCACCACCTTGCCATTGACGTTCTGCGGGTGATCGGCGAAGTCCCGATCGGGGTTCTTGGAGTAGGTCGTCGCGAGGAGCTTGGTGCCGTCCGGGGAGAACTCGACGGACGCGACGCCGTGGTCCACCGGGATCCAGCGCTCCACCTTGCCCGTGATCATGTCGAGCAAGCCGATTCGCTTGGCGGGCAGGTCGCCCTCCAGCACGGCCGCGGTGCGCATACCTGGTGCGACGTCCAGGAACGCCCACTTGGTCTTGCGGTACGCGGCCGTCTTCTGGTCGAGAAGGCCGTAGACGCGGGTGTTGACGATGTCCCCGCCCGGCTGCTTGACCGCCTTGCGCACAAAGAACGCGGAGAGCGCGGTGTCACCCGCGGCGATCATGTTCCTCGGCGGTGACTGGTCGGGGTGCGCGATGATGTCGCTCTTGTTCATCTCGCTGGCGGGCCGCACCTCGTCCCCGCCGCCGGTCAGTGCGGGCACGCCCACCGCGACAGCCACGACCGCAGCCGTGGCGGCGGCGGTGCACGCGATCGTGCGGTTCCTGCGGCCCCGCCGGACCGCCAGCACCCGGTCCGCGAAGCCCGGCTCCAGGGGCGTCTGTTCGGCGGCCTGCTCCCGCAGGGAGTCACGCACCAGTTCATCGACGTTCACGGACGCACCTCCACGGGCGAGAAGTCACGGGACGGAGCATGTTCGGCGGCGGCGGGACCGAGCGTGGCCAGCTCGGGCGCGAGTTCGCGCAGGCGGGCCAGCGAGCGGTGGGTCGTGGACCGGACGGTCCCGACGGAGCACCCGAGGATCCGGGCCACCTCGCCCTCGGGCAGATCCTCGAAGTAGCGGAGCACCAGCACGGTTCGCTGCCGGGCGGTGAGCCGGGCCAGCGCCCCGCGCATCACCAGCCGCAGCTCCACCCCGGCCGCCCCGTCGGCGGCGCCGCTCTCGGGCGGCTCGGCGACGGTCAGCTCCCGGCGCCGCCACTTCAGCCGCCACCGGCTGACCTGCTGCCGGTAGAGGATCCGCCGTACGTACGCCTCCGGCTCGTCGATCCGCTGCCAACGGCCGGCGACCTTGATCAGCGCGTTCTGCAGCAGATCCTCGGCGGCGTGCCGGTCCCCGCCGCTCAGCAGCACGGCGGTCTTCAGCAGCGCCGACGACCGTCCGGCCACGAATTCCCGGAAGCTCTCCTGCCCCGCGGCATCCATCGTCACCTTCTCTTCCCTGGCGGGCCCTGTGTCCCGCCCCTGTGCTCTGTGTGACGCGCGGACCCGCGCCCGGCTATGTCACCCCGGAGAAGAAAGTCGTGGGAGGGGACCGTGGACGGGCGGAGAAAGGTGCGGGCCCGTACGCGCGTGTGCGCGTACGGGCCCAAATTCCCGACGACGGCCGGGTCAGCCCCAGCGGTACCCGTCACCGAACAGCAGCGTGTGCTCCAGCACGTCCTCCATCGGGTCGTCGACCTGGCCGACGTTGACGAGCCCGATGCGGGGGCCGTTGTGCGAGGAGGTGTTGGTCTCGTCCGCGTACGCGGCCCCGGCCGGAAGCCAGCACAGCGTCGCCCCGGCCAGCACCCCCGTGACCACGCGCGCCACGCCCCTCGCCCGGTCGTTCCTCATCCCTCGGCCCCTCATCTCGTCGGCCCCTCATTTCGTCGGCTCGGCAGCTGATCGGACTCCGTGTCCGCCCGTTCATCTGCCTGGACCGCGCGAAGGTCACGCCGAGTAACCCGTACGTGGGGCCTTGATGATCAGTTGTGGCTGTGGAGGATCTCGTTCAGGCCGCCCCAGACCGCGTTGTTCGGGCGGGCCTCGACGACGCCGGTGACCGAGTTGCGGCGGAAGAGGATGTTCGAGGCGCCGGAGAGGTCGCGGGCCTTGACGACCTGGCCGTCGGGCATGGTGACCCGGGTGCCGGCGGTGACGTAGAGGCCGGCCTCGACGACGCACTCGTCGCCCAGCGCGATGCCGACGCCCGCCTCGGCGCCGATCAGGCAGCGCTCGCCGATGGAGATGATGACGTTGCCGCCGCCGGAGAGCGTGCCCATCGTGGAGGCGCCGCCACCGATGTCCGAGCCGTCGCCGACGACGACGCCGGCGGAGATCCGGCCCTCGACCATGGACGTGCCGAGGGTGCCCGCGTTGAAGTTGACGAAGCCCTCGTGCATGACCGTGGTGCCCTCGGCGAGGTGCGCGCCGAGGCGGACGCGGTCGGCGTCGGCGATCCGGACGCCCTTGGGGGCGACGTAGTCCGTCATGCGCGGGAACTTGTCGATCGAGGTGACCTGGAGGTGCAGGCCCTCGGCGCGGGCGTTGAGGCGCACCTTCTCGATGTCGTCGACGGCGACGGGGCCGAGGGAGGTCCAGGCGACGTTGGCGAGGAGGCCGAAGACGCCGTCCAGGCTCTGGCCGTGCGGCTTGACCAGGCGGTGGGAGAGCAGGTGGAGGCGGAGGTAGGCGTCGTGCGTGTCGCTCGGCTTCTCGTCGAGCGAGGAGATGACCGTGCGGACCGCGACGACCTCGACGCCCCGGCGCGAGTCCTGACCGAGCGCGGCGGTCGCGCCACCGCCCAGCAGCTCCGCGGCCCGCTCGGCGGACAGCCGCTCGGTGCCGGCCGGGCCGGGCTCGGCGACCAGCTCGGGCGCGGGGAACCAGGTGTCGAGAACGGTGCCGTCGGCGGCGATCGTGGCGAGGCCGGCGGCCACGGCGCCGGTGGTGCGAGGAGCAGTCGTGTCGGTCATGAGGGCAACCTAACTGTCCGGGGGCTGTGCGGGCCAACCCGCGCCGGGGGCGTCTCAGGGGCCGGGCACTTTACGGACATACGGTGCCGGGCGGCCCGCCCACCCCCGTGGGACGGGCCGCCCGGCGTCAGGGGCCGAGGTCAGTCGCGCTCGCCCGCCTTGTCCACGACGGCTCTGCTGATGAGCGAGTTGCCGCCGATCACCTTGCCGCCCCGGATGTGCTGCGTACCGAGAACGTCGTACGTCTCCGGGTCGATCAGCCAGTACCGGTCGGCGGCCGTGCCCTCGCTCAACGCGATGACCCGCCGCCCCGTGGCGTCCTTGACGAGGTGGTCGACCAGGGAGAGGTCGGGCAGGGTGGCCAGGGCCCGGTAGAGGCCGGCCAGGCCTTTGGACGGCTTGATGTCGGCGTCGAGGAGGGCGGAGATCTCGACGGCGTCCTGCTCGGCCTGTGTGCTCCCCTCCTCCGCGGGGATGGCGTCCTCCTCGCGGATGGCCTCCAGCGCTCCCTCGCCGTCGGACGGCAGGGTGGTCAGGAAGCGGTACAGCTCCTGCGGGGAACGGTCGTCACCCTCGGCAGGGCTCCCCGGCTTCGTCTCCGTGATGCGGAGCTTGATATCGCCGTCCTTCGTGGAACGCCACCCGTGGGCCGTCGCCCCACCGTCGTAGCGCGTCCAGATCTCCTGCGCGAACGGCGCCGTACCGACGACTTGCACCTCCTCCTCGTCCGGTGCCTCCAGCGTCGACTTGGTGTAGATCCACTGCTTGGCCCTCGGCTCCGGAACCGTCGGCTGCCCCTCCACCGCCTTCGCCGCCCGCTCCAGCAGCTCGGCCGCGCTCATCCCCGACAGGTCGGCATTGGTCAGCGCCGCAGGTGACACCTGCTCTCGGGTGTGGTCCCCTCCCGCCAGAAGCGACGCGGTCACCGCCACCGCGGTCACCGTCGCCACGACCCCGACGATCGCCAGCTGGGGCCGCGCCCACACCCGACGCCGTCGCTCCCCGGCCCGCACCGCGTCCAGCAGCAGGGTGCGGCCGGGCGCCAGCCGGGCCCGGTCGGGGGTCTGTGCCCCGGAGCGCAACTGCCGTACCTCGGTCAACTCGTCCACGTCAGACCACCTCCGCAGTGTTACCGACGAACGCCGGGTCGGCTCCCAGCGCCGTACGCACCTTGCGCCGCGCGCGGTTGAGCCGCGAGCGGACCGTCCCGACCGGGATGTCCAGGGCCTGGGCGACCTCCTGGTAGCCGAGGTCGGCCCAGGCGACGAGCAACAGCACGTGCCGGTCCCCCGACGACAGCGCCGCCAGCGCTCCGGCGAGCGGTCCCTGCGCGGCCACCCTGCTGTCGGTCTGCTCGACCCAGGTCTCGCTCCAGGACGCCGCGACCGGGTCGTGGCCGGTGCGCGCCAGCGCCTTGAGGGCCCGCACCTCGGTACGGCGGTGCTTGCCGATGAGGTTGCCCGCGATGCCGTACAGCCAGGGGCGGGCGTTGGCGTGGTTCCGGTCGTAGCGGCCGCGGATGCGGAACGCCGTGAGGAAGGTGTCGGCGGTGATGTCGTCGGCCATGCCGTCGCCGAGTCGCCGGGCCACGTAGCGGTGGATGTCCGGCGCGTAGCGGTCGTAGAGCCGTGCGAACAGCTCCGGCTGTTCCAGCGACTGGGCGACGACCTCTGCGTCGTCCTCTAACTGCGCCTGCGGTGGTCCGCTCACCAGGTTCTCCCCCTGCTCGTCACAAGCCCGCCCTCTGCTTTCGCCGTGTTCCTGTCACCCCCTGTTCCCCGATGGGCGGAAGAAGGTTCACGACTCGCGCCGAGGGGTTCCTCGGGGAATCACCCGCGCCAGTACCTCCCGCGCGTACTCCTCGTCGTAGGGCGCCCCCGTCAGCAGCACCTGCAGACAGATGCCGTCGATCAGCGCGACCAGCGCCCGCGCGGTCACCGGGTCGGTGCGGCGGGCGAGCGAGTCGGCGAAGGCCCGGCCCCACTCGTCGGCCACGGGCCGCAGGGCGGGCCTGCGCAGAGCGGCGAGGTAGAGCTCGTACTCCACCTCCAGGCCCGTGCGGTCACCGGCGAACCATTCACCGCCCAGTGCGGCCAGTTCGGCGGCGAGGTCGGTGCCGGGGTCCCGCAGGGCGTCGCGCGCTGCGACGGATTTCGCGAAACCCTCGTTGGCCTGTCGCAGCGCGGCGACCATGAGCTCGTCCAGGGTGGTGAAGTGGTACGTCGTCGAGCCGAGCGGTACGTCCGCCTCGGCCGCGACAGCGCGGTGGCTCAGCCCGGCGATGCCCTTCTCGCCCACCACCCGGATCGCCGCGTCGATGATCCGCTGTCGCCGCTCGGGGTCGTACCGACGGGCCATCAGTGGGCACCTCCCAGGTTCAGCACCACCACTCCGGCGATGATCAGCGCTATTCCGGCGACCTTGGCGAGGCCCAGGGACTCACCGAAGAGCACCAGCCCGATCACGGCGACGGTCGCGGTGCCGGCGCCGGACCAGATGGCGTAGGCCGTGCCGATCGACATGGACTTCAGCGCCTGGGCGAGCAGCACGAACGAGACGAGGTAGCCGAGGCCGGTCACCACCGAGGGCCACAGCCGGCTGAAGCCCTCGCTGTACTTCATGGCGGTGGTGGCGGCGACCTCGGCGGCGATGGCTCCGGCGAGCAGTAGATATCCCATGTGTACGATCGTACACATCGATGCGTACGTCCGTACACATGACGCGCGTAGGCCGCGTACGCGACCACGTCCGCACGGATCGCGCCGTAACGCCACATTCGGACGCGGCGGTCCGTACCAAGACCCCCTCCAGGCCCCAAGAGCCCCTGCTTTCGGGGCCGTTCCGTTATGGAAGCACTCACTCAAAGACCACTTGGTCCACTACTGTTTCAACGGTCAATCTTCCGGATCTGTGACGACCGCCAAGGTCTCGCATACCGGTGACACCGCTCATCCCCTGTCGAACCCGCAGGACGAATTCGCGCCCGCCCCGAGCGGCGCCAAGGGAACCGCGCATGCCACCAAAGAAATCCGGACCTGCTCCGGACCAGTCAACTCCCCAGCTCCCCGCGCCCAGACCCGCGAAGGTCTGGGAGACCGGCGAGGCTCCGGACGAAGGCCGAATACCCGGCACCCGTCGGCTCTGGCTGGCCGGTGCGCTGGCCCTGGCTGTCGTCTCCTCCTGTGTGACCGCGCTCGTCATGCAGAACAGCGAGAGCGACGACAAGTCAAGGGAGCGCACGGGCCGGACCACTTCGGCCGGTGACGCCGTGACCCCCGGCATCACGCTGCCCGCGTCCCCGACGTCGGCGCCGGACGGCAAGAGTGGTCTGTCGAAGCCGCAGAGCGAGAAGGAGTCCTCGAAGGGCAAGTCGGACGACGCCAAGGGCTCGGACGACGACTCGGACTCCTCGTCCGAGAGCCAAGAGGGCGGCAGCAAGCCGGACCCGAAGCCGTCGAAGTCCTCAGGGTCGTCGGGGTCCTCGGGCTCGAACAAGCCGCCCTCCTCCTCGACGTCCTCGTCGCGGAAATCCGTACAGGCCGTCAATTACCCGGACCGGTACTGGCACTTGAGCGGCGGAGCGATCCGGCTCGACCAGGTGAGCTCCCACAGCGGGAGCGAGACCAGGGAGGACTCGTCCTTCGCGGTGGTCTCCGGGCTCGCGGACTCCTCCTGCTACTCCTTCCGCATGGAGGACGGCCGTTACGTCCGCCACCAGAACTTCCGCCTTCGCGTCAGTGGCAACGACGGTTCGAACCTCTTCAAGCAGGACGCCACGTTCTGCCCGATGCGGTCGCCGTACTCGGACGCCGTCATGCTCAAGTCGGTGAACTATCCCGACCGCTTCCTGCGGCACGAGAACTTCGAGCTGGTCCTGGACCCGTACGGCTACAACACGACCGGCCGTCAGGACTTCTTCTTCCGTCTTGTGAAGGGTTTCGGCTGAGCGGCGTCGCCCCGGTAGTACGCAGTGTGGCCCCCCGGCTTCTGCCGGGGGGCCACACGTGTCAGTTCCTCAGACGTTGAACCCGAGCGCCCGGAGCTGCTCGCGGCCGTCGTCCGTGATCTTGTCGGGGCCCCACGGGGGCATCCAGACCCAGTTGATACGGAGTTCGTTGACGAGGCCGTCCGTGGCGGACTTGGCCTGGTCCTCGATGACATCCGTCAGCGGGCAGGCCGCCGAGGTCAGAGTCATGTCGATCGTCGCGATGTTCGCGTCGTCGATGTGAATGCCGTAGATGAGGCCGAGGTTGACGACGTCGATGCCCAACTCGGGGTCGACGACGTCGTACAGGGCTTCCCGGAGTTCTTCCTCCGAGGCCGGCTTCATCTCCACGGTCTCGCTCATGCCGTCTTCCTTTCGGCGTCGGCTCCGCCCAGGGCCTGGGCCGTCGCGTCCTTCCACGCCATCCAGCTCAGGAGGGCGCACTTGACCCGTGCCGGGTACTTGGAGACACCGGCGAACGCGACCGCGTCCTCCAGCACCTCCTCCATCGCGTCGTCCGGTTCGATCTTCCCCTTGGACTGCATCAGCTCCAGGAAGGTCTCCTGGATCTTCTGCGCCTCGGCGAGGTCCTTGCCGACCAGGAGATCGTTCAGCACGGAGGCCGAGGCCTGGCTGATCGAGCAGCCCTGGCCCTCGTACGAGACGTCCTCGATCTTCGTGCCGTCGTACTTCACGCGCAGAGTGATCTCGTCACCGCAGGTCGGGTTGACGTGGTGCACCTCGGCGTCGCCGTCCCGAAGACCACGCCCGTGCGGGTGCTTGTAGTGGTCCAGGATGACTTCCTGGTACATCGAATCCAGCTTCACGGTCTCAGCTCACGTCCCTCAGCCGAAGAAGTTCCGAACGTGCTCCAGGCCGTCGACCAGAGCGTCGATCTCGGCCGGCGTGGAGTACAGATAGAACGACGCTCGCGTGGTCGCGGGAATTCCGTACCGCAGGCACACGGGGCGGGCGCAGTGGTGGCCGACCCGGACCGCGATGCCCTGCTCGTCCAGTACCTGGCCCACGTCGTGCGGGTGGATGTCACCGAGCGTGAAGGAGATCGCCGCGCCCCGGTCCTCGGCCGTCGTCGGGCCGATGATCCGCAGGTCGGGGACCTCCGCCAGCCGCTTCACCGCGTACTCGGTGAGCGCGTGCTCATGGGCGAGGATCTTGTCCATGCCGATCGCGTTCAGGTAGTCGATCGCCGCGCCCAGACCGACCGCCTGCGCGATCGGCGGGGTGCCCGCCTCGAACTTGTGCGGGGCGGGGGCGTACGTCGACGAGTGCATCGACACCGTCTCGATCATCTCGCCGCCGCCCAGGAACGGAGGCAGGTCCTCCAGCAGCTCCTGGCGGCCCCAGAGGACACCGATGCCCGTCGGGCCACACATCTTGTGGCCGGTGAAGGCCACGAAGTCGGCCTGGAGGGCCTGCACGTCCAGCGGCATGTGCGGCGCGGCCTGCGAGGCGTCGATGCAGACCAGGGCGCCTACCTCCTGCGCCCGGCGCACTATCGCCTCGACCGGGTTCACCGTGCCGAGGATGTTCGACACCAGCACGAAGGAGACGATCTTCGTCTTCTCCGTGATGATCTCGTCGATGTTCGAGAGGTCGAGACGGCCGTCGTCCGTCAGGCCGAACCACTTCAGCTTCGCGCCCGTGCGCTGCGAGAGCAGCTGCCACGGCACGATGTTGGAGTGGTGCTCCATCTCAGTGATCACGATCTCGGTCTCGGAGTCCACGCGGTAGGGCTCGTCGGCCCAGCCCAGCATGTTCGCCACGAGGTTGAGCGACTCGGAGGCGTTCTTGGTGAATATCACCTCGTCGCGGCTCGGCGCGTTGATGAACGCGGCGACCTTGTCGCGCGCACCCTCGTACAGCGCCGTGGCCTCCTCCGCGAGCACATGCACACCGCGGTGGACGTTGGCGTTGTAGCACTCGTAGTACTCGTTCAGGGCGTCCAGGACCTGGCGCGGCTTCTGCGAGGTCGCCGCGTTGTCCAGGTAGACGAGCTTCTTGCCGTCGTGGATCACTCGGTCCAGGACGGGGAAGTCCTTGCGGAGCGCCTCGGTGTCGAGGAGGCCCGGCAGCTGTGTCACGCGGATGCGCCACCCTTCGTGTAAGCCTCGTAGCCCTCGTTCTCCAGCTTGTCGGCGAGCTCGGGGCCACCCGACTCGACGATCCGGCCGCCGGAGAAGACGTGCACGTGGTCGGGCTTGATGTAGCGCAGGATGCGCGTGTAGTGGGTGATCAGCAGGGTGCCGACCTCGCCCGTCTCACGGACCCGGTTCACACCCTCCGACACGATCCGGAGGGCGTCGACGTCCAGACCGGAGTCCGTCTCGTCGAGGATCGCGACCTTCGGCTTGAGCAGTTCGAGCTGGAGGATCTCGTGGCGCTTCTTCTCACCGCCGGAGAAGCCCTCGTTGACGTTGCGCTCGGCGAAGGAGGGGTCCATGTTGAGGCGCTGCATGGCCTCCTTGACCTCCTTCACCCAGGTGCGCAGCTTGGGGGCCTCGCCGCGGATGGCGGTGGCGGAGGTGCGCAGGAAGTTGGAGACCGAGACACCGGGGACCTCGACCGGGTACTGCATCGCGAGGAACAGGCCGGCACGGGCGCGCTCGTCGACGGACATCTCCAGGACGTCCTCGCCGTCGAGCAGCACGGTGCCGCCGGTGATCGTGTACTTCGGGTGACCCGCGAGGGAGTAGGCGAGGGTCGACTTGCCGGAGCCGTTGGGGCCCATGATGGCGTGCGTCTCGCCCTGCTTCACGGTGAGGTCGACGCCCTTGAGGATCTCCTTCGTGGCGTTGTCGGCCTCGACGGTGACGTGCAGGTCGTGGATTTCAAGCGTTGCCATGGGTTCCTCAGGACTCCTGGGTGAGGGAGACGAGCACGTCGTCCCCTTCGATCTTTACGGGGTATACGGGGACGGGGCGCGTCGCGGGAAGGCCGGACGGCTTGCCGGTGCGGAGGTCGAAGCTGGAGCCGTGCAGCCAGCACTCGATCTGACAGTCCTCCACCTCGCCCTCGGAGAGCGAGACGTTCGCGTGCGAGCAGATGTCGTGGATGGCGAACACCTCCCCCTCGGTCTGCACGACCGAGACCGGCGTGCCGTCGAGTTCCACCCGCTTCGGGGTGTCCTCCTCCAGCTCGCTCAGCCCACAGGCCCGGACGAAACGGGCACGGTCGAAGGTGGTCATCAGACCGACGCCTCCAGCTCCTCGTCGATCTTCACGAGAAGGCGCTCTTCGATGTCGTCGACGCCGATCTGCTGGACGAGCTCGGCGAAGAAGCCGCGGACCACCAGGCGACGGGCCTCGTCGGCCGGGATGCCGCGGGCCATCAGGTAGAAAAGCTGCTCGTCGTCGAAGCGGCCGGTGGCGCTGGCGTGCCCGGCGCCGACGATCTCGCCGGTCTCGATCTCCAGGTTCGGCACCGAGTCGACCCGGGCGCCGTCCGTGAGGACGAGGTTCCGGTTCATCTCGTAGGTGTCGGTGCCCTCGGCCTTGGCCTCGATCAGCACGTCGCCGATCCACACCGCGTGGGCGCCGTCACCCTGGAGCGCGCCCTTGTACATGACGTTGGACTTGCAGTGCGGGGTGTTGTGGTCGACGAGGAGGCGGTGCTCCTGGTGCTGGCCCGCGTCCGTGAAGTACAGGCCGAACAGCTCGGCCTCGCCGCCGGTGCCGGCGTAGGCGACGCGCGGGTGGAGGCGTACGACGTCGCCGCCGAAGGTGACCACGAACGACTTGAAGGTGGCGTCCCGGCCGATCAGCGCGTTGTGCTGGGCCACGTGCACGGCCTTGTCGTCCCAGTCCTGGACCGAGACGACGGTCAGCTTGGCGCCGTCGCCCAGGATGTAGTCGATGTTGGCGGCGAGCACCGCGTCACCGGTGTGGTCGATGACGACGACGGCCTCGGCGAAGGCGCCCAGCTCGATCACCTGGTGGCCGAAGGCGACCCCGCCCTCGCCCTGCACCGCGATCCGGATGGGCTCGGTGAGCACCGTCTCCTTGGGGACGGTGACCACGCCGGCCTTCTCGAACGCGGAGTACGCCTGGGCGGCGATGCGGTCCACCGGGGTGCCGGCCTTGCCGAGGCGCGCGTCGTCACGGCCGACGGCCTCGACGATGACGCCCTCGGGGGCCTGGACGTCGACCTTCACGCCCTCGCCGGTGGCGACGGCGGTGCCGTCGTGCAGCCCGCGCAGCCGCTCCAGCGGGGTGAACCGCCATTCCTCCTCGCGGCCGTGCGGGACCGGGAAGTCCGCCACGTCGAACGAGGGGGGCGCGCTCATGCGCGTGGCGACGGTCGACTCGGCGGCCACCGCGATCGAGCCGGCGGTGGTGGACCCCACCGGGATGTTCTGAGCCTCAGCCATGGCTGTCGGTCTGCTCTCTTTCCTGCGTCAGATTTCGCTAGCTGTTGTCCGGAGTGCGGGTCTTAACCGACCGCGCCTTCCATCTGCAGCTCGATCAGCCGGTTGAGCTCGAGGGCGTACTCCATGGGCAGCTCCTTCGCGATGGGCTCGACGAAGCCGCGCACGATCATGGCCATCGCCTCGAACTCGCTCAGACCACGGCTCATCAGGTAGAAGAGCTGGTCCTCGGAGACCTTGGAGACGGTCGCCTCGTGGCCCATGGACACGTCGTCCTCGCGGACGTCCACGTAGGGGTACGTGTCGGAGCGGGAGATGGTGTCGACGAGCAGCGCGTCGCACAGCACGTTCGACTTGGAGCCGTGGGCGCCCTCGCCGATCTCGACGAGACCGCGGTAGGACGTACGACCGCCACCGCGCGCCACCGACTTGGAGACGATGTTGGAGGAGGTGTTCGGTGCCATGTGGACCATCTTGGAGCCGGCGTCCTGGTGCTGCCCCTCGCCCGCGAAGGCGATGGAGAGGGTCTCGCCCTTGGCGTGCTCGCCCATCAGGTAGACGGCCGGGTACTTCATGGTGACCTTGGAGCCGATGTTGCCGTCGATCCACTCCATGGTCGCGCCCTCGTACGCCACGGCGCGCTTGGTGACCAGGTTGTAGACGTTGTTCGACCAGTTCTGGATGGTCGTGTAACGGCAGCGGGCGTTCTTCTTGACGATGATCTCGACCACGGCGCTGTGCAGCGAGTCCGACTTGTAGATCGGAGCCGTACAGCCCTCGACGTAGTGCACGTAGGCACCCTCGTCGACGATGATCAGGGTCCGCTCGAACTGGCCCATGTTCTCCGTGTTGATACGGAAGTAGGCCTGGAGCGGGATCTCGACGTGCACGCCCTTCGGCACGTAGATGAAGGAGCCGCCCGACCACACCGCGGTGTTCAGCGACGCGAACTTGTTGTCGCCGACCGGGATGACGGTGCCGAAGTACTCCTTGAAGAGCTCCGGGTGCTCCTTCAGCGCGGTGTCGGTGTCGAGGAAGATGACGCCCTGCTCCTCCAGGTCCTCACGGATCTGGTGGTAGACGACCTCGGACTCGTACTGGGCCGCGACACCGGCGACGAGGCGCTGCTTCTCCGCCTCCGGGATGCCGAGCTTGTCGTACGTGTTCTTGATGTCCTCGGGCAAGTCCTCCCAGGACTCCGCCTGCTTCTCCGTGGAGCGCACGAAGTACTTGATGTTGTCGAAGTCGATGCCCGACAGGTCCGAGCCCCAGTTCGGCATGGGCTTCTTCTCGAACAGGCGCAGGCCCTTGAGACGGAGCTTGGTCATCCACTCCGGCTCGTTCTTCTTCCCGGAGATGTCGCGGACGACGTCCTCGTTGATCCCGCGCTTGGCAGAGGCACCGGCCTCGTCGGAGTCCGCCCAGCCGTATTCGTACTTACCCAGGCCCTCGAGCTCGGGGTGGGCAGTCTCCTCGATGGGGAGAGTCATGCGGGGTTCCTCCCGGCCGTGCTTGCAGATGCGTGATGTGTGGTGTGGGAAATCTTTGGGATGAACGTCGTGCAGACGCCGTCACCGTGCGCGATGGTCGCCAGTCGCTGGACGTGCGTCCCGAGCAGTTGGGAGAAGATCTCGGTCTCCGCCTCACAGAGCTGCGGGAACTTCTCCGCGACATGGGCGACGGGGCAGTGGTGCTGACACAGCTGCTCACCCTTTTGCGGGAGGGGCGCACTGCGCGCCGTAGCAGCGTACCCGTCGGCACTCAGGGCCTTGGCCAGGGCCTCCGTACGCTCTTCGGGGGCGGCGGCCTCGATCGCCGCGCGGTAGGCGGCGGCCTGCTCGGCGATCCTCGCGCGTGCGAAGGCGACGACCGCCTCGTCACCGCCGAACCGCTCCTGGATCCAGCGCAGGGCGTCCGCGGCGAGCTTGTCGTAGGACTGGTCGAAGGCGTCCCGGCCGCAGTCGGTGAGCACGAAGACCTTGGCGGGCCGGCCGCGCGTACGCGCCCCGTACACCCGCTGCTCACGGGCCTCGACGACGTCGTCACCGACCAGGGCGTCGAGGTGGCGCCGTACGGCCGCCTGGGTGAGGCCCAGTCGGCCGGCCAGCTCGGCGACGGTCGACGGACCGTGGTCCAGGATGGACCGCGCGACCCGGTTGCGCGTCGAGCGCTCCCCGGTCGCGAGCTCCTCCTGAGGGGCCCCGGTGGGGGTCACCCGAGTCTCGCCGACGTTTTTCACAACGCCATTGTTGCGTAATTCCTCGGGACCGGGCAAGCCGGGCCCGAACCGCCCGGCGGTGCCGTGCATCACTTAGGCATACCTAAGATGACCTGCGGAAACGATCATTGATCGATCAAATGGGTGGCGGGCCGAAGGCCCGTCCAGGACACTGACGAACCATGCCCACACCCCCTCCGACCGGCCCTCTTGTCACCCGGGACACCGTCGCCACGCAGCTCCGCGAGCTGGGTGTCCACAGCGGCGAGACCCTCCTCGTCCACTCCTCCCTCAGCTCGCTCGGCTGGGTGTGCGGAGGTGCCGTCGCGGTGGTCCAGGGACTGCTCGACGCCCTCGGCGCGGACGGCACGCTGGTCGTCCCCACCCAGTCCGGCGACCTCTCCGACCCGGCCGACTGGGGACGTCCACCGGTGCCCGAGGAGTGGTGGGAGACGATCCGCGCCACGATGCCCGTGTACGACCCCCTCGTCACGCCCTCGCGCGGGATGGGGGTGATCCCGGAGACGGTACGGACCTGGCCGGGCGCCCTGCGCAGCGCGCATCCGCAGACCTCGTTCGCCGCGGTCGGCCCGCGCGCGGCGGAGGTGACCGAGGGGCACGCCCTCGACTGCGGCCTCGGCGAGCACAGCCCGCTCGCCCGTCTGGAGGGGCTCCGCGCGCGCGTGCTCCTGCTCGGCGCCGGTTACGACAGCTGCACCGGCTTCCATCTGGCCGAGTACCGGATTCCGTCGCCCCTGGCGAAGGTGGGTCGGCCGGGACCGGCGGGCTGGGAGGTGGTGACGGAGGTGTCGATCACCTCGGACCGCTTCGACGAACTGGGCCACGACTTCGAACGCGACCGTCCCGTCGTACGGGGCCGGGTGGGCGCTGCCGACGTACGGCTCTTCCCATTGGCGGACGCGGTGGCGTACGCGGAGCGGTGGCTGGCGCTGCACCGCCCCCGTGAGGAGGAGTTTCAGCACCCGCCCGCCTGAGCCTCCGGCCGCGTACCTAGACTTGGCGACCATGCGAAGTGACCCCGTGGTCCAGGTCCAGGCCCTGGTGAAGCGGTACGGCGAGAAGACCGCGGTGAACGGCCTCGACCTGGTGGCCCGGGCGGGCACAACCGCCGTGCTCGGCCCCAACGGCGCGGGCAAGACCACCACCGTCGAGACCTGCGAGGGGTACCGCAAGCCCGACGACGGCACGGTCCGCGTCCTCGGCCTCGACCCGGTCCGCGAGGCCTCGGCCCTGCGCCCCCGGATCGGCGTGATGCTCCAGTCCGGTGGCGTCTACTCCGGCGCCCGCGCCGACGAGATGCTCCGCCATGTGGCCAAGCTGCACGCCCACCCCCTCGACGTGGACGCCCTCATCGAGCGCCTGGGGCTCGGCAGTTGCGGCCGGACGACGTACCGTCGGCTCTCCGGCGGCCAGCAGCAGCGGCTCGCCCTCGCGATGGCCGTGGTGGGGCGCCCCGAGCTGGTGTTCCTGGACGAGCCGACCGCGGGCCTCGACCCACAGGCCCGCCGGGCGACCTGGGACCTCGTACGGGACCTGCGGGCGGACGGGGTCTCCGTCATCCTGACCACGCACTACATGGACGAGGCCGAGCAGCTGGCCGACGACGTGGCGATCATCGACGCGGGCCGGGTCATAGCCCAGGGCTCCCCCGAGGAGCTGTGCCGCGGCGGGGCCGAGAACACCCTGCGCTTCACCGGCCGCCCGGCCCTCGACGTCGCCTCCCTGCTCAAGGCCCTCCCCGCGGACTGCACCGCCGACGAGCTGACCCCGGGCGTCTACCGCGTGGGCGGCAAAATCAACCCGCAGCTCCTCGCGACCGTCACGTCGTGGTGCGCCCAGCACGGGGTGATGCCGGACAGGATCTCGGTGGAACGGCACACCCTCGAAGACGTTTTTCTGGAGCTGACGGGCAAGGAGCTGCGTTCATGATTCCGGCCACGACCACCCTCTGCCGGGGGTCCGGGGGTCGTCCCCCGGGAAGACACAGCCTGGAGCTGACGGGCAAGGAGCTGCGTTCATGATTCCGGCCACGACCACCCTCTGCCGGGGGTCCGGGGGGCGTCCCCCGGGAAGACACAGCCTGGAGCTGACCGGCAAGGAGCTGCGTTCATGATTCCGGCCACGACCACCCTCTGCCGGAGGTCCGGGGGGCGTCCCCCGGGAAGACACAGCCTGGAGCTGACCGGCAAGGAGCTGCGTTCATGAGCACGGGTACGTACGCGCCGAAGCCGGGCGCCGCCCCCCTCCCCCGCATGATCGCGGCGCAGGCGGTCCTGGAGACGAAGATGCTGCTGCGCAACGGCGAGCAGCTGCTTCTGACCGTCGTCATCCCGACCCTGCTGCTGGTGCTGTTCGGCTCGGTGGACATCGTCGACACGGGCAAGGGCAAGGCGGTCGACTTCCTGGCGCCGGGCATCCTCGCGCTCGCCGTGATGTCGACCGCGTTCACCGGCCAGGCCATCGCCACCGGCTTCGAGCGCCGCTACGGCGTGCTGAAGCGGCTCGCGGTCTCGCCGCTGCCCCGCTGGGGCCTGATGACCGCGAAGACGCTGTCCGTGCTGGTCACCGAGGTCCTCCAGGTCGTGCTGCTCACGGTGATCGCCTTCGCGATGGGCTGGTCGCCGCACGGCAACCCCCTGGCCGTACTCCTGCTCCTGGTTTTCGGCACGGCGGCCTTCTCGGGGCTCGGGCTCCTGATGGCCGGGACCCTCAAGGCCGAGGCGACGCTGGCCGCCGCGAACCTGGTCTTCCTGCTGCTGCTCGTGGGCGGCGGGGTCGTGGTGCCGCTGGACAAGTTCCCGGACGCGGCGCAGAGCGTGCTCGGGCTGCTGCCGATCGCCGCCCTGTCGGACGGTCTGCGGGATGTGCTCCAGCACGGCGCGGGCATGCCGTGGGGCGACCTCGGCATCCTGGCCGGCTGGGCCGTGCTCGGGCTCGGCGCCGCCGCGCGCCTCTTCCGCTGGGAGTAGGCGGGAGCGGGCTCGGGCCACAGTACGCGCAGGTCACAGGCGGGGCACGGCCGAGGCCGCCCCCTCGTGAATACGTGCACAAGCGGTCCGCCTACCATGGTGCGCGTGCCAAACGTGACCCGCGCCGACGTCGTATCCGCTGCGCGCAACCCGCTCGCCTTCATCGCCGAACGCTGGACCCCGGACCCCAGAACGGTCCGGCGGGCGGCCCTCGCCGCGCTCGTCATGGCGGTGGTCATCGTGGTCACCGGCGGTGCCGTACGGCTGACGGGGTCCGGCCTCGGCTGCCCGACCTGGCCCAAGTGCACCGACGACTCGCTCACCGCGACCCGTGCGATGGGCGTCCACGGCTACATCGAGTTCGGCAACCGCATGCTGACGTACGTGCTGTGCGCGGCGGTCGGCTGGGCGATCATCGCCGCGCGCTCGGAGAAGCCGTACCGGCGGGGCCTGACCCGGCTCGGCTGGGCGCAGTTCTGGGTGGTCATGGGCAACGCGGTGCTCGGCGGGATCGTCGTGCTCGTCGGCCTCAACCCGTACACGGTGGCCGCGCACTTCCTGCTCTCCACCGCGCTGATCGCCGTCGCCACGGTGATGTGGCAGCGGACCCGCGAGGGCGACACCGAGCCGCGTCCGCTGGTCGGCAAGGCGGTGCAGCAGCTGGTGTGGTTCCTGGTGGGCGCGACCGTCCTGCTGATCGCGGTGGGTACGGTCGTCACCGGCGCGGGCCCGCACGCCGGCGACTCCAGCGAGGTCGAGCGCATCCCGCTGGACTGGGAGAGCGTCACCAAGCTGCACGCCGTGCTGGCCTGGATCGTGGTGACGCTGACGTTCGCCCTGTGGTTCGTCCTCAAGGCGGTCGACGCCCCGCGCGGCCCCCTGAGCCGCACCCGCGACCTGTTCCTGGTTCTCCTCGCCCAGGGCGCCGTGGGCTACGTCCAGTACTTCACCGATCTCCCCGAGGTGCTGGTCGGCGCCCATATGCTCGGCTCCTGCCTGGTGTGGATCGCGACCCTCCGGGTGCTGCTCTCCCTGCGGGAGCGGCCGGGGGCCGAGGCGTCGGAGGTCCCCGCCCCGGCGGCGGCCGAGACGCCGGTCGCCACCAACGCCTGAGCCGCCGCGCGTACCCGCCTCAGCCGTACGTCCGTACGAGGGCGTCGATCGCCGGGCCGAGGTACTCCCTGGTCAGGGCGCTCCGCCGGGCGGTCCACTCCTCGCTCGGCGGCCGGTCGCCCGGGCCCTCGTACCGTCGCCGCTCGATGTCCTCGACCACCTCGACGGGCGCGCCCAGCGTGGGCAGCAGGTCCAGGGCCTCCCGCTTCGTGATCAGCCGTCCTTCGGAGAGGGTGACCAGGGCGCGGGCGTGGGTGAGCAGGCCGAGGTCCACCCAGAGGTCGTTGTGCCAGCGGGCGGCCTCGGCGAGTTCGAGCCGCCACTCCCACTGCTCCTGGACGACGGACTCGGCGAGGTCACCGTCCGAGACCGGCGGCAGCAGCTCCTTGACTGCCTCGCCGTGCAGGACCAGCCCGAAGGTGTGCAGCTCGCGCCGGGCGACCGGACCGACCGGCCGTTTGAACAGCTGCTTGCGCGCCCGGGTGAGGTGCCGGCGTTCGACGTCCGCCGCCGTGCCGGGGGTCAGATAGGTGCAGTGCAGCTTGTCGGCCAGCGGATCGGCACGCAGGCGGGCGTGCAGGGATGCCACCCGCCAGACCGTGCTCGGGGTGATCGGGCCCCTGAGGACCGCGATCAGATCGAGGTCGCTGCGGCCCTGCTGGTAGTCGCCGCCGCCGAGTGAGCCGTGTGCCCATACGGCGACGGGGGCCAGGTCGTGCAGCTCGTCGAGGAAGCGGTCGAGTAAGGCGACGGTCGCGTCACTGTGGGTCATGAACTGAGTCTGGACATCTACTCCAGCCCGTACACCCGCCGTGCGTTCCCCGCCGCGATGAGTCCCGCCACGCGTTGCGCGTCCGCGAGGGACCAGGCGCCCTCCGCCACCCAGGTGCCCAGCACCCGTGCCAGCGCCTCACGGAACAGCCGGGCCCCGACCACGTGCAGCTCGGGCAGACCGCCGGCGCCGCTGGAGAAGAGGAGCTTGCCGAAGGGGGCCAGTTCCAGGACCTCGGCGAGTACGCCGGTGGCCCGGGCGCCGGTGCGGACCAGTTCGGCGCCCAGGTCGGCGTAGACGTGCGGGAAGGCTGCGGCGAGGTGGGCGGCGTGGCGGTGGTACGGGTAGCCGTGCAGCAGGACCAGGTCGGTGCCGAGACCGGCGGTGGCACGGGCGAAGTCGGTGAGCAGGACGGGGTCGGTGTGGTCGATGCGCGGGGTGGGGGCGTCCAGGGCGTATCGCGGAAGTCCCGTCGTCCACCCGGAGTGCGGGCCCTGCGGCGTCATGGGGGTCTCCCCGCTCGAGGGCAGCCGAGAGTGGGGGAGCGTGCTCCCGGTGTGCCGGGCGGAAGCCCCCGTACGGGACGTACTTGGGCTTTCGCCCGGTCCGGCGGCGGGGATCCCTCCCGCTCGGGCGAAGCCGAGAGCGGGGGAGTGTGCCAGGCGTCGTGGGGCAGGCGGGACTTTCGCAACACGCCCCAGGCCCGCGTGGAGCTGCAGGGGGCGCCCGGAGGCGACGGCGATCCACAGCAGATGCCGTAGGAGGACCGGGTCGGTGAGGCTGCCGCCGACCGGGCGGTGCGCCAGCCAGCGGCCGGCGGCGCCGCGCACCTCCCCCGGGCCCGGCGGTTCGGGCGCGAGCGCCAGACCGTGCCGTACGCCCGCCACGGATGCGAAGGCCACGGCGCCGGCGGCGGCCGCGTGCACCGACTCGGCGAGGTTGGCGAGGAAGGACTCGACGGTGCCGGAGGTGTCGGCGACCTGTTCGGCGAGGAGTTCGAGGCGGACGATCTCGTGGGCGTCGGCGTTCCCCGTGGAGGCCATCTCGTCCGGTCCGGTGAGGTCGCCGGGCAGTCCGGTGTCGACGAGATAGGTGGTGATGCCGCTGCCCCGCAGCAGTCTGCGGCCCGACTCCAGGACGCCCAGTTCGCGGCGGCGGGCGAGATAGCGGGCGGGCGTGCAGTGGGGTTCAAGACCGAGCAGGGGCGGGCACCAGCGGCGTACCGCGAAGCCGGTCTGGGTGTCGAAGAAGGTCGTACCGGCCGCCGGAGGTCCCTCCGAGCGGGCGAGCTGGGCCTCGAAGGTGCCGAGACCCAGCTCCGTACGGAGAACGCCATGGCAGTACTGGTCCACCAGGGACGGCGTTTCGATCATGACCGGGCTCCCGCGACTGGACGCTGCGCTTGTCGTCAGGTCCTAACGGGAGAACGGGCCTCAGGTGTTGCTGGGGCCGCCGACCTGGATGCCGGCCATGCGCGACCACTCGTAGGGGCCGGTCTTCACCTTCGCCGCGAACTCACCGTCGAAGTCCTCGTGCACGGTGACGCCGGCTTTCCGCACGGCCTGCTCGGCGATGGCGTGGGTCGGGGCCACGAGGTCGCCCCAGCCGCCGTCCTCGCCGACGAGCACGATGCGGGTGCCGCGCTCGCCGATGTAGGCGACCTGGGCCTCGGCGCCGCCGTGGGCCTTGGCGAAGGCGGCGATCTGCTTGGCGAGTCTGGCCGCCTTGCGCTCGGCCTTCGCGGCCGCCTTCGGGTCCGCCTTGGCGTCCGTGGCCTCGTCTACCTGCTTGGTGTCTGCCATGGTCAGGATGCTACCGATGGGTATGCCGTGCGGCGACGGGCGGGTGAGTGGGGTTGGCCACTCACCGTTTCGCCTTGCTGTGGCCGGGCGTGTGCGGGTTGTTCGTGGTTGCTCGCGCCCGCGCGGCGGAGCCACGGATCGACACAGCCCCGCGCCCTTGAAGGGCGCGGGGCTGTGTGCTCGGCCTCAGCGGAGGAAGGGGTCGACCGCCACGGCCACGAACAGGAGCGACACGTACGTGATCGACCAGTGGAACAGGCGCATTTCCTTGAGCTTCCCGCCGGTCACGCCCCCCTTCGCGCGGTTCTGGAGCGCGTGCGCCTCCCAGAGCCACCAGCCGCCGGTCACCAGGGCGACCGAGGTGTAGAACCAGCCGGTGTAGCCGAGGGGGGTCAGCAGCAGGGAGACGGCGACCATCACCCAGCTGTAGAGGACGATCTGCCGGGCGACCACCTTGTTGGAGGCGACCACCGGGAGCATGGGGACGCCGACGCGGGCGTAGTCGTCCTTCACCTTCATCGACAGCGGCCAGTAGTGCGGCGGGGTCCAGAAGAAGATGACGAGGAAGAGGATGACGGCGGCCCAGGACATCGAGTTCGTGACGGCGGACCAGCCGATGAGGACCGGCATGCAGCCGGCGATGCCGCCCCAGACGATGTTCTGTGACGTACGCCGTTTGAGGATCATCGTGTAGACGACGACGTAGAAGAGGAGCGCTCCGAGCGACAGCCAGGCCGACAGCCAGTTGACGAGGACGCCGAACCAGAGGGTGGAGACGACGGCGAGGGTGATGCCGAAGACCAGACCCTCACGCGGGGTGACCATCCCGGTCACCAGCGGGCGCTGCGAGGTGCGCTCCATCAGGGCGTCGATGTCGCGGTCGATGTACATGTTGAGCGCGTTGGCGCCGCCCGCCGAGAGGTAGCCGCCGACGCAGGTGGCGATCACCAGCCAGAGGTCCGGGACGCCCTGTTCGGCCAGGAACATCACCGGAACGGTGGTGATCAGCAGCAGTTCGATGATCCGCGGCTTCGTCAGCGCCACGAACGCCTTGACGCGGGCCCCGATCGGCCGCTGACCCCGGCTGTTGCTCGTGCTGCTCGCCCCGAGCACTCCCGGTGGACGGGATTCGACGGCCGTCACGCACACCCCTGACAGAGACTCCTCAGCAAGCCTCCGGTTGTGAACTCCCCGTGACGGCTCGCGCGTACCACGCCACTGTAGACGTTGCCCAGAGCCAGCCTTTCAAGGGGGTGGGGTCGTGTTGGGAGGCACCGCGCGGTGAGCCGAACACACTTCGGTTGAGCAGTCGGATGAGCGGCTCCGTATTCAGATGTCGAACCAACGGAACCCCCTGGTCTCACCATGCGGAATCACCGTCGGGAGGCGGATCGGGGACCGTCCCGGCAGTCTGGAATGACTCGAAAAAATGCGCGTTGTCACAGGGGTAGGCTCGACTGCGGTCGGCGCCCCGAAGAGCGCCGGCACCAAACATGTGGAGAGGAGCCCTGACCCAGGGTGAGCACCAAGCCGACCACTACAGACCTCGCGTGGACCGAGTTGGACCAGCGGGCCGTCGACACCGCCCGAGTCCTGGCCGCCGACGCCGTACAGAAGGTCGGCAACGGCCATCCGGGTACGGCGATGAGCCTCGCACCCGCCGCGTACACCCTCTTCCAGAAGGTGATGCGCCACGACCCCGCCGACCCCGACTGGGTGGGCCGTGACCGGTTCGTCCTGTCCGCGGGCCACTCCTCCCTGACCCTGTACGTCCAGCTGTACCTGGGCGGCTTCGGGCTGGAGCTGGAGGACCTGGAGTCCTTCCGCACCTGGGGCTCGAAGACCCCGGGCCACCCCGAGTACGGGCACACCAAGGCCGTCGAGACGACGACCGGGCCGCTCGGCCAGGGTGTCGCCAACGCCGTGGGCATGGCCATGGCCGCCCGCTACGAGCGCGGTCTGTTCGACCCGGAGGCCGCCGTCGGCGAGTCCCCGTTCGACCACCACATCTTCGTGATCGCCGGTGACGGCTGCCTCCAGGAGGGCATCTCCGCCGAGGCGTCCTCGCTGGCCGGTCACCAGAAGCTCGGCAACCTCGTGCTGCTGTGGGACGACAACCACATCTCGATCGAGGGCGACACGGAGACGGCCGTCTCCGAGGACGTCACCAAGCGGTACGAGGCGTACGGCTGGCATGTGCAGCGCGTCGAGCCCAAGGAGAACGGCGACCTCGACCCGGTCGCGCTGTACGAGGCGGTCGAGGCCGCGAAGGCGGTCACGGACAGGCCGTCGTTCATCGCGATGCGTTCGATCATCGCCTGGCCCGCCCCGAACGCGCAGAACACCGAGGCCGCGCACGGCTCGGCGCTCGGCGAGGACGAGGTCGCGGCCACCAAGCGGGTCCTCGGCTTCGACCCCGAGAAGCACTTCGAGGTCTCCGAGGCCGTCATCGGTCACACGCGCGCCCTCGGCGAGCGGGGCCGTGAGGCCCGGGCCGCCTGGGAGAAGCAGCTCCAGGAGTGGCGCGACGGCAACGCCGAGCGGGCCGCCGAGTTCGACCGGATCAGCGCGGGCGAGCTGCCCGAGGGCTGGGAGTCGCGGCTGCCGGTGTTCGAGGCGGGCAAGGGTGTCGCCACCCGTGCCGCGTCCGGCAAGGTGCTGCAGGCGCTGGGTGCCGTCATCCCCGAGCTGTGGGGCGGCTCCGCCGACCTCGCGGGCTCGAACAACACGACGATCGACAAGACGTCGTCGTTCCTCCCCGCGGACAACCCGCTGCCGGAGGCGAACCCGTACGGCCGCACGATCCACTTCGGTATCCGCGAGCACGCCATGGCCGCGGAGATGAACGGCATCACGCTGCACGGCAACACCCGTGTCTTCGGCGGCACGTTCCTCGTGTTCTCCGACTACATGCGCAACGCGGTCCGTCTGTCGGCCCTGATGCACCTGCCGGTGACGTACGTGTGGACGCACGACTCCATCGGTCTCGGCGAGGACGGCCCGACGCACCAGCCGGTCGAGCACCTGGCCTCGCTGCGCGCGATCCCGGGCCTGAACGTGGTCCGCCCGGCCGACGCCAACGAGACGGCGATCGCCTGGCGCGAGATCCTCAGGCGCTGGACCAAGGAGTTCGGCAAGGGCGCCCCGCACGGCCTGGCGCTGACCCGTCAGGGGGTGCCGACGTACGAGGCCAACGAGGGTGCCGCCAAGGGTGGTTACGTCCTCTTCGAGGCCGACGGCGGCGACGCCCAGGTGGTGCTGATCGCCACCGGCTCCGAGGTGCATGTGGCCGTGGAGGCGCGCGAGGCGCTCCAGGCGGAGGGCGTGCCCACGCGGGTCGTGTCCATGCCGTCGGTGGAGTGGTTCGAGGAGCAGGACCAGGGGTACCGGGACAGCGTTCTGCCGCCGTCCGTCAAGGCGCGGGTCGCGGTCGAGGCCGGTATCGGTCTGACCTGGCACCGGTACGTCGGTGACGCCGGTCGCATCGTTTCGCTGGAGCACTTCGGCGCTTCGGCCGACGGCAAGGTCCTCTTCCGCGAGTTCGGCTTCACTGCCGAGAACGTGGCCGCCGCCGCGCGGGAATCCCTCGCGGCCACCCAGCGCTGACGCTCGTATATACGACAAGTAGGAGTTTGATTTCCCATGGCAGACGCACTCAAGCGCCTCTCCGAGGAGGGCGTAGCGATCTGGCTGGACGACCTGTCGCGCAAGCGCATCACGTCCGGCAACCTCGCCGAGCTGATCGACCAGCAGCACGTCGTGGGTGTCACCACCAACCCCTCGATCTTCCAGAAGGCGATCAGCAGCGGTGACGGCTACGAGCAGCAGCTCGCCGACCTCGCCGCCCGCAAGGTCACCGTGGACGAGGCGATCCGGATGATCACGACGGCGGACGTCCGTGACGCCGCCGACATCCTGCGCCCGGTCTTCGACGCGACCGGCGGCCAGGACGGCCGGGTCTCCATCGAGGTCGACCCGCGGCTGGCCCACAACACCAAGGCGACGATCGCCGAGGCCAAGCAGCTGGCCTGGCTGGTCGACCGTCCCAACACCCTGATCAAGATCCCGGCGACGAAGGCGGGCCTGCCCGCGATCACCGAGGTCATCGGCCTCGGCATCAGCGTCAACGTCACGCTGATCTTCTCGCTGGAGCGCTACCGCGAGGTCATGGACGCCTACCTGTCCGGTCTGGAGAAGGCGCGCGACCGCGGCCTGGACCTCTCCAAGATCCACTCGGTGGCGTCCTTCTTCGTGTCCCGCGTGGACACCGAGATCGACAAGCGGCTGGACGCGCTGGGCACCGACGAGGCCAAGGCCGCGCGCGGCAAGGCCGGCGTCGCCAACGCGCGCCTCGCCTACCAGGCGTACGAGGAGGTCTTCTCGACCGAGCGCTGGAGCTCGCTGGAGAACGCGGGCGCCAACAAGCAGCGCGCGCTGTGGGCCTCGACCGGTGTGAAGGACCCGGCGTACAAGAGCACGCTGTACGTCGACGAGCTGGTCGCGCCGAACACCGTGAACACCATGCCGGAGGCCACGCTGGAGGCCACCGCCGAGAGCGGCGAGATCAGGGGCAACGCCGTCGCCGGGACCTACGAGCAGTCGCGTGCCGAGCTGGACGCGGTGGAGAAGCTCGGGATCCGGTACGACGACGTGGTCCAGCTGCTGGAGGACGAGGGCGTCGAGAAGTTCGAGGCGTCCTGGAACGACCTGCTCAAGTCGACCGAGGCGGAGCTGGAGCGCCTCGCACCCTCGGAGGGCTGAACACCTTGTCGAGCAGCAATCCGCTGCGTGACGCCGCGGACCGACGGCTCCCGCGTATCGCGGGGCCGTCGGGCCTGGTGATCTTCGGTGTCACAGGCGATCTGTCACGCAAAAAGCTGATGCCTGCCGTGTACGACCTCGCCAACCGCGGACTGCTGCCGCCGGGCTTCTCGCTCGTCGGCTTCGCACGCCGGGAGTGGGCGCACGAGGACTTCGCGCAGGAGGTCCACGACGCGGTCAAGGAGCACGCCCGTACGCCGTTCCGTGAGGAGGTCTGGCAGCAGCTCGTCCAGGGGATGCGCTTCGTCCAGGGCACCTTCGACGACGACGAGGCTTTCAAGCGACTGCGCGACACCATCGAAGAGCTGGACAAGGCGCAGGGTACGGGCGGCAACTTCGCCTTCTACCTCTCCGTGCCGCCGTCCGCGTTCCCCGTCGTCATCCAGCAGCTGAAGAAGCACGGTCTGGCGGACCAGTCGAGCGGGTCCTGGCGCCGCGCGGTCATCGAGAAGCCGTTCGGCCACAACCTGGAGTCCGCGGAGGACCTCAACAAGGTCGTCCACGAGGTCTTCGCCCCGGACCAGGTCTTCCGTATCGACCACTACCTGGGCAAGGAGACCGTCCAGAACATTCTGGCGCTCCGCTTCGCCAACACGATGTTCGAGCCGATCTGGAACCGGTCCTTCGTGGACCACGTTCAGATCACGATGGCCGAGGACATCGGCATCGGCGGCCGGGCCGGTTACTACGACGGCATCGGCGCGGCCCGTGACGTCATCCAGAACCACCTCCTTCAGCTGATGGCGCTGACCGCGATGGAGGAGCCCGCCTCCTTCGACGCGGACGCGCTGGCCGCCGAGAAGACGAAGGTGCTGGGCGCCGTACGGCTGCCGAAGGACCTGGGCCGGGACACCGTGCGCGGGCAGTACGCGGCCGGCTGGCAGGGCGGCGAGAAGGTCATCGGCTACCTCGAAGAGGACGGCATCGACCGCCAGTCGAAGACCGACACGTACGCGGCGATCAAGGTGGAGGTCGACAACCGGCGCTGGGCCGGAGTGCCGTTCTATCTGCGGACGGGCAAGCGCCTCGGCCGCCGGGTGACGGAGATCGCGGTGGTCTTCCAGCGCGCTCCCCACTCCCCCTTCGACCAGACCGCCACCGAGGAACTCGGCCAGAACGCGATCGTCATCCGCGTCCAGCCGGACGAGGGCGTGACGGTCCGCTTCGGCTCCAAGGTGCCGGGCACCTCGATGGAGATCCGGGACGTGTCCATGGACTTCGCCTACGGCGAGTCCTTCACGGAGTCCAGCCCCGAGGCCTACGAACGCCTCATCCTGGACGTCCTCCTCGGCGACTCCAACCTCTTCCCACGCACCGAGGAGGTCGAGCTGTCCTGGAAGATCCTCGACCCGATCGAGGAGTACTGGGACAAGCACGGCACACCCGCCCAGTACGGGGCGGGCACCTGGGGCCCGGTCGAGGCGGACGAAATGCTCGCACGCGAGGGACGGAGCTGGCGCCGGCCATGAAGATAGACCTCACGGACACCACCGCCAGCAAGATCAACAAGGCGCTGGTCAAGGGCCGCCGAGCGATCGGCACCCCGGCCGTCGGCATGGTGCTCACCCTGGTCATCGTGACGGACGAGGAGAACGCCTACGACGCGCTCAAGTCCGCCAACGACGCCTCCCGCGAACACCCCTCCCGCACGATCGTGGTCATCAAGCGCGTCTCCCGCGGGCCCCGCGACCGCACGCAGTCCCGGCTCGACGCCGAGGTGCGGGTGGGCGCGGACGCGAACACCGGCGAGACGGTGATCCTCCGGCTGTACGGCGAGGTCGCGGACCACGCCCAGTCGGTGGTCCTGCCGCTGCTGCTGCCGGACGCGCCGGTCGTGGTGTGGTGGCCGGTCAACGCGCCGCTGGACCCGGCCCGGGACCCGCTGGGCGCGCTCGCCCAGCGCCGGGTGACGGACAGCTACGCGACCGAGAAGCCCGTCGACGAGCTGAAGGCCCGCGCCGACAACTACGAGCCCGGCGACACGGATCTCGCCTGGACCCGGATCACTCCGTGGCGCTCCATGCTGGCCGCCGCGCTCGACCAGGTGAGCTGCGAGGTCATCTCCGCGGAAGTGGAGGGCGAGCAGTACAACCCCAGCGTCGAACTGCTGGCGATGTGGCTGGCGGACCGGCTGCATGTGCATGTGCGGCGGGGAGTGTCGGCCGGTCCGGGCCTCACCGAGGTGCGGATGCGGACGAGCTGCGGGCCCATCACGTTGCGGCGGCCGGACGGTGGCCTCGCCACGCTCACGCTGGAGGACCAGCCGGACCGGGCGGTCGCGCTGAAGCGGCGTGAGACGTCGGAGCTGCTGGCGGAGGAGTTGCGGCGGCTGGACCCCGATGACACGTACGCGTCGGCGTTGCGGTTCGGGGTGGATCGGTTGGGGAGTGCGCTGGGGAGCTCTTCGGTGAGTTCTTCGGGGAGCCCTTCGGTGAGTTCGTCGGGGAGCACCTTGGGGAGCTCTTCGGTGAGTTCGCCGGGGGGCTCGCTGGGCGGGTATCTGGCCAGTGGGCTGACGGATACGGTGCCCGGGTCGGGTGATGACGAGGGGGCGGCTCGGGCGTCGGCGCTCGCGCTGCCGCCTGCGGTGTCGTCGGGCTCTACGTCGGCGTCCTCGGCGTCTTCGTCGGCGTCTTCGTCCGCGTCTTCGTCGGCGTCTTCGTCGGCGTCTTCCAGCGACGGTGACGATGACGGTGACTCCGATCGGCCCACTCCCGCTCAGATGCCTCCCGTGAAGAAGGCGGCCGCGCCGTGAGCACCCCGCAGCTGGTCGTGCATCGCGACAAGGAGCTGATGGCGCAGGCCGCGGCGGCCCGGCTGATCACGAAGATCGTGGACGCGCAGGCCTCGCGCGGCTACGCGTCGGTGGTCCTCACGGGTGGCCGCAACGGCAACGGCCTGCTGGCCGCGCTGGCGGCCGCCCCCGCCCGGGACGCCATCGACTGGGCGCGGCTCGACCTGTGGTGGGGCGACGAGCGGTTCCTGCCCGAGGGCGACCCGGAGCGGAATGTCACGCAGGCCCGTGAGGCGCTGCTGGACTCGGTACCGCTCGACCCGAAGCGGGTGCACGCGATGCCCGCGTCGGACGGTCCGTACGGCAGCGATGTGGACGCGGCGGCCGCGGCGTACGCGGAGGAGCTGGCACGGGCGGCGGGGCCTGAGAACCATGGCTCCGTGCCGACGTTCGACGTGCTGATGCTCGGGGTCGGGCCGGACACCCATGTGGCCTCGCTGTTCCCCGAGTTGCCCGCGGTGCGGGAGACCGAGCGGACGGCGGTCGGGGTGCGTGGTGCGCCGAAGCCGCCACCGAACCGGGTGTCACTGACGTTGCCGGCGATTCGGGCGGCGCGTGAGGTGTGGCTGCTGGCGGCCGGGGCGGACAAGGCGCAGGCCGCGGCGATCGCGCTGTCGGGGGCCGGGGAGATCCAGGCTCCGGCGGCCGGGGCGTACGGCAGGGCGCGGACCCTGTGGCTGCTGGACGCGGCGGCGGCATCGCAGCTGCCGCGGTCGTTGTATCCGCCGGCTTCGCCCTGAGGGAGCTGCGGGCCGGTGAGGGCTTGTCGTGCGGTTCCCCGAGGTCCCTGAAGGGGCCGCGGGGAACCGCACGAGCAACCACGCCGATCCCGCACTCGCCGACCGGACGCACCCCCGAGCTCTTACGCGCAATCGGGGCGAGAACACGACCTCAGCTGTCGAACTCCGCTTCCCGCGTCTCCGGCAGCGCCATCAGGCACAGCAGGCTCAACAGACACAACGCACCCGTGTAGAAGCCCAGCACCAACGGCGACGACCACTGGCTGTTCAGCCACGTCGCCACCAGTGGCGCGAAGCCGCCGCCCAGCGTGTTGGCCAGAATGAACGCGGCGGACGCCCCGGTGTACCGCAGCCGCGCGGGAAACAGCTCCGACAGGAACGCCGCCACCGGCGAGAACATCAACGCGAGCAGCATCAGCCCGACCGTGTACGCCCCGGTGATCACAAAGGCGTTGCGCGAGCTGAGGGACGCGTACATGGGAACCGCCCAGACCACACACCCGACGGCGCCGGTCAGCATCACGGGACGGCGGCCCACCCGGTCGGCCAGCCGCGCCACCGGCAGCGTGATCGCGATCCCGGCCGCGGCCCCCACACTCGCCGCCGTCAGCATCGTGTTCTGCGGGATCCCGAGCGCCTTCGGCCCGTACGACAGGCTGTAGACGATCGTCAGGTAGTACACGGCCGAGCCGCCGATCGCCGCGCCGGTGCCGAGCAGCAGTCGCCCGGGGTACCGCATGACCAGCGTGCCGAGCGGGAAGCGGGACACCGGTGGCCGATTCGTACGGGCCGCCGACTCGGCGAACACCGGTGACTCCTCCACCGTCGTCCGCACCCACAGCCCGATCATGACCAGCACCGCGCTGAGCAGGAACGGAACACGCCACGCCCAGTCGGCGAAGCCGTCGCGGCCGGCGAGGTTGAGCGTCGGCAGGATGACCGCGCTGGAGAGCAGGAAGCCGAGCGAGGGTCCCGTCTGCGGGATGGCCGCGTAGAGCGCGCGGCGCCCGGGCGGGGCGTGCTCGGCGGCGAGGAGCACCGCGCCGCCCCATTCGCCGCCCATGCTCACGCCCTGCAGCAGACGGAGTGTCACGAGCAGGACGGGGGCCAGGAGTCCGGCGGTCTCGTACGTGGGGAGGAGGCCCACGCCGACCGTGGCGAGGCCCATGAGGAGGAGCGAGGCGACCAGGGCCCGTCTGCGGCCGAGGCGGTCGCCGATCGTGCCGAACAGGGCGACGCCGAGCGGGCGGGAGAGGAAGGCCGCGGCGAAGGTGAGGAACGCGGCCAGGGAGGAGACCGTGGCGTTGCCGGAAGGGAAGAAGGCGGGACCGAGGACGAGCGCCGAGGCCGTGCCGTACACGGCGAAGTCGTAGTACTCGATCGTGGTGCCGATCAGGCTCGCCACGGCGATCCGTGACGCCTTGCCGCGCACTTCCAGCGGCGGTAACTCGCCCGGTCTGGGGCCGACGGTCTCGGTCATGGTTTTGGCAGGGAATTCGGGCATGGGGGGCTCACTTCCGGTACGCCCGGATTACGAAGAATCCGAGGCCAGATGGGGACGGCCACGCATGTAACACGAACCGGAGTGCGCCTGTCACCCTAGGCCCGCAAATTCGATTTCCACAAGGAACTCCCGTCGCCACGATTATTCGGACCCGCGCCGGACGGCGAAATACACACAGAGCAGACACACCAACTACCTCGCCACTTTTTGCATAACTTCCCCCGAACACCGCACCCGCAGACCGTCAACCCAGCCTTCCCTGTCAAACAGCTGTCAATATTCATGCGGGTTTCCGTATAAAAATTTGCCCGCCGTCACGCCTTGCCAACTCGTGATCACGCACGGAATGCTGACGCCCCGAGAGAACTTGAAAGTTCTACGACCATCGTTTTTCGGACATGGAGACCGCAACGGGATGCCGCGGTTCGACTTTCTGAAATGCGGCCTCCACGCTGGGAAGGCGCATTACCCGTGCTGAAAACTGGCAAGCCATTACGCTTAAGAAGACTTTCGTTGGCCGGTGACAATCGGCACTTGCTGATCCCGCTGGATCACAGCGTCTCGGACGGCCCCGTGGCCCCGGCCGGCCAATGGGACGACCTGTTGCGCGCACTGGTCGCGGGCGGGGCGGACGGGATCATCGTCCACAAAGGGCGCGCCCGTGGCCTCGCGCCGGACATCCTCAAATCCTGCGCCCTGGTGGTGCACTTGAGCGCCAGTACGGCCTGTGCCACCGACGTCGACGCCAAAGTGCTGGTGGGCGATGTCGAGGAGGCGGTGACGCTCGGCGCGGACGCGGTCAGCGTCCATGTGAACATCGGCTCGGACACCGAGTCCCGGCAGCTCGCCGACCTCGGCGCGGTCGCCCGCTCCTGCGACACGTGGGGCATGCCGCTGATCGCGATGGTCTACCCCCGGGGCCCCCGGATCGACAATCCGCACGACCCCGCGCTCCTCGCGCACATCGTCAACGTCGCCGCGGACCTGGGCGCCGACATGGTGAAGACCTCCGTGGCCCTGCCGCTGGAGCGGATGGCCGAGGTCGTGGCCCACAGCCCCATCCCCGTCCTGGCCGCCGGCGGCCCCCCGGACGGCTCCGACCTCATCGAGTACGGCCGGGCCGTGATGGCCTCCGGCTGCCGGGGACTGGCCGTCGGCCGCCGGATCTTCTCGGCCCCCTCCCCCGCCTCCCTGGTCGCCCGGCTCGCCGCGGTCGTGCACTCCGGCACCGACGGCGACCTGGCCAAGGGCATGGCCGAAGACATGAGCATGACCAACTACTCGACGACGATCGTGGCAGGTGTCGCATGAGGTTCGCATGGATCGATCTCCGTGAAGTCCCCCGTCCGCAGCTCCAGGCGGTGGTGGACGCGGCCGTCCACACCCGGATGGCCGGAGTGCTCTCCGCCGACGCCGAACTCCTCGCGACGCTGCCGCCGACCGTGACCCGGGTGCTGGTCCCCGGCGGCCCGTCCGCGGCCCCCGTGAAGAAGGCCGACAAGGAGGCCAAGGACCCGGCGAAGGACTCCGCCAACGCCAAGGAGGCCAAGCCCGGCACCGGCATCGACCTCCTGCTGCGCAAGTTCACCACCCAGGACGAGCTGGACGCCCTCGCCGCGGAGAACCGCGCGGCCACCGTAACCCCTATGACCGGTTACATCGACGTACGGGACGACCGCACCCTGCGCCTGTCCTGCGCCGGCGCCATGGTGCTGCCGTACACGGTCATCCACTTCGCGGACCCGACGAAGATCCCGCTGGAGATCGTGCTCGCGGCGGCCGAGTCCGCCGAGGGGAAGCTGGTGACCGTCGTCGCCGACCTCGAAGAGGCGGCCATCGTCTTCGACGTCCTGGAGCGCGGCTCGGACGGCATCCTGTTCACGCCCCGTGGAGCCGACGACGTGTTCGCGCTGGCCCGGCTGCTGGAGGCCACCACGCCCCAGCTGGAGATGTCGACGCTGACCGTGGAGAGCATCCGGCACGTCGGGCTCGGCGACCGGGTCTGTGTGGACACCTGCTCGCACTTCGAGGAGGACGAGGGCATCCTCGTGGGCTCGTACTCCTCCGGGTTCGTGCTCTGCTGCAGCGAGACGCATCCGCTGCCGTACATGCCGACGCGGCCGTTCCGGGTCAACGCCGGTGCCCTGCACTCGTACACGCTCGGCCCCGACAACCGCACCAACTACCTCAGCGAGGTCGGCTCCGGCAGCGCCCTGCTCGCGGTGGGCGCCGACGGGCGGACCCGGCGTGTCGTCGTTGGGAGAGCGAAGTTGGAATCCAGGCCGCTCCTGGAGATCCGTACGCACGCCGAGGACGGACGGCTGGTCAGCCTGACCGTGCAGGACGACTGGCACGTACGGGTGCTCGGCCCCGGCGGCAAGGTCCTCAACGTCACCGAACTCCAGGCCGGTGACGAGCTGCTCGGCTATCTGGCCCAGGACAAGCGCCATGTGGGCCTGCCCATCGGCGAGTTCTGCAAGGAGGTCTGAGGGCCGATGGGCGAGCTCGTGGACGAGGAGGGGGAGGAGGGGATGGGCTCCCTGGTCCAGCGGCTGTTCGACGCGCGGGACGACGCCCTCCCCTATCTCACACACCAGCAGGAGACGGTCCGCCGAGGGGAGTTACGGGAGCGGGTGGCCAAACAGGCCGCCGTGTTCGCCGGGTACGGCATCGGCCCCGGCAGCACCGTGGGGCTGAGGACCCCGCCCAGTTTCACCCAGGTCGAGGTGCTGCTCGCGCTGTGGCGGCTGGGTGCGCAGGTGCTGCTCTTCGACTTCCGGCTCAAACCGGCCGAGGTGGAGGCGCTCAGTGCCGTCTGCCGGCCGCAGTTCATGGTCGGGGCGGGGACGAACGTCCGGGCCGCGTTCGGTTTCCGGCCCGAGTACGAGGTCACCACCGAAGCTCGCCGAAGCGGACGGCCCGCCGCCACCGAGCACCGGCTCGTCCAGTTCAGCTCCGGGTCCACCGGGCGGCCGAAAGTGATCGGCAGGACCGCGCGGTCGCTCACCGAGGAGATCGAGCGGTTCGCGGCGATCCCCGGGATGCCCGGCGAGGGCGACCGGCTGCTGCTGCTCAGCTCGACCGCGCACAGCTTCGGCCTGGTCGCCGGGCTGCTGCACTCGCTGTGGGCCGGGGTCTCAGTGGTCTTCGCGCCCCGCGTCTCCGCCCGCGACATCCTGCGGACCGCCGTCGAGCACCGGATCACCGCCCTGTTCGGGGTGCCGATGCACTACGAACTCCTCGCCTCCGCGATCGACCCGCCCGGCCTGTCCGAGCTGCGCGTCGCCGTGTCGGGCGGCGAGCTGATGCCCCCGGAGGTCGCCGCGCGGTTCGCCGAGCGGTACGGCGTACGGGTCGGCGAGTCCTACGGCACCACCGAGACCGGTGTGGTCGCCATGGACGCGAGCGGCACACTGCGGCCCGCGGTCGGCCCGGCCGCGCCGGGCGTGGTGGTACGGGCGCACCAGGGCGAGCTGGACGTGGCGCTCGCCCGGTCGCCGTACCTCCACGACTCGGGCGGCGTCCAGTACACGGACGGCTGGCTGCACACCCGGGACCGGGCCGTGATCTCCGCCGACGGGGTGGTGACCGTGGGCGGTCGCGCCGACTCCCTCGTCGTGATCGGCGGCCTCAAGGTGGACCTCACCGAGGTCGAGCACGTGCTTCGTGAGCACCCGGCGGTCGAGCAGGCGGTCCTCGTCCACGAGGGCGTGACCGAGGCGTATGTCGCGCTCTCCGCCGACGCCCTGTCGGCCGGGGCCGAGCCGCCGTCCGCCGAGGAACTGCTGCGCTGGTGCCGGGAGCGGCTGGCCGACTACAAGCTGCCACGCCTGATCCGGCTGCTGGAGGCGCTGCCGCGTACCTCCAACGGCAAGCTCGTACGCCAGGCGGCGACGCTTCAGGCGGCGGCCGGCGGCGGGGCGTAGGGGCTCCGGGCACCTCCCCTTCGCGCGTCCTCTTTCGCACGTCCTCCCTTCTTCCTTCTTCTCTTCCTTCTTTCGCACGTCCTTTCTTCTGGAGATGTTGAGCATGAGCACGTCGACCTTGGAAGACGAGATCCGCGACTTCGTCCTGAGCGCGGTCATCGACGAGATGAACATCCTGACGAGCCGCGACGGCATCACGGACGACAGCCCGGTGACCGTCGGCGGGCTCGAGGTGGACTCGCTGAGCCTGATCGAGCTCACCCTGCGGCTGGAGTCGCGGTTCGGTGTGGAGATCCCGGACACCGACATCGAGCCGCTGGCCTCCCTGACCCTCGGCGGGCTCGTCGCCGAGGTCGTCCGACGCGGTGCGAAGGCATGAGCGCGGAGGCCTCCGCACTGTCCGTCATCACCACCGACACCGTCCGGGACCTGCTGTCGGACCGCAAGATCTTCCCCGGTGTCCCCGAGGACCTCGGCGAGGACGCCGAACTGGTCCTGGACTCCCTGGGGTTGGTGTGGCTGCTGCATGTGGTGGAGGAGCGGTACGGGCTGGTGGTGGAACCCGGCGACGAGGACATCGACCGGCTGACGTCGCTCCGGAGCCTCACCGAGTTCCTGCGGGCCGCGCAGGCGGCGGACCAGGCGGAGGGCGGTGAGCGCGTTGACCGGTGAGGTCACGGTGACCGGCTTCGGCGTGCGCACCGCGTTCGGCACGGGTGCCGAGGCCCTGCGGCGCGGGGTCTTCGCGGGCGTCCCCGCCTTCGCTCCCACGACGAGGTTCGACACCGGCCCGTACCGTACGCCGATGGCGGCCGCGGCCCCGGACGGCCCCGGCGCGGTCGAGGACTGGGCCCTGCGCCACGCGCTCGCCGGGTGCGGGGCCGAGGCCCTGGACATGGCGGGCCTGCCCTCGGGCACGGAGGCGGCGGTGCTGCTGGGCATCGCCGGGGACAGCACGAGCATCACCCGGTACTGGCGGGGCGGCGCGGCTTCCCCGTCGGAGGGCCCGGGCAGTGGGAGTGGGCCGGGCGGAGCGGCTCGGGATGGCTCCGGGACCGCTGCGGCGGACCGTCATCGCCATCCGGCGGACGGGCCGCCCGGCGCGCCCCCGGGCGGCGAGAGCCATGGCGCCGCGTCCGCCGGGCATCCCGGCGGTGACGCGGCCCGGCACACCGCGGGCGAGGCCGCCGAGCGGCTCGCCACGGCCGCGAACGTCCCGGTGGAACGGCTCGCCGACGCCGTCCCCGCCCACCTCGCCGAACTGCTGGCCGGCCGCCTCGGGCTGACCGGCCCCCGCCTCACCTTCACCAACGCGTGCGTCGCCTCGGCCGCCGCGATCATCCACGCCTGCCGGCTGATCTCCTCCGGGCGGATCGACGTGGCGGTGTGCGCCGGGGGCTATCTGGTGGAGGAGGAGACCTTCGGCAAGTTCGACTCCGGCCGGGCGCTGTCCAAGGACGGCGTGGTGCGGCCGTTCAGCGCCGACCGTTCCGGGCTGCTGCTGGGCGACGGCGTCGCGGCCGTCGTACTGGAGTCCGCCGAGCACGCCCGGCGGCGTGGCGCCCGTCCGCTGGCGAGCGTGGTCGGCTGGGGCGCGGCCACCGACGCCCACCACATCGCCCAGCCGCACCCGGAGGGCGTGGGTCTGGCCCGCTCGGCACGCCAGGCGCTGCGGCTCGCCGGGGACCCGGAAGGGGCGGCCCTCGGTTACGTCAACGCGCATGGCACGGGCACCAAGTACAACGACGGCGCCGAGACCAGGGGCCTGCGGGCCGCGTTCCCCGAGCGGGCCGAGTCGATCCCGGTCAGCTCCACCAAGAGCACCACCGGCCACCTCCTGGAGGCCGCGGGCGTCGTGGAGTTCGTGATCACGCTGCTGGCCCTGACGGACGGCGTGATCCCGCCGACCGCCGGGTTCGGCCTGCCCGACCCCGAATGCGACCTCGACTACGTGCCGAACCGGCCCCGCCAGGCCGATCTGCGCCGCGCCCTCACCATCAACGCCGCCTTCGGGGGCGCCAACACCGCGCTCGTGCTGGAGCGGCCATGACGAGCGAGACCATGAACAAGGCCGTACTCCGCTCCCCTCTCGGCATCCTCACCGCCACCGCCGCCACCCATGGCACCGGCCACGCCGACGACATCGCGCTCCCCCGACTGCCCGGCTTCGTCGAGTCGGCGTTCAGCCCGCTCGCCTTCGAGGTCGCCCGGCGCTGTCTGACCGAGCGGGCAGGTGACGGCTCCCGTACGGCCGTGGTGCTGGCCAGTCTGATGGGCGACACCACGACCGCGGACCTGGCGAGCCGACGGGTGGTGTCGGGGCGGGTCCACAACCCCCTGCTGTTCATGCAGGCCACCGCCAACTCCGTGCTGGGGCACACCAGTCGCGAGTTCGGGATCACCGGGCAGATGTTCAGCCTCTCGACGCTCGACGACCCGGTGACGGAACTGCTGGCCATGGCGGATCTGCTCCTGGAGGACCCGGAGCTGGACCGCGTCCTGGTCGTGGGCGTGGAACTGGGCGGCGGCGAACGGCTGGCCGCCGCGTACCGGGACCTCGTCGCGGACGGCGGCCGCCCGGTCCCGGACCTCCCCGAGTCGGCGGCTCTGGGGGCGGCGGTGCTGCTCGGCCGCCCGGGCGCCGAGACCCCGGTCACGATCAGGGCCGAGGCATCGTCCCTGATCGCCGAAGCCCGCCACCCGGGCAGTGTCGAGGGCCTGTTCGACCTGGTCAGCGCCCACCGGCGGCTGCTGGACGAGGGCGGCGAACCCATCCCGGTGCCCCCCGCCTTCGTCCTCACCACGCACGCGCTCCCCGAAAGAAACGAGACCGAACCCCATGCTCATCAGTAGGCAGGAGCGGGCGCGGATCTGCTCCGACACCGAACTCGGCGCCGGCAACGTCCTGGCCCGCCTCAAGGCGTACGACCGCCCGCTCGACGAGCCCGTACTGCGCGCGGACGGCACCTGGCGGGCCCCGGACGGCAGCCACCCCGAGGTGCTGACGCTCGGGCAGCTGTACGAGGTGGTCGAGACGTACGCGGGTTGGTACGCGCAGCAGGGCGTGCGCCCGCGCGACCCCGTGGCCGTGCACTCCTTCTCCAGCGCCGAGTTCGCGGTGAACTTCCTGGCGCTGACGTCCCTCGGCGCGATCCCGTCGTTCGTCAACGGCAACCTCTCCCCGGAGACCGCCCGGGAGTACGTGCGCCGGCAGGGCGCGGTCGGCGCGTTCACGGACGCTGTCCACCACAAGGTGCTCGCGGACTCCGGGCTCGGCTTCTGCGTGACGGCCGCCGACATCCGGCCGGAGCACCGCGAGCTGCTCCCGCCGACGTACCCGTACCGGCACGACCCCACCGACCCGGTGCTCATCTCGCACTCCTCCGGCACCACCGGCATGCCCAAGGGGGTGCCGCACACCCACCGGACGCTGATGTACGCGCAGCTGCACCGGCTGCGCTACTCCACCGGCACCGATATGGAGCGCACGCTGGTCGGGCTGCCGGGCGCGCACAACGCGATGGTGGCGACGCTGCTGTACTGCCTGCTGCTGCGCACCGACATCAAGCTGCTGTCCAGCCAACGCGGCACCGATGTGCTGGACGGCATCGAGGAGTTCCGGCCGACGACCGTGCTGGCCTTCGCCGGGACCTTCGGCGAGATGGCGGCCGAGGAGCTGGGCGCCCGTGATCTGTCCAGCGTGCAGGTGTGGTTCAACACCGGGGACGCGGCGCACGAGGCGCACATCCGGGCGCTCGTCCAGCACGGGAGCCATGTCGAGATCCGCCGGGACCTCAGCCGTACACGGGTCGAGGGCTCGGTCTTCGTGGACGGGCTGGGCTCCTCGGAGGCCGGCTACTCCGTCTTCCACAACCGGCACACCAAGGACACCTCGGCGTACTCGCGCTGCATCGGCAAGCCGATCAGCTTCGCCGAGGCCGCCGTGCTCGCGGAGGACGGCACCCCGCTGCCGCCCGGCGAGATCGGCCGCCTCGGCTTCAAGTCGCCCACGCTGACGCCGGGTTACTGGAACGACTCGCTGACCTGGAACCGGATGAGGCTCGGCGGCTACTGGCTCACCGGCGACCTCGCCCACCAGGACGAGGAAGGCAACTTCTACCACCTGGACCGGGCCCCGGACGCCATCCGCACCCGCCACGGCATCCTCTTCTCCACCCGCACCGAGGAACTCCTGCTGGCCGAACTGCCCGAACTGGCCGACTGCACGGTCGTCGGGGTCGCCCCGGACGGCGTACGGGCCGACTGGGACGGCGACGGGGAGGCCGAGGCGTACGCGCTGCTCCAGCTACCCGACGAAGACGGCGCGGACGGCGCGGACGGTGCGGACGGTGCGGCCGGTGCCGTCGGTGCCGTCGGTGCCGTCGGCGACGAGGAGTGGACCGGGCGCGTCAACGCGGTGCTGACGGCCGCCGGGTTCCCGCCGGTGGACCGGGCCCTGCGGATGAAGCCGGACGACGTGGCCAAGGGCGCCACCGGCAAGGTCCTCAAACGAGTGATGCGCGACAGGTTCGCCGCCAAGGAGCAGCACGCATGAGCACAAGCACAGGCGACGGGGTCAACCACCGCGCCCGGGCCGGTGAGGCGTACCGGCTGTGGTGGCAGCACGACGCCAACTGGTACCAGGGGGTGGCCGCGCGGTTCGGGCAGGAGGTCGCGAACGAGATCAACGCCGAGGCGCTGCGCAAGGTCGCCCTGCACGTCGGCCAGCGCGTCGGCCGTCTCGCCGGTCCGCTCCCCGACACCGGCGACACCCGCAAGGACCTGGAGGAGCTGCGCCGCCGCTACGACGACTGCGGCGACCGGATGTTCCCGCCGGAGCTGCGCAACGCCGCCACCGAGGTCGAGGACGACGACCTGATCGTGCTCACACTCAAGCGGAACTTCGCGATCACCATGGTCCGGATGGCCGGTTCGCTGGACGGCTACCGCTGCCCGTGCACCGACATCCACGCGGGCTGGTCCGAGGGCCTCGGCGTGACCCTCACGGAGAACAGGGCCGAGAGCTGTCTGCGCGACGGCGACAAGGCGTGCCGGCTGCTGATGCGGGTCGCGACGCCGGTCGCCGCGGGCGGGGAGGGCTGAGGCATGCGCATTCTTGTCGCCGGTGCCACGGGAGTGGTCGGCCATCCGCTGGTGGGTGCGCTGCGGGCGCGGGGCCATCAGGTGAGCGCGCTGGTACGTCCGGGGTCGCGGGCCCGGGCCCCGGAGGCGGACGAGGTGGTGGTCGCCGACGCCCTCGACCGCGAGGCCCTGCTGTCGGCGGTGGCGGCGGCCCGGCCCGAGGTGGTCGTCCACCAGATGTCGGCGCTGCGGCTGCTTCGCGACGATCCGCCGGGCGCGTTCGCGCTGACCGCGCGGCTGCGCACCGAGGGCACCGCCCATCTGGTGGAGGCGGCCCGCGCGGCCGGCGCCCGACGCCTGGTCGCCCAGTCCATCGCCTTCGCCGCCGCCCCGGCCGGGGATCCGGTCCTCGACGAGGACGCGCCCCTGTACGTGGACGCCCCCGACGCCGGCTGGTCCTCGACGGTACGAGCCGTCGCCGAGCTGGAACGCCAGGTCACGGGCAGCGGCCTCGCGGGCGTGGTGCTGCGGTACGGCACGCTGTACGGCCCCGGCACGGCGTACGCCCGTACCGGCGGCGGTACGGCCCAGTCGGTCCTCGCCGGACGGCTGCCGCTGCCCGGCGGCGGCTCCGGGATCATGTCGTTCCTGCACGTCGAGGACGCGGTGGGCGCGGCGGTGACGGCCGTCGAGTCGGAGGCGACCGGGATCTTCCATGTGACGGACGACGACCCGGCCCCGGCCGCCCAGTGGCTGCCCCACCTCGCCCGCGTCCTGGCCGCCCCCTCCCCCCGTACGATCCCGGCGGCCCTGGCCCCCCGACTGCTCGGCTGGTTCATGGCCCACCAGCTCACGGCGGCCCACGGCGCGGCCAACGACCGGGCCCGTACGGCGCTGCCCTGGAAGCCGACGCGACCGAGCTGGCGAGACGGGCTGGGCCAGGAGTGACAGGGTCCGGCGACGGGGTCGCGAGGAGTGCGGCGGGGGTGGGGCGTGGTGGCCCGGCGACGGGCGCGGCCACGTTCGAGACGAGCGCGGCCAGGTCCGAGGGTGGGTCGACCGCGAGCACGGGAGGGTTTGAGGGCGGCCCGGCGGCCGGCGCGGCCGGGCCTGTGAGGGGCCCGGCGGAGAGTGCGGCTGAGCCCGTGGACGGCCCGGCGCCGAGTGCGACCGGGCCCCTGGGCGGCCCGACCGCGAGTGCGGCGAGGCCCGTGGACGGCCGGCCCACGCACACGGCAGGGCCCGAAGGCAGTGCGCCCACCGGCCCGGCACGGCCCGAGGGGACTCCGCCCCCGAAGGCGGCCGGTTCCGACGGCGACCACGCCGTGCGGGAGACGAGACCCGACGGCCCCCCAGCCTCACGCGGGACAAGCCCCGACGCCCCCCTCGTCGTCTGCGTGATCGGCGCCGGTCCGCGCGGCCTCTCCGTCCTGGAACGGATCTGTGCGAACGCCGACGGGATCGCGCGGCCGGTCGTGGTCCATCTCGTCGACCCGTACCCGCCCGGCGCGGGCGCGGTGTGGCGCACCGACCAGCCGGTCGAGTTGCTGATGAACACGGTCGCCTCCCAGGTGACGCTGTTCACCGACGACAGCGTCGACTGCGCGGGGCCGTCCGTGCCCGGCCCCAGCCTGTACGAATGGTCCCGCACACTCGGCGGGGCCGCCGACGCCTACCCGGCCCGGGTCCGGGAGGAGGCGCGACGGCTCGGCCCCGACACGTACCCGACCCGTTCGTTCCACGGCCACTACCTGGAGTGGGTCTTCCGCCACCTCTTAGACACCGCGCCCGACCACGACGTCACGGTCCGCGTGCACCGGGCGACCGCGGTGGCGCTGGACGACACCCCGGACGGCCGCCAGACGGTGACGCTGCGGGACGGCCGCCGGCTGTCCGGCATGGACGCCGTGGTGCTGGCCCTCGGCCACGGAGACGTGACCCCGACCCCACAGGAGCGGGAGCTGCGCGCCTTCGCCGACCGGCACGACGGCCTGGCCTACGTGGAGCCCGCCAACCCGGCCGACACCGACCTGAGCACGATCGCGCCGGGCACACCGGTCGCGCTGCGCGGCCTGGGCCTGAACTTCTTCGACTACGTGGCCCTGCTCACCGAGGGCCGCGGCGGCACGTTCAAGGAGGGCCAGTCGGGCCTGGTGTACCTGCCGAGCGGCAACGAGCCGGTGCTGTACGCCGGTTCACGGCGCGGGGTGCCGTACCACGCCCGCGGGGAGAACGAGAAGGGCGCGCTCGGCCGCCACGACCCGCGCTTCCTCACTCCCGAGGTCATAGCGGGTTTTCGGCGCCGGGTGGACGCCGGACGCCCCGTCGACTTCCGCGCCGACCTCTGGCCCCTGATCGACCGGGAGGTCCGGACCGTCTACTACGAGGCATGGATCCGGGCCGCACAAGGCCCTGCGGCCGCCGAGGATTTCATACGCTCGTGCGCCGCCGGAGAGCCGTCCGCCCCGGAGCCGGCCCTCCTCGACCGCTACGCCGTGCCACCCGCCGACCGCTGGGACTGGCAGCGGATCGAACGACCGTACGGCGACCGGGTCTTCACCGACCGGGAAGACTTCCGGCGCTGGCTCCTGACGTATCTGCGGCAGGACGTCGTCGAGGCCCGGCTCGGCAATATGAACGGGCCGCTGAAGGCCGCGCTGGACGCCCTGCGGGATCTGCGCAACGAGATACGGCTGGTCGTCGACCACGGCGGTGTCTCCGGCGAGTCGTACCGCGCCGACCTGGACGGCTGGTACACCCCGCTGAACGCGTACACCTCGATCGGCCCGCCCGCCTTCCGGATCGAGCAGCTGATCGCACTGATCGAGGCCGAGGTGCTGCACATCGTCGGCCCGGGCATGCGGGTACGGCCTGCGGAGCGCGAGGGCGGTTTCCTGGTGGACGCCGAGCCGTCGGCCGAGCCTCCGGTGCTGGTCGGCACCCTGATCGAGGCGCGGCTGCCCGCCGTCGACCTGCGGCGCAGCACCGATCCGCTGCTGCGCGGGCTGTTCACCGCCGACCGGTGCGGCCCCTACCGCCTGGGCGGTCATGAGACGGGCGGCCTCGCGGTGACCGACAGCCCACCCCGGCTGCTGGACGCGACAGGCCGCGCACACCCACACCGATTCGCCTTCGGCGTCCCGACGGAGGGCGTGCGCTGGGTGACAGCGGTAGGCATCAGACCGGGCGTCGGCTCGGTCACGCTCGAGGACTCGGACGCGATAGCCCGGGCGGCCCTCGGCGTGGCCGAGGAAAGCGATGCGGCCGCAGGCCCCGAAACGGACGCCACCGTGGCCCCGGCGGCAGACACCACCGCACAGCCGAGGCCCGACGCGACCGTGGCCCCGGCGGCAGGCGCAGCCCCCGAGACAGACGCGGCCACAAAGCCGGAGGCGGCCCTCGCCGCAGGCCCCCGACCAGCCGTCACCGCGACCCCGAACACAGCACCGACCGTCCAGGCGGGAGCCACAGCAACAGCACGTCAGACATCAGCCGCAGGGAGTGCATGAGCGTGAACGCGATGTCCGTGGGCACCGACGCGGGCCTGCTCGCCCCCACCTGGGCGGGTACGCCGGCGGCGGCCCAGATGACCGACGAGGCCTGGCTGCAGGCCATGCTGGACGCCGAGGTGGCCCTCGCCCGGGCCCAGCACGCGGTGGGGCTGACGCCGGCCGCGGCGGTGGAGGCGATCGCCTCGGCCGCCGACGCGGAACGGCTGGACCTGGTCGCCCTGGCCCACGCGGCCCGGGCCGCGGCGAACCCGGTGGTCGCCCTCGTGCCCGCCTTCACGGAGGTGGTCGCGGCCAAGGACCCGGCCGCCGCCGAGTATGTGCACCGGGGCTCGACCAGCCAGGACATCCTCGACTCGGCGGCCATGCTGGTGGCCCGCCGGGTGCTGGACCTGATCGCCACCGACCTCGAACGCGTCGCTGCCGCCCTGGCCGCGCTGGCCGACACCCACCGCCGTACCGTCCTGGCGGGCCGCACCCTGGCCCAGCACGCGGTGCCCACCACCTTCGGCCTCAAGGCCGCGGGCTGGCTGCGGCTGGTCACCGACGCCCTGACCCGCGTACGCGCGGTTGCGTCCGCGCTCCCGGCCCAACTGGGCGGCGCGGCAGGCACGTTGGCCGCGTACTGCGAGTACGCCGTCCTGGACGGCGGCGTTCGGGCCGACGGCGGTGTCGAACTGCTCGCCCCCTTCGCTTCGGCACTCGGCCTGGCCGAACCGGCACTGCCCTGGCACACCGTACGGACCCCGATCGCCGAACTGGGCTCGGTGCTTCAGCTGGTCACCGGCGCCCTCGGCAAGTTCGCACTCGATGTGGAGACGCTGTCCCGCACCGAGATCGGCGAGGTCTCCGAGCCGGCCGCCGCCGGGCGCGGCGCCTCCTCGGCCATGCCGCAGAAGCGGAACCCGGCGCTCGCCACCCTGATCGTGTCGGCCGCCCGTCAGGTTCCCGCGCACGCCCTCGTCCTGGCCCAGTGTCTGCTCGCCGAGGACGAGCGGCCGGCCGGGGCGTGGCACGCGGAGTGGCAGCCCCTGCGGGAGGCTCTGCGGCTGGCGGGCGGGGCCGCGCACACGGCCGTGGAGCTGGCGGAGGGCCTGCTCGTCCACCCCGAGCGGATGCGCGCCAACCTCGAACTGACCGGCGGCGCGATCGTCACCGAGCGGCTCACGGTGGCGCTCGCCCCGGCGCTCGGCAAGGCCCGCGCGAAGAAGCTGCTGACCGCCGCCTCCGCCGAGGCCGCCGACACCGGACGCCCCCTGCGCGAGGTGCTGTCCGCCCACCCCGACCTGTCCGCCCGCTTCACCCCCGCCCAGCTGTCGGACCTGCTCGACCCGGCCCACTACACGGGCGCGGCGGACGCACTGATCGACCGGGCGCTGCACGCATACGAGTACAAGGCCACGAGCCCGGACGCCGGTGGCCACGCGAACGACGGAGGCACCCGATGAGCACGGCGAGCCGGACGGACGGCAGGGACGGCAGGGAGGACCGGGGCGGCAGGGAAAGCGCACCGGCGTCCCGGTCGTGGCCCGTCCTCCTGGTCGTGGTCTGCGCCCAGATGCTGATCTGGCTGGACACCTCGGTCCTCAACGTCGCCGTCACCACCCTCGCCGACCCGGAACGCGGCCTGGGCGCCACCCCCGCCGAACTGGAGTGGGTGGCCAGCGCCTACACCCTGGTCGTCGCCGGGGCCCTCTTCGCGGGCGGCGCGCTCGCCGACCGGTTCGGCCCCCGGAACACCCTGATCGCCGGTCTGGCCCTGTTCGGCGCGGCCTCCGGCGCGGGCGCGTTCGCCCCCGACCCGGCCTGGCTGATCGTGGCGCGCGCCTTCATGGGCGCGGGCAGCGCCCTGCTGATGCCCGCGACGCTGACCGTCATCGTGCAGAGCACCCCGGAGGAGAAACGCACCCGGGCCATCGCGATCTGGAGCTCGTCCAGCGGTCTCGGCGTGGCCGTCGGCCCGGTCGTGGGCGGGGCGCTGCTCAGCCACTTCTGGTGGGGCTCGGTGTTCCTGGTCAACGTGCCGATCGTGGCCCTGTGCCTGGCCGGAGTGCTGGCCGTCGTCCCCGGCCTGGGCGGTTCCCGCCGCCGGGTCCTCGACCTGCCGGGCCTCGCCTGGTCGGTCCTCGGCCTCGGCGGCCTGGTCTACGGCATCATCGAACTCGGCAACGGCCGCACCTGGTACGGCCCGCACGTCCTGCTCCCGCTGCTGCTGGGCGGCGCGCTCCTCGCCGTCTTCGTCGCCGGCCAGCGCAGGTCGCCGACGCCCAGCCTGGATCTACGGCTGTTCCGGCAGCCGGGGTTCTCGGCCGGCAGCGTGGTCCTGCTGATCGCGTTCATGGCCCTGGCCGGTCACCTGTTCTACGCGGCGTTCTATCTCCAGGGCCCCCGCGGCCTCTCCCCCGCCGACGCCGGAACCGTGATGATCGCCGCCGCGATCGGCATCGTCCTGGGCAGCCAGGCGTCCCCGGCGGCGAGCCGGCTGCTGTCGGCCCGCTGGACGGTCGCAAGCGGAGTCCTGGCCACCGCGGCCACCTACTTCGCCTATCTGTGGCTGGACGGCGACACCCCCCTGTGGATCATCGCCGCACTGCTGTGGATCCAGGGCTTCGGCATGGGCCTGGTCGGCACACCCGTCACGGCCGTGATGATGCGCGGGGTGCCACCACAGCTCGCGGGCGCCGGCTCGGCCGTCAACAGCGTCACCCGCCAGGTCGGCGGCACCCTCGGTGTGGCCATGGTCGGCTCGATCCTCTCCGGCGTCTACCGGGACCGCATGGCCGACGCCGAACTCCCAGGCACTGCACAGTCGTTGACACCGCAGGCCGAGGAACAGGCCCGCACCTCCGCCGAGGCGGCCCGCTCGCTCGCCGACTCACTCGACCTGCCCGCGCTGGCCTCGGCGGCCGACCGCGCCTTTCTCGACGCCATGTACACGGCCACGTTCTGGACCGCCGTCCTGGCCGTCGTCGGCTTCGCCGTGTGCGTCGTCGGCCTGCGCGCACGGGAGGCACGACCGCGGAACACCCCGGCGCGGGAGGCCCGGGACGAGCAGGTGGAAACCGCGTAGGAACCCAAGGACAACAGAGAACACAGAGACAGCAGAGACCACAGAGATCGCAGAGTTCGCAGAGATCGCAGAGACTCAGGAGAGGCGACGCACGATGACGCACGCGACGGCCCGTTCGGTCCTCGTCACCGGAGGAAACAGAGGCATCGGACTGGCCATAGCCCGCCGTTTCGCGGCGGCGGGCGACCGGGTCGCGGTGACCTACCGCGGCACCGAACCCCCGGCCTCCGAAGGCTTCCTCGCCGTACGGTGCGATGTGCGGGACGGCCAACAGGTGGACCAGGCCTTCAAGGAGGCCGAGGAGGCGCACGGCCCGGTCACCGTCCTGGTCGCCAACGCAGGCGCCACCCAGGACCGGCTGCTGGTGCGGATGACCGAGGAGGACTTCACCTCCGTCATCGACACCAACCTCACGGGCGCCTTCCGCGTGGCCCGGCGCGCGGTGCGCGGGATGCTCACCGCGGGCCACGGCCGTATCGTGCTGCTCTCCTCCACGGCCGCCCTGCACGGCGCCCCGGGCCAGACCAACTACGCGGCGGCCAAGGCCGGCCTGATCGGCTTCGCCCGCTCCCTCACCCAGGAACTGGGCCCCCGCGACATCACCTGCAACGTCGTCGCCCCCGGCCTCACCAGAACCGACATGAGCCAGTCCCTCACCGAGGACCAGCGCCGCAAACTCCTCGCCACCACCCCGGCCGGCCGCCTGGGCCACCCCGACGAGGTCGCCGACGCGGTCGCCTTCCTCGCCGGCGCCGGCTATGTGCGCGGCGCGGTGATCCCGGTCGACGGGGGCGCCGGACTGGGCCACTGACGCCCTCTCACCGGCACCGGGACCGGGCGGGGAAGCGGGCGTCGCGCGGCCGCCCGCTTCCCCGCCCTCACCACGCGGCTACCGCCCGCGCAGCTCCCGGTACTTGGCGACCAGCGCCTTCGTCGACGCGTCGAGCCCCGGCACGTCGGCACCCTCCGTCAGCGCGGGCTCGACCTTCTTCGCGAGAACCTTGCCCAGCTCCACACCCCACTGGTCGAACGAGTCGATGTTCCAGACGGCGCCCTGCACGAACACCTTGTGCTCGTAGAGCGCGATCAGCTGCCCCAGCACCGACGGGGTCAGCTCCTTCGCGAGGATCGTCGTCGTCGGGTGGTTCCCCTTGAACGTCTTGTGCGGCACCAGTTCCTCCGGTGCCCCCTCCGCCCGCACCTCGTCCGGCGTCTTGCCGAACGCCAGTGCCTGCGTCTGCGCGAAGAAGTTGGCCATCAGCAGATCGTGCTGGGCGACCAGCCCGGGCAGCAGATCGGCGACCGGCTCGGCGAAGCCGATGAAGTCCGCCGGAATCAGCTTCGTACCCTGGTGGATGAGCTGGTAGTAGGCGTGCTGGCCGTTCGTCCCCGGCGTGCCCCACACCACCGGCCCCGTCTGCCAGTCCACCGGAACGCCGTCCCGGCCCACGTACTTGCCGTTCGACTCCATGTCCAGCTGCTGCAAGTAGGCCGTGAACTTGGACAGGTAGTGGCTGTACGGCAGCACCGCGTGCGACTGCGCGTCATGGAAGTTGCCGTACCAGATGCCCAGCAGGCCCAGCAGCAGAGGGACGTTGGACTCGGCGGGAGCGGTGCGGAAGTGCTCGTCGACCAGGTGGAATCCGTCGAGCATCTCCCGGAAGCGGTCCGGGCCGATCGCGATCATCAGGGACAGACCGATCGCCGAGTCGTACGAGTACCGCCCGCCGACCCAGTCCCAGAACTCGAACATGTTGACCGTGTCGATGCCGAAGTCCGACACCTTCTCCGCGTTCGTCGACAGCGCCACGAAGTGCCTGGCGACCGCCTCGGGGCCGGCCTTCAACTCCGTGAGCAGCCAGTCGCGCGCGGAGGTCGCGTTGGTGATCGTCTCGATGGTCGTGAACGTCTTCGAGGCGATGATGAACAGCGTCTCCGCCGCGTCCAGGTCCCGTACCGCCTCGTGGAGGTCGGCCCCGTCCACGTTCGACACGAAGCGGAGCACCAGGTCGCGGTCGGTGAAGGAGCGCAGCACCTCGTACGCCATCGCCGGGCCCAGGTCGGAGCCGCCGATGCCGACGTTGACGATGTTCTTGATACGGCGACCGGTGTGACCGGTCCACTCGCCGGAGCGGACGCGCTCGGCGAAGCCGGTCATCTTGTCGAGGACCGCGTGCACACCCGGCACCACGTTCTCGCCGTCGACCTCGATCACCACGTCACGCGGGGCGCGCAGCGCGGTGTGCAGCACGGCCCGGTCCTCGGTGGTGTTGATCTTCTCGCCGCGGAACATGGCGTCCCGCAGCCCGAACACACCGGTCGCGGCGGCCAGCTCGCGCAGCAGCCGCAGCGTCTCGTCGGTGATCAGGTGCTTGGAGTAGTCGACGTGCAGATCGCCGACCTCCAGCGTGTACCCGGCGCCGCGCCCGGGGTCGGCCGCGAACAGCTCCCGCAGCTGCACCTCACCCAGCTGCTCCCGATGCTCGGCCAACGCGGTCCACTCGGGCGTCTGGTTGAGCCTGGTACGGCTTTCTGCGTTCATCTCGGACTTCAGCCTTCTTTCCTACCTGGTCCTGCCGCTTGACCCCGCTGCCGGTCCCAACCTAATTGATCACGACGGAACACGAACCGTCGTGTCGTCGTCCGGCTCGACAACAGATACGTCCACCTTGAGCGTCGGTATCAGCGCGGCGACGGACAGGACGAGGAAGGCGGCGGCGAGCAGGGCCGGCGTGTTGAGCCCCCAGGCCATGGCGACCACGCCGCCGAGGAGGGCGCCGAGCGGGGCCCCGGCCACGGCCAGGGTGCGGTAGGCGGAGCTGACGCGGCCGAGCATGTCGGCGGGGGCGCGCTGCTGCATCAGGGTCGTGGAGTTGACGTTCCACACCATGCCCATGGCTCCGAAAACCGCCAGGGCCGCCACGAGTGCCACGACGCTGCGCACCGAGCCCATCACGGCCAGCGCCGCGATCTGCACCACCCCGGCCAGAAGCACGGACCGCACGCGGCCCACCCCGGCCACGAGGCGCCCGTTCAGCGCTCCCCCGGTCAGGCTGCCGACCGTGTACCCGGTCATCGCCGCCGCGTATCCCGCGTTGCCCGCGTCCAGCCAGCCGGTGACCAGCAGCGCCATCGTGGCGATGAGGGCGCCCATGCCGATGTTGCACAGCGCGGTGGCGGCGCACAGTCCGCGCAGGGCCCTGTCACGCCACAGGGTGCGCAGCCCGGCGGCGATCTCCGCGCGCAGGGTGCTGCCGGCGGGGCTGGGCTCACGCGCGGGCGGGGTTGTGCGCAGCGAGGCCACGAGGGCGGCGGCAAGCAGGAAGGTCAGGGCGTCGGCCGCGAAGGGGACCGCCGTCCCGGCGGCCAGCAGCAGCGGGACGACCGGCCCGGCGATCAGGCCGCCCGCGATCTGCTGCCCCGTCATCAGCCGGGCGTTCGCTCTGCCCAGGGCGTCGTGTTCCACCAGAACGGGCAGCAGGGCCGTGGCCGCGTTGTCGAACAGCGTCTGGAGGGTGGTCAGCGCGAAGGCCAGGGCGATCAGCAGGGCGATCGAGGCATGACCGAGCGCCACGGCCACCGCGAAGCCCGCCACCAGCAGTCCGCGCACCACGTCCACGATCCACATGGCGCGCCGCTGGTCCACCCGGTCGGCGACCGCGCCGCCGAACAGACCGAAGACCAGCCAGGGCAGATACCCGCAGGCGGTGACCGACGCGACGAGCAGCGGTGCGTCGGTCAGCGTGACCGCGAGCAGCGGCAGGGCGGCCGTACGCAGTGCGTCTCCGAAGCTGGAGAGCACAGCGGCGCTCCACAGTCGCCCGAAGCCCCCGGTCATGATCACGCGTCCCCCACACGATTCGTCGAAGCACAAACCGTAGAGGGCACCACTGACAATCACTCTGACCAGGGAAAACGCAAGCGGCATGGCTTGATCAGCGGCAGCGAGCGGCACGGCTCGAACCGCGTGCCGGTCACCCGCCCCGAACAAGTCCGGCCAGACACCCCTCGGTGCCCGGCCGGTCTCAACTCCTAGATCTCGCCCCGCAGTTTGGCGAGCGCCTCGGCGAGAATCGCCTCGCCGTCCGCGTCACTGCGCCGCTCACGGACATACGCGAGATGCGTCTTGTAGGGCTCGGTGCGCGGAGGGTCCGGTGGGTTGTCCCGGTCCTGTCCGGCCGGGAATCCGCAGCGCGGGCAGTCCCAGGTGTCGGGGACCTGCGCGTCGCTGGCGAAGCTGGGCTGGGTCTCGTGCCCGTTGGAGCACCAGAAGGAGATGCGCAGCCGGGGGGCGGACTCGCCGCGCTCGGCCTCGCCCATCGGCCCCGCCCCGACCCGGCTTCCTCGGATCGCGTTGCCACTTGCCACGGTCGTAACTCCCTGCGTGATGGTGCGGCGAAGCGAGTCGGCGTTTCGCTTCGCTGCGAGCGCCTCAGTCTACGTAAGGCCCAACGCGCGTCCAGTGAATGGAGTTACATCCCACCCCAGACGCAAGCCCCATGATAGGCCGCGCTCGAAGTCGCGTACCCAGCATGGGGCTTTACGTGCGGATTGGTGCGTCCGTGACGCGGATCAGTTGTTGACCTTCATCAGGATGCCGAGTACGACAATGCACGCGAACCACAGCAGACCGACCACCACGGTGATCCGGTCGAGGTTGCGCTCGGCGACCGAGGAGCCACCGACGGACGACTGCATGCCGCCACCGAACATGTCGGAGAGGCCGCCGCCCTTGCCCTTGTGCATCAGCACCAGCAGCATCATCAGCAGGCTGAAGACGATCAGGGCGATCGAGAACCCCATAACCACGGCTGGACCAACTTCCTCGGATCTGGATGGACGACACGGAGGGCCGGGACCGGTCGGCGAGCTCGACACTCGCCTACTGGGCCACCGACCCCCCGCAAGAGTACGACGTTACGCCGTCAAGGCCTACTCACTGGTCCCGAAAGCGCACGATCTTGACGAACTCGTCGGCGTCCAGCGACGCGCCGCCGACGAGGGCGCCGTCGATGTCGGCCTGCGCCATGATCTCGGCGACGTTGCCGGCCTTCACCGAGCCGCCGTACTGGATGCGGATCTGGTCGGCCGTCTCCTGGGAGTACAGCTCGGCGAGCTTGCCGCGGATGGCCGCGCAGACCTCCTGGGCGTCCTCGGCGCCGCAGACCTTGCCGGTGCCGATGGCCCACACGGGCTCGTAGGCGATGACGACGGTCTCGGCGTGCTCGGCGGGGACGTCCTTGAGGCCGCCCTCGACCTGGGCGAGCGTGTGGGAGACGTGGTTGCCCGCCTCGCGGACCTCCAGCTCCTCGCCGACGCACAGGATCGGGGTGAGGCCGTGCTTGTAGGCGGCCTTGACCTTGGCGTTGACGATCTCGTCGGTCTCGTCGTGGTACTGGCGGCGCTCGGAGTGGCCGATGGCCACGAACGCGCACTTCAGCTTGGACAGCATCGGGCCCGAGATCTCGCCGGTGTAGGCACCGCCGTCGTGCGCCGAGATGTCCTGGGCGCCGTACTTGATCTTGAGCTTGTCGCCGTCGACCAGGGTCTGGACCGAGCGCAGGTCGGTGAAGGGCGGCAGGACCGCGACCTCACAGGCCTCGTAGTCCTTGTCGGCCAGGGCGAAGGCGAGCTTCTGGACGTGGGCGATGGCCTCGAGGTGGTTGAGGTTCATCTTCCAGTTGCCCGCCATCAGCGGCGTGCGAGTGGTCATACGGGGTCAGTCCTCCAGTGCGGCGAGACCGGGGAGCGTCTTGCCCTCGAGGTATTCGAGGGAGGCGCCGCCACCGGTCGAGATGTGGCCGAATGCGTTCTCGTCGAAGCCCAGGATGCGCACGGCCGCGGCGGAGTCGCCGCCGCCCACGACCGTGAAGGACTTGGAGTCGAGGAGTGCCTGGGCGACCGCTTTGGTGCCCTCGGCGAAATCGGGGTGTTCGAAGACGCCCATGGGGCCGTTCCAGAAGACGGTGGCGGCGTCGGCGATCTTCGAGGCGTACAGCTTGCGGGACTCCGGCCCGATGTCGAGACCCATCTGGTCGGCCGGCATGGCGTCCGCGGCGACCGCGGTGGCATCGGCCGGAGCCTTGCTCTTCAGGTCCGGGAACGCGGGCGCGACGACGGCGTCGACGGGCAGGACCAGCTCGACACCGGTCCTCTCCGCGCGCTCCACGTACTCGGTGACCGCCGCCAGCTGGTCCTCCTGAAGCAGGGAGCCGCCGATCTCGTAACCCTTGGCCTTCAGGAACGTGTACGCCATGCCGCCGCCGATGAGGATGCGGTCCGCCTTGGCGAGCAGTTGGTCGATGACGGCGAGCTTGTCGGAGACCTTGGCGCCGCCGAGCGCGACCACGTAGGGGCGCTGGACGTCCTCGGTGAGCTTCTTCAGGACGCCGACCTCGGTGGCGATGAGGTGGCCGGCGTAGTGCGGCAGCCGGGCCGGCAGGTCGAAGACCGAGGCGTGCTTGCGGTGGACCGCGCCGAAGCCGTCGCCCACGTACACGTCGGCGAGGCCGGCCAGCAGGTCGGCGAAGGCGGCGCGCTCGGCGTCGTCCTTGGACGTCTCACCGGCGTTGAAGCGGAGGTTCTCGAGGACCGCGACCTGCCCGTCGGCGAGGCCCGACACCGTGGACGTGGCCGACTCGCCGACGGTGTCCGACGCGAACGCCACATCGGCGCCGAGGAGTTCACCGAGGCGCGTGGCGGCCGGGGCGAGGGAGAAGACCGGGTCCGGGGCGCCCTTGGGGCGGCCCAGATGGGAGGCGACGACGACCCGCGCGCCCGCGTCGGCCAGCGCCTTGACGGTGGGCAGCACGGCGCGGATGCGGCCGTCGTCGGTGATGGTGGTGCCGTCGAGCGGCACGTTCAGGTCGGCGCGGACGAAGACCCGCTTGCCGGCGACTCCATCGGCGAGGAGTTCGTCGATCGTCTTCATTGAGAGGGCTCCCGAAGAGGACTTGTGGTGCTCGTGATCGTAAGAGGGCCGCTTTTGTACGTGAGTCAGGGCCCGGGCGGCGCGTCCCTGCGCCGCCCGAGCCCTGCGCTCACATCGATGTGCCTGCTCTGTGGATCAGAGCTGGTTGCCGACGAAGACCGTCAGGTCGACGAGGCGGTTGGAGTAGCCCCACTCGTTGTCGTACCAGCCGAGGATCTTCACCGAGGTGCCCTCCTGGACCATGGTCAGGGAGGCGTCGAAGGTGCAGGAGGCCGGGTCGCTGACGATGTCCGAGGAGACGATCTCGTCCTCGGTGTAGGCCAGGTACCCCTTGAGGTCGCCGTCCTCGGAGGCCTTCTTGAACGCGGCGTTGACCTCGTCCTTGGTGACCTCGCGCTGGAGCGTCACCACCAGGTCGGTGGCCGAGCCGGTCGGGACCGGGACGCGCATCGCGATGCCGTCGAGCTTGCCCTTGAGCTGCGGCAGGACCAGGGCGGTGGCCTTCGCGGCACCCGTGGTGGTCGGGATGATGTTCTCGGCGGCGGCGCGGGCGCGACGCAGGTCCGAGTGCGGGAAGTCCAGGATGCGCTGGTCGTTGGTGTACGCGTGGACCGTCGTCATCAGACCCTTGACGATGCCGAAGTTCTCGTCGAGGACCTTGGCCATCGGCGCCACACAGTTGGTGGTGCAGGAGGCGTTGGAGATGACGTGGTGGTTCGCCGGGTCGTACTTGTCCTGGTTGACGCCCATCACCACGGTGATGTCCTCGTCCTTGGCCGGAGCCGAGATGAGGACCTTCTTGGCGCCGCCGGCGAGGTGCTTCTCGGCGTCGGCCTTCTTGGTGAAGATGCCCGTCGACTCGATGACGATGTCGACGCCCAGCTCGCCCCACGGGATGTCGGCGGGGTTGCGCTCGGACAGGACCTTGATGGTGTGGCCGTCCACGGTGATCGTGTCGGCGGTGTGCGACACCTCGGCCTTGAGACGGCCCAGGATGGTGTCGTACTTCAGGAGGTGTGCGGTGGTCGCGGTGTCACCCAGGTCGTTGACAGCCACGATCTCGATGTCTGCACCCTGCTCCAGCAGCGCGCGGAAGTAGTTACGACCGATGCGGCCAAAGCCGTTGATGCCTACGCGGATCGTCACGAACCGATCTCCTCGTTGGTACGCCGGCTCAGTGCCGGCGAGCTGTATGGGATGTCCCCGACCGCCTACGACCCTACCTCCCCGGGGCCCGCCGAGTGACATCGAGATGCCCTATACATGGCAGTGCGGCCCGTACCCGCCAGTAGAGGCACGGACCGCCCTGGTTTTGCAAGGTGATTACCTTTTGAGCGGCCCTCCGATCATCTGATTCCAGACGTTCGGGGCGCGCTTTTTATCCTCTTTATCGAGCTTTTGGTTCAGCCCTTCAGCGCCGCCAGCGCCTTGCCTATCAGTGCCGTGCGGTCGGCCGCCGCGGTGACCTGCTCCAGGCCGAAGCCCAGCAGCACGGTGTCGCGCGTGGTGACCGCTCCATAGGTCTTGAACAGCTCGCCGGACAGACCCCAGTCCTTGATCACCGCCGGGCTGCCCGCGGGCGGGCCCGGAGTGCTCCAGGCGCCGAGCGACGTCTCGAAGCCCTCGGTGGCGCCGGCCGTGCCGCCGATGACGACGGTGGCGTTGTCGGCGAGGACGCCGCGGCCTCCGGAGCCGGGGTCGGTGATGTAGCTGAGCGAGACCTCGACCTTCTTGCCGGCGTACGCGGAGAGATCGAACTCGACCTGCTGCCAGCCCGCCGAGGCCCCGGTGAAGCTGTTCCAGGAGCCGCTCGTGCCGGTGGCCTTGCAGCCGCCGTCGGCCAGGGTCAGATACCGCTTGAGCGCGGGGTGGCCCTGGATGAAGTACCCGGCCTCGCACTCGGCGGGCACGGTGGTGCTGGTCGCGCCGCCCTTCTCCGGGAGCGTGGTCCAGTCGTCGGCCCCGGCCGTGTGCGCCTCCAGCAGGGCGTGGTCGTAGCCCTCCTCGGTGTCCCACAGCAGCCGGGTCCGCAGCGTCGGCGCGTCGGCCGCGCTCACCGAGGTGAGGTCGATGGTGCGGGTGAGGCGGTTCCAGGCGTAGTCGGAGTGCGTGACGGCCGCCATGGACGCGCCCTCGTACGGCCCGTACGGGTTGACCGTGCCCGGGTACTGGCCCGCGCCCGCGCTCCTGAACTGCGGGAACGTGTTTGCGGGCAGGGTGTCCGAGGTGACGGTGAAGGAACCGGCCGAGTCCAGCGGGTTGCCGGGCGCGCCGCCGAGGGCCCCGGTGTAGCCCGCGAGGCCGCCGAGGCCCTGGAACGCCGTGGCGTTCGGGAGGTTCGTACGGCTGTAGGCGCCCAGGTAGTACTGGCTGAAGTCGTTCGACAGCGTGCCGCCGCCGAGGTCGACCGAGCCGCCGGCGCTCTCGCCGGACTCGACCAACTTGCCGCCCTCATTGAGGTAGGCCCGCAGTTCGAGCTGGGTGGCGACACCCGGACGGACGGCGCCCGTGTAGTGCACGACCGTCTTGAAGTGCTTCAGTACGCCCAGCGCGTCGGGAGCACCCTGGGTCGCGACATCCCAGACGAGCGCCTTCTTGCCGTTGGCCTTGAGCGCGTCGACGTACGTCTGGGCCTGGGTCGCGGTCGCGCCCTCCTCGGCCACGACGAGGGTGTCGGCCTTGGGCCGCTTGGCGATCGTGTACGTGAAGTGCTTACTGGAGGTGCGCTTTCCGGCCTTCGTCCTGCCGGTGAACCAGACCTCGACCTTGTCGCCCGGCTTGCCGTCCTTCACCTTGGCGCGGTACTCGTCGAAGTACAGGTTGTCCTCGCCGCCGAACGTCTCGCCGCCCTTCCAGGCCTTGAGCGTCTGGTGGTGCTTACGACCGCCGTTGACGCGGTACTTCAGCTCCTTGTCGCGCACGGACTTGCGTACGACGACGGAGACCTGCTGGTCCGCGCCGCGCGAGTACGACGTGCTGAAGCCGGCCGGAGTGAAGTCGGGGGCGTCGATACCGACCGAGGACTTCGGCTGGTCGGGCTTGGCGGCCGACTCGGCGACGGAGAGCGCGAACGGGATGTTCTTCTTGAACTCTTCCTGGATCAGCTTCTCGTCGTCCGGGAAGGTGAAGACGGACGCGCAGTCGGAGGCCACCCACGGGTCGTCCGGGTAGAGGTTCGAGACCGTCTGGCACGTCGACATCTCGGGGGTGAACATCGCGGTGCCGTTGACGTTGGCCGCGTGGCCGTCCGCCTCGCCGTTGGTGGTGTACAGCTCGGAGGAGAGCTGCGGGTGGTAGCCGGGGATCGCGGAGTTCTCGGGCGTGCCGGCGAGGGACTCGTAGAGCACGTCGTCCGGCGTCGGGCTCGCCACCTGCCAGCCGACTCCGTAGAGGAGCAGCTCGGCGGCGGAGTGGTAGTTGATGCCGTACTCGAAGCCGATGCGCTTCTCGAAGGCGTCCAGGGCCTTGGTCTCGGGCTCCGAGCCCGGGCCGGCGCCGCGGTAGGTCTCGCTGGTGGGGAACGGGGAGGAACCCTCGTTGTCGTAGCCCCATTTGTAGGCGAAGTTGCGGTTGAGGTCGACGCCGTCGCCGATGGCGATGGTGCCGTCGCCGTTGTTGTCGCGCAGGTTCTTGCGCCACTGGCGGTTGCCGTCGGCCTTGTGCGTGAAGTCGTAACCGTCCGGGTTGGCGGAGAGGACGAACCACAGCTCGGTGGTGTCCACGAGCTTCTTGATCCGCTTGTCCGTCTTGTAGTTGTCCACGTAGTAGTGCATCAGACGCCGGGTCATCTCCGGCGTGATCCACTCACGCGCGTGCTGGTTGGACATGTACAGGACGGAGGGCTTGGCGCCGTCCTTGGTCTTCTTGGCGTTCTTGGTCAGTTTGAGCGCCAGGATGTCCTGCCCCTGGAGGGTCTTGCCTATCGAGACCACTTTGGTGAGGGACGGGTTCTTCTGGCCCGTCCGGACGATCTCCTCCTTGAGGTTGCCCGCACCGCTGTACGGGCGGAAGACCCCGTCGCCGGCGGCGTCCACGCGCGCCTCGGCCTTCTTGGTGAGCTTGTGCTCCTTGAGGTCGACGCCCTGCTCCTCCAGGGCCTCGGCCTGCTTGTCGGTGAGGTAGACCTCGACCGAGGCGGTGCCCTTCTCTGGCGCCTGCTCGCTGAGTTCGTGGCCGTCCTGCCCGGCCGCGAGCAGCAGGGGTATCTGCTTCTTCGTGACCTCGGCACGGAAGACCTTGACCTCGTCCGCGTCCGGAGAACCGTCGCTCTCGGCCGCCTGCGCGACCGGCGCGAATCCGGCGCCGCCGCCCAGCAGGAGCGCGCCCGCGGCGAGGATCGATCTCGCTCTTCGTCTCATGAGCCCCCCTTGCAGTGGTCCGCCACAGTGGCGAACAGCTGCCAGGCTCTTGTCAGTTCAGGGTCAAGTCAAGGGCGTCTCGCAGGCCACACAAGGAATTCACGGGTAAGGCAAAAAACCGATGCCGACAACCCCAACGGGGCGTCGGCATCGGCTTGTTGAGCAGGAGTCCTGACGGGCTGTCACCCCACCAGGTTGTCGGCCATGTCCTCCGTAAGGCTGGATTCCGTCCCCGGAATACCGAGGTCCGAAGCCCGCTTGTCGGCCATGGCGAGCAGCCGGCGGATCCGGCCCGCGACGGCGTCCTTGGTCAGCGGCGGGTCGGCGAGCGCGCCCAGTTCCTCCAGGGATGCCTGCTTGTGCTCCATGCGCAGCCGGCCGGCCGCCGCGAGGTGCTCGGGCACGTCGTCGGCGAGGATTTCCAGGGCGCGGCCCACGCGGGCACCGGCGGCGACGGCCGCGCGGGCCGAGCGGCGCAGGTTGGCGTCGTCGAAATTGGCCAGGCGGTTCGCCGTGGCGCGGACCTCGCGGCGCATCCGCCGCTCCTCCCAGGCCAGCACCGACTCGTGCGCGCCGAGCCGGGTGAGGAGAGCGCCGATCGCGTCCCCGTCGCGTACGACCACCCGGTCCACGCCCCGGACCTCGCGGGCCTTCGCGGCGATCGACAGCCGACGGGCGGCGCCGACCAGCGCGAGCGCGGCCTCCGGACCCGGGCAGGTCACCTCGAGGGACGAGGAGCGGCCGGGCTCGGTGAGCGAGCCGTGGGCCAGGAACGCCCCGCGCCAGGCGGCCTCCGCGTCGCAGGTGGCCCCCGAGACCACCTGCGGGGGCAGACCGCGGATGGGGCGGCCGCGGCCGTCCACCAGGCCGGTCTGGCGGGCCAGCTGATCGCCGCCCGCGACCACGCGGACCACATAACGGGAGCCACGGCGCAGACCGCCGGGGGCCATCACGATCAGTTCGGAACTGTGGCCGAAGATCTCCAGGATGTCCCGCTTGAGCCGTCGGGCCGCCATCGCCGTGTCCAGCTCCGCCTCGATCACGATGCGCCCGCTCACCAGGTGAAGGCCGCCCGCGAACCTGAGAATGGCGGAGACCTCCGCTTTCCTGCAGCAGGTCCGGGTGACGGGTAGCCGGGAGATCTCGTCCTTCACCGCTGCCGTCATCGCCATGGGCCGATCCTTCCATGCATCCGAAAAATACGGTCGTACGCGGCGGCCAACAGCTCCGGATCGTGCCGCGGAGATCCATCGGGTCGGGCCACCGGCGCCAGCTCGACCGCGGCGCCGAACCGCGTGGCGGCGTCGGTCAGCAAGTCGCGATCGGGCACGGCGGCCTCGTCGGCCAGCACCACGTCCAGGGCGAGTTTAGGGGCGTGTCGTGCCAAAACCTCCAAATGACGCTGCGGGGAGAACCCATCGGTTTCTCCCGGCTGCGGCGCGAGGTTCAGCGAGAGTACCCGGCGGGCCTTGGTCTGCGTGAGCGCGTCGAGCAACTCGGGCACGAGCAGGTGCGGGATCACCGAGGAGAACCAGGAGCCGGGGCCGAGCACCACCCAGTCGGCGTCCAGCACCGCCTCGACGGCCTCGGGGACGGCGGGCGGGTCGTGCGGCACGACATGCACGGACTGCACCTCGCCGGGAGTGAGGGCGACGGTGGCCTGTCCCCGTACGGTGTCGACGTCGTCCGGGCGCGCCGGGTCGTGGCCCTTGACCAGGGCCTGGAGCTCCAGGGGGACGGCCGACATGGGCAGGACCCGGCCCTGGGCGCCCAGGAGTCTGCCGACCAGGTCGAGGGCCTGGACGTGGTCGCCGAGCTGTTCCCACAGGGCGACGATCAGCAGGTTGCCGACCGCGTGCTCGTGCAGGTCGCCCTTGGACTGGAAGCGGTGCTGGATGACCCGTGCCCAGGTCTGGCCCCAGTCGTCGTCGCCGCACAGCGCGGCCAGGGCCTTGCGCAGGTCGCCGGGCGGGAGCACGCCCAGCTCGTCGCGGAGGCGCCCGCTGGAGCCGCCGTCGTCGGCCACGGTGACGACGGCCGTGAGGTCGCCGGTGATCCGGCGGAGGGCGGCGAGCGAGGCGGACAGGCCCATGCCGCCGCCGAGGGCGACGACCTTGGGCTGGGCACCCCGGCGGCGCGGCCTTGCCCCGCGGGCCTCTGCGGGTCTGCCCGCGCGGCCCTCGGGGGTGACCCGGCGCAGCCTGCTCAGCCGCGACGCGGCACGTCCGCTCACTCGCGCCCCATGTCCCGGTGCACGACCACGGTCTCGACGCCCTGGGAGGCGAGGCGGGCGGCGAGCTTCTCGGAGGTGGCGACCGAGCGGTGCTTTCCGCCGGTGCAGCCGACCGCGATGGTCACGTACCGCTTGCCCTCGCGGCGGTAGCCTGCGGCGATCATCTGGAGGAGCTCCGTGTAGCGGTCGAGGAACTCCTTGGCGCCGGGCTGGTTGAAGACGTACGCCGAGACCTCCTCGTTGAGGCCGGTGAAGGGGCGCAGCTCCGGGACCCAGTGCGGGTTGGGCAGGAAGCGCATGTCCACGACCAGGTCGGCGTCGACCGGGAGGCCGTACTTGAAGCCGAAGGACATGACGGTGGCCCGCAGCTCGGGCTCCTCCTCGCCGGCGAACTGGGCGTCCATCTTGGCGCGCAGCTCGTGCACGTTCAGGCTGGAGGTGTCGATCACCAGGTCGGCGTCGCCGCGCAGCTCGCGCAGCAGCTCGCGCTCGGCGGCGATGCCGTCGACGATGCGGCCGTCGCCCTGGAGGGGGTGCGGGCGGCGCACCGACTCGAAGCGGCGGACGAGGGCCTCGTCGGAGGACTCCAGGAACACGATCCGCCGGGTGACGTTCTTCGTCTCCAGCTCGGAGAGGGAGTCGCGGAGGTTGTCGAAGAAGCGGCGGCCGCGCACGTCGACGACGACCGCGATGCGCGCCACGTTGCCCTGGGAGCGGGCGCCGAGCTCCACCATGGTGGGGATCAGCGCGGGCGGGAGGTTGTCGACGACGAACCAGCCGAGGTCCTCCAGACACTTGGCGGCCGTCGACCGGCCGGCACCGGACATGCCGGAGATGATCACCAGCTCGGGGATGGCCGCCTCGGGGACCCCGGCTGTTTCGATGCCCGTACTCACTTGTGCTCCGTCTTCCTGTGCCGCTGGGTGCTGCGAGGCATGGTCGCCCGTTTCCTTGTGGGCGTCCTCGTGCTGTGCTGTGTGCTCTTCGTGCGCTTCTTGGGGGCGCGCTTCGTGCTCGGTCATCTCTCCTGGCCCCGTCGCTCGCTCTGGGCGCCCGCGGCCACGGGCTCCTCCGGAGAGCCCGGCGGAGTGCCGGGCTCCTCTTCTTCAATGATCTCTCCGGTGGCCGTGTTCACGGCGGGTGCGGCCGGGGCGGCCTGTGCCAGGGCCGCGGCGATCGTCTCGGCGGTCTTTCGGCCTATGCCGGGGACCTCGCAGATCTCGTCGATCGTGGCGGAGCGCAACTTCTTCAGCGAACCGAAGTGCTTGAGCAGCGCCTGCTTTCGAGCCTCCCCGAGGCCGGGCACGTCGTCCAGGGGGCTCGCCCGGAATCGCTTGGCGCGCTTGCTGCGCTGGTAGGTGATCGCGAAGCGGTGGGCCTCGTCGCGGACGCGCTGGAGCAGATACAGGCCCTCGCTGGTGCGGGGCAGCACCACCGGGTCGTCGTCCCCGGGCAGCCAGACCTCCTCCAGCCGCTTGGCGAGGCCGCAGACGGCGATGTCGTCGATACCGAGGTCGTCGAGGGCTCTGCGGGCGGCGGCGACCTGCGGCTGCCCGCCGTCGACGACGACCAGCTGAGGCGGGTAGGCGAAGCGCTTGGGGCGGCCGTCGTCGTCCTTGAGGCCGCTCAGGGGGCCGCCGAGGCCGTTCAGGGAGCTGTCGAGGCCGTTCGTGGAGTTGTCGAGCCCATCCGCGGCGGCGTCGGAACCGTTCCGGGGCTCCGCGGAGTCGTCGACCCACTCGCCGGTCTTCTCCTTCTCGGCGAGATAGCGCCTGAAGCGGCGGGTGATCACCTCGTGCATGGACCGGACGTCGTCCTGGCCCTCGAAGCCCTTGATCTGGAAGCGGCGGTACTCGCTCTTGCGGGCCAGCCCGTCCTCGAAGACGACCATGGAGGCCACGACGTCGTCGCCCTGGAGGTGCGAGATGTCGTAGCACTCGATCCGCAGGGGGGCGCTGTCCAGGTCGAGGGCGTCGGCGATCTCCTCCAGGGCACGGGAGCGGGTGGTGAGGTCGGAGGCGCGCTTGGTCTTGTGCAGGACGAGCGACTGCTGGGCGTTGCGCGCGACGGTCTCCATGAGTGCCTTCTTGTCGCCGCGCTGCGGAATGCGCAGGGAGACGTTGGATCCGCGGCGCCCGGTGAGCCACTCCTGGACGGGCTCGACGGGGGCGGGCAGCGCCGGGACGAGGACCTCCTTGGGCACCGAGTCACCGGTCTCCTCGCCGTAGAGCTGCTGGAGCGCGTGTTCGACGAGGTCGGCGGTGGTGACGGCCTCGACCTTGTCGGTGACCCAGCCGCGCTGGCCGCGCACGCGTCCGCCGCGTACGTGGAAGATCTGGACGGCGGCCTCCAGCTCGTCCTCGGCGACGGCGATCAGGTCGGCGTCGGTCGCGTCGGCGAGCACGACCGCGTTCTTCTCCATGGCCTTCTTCAGGGCCTCGATGTCGTCGCGCAGGCGGGCGGCCCGCTCGTACTCCATCTCCTCGGCCGCGTCCATCATCTGCTTCTCGAGGCGGCGGATGTACGTGCCCGTACGGCCGGCCATGAAGTCGCTGAACTCCTCGGCCAGTTCCACGTGCTCCTCGGCGGAGATCCGGTCGACGCAGGGGGCCGAGCACTTGCCTATGTAGCCGAGCAGGCAGGGGCGGCCGGTGCGGGTCGCGTTCTTGAACACACCGGCCGAGCAGGTCCGGACGGGAAAGACACGCAGGAGGAGGTCGACGGTGTCGCGGATCGCCCACGCGTGCGCGTACGGCCCGAAATACCTGACGCCCTTCTTCTTGTGACCGCGCATCACCTGCACGCGCGGGTACTGCTCGTTCATCGTGACCGCGAGATACGGGTAGCTCTTGTCGTCGCGGTACTTGACGTTGAACCGGGGGTCGAACTCCTTGATCCACGAATATTCCAGCTGGAGCGCCTCGACCTCCGTGGACACGACGGTCCACTCCACGGAGGCGGCCGTGGTGACCATCGTGCGGGTGCGGGGGTGGAGACCGGCCAGGTCCTGGAAGTAGTTCGCCAGGCGTTGGCGCAGGCTCTTCGCCTTCCCGACGTAGATCACCCGGCGGTGCTCGTCACGGAATCTGTACACCCCGGGAGAGTCCGGGATCTGTCCCGGCTTGGGGCGGTAGCTGGAGGGGTCGGCCATGTTTCACACCCTACTGGCGGCCACCGACATCACGACGGCCCCGTGGACAGAGCGGAGCCACCCTGCGCAGCGAAGCCCTGACGCTGCGTGGGCGGTGACGCCCGGTGCGGGGATCGTCGCCGAGTCGTCGTCGCCGGGGGAAAGCGACACGGGGCCTCGCGGGGACCCGCCCCCTGGCCCAGGCACGGCGGATGCCCCGGGCGGTGCTGTCCGGCCATGTCGCGCACCAGGTGTTGTCCGGGCTTGGTCAACACGCTTCAATGCGGGGGAACTCGGGACCGAACGCCGTCGTACGGGTGTGAAGACGTGACGTCGGGACGCGGGGACGCGGGGACGCCGGCCGTCCCACGCGTCCACCGGACGTCCCCGATCGGTCCGTGCGAGCGGTCCGGTCGGCCGTCGCGCCCCCTCACAGAAAGGCCCCCTGCATGCCGCACGCCACAGAGCACGCGGACGTCGCGGACGTCGCGGACGTCGCCACGGCGGAGTTGGAATCCGCCCTGCGGGGCGGCCCCTTCCATGTCGCGCTGCGCGCCGCGATCGCCGCGCGGAGACTGCCGCTGCAGCGCGTGCAGCACCATCTGTCGCGCTACGGGGTCAAGGTCGGCGTCACGAGCCTCAGTTACTGGCAGCAGGGGGCCCGCCGCCCCCAGCGCCCCGAGTCGCTGCGGGCCGTCCGCGCCCTGGAGGAGATCCTCGAACTCCCGGACGAGTCACTGATCCGCCTGCTCGCCCAGGCCGACGGGCACTCCGCCCGGCAGGGCCCCACGGGCCGCTCGTACCGCTCCCTGGTGGCCGCCTCGGGTGCGCTGGAACGTCTGCTGGGCGAGTTGGAGACACCGCTCGACGGCGGGGTGCACACCATCGGCCACCACGAGCGGGTACACGTCGGCGCGGGCCGGGAACTGCTCGGCCGCGAGTCCCAGCACATCGTGCGCGCCCACAAGGACGGCGTGGACCGCTATGTGGCCGTCCACCACGGCGACCCGGGCTGTGCGCCCGAGCGGATGACCGTGCGCGCCCTGGAGAACTGCCGTGCGGGCCGCGTGCGCTGGGACGGCGACTCCGGCGTCCTCGTCGCGGAACTCCTCTTCGACACCCTGCTGCGCACCGGCGATACGTTCCTCTTCCGCTACGGGGTCGACGACGGCACCGCCGGCGCCTCCACCGAGTACGTCCGCGGCTTCCGTTCCGCCGGCGGCCAGTACGCCCTTCAGGTGCGGTTCGACGAACGCGCGCTCCCACTCCGCTGCCACCGCTTCACCCAGCACTCCACGGCCGCCCCGCGCACCGCCCGCCAGGACCTCCCGCTGAGCGCCCTCCACCACTCGGTCCACCTCGTGGAACCGCGCGTGCGGACGGGGTTCCTGGGGATCGGATGGGACTGGGAGTGAGGGGCTGGCGGACAGACGGGGCCGAGGTTCTGAAGGGGCGCCCGGCGGCGTAGGCGCTTGCGCAAGCATTTACGCCACTCCTGGTTGCAGTACGTCCCGCCTGGGGGCACTCGCGGGAGAGGCACTCCCGGGGGAGGAACTGTTAAGGCTCACGGAGGGTGGCCATGTCACTACGCCGCCCGGCCTCCCTCTCGCGTCGCCGCCGGCGCAGGCTGGAGGTATGACTCACGACAACTCTCCCGACACCTCCGCCACCTCGCGCGCCACGCTTCCACTGGCGCCCGGCGACTGGGAGCTCGACCCCCTTCACTCGTCCGTCAACTTCACCATCCGCCACCTCGGGATCACGAAAGTGCGCGGCCGCTTCGGCGAGGTGAAGGCCGAGCTGCATGTCGGTGGGTCGGCCGACGACGTGAGGGTGAGTGCCGAGATCGCGCTCGCGTCCATCGACACCGGGAACGCGGACCGTGACGCGCACACCCGCTCGGCGGAACTGCTCGACGTGGAGAAACGTCCGACGATGACGTTCCGCTCGACTCGGGTGTCCGGAAAGGGCGAGGACTGGTCGATGGCGGGCGACCTGACCATCGGGGACGTGACGCGTCCGGTGACGCTGGCCGTCGAGTTCGGCGGTGCGGTGGACTCCCCCGGGCGACAGGGAAGGCGTGCCGGGTTCGAGGCCACGGGTGAGATCCGGCGCGGCGACTTCGGCCTGGACTTCGGGACCGGACTTCTCGGTGATCTTGTCAAGGTTCAGTTGGACATGCGGTTCATCGAAACGCAGGGGCGGGGCGGCTGACTGTGCAACGGTCGGTGCCCCGCGGGGAGTTCCCGCGGGGCACCGACCTTTTCCCGATTTCTTCGGACCTGTCGCCCGTGTGTCTCAGGCCTTGCGTGCCCGCGTGGTCTTCTTCGCGGGAGTGGCCTTCTTCGTGACCGCGGCCGCCTGCTTGGTCGCCGCGTTGTTGGCGGCACCCTTGGTCGTCCGGGCCGTCGTCGCCTTCGTCGCCGTCGACCTGGCCGCGACCGTCTTCCTGGCCGCGGTCTTGCGCGGGGCCTTCACCGGGGCGGCGTCGCTGATCCGGTCGGCGCCGAGGATGTCCCTCAGGAACTTGCCCGTGTGGCTGGCCGGTACCCCGGCGACCTGTTCGGGTGTGCCCTCGGCGATGACGAGGCCACCGCCCGCACCGCCCTCGGGACCCATGTCGACGACCCAGTCGGCGGTCTTGATGACGTCGAGGTTGTGCTCGATGACGATGACCGTGTTGCCCTTGTCGACCAGGCCGGACAGCACCTTGAGGAGCTTGCTGATGTCCTCGAAGTGCAGACCCGTGGTCGGCTCGTCCAGGACGTAGACCGTACGGCCGGTGGAGCGGCGCTGCAGCTCACTGGCGAGCTTGACGCGCTGGGCCTCACCGCCGGACAGGGTGGTCGCGGACTGGCCGAGCCGGACGTAGCCGAGGCCGACGTCCTTCAGCGTGTTGAGGTGGCGGGCGATCGCGGGGACCGCCTCGAAGAAGCCCGTGGCCTCCTCGATCGGCATGTTCAGCACATCTGCGATGGACTTGCCCTTGTAGTGGACCTCCAGGGTCTCCCGGTTGTACCGGGCGCCGTGGCAGACCTCGCACGGGACGTAGACGTCCGGGAGGAAGTTCATCTCGATCTTGATGGTGCCGTCGCCCGCGCAGTTCTCGCAGCGGCCGCCCTTGACGTTGAAGGAGAAGCGGCCGGGTAGATAACCACGGACCTTCGCCTCGGTGGTCTCGGCGAACAGCTTGCGCACATGGTCGAAGACACCGGTGTACGTCGCCGGGTTGGACCGGGGGGTACGGCCGATGGGCGACTGGTCGACGTGCACGACCTTGTCGACGAGGTCGTCGCCGTCCACGCGCGTGTGGCGCCCGGGGACGTTCCTCGCGCCGTTCAGCTCGCGGGCCAGGTGCGTGTACAGGATGTCGTTGACCAGCGTCGACTTGCCGGAGCCGGACACACCGGTGACGGCGGTGAAGACGCCCAGCGGGAAGGACACGTCGATGTCCTGGAGGTTGTTCTCCCGGGCGCCGTGCACCGTGAGCTGCCGGGTCGGGTCGAGCGGGCGGCGTATGTCGGGCAGCGGGATGGCCTTCCTTCCCGCGAGGTACTGCCCGGTCTGCGACTCGTCGTTGACGAGCAGCTCCTTCAGGGAGCCGCTGTGCACGACCTTGCCGCCGTGCTCGCCGGCGCCGGGGCCGATGTCGACGATCCAGTCGGCCATCTTGATCGTGTCCTCGTCGTGTTCTACGACGATGAGCGTGTTGCCCATGTCGCGCAGCCGGACCAGGGTCTCGATCAGCCGGTGGTTGTCCCGCTGGTGGAGCCCGATGGACGGCTCGTCGAGGACGTAGAGGACGCCGACGAGGCCGGAGCCGATCTGGGTGGCCAGGCGGATGCGCTGTGCCTCGCCGCCGGAGAGCGTGCCGGCCGCGCGGTTCAGCGACAGGTAGTCGAGGCCGACGTCGACCAGGAACCGCAGCCTTTCGTTGACCTCCTTCAGCACCCGCTCGGCGATCTTCTTGTCGCGGGCGTTGAGCTTCAGCTCGCCCAGGAAGTCCGCGCAGTCGCTGATCGACATGGCGGAGACCTCGGCGATCGACTTCTCCATGATCGTGACCGCGAGGACGATCGGCTTCAGGCGGGTGCCCTCGCAGGTGGGGCAGGGCACCTCGCGCATGTAGCCCTCGAAGCGCTCCCGGCTGGCGTCGCTCTCGGCCTCGCTGTGCCGCCGCTTCACGAAGGGGACGGCGCCTTCGAAGGCCGTCGTGTACACCCGCTCGCGGCCGTACCGGTTGCGGTAACGCACCTCGATCTGGGTCTTGTGGCCGTACAGCAGGGCCTTCCTCGCGCGCTGCGGGAGACCGGCGAAGGGGATGTCGGTCCGGAATCCCAACGCGTCCGCGAGAGCTCCGATGAGGCGGCCGAAGTAGTCCTTGGTGTGTCCGTGCGACCAGGGGTGGATGGCGCCCTCGTCGAGCGACTTGTCCTCGTCCGGGACGATCAGCTCGGGGTCGACCTCCATGCGCGTACCGATGCCGCTGCAGTCGGGGCAGGCGCCGAAGGGCGAGTTGAAGGAGAAGGAGCGGGGCTCCAGCTCCTCGAAGGACAGGTCGTCGTACGGGCAGTACAGGTGCTCCGAGAACATGCGCTCGCGCTCGGGGTCGTCCTCGGGGAGGTCGACGAAGTCGAGCACGACCATGCCGCCGGAGAGACCGAGCGCGGTCTCCACGGAGTCCGTGAGGCGGCGCTTGGCGGAGTCCTTCACCGTGAGGCGGTCGATGACCACCTCAATGGTGTGCTTCTCCTGCTTCTTCAGGGTGGGTGGGTTGGAGAGCTGGACGGTCTCGCCGTCCACCCGCGCACGGCTGTAACCCTTGGTCTGGAGATCGGCGAAGAGGTCGACGAACTCGCCCTTGCGCTCGCGCACCAGCGGCGACAACACCTGGAAGCGGCTCCCCTCCGGCAGCTCCAGGACCCTGTCGACGATGGCCTGCGGCGACTGGCGCGAGATCGGGCGGCTGCACTGGGGGCAGTGCGGCTTGCCGATGCGCGCGAAGAGCAGACGCAGGTAGTCGTAGACCTCGGTGATCGTGCCGACCGTCGAGCGCGGGTTGCGCGAGGTCGACTTCTGGTCGATGGAGACCGCCGGGGACAGCCCCTCGATGAAGTCCACGTCCGGCTTGTCCATCTGACCGAGGAACTGCCGGGCGTACGAGGAGAGCGACTCGACGTAGCGGCGCTGCCCCTCGGCGAAGATCGTGTCGAAGGCCAGCGAGGACTTGCCCGACCCGGACAGGCCCGTGAAGACGATGAGCGAGTCTCGTGGGAGGTCGAGCGAGACGTTCTTGAGGTTGTGCTCGCGCGCGCCACGGACGATGAGACGGTCGGCCACGCCGGTCCGCACCTTTCTTGAGTGAAGTGAGCAGGAGCGGAGCCCCCGTCCTTCACAGACTAGGGGGAGCCACTGACAGCGCCGGTCCTGTTTCCCCGTTCCACAACAATCCCGGGCCTTCAAGCATGCCCGACGCAGGACTCGACCATATAGCACGTGCATTCGATTTGCGGCCGTGGTCAGCCACCTTCACCCGAAGGTGTGGCGGAGCTAGGGTCGGCGTCATGATGGATCACGCACGTGACCTGGACTCTGTACGTGAGGCGACCGACCGGCTCCTCACCGCAGCCGCCGAATTGGACAACGCCACCGTCGCCGAGCCGTCACGGCTGCCCGGCTGGAGCCGCGGCCATGTCCTCGCCCACCTCGCCCGCAACGCGGACGCGCTCGTGAACGTCCTCCAGGGCCGCCCCATGTATGTCTCCGGGGAGGCGCGGGACGCCGACATCGAGCGGGACGCGCCGCGCCCCCTGGAGGTCCAGCTCACCGACGTACGCGAGAGTGCGGCCCGTTTCCAGGAGGCGGCGGCCGCGCCCGCGGACTGGTCGCGGACCGTGGAGCTGCGCAACGGGGTGACGGATTCCGCGTCCCGGGTGCCGTTCAGGCGGTGGGTGGAGGCCGAGCTGCACCACGTGGACCTCGGGATCGGGTACGAGCTGGAGGATCTGCCGGGGGAGTTCGTGGAACGGGAGATCGACTTCCTCACCGACCGCTTCAGCGGGCATCCAGAGGTGCCTCCCACCCGGGTGACGGACGGCACGCGCGCGTGGAACACCGGTAGGGCCGCTTCCGCTCCCGAGGTCACGGTTGCGGGGCCCGCGCCGGTACTGCTCGGATGGCTGGCCGGACGTCGGGACGGAGCCGCTCTGACCGTGGAGGGCGGGCCGCTCCCCGTGCTGCCCCCGTTGTAGCGACGCCACCTGTTCCCCGCGACCTAGACTGATGGTCATGACGTACAGCGGAGCAGTGAAGGTCGGCGGCCCTGCGGATGTGCACGAGCTGCCCGACCTGATGATCTCCAAGGTCGCGGTCGGCCCGATGGACAACAACGCCTATCTGCTGCGCTGCCGGGCCACCGACGAGCAGTTGCTGATCGACGCCGCGAACGACGCCGACACCCTGCTCACACTGATCGGCGCCGACGGGATCGCGTCCGTCGTCACCACGCATCAGCACGGCGACCACTGGCAGGCGCTCGCCGAGGTGGTGTCGGCCACGGGGGCACGCACATACGCGGGCCGGGACGACGCCGAGGGCATCCCGGTGGCGACCGACGTCCTCGTCGAGGACGGGGACACGATCCGGGTGGGGCGCGTGGAGCTCACCGCACGCCATCTGGTGGGTCACACGCCGGGTTCGATCGCCCTGGTCTACGACGACCCGCACGGACATCCGCATGTGTTCACAGGGGACTGCCTCTTCCCGGGCGGTCCTGGCCGGACAACACGTCCGAAAGAGTTCAACTCCCTGATGGACGGCCTGGAGACCAAGGTATTCGACGTCCTGCCCGATGAGACCTGGGTCTACCCCGGCCACGGCAACGACACCACCCTCGGCACGGAGCGGCCCCACCTCGCGGAGTGGCGCGCACGAGGCTGGTAACCGTCCAACGACGACCGCCCCCGTTTCGAAAACCGAAGCGGGGGCGGTCGCGCGTCGGCCTGTCGACGCTCGGGCAGCATCAGCCCCACGGACGGTGGCGTCCAGAGCTCCGTCACCGACGCGGGCAGCAGTGACCGTGGGTGGGATTGGTAGGCGTCGTTGATCGTGTAGTCGGTGTTCGGCTGCCCGCTGTCGTGGATGGGGAGCGGGTGTCACGGGCTGTGGTCGCGCCCGTCCCGTGGTGCGAAGGCTGTGAGGGCGTCGGCGTCGGTCGCGCGAGCGTGCAGGAAGTAGTCGGCCCATTCGGTGATGTCGGGGTAGGACGAGTCCTGGCTGAGCTGGGTGGCTGCGGCTTGGAGGTCGAAGTGCGTGGTGCGGAGTTCGACGCCCGGGCCCAGGAGGGCCCAGTGCGCTCCGGTTCGTCCGTAGGGCATGCCGATGCTGCCGGGGTTGATCACGAGTCGGCCGTGAGCGAGGCGGACGAACGGCATGTGGGTGTGGCCGCAGACCACGGTGCGAATATCGGCATCGAGTCCGTCAAAGACTTCCTCCCAGCGGTCGAGGCGGGAGTCGACCAGGACGACCTCCTCGTCGTCGCGAGGGGTGGCATGGCAGAACAGCACCTTTCCCAGGCCGTTCACGGACAGGGAGAGTGATCGTGGAAGCGAGCTGAGAAGGTCGAGATGGTCCTCGCGGAGCTGTTCGGCTGCCCAGGGGACGATCGGATCGGGGATCGTTTCGCGTTGCCCCCGGCGGTATTCGAGGAGTTCGCGGTCGGCGTTGCCGCTGATCCAGACGACGCGGTCACCGAAGCTGGTCAGCAGGTCGAGGACCTGGGTCGGTTGCGGGCCGGCGGTGATGTCGCCGGTCAGCACGACGTGATCGGCAGTGCTGACGTCTGGTTCGGCGAGTACTGCCTCCAGGGCCGGCAGGACTCCGTGAATGTCGGACAGAACGGCTACTCGGTTCAGCATGGTCACCACTGTGGGGCGAAGGCAGCCGAGTGGTGTGATCTTTCGCCGGGCGCGTAGTTCGAGGGGGCCGTTCAGCGTTTGTGGTCGCCGGGTGCGTAGTTCTTCCAAGGGGCTCCGGCCTCAGTGGCGATGCGGGTGGTGCTCTTGTCGTGGTAGTCCAGTGCCTGGGCGATGACGGGCGCCGGGGCCTGAAGGACGAGCTGGCGGATGGCCGAGGTGCGGCCCTTCTCGGCCGGGACGCCGAGTTTGCCGGAGCGCGTCACGCAAAGTGCCGGGGTTCATCGGCTGGCTCGGGCGGCGGCCTGGGAAGAGCCAGGGTGAATCCTGGTTGATGGCAGGGGTCTTGCCGGGCAGGGCCTGGAGGTAGTCGAGCAGGAGGACGGCCACCGGCTCGGGGACTGGGGTGGGCGGATCGCCGAGTCGGAGTACGACATGCTGGCCGTCGTGGACAACATCGTCGGTGACCATGCGGACGATCCGGCTGTACGGGCTGGGCGAACAGCAGGACCAGACAGGCGGCGAGCCGGACTCTCGGCGAGCTGCTGTCGTCGGCGAGGACCCGTTGCAGGGCGGTGATGCGCTGGTGTTGGCCCATCGGCTGGGGGTTGGTGGTCGGGCGGTTCGGGATGGTCAGCCGCGGCATCCGGCGGGTCTCCATGCACCAGCGCAGGAATGACTGTGCGGGGCGCCGGGTGGCGTACTTCTCCGCGTGTCAGGCATCGAGATCGGTCTGGGTGCAGGCGTCCAGCGTGACGTGTCGGGCGGCGAGCCAGACCAGGAAGGCGCCTGCCTGGGTGATCTGCTGACGGGATTCCTGCGTCGTGCTGGTGCCCAGCGGGCTCCTGGCCGCCTTGGCGCGGAGCTTGCGGAGCTGGTGCCAGGTGGCGAAGTGCTGGAGCATGCGGGCGTGTTCGGTGTTCTCGGTGGTGGCGATTCGCTGGGCGAGCCACCGCTCGAACAGCAGGAGTCGACGGTCGAGGTGAGGCAGGACGCCGCTGTCCATGAGCAGGTCGCGCAGGTAGGCGGCGGTCCGCCAGTTCGGCAGGGCCTGGATGGCGTCGTGTGTGAGCGGCACTGGTCCGCCGACCTGCCATGATCATCCGGACGGGTCCCGTGATGGGAGGCAAGAGTCGCTGTCGTCCCCAACCACATATGCACGCCGGTGAATCTCGTCGAGGAGCTGCTGGTCGTCGTCACCTCGCCAGCTTTCAGACGCCCGGCGCTGCGCCGTCCGCTACATAGGCCAGGGCGGGCGCGTAGAGCCCGCGCGGCACATACTCGGGAATCTGTTCGAGGGTGACCCAGGCGACGGCGGAGACTTCCCGCAGGGAGGCCGTTCCGGCTTCGCCTCGGAGGACCCGGCAAGCCACGTGGGCGATGCGTCGGCCGGTATCCGGATGGATCCGCCCACCAAGGGACTTGATCGCCTCCACGGAGACGCAGGTCTCTTCCTGCGCCTCTCGGACAGCTGACCCGGCGCAGTCTCGTCGGCTTCAACCTTGCCGCCAGGTAGCGCCCACAGCAGTTCCCCCTCGGCCACGCTGCGTCGGACCAGCAGGAGACGGCCGCCATCGACGATGACGGCCATAGACACCTGCGACAGGTCAGCCATCCGCCAGCGTCTCCGTGTTCACGATTCGGCGCACCTACTGGCGGGTGTACCCCGTGGCCTCGCAGATGTCCTTCTGCTCGGCTTCGCCCAGGAGCGCGGAGACGGCTATGGCCGACACCGGCCAGGAACTCGGAAGAGGATTGCCCTTGTGCCTGTCCGTCGTAAGCTGCCCGGCCCACGCCCGTTCCTGTTCGGTACCACCGTCTCCAAAACACGACTCCTCCGGTACCGGACATGGATCGCGCGGGTCTGGGCCTTCGACCTGAACGACGCCGTCCGCCTGAACCGCCAGCTGAACCGGCTCGCCCGGCAGGCCGCACGAAAACGGTTCCCCTGGGACTGGGGTAACCGGAGCGCGGTCAAAGCGCACCGCCGCTACCTCCTCCAACGCCGGATCATCCTGGGCAATGCGACGTCGTGCACGTTCCCCGCGAAGGCCTTCCATCAGGTGGGCCGTGAAGGGCCCGGGACGGTCGCTTAGGGGTCCAGCACTGGCGACCTCGCGTATTCGGCTGTCGCGTATTCCTCTCTGCAGGAGGTTCTCTGGTCACCGTCTGTGGTCGTGCCGACAAGTTGACGGACAGGCGGAGAGGCTGTCACCGCAGCTGTCCAGGCCCGGGCAGGCGTTGAGCGAGGGAGCCTCCCAGTCCGAGTCTGGGACGCGCGGCTATACGCTCCAGCTGCTTGACGCGGATGTCATGCAGCGGGCGGAGGCGCGACAGCTGGTGGGTTGAGGCGGGCGAAGCCTTCCTGGCGCTGGTAAGGGAAGTACGGGTAGGGCGCTGTCTTGCCGCTCGCCGCATCGAGCTTCGCCATCTGGTCGGGCGTGAGCGTCCAGCCGACGGCACCGAGGTTCTGGCGAAGCTGGTTCTCGTCGCGGGCGCCGATGATGACGGAGGAGACGGTCGGTCGCTGCAGCAGCCAGTTGATGGCGATCTGCGGAATGCTTTTGCCGGTCTCCTGCGCGATCTCGTCGAGGGCCTCGACCACGCGGTAGAGGTGTTCGTCCTCCACCGGCGGGCCGTAGTCGGCGGTATGGTGCAGTCGGCTGTTGGCCGGTAGCGGCCGGCCGCGGCGGACTTTGCCGGTGAGCCGGCCCCAGCCGAGCGGGCTCCAGACGAGGGCTCCGAGGCCCTGATCGAGCCCGAGGGGCATCAACTCCCATTCGTAGTCGCGGCCGATGAGTGAGTAGTAGACCTGATGTGCGACGTAGCGCGGGTGGCCGTACCTCTCCGCGCTCGCGAGGGACTTCATCGCCTGCCAGCCGGAGAAGTTGGAGATGCCGAGGTAGCGGACCTTCCCTGCTCGTACGAGATCGTCGAGTGCGGACAGGACTTCCTCGATCGGCGTGCCGGCGTCAAAGGCGTGCAGCTGGAACAAGTCAAGGTAGTCCGTGCCGAGCCGGCGCAGGGCGTCCTCACATGCGGTGATCAGGCGCGAACGAGAGGAGCCCGCATCGCCTGGACCGTCACCCATCGGCAGGCCGGTCTTGGTGGACACGATCACCTGGTCCCTGCGGCCTTTGATCGCTTCGCCCAGCACCTCCTCGGAGGCCCCGCTGGAGTAGACGTCGGCGGTGTCGAACATCGTGATCCCGGCGTCGAGGCAGATGTCCACGAGACGGCGTGCTTCGTGCGCATCGGTGTTGCCCCAGGCACCGAACAGCGGCCCCTGGCCGCCGAACGTGCCGGCGCCGAAACTGAGTGCAGGGACCTTGAGGCCGGATGCGCCCAGCCGCCTGTATTCCATGGCTGTTCCTCTCTCGTCGCCCGCACCTAACTAATGGGCTTAAAGTTCCGTTAGCGTGGTGTCTCAACGTAGCAGGCGCGAGTGGTTAACGAAACTGGAGTCCCGTTATGGGGTTTGAGGGTGCGGATCCGGGGACCGTCCGTCCTGGAGGGCGCACGGCGCGGGTGCGGGCGTCGGTGCTGCAGGCGGCTGGGGACGCCTTGGCGGAGCATGGCTTTGCCCACCTGGACCTCGCCGACATCGCGCGCCGTGCCGAGGTGGGCAAGACCACCGTCTACCGCCGCTGGGGAACGGTGACCAGCTTGGTGGCTGACTTGCTTGTGGAGATGGCCGAGCAGTCACTGCCGCGTACCGAGACCGGCTCGCTGCTCGGTGACCTCAAGGCCAACGCCCGGCTCGTGCAGCGCACCCTGGCCGACCCGCGGCAAGGAGCGCTGTTCAAGGCAGTGGTCGCCGCCGCCACCTGCGAGGCGAAGACAGCCGAGGCCCTGCACCGCTTCTACGACATCCGCGTCAAGGAGTGGGCACCATGCGTCCAACAGGCCATCGACCGGGGCGAGGTGCCCGAGGGCACCGATGTCCACGAGGTAATCCGCGCTGTCTCCGCCCCCCTCTACTACCGCTTGCTGACCAGCAACGACCGACTCGACGAAGCCGCCGCAGACCAGGCCGCCGAGGCCGCAGTGGCTGCAGCACGTGCGGGAGCGTACCTGCGGGGCGACGAAGGCCGTGCGTGACCGGCTTCCCGCATCCGTCGCTGAGCGCGGGTCACCTTGCGTGATCCCCGGGGGCATAACGTTTCCAGGTTCCTCCGGCCTCTTCGGCGAGACGGGTGGTGTGGTCGTCGTTGTCGCCGAGCATCCGGGCGATCACTGGGTCCGGGGCTTGGAGGACGAGTTGGCGGATCGCCACTGTGCGTCCTGGCCGGGTCGGGAAGCCCAGCCGGCGGAGCCGAGGTGCCATGCCTTCCGGGGTCATGGGCTGTCCGGCCCGGCGGCCGGGGAAGAGCCATCGGGCATTGAGGTTGGTCGCGGTCTTGGTGTTCGGTCGCTGCCCCAGATAGTTGAGCAGCATTGCGTCGAACGGGGCGGGGCCGGGCGACGGTGGGTCGCCGAGCCGGACGAGAACCTTGCCGTGCCCGACGCGGGCCAGGCCTGGCGCCAGGCTGTTGCCGGGGTCATGCCCCCAGATCCTCCGTCACGGGCAGGCACTCGGCGAGCAGGTCGACGACGTCGCGCCAGGCTCGCTGCGCGTGCTGTGGGTGGTAGCCGACGCCGGGGACCGCGGGGTGGTCGACCGGCGGGTGATGGAAGGCGTGCAAGGCGCCGCCGTAGACAGTGAGGCGTCAGTCGACGCCCGCGGCCTGCATCTCGGCGGTGAACGCGTTCCGTTGCGCGGGCGGCATGATCGGGTCTTCCGACCCGACCCCGGCCCACACTGGGCAGCGAATGCGCGCCGCCTCGCCCGGTCGGCCCGTGGTCAGTGCGTTGACTGTCCCGATCGCGCGCAGGTTGACGCCGTCGCGCCCGAGTTCCAGCCCGATGGCGCCCCCGGTGCCGTAGCCGACGGCGGCGATCCGGTCGGGGTCGGTCCGCGGTTCGGTGCGCAACACGTCGAGCGCCGCATGGCCGATGCCCCGCATTCGGTCGGGATCAGCGAGCAGTGGTATGCAACGGGCCAGCATCTCCTCGGGGTCGCCCAAATAGCGTCCGCCGTGAAGGTCGAAGGCCAGCGCTACGTATCCCAGCTCGGCGAGGGCATCGGCCCGGCGGTGCTCGACGTCGCCGGGCCCCATGCCCTCGGGTCCGAGCAGCACCGCAGGCCGGCGGTCGATGCCGGTCGGGAGCGCGAGGTGCCCGATCATCGTCAAACCGTCCGCCGGGTACTCGACCGTGCGCGTCGTAATCGTCGTCATGAGCCTGGCCTGTAGTGATCTTCGAGCCTGGTCCGGCCGGTGTTCTGCCGCTGGCAGAACAGCGCGCGTGTCCCTCTGAAATGCGAGGGCCGAGCGCTCAGGGCTTCAAGATCATCCCATTGCCCCTTTGGCGAGTACCTCGGTCGCACCCCGCTTACTTCGCCGAGGGGCTGGGTGGGGATCTGGATCGGCTGGTGCTCGCGCTGAAGAGGCATCAGACCGCTGCGGCCAAGGCGATCGGCGAGGTCGTCACGGCCCGGGCACGGAACCTGAAGTACGCCTGCCAGTAGAACCAGCGCGCCGCTACTCTGCGTTCTTCAGCAAGGGGGCGCATGACCGATCACATTAGGGAGCGTTTCTTCCGATGACCGCACAGCCCGCACGCCCTGAGCGCGGCGGTCCCAAGACCGCCTCGGTCATGGATGTCTCGCCGTTCAAGCCTTCTCTCGTCAAAGCGGTGTTCAGGGACGTGACCTCGATGCACGTCTCTCGGTCGGCCGCATGGGCCGCCGCGTCGGTGACGCGGACAGTGCTGACGGAGATCATCGACGGCGCGAAGAGAGCGGCGGCGGAGGAGGCCCGGAAGAAGCTGATTCCCGGGGACCTTCTCTCGGCGATCGACCGGAACGTCGAGCTCGAGGTGGGGGACAAATGGTACGATCACAGCCCGACGTTTCAAGGCCTGACCGGTGTCCTGTACGACGCCGAGGGAGTCATCGCGCCTTCTCGTAAGCGCAGCAGGTCACGCAAACCGAGTGCTGTGGTTGGCGCCCACAGGTTCGAGGCCGGGGTCAAGAAGCTGTTGCGGAGCCAGGGGGCGACGGCCGTCCCGGCGATGGTCCGCGACCTGGACGGAATCGCGAGCGTGTTCCTGACGGACCTCGCCCGGGACGCGGCGTTGGTCGTCCGCGAGGGCGGGGTCAAACGTTTCGGTACGGCCACCCTGGCGATCTCGGGCGAACCGGCCCCACCTCCGTTCCTCCAGGATTCCCTCCGGGCCCTGTCCGCCCGCAGGGGGGACGGGCGGACCATCGGCAGGGATGACATCCTGGCCGCCACCACGATTCAGTTGTTCGGAGGCAACCTCAGGCAGCGAGCCCTCACCGAGGCACGCAAGGCGACACAGAACACTTCGGCCGACTGAGCGGGTGCGACACAGAATCGCCGCCTGCACTCTCATCTGCTACCGCAGACTCGCCAAATGAGATGGCCTCTAGAGAGCATTCGTTTTCCTTCGAAGTGAATACAGCGGACGCTTCTATGTATTCCATTGCCGATTTCAGGTGTTGATCTACTGGCCGGTGGGGTTCCGGGACAGCCGTACGGGTCGGGGAAAGTGGCAGGCGAACCCTCGACTGGGGTGGCCATGGTCCGGGGGTGCCGACCAGTAGGAAGCGGAGAGTCAGCAGGGGAAGCGTCCGGGCGCGCAGGTGTCGGGCAACCCGCAGGTGGAGCGCGTCTCTTCGCCGCGAGGTCGGCTTCGGCCGTTCTTCAAGCTGATGGAGGATGTGACGTCGGCGGCAGACAGGGCCGTACTAGAGACACCTGATATCGAGAACCAGCTCACCCGGTTCGACGCGGAGATCCTTGTGCGAGGGATCAACAGCCTAAAGGCTGTGCGGTCTTTGTCGGAGCATGGCCATTGGGAACATGCTGTCGGTGTGACGCGTCAGCTGTTCGAACTGTTCGTCAATATGGAGTATCTCGGCACAGTAGAAAACCGCGGGGAGGCGACTGTGCGGTTCGCACGATTCGGTCTGCTTCAGTTCCTGTTGGCGGAGGAAAGACGGTTCGCTTACAACCGCAAGAAGGGGCATCCGGTTGATGACCAGATGACCGCCATGGTGGATGGACATCTGAAGATGGGGCGGTGGAGCAGGCTGTTGCGGAGAATGATCGGTCGAGCAGGGACACCATTGCGTTCACGCTCATGTTCTTCTTGCGCCTGTGGGTGGCGCTGCCTCACATGGAGGTGTCGCGTGAGCGTGCGGCTGTGCGGTTGGGCAAGTTGAGCACGCTGAATGGTGGGCCCGGCCTTCCGCCTCATCCTTGGACTGCCGAGGAGGTTTCCGCGTTGTGATCGGGCGCTGGGTTCTCACCGTGTGAGGCCAGTCGGGCCAGATGGTGATCGGGTAGAACGATCCCCCTTTCCTCGAGAGCCTGCTCGAATGTGTCACGGATGCCCCGGGGGTCCGCATGACGTAGCACACCGGCCAGTTCACGCAGGACCGGCGAGTTCATTCCCATTGCGAGCGCCTGGGCCGCGGTCATCGGCAAGCCTTCCGGACACACCCGATCCGCCTGATACGGCCACGCTTCCTCCAAAAGGGGCGGACAAGCACTGCGGAAAGAGCCGTCAGGCTCGGATGTGCCGTCAATCGCCGCCATGGTTCATACGATGCCGGCACGACTCCCGGGAGGGCCTGGAATATTGGACTATCCCGGCAAACCACCCCCAACTCACACTGTTGTCGCGGTGACACTCCGCAACCGCTCCCCGAGATCTGCGCCAGAATCCCCCTCTCGCGAACAGAGCCAAGCAGTCCAGAGCTCGCGGTCGCCAGCACCCCCAGGCTTCCCGGGCGGCGTGGGCAACACCCGCAAGGACCCGCAGGCGTTCGCCAGCCTGATCCATGACGTCGAGACGAAGATCTTCGACGCGCTCCCCGACGAGACCTGGGTCTACCCGGGCCACGGCAACGACACGACTCTCGGCGCGGAGCGTCCGCACCTTCCGGAATGGCATGCGCGGGGCTGGTGACCGGAGGGCGGCATGAGTGACCGCCGAAATGACCGACCGTCATCGCTGCGGTCGGTGAACTGCCGACCGACCGGAGGGAGTTGGCAGATCTCTTCTCAGGGGCGCGCGGCCTCAGCTCGCACGCCCCGTGTGAATCGAACACACACACCGGTGCCACGCGCGCGCTCCCGGCGTGCGCCGTGGCGTAGTCCACTGGAGTCAGTTCCGCGCGGGATGACGGCTCCCGTGCGGATGGGCCGCCGGCCTCTCCAACCCCGCCCTCGGCCGGCGGCCCCGCCCGAGCTTCTCGCGACCGCGTCCGGCGGGTTCACAGCGAGCGTTCACTGGATTGCAACACGCGTTCCCACTATGCGGACAATTGCCCACGTGACCTCGACAAACAGGACGTCGCGCTGTCAGTCTCCCGCCATGCGTCCTGCCTCTCGGAACCCGCGCTCCCCGTATCGCGCCGCCTCCGCCGCCACCGCCGCCCTGCTCGCCGCCGTCGCGGTGGGCTGTGCCCCACAGCCGGAGAACGACGCGTCCGGCTCGGCCTCCGCCTCGGCGTCCGGGGCGACCTGCGCCAAGGGCGAGTTGAGCACCGAGGCCTCCGGAAAGCTGACGATAGCCACCGACTCACCTGCCTACGAACCCTGGTTCAAGGGCGACGACCCCAAGAACGGCGAGGGCTTCGAGTCGGCCGTCGCGTACGCCGTGGCGAAGCAACTCGGCTACGACAAGGCCGACGTGGTCTGGCAGAGCGTGCCGTTCAACAAGGCCTTCGCGCCGGGTGAGAAGACCTTCGACTTCGACATCAACCAGGTGTCGATCAGCGACGAGCGCAAGAAGGCCGTGGACTTCTCCTCCGGCTACTACGACGTCCGCCAGGCCGTCATCGCCCTCAAGGACTCCAAGGCCGCGAAGGCGACGAGCATCGCGGACCTCAGGAAACTGCACCTCGGCGCCCAGGTCGGCACCACCAGCCTCAACTACATCGACGACGTGGTGAAGCCCGCCCAGGAGGCCGCCGCGTACTCGAAGAACGACCAGGCCAAGTCCGCGCTGAAGAACGGCCAGATCGACGCCATCGTCGTCGACCTGCCGACCGCCTTCTACATCACCTCGGCCGAGGTGACGGACGCCGAGATCGTCGGACAGTTCGAGAACCAGGGCGGCGCACCGGAGCAGTTCGGTCTCGTCCTCGACAAGGGCAGCGCCCTGACGTCGTGCGTGACGGACGCCGTGGACGCCCTGCGCGAGGACGGCACCCTCGCGAAGATCGAACAGAAGTGGCTCTCCGACGCCGTCGACGCCCCGGTGCTCAAGTGACCTTCGTGAAGCAGGAGTCCGGCCAGGAGGGCTCGGACGACGACAGCGACATGCCCGGCGCGGACGACACGTACGTCCCGTCGCAGCGGCGGATCGACCGGGAGCGCTACAAGCGCACCCGGTCCCGCCGCGCGACGGGCATCGCCGCGTTGTCGACCCTCGTCACGGCCGTCGTCCTCTATCTCGTCGTCGTCAACGCGCCCGGCTGGCCGCGCACCAAGGAGACGTTCTTCAGCGCGAAGTACGCGCGCGAGGCGCTGCCCAAGGTCCTCGAAGGCCTCTGGCTGAACGTCCGGCTGCTGCTGATCTGCGGTGTCGCCGTGCTGGTCCTCGGCATGCTGATCGCCGTCGCGCGGACCCTGCGCGGCCCGGTGTTCTTCCCACTGCGGGCGCTGGCCGCCGCGTACACCGATTTCTTCCGCGGACTGCCGCTGATCATCAACCTGATGATCGTGGTCCTGGGCGTCCCCGCGCTGCGGCTCCAGGGTGTCACCGTCGACCCGGTGCTGCTGGGCGGCACGGCGCTGACGCTGACGTACTCGGCGTACGTCGCAGAGGTGTTCCGTGCCGGCATCGAGTCCGTGCATCCCTCGCAGCGCGCGGCGGCACGCTCGCTGGGCCTGACCAATTGGCAGGCGCTGCGCCATGTCGTGCTCCCCCAGGCCGTACGCCGTCAGGTGCCCCCTCTCCTCAACGACCTGGTGTCGCTGCAGAAGGACACCGGTCTGGTCTCGATCGGCGGCGCGATCGACGCGGTGCGCGCCGCCGACATCATCGTGGGCCGCAGCCTCAACTACACGCCGTACATCGTCGCGGGACTGGTCTTCGTCGCCCTGACCATCCCGATGACCCGCTTCACCGACTGGGTCACGGCCCGGATGGACCGGCAGCGGGCGCAGGGAGGCACGATATGAGCGACACCTCCGGGCCCACCGCCGCCCCCGTGCTGCGGATGGAGTCCGTCCGCAAGACCTTCGGCGACTCGGTCGTCCTGCGGGACGTCGACCTGGAGGTCGCCCCGCACACGGTGACCGCGCTGATCGGCGCCTCCGGGTCAGGCAAGTCGACGCTGCTGCGCTGCGCCAATCTGCTGGAGGACATCGACGACGGTGCGATCTGGCTGGACGGCGAGGAGATCACCGACCCTCGGGCCGACCAGGACGCCGTACGCCGCCGGATCGGTGTGGTCTTCCAGTCGTACAACCTCTTCCCGCACATGACCGTGCTGGACAACATCACGCTCGCGCCGCGCCGGGTGCACGGTGTGGGCCGCGCCGAGGCCGAACAGCAGGCCCGTGAGCTGCTCGACCGGCTGGGGCTCGGCGCGAAGGCGGCCGAGTACCCGGACCGGCTGAGCGGTGGTCAGCAGCAGCGGGTCGCGATCGTCCGCGCGCTGGCCGTACGGCCCCGGCTGCTGCTGTTCGACGAGATCACCGCCGCGCTGGATCCGGAACTCGTGGGTGAGGTTCTCACCGTCGTCCGGGATCTGAAGGACGAGGGCATGACCATGGTGCTGGCCACGCACGAGATGGGCTTCGCCCGTGACGTCGCGGACCAGGTGTGCTTCCTGGACGGAGGCGTGGTCCTGGAGCGCGGCACCGCCGAGGAGATCTTCGGCAGCCCCCAGCAGGAGCGCACCCGGCGCTTCCTGCGCCGGATCGTGGAGTCGGGCCGCCTCTGACCTCCGTCGCGCGAGTGCCGCCGCGGTGTCGTACCCCGAGGGCTCAGCCCAGCAGTGCGCTGCCCTCGGACATCTCCGCCCAGGCGGCGGGTGTCACGCGACAGGACGGCGGTCGGTGAGGCGTCTGCCGCCCAGGCGGGAGGCGTACGCCGACTGGCAGGCGCCCCGCGTGCCCGGCTTGTTCCACTCCCAGAAACGGTACAGCCGGTGGAGGTCGGGCTCGCCGCCGAAGACGAAGCCGATCTCTTCGCTCAGCTCTCCGCGGCCGTCGCGAGAGAACTCTCCGAACGCCCCTCCCTTCGGGTTGAACAGCCACTAGGCGGTCGCGCCCGGGGACATCGCGTCGAGGACGCTCGCCGTGCCGAGGCGGTAGCCGGTCGGCTGGATCAGCACACGCCCGTCGAGCACTCCCGTCACACCCAGTCGATCGTGGCATCGACCACTGACAATCGGGCTTCGCTATTCCGTTCAGGCGTCCGCCTGCGCCGCCCCCACCAGCGCCGCGACCCGCTCCACCCCGAACACATAGCCCTGCACACCGCACCCCGCGATGACACCGTCGGCGCGCAGCGAGACGTACGAGTGGTGCCGGAACGTCTCGCGCTTGTGGATGTTGGAGATGTGGACCTCCAGCACGGGCAGTCCGTCACAGGTGTTGAGCGCGTCCAGAATCGCTACGGAGGTGTGCGAGTAGGCACCAGGGTTGATGACGATTCCGCAGTGGTCGAGCCGTGCCTCGTGGATCCAGTCGACCAGCTCGCCCTCGTGGTTGGACTGTCGGAAGTCCACCGTGCCGCCGTGCGCGGCCGCCGCCTTGGCGCACATCGCCTCGACGTCGGCGAGCGTGTCGGAGCCGTAGATCTCGGGCTGGCGCTGACCGAGGAGGTTCAGGTTCGGTCCGTTGAGGATCATGATCGGGGCGTTGGCGAGAGTGCGGGGCACGGTTCCTCCGGTCCGGTCGTGCGTGACGTCGGCCCGTTTCGGGACCGCTGCTCGGACCCGGTCTATCACGGTGCGCCGACATGGCGACCGGCCCGTCCGTCCCGAGCGGGATCACCCGTGCGGACGAGCGGCCCCGGCGCATCACGACGTCCCGCCGAAACGCGGTGGCGTCGAACGGGCCTCCGTACGCCCCCGTAACCATCGCTCACTGTGGGTAGTTGAGGCTGCATGCACAGTGCACGCACCGTAGAACCGCCCTCCATGTTGCGGCTCGCGGCCGCCTCCCTCGCCGGGACGGCCATCGAGTTCTACGACTTCTTCGTCTACGGGACGGCGGCGGCCCTCGTCCTGGGGCCACTGTTCTTCCCGACGTTCTCCCCCCTGGCGGGAACCCTCGCGGCCTTCGCGACCTTCGGCGTCGGCTTCGTGGCACGGCCGCTCGGCTCGGTGCTGTTCGGGCACATCGGGGACCGGCACGGACGGCGGCCGGTCCTTGTCGCCTCACTGCTGCTCACCGGGGGCGCGACCGTGGCCGTCGGCTGCGTCCCCACGTACGAGTCGATCGGGGTGACCGCTCCCTTCCTCCTGCTCGTCCTGCGCTTCCTGCAGGGGCTCGGGCTGGGCGGGGAGTGGGGCGGGGCGGTGCTGCTGACGGCGGAGCACGCGCCGGCCGAGCGGCGCGGGCTGTGGTCGAGCTTCCCCCAGGTGGGTCCTGCGGTGGGGTTCCTGCTGGCCAACGGTGTGATGCTGACGCTGTCGGCGACCTTGTCGGACGCGCAGTTCGCGGCGTGGGGATGGCGGGTGCCGTTCTGGGCGGCGGGCGTGTTGGCCGTGGCCGGGCTGTGGCTGCGTTCGTCACTCAGGGAGAGCCCTCAGTTCCTGGAGATCGACGACCACGCGCGCGTGCCGCTCACCGAGGTGGTGCGCGGCCACTGGCGGCTCGTCCTGCTGACGGCCGGGGCGCTCTCGATCGGGTACGCCGTGTTCTACACGGTGACGACCTGGTCCCTCGCGTACGGGACCGAGCGGCTCGGGGTGAGCCGTACGGTGATGCTGACCTGCATCATGGCCGCCGTGGTGGTGAAGGGGGCACTGACGCCTGTGGCTGCCGTGTTGGGCGACCGCTACGGGCGGCGTCCCATGTGCCTGGCGGGCTGCGCCGCCACCGTGCTGTGGATGTTCCCGATGGTCGCGTTGCTGGCGACCGGCGAACCTCTGCTGATGTTCCTCGGCTTCCTGGTGGCGATGGTCGCGTTCGTCACGATGTTCGCCGTCATCGCCGCGTACCTTCCGGAGCTGTACGAGCCCCGGGTGCGCTGCACGGGGGCCGCGGTGGGCTACAACCTCGGCGGGGTGCTGGGCGGCGCCCTGACGCCGATCGTGGCGACCGCGGTGGCCCAGGGCGGGCGGGTGCCGTGGGGAGTGGGTGCGTATCTCACCGGGATCGCGCTGCTGAGCCTGGGCTGTTTCGCGCTGCTGCCGGAGACCCGGCCGGTGCCTGCGGCGGCCCCCGCGGCGGAGGCCGCCACGGGGTGACCCTCCGGACGCCACTCGTCCGACTCGGCCGCTACGGGTTGACCGCCAGTTCCAGGTACGCCGCGAACAGCACCAGATGGACGCCGCCCTGCAACGGTGTCGCGCGCCCGGGGACGACCGTCAGGGAGGCCACCACCACGGTCAGCGCGAGCAGCACCATGTGGGTGGCGCCGAGGCCGAGGACGAGTGGCCCGGAGAGCCAGACCGAGGCCAGCGCCACGGCCGGGATGGTCAGGCCGATGCTGGCCATCGCGGAGCCGAGGGCGAGGTTGAGGCTGGTCTGCACGCGGTCCCGGCGGGCCGCGCGCAGGGCGGCGATGGTCTCGGGGAGCAGTACGAGAAGCGCGATGATGACGCCGACGACGGCGTGCGGCAGTCCGGCCGCCTCGACGCCGTTCTCGATCGTGGGTGAGACGCCCTTGGCGAGGCCGACCACGCCGACGAGCGCGAGGCCGAGCAGTCCGAGGCTGATCCCGGCGGTGCGGGCCGTCGGCGCCTGGGCGTGGTCGTCGGCGGTGATCACCTCGCCGTGCCGGGTGATCGGCAGGAAGTAGTCCCGGTGGCGGACGGTCTGGGTCGCCACGAACAAGCCGTACAGCAGCAGTGAGGCGAGTGCGGCGAAGGTGAGCTGGGCCGTGGAGAACTCCGGGCCGGGCTTGCTGGTAGTGAAGGTCGGGAAGACCAGGCTGAGCGTGGCAAGGGTCGCGACCGTCGCGAGGGCGGCGCCGGTGCCTTCCGGGTTGAAGACCGCCAGACCGTGGCGCAGTGAGGCGACGAGCAGGCAGACGCCGACTATGCCGTTGACGGTGATCATCACCGCGGCGAAGACGGTGTCGCGGGCGAGGGTCGAGCTCTTGTCGCCGCCGTCGGCCATCAGCGTGACGATCAGGGCGACCTCGATGATCGTGACGGCGACGGCGAGCACGAGGGAGCCGAACGGCTCGCCGACCCGGTGGGCGACGACCTCGGCGTGGTGCACGGCGGCAAGTACCGCTCCGGCGAGTACCAGCGTCACCAGTGCGACGGCCGCCCCCGGCAGGTCGCGGCCCCAGGTGAGAACGAGCAGGACGATCGCGGCCACGGGGACCACGGCCGTCCATCGGGCCGTGAGTGACCGGAGCCGAGCGATCATGCGGAGATCCTTTCAGACGTGAAAAGGCCCCGCACTCCGGTGGACGCGCCTGCTCTGCGTCTCCGGTCGTGCGGGGCCCCGTCGATCGGTGTTGGCTGTCCGATGCCGGTGCGCGTGTCCGGCGGGTGGGCCGGTGTCAGGCCTCGATGCTGTCCTTCTCGGCGCCTTCGACCTTCTTCTGCTCGGCCTCGGCCTCGGCCTCCGCCGCCGCCTGCTTCTTGGAGGCGATCAGGCTGGTGACCGTGGTGACGGCCAGGACCGCGCAGATCACGCCGAGCGAGACCGGGATGGAGATCTCGGGCACGTGGACGCCGGACTCGTGCAGAGCGTGCAGCACGAGCTTGACGCCGATGAAGCCGAGGATGACGGACAGCCCGTAGGAGAGGTGGACCAGCTTCTTCAGCAGACCGCCGATCAGGAAGTACAGCTGCCTCAGACCCATCAGCGCGAACGCGTTGGCCGTGAAGACGATGTACGGGTCCTGGGTCAGACCGAAGATCGCGGGGATCGAGTCCAGGGCGAAGAGCACGTCCGTGGTGCCGATCGCGAGCATGACGACCAGCATCGGCGTCATGACGCGCTTGCCGTTCTGCTCGATCCACAGCTTGGTGCCGTGGTACCGGTCGGCCACGCCGAAGCGCTTCTCGGCGGCCTTGAGGAGCTTGTTCTCCTCGTACTCCTCCTCGGACTCGTCGGCCCTGGCCTCCTGGATCAGCTTCCAGGCCGTGTAGATCAGGAAGGCGCCGAAGATGTAGAAGACCCAGGCGAAGCTGGAGAGGATCGCGGCGCCCGCTGCGATGAAGATCGCGCGGAGCACCAGGGCTATCAGCACTCCGACGAGCAGGACGCGCTGCTGGTACTGCGAGGGCACCGCGAACTTCGCCATGATCAGTACGAAGACGAAGAGGTTGTCGACACTGAGCGACTTCTCGGTGATGAAGCCCGCGAAGAACTCCCCGGCCGGCTGACCGCCGGAGAAGACGAGCAGGCCCAGCCCGAAGAGCACGGCCAGGACGATCCACACGACCGTCCAGATTCCGGCTTCCTTGATGGACACGTCATGCGGCTTGCGGCCGATGAAGAAGTCGACCGCGATGAGGGCCGCGAGGCCCACAACTGTGAGGACCCATAGGGTCACGGAAACATCCACTGCGCCTCCGGCAGTACGTAACGGCAAATTTCAGCGTCGTCGCTACCGGAGGTCTCTTCCACCCTCGGACCCAGGCGTTCGGTGACGCCTGATGCCTTCGGGCCGACGCCCCGGGATCTGGCCAGATCCGTATTGACGGGTACGCCGCAGCAGGTAGGGAGTACTCCCCTCCGTACGAACGAGAGTACCCAATCACCAAGAAAAGGTAAAGGCCGAGGCAAAGAAACTATCAAATCGCCAGGTCAGGCGGCTTTGCAAGGTCTTGAGGGAGGCGGTGGCTCACCGCTTCCAGGCGCGGCGGGCATCCGCGACCTGGGTGAGCACCCGGTCGAGAATCCGACTGCCGGGCGGCACACACGACGGCTCATAGGTCCACGCGTGACCGACCCAGGGGTCGGCCAGGTGGTCGTCCGGGGTCGGGGTGAGTCGCAACAGCGAACGCCACAGCGGGTCGAGCAACGGCCCGTAGGCGGCGGCGTCCTCCCGGTCGGCGACCATCATCAGGTGGACGCCGACGGCCGGGCCCTCGTCCGCGAGATAGCGGAGCTGGGTCACGGCACGGTCGTCGAAGCCGTGCGGGAAGTCGTTGACGATCAGCAGCTGCTCTGCCGTGTCGAAGCCCGAGGGCAGTGCGTCGGGGGCGCCGCCGCGCAATGCCATCTGCACGAGGTCGACACGCTGGGTGAGTCGGCCCAGGACGTCCGAGACTCCTGCGGCACCGGCCGCGGGCGGACCGGCCAGCACTCCGCTCCGGACCAGGGGCGCGAGCGCGGTGACTCCGGCACCGGCCGGGTCGATGACGTGGACACCGAAGTCGCCCGGTGGGTAGACCGCGAGCAGCCGCGCGGCGAGCACCACCGCCGTGTCCAGGGCGAGGCGGCGCAGCTCGTCGGAGTCGGCGGGTGCGTCGTGGGAGCCGGCGCGGCCGCTGTCGATCCACAGTCCGCGCTCCAGCGGCAGCCGGACCAGCATCGGGATGCGAAGCCCCTCGCTCTCCGGCAGATGAAGATCGCCCAGGCGCACGGCCATCGGGATCTCCATCGGAACGTGGTAGCCGTGCCAGACCGGGTTGTCCCAGCGGGCGTATGCCGGGGGCAGCGCGGGCTCGACGACATCGGCCTCGGCCTGGAGCTGGGCGAGGTCCCGGTCCAAGGCCTCCCTGGCCTGGTCGACGAGCTGGGCCTGCTTGGTGCGGGCGGCGTCGCGCGCGGCGTCTCCCTGGCCGCCGATGCGGTTGCGCGGGTCGGAGAGGACCTTGTCGAGCTCCTGTTCCATGCGCGATTCGGCGAAGTCGACGGCGCTGCGGTACGCGGCCGTCGTGCGCGCCAGGTCCTCGAACATGCCCCAGACCTGGTTGTAGAGCCGCTCCTCCATCGACCAGCCGGTCGCGTCACCCGCCACCGGCTGCGCGGGTTGCCCCGGCTGGACCGGGGGCGCGGTCGGCGCAGGCGGTGGGGGTGCGGTGGTCTGCCGCCCGGGGTGGGTGTAGTTGACGGGGCTGCCCGCGGCCGGCGCGGCAGCGGGCTGGTCCGCCGGTGCGGGGGCCGGGTGGTCGGGCAGGGTGTCGTCCTGCGGGCCCTGGGGCCCGTACGGGGACGTCGAGCCCTGCGGCCCGGGAGTGCCGTACGGAGCGGTGGGCTGAGGACTCTGCTGCGGCGAACCGTTTCCGGCGGTGCCCTGGGGTGCGGTGGTGTGGTGGGTCTGGTCGGCGCCCAGCGCGGGTGCGGCGGTCTGCCGGGAGCGGTCCGGGTCAGGGACACGCGGCGGGGGTGCCGCCACCGAGCGGGCGAGGCCCTGGGCCACCGCTTCGTGGATGGCCGCCGCGAGTTGGTGGGCCTCGGGCAGGCCCTGGTCGGTGAGCAGCTCGGCGAGGCCGCCCGCGTACCCCTGGCCGACCGCGCGGACCTTCCAGGCGCCCTGTCTGCGGTACAGCTCCAGGGCGATGACGGCCGACTCGGCGTCCAGACCGGTGAGGGTGTAGCTGGCCACCTCGGCGCCGTCGAGGCCGGTGACCGCGACGAAGGGGGCGGCGACGGCGCCGAACCGCGCCGGGCCACCGGGCCCGGGCGGCAGTGCGAGGAGCACGGTCACCCGGTGCACGGACTCCGGCAGGGCGTCCAGGTCCACGGCGAGGCGGTGGTCGGCCGCCGCCTGTTTGGAGACCTCGAGGCCCGGCAGGGTGGGCGCGCCCGGGTGGGCCACCCACTCCACGCCGTGCACCCGGCCGTGCTCGTCGCCGAGGGTGGCCCCGGCCACGATCGGCTTGCCCACCGAGACGCGGATCTCCAGTCGGACCTCGGGGAGCGGATGGTTCTGCCCCCTGACCAGCTCGGCCGTCATCGCCTTCGTCCCCCCTGTGTCGCTTCGTGCGGCTTGCGTCAGGCTGCCTAGAGGACCGGCAGGATCGACGGCATCAGGTCCTGGAAAGTACGGCCGTTGGCGGGCGAGCCGATGGCCGTCATCTGCCAGCCGCTGCCCGCGCGATGCACCTTCGCCATGATCTGGGCCGTGTAGGCGCCGCCGCCCGCGAGTGTGTAGCGCGCGAGTTCCTGGCCGTTGGTCTCGTCGACCAGACGGCAGAACGCGTTCTGCACCTCCTGGAAGGTCTGGCCCGTGAAGGAGTTCACGGTGAAGATGATCTGGTCGATGTGGACCGGGACGCGCGCGAGGTCGACGAGGATGGCCTCGTCGTCGCCGCCCTGGCCGACGCCGCCCACGAGGTTGTCACCCGTGTGGCGCACGGAGCCGTCGTCGCTGACGAGGTGGCGGAAGAAGACGACGTCCACCGGCTGCTTGTCCGCGAACAGGACGGCCGAGGCGTCGAGGTCGATCTCCCGGGTGCGGGAGCCGAACAGGCCGCGGCGCGGGGCAGCCTGCCAGCCGAGACCCATGCGCACGGCGGTCAGGCTGCCCCCGTCGTTCTTCTGCAGACTGATGGCCTGACCCTTGGTCATGTTGACGGTCACGCGCTTGTTCCCCTCTCGAACTGTCCCCTGTTGCCGCGGAGTCCACGGATGTCCAGCACCCTACGCAGCAGCACTGACAATGCCCCATCGATGTCGCACTTTGTGTCGGTCTTGCAACACTGTGCCCGGCCGGGGGATCGCTCCCTCCCCCGGCACCTCTGCTGGGCCGTCAGGCCAGGCCCGCCTCCTTCATCTGCCGCAGCTCCTTCTTCATCTCCGAAACCTCGTCGCGCAGCCTGGCGGCGATCTCGAACTGGAGATCGGCGGCTGCCGCGCGCATCCGTGCCGTCATGTCCTCGATCTGCTGGGCGAGGTCGGCCGCGGGACGGTCGGTCGGGACGGTCTCCTTGGCCTTGCCCTTGGCGGCCTTGGTGCCCTTGGCCGCCTTTCCGCCGAGGGAGGGCACGGGAGCCTTGGCGCCCTTGCCGTCCTTGCCCTTGCGGTAGCCCGTGCCGAGCAACTGCTCGGTGTCGACGTCCTCGCGGGCGATCTGGGCGACGATGTCGTTGATCTTCTTGCGGAGTGGCTGGGGGTCGATGCCCTTCGCCTTGTTGTAGGCGACCTGCTTCTCCCGGCGACGGTTGGTCTCGTCGATGGCCTTCTCCATCGCCGGGGTGATCTTGTCGGCATACATGTGGACCTGGCCGGATACGTTGCGCGCCGCGCGGCCGATGGTCTGGATGAGGGACGTCCCGGAGCGCAGGAAGCCCTCCTTGTCGGCGTCGAGGATCGCCACCAGGGAGACCTCGGGCAGGTCGAGGCCCTCCCTGAGGAGGTTGATGCCGACCAGGACGTCGTACTCACCGGCGCGCAACTCGCGCAGCAGTTCGACGCGGCGCAGGGTGTCGACGTCGCTGTGGAGATAGCGGACCTGGATGCCGAGTTCGAGGAAGTAGTCCGTGAGGTCCTCGGCCATCTTCTTGGTCAGCGTGGTGACCAGGACGCGCTCGTCCTTCTCGGTGCGCTTGCGGATCTCGTGCACCAGGTCGTCGATCTGGCCCTCGGTGGGCTTGACGACGACCTCGGGGTCGATCAGGCCGGTGGGGCGGATGATCTGCTCGACCTGGCCGTCGGAGCGGGACAGCTCGTACTGTCCGGGGGTCGCCGAGAGGTAGACCGTCTGGTCGGTGCGCTCCTGGAACTCCTCCCACTTCAACGGGCGGTTGTCGAGCGCGGACGGCAGGCGGAAGCCGTGTTCGACGAGCGTGCGCTTGCGGGAGGCGTCGCCCTCGTACATCGCGCCGATCTGGGGCACGGTGACGTGGGACTCGTCGATGACGAGGAGGAAGTCGTCGGGGAAGTAGTCCAGCAGCGTGTTCGGCGGGGAGCCGGGCTCGCGGCCGTCGAAGTGCATCGAGTAGTTCTCCACGCCGGAGCAGGAGCCGATCTGGCGGAGCATCTCCAGGTCGTACGTCGTGCGCATGCGCAGCCGCTGGGCCTCCAGGAGCTTGCCCTGCTTCTCCAGCTCCGACAGTCGCTCCCCCAGCTCCTTCTCGATGTCGTTGGCGGCGCGCTCCAGGCGCTCGGGGCCGGCGACGTAGTGGGAGGCGGGGAAGACGTACAGCTGCTCGTCGTCGCTGATGATCTCGCCGGTGAGCGGGTGGAGGGTGGAGAGTGCCTCAATCTCGTCGCCGAACATCTCGATGCGGACGGCCAGCTCCTCGTAGACCGGGAAGATCTCGATGGTGTCGCCGCGGACGCGGAAGGTGCCCCGGGTGAACGCCAGGTCGTTGCGTGTGTATTGGATGTCCACGAAGCGGCGCAGCAGCTCGTCCCGGTCGATCTCCTCGCCGACCTTGAGGGGAACCATGCGGTCGACGTACTCCTGGGGCGTGCCGAGGCCGTAGATGCAGGAGACGGAGGCGACCACGACGACGTCGCGTCGGGTGAGCAGGGAGTTCGTCGCGGAGTGGCGCAGGCGCTCGACCTCCTCGTTGATCGAGGAGTCCTTCTCGATATAGGTGTCCGACTGAGGGACGTAGGCCTCGGGCTGGTAGTAGTCGTAGTACGAGACGAAGTACTCGACCGCGTTGTTCGGCAGCAGCTCGCGGAACTCGTTGGCCAGCTGGGCGGCCAGGGTTTTGTTCGGCGCCATCACCAGGGTGGGGCGCTGGAGCTTTTCGATCATCCACGCGGTGGTGGCGGACTTGCCTGTGCCGGTCGCGCCGAGCAGGACGACGTCCTTCTCACCGGCTTCGATGCGCCGGGCGAGGTCGGCGATGGCCGTGGGCTGGTCGCCGCTCGGCTGGTAGGGGCTGACGACCTCGAAGGGCGCCACCGTGCGTTCGATCTGGGAAACGGGCCGCATGAATCCACCGTACGACCCCCCACTGACAACGGGGTTCGCGTCACCAGTTCTGCGGGGTGCGGGTACTGCGGTCGCCGCGCTGCCGGCCGATGCGGGCGAGAGGCCGCCGGGTGGTGTGCGCGGTGACGGTGTGGGCCGGGATGCCCGGTCGCCGCTCGACGGGGACGCCACGGGCCTTGTCCATGATCATCAGCGGGTCGAACATCACGACGGCACCCGCCAGGAGCAGGAAGAGGAGCGGGCCGACCATGAGCGGGGCCAACAAGGTGGCGGGCGAGTCCCCGGCCGGGGTTGCGTCGGTCATCGCGTGTAGACGAACGCTGAGGGCGGCCATGCCGGTGTAGTGCATGCCGCTGACCGCGACGCCCATGACGAGACTGGCGCCCACGCTCCACAGGAAGCCGCGCACCTGTCCGGCGGCCCACAGAGCGGCGATCGCGGCCACGACGGCGATCGCGACCGAGGCCGCCACGGTGACGGTGTTGTACTCGAGTCTGCCGTTGAGGCGCATGCCGGCCATGCCCAGGTAGTGCATGGAGGCGATGCCCAGACCGGTGATGGCGCCGCCGCTGAACAGCGCCGCTCCGGTCGCCCCCTTGGAGGCGACCATGAAGATCCCGATGCCGACCATGACGATCGCCACGGCGAGGCTCGCGAACGTTGTCGGCGCGTCGTAGTGGACCGGTGTCTCGACGACCTTGAAGCCCATCATCGCGACGAAGTGCATCGTCCATATGCCGGAGCCGATGGCCGCCGACCCGAGGGCGAGCCAGCCGATTCTCCAGGAGCCGCCGACGAGCATCGCTCTTGTGGTGCAGCGCAGACCGAGTGCACCCCCGAGGCAGGCCATGAGATAGGCCACCAAGGGTGTGACGAGTCCATAGCTGAAGCCGTCGACCGTGCCCTGCATTCGCGGCTGCCTTTCCCGCCCTGACGCGTCCCTGAATTCGCTGTGATCCCCCGGCCCCGGGACCGCCAGCGGTCAGGGGTGTCGCAGAGAGTATGACCCCCACCGGAATGGTCGAACGATTTTCCGGCAAAGAAACACGTCCTTGCCCCACTTGTGCGGCGCCCGTGAGCGGACTTAGGCAACTCCATTCAATTGATGGCCATCCTGCACCCCTCTTCCGTTGACCCTCTGCTGTCACCCTTGAGCTGACCGTGATCGCTCGACGCGAGGAGTACGCATGCACGTACGCGCAGTTGCCGCCGCGGCCACCGCGTTCATCGGAACCGCCGTCCTCCTGTTGCCCGCCCCCACCGCGCAGGCGGCGGCAGATGACGACAGACCGCTCGTCGTCGCCCACCGCGGAGCTTCCGCGTACGCCCCGGAGAACACCTTGGCCGCCGTGGACATGGCCGCCGACATGGGCTTCTCCTGGGTGGAGAACGACGTGCAGCGCACCAAGGACGGCGAACTCGTCGTCATCCACGACGCCACGCTCGCGCGCACGACGAATGTGGAGGAGTTGTATCCGCGCCGGGCGCCCTGGAACGTGCGGGACTTCACATCCAAGGAGATCTCCCGCCTGGACGCGGGCAGCTGGTTCGGCACGCGCTACGCGGGCGCGCGCGTGCCGACGCTTGAGCAGTACATGACGCGGGTGTCGCGCAACAACCAGAAGCTCGTCCTGGAGATCAAGAACCCCCAGCTCTACCCGGGCATCGAACGGCAGACGCTCAAGGTCCTCAGTAACGAGGGCTGGCTCAGCCCGGCGCGCCTGCGGAGTCGTCTGGTGGTCCAGAGCTTCAGCGCCGCCACCGTGCGGACGGTCCACGAGCTGCGTCCGGGCGTCAGAACCGCTTTCCTCGGCACTCCGAAGATCGCCGAACTGGCCGAGTACGCGACGTTCGCCGATCAGATCAATCCCTCGTACATGACCATCTCCAGGGGGTACGTCGCCTCCGTCCAGGCGTTCGACGGGCCGCACGGCAGGCCGCTGGAGGTCCTGACCTGGACCGTGAACACCGCGGCCGACGCCCGACAGATGGCGGAGTACGGCGTGGACGGCATCATCACGAACAAGCCCGACGTGGTCAGGAAGGCGACGAAGAGCTGACAAAGAGTCGCTGAAGGCACAAGGCCGCCGAGCGGTCCCGCCCGTGCGTGGGCTCCGAGCCGGGAGCCCACGCCACGGGCGTTGCCTCCGGAACCCGAGTATCAGCATCAATGTCAGTGCCCGGCCGTACGGTGGTCGCATGAACAGCCATGGGCAGTACGAGCGGCAGGTCGTGTGGGCCGTCGTCGGGACGGACATCGGTCCGCTGCTGCTGGCCGCGACGGACGACGGCCTGGTGAACATCGTGTTCCACGCCACGGACGCGGTGCGCGACAAGGCGCTCGACCGGCTCGCGTCCCGCCTCGGTACCGAGCCCGTCGAATCCCCCGCCTCGCCGCTGCTGACCGAGGCGATACGCCAGGTGGGGGCGTACTTCGCGGGCGAGCGGCGCGACTTCGAGCTGCCGTTGGACTGGTCGCTGATCTCCGGATTCAACCGCCTGGTGCTGCGTGAGCTGGCCTCCGGTGTCCCGTTCGGCTCGGTCGTGGGCTACGGCGACCTGGCCCGGCGAGTGGGGCAGCCTGGTGCGGCCCAAGCGGTGGGCATAGCCATGGGGTCGAATCCGCTGCCGGTGGTCGTGCCGTGCCACAGGGTGGTGGAGAGCGACGGCGGCATCGGGGGCTTCGGCGGTGGGCTGGAGACCAAGCGGAGGCTGCTGGCGCTGGAGGGGGTGCTTCCGGAGCCCTTGTTCTGACCCCTATGGACCCCTGTGTGCCCCTGTGTGCCCCTGTGTGCCCCTGTGTGCCCCTGAGACCGGTGCCTGCCGCTCCGTGCCGCTACTCGTAGTGCCGTGCCTCGAAGACGTTGCCGTCGGGGTCACGGAAGTAGAAGCTGCGCTTCGCCTTCCCACGCGCGCCGAAGGAGTCGTAGGAGAGGTCGGAGACGGGAGCGGACCGTTCCGTCAGGCGGGTGCGCAGTTCGTCGAAGGCGCCGCCGGGCAGGGCCAGGCAGACGTGGTTGACGGGGTGGCCTGAGCTGTCGGCGGCGCCGGGGAGCATCTTCATGTGCTCCGCGGCGGTGAGCGGCATGAGGTCGAGAATGGTCTCGTCGTTGAGGCGTACGGAGGGGAAGGGTGCCTCGCCCGAGATGAATTCGGGGATCCTGACGGGCTCAAGGCCGACGGCCTTCTCGTAGAAGTCGGCGGCGGTGACCGGGTCCCGGACCCAGAGGACGACGTGGTCGAGGCGGGTCGTGTTGTCCGTCATGCACCCCAGGTTGGTGTCGTCCACCACAACCCGCAAGGGTTTGGCCGGGCGTGCCGCCCGCCAGAGATCAGGGGAAGAACGACAGACAGGAGGCAAGCGCGTGCTGGTGGTGTCGGAAGAGGTGCGGGAGGCGGTCGACGCGCGTCGACCCGTGGTGGCGCTCGAGTCCACGATCATCGCGCACGGGCTGCCCCGCCCGCGCAATCTGCAGGTGGCGCTGGAGCTGGAGGACGTCGTACGGCAGGAGGGCGCCGTACCGGCGACGATCGCCGTGCTCGACGGAAAGCCCCATGTGGGCCTCGACAAGGAACAGTTGGAGCGGGTCGCCAACGAGGACGGGATCCGCAAGCTCGGCCACCGGGACCTTCCGCTCGCGGTGGCCTCTGGGGTGAGCGGCGCCACCACTGTGTCGGCGACGGCGCTGCTGGCCGCCCTCGCAGGCGTACGGGTGTTCGCCACCGGTGGGCTGGGCGGTGTGCACCGGGAGTGGACGGTGACGCAGGACGAGTCCGCCGACCTGGGGCTGCTGGCGCGCACGCGGATCACTGTGGTGTGCGCGGGTGTGAAGTCGATCCTGGACGTGCCGGCGACCCTGCAGCGTCTGGAGACACTGGGCGTCGCCGTCGCGGGGTACGGCACCGAGCGGTTCCCCGGCTTCTATCTGTCCGACTCGGGCTATCCGGTGGAGTGGGCGCTGGACTCGCCGGGCGCGGTCGCGGAGGTCATGCGGGCCCAGGACGCGCTCGACGTGCCGGAGTCCGCGCTGATCGTCGCCAACCCCGTACCCGAGGAGGAGCAGCTCGATCCCGAGCTCCACGCGCGCGTGCTCGCCGATGCGCTGGCGGCGTGCGAGACGGAGGGCGTCACGGGACAGGCTGTCACCCCGTTCCTGCTGGACTATCTGGTGCGGCACACCGACGGCGCCTCCCTGAGCGCCAATCTGGCTGCCGTACGGGGGAACGTGCGGCTCGCGGCGCGGATCGCGGGCGCCTGGGCCACGGTGTGAGCAGCGCGGCCCGCGGTGCTGCGGGCGGGCCCGAGGCCGAGGTGAGCGGGCCCGCGGGAAGGGCGGGCGGGGCGTTGCTCGTCGTGGGGGACATCGTCACGGATGTCGTCGCCCGGCACCGCGGTCCGCTCGCACCGGGCACCGACACGGCCGCCGCCATCCGGACACTGCCGGGCGGGGCGGGCGCCAACGTGGCCTGCTGGGCGGCTCACTCGGGCTGCGCGGACGTACGACTGCTCGGTCGAGTCGGTACGGACGCGGCCGCCTGGCACGAGCGGGAGTTGCGGGCTTCCGGTGTACGGCCCCATCTGGTCGTCGATCCGGAGGCGGCGACCGGGACGGTCATCTGCCTGGTGGACACGGGGGACGCGGGCGAACGCACGTTCCTCACCGACAGCGGTGCCTCGCTGCGGCTCGACCCGGACGACTGGTCACCGACGCTGCTCGACGGCGTCGCGCGGCTGCATCTGTCGGGGTACCTGTTCTTCTCGGAGCCGAGTCGGGCGCTGGTCGCGGTGGCCCTGGAGTCGGCACGCGCGCGTGGAGTTCCGGTGAGCGTGGATCCCGCGTCGGCGGGGTTCCTGACGGGGCTGGGCGTGGACCGTTTCCTCGAACTCGCCGAGGGTGTCGACGTCCTGCTGCCCAGCCTCGACGAGGCGTGTCTCCTGACCGGGCTGCCCGATCCGGACGACGCGGCGGCCAAGTTGAGCCGTCACGTTCCGCTGGTCGTCGCCAAGCTGGGGGCCGACGGGGCGCTGATCGCCCGCGCGGGAGCCGTCCGGGCGCGGGTCCCGGCGGCCCCCGCCACGCCCCGCGACACCACCGGCGCGGGCGACGCCTTCACCGGCGCGTTCCTCGCCGCGCTGCTCGCGGGCGCGGAGGCCGAGGAAGCCGCGGCGGAAGGGTGCAGGGCGGGGGCGTCGGCGGTGGAGAAAGTGGGCGGGAGGCCGCCGGCTCGGGGGTGAGGACCGGGGGTGAGGCTGGGAGGGTGAGGGCTGGGGCACCGGGCAGCTGAACGGCCGGGTGCTGGGGGCGGGTGCTGGGGGGCGGTGGAGCGATGGGGCGGCAATCTGCCCAAACGCCCTGGGCAGCTCCGGCCCTGCCGCGCTCGCCCGCCGGCTCCCGGCTCCCGGCTCGCCCCTGGCACGCGGAGCCTTGTCGCCCCGTTGCCCAACCCTCGCTCCCGCGCTTGCACCTCGGCGCCGTCCACTCCTGCTCATTCCTACGCCTTGCGCCCCCAGGCCGAGATCAGTGGCACCGTGGTCACGTCCATCGTGCCGGAGGCCACGTTCGTCAGGTGGCGGTCGATCTCCTCGTCCGTGGCAAGGCCCGCGGAGACGAGTTGGGCGCGGAGGCCGCGGATCATGGTGGACTCCAGGGCGGCGCAGGCGGGCGAGGCCACGGGGAAGTAGGCGCCGGCCTCCACACCGCGCAGGCCCGCCTCGCGGAGCAGACGCGGGAGCCGGCGGCCGTACGACGGGTCTACGCCGTGATCGGCGAGGAGGGTACGGACGGCGTGGCGGAGCCGGTTCGCCAAGTGTTGCTCGGGGCCGGACTCCTCGGGGCAGGCCAGGGGCTGGAGCGCGAGGTCGGCGTCCTCGACCAGCAGCCTCCCGCCGGGGCGCAGCGCCCTGATCATGGAGTGCAACGCCCGTTCCCGGTGCGCGACATGAGCCAGCGTCAGCCGGGCGTGCACGAGGTCGAAGCCCTCCCCCGGCGGTTCGTCGACGCCCACGTCGTGCACACGTACCTCGACCGGCGCGCGCGGCGGCGAGGTGACCCATGAGGTGTCCGTGTTCGTCGCCACGACCTTCCCGGTCGGCCCGACCTTCTTGGCTAGCCAGGAGATCACGGAGACGTCGCCTGCGCCGACTTCCCAGCAGCGCCAGCCGGAGCCGAGACCGAAGCTCGCCATGTGCCGGAAGGTGGTGGGGTCGAAGAGGGTGGCGAAGGCGTCCGAGCGTTGTCCCGTCTCGGTCTGCTGGTGGTCGAGGAGATACCCGTCGGTTCGCATCATGGCGCGATCATCCCATTTAACCGACTTGTTGCGATTAGCGACGCTCCCGCAGCCCGCCGGGTTCGCTCCGTCACCGCCTGACGGGTCGGAGGGAAACGAAGTGGAATGTTCCGTTCCCACAGCCTTACCCGGTGCTCACGCCGCCCTGGCAAACTGGCCGCGGCAAGGCACGAAGTGCGGTGCGAGGAGATCCACGCGAGGAGATTCCAGATGTCCATGGCAGGGAATCTGCGGAAGGTGACGGGCCTCGACAAGGTCGGCGGCTTCCGCAGAATGGCACGGCTGGCCCGTCGTCGCGCCCGCGTCGACCTCAGTCACCCGGCACGCTCCCCGCTGGGCTCCGCGGTGGTGAACTGCGTGACGTACCAGAAGGGGGTCCGGGTCCCCGGCGGCCGCGATGTCGTCGAGGCGGTCCGCCAGGTCCGCAGGACCGACCAAGGCTTCGTCTGGCTAGGGCTGCACGAGCCGACGGAGCGGGAGTTCGCCGGTATCGCCGAGTTGTTCGATCTGCACCCGCTGGCCGTGGAGGACGCGGTCGAGGCCCATCAGCGCCCCAAGCTGGAGCGGTACGGCGAGACACTGTTCTCCGTGTTCAAGACGGTCTGCTACGTCGAGCACACGGAACTCACCGCGACCAGTGAGGTGGTGAACACCGGCGAGATCATGGTGTTCGTCGGCCCGGACTTCGTGATCACGGTACGGCACGGACGGCACGGCTCGCTCGGTCCGCTGCGCGAGGAGCTGGAGTCGAATCCGGAGCAGCTCGCCAAGGGCCCGGCCGCGGTGTTGCACGCGATCGCGGACCATGTGGTGGATGACTATCTGACCGTCATCGACTCGGTACAGGCCGACATCGACCAGGTCGAGACCGATGTGTTCGCGGCGAACGGCGCGCGTGTCGACCCTGGGCGGATCTACCAGCTCAAGCGGGAACTGCTCGAACTGAAGCGGGCGGTGGCCCCGCTCGCCCGCCCGCTCCTGGAGCTCACCTCACGCCCGATCCGCGTGGTCGACCCGGAGATACAGGCCTACTTCCGGGATGTCTCCGACCACTTGCTGCGGGCGACGGAGCAGATCGCCGCGTTCGACGAACTGCTGAACTCGATTCTTCAGGCACATCTCGCGCAGGTCAGCGTCGCGCAGAACGAGGACATGCGGAGGATCACGGCGTGGGCGGCGCTCATCGCCGTGCCGACCATGGTGTGCGGGGTGTACGGGATGAACTTCCAGTACATGCCGGAACTTCACTGGAAGTTCGGTTACCCGCTCGTCCTGGGTGTCATAGCCATCGGCTGCCTCACCCTGTACCGCGGCTTCAAGCGCAACGGCTGGCTGTGACCCCAGGATCGGCGGGCCCCGGCGAAAGCGGGGAAGCGGACGGGTCAACGGGTCAGAGCGTCGCGCCCTGGGCGTAGACGCTCTCGGCGAACGAGGCGATCTGGTCCTCCGGCAGATGCCGGGCCAGGTCGGCTTCGCTGATCATTCCGACGAGGCGCTTGTTCTCGATCACCGGGAGCCGACGGATCTGGTGCCCCTTCATCTCCTGGAGCACCTCACTGATGTCGGCGTCCGCGTCGATCCAGCGGGGGGTGCCCTTGGCCATCTCACCCGCGGTGGTCTTCGCCGGGTCGTGGCCCATGGCGACACAGCCGACGACGATGTCGCGGTCGGTGAGGATGCCGCAGAGTCGTTCGTTCTCGTCACTGATGGGCAGCGCTCCGACGTTCAGCTGGCGCATCAGCTGGGCGGCACGGTCCAGGGTCTCGTGGGCGGGGATCCACTGGGCGCCGCGGTGCATGATGTCTCCGGCGGTGGTCATGAAGTACCTCCTGATGCCGGACGGCCGGCGCGGCGCAGGACGCACCGCTAGTCCCGGCGCCCTACATTCTGGCCGCCTCCAAAGGGAAGCGCACCCTGAAGGGACCGGGAGGGCGGAGGGCCGGGGCTCGGAGTCCGGAGGGCCAGGGTGCGGAGGGCGTGCCGGAGGACCCATTGGGGCCGGGTACCGGGGCTGGAAGGCGCCGAGCGGCTCCGGCAGAGATGGCGGCTCAGGCGGAGAACCCGATGATCCTCTCCGGGACGATCCGGACGATCACGCGGACCTCGTCGTCCTTCTCCGCGGGAGGGTCGATGCCGAGGTATTTGTGCGAGAGCTCGTGGGGCAGGCGTTTGTCCTCGTCGGGGAGTATCTCGGCGGTGCCGCGGATCTCGACGGAGGTGTAGGGGTTGGCCAGGTCGAAGACCGAGACGCTGACGCGCGGGTCGCGTTCGAGGTTGCGGATCTTCTGACGGCCGGCGGTCGAGGAGAAGAGGACGGTGTCGCCCTCACGCTTGATCCAGACCACCGAGTTCTGGGGAGCGCCGCCGGGGCCGAGGGTGGCCACGCTGGCGAAGTTCTTGGCGTCGAGCAGTTCACGGACAGATGGATCGAAGGAGATCGGCATGGCTCGCACAGTAATGAAATGCGCGAGCTGTCCAAGAGCGTTCTGCTGGATCCGCGGAGACTTCGCCAGGTTCAGCCGTTCCACGCCGGATGGCGCGGGTCGTCGGCGCGCACCAGGACGTCGGCCGTGGCGGCCGGGTCCGTCTCCGACTCGTAGCGTTCGAAAGCGGGGAGGGTCCAGTGCTCGGCCTCGGGGGTACGGCGGCGGAGGGCGCCCGGGGAGAGAAAAACATGGACGGACAGATCGAACGGGAACCAGTGCTTGAGGAGGAGGGGGCCATGCATCAACAGAAGCCCGCCGGGCGGCAGTTCGACGTAGGGGCTGCGGGTCGCACGATCGGTGGCGGGGTCCCAGAGGTCGGGCAGGACACGGCCGGAGCCGCCGGGTTCGAGGGGGCCGAAGACCTCGCGCCACAGGGCGGGGGTGTCGAACCAGCCGTCGTAGTACGCCTCCACGTCCCTGTGGCCGTACTCGAACCGGAGCGACGCCGGCCGGAGGAAGCCCTCGGTGCCCACGACCAGCGAGGACCGGCCGCGTATACGCAAGGCCTCGAAGACGCGCGCCGCGAGGTCACCCGGGCGGGCCGCCGGGGCGCCGTCGAAGGCGATGCGCGGCCAGGGGCTGCCGTCGTCCGGCTTCAGGTCGAGCAGGCGGTCGGCGAGGAGGTCGCCGAGCCGTTCCCAGGTGATCGCTTCGAATCGCACACGGCCCATGATGCCGCGCGCGGCACACCCCGCCCGACCCGCTCCCGAAACCGCCCCGGCAACCGCGTAGCTCCCGCGTCACCAGGGGGAATGAACCGCATATGGCAACGCTCGCCGCTCCCCCGTTCCGGACCGGACCCGTCGTCGTCCAGCCGCTGAGGAAGAAGCACTGCGCCGAGTGCCGCAGTGGTCCGATGGGGCTGCTGATGCTGGAGGAGGGGGCGCCTCGATGTCTCGACTGCGCGGATCTCGGGCATCTGGTCTTCCTGCCGCGCGGGGACACGGCGCTGACGCGGCGGGCGCGGGAGGAGAGTTCACTGTCCGCGGTGGTCGTGCGGTTCAACCGGCGCAGAAGCCGGTACGAACGGCAGGGCGTCCTGGTCGAGGAGGCCGCGCTCGCCCGCGCCGAGGAGCGGTGTCTGGCGGACGCGGAGGCCCGGCGGCGCCGCCGGGTGCGGGACGCGCGGCGGCGGACGGCGGAGGACGTGCGGTTCACGGACGCGTTCGCGGCGGAGATACGGCGGCTGTTCCCCGGCTGCCCCGCCGACCGGGCACGGGCGATCGCCGCGCACGCGTCGGTGCGCGGCAGCGGACGGGTCGGCCGGAGCGCGGCGGGCCGGGCCCTGTCGGATGTGGCCGTCACCTCGGCGGTCATCGCGTCCGTACGCCACGTGGACACGGCATACGACCAGTTGCTGATGAACGGGGTGGTCCGGTACGAGGCGCGGCTCCGGATCGCGGGGGTGGTGGAAACGAGGCTGCGGGAGTGGCGGGGGGAGGGGTGAGAGAGGTGGGGTGAGGGGGCGGGCTGGACAAGGCCGGCGGCTTCTGGTGCGTTCGGTCGAGATCGTGGGCGGAAGGACGGAAGGGCGGAGGGAGGGGCGAGGGGGGAGGGTGGGAGGGGGGACCCCCGGAGGGGACCCGGTGAGCAACGAGCGGATCCGTTCCGAACCCTTGCGTATCGAACGGCGAATCTCGGCCACGGTGACTGTCGCCGTACGGGTTTTCACTTGTGGTGCGGGCGGGTGCTGGGCAGGATCCCTGGGTTCGGGGGATCTAGGTGGGAGCGGACATGATCGATGGGCCGTACTTCGTACTGACGGTGCTGGGGGTGCTCGGGACCGGGCTGGTGGCGGGTGTGTTCTGCGCGTTCTCGACGTTCGTGATGAAGTCGCTCGCCGCGTTGCCGCCCGCGCAGGGAGTCGCCGCGATGCAGGCGATCAATGTCGGCGCGCTGACGCCGGCGTTCATGATCGTGTTCACCGGTACGGCGGTGCTGTGTGTGGTGCTGGCCGTCGTCACGTTCGTGCTGTGGCCGGACGAGGGGAGGGTGGAGCTGCTGCTGGGCAGTGCGCTGTACCTGTTCGGTTGTTTCGGGGTCACGATGGTGGCGAACGTGCCGCGCAACGACGCGCTGGCCAGGCTGGACGCGGGTGCGCCGGAGGCCAGCGCCTACTGGCCGGCGTATGTGCGCGAGTGGACGGTGTGGAACCACGTGCGCGGGGTCGCCTCGGCCGCAGCGGCGCTGTCGTATTTGCTGGCGCTCGTCTGAGGCGGGGGCGGCGGCCTCGTCGTATCGTGGCGGGGAGAGTGCCGCCCGAAGGTGTACGGCCTCGCGTCGGCTTCGGTCCGTCGGCGTAGGGCCGCGCCGTACGCGTACGCAGGACGTGAGGGAGACGGCCATGGCCGATCCCAAGGGTTTTATGACCACCCCGCGCGAGGAGTGGCCCCGTCGGCCCGTCGAGGAGCGGGTGCGGGACTGGAACGAGGTGTACGTTCCCGGTGCGCTGCTGCCGATCATCAGCAGACAGGCGGATCGGTGCATGGACTGTGGCATCCCGTTCTGCCATGACGCGTGCCCGCTGGGGAACTTGATCCCGGAGTGGAACGACCTGGTGTCCCGGGAGGACTGGCGGGCGGCGAGCGACCGGCTGCACGCCACGAACAACTTTCCGGAGTTCACCGGGCGGTTGTGTCCGGCGCCTTGTGAGGCGGGGTGTGTGCTGGCGATCAACCAGCCCGCGGTCACCATCAAGAACGTCGAGGTGGCGATCGCCGACCGGGCCTGGGAGGAAGGGTTCACTCCCCCGCGCCCGCCGGACCGGCTGTCCGGGAAGACGGTCGCCGTGGTCGGTTCCGGGCCTACGGGACTCGCGGCGGCGCAGCAGTTGACGCGGGCCGGGCACACGGTCGCCGTGTTCGAACGGGCGGACCGGATCGGGGGGTTGCTGCGGTACGGGATCCCCGCGTTCAAGATGGAGAAGCGGCATCTGGACCAGCGGCTGGCTCAGATGCGGGCGGAGGGCACTAAGTTTCGTACGTCGACCGCCGTGGGGAGGGACATCGGGGCGGCGGAGCTGCGGGCCCGGTACGACGCGGTGGTGATCGCGACGGGGGCCACGGCTTGGCGGGAGCTCGAGGTGCCCGGGCGGGAGTTGGGCGGTATCCATCAGGCGATGGAGTATCTGCCGCTGGCGGACCGGGTGTGCGAGGGCGATCTGGAGGTGTCGCCTCTGTCGGCCGCCGGGAAGCATGTCGTGATCGTCGGGGGCGGTGACACCGGGGCGGACTGTCTGGGGACGGCGGTGCGCGAAGGGGCCGCGTCCGTGACGCAGTTGGACATCTACGCGTTGCCGGAGGCCGAACGCGACGAGGATGTCGAGCCGTGGCCGACGTATCCGAAGATCTACCGGCTCTCGGCGGCGCACGAGGAGGCGCGTGATCTGCGGACCGCGCCGGCGGCGGACGCGGACGCGCGGTTGTTCGCGGCGTCCACGCTCCGCTTCTCGGGGGACGAGGAAGGGCGTGTGCGGTCGTTGCACCTGGTCGAGGTGGACGAGCGGCGGCAGCCGCGCCACGGTACCGGGCGGACGCTGCCCGCCGATCTCGTCCTGCTGGCGCTCGGTTTCTCCGGGCCGGACCGCGATGACGGGCTCGTCGACCAGTTGGGGCTCGCGCTCGATCCGCGCGGGACGATCACGCGGGACGTGGACTTCGCGACGAACGTCCCCGGCGTGTACGTCGCCGGGGACGCCGCCCGGGGACAGTCGCTCATCGTGTGGGCGATCGCGGAGGGGCGGGCGGTGGCCGCCGCGGTCGATCGCCGGCTGACCGGCACGGAGCGGTTGCCCTCGCCGATCGGGCCGTACGACCGGCCGATGACGGCGTAGTCGCTGCCGCGTGGGACCGCTGTGGGGCCGTGTGGGATCGGTGGTCGGCCGGCCGACCACCGATCCCGGTGGGTCGTGGCTGATCCGCGGCTCCCCGCGCCCCTCACGGGTCCCGGTTGGCGCGTCCGGGCGAGGGGCGGTTGTCGCGTCGCCGCAATGGCCGGTTGTCTGCATCACCGCGGTGCGTCGCGTCACCCCGGTGGCCGTCGCGTCACCGCAGTGATCGTCGCGTCACCGCAGTGATCGACCGCCGGGTGTTCGGGGCGGCCGGAAAGTAACCCACAGTCGACAGAAATTCAACTGCGGGGGATCATGGGCGCAGGAGGTGCGTCACCGCCGCTGCCCCTGGGATCCACAAAATATGGCGGTGTCCCGCCCCCATCCTTCGTACCGTCGTCAGGCGTAGGGCCCTCCCACGCGTCCCCCCTGTTGACGGCCGGTCCTGGAGGGTGCCTGATGACGACGCTCGATGAACGTCACGGAGATCACGGAGAAGGCGCGAACGACGGGGTATTGCCCCGCCGTGACGGCACACTCGGTCCTCACGTCGTCCCCCTGAACCGACCGACTGCCGCGCTCCCCCTGCTGGCGGGCTCGAAAGCCGCGCATCTCGCGCGGGCGTCCGCCGCCGGGCTGCCGGTGCTGCCCGGCTTCGTGATCCCGCATGACGGGTCGCATGGGGTGCATGGCGCGCATGGGGCGTACGAGGGTTTCGATGAGCCCCTATCCGTGCTGCGCGCCTGGGAGGAGCTGTCCGGCCAGGGGGCGCGCCCCCTCGTCGTCCGGTCCTCCTCGCCGCAGGAGGACACGGAGGAGTCCTCTCTGGCCGGTCGGTTCGACTCGGTGCTCGATGTGCGTGGCTGGGAGGAGTTCCGTACGGCCGTACGGACCGTGCTCGACTCGGCGCGTGGGCCCGACGGCGGAATAGCTCCCATGGCGGTGCTCGTCCAGCCGATGCTCAGGGCGCGGGTCGGCGGAGTGCTGTTCGGCGCGGATCCGGTCGCGGGGCGGACGGACCGGATGCTGGTCAGCGCGGTGCGGGGCGGGCCCGACACGCTGGTCAGCGGTGAACAGCCGGGGACGAGCTACTGGCTCAGCCGGTGGGGGCGGCTGTTGCGGACGGAGGCGGCTGGGCCGGCCGGGGCGGAGTCGGCAGTGTCTGCCGGGACGGGGTGGGAGGCCGTCGGCGAGGAGTTTCAGCCGGCCGTAGGTGGGGCGCCGCAGGAGGATGGTGCCGCGCCGTCGCAAGAGGGCATTGCCGAACGGTCGCAGGAGAGCACGGCCGAACGGTCGCAGGAGAGCACAGCCGCACCGTCGCAGGACACCGTCGCCGCACCCTCGCAAGAGACCGTCGCCGCACCCTCGCAAGAGTCCGTCGGCCGGATGCCGAAAGCGGTCGTCGGCGAGCCCTTGCTCACCCGTTCCGAGCTGCGGCGGCTCGCTCGGCTCGCGCGTCATGTCGCTCGCGTGTTCGATGGGCCCCAGGACATCGAGTTCGGCTTCGACGAGGAGGGGCGGCTGTGGCTGTTCCAGAGCCGCCCGATCACGGCCATGGCTGCCCGGCCGCCACGCCGGGCCCGGCTGCTCGGCCCCGGGCCGGTCGCGGAGACACTGCCGGGCCCGCTGGAGCCGTTGGAGGAGGACCTGTGGGTGGCGCCCATGACCCGCGGGCTCGCCTTCGCGCTCGACATCGGCGGCAGTGCGCCCCGGCGGCTGCTGCGGGCGCTGCCGGTCGTCACGGCGGTCGGCGGCCGGGCGGCGGCCGATCTGCGGCTGCTGGGCGCGGTCCCGCCCAGGCACCGCTGGCTCGCGCTGCTCAACCCCGCGCCGGGCGCCCGGCGGCTCGGCGCCGCCTGGCGGGTGGGACGGCTGGCCTCGACGCTGCCGGGGCTTGCGACGGACCTGGTGGCCGATGTGGACCGCCGGCTCGCCGAGACGCCACGGCCCTCCGAGCTGCCGTCCGCCGACCTGGTGTCGTCCCTGCGCTGGACGCGCGCCACCCTGGTCTCGCTCCATGCCCAGGAGGCCCTCGCGGGCGCCCTCCTCCCGGACTCCCACGTCACGGCGGCCGGTACGGCCCTGGCCGTGCTCGCGGAGGCGGGGCCTCTGGGCTTCTCGGATCACCGGATGGTGGCCGCCGAGCCGGTGGTACTCGCGCTGACGTCACCGAGCCTGTGGGGTGAGCTGCGGCTGCCCCGGGCCGAGGGGGCGAGTGGGCACGATGCCGACGGGGTCGCTGCGGCTGCCGGTTCACCCGGGGTCACCGGCGGCACCGAAGCCACCGAAGCCACCGAAGCCACCGAAGCCACCGAAGCCACCGAAGCGTACGGATTCACCGAGGTCGACGGATTCACCGAGGTCAGCAGGTTCACCGAGATCACCGATTTCTCCACGCCCACCCCTACAGGAGTGCCTCCGACCGCGCCCGCCACCCCCGAGCCCACCGCACCCCGTTCCGCCGCACCCCGTTCCGCCATCCACGAGCCCACCGCACACCCTTCCGCCACCCAGGACACCGTCCCCACCCTCCCTTCCCCCCGCCGCACCACCTCCATCGGCGCCCTCCCGCCCCGCGAGGCCCTGCGGCTGCGTATCCGGTGGGTGCAGGAACTGCAGGTCCGGCTGGTGCGCGAGGGGGCGCGCAGACTGACCGTGCGCGGGGTGCTGGGCGAGACCCGGCGCGTGGGGCTGTTGCGCTGGAAGGAGTTCGTCACGGCGCTGGAGGGTGGCCCCCTGCCCCGTGACCTCGGCGAACGGCTGCCGATGGCCGTCTCCGCACCGCTCCCCGACGCGTTCCGGCTCACGGACGAAGGGGTGGTCGTCGCCGAGCGCACCGTCGGCCGTTCCGGGGACGCTGGCCGGGGTGTCTCGGCCGGGCGCGTCATCGGCACCGCCTGGGACGGCACCGGTCCCCGGCCCCCGGACGCCGTACTCGTCGTTCGTACGCTCGACCCGGTGCTCGCCCCGTTGCTGCCGTTCCTGTCGGCGTTGGTCGCGCAGACCGGCAGCCCCTTGTCCCATCTCGCCGTCCTGGCCCGGGAGTTCGGGGTGCCCACGGTGGTCGGTGCCGCCGACGCGGTACGCCGCTTCCCGCCGGGCACCCGACTGACTGTCGACGGCACATCCGGGGACGTACGCCGGGAAGCCTCCCTCCACCCACCACCGGAAGCCTCCAGCGCCGTACACCACGTACGTCAAGCACATGACATACACGATGTACACGACGTACGCGACGCACGCGACGTACAGCCGGAGGCCCCCCGATGAAACGCCTCGCCTACCTCTTCGGAGGCACCGCGGCACTCGGCGCGGGCGCCTACCTCGTCGTCTATCTCTACCGATGGCAGTGGCAGCGGGCGATCATCTGCGGCGTGCTCCTCCTGATCGTCGAGGTGATGCTCCTCGGGATCGTGCTGTTCGGCCGACTCGCGCGGATCGAGGAGCGGGTGCGTGAGAGCGACCGGCGGCAACAGGACGTGCTCGCCCGGCTCCGGCAGCCGCAGGTGCGGGAGCCGGGCGACCGGTTCCGCTGGCTGGACGACCCGGCGAGCCGTACCTACGTCTTCGTGCCGGTGTTGATGGTCACCGGCGTGGTTCTCTCCGGCATCGCGTGGCTGATACAGCGGATCGCGTCGATGACGGCCCGACCCACGGCCGAGCGGCACCTCGCCGGCCAGTTGTCCGTCCTGACCGCGCCCGATCCGGCCCCGGACACCGATCTGGAGGACACACGACCGCTCGGGGGCGGCAGCCGTGGCCCGAGGGCGGCGCGGCTGGTCACCACGGGTGTCGTCGGAGCCGCGCTGGTGGCCGCCCTCGCGGTCGGGCTCGCCGAACTCACCCAGACCAGGAAGGAGGAGAGGAACCGGGCCGAGGCGACGTCCTTGCTGGTCCGGGTCGACATGCGGGGTGTGACCGGAACCGCCGAGCGGCAGTCCATGGCCGCGCGCCAGGCATGGGAGCACTGCCGGAACTCGACATCGATACCCCTGCGGCGGACCACGCTCGGCGACCTGGGCGACGGCCTGTTCGCCGGGGTCGTACGGCCCGCCCTCACCGACCACGACCTGCTGCGGCTGCGCGGCTGCCTGGAGGACGTGGACGTGGACCGCGCCCATCTCACGGTGGTGGGCATCGGCGACGCGGACGAGGACTGACCCCCGCCCCGGATTCCGGCCCTCGCCCCCGCCCCTGCCCCTGCCCCCAGAAGTTGGGCGAACCGATCAATGACTACCAGATCGGTAAATATGAATCTCAAAGGGGTGAGATGTCCCACACTCCCCCGAATCCCATCACCCGTCCGCGTTACGATGCCGAACAGGCCCTGTATCCCCTGGGGCTTGCCCGCGCTCCCGTCCCCAAGCCCTCGGGTCGCCCATGTCTGCCGCTCTCGCGCCGTCGCCCCCACACCCGCTCGCACCTCCCTCCGGCCGCTCCGGCCGTCCCGGCACGCTTCGCCGCCGGGTGGTGCGTGTGCTCCTCGGAGTCCTGCTCGGCTACGTCGCCCTGTGGGCCACCGGCGCGCTCGGCATCCTGGCGGTGTCGTACTGGGTCCGTGAGGGGACCCCGGCTCCCGAGGGGACCAGGGTGGTGCAGGGCATCCACAACTTCCAGCCCGTCGGCAAGGCCGGGAAGCTGTGGCGCGGGGCGGCGCCCTCGCCCACCGGCTACCAGGCGCTCGCCGACCTCGGCTTCACCACCGTCGTCGATCTGCGCGCCGAGGACCTCACCGCCGCCCAGCTCGCCCTGCCGCGTGACGCGGGCCTGGACGTCGTACGGCTGCCGATCCGCGACGGGCAGACGCCGACCGCGGATCAGGTGCGGCGACTCCTGGACACCGTCTCGCACGCGTCCGGGCCGGTGTTCGTGCACTGCGGTGCCGGAGTCGGCCGCACGGGGACGATGGCCGCTGCGTATCTCGTGCAGACCGGGCAGCAGTCGCCGTCGGCGGCGGTCCGGCGCAACCTCGCGGTCGGACCGCCGTCGATCGAGCAGATCTACTACGGGCTGAACCTGAACCAGGAGCAGACGGCCGAGCAGCCGCCGCTCCCGGTGGTCACGGTGAGCCGCCTCGTCGACGCGCCCCGCCGCGTCTGGTCGTACCTGTAGGTCGGCCTCGCCGTCCTGGCGTACGCAGGTGGCTACGCCTTGCGCCCCACCGCCCCGTACCCCGGGATGACCCCGTCGTCCTGGCCCGGAATCGGCTCGCCCAGTTCGGGATGCCACTGATGGGGCACCGCGACGCCGGGGTCCACCAGCTCCAGCCCGTCGAAGAACCGCGCGAACTCCTCGCGCGAGCGCAGCGCCAGGGTCACGCCCGCGGCCTTGAGTTTCTCCGTGGCCGCCTTGGATTCCTCGGGAGTGAAGTCGGCGGTGGCGTGGCTGACGACCAGGTAGCTGCCGGAGGGCAGTTCGGACATCAGCCTGCCGACGAGGGCGTGCGCGCCGTCCGCGTCGGAGACGAAGTGCAGCAGCGCGATGAGGGACAGGGCCACGGGCCGGCCGAAGTCGAGTACCTGCTTGGCGCCCTCGATGACGGCGTCCGGGTCGCGGACGTCGGCCTGGAGGTACTCGGTGCGGCCCTCGGGCGTGCCGCGCAGCAGGGCCGCCGCGTGGGCCAGCACGATCGGGTCGTTGTCGCAGTAGACGACGGACGACTCAGGGGCGACACGCTGTGCGATCTGGTGCAGGTTCGGCTCGGTGGGGATGCCCGTGCCGACGTCGAGGAACTGCCGTACGCCGTTCTCGGCCAGCCAGCGGGTGGCCCGGTGCATGAACGCGCGGTTGACGCGTGCCATCACCGGCACCCGGGGGTCGAGGGCCAGCATCTGCCGGCCCATCGCCTCGTCCACGGGGTAGTTGTCCTTGCCGCCGAGATACCAGTCGTACATCCGCGCCGGATGGGGTCTGCTCGTGTCGATCTCTACGGGGGACCGCCCGCTCATGACGAACTCCATAACGTTCCGCGGCAGTGGGTAAGCAAGTCAGGGCTCGAATCAGGACTCGGAATCAGTGCAGTCAGTGCAGTCAGTGCAATCAGTGCAATCAGTGCAATCAGTGCTCAATACTCAGGTGCGCAACAAGTCTCAGGAGAGCAGGAAGTCGGCCGCCCCCGCTTTCGCGCCCTGGATGAACGCGTTCATCTCGTCGGGCGTGTAGATGAGCGCCGGTCCGTCCGGGTCGGTGGACTGGCGTACGGCGATTCGGCCGTCGGCGAGCTTCATGGCCTCCAGGCAGTTGCCGCCGTTGCCGCCGCTCCAGGGCTTGTGCCAGCCCTCGCTGCCCAGTTCCCGGGCGGGCATGCCGTTGTAGACCGGCATGTGCGAGGCCTGTGTCTGGCTCTGCATGTGCGACTGCGGGTGCGTGCGCGACTGCGGCTTGATGAGATCCATTCGGTCTGTCAGAGCTCCTTGCGGAGATCCCGGAGGATCCCCTTCGTGCGTTGTGCAGTGGCGGCCTGCGCCGCCATGCGGTCCATGACCTCGAGGTGGGTCGCCACCTCGGAGCGGTCGTCCAGATAGACGGCGCCGGTCAGGTACTCGCTGTAGACCATGTCCGGCAGTTCGGGCATAGCAAAACGGAACAGGACGAACGGCCCGTACGTGCCGGGGTGCGGTCCTGTGTCGAACTGGGCGATCTGCAACGTCACGTTGGACAACTCCGTCGTCTCCAGCAGCCGGTCGAGCTGGGCGCGCATGACCTCCGGGCCGCCGACGGGGCGTAGCACGGCGGTCTCGTCCATGACGATCCACAGACGGGGCGCGTTGTCACGAGTGAGCAGTTCTTGGCGTCGCATGCGCAGCGCGACATGGCGTTCTATGTCGTCGGGTCTGGTCTGGCCGATGGCGCCCGAGGTCATCACGCCACGTGCGTAGTCCTCGGTCTGGAGGAGCCCCGGGATGAAGTGGGGTTCGTAGCTGCGGATGAGGCTGGCGGCCCCCTCCAGGCTGACGTACATGGAGAACCAGCCCGGCAGGATGTCGTGGTAGCGCTGCCACCAGCCGGGCTTGTTGGCGTCCTCTGCGAGTTGGACGAAGGTCTCGGCCTCCTCGTCGCCGACGCCGTACGCCTTCAACAGGAGTTGGAGATAGGGGATTTTGAGGGCGACCTCGGCGGTCTCCATGCGGCGGATCGTGGCGGGGGCGACGCGCAGGACGCGTGCGGCCTCCTCGCGTCTGAGGCCCGCGCGCTCGCGCAGGTCCAGCAGACGACGGCCGAGGACGACCTGGCCGACGGTCGGCGCGGACCGCGGTTCGCTCATCTCGCCCCTCCAACTGATCCTGCGACTTGTTCTGCGACTTGTTCTGCGACTGGCCCTGCGATGGTCCTGAAAGCCCGGCACGTCCGGCCCCGACAACCCGGCGGCGCCCCGGAAGTCGCGGTCCCGCACCTACACGCGAACTCACTGCGCGTTCATACGAACTCACTGCGCGTTTCCCGCGCGTTCCGTGCGCGTCCCGTGCGAGGGGTTTCCAACTGGCGCCGCTCGACGTGCTGTTGCGTGCAGTGTGCCACGACCGTTCAGAGAGTCATACGCACTCTGCAATTTTCAGAGTGACACTTGCCAAGTGTTCACGGCGAGGAGATAGTGGCAAACGTGATTCCGCCCCCCGCGCCGTTAGGAACAGACGCCGCCGGAGACCGATTCGGTCCCGGTCCGGCAGCCGGGGCGCGCCCCGATACAGCCGCCGAGCGCCGGTTTCGATTCGAGCTGGCCGCGCACCCCGGTGCGGTGGCCCAGGCCCGGCGTGTGACACGTGCCCAGCTCATGGGCTGGTCACTGTGCCAGGACACCTGCGACACGGCCGCCCTGGTCGTGTCCGAGCTGGTGACCAACGCGATCGTGCACACCGCGAGCACCCAGATCGTCTGCGAGCTGCGCGACGGCGACGACCTCGTCCGCATAGCCGTACGGGACGAGGGCTGCGCTCCGGGCGAGCCGCACCCCGCGGCGCAGCGGCCCGAGGAGGAGCACGGAAGGGGACTGCTCCTCATAGAGTCCCTGTGCCGCTCCTGGGGCGCGCAGCCCGCCGGGCTGGGACTGCTGGTGTGGGCGGATGTGCCGCACACGGTCCTGCGTACCGCGGACGTGGCTCCGCTGCCGTATCCGGCCGGTGCCGGCTCGGCGGACACCCCGGCGCCACCGGCGCGTACGGCGGCCTTCGGGGCGGTGGACGCGCCGCAGCGCACCACCTCCGGCGCGGGTCACGCGGACGCGCCGAGGCGAACGGCCTTCGGCGCCGGCGTGGACACGGCCGCCCGGTCCGACCTGGGCTGGGGCGCGAAGAAGCCACCGGCGGACGGCAAGGACGACGAGGCGCAGGCCACCGCCCGGCCGGGGCCCCCGGGAGCCACCCCGGAGGCGCGAGGCCTGGACCGGGGCTTGGCGTGAGCGCGCCGCACGGGGCGAGCGCGCTGTACGGAGCAGCTGGGGCCCGGGTCGTGAGCCTGGATACGCTGGCCCGGCTGCGCCGCGACCGGCGGCGGCCCCCGGCGACACCACGACGCCGTCTGCCGCTGCCTGAGGGCATGACCGCGCCCATGGGCTGCGACGCGGTCGCGGTCCCCGCCCGGCTCGGTCCGCTGGTGCTGTCCCGGCTGCCCCGGGTGGGGTGCGTGTACGCCGACGAGGCGCACTGGTGGTGGCTGGTCCCCGCCGACTCCGACTACGCGCTGGAGTGGCCCGAGCCCGTGCACTACAGCACCGGCGCGCTCGTCCCCGACGGTCCGGCCGCTCCCGGGCTCATCCTCGATCCGGGGGGCACGATTCCGTACACCCCGCCGATACCGCTGTATCTCGCGTTGTGCCGGGTGACGGGAACCACGCCGGCCTGGTCGCGGACGATGACGGCGTAGACGCTCCGCTGCGGGGCGGTTCGTGGCAGGGGCTGCGCCCCTGGATCCGCCTTCCGACCCGGGTGGTGCGGGGTGTCGCGGCTGCGGGTGCGGCGTGGCTTGTCGCGCCCACGCGGCGGAGCCGGATGTCGACACAGCCCCGCGTCCCTTACGGGGCGCACCCCCTGCCGTCGAGCGCCCCGCGCGCCCCGGCCGCACGGCCATGTGACCGTCGCGCGCCCTGGTACCCGACGCGTAGCCCCGCGATAGTGGCCATCTGACGACTCGGGAGGCCGCGGGTGGGGAAGGCGCGTGACAGGGGCAAGCCGGAGACGTCGGAGTCGGAGCTGCTGCTGTTCGGAGGACCGCTGCGGTACGACATGGGCTGGTCGCAGCATGCCGACGCGTTCCTGGAGCTGAACTTCCGCGGGATGGTGCGAAGGCTGCCGTCGCTGCTCGCGTCGAGCTTCCGGCTGGCCTGGCAGGCGGACCGGCAGGCCGCCCGGACCGTGCTGGCCGCCGAGACGGGCCGGGGTCTCGCCCAGGCGGTGAGCCTGCTCGCGGTCAATACCGTGCTGGCCCGGCTGATGACGGAGGGCACGGTCGAGGGGCGGTTGCGCGGAGCCGTCCCCGCGCTGGTCACGATCGCCACCGTGATGCTGCTGGCCACGCTGCTGCGGGCCGCGTCGACGTACGCCACGGGCCGGCTGGAGCCCAAGGTGGAGCGGGTGGCGACCGAGCTGTATCTGGAGCGGGCGGCGGCCGTGGAGCTGTCCGCGATCGAGGACGACGGCTTCCACAAACTGCTGGACACCGCGAAGTACGGCGCCCAGTCGGCCCGCCGCATGATCACGTACGCCGCGCGCGTGGTGAACGCGCTGATCTCGCTGATCGCGGCGGCCGGTGTGCTGACCGTGCTGCACCCGGCGCTGCTCCCCCTCCTCGTCACGATGACCCTGCCGAGCGCGTGGAGCGCCCTGACGATCGCCCGCCGCCGCTACGAGTCCTTCCATGCCTGGGTGCAGCACGCGCGCGCGGGACATCTGCTCAGCTCCCTGCTGATCGAGCCGGAGGCGGCCCCCGAGATCCGGGTGCACGGAGTCGGCCCGTTCCTGTTGCGCCACTTCCGCTCCATGTCGGAGACGGCGGAGGCCGAGCAGGCACGGCTGGCCCGCCTTGCGGCGCGTACGGGGCTCTTCGCGGCCGTCTGGACAGGGCTTGCCACCGTGGCGACGTACGCGACGCTGGGCGGGCTGCTGCTGGCCGGGGCCATGGCGCTGTCGGTGGCCGGTACGGCGGTCATCGCGATCCGTACCGGTTCGGCGAGCCTCGACACGCTGGTGCTGGAGGTGAACTCCCTCCATGAGGAGGCCCTGTTCGTGGGCGACATGCAGCGCCTGTACGTGGAGGCCGCCAAGCGCGCGATCCCGGTGGGCGGCGACCCGCTGCCCGAGGACCCGCGCGAGATCCGCCTGGAGAACGTCACCTTCTCCTACCCGGGCAAGGCGACCCGGCCCGCGCTGAGCGATGTGACGCTGGCCGTGCCGCTGGGCAAGATCGTCGCGCTGGTCGGGGAGAACGGCTCGGGCAAGACGACCCTGGTCAAGCTGCTCGCCGGGTTGTACGCGCCGGACAAGGGCCGGATCCTGTGGGACGGTGTGGACGCGGCGACCGCCGACCGGCACCAACTCGCCGAGCGCATCGCGATGGTCGCCCAGGACTTCAAGCGCTGGCCCTTCACGGCCCGGGTGAACGTGGCGGTCGGCCGCCCCTCGGCGCCCCTGACCGACGAACGCCTGGCGGAGGCCGCGGCCGAGGCCGGGGCGGAGGACGTGGTCGCCGATCTGCCACGCGGCCTCGACACCCTCCTGGCCCGCGGTTTCAGCGGCGGACACGAGCTGTCGGGCGGCCAGTGGCAGCGGCTCGGGATCGCGCGGGCGGCGTACCGGCGGGGTCGCATCCTGATCGTGGACGAGCCGACGGCGGCCCTCGACGCCCGTGCCGAGCTGGAGGTCTTCGAGAAGATCCGGGCGCTCGCGGGCACCGGTCAGACGGTCGTCCTGATCACCCACCGGCTGGCGTCGGTCCGCCATGCCGATCTGGTGCACGTCCTCGACCAGGGCCGTCTCGTGGAATCCGGTACCCCGGACGAGCTCCTGGCCACGGGCGGGGTGTACGCGGAGCTGTACTCACTGCAGGCGGAGCAGTTCGCCCCGATGGTGCCCGCGCCGAACGGGTCCGCGACCAAGGTGCCCGCGCCGAAGGCGGGCTGAGGTCACGCGGCCGTGCCGGCCACGTCGTCGGCTCGCACGATGACCAGGAACATGTCGGTCGCGATGTCCATCACGACCTCGGCCTGCTGTCCCTCCATACGCCGCGCGTGCGCGAACTCCTCTGCGGGCCACGAGCCGCGCGGTCCACCGGCGGGAAAGCGCTCCAGCACCATTCGCCCGTTCACCCTGCACCTCCATGTAGCACTGCACTCGTGAGTCGCGGCGGATCCATGACGGTCATGGATCCGTGACTCATTGAGTTAAACGCCGACGATAGGGTGATCGGCTCGCGAAGTGACGGGACTGAGACGTAGTTGACACTCGGTCAACGGCGGACCGTGAGATACCTCTCCGAAACCACACGTTCCGGTGACGTTCCGCGTCACTCCGGTGGCTTGTCGTATTCCTGGATGCGTCTGCCGTGGCTGCGGTCCGTGAGCGCGGCGAGGCGTTCGTCCAGCTCCCGGACGGTCGCCGGTACGTCGACGGTGAGCAGCTCGCGGTCGCGCATCAGCACGCGGCCGTCGACGATCGTGGTGCGGACGTCGGAGGAGCGGGCGCTGTGCACGAGGGTGGCGGCGAGGTCGTGCACGGGCTGGGTGTGCGGCCCCGTGAGGTCGACGAGGACGATGTCGGCGCGCCGGCCGGGCGCGAGGCTTCCGACGCGCTCCCCCAAGCCGACTGCTCGCGCGCTCTGCAGGGTGGCGTGGTGCAGGGCCTGGCGTGCGGTCAGCCAGCGCGGATCGCCCTCGGCGGACTTCTGGACGAGGGCGGTGAGGGCCATGGACTCCCACACGTCGAGGGAGTTGTTGGAGGCGGCGCCGTCGGTGGCGAGTCCGACGGGGACACCGATCCGGCGCAGGGCCCGTACGGGGGTCGTGGGCCAGGCGAACTTCAGATAGCCGCGGGGCGCGGACGCGACGGCGACGGGCCCGGTCGCCCGTTCGAGCACCGGCAGGTCGCTGTCCACGATGCCCGTGCCGTGGGCGATGAGGACGCCTTCTTCGAGGCCGAGCAGTCCGGTGCGCTCCAGCACCTCGATCGGTGTGACACCGTGCCGGGCCAGGCTGTTGTCGGTCTGGTCCCGGCTCTCCGAGGCGTGCAGATGCACGGGCAGGCCGTGCTCGCGGGCGAGTTCGGCGGTGGCGGCGAGGTCGACGTCGTCGACGGTGTAGGGGGCGTGCGGGGCGAGCGCGGTGGTGATACGACCGCCGGCCGCGCCCCGGTGGCGTAGCGCGAACTCCAGGGACTTCTCCCGGCCTTCGGGTCCCTGCGAGGAGAAGAAGGCCTCCCCCAGGTGGGCGCGCAGACCGGTCTCGGCGACGACCGCGGCGACCGTGTCCATGGAGAAGTAGTGGTCGGCGAAGCAGGTGACGCCGCCCCGGATCATCTCGGCGCAGGCGAGCCGGGCGCCGAGCTCGACGTCCTCGGCGGTGAGGTTGGACTCGACGGGCCAGATGACGTCGTTGAACCACTCCTCCGCCGGCATGTCCTCGGCGATGCCCCGCAGGGCGACCATCGGGGAGTGCGTGTGACAGTTGATCAGGCCCGGTACGGCGATCTGCCCCCGGGCGTCGATCCGTTCCACCGTGGCGACCACGGCGGTCTCCTCCGCCGGGCCGACGCTCTCGATCACCCCCTCGCGTACGACGATCGCGGTGTCCTCGACGAAGGCGATCCCCTCGTGCTCGTCGTGGACGAGGGCGGTGCATCCGGTGATGACGAGATCGGCGGCGGGTGAGGTCACGGTGCCCACGGTACGACGGGGGTGGGGTGGCCGGGGCGTGTATCGGACACCCGTCGGGGCCTGACCGGGAGCCGGGAGCCGGGCCCTGAACGGGAGCCGGGATCCGGGCCTGAACGGAAGCCGAGATCCAGGCCCTGAACGGAAGCCGAGATCCGGAGCCTGCCCGGGAGCCGGGATCCGGGGTCTGACCGGAGGCCGGGATCCGGGGCCTGGGGGTCTGGGTGACCCGGCGGCTCAGGCGGTGAGGTCGGTCCTCGGGCCCACGTCGGGTGCGTCGGGCAGGCTGATGCCGGCGTGCCTCTGGTGGCGTTGGAGTTCGTCGAGGAGGGCGGTCAGCCGTTCGGTGTGCCGGCGGGTGAGCCGTCCGGTGTCGTCGAGGTGCACAGCGCAGGCGGTAGTGGTGTCGACAAGCCGTTCGAGGGCGGCGGCGATCTCGTCGGTGCCCTCGGTGTGCCGGGCCAGGGCGGGTAGCTCGGCGGCGGCGAGGGCGATGGCCTTACGGGCTTCCGAGAGCGTGCGGTAGGCCTCGCGGCGGAGGGTCCAGCGGGCGGCACGGTCGTCCGGGGCGCTCGGGGTGTGCGAGGTGTGCGGGGCATTCCGGGTCTGAGGGGGGCTTGGGGTTTGCGAGGTGCTTGGGGTTTGCGAGGTGCTTGGGGTTTGCGAGGTGCTTGGGGTTTGCGAGGTGCTTGGGGTTTGCGAGGTGCTTGGGGTTTGCGAGGTGTTCATGGCGTGCGGAGCGTAGGAAGTCCCGGGGGCGCTCGACTTCCGTGGGGCGCCCGGCGTGCGCGACTCGTCGAGTACGTGTGTGAGGTAGGCGTGCGCGGCGGCCCCCGCCTCCGTGAGCCGGGCGCGTACGCCCCCGCCACGCTGCCCCTTCGGTATCGGCAGGTGGCCGACGATCAGGACGATGGCGCAGGCCAGCAGGGTCTCGGCGATACGGCTCCAGGAGGCCTGGGGTTCGCCGCCGACCATGACGAGGGCGAGGACGAGGACGGTGACGACGGCGGTCTGGGCGGCGAAGTGCCGGGTGGCCACGGGGATGAGGGCGCCGCTGAGGGCGACCAGCGCGACGAGCCCTTCGGGCCGGGGCAGCACGGCGGCGAACCCGGCGAAGACCACGGCGCCCAGGACCGTGCCCGCCGCCCGGCACAGCACCCGGGAGACGAGCGGCCCGAGGTCGGGCTTGACGAGGAAGACGGCGGTGGCGGGCAGCCAGTACCAGTGCTCGTGGTGCAGCACCTGCGCCACGGCCGCGCTGGCCCCGAAGGAGAGGGCGACCCGCAGCCCGTACTCGCGGCCGCCGGTGCCGAGGGCGAGCCGGACGAGCGAACCGGCGCTGCGGTGCCGGGTGTGCAGGCGGCGTGAGTCGCCGCCGCGGTCGAAGGCCTCGGCCGCGTGCAGAAGGGCGTCGTCGAGGGCGCGCAGCGCGGGCGCGGACCGGGAGGGCGCGGGCAGCGGCCCGGTGGCCGTGTTGCCGCGCACGGCCGCGGCGAGCCGCCGGGGCCCTTCGGAGGCGCGGCCGGAGAGGGCCTCCCCGCCCCAGGCCAGCGCGGTCGCCGCCTCCGCGAGCGGCAGAGCGGCGGCGTACTGGGCGTGCAGCCGCCGCTCGGCCGACGAACTGGCGTATCGCCGCAGCCGGGGCCCGGCGAGCGCGTCCTGGGCATGGTCGAGCGCGGCGGTGAGCGCGGCCCTCCGGGCGGTCGCGTGTGCGGTGCCGGTGGCGTCGAGAAGCCGGGCGATCGCTTCGTACACGGCGGCGACGGCGCCCCGTTCCCCGTCGAACCGGTAGTCGCCGGCGATCGCCCCCGGCGTGGGCAGCGCGAGCCGCAGCGCCAGCAGCCAGCCGGCGCCCGCGAGATAGGCGAGCGCCCGCTGCCACCCCGTCTCGGGCAGCGGCATCCCGGCCCCGATGGCGGCGGCCACGAGCAGTTGCGTTCCCGCCCCGGAGGCGACGGGCCCGATGGCGCTGATCCCTCCGGCGAACAGCCCGAGGAAGGTGAGCAGCAGCGTGAGCACGACGGCACCGCCGTACACCGCTCCGGCCGACTGCCCGGCGTACGTCCCGACGAGCAGCCCCGCGGCTCCGGCGAGCGCGGGTACCCCGAGCCGCTTGACGGCTGCCCGGCGGCTGGCCGGCCGATCGTTGATGCCGGCGAGCATGGCTCCGAGCGCGGCGACGACACCGAGGGAGGGCCGGTCGAGCAGCACGGCCGTGAGCAGTAGCGGCCCGGCGGCCAGTGCCCCTCGTAGGACCGCGTTCCAGGGCACCGGTCCCCTTTGCGTACGCAGAGCGTGGGCGAGCCAGGGTGGTAGGGCGAGGGCTGCGGGGCGCGACACAGGGCTCCTGTTCGGACGAGGGCGGGGTGACTGCCTTCGGGCGACGGTGGCCGGGGCGTTGGCGGGTGACTCCACGGTTGTGCCGGGGGCTCCCACGGTTTACGGGTGACTCCCACGGTAGGGGGTGCGCCCGGCGAATTTCGAACGCTCGCATTACCGGGGCGTGACGATGCTTGGAAAGGCCATGTTCTTTATGAACGCAACGGCAGGGATTGGTGTCCGGCGTCCGGGTCCGAGTCCCGGGACATGGGACATGGGTGAGCCCGGGGGCGTAGCCGGCCCCCGGGCTCTGAGATGCCGCCCATTCGGCACGCCGCCACGGTTGAGAACCCAGGTCAGTCGTCATGTCGCCGCGTCCTGCCTTTGGACCACCGCACATCGAGCTGTGCGGGCCGGACTTGAACCGGCACTTCGACGTCCCGGGGCCTGGGCCCGGTTGTAGCGACGATCGGCGGCGCATACTGAGTCTGGAGCGAGAGTCTGAGATTGATGACGGCCCGTCCCTACGTTCTTCGGCGGGTACGGACCGCTCCGTCACGACAAGGCTCAGCTTCAGCTTTGCGCTCCTCGCGCACCCCGTCCGACACAGAGATCGGCCGGGGAGTCTGTGAGACTACCCGAACAGGTAGCCGAACACGGCGTCGCCGACGCGCTGGTCGACGACGTCACCGCCGTTCGCTTCCTCCCGTGCGAACTTCACGGCCTGCTGCAACTTCTCGACGCGGTCGAGGATTTCGTTGACGCGCCGGGCGGGCAGGGCGCCGGAGAACTTGACGGTGGTCCAGTACCCGACGGGAATGTCCTCGTAGTAGACCTCGACCTGGGCGGGGTGCTTGTCGGTCGCCTCGGCCTTCACATGGTTGCGGGGTACCTTCTTCGTCCGCACCGTCCGTACGGGCTCGGTCTTCCAGGCGTCGGTGGAGGGGTCCTGCGCCCAGGCCTCGGAGGCGTCGAGCACCGGCAGCCTGCGGATGAGGGCGTTGACCTCACCGAGCTGCTTCTCCAGGAAGAGCAGATAGGCCACGGGCACGTCGGCGACGAGCACTCGTCCGTCCACCGTCACGTCCGCCCGCGCGGTGCAGTTGGCCCAGTCCTTGGTGGCGGTCACATCGAACAGCCGTGTGAGGATTCCGGCGGTCTCCCGCAGCACGTCCTCGGCCCGCACCTGCACCCGGGTCGACTCGGGCGGCAGTTGCTCGCCCTCCTCGTCCTTCGGCTGGTACGTACGCGAGATTCCGGCCAGCAACGCGGGCTTCTGCAGCCCGTGATGGGCGGCCGTCAGGTCCTGGTGGGACTTGGCCTTGACGCCCTTCTCGACTGCGATGATCTGATTGAGTTTCGCCACGTGGGTGACGGTATCAGCGCGGGACGAGGCTTCTCGAAGGGTTATTCGACGGCTCCGAGGAGCCTTTCCTCCTCGACTCCGAGGAGCTACTCCGCCTCGACTCCGAGGAGCTACTCCGCCTCGACTCCGAGGAGCTTCTCCTCCCCGACTCCGAGGAGCTTCTCCTCCCCGACTCCGAGGAGCTACTCCACCTCTACGCCGAGGAGCTTCTCCGCCTCGGCGACCGCCCTCGTCAGCGCGGCCGGTTCGGTGCTCAGGCTCGCGATGATCCCGTCGACCGCCCGGAGCCCCGCCCGTTCCAGCAGCCGCTTCTCGTTGGTCACCCACTGCCCGCGCGCCGCCAGCACACCATGGCCGGCCTGGGCAGCGGCCGTGGCGATGGCACCAGCGACTTCTGTGAGACGGCCCTTGGGCGCGTGGTTGGCCTTCGCGTAGGCGAGGGTGGCTCGGGCGGTGCCGAGCCAGCGGTCGGCGGCGGAGGCACGGAGCTTCTCCGGGTAACCCGCGTGCGCCGGGTTCCCTGGGTCCCCTGGGTTTCCCGGGTTCTCCGCGTCCTCCGCGTCCTCCAGGTTCTCCCGGTCCTCCCGGTCCTCCCGGTCCTCCCGGTCCTCCCGGTCCTCCGGGTACGAGGCCGGGCGTGGGAGTTCGCCGCGCAGGACGTGGTTGATGGCGAGCTCGGCGACAAGGAGGTAGCTCGGGATCCCGGCGAGGTGGAAGAGCAGTGGTTCCACACGGAAGCGCCCCTCCTCCGCCTCTGCCAGCACCCGTTCGACGACGTCGAGGTCGCGATAGTGGACGTCCACCCGACGCCCCTCGATGGTCAGCCAGGCGCCGCCGTTGAAAACCCCGCCGCCCCAGCCGCCGACCTCGGACACCTCGCCGTCCCAGCCGAGGGCTCGGAGGTCCGCCGGGTCGAACGGCCCCCGGTAGTAGACCGAGAGATCCCAGTCGCTGTCCGGGGTGTGGGTGCCTTCGGCACGCGAGCCGCCGAGGGCGACGGCACGGACGGCGGGGAGGGCGGCGAGGCGGTCGGCCACGCGGTCAAGAAAGGCCTGGTCGGCGAGTGCCGCGCCGCTCCCGCTCATCGCCCGGGCTCGCCGAGCGTCACATTGCCGAGCGTGTGGGCCTGGATGACGTTGCCGTGCTGCACGCCGCCGCTGATGACGTTGTGGACCGATCCCTTGCCGGGCTCCTCGGCCGGGGGCGTCAGTTCGTCGAGCAGCGCGCGGAGTTCGGCGGCCACCTCCGGGGTGTCGCGCAGCGCACGCCGGAGCTTGTTACGCCATTCGGTCTCCAGGTCGGCCACGACCGCCGTGTCACCGTCCGCCCGCGCGTCGACCAGTTCGGCGCGGGACTCCTCCAGCTCCGCCCGCACGGCCTCCTCGTCCCTGTTCCGCGAGAACAGCGCGACCACCCGCCTGCGCAGCCCCGCCCACCCGTCGGTCACCATCTCCTGAATCAGCGCCGCCGCTCCCGCCGCCGCCAGCGCGGTCAACTCCTCGTCCACCGGGCCCCCTTCGCGATCCGTCGTCGTCCGAACTCCAACGGTAACCGGCGGATCCCCACGCACGAGCGACTAACGGACGCCGCGAGCTCAAAGCGGCCATGGCCTATTCGCCGATCAGGCCGGGCAGGGCAGGGCAGGAAACGCGGAAGACGGCCGAGGGACGCCCATCTGGTCATCCAGAGCTGCGACCGGACGTGTCGCGCCCGATGCTGGTGACGAGCGCTTCGACGACGCCGCCGCCGTACTCAGGAGGTCACGATGGGACGTCTCACCGAGCGGGTGGCGATCGTCACCGGTGCGGCCGGAGGAATCGGAGCCGCGGTGGCACGCCTCCTCGCGGCCGAGGGCGCCGCCGTGGTGGTCGCCGATGTCCGCGACACCGAGGGGGCGGAACTGGCGGCGGAACTCGGCGACAGAGCACCTTCCGTGGCCCTGGACGTGACCAGCGAGGACGGCTGGCAGCGGGCGGTGGCCGAGGTGGAACGGGAGCTGGGGCCGGTCTCGGTGCTGGTCAACAACGCGGGGATCGCCGCGTGGGGCCCGATGGAGGAACAGAGCCTCGAATCGTTCCGCCAGGTCATCGACGTCAACCTCCAGGGCCCATGGCTGGGCATGCGCGCGGTGGCGCCCTCCCTGCGTCGGTCCGGCGGAGGGGTGATCGTGAACATCTCCTCCCTCGCGGGACTGACCGCCTACGCCGGCATCGGCTCGTACGCGGCGAGCAAGTGGGGGCTGCGCGGACTGACGAAGACCGCCGCGTTGGAGCTGGCCCCCGACGGGATCCGCGTGTGCTCCGTCCACCCGGGCGCCATCCGCACCCCGATGACCGCCGACTTCGACGACTCCTACACCTCGGGGCAGCCGATTCCCCGGTTCGGCGAGCCCGAGGAGGTCGCCCGCATGGTGCTCTTCGTCGTCACCGAGGCCACGTTCTCGACGGGCAGCGAGTTCGTGCTGGACGGCGGCGTCCTCGCCGGGCCACCCGTCGTCGTGTCGTCGAAGGACGACGCAGAGTACTGAGCGGAGCACTGAGCGGAGCACTGAGGCGGAGTACTGAGGCGACCGAGGGTCCCCGAGGCGATTGTCAGTGGTGTGAGCTATCAATGAATCACTGTCACAGAGAGTGACCATTGACGGGTGCGTCCGGTCTGCCGAGGCGTGCCCGAAAGCCACGGGGGAGGTTGCGATGGGCGGCTACGAGGAGGACGGCCAGCGGTTTGTGTCACTGGCCGGGTTGCGGGTGCGCGGCTGGACCGGAGGGATGGTGCACCGGCTGCTCGGGGCAGCCGACCGCCTGAGTGTGAATCCGCGGGTCAGGGGCGGGCCGCGGGTCCGGCTGTATCGGCTCGCACGGGTCGAGACGGCTGAGCGGAGCGCCGAGTTCCGAGCGATGGCGGAGGCCTCGGGACGGCGGTCCGAGGCGGTACGGGCCGCGGTGCGGCGACGGAGGGAGGAGGTTCTGGAGCGGATCTGGAGCGAGCCGATCGACGTGCCACGCCTGGACCCGGGCAGGTTGGCGCTCCGGGCGGTCGAGCACCGAGCACGCAAGGAGGCGGAGTGGCGCCGGGCGGGCGTCACCGGCCCCGCCCGGAGGGACGGCACGCCACCCGACCGTGGAGCCGCTCCACCTACAGCCGGCCCCGTCGACCGTGCTGCCGCTCCACCTACAGCCGGCCCCGTCGACCGCTCCTCACTCGACCCCTGGAAGGTCGACTACTTACGGCACCGGCTGAGCCACTACGACCAACTCCTGGACGGACTGCCCGGGTACGGGCGCCACTCCGGCCGGGCCGAGGCCGTCACGCTGCTGCGGCAACGGATCTGCGCGGCCATCGCCGAGGTGTACCCAGCGCTTGCACAGGAGTGCGAAATCCAAGCGTGCGTTCAAGGGGCAGGTCCGCCTCTTCAGTGAAGCGGGAGGTGAAGTCCCTTGCAGGGCCGGGCAGGCGGGACGATGGCGTCCCTACGCTCCGGTCCATGCGAAACGATCACGCCCAGCGCGTGCACGAACGTCTGTCGGTCTCCCCCGCCCTGCGCCCTGTCGGTCCCGGCGAGGACGGCCGGTTCGCGCTCTGGGACCTGGCCTCACTCGCCGAGGGCGCCCTCGGCGAGTGCGTGGACCCGGACTCGCTCACAGCCACACGGCGCGGCGGAGCGTGGGCACCATCGCCGTCGACACCTGGCCCACCGGCATCGGCGCCCTTCCGGTCTGGTCGCTGTACGTCCACCCGGTCGCCCGGCGGCGCGGGCTCGCCTCCGCCGCGCTGGACACGGTGTACGAGGCGTGCCGGGCGGAGGGCCTGCACGGCTTCCGGCTCGACGCGTACTGGACCTGGCAGAGCTCCGTCCGCCACTACCTCGTCCGCGGCCTGTGGGTCACCTCGTGGAAGCACGCCCTGGGGTTCGCCCGGCTGTCGTACCTGCCACCGTACGAAGTCCGGGAGAACAGGGGGAGTTGACGTTCCTGGTGGCGGAGGGGGTGAGGGCGGCCGGTGCGGGGGTCGGTGCCGTCGGCATGGTGCCGCTGCTCGTGGCCGGGAATGAAGGCGGTTGGCTCCGACTCCGCAAGACCGAGGCGCACGGGCAGCTGGCCGGCCGGATGCCGGACGAGCGTGACGCCGTACGGCTGCGGCTCTACGCGCGGTCGACGCTCGCGGTGCATCTCGCCGTGCGGGGGCGCCCGTTGGTGCGAGGGGAGGAGGAGTGGGCCGAGGCGAGGCAGGGGCAGTGGTGCGACATCGGCGAGCCGGAGGGGCTGGCCCGCAGGATCGAGGGCTTCGAACGGGTGGGCCAGGAGGGGAGGCTGGCGGGTCAAGAGTCCGTATGGTGAAGTCGACGGAGCGTGCGGTGAGGTGCTCCGGCGGCCCGGCGACGTCGGGAATTCGGATGCGGTCGGGCAGCAACCCGCAGATGATCCACAGGTTGCCCCTCGTACCGGCCGATACCTCCGGGAGCCTTCGTGATCCAGCGCGTCACCGTGCCCACCCTCTTCGCCCCGCCCGTCTACTCCCACGCCTCCGTCGTCGAGGCGGGGACGAGGCTGGCCTTTCTCGCGGGTTCCGTTCCGCTGGACGCCGACGGGAAGCTGGTCGGCGAGGGGGATCCCGTGCGGCAGGCCGAGCAGGTGCTGGCGAACCTCGGGGAGCAGTTGCGGGAGGTGGGCAGCGACTTCGCGCACGTCGTGTCGACCGATGTGTACGTGGTGAGCGGCGAGACCGCCGTCCTCTCCGCGGTGTGGGACGTAGTCGAGGCGTCCGGGCTCAGCATCGGCCCGCACTCCTCGACCCTGCTCGGCGTGGCATGCCTCGGTTACACGGGCCAGCTGGTGGAGATCACGGCGACGGCGGTCGTACCGGAGCCCGACCGGGGCTGACGCGGAGGACGCCCGGGTCCGGGCATGCTCGCCGTCAGGGCTGGTCGGGGGGGGGGCTCGGCCAGGGGCCGCGCCCGCCAACCCGCGCGGCCGGGACATGGACCTGCCCCCTGTCCTCCGAATTCCTGATGTGGCTGAACGCCTTCCCAGCAGGAGGCTGCGCACGTGCGCACTCCGTCCGCAACGGCGACTCGTGTCGGCGACACCGGCGGCATTCCCCATGCCCTCGCTTCCCGGACTCCGGAGCCGGGCCGACGCGCCCACCGGCCCGCCCTCCCGGCGAGGTGGCGGCACCATCACTCCGACGGAAGCGGACCCACACCCGCGCCCTCACGCCCCCACGCCCACGACCCCGCACCCGATACCCACACCCGCAGGCCCCTACGAACCCTCCCCCCACTCCCTCCTCTTCGGCAGCGGCTTCGCATAGCTCCCCGCCCGGCTGGTCGTCAGCCCCAGCGACACCAACGACTCGGCGAGCTTCACGGCCGCGCCCACGCCATCGACGACGGGCAGCCCCAGCTTCTCCCCCACCGCCCGCTGCAACCCGGTCATCCCGGCGCAGCCGAGCACCAGCACCTCGGCGCCCGCGTCCCGCGCCCGCTCGGCGGCGCGTACGAAGGCCTCCTCGGTGCGGGCGGAGTCGCCGAGTTCGAGCACGCCGAGGCCCGTGCCGACGACGGCGACACAGTTGCGGCCCACACCGGCGGTGTCCAGGCTGTCCTCGATCTGCCCGCACGTCCGGTCCAACGTGGTGACGACGCCGTAGCGCCGCCCGAGCATGCACGCGAGGTGCGCGGCGGCCTCGGTGATGTCGACGACCGGCACCTCCACCAACTCCCGCGCGCCCTCGCGCCCGTGCTCCCCGAACCCGGCCATGACCACGGCGTCGTACGGCTCCTCGTACGTCCGCAGGGTGTCGAGGACGGCGGCGGCGGAGAGGTAGCTGTCGAGCCAGCCCTCCGCGGACTCCGGTCCCCAGGCCGGGGTGAGCCCGGTCACGGTGGTGCCCGGGCCTGCCGCGGCCCGGGCACCTCGTACGATCTCCTCGGTCATCTCCTGCGTGGTGTTGCAGTTGGTGACGACGATCCGCACGTTTCTCAGCCCTCCACAGCGACAGTCGGCTCGGAAGCGGTCTCCACGACGGCCGCGCGCTCGGAGCGGCACAGCACCGCGTACAGCCCGGCCGCGAGCGCCGTACCGATGAACCAGGAGTACGGGGCGACCGCGCTGAAGTCCTTCACCAGGGCGAGCACCGCGGAGACGGCGGCCGCGGGCAGGAACGCCCACAGTGCCTTGGGGTTGACGCCCTTGCGGTAGTAGTAGCGGGAGCCGGGCTCGGCGTCGAAGAGTTCGTCGACGTCGATACGGCCGCGCTTGACCCAGAAGTAGTCGAGCATGATCACGCCGAAGAGCGGGCCGAGGAAGGCGCCGAGGCCGCCGAGGAAGTAGTTGACGACCGTGGGGTTGGAGAAGAGGTTCCACGGGGTCACGACCAGGGCGGCGACCGTGCTGATCATGCCGCCGACCTTGAAGGTGATCTTCTGCGGCCAGACGTTAGCGAGGTCGTACGCCGGTGAGACGAAGTTGGCGACGATGTTGACACCCATGGTGGCGATGGCGAAGGTCAGCGCGCCCAGCACCATCACCCAGGTGTTGCCGACCTTGGCGACGAGCTCCGCCGGGTCGGTGATGGCCTCGCCCCACACCTCCAGCGAGCCCGCGGTGACGATCACGGACACGACGACGAACGCCGTCGAGTTGATGGGCAGGCCCCAGAAGTTGCCGCGCCGGACGGTCTTGTAGTCGGGCGCGAAGCGGGAGAAGTCGCAGAAGTTCAGCATCAGCGTGCCGTACGTCGCGAGGATCAGGCCGATCGCGCCGAACCACTGCCGCCACTGCTCGCCGACGGAGACCGGGTGCGGGGTGGTCGTGAGCGAGATGGACCAGCCGGCCTTGGCCAGGACCCAGAGGGCCAGCGCGATCATGACCAGCCAGATCGCCGGGCCGCAGAAGTCCTGGAACTTGCGCACCGACTCCATGCCCTGGCTGATGATCAGCGCCTGGATCAGCCACAGTGAGACGAAGGAGACCCAGCCGAGCGCGTCCAGCCCGAGGAACGAGTGGTGCGTCCAGGACTCAAGGCCCGGCCAGGCCGCCAGCAGCATCACATTGACCGCGACCGAGGCCAGGTAGGTCTGGATGCCGTACCACATGATGGCGATCACGGCTCTGATCAGCGCCGGGATGTTCGCGCCCCAGACGCCGAAGCTGATGCGGCTGACGACGGGGAAGGGCACGCCGTGGCGCTGACCGATCTTTCCCATCCAGTTCATGCCGATGTAGATGATCACAAAGCCGACGAGCAGGGACGTGAAGACCTGCCAGACGTTCATGCCGAGGACCAGCAGGCCGGCCGCGAAGGTGTAGTTGCCGAGGTTGTGGACGTCGGACATCCACATCGCGAAGAGGTCGAAGACCTTCCAGTTCCGCTTCCCGGCGGGGGCGAGGTCTTCGTTGGTGAGCCGGGGATCGGGGACGAACGCTGCTGTGCCGATGACTTCGGCACGGTCGGCGAGGGACACGGGGCCTCCAGGGACGACGGGGGACGGGGGGTGGAGGACTGCAGCCGTTTGGTATACCAAACTGCGGTCATGGTCCCTCCGTCAAGCGTTCTGACCGATGTCGCATCTGTTAACGCTCCGTAAAACACCCCCCGGGTCGGCGAAGATGGCCTCATGAGGAAGATGACCCCATGAGCTCCCCGACGAAGATCGAACCCCTCGGTGCCGTCCGTGAGCGCGTCCTCGCCACGCTGCGACAGGAGATCATCTCGGGCGGCCTCCGCCCGGGCGACCGCCTGGTCGAGCGCGAGCTGGCCGACCGCTTCGGCGTCTCCCGGGTCCCGGTGCGTGAGGCGATCCGCGCGCTGGTCGCCGAGGGGTTCGTCCACTTCGAGACGCCACGCCGTACGGTCGTCCGACGCCTGACCCCGAACGACGTCAAGGAACTCTTCGAACTGCGCGAGGCGCTGGAGGTCTACGCGGCCGGACTCGCCGCCTCACGGGCGACACCGCAGGACCTGGCCGAGGTCGAGAAACTCCTCGACCGCGCGGCCGTCGCGACCGAGGCGGGGGACGCGGAGGCGATCACGGACATCAACAGCCGCCTCCACGACCGCATCGTCGCGATGGCGGGCAACGCCCTGCTGATCGAGGCCCTGGAACCGGTCGCCGGCCGTCTGCGCTGGATGACCCGACGCAACGAGGAGTGGCCCCAACTGCTCGTGGAACACCGCGAGTTGTACGAGGCGATCGCCTCAGGCGACCCGGACCGGGCCCGCGCCCACGCACTCACCCACGTGCGGACCAACTACCGCTCGACAGTGCGGCACTTGTTCGAGGAGGACGGCGATCCCGGCACCCCGTGAACACCGATGACGCCGGGCGCCCCCCTGCACGGGGCGGCGACTGCACGGGGCGGCGACGGCGGGGGGCGGCGACGGCGGGGGGCGGCGACGGCGGGGGGCGGCGGACGCGCTGACGGAAGCGGCCGGGAGCACGGCACCTCCGTGATTTCGGTCCACCGCAGCGGCACCTCGGGCCGTCAGCGCCCGGCCCTTCGCGGCGGCCCGCGCCGTCCGACGCAGGACGCCTGTCACCGCCCCGCGTACTTGTCCGTCGCCGCAACCAGCGCCGCCGCCATGTCCGGCGCGCCCGCGTTGTGTCCCACGTCGTCGACGAGAATCAGCTCGCTGCCGGGCCAGGCGTGGTGGAGACGCCACACGATGCCGAGGAGATTGCCGGGGTCCAGGGTGCCCTGCACGAGGGTGCCGGGGATGTCTTTGAGCAGGGGCGCGTCACGCAGGACGACGCCCCCGTGGCCCTCCCCGGCATCCCCGAGAAAGTGGCCGTTGCCCCAGTAGTGGGTGACGGTACGGGCGAAGGAGTAGCGGAACTCGGGGTCCTCGAAGCGCGGCACAGAGCGCGGCGGCTCTGCTGCGGCGGCCGTCTCCCAGTCGGTCCAGGCCCGCGCCGCCCGCGCCCGCACCGCCTCGTCGGGGGACTCGATCAGCCGGTTGTACGCGGCCGCCAGATCCCCGTCCCGCTCCCCCTCCGCCAACTCGGCCACAAACCGCTCGAAGGCCTCCGGATAGAAATGTCCGAGCCCCCTGGTCATCAGGGCGACCTCGGCATCGGAGCCGGTGGCGACACCGGTGAGCACCAGCTCGGTCACGGCCTCGGGGTGCGTCTGCGCGTACCGCAGCCCGAGCACCGACCCCCACGACACGCCCCACACCAGCCACCGCCCGATCCCCAGGTGCCGCCGCAGCAGCTCCAGATCGGCGATCACATGGGCGGTCGTGTTGACGCTCATATCGGTCTCGTACGCACTCGCCGACGGCGTGGACCGCCCGCACCCGCGCTGGTCCAGCAGCACGATCCGATACGCCGCCGGGTCGAACAGCCGCCGGAACCAGGCCCCGGCACCGGACCCCGGCCCACCGTGCAGCACGACCGCGGGCCTGCCGCGCGGATTCCCGCACACCTCCCAGTACACGAGGTTGCCGTCCCCGACGTCGAGCATGCCGTGGTCGTACGGTTCGATCTCCGGGTAAGGGGGCATTGCGCGACCCTAACCGCCGCGCGGGAACGCCGACACCAGCTTTTCCGGCCGCGACGAGCCACCGCCGGCAACAGCCGGGTGCGCCGGGCGCCGCCAGGTGCGCCGACGGCCGTCGGCCCGCTACGGCAGGGTGTCCAGCCCCGCCGTGCCCGCCGCCGTCCGCAGTACGTCCCGCAGCATCGTGGGGGTGAGCCGACCGGTGAAGGTGTTGCGCTGGCTTACGTGGAAGCAGCCGAAGAGATCGAGCCCGCCGAGTCGCACACGGGCGCCATGGGCGAAGGCGGGCCGCGGCCGGGGCACGTCCCACCCGGCTTCGGCGAGCGCGGGCAGCAGGGCCTGCCAGCCGAAGGCACCGAGCACGACCACGGCCCGCAGCGTCGGCCGCAACAGCTCCAGCTCACCCACCAGCCACGGCCGGCACGTGTCGCGTTCCTCGGGCGTCGGCTTGTTGGCGGGCGGCGCGCAGTGCACGGGCGAGGTGATCCGTACGCCGTACAGCTCCAGCCCGTCGTCCACGTCGACCACGGTGCCACGCGAGGCCAGACCGACATCGTGCAGCGCCGCGTACAGCACGTCGCCCGAGCGGTCGCCGGTGAACATCCGCCCCGTCCGGTTCGCCCCGTGCGCGGCGGGTGCGAGCCCGACGATCAGCAGCGCCGCGTCGGCCGGCCCGAACCCCGGCACCGGCCGCCCCCAGTACTCCTGGTCGGCGAACGCGGCCCGCTTGGTACGGGCCACCTCCTCCCGCCACTCGACGAGCCGAGGACAGGCCCGGCACTCGCTGATCCGCGCATCGAGCCCAGCCAGCCCACCGCCGCTGCCACGGCCGATCCCGCCATCCATGCCTCCACGGTACGACCGGTGATCGCCGGACCCAGGCCCCGGGAGGCTAAGGTCGAGGACATGGCTTCTGAAGGCACGGATGAAGGCATGGGTGAAGGCATGGCCAAGCAGACGGCCGACACCGGAACGGGCACAGGCACCGACGCCGACACGGCGACCCTCGACTCCGAAGCGGTGGCCGCCGCCGAGGCGGCCCAAGCGGCCCAAGCGGCCAGCGGCGAATCGGTCCGCATCGACAGCTGGATCTGGTCCGTCCGTCTCGTCAAGACCCGCTCCATGGGTGCCACCGCCTGCCGGGGCGGTCACGTCCGGGTGAACGGTGTCCGTGTGAAGCCCGCGTACACGGTCCGCGTCGGCGACGAGGTACGCCTCCGCCAGGCCGGGGGCCACGAGCGGATCGTCGTCGTCAAACGCCTGATCCGCAAGCGCGTCGGAGCCCCGGTTGCCTCACAGTGCTACGTCGACAACAGCCCGCCGCCACCGCCCCGCGAGGCCACGGCCCCCATCGGCATCCGCGACCGCGGCACGGGCCGCCCCACCAAACGAGACCGCCGCGACCTGGAACGCCTTCGCGGCTTCGGCGACACGGACCCGACCTGAGTTCAGCCCCGCCTCCTGCGCGGGAGAGCTCGGGTGGGCTGGGTGCGTTGGCGGGCGGGCACAGGATCATCGTGGTCGCTCGCGCAGTTCCCGCGCCGCTTCAGGGGCGCGGGAACTGCGCGAGCAAGCCCCCACCCACCCGCAGCGAACCGGCCGAGCTACCACAGCACCTACACACCCGACGCCGCACCACCGTTCCTGTGGCCTGAGCGGCAAGCAGCCAATACCCCCCGAACTCATCAGCACCGCTGCACCGGCACCGCCTTCACCCATGTCCGGTCCTCCGTCAGATACCGGTCCACCTTCAGCCCCGCTTCCCCGAGCGCCTCCTCGAACTGTTCCTCGGTCAGCGGCCGTGCCCTGAAGGTCTGGGTCCAGGTGACGTCCGGGAAGACATACTCCGCACGGATCGAGTTCACCCCGTCCTCGACCGGTTCGACCGAGGCTATGCGGATGGTGAATCCGTTGGGGTCGACCCGTTCGCGTGGCACGTTCGTGTGGTAATCCTCCCCCTCGCGCTGGATCAGTACGAAGCCGCCGTCGGCGACATGCCGCAGACAGGCGTCCAGCAGCTGACGCCGCAGTTCGACATTCCCGGTGTGGACGAGGAACGACGCGAGCAGCACCACGTCGAACCTCTCGCGCAGGTCCAGCTCCTCGATCGAGCCGCGTACCGTGCGCGCCCCGCGCACCCGCTCCAGCATCTCCGCCGACTCGTCCACCGCCGTGACCTCGAACCCCCGCTCTATCAGCGGATGCGTCACGCGGCCCACCCCGCTGCCCAGTTCGAGAATGCGCGCCCCCTCGGGCGCGGCGGCCGCGATCACCTCCGGTTCGTCGCCCACCGACAACCGCTCGTACAACTCGACAGCGCAGCCGTCCGGGGTGATCGCACCCGGCCCGGTCCCCTCGTGCCCCTCACGGGTCTGCATGCTCATATCCGTCCAACGGACAGGCAACTCGAACCCGTTCCGCACAACGGTCACTCAATAGGGTGAAGGACCCGCGACCTTCGCCCCTCCGCCTCTCCGCTTCTCCGCCCCCGCTCCTCCGTCACCACTCGAACCACCCATGCCCGCAGTACCAGTGCCCACCCGCCCGCAAGTGATCCCCGACGACCCGTTCGAGGCTCGTCCGCCGCGGCAGCGCCTCCACGGGCAGATCCGGGTCCCCGAACACAAAACGAACCGGCAGTTCGTCCTCCGGCCCACGGTCCCCGTAGGCGATCCGGAACCGCTCCTGGAATCGGACGATGTTGGAGTCCGCCGGCAGGTACCGCTTCAGCTGCGGATCGAGAAGCCAGGAGTGGCAGCCGGCCGCCGCGTAGCATTCCTCCGGGAAGTGGCGCGCGAAGAACTCCTTGGCCAGCGAGAGCGACCGATCGCACGCCTCCGGCGTCAGCGGTCCCCGGAAGTCGGCGATGTGCAGGTCGAGGCAGGGATCACCGGGCCCCAGCTCCAGGCCTGCCGCCGCGAGCGCGGCCCTTTCCCACCCGCCAGGCCGAGCCCGCTGGAACTGCAGCCGACCCAGATGGAACAGCTCCCCGTGGAAGTGCAGCGAGAACCAGCCCGGCGCCGACAGTCCACCGGCCCCGTACCGCTGCCGGTGCAGCACCAGGCCGCGGCCGAGATCCGCGAGCGTACGCCGCGAGATGTCGTCGGGAATGCCGCGCTCCCGGTGGTACGCGCGCACATACGGCAGGGCGGCGGCCAGGACGAACACGTGGAAGTAGCGACCCAGCGGTCCCGACTCCCGTGGGAACTGCTGAAGTCTGAGCCCCTTGCCGACCTCCCCCATGTCCCGCACAAGCCCGCGGACACACCGTTCGAGCAGGAGTGTCGCCTCCTCGTCCGCCGCCAACGCGCCCCGCAGCGCGACCAGGTCGTTGACGTCCTCGAAAGGCACGGCCAGGTCCAGCAGAACATCGGGCAGATCATCACCCTCAGGAAGAACGACCTCCGGAAGCTCGGCCGCCGGAAGGTCGACCGCCGCCCCCGACACGCCCCCGCTCTCCAGCCCCTTCAGCCACTCCCCGACCTTCTCGTCCGCCCGCAACACATCCAGCAGCACGTCGAACTCTCCCCCTCCGCTACTCACGGTCACCACGTGGAGAACGGACGAACCGAGGAGTACGTTTCCGATAGGAGCGATGATCCGGACAGGAGCTGTGATCCGGATGCGTACAGGCAGCGAACCGACGACAGCGCGCAGTGCCCTTCGGCTGCGCCTCTGGCTGAGCGTGTGGGGCCTGATCTGGGCGATCACCGGAACGGTCGCCTTCACCCTGGCGGGACAGCCCGGCTGGGCCATCGTCTTCGGCGTCCTGTGGCTGATCGTCACCGTCGACTTCACGATGGTCCTGCGCCACATCCACCAGGGCCCCCATTACCAGCCGGGCCGAGACATCCCCCCGTACCGCCCACCGGAGCACCGGCCGTGACCACAGGCCCCGGCCGACCGCCTCAGGAGTCGAAGGCCGCCGCCTTCAGATACTGCGGGTTCGGGTCGAGCGCCGCGGCGAGCCGGAAGTGGCGTTTGGCCTGCTCGGGGCGGGCCTGTCGCTGGTAGGTGCGGGCAAGGGCGAAGTGCGCGAACGCGTTGTCCGGCTCGCGCTCCAGGACGATCGTGAACTCCAGCTCGGCGGGCCGCAGTTGGGCCGCCGCGAAGAAGGCGCGGGCGCGCAGCAGGCGGGCCGCCGTGTTCTCGGGATGTGCGGCGATGACGGAGTCGAGCAGCTTCACCGCGCCCCGCGGGTCGCGCGCGGCGAGCAGCCGCTCGGCGGCGCGGTAGTCGATGACATGCGTCTCCGGGGTACGTCCTATGGAACCGCTGGTCTCGGGCACGGCTGAGTCCTTCCCTTGCTGGCAGGAATCAACGCCCCCGGGGGACCCGCTATTCCTCGGCGTCCCGCGTCCTGCGCACCAGGTCCGCCCATACCTCCCGCACCCGCGAGCGCAGGTCTTCCAGGGGCACGTCGTTGTCGATGACGATGTCCGCGATCTCCAGGCGCTTATCGCGGGTGGCCTGTGCGGCCATGCGCGCGCGTGCGTCCTCCTCCGTCATGCCGCGCAGGCGGACGAGACGGTCGAGCTGGGTCTCGGGGGCGGCGTCGACGACGACGACGAGGTCGTACAGCGGGGCGAGGCCGTTCTCCGCGAGGAGCGGGACGTCGTGGACGACCACGGCGTCGTCCGAGGCGGCGGTCTCCAGCTCTCGGGAGCGGGCGCCCACCAGAGGGTGCACGATCGCGTTCAGCGCGGCGAGACGCTCCGGGTCGGCGAACACGATGGAGCCCAGCTTGGGGCGGTCCAGGCCGCCGTCGGGCGCGAGCACCTGGTCGCCGAAGGCGTCTACGACCGCCGCGAGCCCCGGTGTTCCGGGCGCGACGACCTCGCGCGCGATGCGGTCCGCGTCGATCAGTACGGCGCCGCACTCCACGAGCAGCCGCGACACCTCACTCTTGCCGGCACCGATCCCACCGGTCAGGCCCACTTTCAGCATGCCCGGCAGCTTAGGCCCTGCCACTGACAGAGCCGTGCGAGGCCCTGGAAACCGGGCCTCGCACGGCTCAAGAGCGACGACCGAAAGCGACTATCGAAAGCGACGGCCGAGAACGACCGCTCAGGGCGAGGTCAGCCCTCACCCTCCCGCTCTGCGAGGAACTTCTCGAACTCCCGCCCGATCTCGTCCGCGGACGGGATGTCGACGGGCTCGGCGAGCATGTTGCCCCTGGTCTCGGCACCCGCTGCGGCGTCGTACTGGTGCTCGAGGCCCTGGACGAGGGAGACCAGGTCCTCGTCGCCCTCGCGGATCTGCCGGTCGATCTCCGTCTGTGTGCGGTGCGCCTCCGTGCGCAGTGCGTGCGCGACGCCGGGCAGCACGAGACCTGTCGCCCCGGTGATCGCCTCCAGGGCGGTCAGGGCGGCGTCCGGGTACGCGGAGCGGGCGATGTAGTGCGGCACATGCGCGGCGACGCCCAGCACGTCGTGTCCGGCCTCCATGAGCCGGTACTCGACGAGGGACTCGGCGCTGCCGGGCACCTGCGCCTCCTCGAAGGGGCTGCGGTGGCCGGGCACCAGGTCCGCGCGGTTGCCGTGCGGGGTGAGGCCCACCGGGCGGGTGTGCGGCACGCCCATGGGGATGCCGTGGAAGTTCACCGACAGGCGGACGCCGAGCCGCTCCACGATCTGCTGGACGGCTGCGGCGAAGCGCTCCCACTCGACGTCCGGCTCGGGGCCGGACAGCAGCAGGAAGGGCGCCCCGGTGGCGTCCTGGACCAGCCGTACGTCGAGCGTGGGCTCCTCGTAGTCGGTCCACTTGTCGCGCTTGAACGTCAGCAGCGGTCGGCGTGCTCGGTAGTCGACCAGGCGGTCGTGGTCGAAGCGGGCCACGACCTGGTGGGGCAGCGAGCCGAGGAGCCGGTCGACGATCTGGTCGCCGGTCTCGCCCGCGTCGATGTATCCGTCGAAGTGGTAGAGCAGGACCAATCCCGCCGACTCCTGGGCGAGCGCCATGTCGACGACTGCCAGCCCCTTCGGCTCCCATGCGTACAAACCCTGCGGATCAAGCACCGTGACCGCTCCTCCTCGTGTTCGTACTCCACAACGCGATACGGGCCACCGGCATTCCCGGCAGCCCTTTTTTTGAGGGCTTTTTACAGCTCCGCCCGCCGCCCTTCCCGCGCTCCCGAGGGGCTACGCCGTCGGCACGCGCGCGTGGAGCGCGCTCACGGCCTTGCGGGCGGACTCGAAGGCCACGTGCTGCGCGGCGATGGTATGGCTGAGCCAGTCGCCGGCGAAGTACGCGGCCGGTGGGCTCGTTGAGCGGCTTGCGGCGGACGTGGGCACCGCCCGTGACGCCCACGGTCCGAAGAAACCCCCGTCGGCTGCTCCCCTGTCCGCCCCGCGCGTCGTTCGCTCCATGTACTCGGCTCCCCTTCCGATCATGAATCGACCGGGGAAGCCTGACAGCGCGCCGTTACGGCCCGTCGGCTACTGGCATATCGCACACGTTTCACACGGCGCGCATTCGAGGGACTGGGCCACTGGCCGCCCTTCGACAGCTGCCGTGCGCCGTCTCCGTCGGTTGCCGCCGCTGTGCAGGCACCGTCCCGGCAAGGTCCAGCCGCACAAACGCACTGTGGGCCCACCCCCCGAAGGGAGTGGGCCCACAAGAGCTATCTGTCAGCCCTCAGCGGTGAGCGTTCAGCTCTGGCCGCCCGCGAGCTTCTCGCGAAGCGCGGCGAGCGCCTCGTCCGAGGCCAGCGCACCGGAGGTGTCCGCACCCTCGGAGGAGTACGAGCCACCGCCCGCGGCCGGAGCCGCACCCGCGGCCTCGCCGCCCTCGGCGGCAGCGGCCTCGTCGGCCTCGCGGGACTTGATGACCTGAGCCTGGTGCTGCTCGAAGCGCTGCTGCGCCTCGGCGTACTGGTGCTCCCAAGCCTCGCGCTGGGTCTCGTAGCCCTCGAGCCAGTCGTTGGTCTCGGGGTCGAAGCCCTCGGGGTAGATGTAGTTGCCCTGGTCGTCGTAGGACGCGGCCATGCCGTACAGGGTCGGGTCGAACTCGACCGAGGCCGGGTCGGCACCGAAGGACTCGTTGGCCTGCTTCAGCGAGAGGCTGATGCGACGACGCTCGAGGTCGATGTCGATGACCTTGACGAAGATCTCGTCGTTGACCTGGACGACCTGCTCCGGGATCTCCACGTGGCGCTCGGCCAGCTCGGAGATGTGGACCAGACCCTCGATGCCCTCGTCCACGCGGACGAACGCACCGAACGGAACCAGCTTCGTGACCTTGCCGGGCACGACCTGGCCGATCTGGTGGGTCCGGGCGAACTGCTGCCACGGGTCTTCCTGGGTCGCCTTCAGCGACAGGGAGACACGCTCGCGGTCCATGTCGACGTCGAGGACCTCGACGGTGACTTCCTGGCCGACCTCGACAACCTCGGAGGGGTGGTCGATGTGCTTCCAGGACAGCTCGGAGACGTGGACCAGACCGTCGACGCCACCCAGGTCCACGAAGGCACCGAAGTTGACGATCGAGGAGACGACGCCGGAGCGGACCTGACCCTTCTGGAGGGTCGTGAGGAACGTCTGGCGGACCTCGGACTGGGTCTGCTCCAGCCAGGCACGGCGGGACAGGACCACGTTGTTGCGGTTCTTGTCCAGCTCGATGATCTTGGCCTCGAGCTCCTTGCCCACGTAGGGCTGGAGGTCGCGGACACGGCGCATCTCGACGAGGGAGGCCGGCAGGAAGCCACGGAGGCCGATGTCGAGGATGAGACCACCCTTGACGACCTCGATGACGGTGCCGGTGACGATGCCGTCCTCTTCCTTGATCTTCTCGATGGTGCCCCAGGCACGCTCGTACTGGGCGCGCTTCTTCGAGAGGATCAGGCGGCCTTCCTTGTCCTCCTTCTGGAGAACAAGGGCTTCGATCTCGTCACCGACGGCGACGACCTCGTTGGGGTCGACGTCGTGCTTGATCGAGAGCTCGCGGCTCGGGATGACACCTTCGGTCTTGTAACCGATGTCGAGCAGGACCTCGTCCCGGTCGACCTTCACGATGACGCCGTCGACGATGTCGCCGTCGTTGAAGTACTTGATCGTCTCGTCGATCGCGGCGAGGAAGGCTTCCTCGTTACCGATGTCGTTGACCGCTACCTGCGGGGTGGTGGCGGTGGTCTCGGTGCTGCTCGTCATGTGGGAAAGGGCTCCGGTTACGGACAGAAAGTCGTAGGTACTGCTACGCCGGGAGCCCGTATCGCTCTGAAGAAGCCGGACAGCCAAGGAAGCGCTACACCAGGCAAAAAGCCGGTGGCGCCTCGAAAACCGAGGGGACATACGACAGATGCGAGCGCAGCCTGCTACGTCTGAGGTGCGCAGGCCCGCAGCGCAACTTGTAGCATACGGGGGCAGCCAGGCAGGGTCAATGCGCGAAGGCGCACACCCGGGGCGGAACGCCGCAAACCCGGCACAAAACATGTCCCAGGAGGCCACGCAGGCCTGAGACAGCCCTTCCGTGACGCCGTTCGGACGGGTTGCGCCACTTGGGTTACGGAAGAGTACGACGAGGGAGCCGATCATCCAAGAGCCCGAAGAGTTCGAGCCGGAAGCCACCCGACGCCTGGCCGGGGCCACGGAGAGTTCCCGGGCCAACCGGGGCTGGTGGGACCGGAACGCGGACGACTACCAGATAGAGCACGGCACGTTCCTCGGGGACGACCGTTTCGTGTGGGGCCCCGAGGGGCTCGACGAGATCGAGGCCGAGCTGCTGGGGCCGGCCGAGGACCTGAAGGAGAAGGACGTCCTGGAGATCGGCGCCGGCGCCGCGCAGTGCGCGCGCTGGCTGGCCGCTCAGGGGGCCCGTCCGGTGGCCCTGGACATCTCCCACCGCCAGCTCCAGCACGCTCTGCGCATCGGAGGATCGTTCCCTCTGGTGTGCGCCGACGCGGGCGCGCTGCCCTTCGCGGACGGCTCCTTCGACCTGGCGTGCTCGGCGTACGGGGCGCTGCCGTTCGTCGCCGACCCGGTGCGGGTGCTGCGCGAGGTGCGCCGTGTGCTGCGTCCCGGTGGCCGTTTCGTCTTCTCGGTGACCCATCCGATCCGCTGGGCGTTCCCGGACGAGCCGGGCCCGGAGGGTCTGTCGGTCTCGGCCTCGTACTTCGACCGCACTCCGTACGTCGAGCAGGACGACGAGGGCCGTGCGGTGTACGTCGAGCACCACAGGACGGTCGGCGACCGCGTCCGGGACGTCGTCGCGTCCGGTTTCCGGCTGGTGGACCTGGTCGAGCCGGAGTGGCCCGCCTGGAACACCTCGGAGTGGGGCGGCTGGTCGCCGCTGCGCGGGAACCTGATCCCGGGTTCGGCGATCTTCGTGTGCGAGCGGGACTGAGGCGGAAAAGAGAGGCACGCGCGCGTGGAGGACGTTTTCGCGGGCGTGCCGGGTGCCCGGCAGGGCGTACGACACTAGGGGCGTGATCCGTTACGACGCCCTGGACGCGCTGCCCGTGCGCGGTGCCCTGCCCGGTCTGACCGACGCTCTTCGGACGCACGGGACGGCCGTGCTCGTGGCGCCGCCGGGCACCGGCAAGACGACGTTGGTGCCGTTGGCGCTGGCGGGGCTGCTGGACGGCGGGCCGGTGCGGCGGGTGGTGGTCGCCGAGCCGCGGCGGATCGCGGCGCGGGCGGCGGCCCGGCGGATGGCGTGGCTGCTGGGCGAGAAGGTCGGCGGGAGCGTCGGCTACACCGTGCGCGGGGAGCGGGTCGTCGGGCGGCACGCGCGCGTGGAGGTCGTCACGACCGGTGTGCTGTTGCAACGCCTCCAGCGGGACCAGGAGCTGCCCGGTGTCGACGTGGTGGTGCTCGACGAGTGCCATGAGCGGCATCTGGACGCGGACACGGTCGCGGCGTTCCTGCTCGATGTGCGGGAGGCGCTGCGGCCCGAGCTGCGGCTGGTGGCGGCGTCGGCGACGACGGACGCGGAGGGCTGGGCCCGGCTGCTGGGCGGGGCGCCGGTGGTCGCGGCGGAGGGCGTGTCGCATCCGGTCGAGGTGGTGTGGGCGCCGCCGGTGCGTCCCGTACGGCCGCCGCACGGGATGCGGGTGGACCCGGCGCTGCTGGCGCATGTGGCGTCGTTGGTGCGGCGCGCTCTGGCCGAGCGGCAGGGGGACGTGCTCTGTTTCCTGCCGGGCGTGGGTGAGATCGCGCGCGTGGCGGGGCAACTGGGCGGAATCGGTGACGTGGATGTGCTCCAGGTGCACGGGCGGGCGCCCGCGGCCGTGCAGGACGCGGTGCTGGCGGGTGCAGCGGGACGCCGGGTGGTCCTGGCGACCTCGGTGGCCGAGTCGTCGCTGACGGTGCCGGGGGTGCGGGTGGTCGTGGACTCAGGGCTGGCCCGGGAGCCGCGTGTCGACCACGCGCGTGGGCTGAGCGCCCTGACGACCGTACGGGCCTCACAGGCGGCCGGGCGGCAGCGTGCCGGGCGCGCGGGGCGTGAGGCCCCCGGTGCGGTCTACCGGTGCTGGACGGAGGCCGAGGACGCCCGTCTGCCGCGTTTCCCGGCGCCGGAGATCAAGGTCGCGGACCTGACGGCGTTCGCCCTCCAGGCGGCCTGCTGGGGCGATCCGGGGGCCTTGGGGCTCGCGCTGCTGGATCCGCCGCCCGGTGGTGCGATGGCGGCGGCGCGGGAGGTCCTGTCTGCCATCGGGGCGGTGGACTCGGCCGGGCGGGCCACGGAGCGCGGCGTACGCATGTCCCGGCTGGGCCTGCACCCCCGGCTGGCCCGGGCCCTCCTGGACGCGGCGCCGCTGGTCGGTGCGGAGCGTGCGGCGGAAGTGGTCGCACTGTTGAGCGAGGAGCCGCCGCGGGAGTACAGCGACGACCTGGCCGCCGTGCTGCGCAGCGCACGGCGCGGGGGTGACGCCTACGCGGCTCGCTGGCGCACGGAGGCACGGCGCCTGCGAACCGCGTCGACGCCCGCGCCCAGGGGCGCTGCCGGGACTCCCGGCAGCGCAGTGGCAGACCGTTCGGATATCTCGGCCGCCGGAGCCGCGGGCGTGTCCGGGGTCCCGGGTGGTGTCGGTGGCGGGAGTCATGGGCTTCTTGAGGGCGACGGCCGTTCCTCGTCCCCGGTGGAAACCGGGGAGTCCCTTCGGCTGGTGTCGGCCCTCAGCAGCGCCGGTGGGTGGGGGAACGCCGGGGACGACCGGGTCGTCGGGCTTGTCGCCGCGCTCGCGTTTCCCGAGCGGGTCGCCAAGGTGGACCGGGGCTCGTATCTGATGGCGTCCGGTACGCGGGCCGAGGTCGGGGACGGGTCGGGGTTGCGCGGGGCGGCCTGGCTCGCCGTGGCCGTCGCCGATCGGCCGGTCGGTGCCGGGCACGCGCGTGTACGGCTCGGGGCCGGGATCGACGAGGGGGTCGCGCGGGACGCGGCACGCATGTTGCTCAGCCGGGGTGAGGAGGTGCGCTGGAGCGAGGGGGACGTCGTCGCGCGGCGGGTCGAGCGGCTGGGGGCCCTGGAGTTGGCGGTGCGAGTGATCAGGGATGCCGACCCCGTCCTCGTACGGAACGCGCTGCTCGAAGGGCTGCGGGTCGAAGGGCTCGGGCTGTTGCGGTGGTCGCAGGATGCCGAGCGGTTGCGGCAGCGGCTCGCGTTTCTGCGGCTTCGTCTCGGGGAGCCCTGGCCCGACGTCTCCGAAAACGCCCTCCACGCGCGCGTGGACGAGTGGCTGGAGCCGGAGCTCGGCCGGGCCCGGCGGCGGGCCGACCTCACGCGGATCGACGCCGGGGAGGCGCTCGGCCGGTTGCTGCCCTGGAGCACCGGAGACGCCGTACGGCTGGACGAGTTGGCGCCGGAGAGGATCGAGGTGCCCAGTGGGTCCAGGATCCGGATCGACTACGCCGACCCCGAGCGGCCCGTACTCGCCGTGAAGTTGCAGGAGATGTTCGGGCTTGAGCGGTCGCCGACGGTCGCCGGGGTGCCGCTGCTCGTGCATCTGCTGTCTCCCGCCGGACGGCCCGCCGCGGTCACCGCCGATCTCGCGTCGTTCTGGCGGGACGGGTACCGAGCCGTACGGGCGGAGTTGCGCGGGCGGTATCCGAAGCATCCGTGGCCCGAGGATCCGGCGGCGGCCGAGCCGACCCGGTTCACCAACGCGCGGCTCAGGCGTTGACCGGCTCGGGTGCCGGGGGCCTGCTGGGCTCCGGTTCGCCCGGCCTGCGGCCGCGGGCCTCCAGGTAGAGGGAGAGGGACAGCAGCAGAACGGCCAGGCCCAGGAAGCCCCAGGGGAGATACGACGTCATCAGGAGGACCACGACGCGCTGGGAGGCGATCAGGTCGACCGTGTGCTCGATGTAGTCCTCGCGCATTTTCACGTGGCCGGCGAACGCGGTCACCTTCTCCCGGTCGCCGAGGAGTGTGCCGCCGCGGAGCTCCTCCTTGTGTATCTCCTCGCCGTACACGGGGGCCCCGGTGGTGGGTTCGACCCAGAACTTGCGGACCGTGGTGTACCAGCGGGTCGTGCCCGTCTTGGCGACGGTTTCCCGGGTGATGCCCTCGACGGGCATGGTCCGGGGGAAGGGGACCTCGGTCCAGGGGATGGTCTGTTCGAAGTAGTAGACCTCCAGGCCGCGGAAGTTCCGTGTGCCCTTGTAGTGGATGGGAGCCGTGGTGCGGGCCTGGGCGTCGAAGTACTCGTAGTCCCGTTTCTCCACCAGGAAGGGCCATTTGAATTCCAGACCCGCTCGCTTCACGGGGTCGCCGTCCACCATCTCCCCGGCCGCGTGGACGGGTTCCTGGGTGTGGGCGTCGAAGATGTAGCGCTCGGGGATCTCGGAGACCATCCCGCCGTCGGGGCCCTGGACGTAGGAGAGGCCGTCCCAGACGACCACGTCCCGGTCGACCGTCTTCTCGATCTTCTCGGAGGCCTCCACATCGCCCTTGAGGGTCTGCACGATGGTGACCTTGTCGACCTTGCGCTCGGTCATCGTGCCGTAGTCGAGGAGGGTCGCGTCCTTCGCTTCGAGGACCATGGACTGGTACTCGTTCGCCGGGATCTTGGCCAGGCGCGGGAAGGCGTACCAGCGCAGCAGTGGGGACAGCGCCGCGAAGAACATGGCGAGCGCGAGCAGGATCAGGCCGGCCCTTCGGCGCATCTCGGCCTCCCTCTCGGAGGTCACGGAGTCACGGAGTCACGAGTCACGGGTGTGCGGGGACCGTGGTCAGCATCGGTTTCGGCGAGGTTTTTCCCGTCTGCGAACCCAGCGCCGTGATCGCGAACACCAGGGCGAACGCGAGGACGAGACCGGTCGCGGCGGCGATCAGAGCACGCATACGGGCCTCCCGACCGACGGAAACTGATAGCTCGTCAGATTCGGCACCGTAGCAAGCGCCGGATGAGATGAGAACAGGTCGTACACACACCTGCGGCGCCCCTCTCGCAAGAGGAGCGCCGCAGAGGTCGTACGGAGGAGGTGTTACGCGCTGGGGCTCGGTGACGGCGACGGCGACGCGGTCGCCGGTGCCTCCACCTTCAGTTCGACCGTCAGGGTCGCGCCGCCCTCCGTGGTGACGCGGAGCAGGAACGTGCCGACGGCGTCGTCCGAGTACAGCTTCGGGAGCTTGAGCACGCCGCCCGCGTCCGTCTGCAGTCCCGTCAGGGTGCGTACGGTCTTGCCGTTCGCGTCCTTGAAGTAGGGGCCCTTGTCGTTCTCGGTGGCGTCCTCCGCCGACTTGATCAGCGTGGCGGTGGCCGCGACCTTGTCGGCGAGCTCGCCCTTGTAGGTGGCCTTCACCTCGACCTGCTCGGCGAACTCGCCGTTCGGGACGCAGGTCAGCTCGGTGGTGGTCGTACGGGCGAGGGCGTCGGCCTGGCGGGCGGTGACGGTCGCCGCGAAGTCGAGGGCGGTCACGGTACGGCCGACGACGGTGGCGCGGACCTTGAAGCCGCCGGTCTTCTCACCGGCCAGGAGCGCGGGCGCGACGGCCTTGCCCGACTTGTCGGTGACGATCGTGGCGACGCTCTCGCCGCCGGAGAAGACAGTGTCCGTGTCGCCGACGATGGTGAAGCGGACACGGACCTTCGCCACGGCCTTGCCCGCCTTGGTCTCCGTGCGGACGGAGACCTTGTCGGCGAAGGTGTCGCCGGCCGTCGCGGCGAGCGCGTCCGTACCCGCGTCCTCCAGGTGGTGGACCGTGTCGGTGGGCGTGGACGGAGGGGTCGGCGGAGTGGTCGGCGGCGGGGTGGGCGGGGTGGTGGAGCCGCCTCCGCCTCCGCCGCCGCCCGGCTTGTCGTTGCCCGGCTTGTCCGTCGCCGGCGGCGTCGGGCTGGGGCTCGGCGTCGAGTTGCCGCTCCCGCTGCCGCCGCCGCTCGGCGTGTTGGGCAGCGAGCCGGTGCCGTCCTCGATCTCGTGGGCGCCCTCGCGGTAGTAGTCCAGCCACCTCATGACGAGGTTGTAGTACGCCGTCGAGTTGTTGTAGCTGAGGATGGCGCTGCGCAGGTTGCCCGAGTTGGACAGGTCCCAGTCGAAGCGGCACAGGTAGTTGCCGGCGGCCAGGGCGGCGTCGTAGATGTTGTTGGGGTCCTTGGCGCCGTCGCCGTTGCCGTCGCGGCCCGCCCACTCCCAGGTGGAGGGGATGAACTGCATGGGGCCGACCGCGCGGTCGTACGTGCTGTCGCCGTCGTACGCGCCGTTGTCGGTGTCGCTGATGTTCGCGAAAGCGCCGCCGCTGAGGACGGGGCCGAGGATCTTCGAGTACGTCGTGCCGTCGGCGTCGACGCGGCCGCCGCGGGCCTGGCCGGACTCGACCTTGCCGATCGCGGCGAGGAGCTGCCAGGGCAGGTTGCAGCCGGGCTTGGAGTCGCGCAGGGACGCCTCGGCCTTCTTGTAGGCATCGAGGACGGTCGCGGGTATGCCGCGCTCGGCCGTGCCCGTCGCCGCACCGGAGGAGTCGCCCGTGCCCGGGGTGGCGTTGGGGCTCTCCAGGGGCGGAAGGTCCGTGTAATAGCGCGAGTTGCCGGACGCGGTGTCGTCGGCCTGGGGGCTGGCGTCGGGCGTGGGAGCGCCCGCCGTCTCTCTGCCCGCGCTGTCGGTGATCACTCCCGGGGCCTGCGAAGCGGCCAGTGCCGCCACCGTGGCCGCGGCCAGAGCGGTGGTCGCCGCCCCCTTGCGGAGCCTCTTGCCGAACTGCGCCGCCATTGAGTGAACCCCTCCCCGTCGGGTCGATCGCCTGAGCGTTCCTGGATGTCCGGTTCCGTCGGTCTCGGTTCCGGTTGGTCCGTTTCGATCCGCGCCCCCCGCGTGGGGACCCAGGCGACCCTACGACAACTTCCGTTGCCCGGGCACCCGTTCGTGCCCGTTATTTGCCGATTGGCCTTATCGGATTGCTGTCGGCCGAGTGCGCTTCGGGTATGCGCGCACAAGTCACGCATACTGGCCGCCGGTGCCCATGGGTCACATGCCCCTGGGCCACACGACCGAGTCACGCCACAGGGGGACGACTTGCCGTTCACGCTCAGCCATGCGGCCGCCGTGCTGCCCGCCCTGCGCGGGGACGGAACCGGGCGCGGCCCACTGGTGCCGTCGGTACTCGTCGCCGGGTCGTTCGCGCCCGATATGACGTACTACGCGGCGAGTGTGCTGCCCGGAGCCATGGAATTCGGCGAAGTCACACACTCGTTCGCCGGTGTCCTCGGTGTCGACGTCCTCGTCGCCTGGGGGTTGGTGGGGCTGTGGCTGGTCCTGCGCGAACCACTGGTCGCGCTGTTGCCGCGGGCACGGCAGGAGCGGCCGGCGGCGCTGGTGCGCTGTGGGACGCGGCCGCGCCCGGTGAGCCCGTCCGTGACGCTCTGGTGGTACGTCTCCGCCGCCCTCGGCGCACTGACCCACGTCGTGTGGGACTCCTTCACGCATCTCGACCAGTGGGGGATGCGGACGTTCCCCGTGCTGGGCGAGAAAATCGCGGGCTTCCCCATGTACTGGTACCTGCAGTACGGCGGCTCGGCGGTCGCGGCGGTCGTGCTCGCGGTGTTCGTGACCCGCGCGCTGCGGCGGCAGCCGGGGAGCGCGCCGGTGGGCGTGCCCGTGCTGTCCTCGTCCGACCGGTGGGTGGCGGCCCTGGTGATCGGGGGCTGCGCACTGGTGGCGGCCGTGCAACGGGTGGCCCGGTGGTGGGCCTACTGGGGTGCGGCGGCCAAGCCCTACGAGGTGATCCCGACGGTGTGCTTCGGGGCGGGCGCGGGGCTGGTGCCCGGCCTGCTCCTGTACGCGGTCGGGGTCAGGGTCTGGCGCCCGGCTCCCGCTGCGGCGAGCGGAGCCGACGTGGCGGAGGACAGCTCGGTGCGGCGCTGACCCGGCGTCTCACGGGCACCGCGCTGGGGACACGGGGGGTGGTCGCGGCGCGCGCGTGCGGCGGTACGTGGCCGGGCAGCGTCGTCAGGAGGGCCGACAGGAGGCGGGTGGCAGCTGTCGCGGTACGGCGGCGGAGCGTGCGTATGCCCATGCGGGCAACCCTGCGCCGACGCTCGACCGGGGGCGCCCTGATGGGGGCCAGGCGGGTGACGCCTCCGGCGGGGGCGCCCGGGAAGGCCGGTGGACCTGGGGGCCGGGCGGCCGAGGGGAGCGGCGTGACAGCGGGGCCGGGTGGCCTGGCCCCGCCGGAGAGACTCGCCTCCGGCGGGGCTCGGTCGGTTCGGCACCGCCGGGCAGCGCCGCACTGAGCGGGGGTCGACAAGGGCGGGCGGAAAGCGGGCTTCTCCCTGCCGGGTGCAGCCCCTCCCCCCGCCCGCCGGAAGCTAGTGCGCCGCCGACTCCCAGTCCGCGCCGTGGCCCACCGAGACGTCCAGCGGGGCCTTCAGATCCACGGCGGCAGCCATCTCGCGGCGGACCAGTTCCTCCGCGCGCTCACGCTCGCCGGGGGCGATCTCCAGGACGACTTCGTCGTGGACCTGGAGGAGCATCCGGGAGGCCAGGCCCGCCTCGTCCAGGGCACGGCCGACGTTGAGCATGGCGATCTTGACGATGTCGGCGGCCGTGCCCTGGATGGGCGCGTTCAGCGCCATCCGCTCCGCGGCCTCGCGGCGCTGACGGTTGTCGCTGTTGAGGTCGGGGAGGTAGCGGCGGCGCCCGAAGAGCGTCGCCGTGTAGCCCGTCGCCCTCGCCTCGTCCACTGCGCGGCGCAGATAGTCCCGTACTCCGCCGAAGCGCTCGAAGTACGTGTCCATCAGCGCCCGCGCCTCGCCCGCCTCGATGTTCAGCTGCTGGGAGAGGCCGAACGCCGACAGGCCGTACGCGAGGCCGTACGACATGGCCTTGATCTTGCGGCGCATCTCCGCGTCCACGGCCGAGCGCTCGACCGAGAAGACCTGGGAGGCGACCGTGGTGTGCAGGTCCTCGCCGGAGGTGAACGCCTCGATCAGGCCCTCGTCCTCGGAGAGGTGGGCCATCACGCGCAGCTCGATCTGGCTGTAGTCCGCCGTCATCAGCGAGTCGAAGCCCTCGCCGACGACGAAGCCGCGGCGGATGGCGCGGCCCTCGTCCGTGCGGACCGGGATGTTCTGCAGGTTCGGGTCGACGGAGGAGAGGCGGCCCGTCGCGGCGACCGTCTGGTTGAAGGTCGTGTGGATACGGCCGTCCGCGGCGATGGTCTTGATCAGGCCCTCGACCGTGACGCGCAGCTTCGCCTGCTCGCGGTGGCGGAGCATGATGACCGGCAGTTCGTTGTCCGTCTGCGTGGCCAGCCAGGCGAGCGCGTCCGCGTCCGTGGTGTAGCCCGTCTTCGTGCGCTTGGTCTTGGGCAGGCCCAGCTCGCCGAAGAGGACCTCCTGGAGCTGCTTGGGCGAGCCCAGGTTGAACTCGTGCCCCGCCGCCGCGTGCGCCTCCTTCACCGCCTGCTGCACGGCACCGGCGAACATCTGCTCCATGGCCTCCAGATGGGCCTTGTCCGCCGCGATGCCGTGCCGCTCCATGCGGGCCAGCAGCGCGGACGTGGGCAGCTCCATGTCCCGCAGCAGCTCGGCCGCGCCCACCTCCGCCAGGCGCTCCCCGAAGGCCTCGCCGAGGTCGAGGATCGCGCGGGCCTGCACCATGAGCGCGTCGGCCTCGGCGCCCTCGTCCGCGCCGAAGGCCAACTGTCCGTCGGCCGTGGCGGCGGGGGCCAGCTCACGGCCCAGGTACTCCAGGGACAGCGCGTCCAGGTCGAAGGAGCGGCGGCCCGGCTTGACCAGGTAGGCGGCGAGCGCGGTGTCCATGCCGACGCCCTCGACCGACCAGCCGTGCTCGGCGAAGACCCGCATCGCGCCCTTGGCGTTGTGGAACACCTTCGGCCGGGCCGCGTCGGCGAGCCAGGCCGCCCACGCCTGCTCGTCGGCCTCGTCGATCTGCGTCGGGTCGAACCAGGCGGCCGCTCCCTGGGCCGCCGCGAGCGCGACCTCCGCGACCGAGCCCGCGCCCAGCGCCCAGGTGTCGACCGTGGCCACACCGAGGAGCTCCGTGCCGTGCTCGGCGAGCCAGGGAGCCAGCTCGCCCGAGCCGAGCACCGAGCCGTCCACCTCGACGCCCGCGGCGACCGGCGCGCTCGCGTCGGCCTCCTCGGCGCCCGGGTCGACGGCCAGCAGGCGCTCGCGCAGCGAGGGGTTACGGATCTCCAAGGTGTCCAGGATCATCGCGAGCGTCTTGCGGTCGTACGGGGCGCGCTCCAGGTCGGTGACGCCCTTGGGCAGTTCGACCGTACGCACCATCTCCGTGAGACGGCGGTTGAGCTTGACCGACTCCAGGTGGTCGCGGAGGTTCTGGCCCGCCTTGCCCTTGACCTCCTCGACGCGCTCGACCAACTCGGCGAACGACCCGAACTGGTTGATCCACTTCGCGGCGGTCTTCTCGCCGACGCCGGGGATGCCGGGGAGGTTGTCCGACGGGTCGCCGCGCAGCGCCGCGAAGTCGGGGTACTGGGCCGGGGTCAGGCCGTACTTCTCGAACACCTTCTCCGGGGTGAACCGGGTCAGCTCCGAGACGCCCTTCGTGGGGTAGAGCACGGTGGTGTGCTCGGTGACGAGCTGGAAGGAGTCACGGTCGCCGGTGACGATGAGGACCTCGAAGCCCTCGGCCTCGGCCTGGGTGACGAGGGTGGCGATGACGTCGTCGGCCTCGAAGCCGTCGATCGCGAAGCGCGAGACACGCATCGCGTCGAGCAGCTCGCCGATCAGCTCGACCTGGCCCTTGAACTCGTCCGGGGTCTTGGAACGGTTCGCCTTGTACTCCGTGAACTCCTCGGAGCGCCAGGTCTTGCGGGAGACGTCGAACGCCACCGCGAAGTGCGTGGGCGCCTCGTCGCGCAGCGTGTTGGCGAGCATCGACGCGAAGCCGTAGATCGCGTTGGTCGGCTGGCCGGACGCGGTCGTGAAGTTCTCCGCGGGCAGCGCGAAGAACGCGCGGTAGGCCAGGGAGTGCCCGTCCATGAGCATCAGGCGGGGCCGCGTGCCGCCGGCGGTCTTGTCGGTCGTCTTCGATGCTGTTTCTGCCACGGACCCGATCCTGCCACGAGCCACTGACAGTCGGGCACGCCGCCGGCGCCTCCTGTGGACGCCGGGGCCCCGCAGTGTGCGAGCGGCGGCACCGAACCCGGCGCCGCCCCGCGTCAGCACCGGCGGAGAGCCGGACCGGCCGACCCCCACCCCGTTGCCCCTTCCACAACCATTGCTTCATGCGCAACCATTGCCTCAGTCCTCCACGCCCCGGCCGCCCTCGTTGTCAGCCGTGCGTGCGAGGATCGAAGACACAGGCACAAGCGCCGGCGAAAGAGAGCGCAGCGATGGCAACGAAGCCACCCAAGAGCGACCCGGTTCAGGACGCGCCCCAGGTCGCGGAACCGAAGCACGCGGCCGCCGGACTTCCCGCCATCGGGCACACCCTGCGGATCGCCCAGCAGCAGATGGGGGTGAAGCGGACCGCGCTGACCCTGCTCCGGGTCAATCAGAAGGACGGCTTCGACTGCCCCGGCTGCGCCTGGCCCGAGCCGGACCACCGGCACGCGGCGGAGTTCTGCGAGAACGGCGCGAAGGCGGTCGCCGAGGAGGCCACGCTCCGCCGGGTCACCCCGGAGTTCTTCGCCGCCCACACCGTCGCCGACCTCGCCGGCCGCAGTGGCTACTGGCTGGGCCAGCAGGGCCGGCTCACGCACCCCATGTACCTCCCCGAAGGAGGCGACCGGTACGAGCCCGTTTCCTGGGAGCGTGCCTTCGACATCATCGGGGAAGAACTGACCGCCCTCGCCTCCCCCGACGAAGCCCTCTTCTACACCTCGGGCCGCACGAGCAACGAGGCCGCGTTCCTGTACCAACTCTTCGCCCGCGAGTTCGGCACGAACAACCTGCCGGACTGCTCCAACATGTGCCACGAGTCGTCGGGCTCCGCACTCTCCGAGACCATCGGCATCGGCAAGGGCAGCGTCCTCCTGGAAGACCTCTACAAGGCCGACCTGATCGTCGTCGCCGGCCAGAACCCGGGAACGAACCACCCGCGCATGCTCTCCGCCCTGGAGAAGGCGAAGGCCGGCGGCGCGAAGATCATCACGGTCAACCCGCTGCCCGAGGCGGGCCTGGAGCGGTTCAAGAACCCCCAGACACCACAGGGCATGCTCAAGGGCGCCGCCCTCACCGACCTGTTCCTCCAGATCCGCATCGGCGGCGACCAGGCCCTGTTCCGCCTCCTCAACAAGCTGATCCTGGAGACGGACGGCGCGCTCGACGAGGAGTTCATCGGCGAGCACACACACGGCTTCGAGGAGTTCGCCGAGGCCGCCCGCGCAGCCGACTGGGACGAGACACTCACCGCGACCGGCCTCACGCGAGAGCAGATCGACGAGGCCCTGCGCATGGTCCTCGCCTCGAAGCGGACCATCGTCTGCTGGGCCATGGGCCTCACCCAGCACAAGCACTCGGTGCCGACCATCCGCGAAGTGGTCAACTTCCTGCTGCTGCGCGGCAACATCGGCCGCCCCGGCGCCGGCGTCTGCCCGGTGCGCGGCCACTCGAACGTGCAGGGCGACCGCACGATGGGCATCTTCGAGCGCCCCGCCCCGGCCTTCCTCGACGCCCTGGAGAAGGAGTTCGGCTTCGCTCCGCCCCGGGAACACGGCTACGACGTCGTACGGGCCATCAAGGCCATGCGCGACGACAAGGCGAAGGTCTTCTTCGCGATGGGCGGCAACTTCGTCTCGGCGTCCCCCGACACGGACGTGACGGAGGCCGCGATGCGCCGCGCCCGGCTCACCGTGCACGTGTCGACGAAGCTGAACCGCTCGCACGCGGTCACCGGCGCGCGTGCCCTCATCCTGCCCACCCTGGGCCGCACCGAGCGCGACCTCCAGGGCAGCGGCGAACAGGCCGTGACCGTCGAGGACTCCATGGGCATGGTCCACGCCTCACGCGGCCGCCTGGAGCCCGCGAGCAGGCAACTGCTGTCCGAGACGGCCATCGTGTGCCGCCTCGCCCGCCGCGTCCTCGGCGAGAACAGCCGCACACCCTGGGAGGAGTTCGAGAAGGACTACGCCACGATCCGCGACCGCATCGCACGCGTGGTCCCCGGCTTCGAGAACTTCAACGCGCGCGTGGCCGACCCGAGCGGCTTCGCCCTCCCGCACGCCCCGCGCGACGAACGCCGCTTCCCCACCACCACCGGCAAGGCCAACTTCACGGCCGCCCCCGTCGAGTACCCCGAACTGCCCGAGGGCCGCCTCCTGCTGCAGACCCTGCGCTCGCACGACCAGTACAACACCACGATCTACGGCCTCGACGACCGCTACCGAGGCATCAAGAACGGCCGCCGGGTCGTCCTGGTCAACCCCGAGGACGCGGCGCGGCTGAAGATCGCCGACGGCTCCTACGTCGACCTCGTCGGCGAGTGGAAGGACGGCGTCGAGCGGCGCGCCCCCGGCTTCCGGGTCGTGCACTACCCGACGGCCCGCGGCTGCGCGGCGGCCTACTACCCCGAGACCAACGTCCTGGTGCCACTGGACGCCACCGCCGACACCAGCAACACCCCGGCCAGCAAGTCCGTCGTCGTCCGTCTGGAACAATTGCCGACCGACTGAGCGTTTGCTCAGTCAGGCCGGTGGCGCGACCGCCGGCGGCGCACCGACCGACGATGAACGGAGCCCCATGGGCGAGCAACACCACGTGCAGTTCCCGCAAGAGGTCATAGACGAGTACGCGGCCCTCGGCATCGACGTGGTCGCCATGTTCTCCGCGGGGCACCTCGGCACCCGCATGGGCGTACAGATCGTGGAGGCCTCGGCCGACCGCGTCGTCGGCAGAATGCCCGTGGAGGGCAACACCCAGCCGTACGGGCTGCTCCACGGCGGGGCGTCGGCCGTGCTGGCGGAGACCCTGGGCTCCGTCGGCTCGATGCTGCACGCCGGCAGCACCAAGATCGCCGTGGGCGTCGACCTGAACTGCACGCACCACCGAGGCGTACGGTCCGGCCTGGTGACCGGTGTGGCCACGCCGGTGCACCGGGGGCGCTCGACGGCGACGTACGAGATCGTCATCAGCGACGAGGAGGGCAACCGGGTGTGCACCGCGCGGCTGACCTGTCTGCTGCGGGACGCGAAGATCGGCGCGTAGTGCGGCGTCCATATGCCGGACGCCCCGGCGCCCCCCAACACGCCTGCCGTTCCACGGCGTTGAACCCGCACGCCCGACGGCATAGCGTCGAGGCATGGGAACACGGGGAGCCGTCCGAGCGGGGGCGGTGCTCACAATGGCGCTCCTGACCGGCGTGCCGGCCACCGGATGCGGCAAGTCGGGTTCGCCGGACAGCGGCTCGCGGGCCGGTTCCGCCTCACCGTCGCCGTCGGCCACACCGCCCGAGGAGATCTGTACGCGGCTCGTCGCCTACTGGTCACGGCGGACACTGACCGGCGACACCTACGGCGACTACCAGTCGACGGGGCTGTCCGACGGGCAGTACGAGATCCTCCGCGAGGTGGTGGACGCGGCCCGTGAGGAGCGGAAGCGGGCGGGCCGGAAGGCGGCGGAACGGGTCATCGACACCAGGGCGGGCGCACTGTGCGAGAAGCGCTACCGCGACGGCGGACCGACAGGAGCGCCCTGGGGCTGACCGGAGTCCGCTTTCACGCCGCGGGCAACCAATCACGGGAAAAGGGCCTCTTCCTTTCCCGGGCGTAACTCTGCGTAATACGCATGCAATACGCCCACGGAGGCGACGCAAGCGTTTCAAGTCGCCTCCAGCAACGACCGGGGTCATCACCAAAACCCCGGACACTCCTGAAGTCATGCACAACGTTCCTGCGGTTTCTCACTATGTGGACAGGACGAATCAACCGAAAATTCGCACATCCACCCGCTGAGTACCGCTCTGCATTACCTCGTGTCATAACAAGAGCGTCACAGCCTTGGCCAGAGTCTCCTCCATGTTCCCCAGCGCCGCTTAGAGTCACCGCCAGTCACCGCGCCACCGGATTCGAAGCCACCCTTCGGACCGGCGCTCGACTCGGCGAGTTCCATGGGGGGCCGCCGTGCCAGGGAAAGGACCTGATTCGTGCGTCAACGTTCGATCATCGCAATCACCGCCGCCATCGCGGCGGGATCGCTGACACTCAGCGCCTGCGGGTCGCGAGACGACGACAACAAGGGCAGCAGCGGCGACAAGACCACTGTTGTCATCGGCGTCGACGCCCCGCTCAGCGGCGACCTGTCGGCCCTCGGCCTCGGCATCCAGAACTCCGCCGACCTGGCCGCCAAGACGGCCAACAAGAAGAACTACGTCGACGGCGTCGAGTTCAAGATCGAGGCGCTCGACGACCAGGCGCAGCCCTCCGTCGGCCAGCAGAACGCCCAGAAGTTCATCAGCGACAAGGACGTCCTCGGCGTCGTCGGCCCCCTGAACTCCAGCGTCTCCCAGCAGATGCAGAAGCCCTTCAACGACGCCGGCCTCACCCAGGTCTCCCCCGCCAACACGGGCACCGAGCTGACCCAGGGCGACGGCTGGAAGACCGGCGACTCGGTCCGCCAGTTCAAGACCTTCTTCCGCACCGCCACCACGGACGAGATCCAGGGCGCCTTCGCCGCCGAGTACCTGTACTCCAAGGCCGGCATCAAGAAGACGTACCTGATCGACGACCAGAAGACCTACGGCGCCGGCCTGGCCGCCTCCTTCAAGGCGAACTACACCAAGCTCGGCGGCGAGATCGTCGGCAGCGACCACATCAACCCCGACGACCGCGACTTCAACGCCGTCGTCGCCAAGATCAAGAAGACCGGCGCCAAGGCCCTCTACTACGGCGGTGAGTACCCCGCCGCCGCCCCCCTGAGCCAGCAGCTCAAGGACAGCGGCCAGAACATCCCGCTCATGGGCGGCGACGGCATCTACTCCGGCGAGTTCCCCAAGCTCAACAAGAAGGCCGAAGGCGACCTCGCCACCTCCGTCGGCAAGCCCGTCGAGCAGCTCGACTCCGCCAAGGACTTCATCAAGGCCTACGACGCAGCCGGCTACAAGGACGCCTACGAGGCCTACGGCGGCCTCACCTACGACGCCACCTGGGCCATCATCGAGGCCGTGAAGCTCGCGGTCGAGGCCAACGACGGCAAGCTCCCCTCCGACGGTCGCAAGGCCGTCCTGGACGCCATGGCCAAGGTCAAGTTCGACGGCGTCACCGGCACCATCTCCTTCGACGAGTTCGGTGACACCACCAACACGATGATGACCGCCTACAAGGTCGAGAAGAACGCCTGGGTCCCCGAGTACAGCGCGGAGACCAAGGTCAGCTGAGCCCCGGAGGGAGTCGACAACAACTCCCACCCACATTGATCCAGGCCGCGCGGGAGTGCCCACCAGCGCTCCCGCGCGGCGCCATATCCGAACCACTCCACGGAGGCCCTGCGGTGAACGAACTGCCGCAACAGCTGGCCAATGGACTCATCCTCGGCGCGATGTACGGACTCATCGCGATCGGCTACACGATGGTCTACGGCATCGTCCAGCTCATCAACTTCGCCCACGGCGAGATCTTCATGGTCGGGGGCTTCGGGGCCCTCACCGTCCACGTCTGGCTCCCCGACAGCTTCGCCCTCGGCGCCGCCATACCCCTCATGATCCTCGGCGGCGTACTCGTATCCGTCGGCGTCGCCACCGCAGCGGAACGCTTCGCCTACCGGCCCCTGCGCACCGCACCACGCCTCGCCCCCCTCATCACCGCCATCGGCCTCTCCATCGTCCTCCAGCAGGTCGTATGGAAGTGGTACCCGGACGCCAAGAAGGACATCCCCTTCCCGCAGTTCGAAGGCGGCCCCATCGAGTTCCTCGGCGCCAACATCCAGCGCAGCGACCTCTTCGTCCTCATCGCCGCACCCCTCTGCATGGTCGCCCTCGGCCTCTTCGTCACGAAGACCCGCTCCGGCCGCGGCATGCAGGCCACCGCCCAGGACCCCGACACCGCCAAGCTCATGGGCATCAACACCGACCGCATCATCGTCATGGCCTTCGCCATCGGCGCCGCGTTCGCCGCCGTCGCAGCCGTCGCCTACGGCCTCAAGAACGGCCAGGTCGGCTTCCGCATGGGCTTCCTCATGGGCCTCAAGGCCTTCACCGCCGCCGTCCTCGGCGGCATCGGCAACATCTACGGCGCCATGCTCGGCGGCATCGTCCTCGGCGTCGCCGAGTCCCTCGCCATCGGCTACGTCGGCGACATCCCCGGCATGGACCTCTTCGGCGGCGGCGCCTGGAAGGACGTATGGGCATTCAGCCTGCTCATCCTCGTCCTCCTCGTCAGGCCACAAGGCCTGCTCGGCGAACGCGTCGCGGATCGGGCGTGATAAGCATGACCACCAAGATCCCCGCACAGCAGACCGCGGACACCACCAAGGTGAACACCGCCGAAGCCACACCGCTCATCCCCCTGCCGCCCACCGCGGCACGCGCCCTCGCCGCCGGCGGCTCCGCCGTCGCCCTCGTCGGCACCTTCCTCGCCTGGACCTGGACCGACGAGTTCCCCGGCAACCTCACCGTCACCGGCTACCCCGGCGGCCTCCAGGTCCTCACCCTCGTCGGCGCCGCCCTCACCCTGCTGTTCACCCTCTCCGGCTACGGAATCAAGGGCCTCGGCTGGCTCACCCCCGGCGGCACCAACAGCCCGGTCATCTGGACCGCCCTCGGCGTCTTCGGCACCACCGGCTACGCCATCGGCGCCATCTCCTACGAGCTCGGCGGCATCGTCAACCTCGAACCCGGCGCCTGGGTCTCCATCATCGGAGCCCTCATCGCCGTCATCGGCGCCCTCGGCCTCCCCGTCGACCAGCCGTACGACCACAGCGACCCCAACCCCGGCACCTGGGAACGGATCACCCAACCCTTCAAAGCTCCCGCACCCAGCAGGGCAAAGGAACTCCCCGCCTGGGCCGAGATCCTGATCATCGCCGCCGGCTTCGGCATCGGCCTGTACGTCTTCGCCTACGGCATCGCCACCGAGGACTCCGAGCTGTTCATCGGCTTCCTCATCACCGCCGCCTTCGGCTTCACCGCCATCGGCCGCGCCGGACTCCTCAAGCGACTCTCGGCACTCACCGCCAAACACCGCAACATCACCCTCGCCGCCGCCTTCGCCGCCGCGATCTGCTTCCCCTTCACCCAGACCAACGACCAGTTCGCCCTCATCGGCGCGAACATCCTGATCTTCGCCACCGTCGCCCTCGGCCTCAACATCGTCGTCGGCCTCGCCGGCCTCCTCGACCTCGGCTACGTCGCCTTCCTCGGAGTCGGCGCCTACGCCGCCGCCCTGGTCTCCGGCTCACCCCAGTCGAGCATCGGCGTCCAATTCCCCTTCTGGGCCGCCGTCCTCACCGGCGCCGCCGCCTCGCTGATCTTCGGCGTGGTCATCGGCGCACCCACCCTGCGACTGCGCGGCGACTACCTCGCCATCGTGACGCTCGGCTTCGGTGAGATCTTCCGCATCACCATGAACAACCTCAACGGCAACAGCGGACCCGACGTCACCAACGGCTCCAACGGCATCCCCAACATCCCCGACCTCGACTTCTTCGGGTTCAACCTCGGGATAGCACACGACGTCCTCGGCCACGAGCTCACCCGCTCCGGCAACTACTACCTGCTGATGCTGTTCTTCACAGCCGTCGTCGTCACGGTCTTCCGCCGCAGCGCGGAATCCCGCATCGGCCGCGCCTGGGTCGCCATCCGCGAGGACGAGACCGCCGCCACCGCCATGGGCATCAACGGCTTCCGCCTCAAGCTCCTCGCCTTCGCCCTCGGCGCCTCCCTCGCCGGCCTCGCCGGCACCGTCCAGGCCCACGTCTCCTACAGCGTGACCCCCGAGCAGTACCAGTTCGCCGGCTCCGTACCGCCCAACTCGGCCTTCCTGCTCGCCGCGGTCATCCTCGGCGGCATGGGCACCATCAGCGGCCCCCTCGTCGGCGCCGCGCTGCTCTACCTCATCCCGGCCAAGCTGCAGTTCATGGCGGACTACCAGCTCCTCCTCTTCGGCGTCGCGCTCATGTTCCTCATGCGCTTCCGCCCCGAAGGCCTGGTCGCCGACCGCAGGAAGCAGCTCGAATTCCACGAGACCGGACAGCTCGACGTACCCGAGGACAAGCCCTTGCCCGAAGGTGCCACCGGCGTCGCCAAGGCAGGGGCGTGACCGCGATGACCACCACAACCACCGCCACCACCACAACGGTGCTCGACGCCGGCGGCGTCACCATGCGCTTCGGCGGCCTCACCGCCGTACGCAACGTCGACCTCACCGTCAACAGCGGCGAGATCGTCGGCCTCATCGGACCCAACGGCGCCGGCAAGACCACCTTCTTCAACTGCCTCACCGGCCTGTACGTCCCCACCAGCGGCACGGTCAAGTACAAGGACACCGTCCTGCCGCCCAAGCCCCACCTGGTCACCCAGGCCGGCATCGCCCGCACCTTCCAGAACATCCGGCTCTTCGCCAACATGACCGTCCTGGAAAACGTGCTCGTCGGCCGCCACACCAGGACCAAAGAAGGCCTCTGGTCGGCCCTCCTCCGCCTCCCCGGCTTCAAGAAGGCCGAAGCGGAATCCCGCGAACGAGCCATGGAACTCCTCGAGTTCACCGGCCTCGCCAGCAAGGCCGACCACCTCGCCCGCAACCTCCCCTACGGCGAACAGCGCAAGCTCGAAATCGCCCGGGCCCTCGCGAGCGAACCCGGCCTCCTCCTCCTGGACGAGCCCACCGCCGGCATGAACCCCCAGGAAACGCGGGCCGCCGAAGACCTCATCTTCGCCATCCGCGACAAGGGCATCGCCATCCTCGTCATCGAGCACGACATCCGGTTCATCATGAACCTCTGCGACCGCGTCGCCGTGCTCGTCCAAGGCGAAAAACTCGTCGAGGGCAGCGCCGAAATCGTCCAGGCCGACGAACGCGTCATCGCCGCCTACCTCGGCACCCCCTTCGAAGGCGCACCCGGCAAGGAGGAAGCCGCCGAAGTCGAAGCCGCAGAGGCCCACGCCGAGGCGCACAGCACCACGGAAGGGGACGAGAAGTGACCGCACTCCTCGAAGTCGACGACCTCAGGGTCGCCTACGGCAAGATCGAGGCCGTCAAGGGCATCTCGTTCAAGGTCAACGCGGGCGAAGTCGTCACCCTCATCGGCACCAACGGCGCCGGCAAGACGACCACCCTGCGCACCCTCTCCGGACTCCTGACCCCCCTCGGCGGCCAGATCAAGTTCGAGGGCAAAGTCCTCAACAAGATCCCCGCCCACAAGATCGTCGCACTGGGACTGGCCCACTCCCCCGAGGGGCGCCACATCTTCCCCCGCATGACGATCGAGGACAACCTCCGCCTCGGCGCCTTCCTCCGCAACGACAAGGAAGGCATCGAGAAGGACATCCAGCGCGCCTACGACCTCTTCCCCATCCTGGGCGAACGCAGGAAGCAGGCCGCAGGAACCCTCTCCGGCGGCGAACAGCAGATGCTGGCAATGGGACGCGCCCTGATGTCCCAGCCGAAGCTGCTGATGCTGGACGAGCCCTCGATGGGCCTCTCGCCGATCATGATGCAGAAGATCATGGCGACCATCCAGGAACTCAAGTCCCAGGGCACCACCATCCTGCTCATCGAGCAGAACGCCCAGGCCGCACTCTCCCTCGCCGACCACGGCCACGTCATGGAGGTCGGCAAGATCGTCCTCTCCGGCTCGGGCCAGGACCTGCTCCACGACGAGTCGGTCCGCAAGGCGTACCTCGGCGAGGACTGAAGTCCAACGCCGTAGCACCCACGACGAGGCCCGCACCCCTTTGGAAGGGGGTGCGGGCCTCGCTCGTTCTACGACTGCCGGGGTCAGCCCTTGGCGGCCTTCTTCTCGTCGGCGTCCTGAATGACCGCCTCCGCGACCTGCTGCATCGACATACGGCGATCCATCGACGTCTTCTGGATCCACCGGAACGCGGCCGGCTCGGTCAGCCCGTACTCCGTCTGCAGGATGGACTTGGCACGGTCGACCAACTTGCGGGTCTCCAGGCGGAGGGTGAGGTCGGCGACCTCCTTCTCCAGCTCCTTCAGCTCGGTGAACCGCGAAACAGCCATCTCGATGGCAGGTACGACGTCGCTCTTGCTGAACGGCTTCACGAGGTACGCCATGGCCCCGGCATCACGGGCCCGCTCGACGAGATCCCGCTGCGAGAAGGCGGTCAGCATCAGCACGGGCGCGATGCGCTCCTCGGCGATCTTCTCGGCAGCGGAGATCCCATCGAGCTTCGGCATCTTCACATCGAGAATCACCAGGTCGGGCTGGTGCTCCCGGGCCAGCTCGATCGCCTGCTCGCCGTCACCGGCCTCGCCTACGACCGAGTAGCCCTCCTCTTCGAGCATCTCCTTGAGGTCGAGACGGATCAGCGCCTCGTCCTCGGCGATGACGACACGGGTCGTCAGCGGAGGCACGTGCGACTTGTCGTCGTCTGGCTGGGGCGACTCGGCGGTCACGGGGGGCTCCTCGTTCAGGGCAGGGGTACTGCTGACAAGAGCGTACCTAGCTGCGGTAAGGTGGGGGCACGGCGGGTGGTTGCCTGCCTTTGTTTTAGAGGAAGCCTCGGTAGTCCAGCGGAAGAGACACGGTGCTCAAACCACCGACAGCGTGGGTTCGAATCCCACCCGGGGCACTTTTTCCTTCGATTCCAAGGTTGATCTTAAGAAGCGGATGTTCCCATTCTCGTGAACATCCGCTTTTTGCTGCACACGGACACGATCAGTAACACACAGTGGCCGCATGTACGACATCAGCACACGCAAGCGAGCACTCGCACTGCTTGCACAGGGCCGCAGCCTGAACTCGGTGAGCCGGGAGACGGGCATCTCACGCTCCGCCATCCGGTCGTGGCAAGACCGCCTTGAGCCGCTACCCCGCATGGCGATCCCGACCCCGGAGCCACCCGCCGACAACAGCGCGTACGCCTACTTGCTAGGCCTCTACTTGGGCGACGGGTGTATCAGTGCCCACCCGCGCGGCACCGGGTACTACCTCAGGATCGCGTGCGCCGATGCGTGGCCTGGGCTCCTCCAGCAATGTCGCGAGGCCATCGTGAAGGTGCGTCCCGGCATCAGCGTCTACGCCCTTCAAAAGGAGGGCTACACGATGATGACCAGTTACTTCCGGCACTGGCCCGTTCTCTTCCCTCAGCACGGTCCGGGCAAGAAGCACGAACGCACCATCGACCTTGAGCTCTGGCAGCAAACCATCGTCGACGCGCACCCTTGGGAGCTCATCCGCGGCCTCATTCACTCCGACGGCTGCCGCATCACCAACTGGACTACTCGCGTCATCGCAGGCGAGCAGAAGCGCTACGAGTACCCCCGGTACTTCTTCACCAACCTGTCGAGCGACATCATCCGTCTCTTCACTACGGCGCTCGACCAGGTGGGGGTCGACTGGAAGATGGCAAATGCGCGCAACGTCTCCGTTGCCCGCAAAGCCTCCGTCGCCCTACTCGACACCCACGTAGGCCCCAAGTACTGACCCCCACCCCCTACTTGGGACTGTCGTCCTCCCCAATGTGATGCACCCGCACCATGTTCGTCCCACCCGCAACCCCCGGCGGCGACCCCGCCGTGATCACCACGACGTCACCCTTCTTGCAGCGGCCGTACTTCAACAACAGCTCGTCCACCTGGTCGACCATCGCGTCCGTCGAGTCCACATGCGGGCCCAAGAACGTCTCCACGCCCCACGTCAGGCTCAACTGCGACCGCGTCGCCGGGGCCGGGGTGAACGCCAGCAGGGGGATCGGGGACCGGTAGCGCGAGAGCCGTCGAGCCGTGTCGCCGGACTGGGAGAACGCGACCAGGAACTTCGCCCCCAGGAAGTCGCCGATTTCCGCTGCCGCGCGGGCCACCGCTCCGCCCTGGGTGCGGGGTTTGTTCCGCTCCGTCAGCGGTGGGAGGCCCTTCGAGAGGAGGTCCTCCTCCGCTGCCGTCACGATCTTCGCCATCGTCCGGACCGTCTCCACCGCGTACTTGCCGACGCTCGTCTCGCCCGACAGCATCACCGCGTCCGTGCCGTCGATGACGGCGTTGGCGACGTCGCTCGCCTCCGCGCGTGTCGGGCGGGAGTTGTCGATCATCGAGTCGAGCATCTGGGTGGCGACGATCACCGGCTTGGCGTTGCGCTTCGCGAGCTTGATCGCGCGCTTCTGGACGATCGGGACCTGTTCCAGGGGCATTTCGACGCCCAGGTCTCCCCGCGCGACCATGATGCCGTCGAACGCGGCCACGATGTCGTCGATCGCCTCCACCGCCTGCGGTTTTTCCACCTTGGCGATGACGGGCAGTCGGCGGCCTTCCTCGTCCATGATGCGGTGGACGGCTTCGATGTCCCGGCCGCTCCGTACGAACGACAGCGCTACGACGTCGAAGCCCGTGCGCAGCGCCCAGCGGAGGTCGTCCTCGTCCTTCTCCGACAGTGCGGGGACCGATACCGCGACCCCGGGGAGGTTCAGGCCCTTGTTGTCGGAGATGATCCCGCCTTCCACCACCCTCGTGTGGACTCGGGGGCCGTCGACCTCCGTGACCTCCAGGGTGACCTTGCCGTCGTCCACGAGGATGCGTTCGCCCGTGGTGACGTCGGCTGCCAGGCCGGCGTATGTCGTGCCGCAGATCTCGCCGTTGCCTTGTACGCCCTCTTCGACGCTGATGGTGAAGGTGTCGCCGCGTTCGAGTAGTACGGGGCCTTCTGTGAAGCGGCCGAGGCGGATCTTCGGGCCTTGAAGGTCGGCGAGTATGCCGACGCTGCGGCCGGTTTCGTCGGCGGCCTTCCTGACGTGGCGGTAGCGCTCCTCGTGTTCGGCGTGGCCGCCGTGGCTGAGGTTGAAGCGGGCGACGTCCATGCCGGCCTCGACCAGTGCCTTGATCTGGTCGTATGAGTCGGTGGCGGGCCCGAGGGTGCAGACGATCTTTGCTCGGCGCATGTCTTCGACCCTAGGGCTTACCGGTGGGTAGTGATTTGGTGGTGCGTGACTACTCAACGGCCTTTGCGTGGAAGGTAATTGACAAGTCGTTAAGTGTGCGCCGGGCGCATGTCTCACAGCTTGGGTGGTGCCATGGTGAAGCGGGCGTTGACTTGTGCGTAGACGCGTTGGCGTTGGGGTTCGAGGTCGAGGGGGGCTGCGGCGGTTTCCTCGGCGGCTGCCATGGAGCGCATGCGGCCGCCGGGGGCTGCGGGGGCGAGGGGTCTGGCGGGGCCTTCGGCGCCGATGTCGGCCAGTTCGACCAGGGCTGCCAGTGTGGTGCCCAGGGCTTCCGCGTACTCCCTCGCGCGCTGTACGGCTTCCCGTACCGCCTGCTGGCGGGCCTTCCTGTGTGCCGGTGAGTCGGGGCGCAGGGACCACCACGGGCCGTCGACTCTCGTGAGGTCCAGGTCCGCCAGGCGGGTCGTCAGTTCACCCAGTGCCGTGAAGTCCGTCAGCTCCGCTGTGATGTGGACTCGGCCGTGGTACGCGTGGATTCGCTCGCCTCTTCCCTTCTCCTTCAGTTCCGGTGTGATGGAGAAGGCGCCTGTCTCCAGTCTCTCCACCGCGTCGCCGTATGTCTTGATGAGGTCGAGGACGGTGCCGTTGCGGCGGGTGAGGTCGTCGAGGGCGGCTCGGCGGTCTTTGCCTCGGGCGGCGACGGTGACGCTGATGCGGGCGAGTTCGGGGTCGACTTCGAGGCGGGCTTCGCCGCGGACGGCGATGCGGGGGGCTTCGGGGGTTCCGTAGGGGACGGCGGGGGCGGCTTCCTCTGGGCTGGCGGTCATACGTCCCACTCTGTCACCAGTCACCCGGTTGGGGTGTGGGCAGGTCACCAGATCGCAACCTGCGGGGTCTGTTGCCGTTGGGAATGGACGCGTCAGAATCTACGCGCGTTGTCCATGTGGGCGGTGTTGTCCGCATGGTTGTCTACGCGCGTTGTGTTCCGTTCCCCGAGGAGTAGTCAGACATGCCCTTGAACCGCCGGAAGTTCCTGAAGAAGTCCGCCGTGACCGGTGCGGGGGTGGCCATCGCCGGTGCTGCCGCGGCGCCGAGCGCCCAGGCGGCCGAGGCGGTCGACAGCAAGGCGAAGGATCCGAAGCGGTACAAGTTCACCGTGATGGGGACGACCGACCTGCACGGCAACGTCTTCAACTGGGACTACTTCACGGACAAGGAGTTCGACGACAAGGCGCACAACGACGTGGGTCTGGCGAAGATCTCCACGCTCGTCAACCAGATCCGTAAGGAGAAGGGGCGGCGGAACACGCTGCTGATCGACGCGGGCGACACCATTCAGGGCACGCAGCTGTCGTACTACTACGCCAAGGTCGACCCGATCACCGCCAAGGGCGGCCCGGTGCACCCGATGGCGCAGGCGATGAACGCGATCGACTACGACGCGGCCGCGCTCGGCAACCACGAGTTCAACTACGGCATTCCGGTGCTGCGGAAGTTCCAGGAGCAGTGTCGTTTCCCGCTGTTGGGTGCCAACGCGCTGGACGCGAAGACGCTGCGGCCGGCGTTCCCGCCGTACAGCATGCACCGGCTGTGCACCCCGCACGGCCGTGATGTGAAGGTGGCTGTTCTCGGGCTGACCAACCCCGGCATCGCGATCTGGGACAAGGCGAACGTGCAGGGGAAGATGACGTTCCCGGGGCTGGAGGAGCAGGCGGCGAAGTGGGTGCCGAAGCTGCGGTCGATGGGTGCGGACGTCGTGATCGTGTCGGCGCACAGCGGTTCTTCGGGTACGTCCTCGTACGGTGACCAGTTGCCGTACATCGAGAACGCGGCCGGGCTGGTGGCCGAGCAGGTGCCGGGCATCGACGCGATTCTCGTGGGGCACGCGCACACGGAGATCCCGGAGTACTTCGTCACCAACAAGGAGACCGGCAAGCAGGTCGTGTTGTCGGAGCCGCTGAAGTGGGGTCAGCGGCTGACGCTGTTCGACTTCGAGCTGGTGTGGGCCAAGGGTTGCTGGAAGGTCGAGAAGGTGGCGGCCAAGGTTCTGAACTCCAACGCGGTGGAGGAGGACCCGAAGATCGTCAAGATGCTGGGGGACGAGCACACGAAGGTCGTGGCGTACGTCAACCAGATCATCGGTACGAACGCGGCCGAGATGACGTCGGTGGAGGCGCCGTACAAGGATGTGGCGATCATCGATCTGATCAACCACATCCAGGCGGACACGGTGAAGCAGGCGCTGGCGTCGGGTGAGTATGCGTCGCTGCCGGTGTTGTCACAGGCTGCGGCGTTTTCGCGCAGTGCGGTGATTCCTGCGGGGAATGTCACCATTCGGGATGTCGCTGGTCTGTATGTCTTCGAGAACACGCTGGAGGCGCGTCTGATGACGGGTGCGCAGATGAAGGCGTATCTGGAGTACTCGGCGAACTACTTCGTGCAGACGGCGGCGGACGCGGTGATCGATCCGGCGAAGCTGACGAATGCGAACGGTACGCCGGACTACAACTACGACGCGGTGAGTGGTCTGTCGTACGAGATCGACATCGCGAAGCCGGCGGGTTCGCGGGTGACGAATGTGCGGTTCGAGGGTGCGCCGTTGGCGGACGACAAGAAGTTCGTGTTCGCGGTGAACAACTACCGGGCCAACGGTGGCGGGAACTTCCCGCATGTCGCCGCGGCCCAGTTGTTGTGGTCGAACTCGGACGAGATTCGTAACACGATGATCGCGTGGGTGAAGGCGAAGGGGTCGATCGACCCGGCGGCGTTCGCTTCGGTGGACTGGAAGCTGACGCGGAACGGTACGCCTGTCTTCTAGGGCTTCAAGGTTCTCTAGAGGTTCAGCAGACCGAGGTCGACGGCGTCGGCGATGGCTTTCGCGCCGGCGTCGTTGACGTGGAGGCCGTCGCCGCTGTTGTACTCGTCGCGGATTCGGGTGGGGTGGTCCGGGTCCGCGACGGCGGCGGCGACGTCGATGATCGCGTCGAAGGGGTGGGTGTCGCCGAGGAGCCAGGTGTTGACCTCGGCGCGTACGGTCTGGCCCTCTTCGGTGTCGTAGCCGGGGTAGACCGTGCCGGCGTAGGGGCCGATCGTGGAGCCGATGACGGTGAGTCCGGCGGTGTGGAGGCGGTCGGCGAGGGTTGTGAGGCCGGTGATGAGGTCGGCGGCCGTGGGGAGTTTGGCGGGTTCGGGGAAGGCGATGGCGCCGGGCAGGCCGAGGTCGTTGAGGCCGACGTGGACGATGACGTGGGTGGCGCCGGGGACGCTGAGGACGTCGCGTTCGATCCGGGTGAGCAGGTGGGCGCCGATCTCGTCGGCGAGGAGGCGGTTGCCGGAGATGCCGGGGGCGACGATCCAGCCGTTGGTGAGGCGGCGGTCGAGTTGGGCGGGGAAGCTGTTGCCGGTGCCGGGGGTGGTGGCCATGCCCTCGATCCAGGAGTCGCCGAAGGCTACGGCGATGTGGGTGTTCTCGGGGGCGAGGACGTCGATGCCGGTGATGTAGTGGCCGGTGATCAGCTCTTCTGATTCGTCGAGGGTCTCGGCGGTGAGTTGGTTGCCGGGGACGGTGTGGCCGATGTCGTAGGGGATGGCGGAGTAGGTGGACAGGCCGGTGTCGCCCGGGAGGTAGAGGCTGAGGGCGAGTTCCTCGCCGGCGGTGACGGCTGTTTCGACCGGGTCGCTGACGATGTCCTCGCCGGCCGGGATGGTGACGGTCTCGGCGCCCGCGAAGAGCAGGGTGATGTCCGAGTCGGGGGCTATTGCGCTGCCTTCGGTGCGGCGGGCGAGGTGGGCGCCGCCTATCTCCAGCGGGGTTCTGCCGTACCGGTTGCTGAGGCGGACGCGCAGTGCCTCGCCGCCGCCGGCGGGGCGCAGGGTCTGGCGTACGGTCTGGTCGGTGAAGCCTCGGACCTCGAAGAGTTTGAAGGCTTCGTGGGGGTCGATCACGGCGGAGCGGTGAGCGGCGATCCAGGTGTTGCCTGCGCGGGTGCTGGTCATGGCCGAAAGGTAGGCAGTTTTCTTGCAGCCGTCACCACTCTTGCCCTACTTCTTTGTCTTTCCATTACCTTGCGTCGGTGAGTGGGGTGAGGGTTCTCTCCTGTCGGGCGGCCGGGATCTGCGGGCGGGGTTCGAGGCCGAAGGTGGTGAAGGCGGTGCGGCCGGGGAGTGGGTAGGGCTCCTTGCCGGTGAGTGTGTTGAGGATGGTGGCGCTGCGCCAGGCGGTGAGGCCGAGGTCGGGGGTGCCGACGCCGTGGGTGTGCCGTTCGGCGTTCTGGACGTAGACGTGGCAGCCGGAGGCGGTGACGGAGGGGTCGAGGACCATGCGGAACTGTTCGTCGACGCGGGGTCGTTCGCGGCTGTCGCGGCGGATGTAGGGGTCGAGGCCGGCGAGGATGCGGTCGAGGGGGCGTTCGCGGTAGCCGGTGGCGAGGACGACGGCGTCGGTGGTGAGGCGGGAGCGGGTGCCCTGCTGGATGTGTTCGAGGTGGAGTTCGACCTTGGTGGTGGCGAGGCGGCCGGCGGTGCGGACGTGGACGCCGGGGGTGAGGACGGCGTCGGGCCAGCGGCCGTCGAGGGTGCGGCGGTACAGCTCGTCGTGGATGGCGGCGAGTGTGGCGGCGGCGATGCCCTTGTGGAGCTGCCACTGGGCGGGGACGAGCCGGTCGCGGGTGGGTTCGGCGAGGGCGTGGAAGTAGCGGGTGTAGTCGGGCGTGAAGTGTTCCAGGCCGAGCTTGCTGTACTCCATGGGTGCGAACGCCTCCGTGCGGCCGAGCCAGTGCAGTCGTTCGCGTCCGGTGGGCCGGTGGCGGAGCAGGTCGAGGAAGACTTCGGCGCCGGACTGTCCGGCGCCGATGACGGTGACGTGTTCGGCGGCGCGGAGGCGGTCGCGTTCGGCGAGGTAGTCGGCGGCGTGGACGACGGGCACGCCGGGTGCCTCGACGAGCGGCTTGAGGGGTTCGGGGACGTACGGTTCGGTGCCGACCCCGAGGACGACGTTGCGTGCGTAGGTACGGCCGAGGGTTTCGGCTCCGCCCTCCCCGTCGGGTTGGGTGTGGTCGACTTCGAACAGGTCGCGTTCGGGGTTCCAGCGGACGGAGTCGACCTGGTGGCCGAAGTGCAGCCCGGGGAGGTTCTCGCTGACCCAGCGGCAGTAGGCGTCGTATTCGGCGCGCTGGATGTGGAAGCGCTCGGCGAAGTAGAAGGGGAAGAGGCGGTCGCGGGCGCGGAGGTAGGTGAGGAAGGACCAGGGGCTTGCGGGGTCGGCGAGGGTCACCAGGTCGGCGAGGAAGGGGACTTGGACGGTGCTGCCCTCGATGAGCAGGCCGGGGTGCCAGTCGAAGGCGGGGCGTTGTTCGTAGAAGACGGCGTCGAGTTCGGCGAGGGGGTGGGCGAGGGCGGCGAGGGAGAGGTTGGCGGGGCCGATGCCGATGCCGATGAGGTCGCGGGGGGCGTCGGGTTCGTGGTGGTCCGTTTGGTTTTCGGTGGTCTCGTGGTGAGGGGGTTGTGGGGCGTCGGGGGTGGAGCTCATCGGGGGGTGGTTCCTTCCACGAGTTTCAGCAGCGCTGCCAGGTCGTCCGGCCGGGTGTGGGGGTTGAGGAGGGTGGTCTTGAGCCACAGGCGCCCGTCGAGTCGAGCGCGGCCCATGACGGCTCGGCCGTCATGGAGGAGGTTTCGGCGTACGGCGGCCACGGTGTCGTCGGGGGCGTCGGTGGGCCGGAACAGGACGGTGCTGATGGTGGGCCGGTCGTAGAGCTCGAAGCGGGGGTGTGTCTCGACGAGGTCGGCGAAGTCCTGTGCGAGTGCGCAGACCTGGTCGACGAGGGCGCCGAGTCCGGTGCGGCCGAGGGTTTTGAGGGTGACGGCGATCTTGAGGATGTCGGGGCGGCGGGTCGTGCGCAGTGAGCGGCCGAGGAGGTCGGGGAGTCCGGCTTCGGTGTCGTCGTCGGCGTTGAGGTAGTCGGCTCGGTGGTTCAGTGCGGTGAGGTCTTGTGCGTCGCGTACGGCGAGGAGGCCGGCGGCGACCGGCTGCCAGCCGAGTTTGTGCAGGTCGAGGGTGATGGTGTGGGCGCGGTCGAGTCCGTCGAGGAGTGCGCGGTGCCGGTCGCTGAGGAGGAGGCCGCCGCCGTAGGCCGCGTCGATGTGGAGGCGGGCGCCGTGGGCTTCGCAGAGGTCGGCGATGTCGGGGAGGGGGTCGATGAGTCCGGCGTCGGTGGTGCCCGCGGTGGCGGCTACCACGAGGGAGCCGCGTGGCCCTTGGAGGTGGGTGAGGGCGGCGTCGAGGGCGGCGGGGTCGAGGGTTCCGGCGGGGGCGGGGACGGTGACGGGTTCGGGCAGGCCGAGGAGCCAGGCGGCACGGTGGAGGGAGTGGTGGGCGTTGGCGCCGACGACGAGTTGCGCGCCGCCGTGGGCCTCTCTGGCCAGGAGGACGGCGAGTTGGTTGGACTCGGTGCCGCCGGTGGTGACGAGGGCGTCCGCGCAGTGCAGTTCGGCGGCCAGGGCCTTGGTGACGAGGCTTTCCAGGGTGGAGGCGGCCGGGGCCTGGTCCCAGGAGTCGAGGGACGGGTTCAGGATGGAGGCCGCGAGGTCGGCGGCGGTGGCGACGGCCAGGGGCGGGGTGTGGAGGTGGGCCGCGCACAGGGGGTCGGCGGGGTCCGCGGAGCCGGCGGCGAGGGCGTGGACGAGGCGGTGGAGGGCGTGCGGGTCGCCTTCGGCGGGGAGCGGGTCGCCGAGTGCGTCCCGCATCCGTGCGGCGACCGCCTCCGGGCCGTCGGCGGGGAGGGGTCCACCGCGTGCGGCCGCCCCCGTGCCGAGCGCGTCGAGCACGGTGTCGAGCAACGGCCGTAGCGCGTCGGGCCCTTGGGGGCCTGAGGCGAGGGGTGGGGTGGGCATGACGGGCCTCCGAAGACACGGGGAGTCCCATCTTGTAGGCCATTGGGGTGCCACATCCCCAAAAGCCCACCGATTACAACCAAAGGGGGTACGGGAGCCGCGCCGCGAAGGGGCGCGGGGAAGTGCGCGACCAGCCACAGACGGCCGTCAGCCCGCAGACGCCCGCCACCCCAACCCGCACCCCAACGGCGCACCCCAACGGCGCGCCTCGCAAACGAACTACCCTTCGCGCACCTTCAACGCCCGCCCCAGATCATCCAATTGATCCGCCAGCTTCCGCCGCAACGCGGGAATCAGGTCCTCCTGGCCCAGGCACCGCTCCCCCAAGCGAAGTGTCTCCGGGTCCACGGCGTACACCGGGAACGCCCACCGCCCGGCGGCGTCGGCGATCGCCGGTCCTCGCCTGGCGGCGAGTGCCACCGCGTCGGCCCAGTAGCGCTCCAGGTACTCCCCCAGGATCTCCGTCTGTTCCGGCTGCCAGAAGCCCTGCGCGGTGGCGATGAAGAGGTAGTTGGAGAGGTGGTCGGAGGCGAACATCTCCTCCCAGGCCTTGGCCTTGGTCTGCGGGTCGGGCAGGGCGGCGCGGCAGCGGGCGGCGCCCTCCTGGCCGGCGGCGCTGGGATCACGGTCGAGTTCCGCGGCGATCGTGGTCTCGTCGGTGGCGCCGAGGACGGCGAGCCGGGCGAGGACGCGCCAGCGCAGCTCGGGGTCGAGTTCGGGTCCGCCGGGGACGGTGCCGTCGGCGAGCCAGGTGGCGATGGTGTCGGGGTGCGCGGCGACGTCGATGTAGTGGCGTACGGCGATCAGGCGCAGGCCGGGGTTGTCGCCGTCCTCGGTGCGGCGGATGAGGTCGCGGCAGAGGGCGGTGAGCGTGGTGAGGGCGGCGGGGCGCTGCTCGGGGGTGAGGTAGCGGCCGGCGATCTGGGCGGTGGCGAAGGTGAGGACGCCTTCGACGACGGCCAGGTCGGTTTCGCGGGGGAGGTGGGTGCGGGCCGCGTCGAGGTAGGCGGTGGGGGGGAGTTCGGCGTCGCGTACGGCGTCTCGGAGGACGTTCCAGACGACGGCTCGGGTGAGCGGGTCGGGGAGTCCGGAGAGGCTGTTGGTGACGGTGGTGAAGGAGTCAGCGTCGAAGCGGACCTTGGCGTAGGTGAGGTCGCCGTCGTTGAGGAGGAGCAGGGCGGGGCGCTTGCCGATGGGCTGTTCGGCGGTCTGGGGGACGTCGAGTTCGACGCGTTCGCGCAGGGTGAGGTGGCTGCCCTGGTCGTCGGTGAGGTCCTGGTCGTAGACGCCGACGGCGATGCGGTGGGGGCGGCTTCCGGTGTGGTCGACGGTCAGGGTGTAGGTGCCGTCGGTGCCTCGGGTGACCTTGGGGGTGAGGGTGTCGACTCCGGTGGTGCGCAGCCAGGCGTCGGCCCAGGCGTGGACGTCGCGTTCGGTGGCGTCGGCGAGGGAGTCGATGAAGTCGGCGAGGGTGGCGTTGCCGAAGCGGTGGCGGGCGAAGTGGGTGTTGATGCCTTCGAGGAAGTCCTTCTCGCCGAGCCAGGTGACCAGCTGGCGCAGGGCGGAGGCGCCCTTGGCGTAGGAGATGCCGTCGAAGTTGAGGAGGGCGGCGGCGGTGTCGTCGACGTTCTCGGGGGCGACGGGGTGGGTGGAGGGGCGCTGGTCGGCGTCGTAGCCCCAGGCCTTGCGGGCGATGCCGAAGTCGGTCCAGGTGTCGGTGAAGCGGCTGGCTTCGCTGAGGGTCTGGTAGCCCATGTACTCGGCGAAGGACTCGTTCAGCCAGATGTCGTCCCACCACCTGAGGGTGACGAGGTCGCCGAACCACATGTGGGCCATCTCGTGGGCGATGACCATGGCGCGGGTCTGCCGCTCGGTGTCGGTGACGGCGGAGCGGTAGACGAAGTCGTCGCGGAAGGTGACGAGGCCGGGGTTCTCCATGGCGCCCGCGTTGAACTCGGGGACGAAGGCCTGGTCGTAGGAGTCGAAGGGGTACGGCTCCTCGAACTTCTCGTGGTAGCGGTCGTAGAGGGCGCGGGTGACGTCGAGGATCTCGTCGGCGTCGGCGTCGAGGTAGGGGGCGAGGGAGCGGCGGCAGTGGATGCCGAAGGGCAGGCCGCGGTGCTCGGTGCGAAGGGAGTGCCAGGGGCCGGCGGCGACGGCGACGAGGTAGGTGGAGATCGGTGGGGTGGGCGCGGCGTGCCAGCTGCCGTCGTCCTGCTGCTCGGTGACGCTGTTGGCGAGGACGGTCCAGCCTTCGGGGGCGGTGACGGTCAGCTCGAAGGCGGCCTTCAGGTCGGGCTGGTCGAAGGCGGCGAAGACGCGCTGGACGTCGTCCATGAAGAGCTGGGTGTAGACGTACGTCTCGTCGTCGGTGGGGTCGGTGAAGCGGTGCATGCCCTCGCCGGTGCGGGAGTATCGCATGACGGCGTCGACGACCAGTTCGTGCTCGCCCTCGGTGAGGTTCTTGAGGGGCAGGCGGTTGCCGGTGAGGGTGTCGGGGTCGAGGTGGTTGCCGTCGAGGGTGACCGAGCGGAGTTCGGCCGGCTTCAGCTCGACGAAGGTGTCCGTGCCCTTTTTCTTGCCGCGTGCCGTGAAGCGGATGACGGTACGGGAGTCGAAGGTCTCGTCGCCGCGCGTCAGGTCGAGTGCGATCTGGTAGCGGTGGACGTCGAGGAGCTTTGCACGAGCTTGCGCTTCGTCGCGCGTCAGTACGGACATGGGGGACATGCTGCCTGATGACACAGGCACGGGACAGGGCCGGGCCGGGTACGCGACCTATGTCCGGTAGTACGCGCCCCGTGCCCGGTCGTATGCGACCTATGCCCGGCCTCCCGCGCCGTCCCTCTGGTGGTTGCCGAGGCGGGCGCGGAGGTCTCGGACCTCGCGTTGCAGGGCGTGGGAGCGTTCGTGGGTGTCGTAGAGGTAGCGGACCTTGGTGCGCAGGGCCCAGGGGTCGACGGGTTTCATGACGAGGTCGGCGACGCCCAGCCGGAAGGCGGTTGTGGTGAGTTCGGTGTCGGGGCCGAAGCCGGTGAGGAGGACGACCGGAATGTGCCGGGTCTGCTCCACTCGTCGCATGTGGCGCACGACGTCGAGGCCGCTGACCCCGGGCATGCGCACGTCGAGGAGGAGTAGCCCGATCCGGCCGCGCAGCACCTCCTTGAGGGCCGCGTCACCGCTGGTGGCGCGGGTCAGCCGGTGGCCCAGCGGGGCCAGGGCGCTCTCCAGGGCGTACAGCGTGTCCTCATGGTCGTCGACGATGAGGATCTTGGCTTCCGACGGCATGGCCAGATGTCCTCACTGCGTGTGCTCTTGGCCTGACGAGGAGTGCTCACGCAGGATGCTCGCTGGAGGGGCGGATGTCACTCCCCTGTGCATGCCGGAGTCATGTGCCGCCGTGGTTCTCGGCCGATGCGCTCCGCTGGGGGGCTCGGCCGAGGTACGCCGCGTGGGGGGCTCGGCCGGGGTACGCCGCGTGGGGGGGCTCGGCCGGGGGTGCTGCCGGGGCTCGGCCGAGGTACGCCGCGTGGGGGGCTCGGCCGGGGTACGCCGCGTGGGGGGCTCGGCCGGGGGTGCTGCCGGGGCTCGGCCGAGGCTGTCGTCAGGCCGTTTCCGTCGTGCCGTTCAGGGTGTCGTCCGCGATGCGTTCGTGGTGGCGGATGACCTCGGCGATGATGAAGTTGAGGAGTTTCTCGGCGAAGGCCGGGTCCAGCTTGGCGCTTTCGGCGAGGCCGCGCAGCCGGGAGATCTGCTGGGACTCACGGGTCGGGTCGGCGGGCGGGAGCTGGTGCGCGGCCTTGAGGTGGCCGACCCGTTGGGTGCACTTGAAGCGCTCGGCGAGCATGTGGACGACGGCGGCGTCGATGTTGTCGATGCTGTCCCGCAGCCGTGCGAGCTCCTCCCGCACGTCCGCGTCGACCTCGCCGGCCGCGGCAGCCCTGCCGGTGTTCGCCTCGTTGGTGTTGCTGGTGGTCATGGTCGTCACCCTACGGGGCGGGTGGGGGACGACCGTCGCCGCCCAGGGTCCGGACCGACTTAGACGTCGTCTCATTTGGCGAGTCTGCGGTAGCAGATGAGGCTGCAGGCAATGGCGGTGAAGGCCAGGAAGTGTTCGGCCTTGCGTTCGTAGCGGCGGTGCAGACGGCGGCAGCCGCCCAGCCATGACATCGTGCGCTCGATAGTCCAACGGTGTCGGCCGAGTCGCGTGGAGGACTCGATGCCCTTGCGGGCGATGCGGTGCCGGATACCTCGCTTGCGTAGCCATCGGCGCAGGTGGTCGTAGTCGTAGCCTTTGTCCGCGTGCAGCTTGGCCGGCCGGCGTCTGCGCGGGCCGCGGCGGGAGCGGATCGGCGGGATGCCGCGCACCAGCGGCTCGAGTGCCTGGCTGTCATGCAGGTTCGCGCCGGAGATCCCGACCGAGAGGGGTAAACCGGTCCGCTCGGTGATCAAGTGGACCTTCGAGCCCTTCTTGCCCCGGTCTACAGGATTCGGACCTGTCAGGTCCCCCCTTTCAGGGCCCGCATGTTCACCGAGTCGATCGCGCAACGTGACCAGTCCAACTCTCCGCGCGAGCCCAGTTCGTCGAGGATGACGCGGTGCAGCTTCGCCCAGACCCGGGCGGCGGTCCACTCGGTGAAGCGCCGGTGCGCGGTCGGCCCCGAGGGGCCGAAGACCGGCGGCAACTGCCGCCAGGTGCAACCCGTCGTGGCCACGAAGATGATCGCGGCCAGCACCTCACGATCCCCGTACCGCCGCCGACCGCCGCCCTGCGGCCGCGATGGAGCAGGCGGGACCACCCACTGGAACAGTTCCCACAACTCGTCCGGCACCATGCGCTCGACCATCACCACATCGTGCAGACTACCCAGCACTCCAAATGAGACGACGTCTTAGAGTGGATGGGTACCGAGGCGCGTCGAGGCGTCGCGAGGGGGTGCGGACGTGGCGGACGGCGGACCCGTGGTGCACGGCTACCCGCACCTGGACACCGTGCGGGCGTCGATCACCGCGCTCTACAAGCGGCTGTCGTACGACACCGTCCACGCCTTCGGCGCCAGCGTGCTCCCGGTCGACGTCACCTTCGCCGACACCGACGACCTCCATCTGGGCGCCCAGCGCGTGGCCCGTGAGCTGGTGCGGCACTATCGGCTGCCGGACGCCCGGTTGGTCATCAGCTTCCGTGAGATGACGCACGCGGCCAATGTCGAACTCGCCGCCGGTCCGGAGTACTTCATCGAGCTGAACGACCGGTTCCGCAACCATCGCAGGGACATCGGGGCGGCCCTGGCCCACGAGGTGACGCATGTGTATCTGCACCGCCTCGGCCTCTCCTTCCCGAGCACTCGCGACAACGAGATCCTCACCGACACCGCCGCTACGTATCTGGGCGCGGGGTGGCTGCTCCTCGACGCGTACCGGGAGGACGCCGCCTCCTCGCAGAAGCTGGGCTATCTGACGCCGGAGGAGTTCGGGTATGTGCTGGCCAAGCGGGCGCAGGTCTTCGGTGAGGACCCCTCGGTGTGGTTCACGAGTCCGCAGGCGTACACGGCGTACACGGCGGGGCGGGGGCGGGCGCGGCTCGACGAGCGGCAGCCGCCGCTCGTGGCCGCCGGCTGGGTCGGGCGGCGGCGGTACGCGAGGGATCGGCGGTATGCGCAGGATCACGCGGGTCCGTCCGAGGGGCCGCCCGAAGTGGGGTACGCCTTCAGTCCTGATGGTCGGGGGCCGCTGAGGGTTTCGTTTCCTTGCCCTACCTGTCATCAGCGGATCAGGGTGCCGGTGAAAGGGCGGGTGCGGGCTCGGTGTGGGTTGTGCCGGACGGTGCTGGAGTGTGACACGTGACGGGCGCCCGAGAGCTAGGGACGGGGGGTGCCCTGGCGACCGCAGGCGACTGCGGTTTGTCGTTGTTCGCGCAGTTCCCCGCGCCGCTAGAGGGCGCCGTACACCTGCCCTGGTTTCTCCGCACCCGCGAGCAGCTTCAGTACCGCCTCGCCCGCCTCCTCCGGGCTCCAGCGTGCCCCCTTGTCGACGCCGGGCCCTGCCCGCCATCCCTCCATCACGGTGATCCGGCCGCCCTCCGTCTCGAACACCCGGCCGGTGACACCCGTGCTCGCCGCCGATCCCAGCCAGACCACCAGGGGTGAGACGTTCTCCGGGGCCATCGTGTCGAAGCCGGTCTCGGGGGCGGTCATCGTCTGGACGAAGGTGCGCTCGGTCATCCGTGTCCGGGCCGCCGGTGCGATGGCGTTGACCTGGACGCCGTACCGGGCCAGCTCGGCCGCCGCGACCAGGGTCAGGCCCACGATCCCGGCCTTGGCCGCGCTGTAGTTGCCCTGGCCGACCGAGCCCAGCAGGCCCGCTCCGCTGCTGGTGTTGACGATCCGCGCGACCGGGGTCCGGCCGGCCTTGGTCTCGGCGCGCCAGTGGGCGGCGGCGTGCTTCAGGGGCAGGAAGTGGCCCTTGAGGTGGACGCGGACGACGGCGTCCCAGTCGTCCTCGTCGAGGTTGACCAGCATGCGGTCGCGCAGGAACCCGGCGTTGTTGACGAGGGTGTCGAGGCGGCCGTACGTCTCCAGGGCGGTTTGTACCAGGGATGCGGCGCCTTCGGTCGTGGCGATGTCGCCGCCGTGGGCGACCGCCTCCCCTCCTCCGGCCCTGATCTCGTCGGCCACCCGGGCCGCCGGGCTGTCGGGGTCCGGTGTGCCGTCGAGGCCGACGCCGAGATCGTTGACGACGACACGGGCGCCCTCGGCGGCGTACGCGAGGGCGTGGGCGCGGCCGAGTCCGCGTCCCGCGCCGGTCACGATGACCACGCGCCCCTCGCAGAGCCGTTGGGTGCTGAGTCGTTGTGCGCTGAGCCGTTGCGTGCTGAGTCGTTGTGTGCTCTCGCCAGGCCTCATGCCATGCCTCCTTCGCCTGTTCCGCTGCTTCCGCTGCTTCCGCTGCCGTTGTTGACTGTCGCCGCGTCGAGGAAGGCGGGGCGCTCACCGCCGCCGTGGACGAGGAGTGCGGCCCCGGTGATGTACGCCGCCGCGTCGGAGGCGAGGAAGACGGCCGCCGCGCCGATGTCGGCCGGGCGGGCGAGGCGGCCCAGCGGGACCGTGCGGGCGACGGCCTCGATGCCGTCCTCGTCGCCGTAGTGGAGGTGGGCGCGCTCGGTGCGGACCATGCCGGGGACGACGGTGTTGACGCGGATCTCCGGGGCCCATTCCACCGCCATCGAGCGGGCCAGGTGCTCCAGGCCCGCCTTGGCCGCGCCGTACGCCGCCGAGCCGGGCGAGGGGCGGCTGCCGCTCACGCTGCCGACCATGACGATCGCGCCCCGGGCGCGCCGCAGGTGCGCGTACGCGGCGAGGGAGACGGTCAGGGGGGCCGTCAGGTTCAGTTCGAGGACTCGGGCGTGGCGGCGGGCGTCGCCCTCGGCGAGCGTCCGGTACGGGGTGCCGCCCACGTTGTTGACCAGGATGTCCAGGCGGGGCAGGGCGTCGAAGAAACCTTCCACGGCATCGGGGTCCCGTACGTCCAGCGACGCGAACTCGGCGCCCTTGAGCGGTGCTTCGGGCGGTGTGCGGGCGCAGATGACGACCTCGGCGCCCGCGTCCACGAAGGCGCGGGCGATGCCGGCGCCGACGCCGCGCGTGCCGCCGGTGACGACGGCGAGCTTCCCGTCGAGCTCCATCCGCTGCTACCTTCCCCCAGTAAGAGTCACCAAACAAACGTTAGGTGGAAGGTAGCTGATGCGCCCATGGGTGTCTCCACCTCGTCCCCCGAAAAGGGGATTTCCGTTGTCACGGTCGACTTCCCGCCGGTGAACGCGCTGCCGGTGCGCGGCTGGTTCGAGCTGGCCGACGCCGTGCGCGGGGCGGGGCGTGATCCGTCGGTGCGGTGTGTGGTGCTGGCGGCGGACGGGCGCGGGTTCAACGCGGGCGTGGACATCAAGGAGATCCAGGCGGCGGGGCAGCGCGCGCTGATCGGCGCCAACCACGGCTGTGCGGAGGCGTTCGCCGCCGTGTACGAGTGCGAGGTGCCGGTGGTGGCGGCGGTGCACGGTTTCTGTCTGGGCGGCGGGATCGGCCTGGTGGGCAACGCGGACGCGATCGTGGCGAGCGACGACGCCACGTTCGGGCTGCCCGAGCTGGACCGGGGTGCTCTCGGCGCGGCCACGCATCTGGCCCGGCTCGTGCCCCAGCATCTGATGCGCGCGCTGTACTACACCTCGCGTACGGCGACGGCGGCCGAGCTGCACGCGCACGGCTCGGTGTGGCGGGTCGTACCGCGTGCCGGGCTGCGGGCCGCCGCCGTGGAGCTGGCGCGGGAGATCGCCGCCAAGGACGGGCAGTTGCTCCGGCTGGCCAAGGCCGCGATCAACGGCATCGACCCCGTCGACGTGCGCCGCAGCTACCGCTTCGAACAGGGCTTCACCTTCGAGGCCAACCTCAGCGGGTTGGCCGACCGGGTCCGGGACACCTTCGGGGAGAAGGGGGCGTAGGTGAGTGACAAGACGATGACGGCCGAGGAGGCCGTCGGGCGGCTGGAGAGCGGCATGACCCTCGGCATCGGCGGCTGGGGCTCGCGCCGCAAACCGATGGCGCTGGTGAGAGCACTGCTCCGGTCCGAGATCACCGATCTCACGGTCGTCTCGTACGGCGGTCCGGACGTCGGCATGCTCGCCGCCGCCGGACGCATACGGAAGCTGGTCGCCGCGTTCGCCACCCTCGACTCGATCCCCCTCGAACCGCACTACCGCGCGGCCCGCGAGGCCGGGGCCTTCGAGCTGACGGAGGTCGACGAGGCGATGTTCATGTGGGGGCTGCACGCGGCGGCGAACCGCCTGCCGTTCCTGCCGGTGCGCGCCGGCATCGGCTCTGACGTCATGCGCGTCAACCCCGGCCTGCGGACGGTCACTTCGCCGTACGAGGACGGGGAGACCTTCGTCGCCATGCCCGCACTGCGCCTGGACGCGGCGTTCGTGCACGTCAACCGCGCCGACCGGCTGGGCAACGGCCAGTATCTGGGCCCGGACCCGTACTTCGACGACCTGTTCTGCGAGGCGGCGGACACGGCGTACGTCTCGTGCGAACGGGTCGTCGACACGGCCGAGCTGACGAAGGAGGCACCACCGCAGTCGCTGCTGATCAAGCGGCATGTGGTGACGGGTGTCGTCGAGGCCCCGAACGGGGCGCACTTCACCTCCTGCGCGCCCGACTACGACCGGGACGAGGCCTTCCAGAAGGTGTACGCGACGACCCCGTGGCCGGAGTTCGCGGCGCGGTATCTCGGCGGGGACGAGCAGGCGTACCGGTCGGCGGTCAGGGAGGGCGCGTGAGTGGCGTGAATGCCGTGAGTGGCGTGAGTGGCGTGACTGGCGTGAGTGGCGTGAGTGGCGTCACGCGCGCCGAGTACTGCGTGGTGGCCTGTGCCGAGGCGTGGCGGGACGGCGGGGAGATCCTGGCGAGCCCCATGGGTCTGATCCCGTCGCTGGGCGCGCGGCTCGCCAAGCGGACCTTCGCCCCGGATCTGCTGCTCACCGACGGCGAGGCGCTGCTCGTCGGCCTCGACGGGACACCTGAGGGCTGGCTGCCGTACCGACAGCATCTCACCCTGGTCACAAGCGGGCGGCGGCACGTGATGATGGGCGCGAGCCAGATCGACCGGTACGGCAACCAGAACATCTCGTGCATCGGCGACTGGGCGCAGCCGAAGCGGCAACTGCTCGGGGTGCGGGGCGCGCCGGTCAACACTCTGAACAATCCGACCAGTTACTGGGTACCGAGGCACTCCCGGCGGGTGTTCGTCGAGAAGGTCGACATGGTGTGCGGGGTGGGCTACGACCGTGCCGCCGAGCATCCCGGGACCGCCCGCTTCCACCGCATCCCCTGTGTGGTGTCCGACCTCGGGGTGTTCGACTTCGCCGGCCCCGACCGCACGATGCGGCTGGCCTCCCTGCACCCGGGCGTCACGGTCGGCCAGGTCGAGGAGGCGACCGGTTTCGATCTCGCCGTCCCGGACGAGGTGCCGTACACGCGAGAGCCGACGGCCGAGGAGCTGCGGCTGATCCGTGAGGTGATCGATCCGGCGGGCGCCCGGGGCCGGGAGGTCCAGGGCTGATGGACACCGCCCTCACCCGGCTCGTGGGCGTCCGCCATCCGATCGTGCAGACCGGCATGGGCTGGGTCGCGGGGCCCCGCCTGGTCTCCGCCACGGCGAACGCCGGCGCCCTCGGCATCCTGGCGTCCGCGACCATGACACCCGCCCAGCTGCGGGACGCCGTACGGGAGGTGAGGTCGCGGACGGACGCGCCGTTCGGGGTCAATCTGCGGGCGGACGCGGCCGATGCCCGTGAGCGCGTCCGGATCATCGTCGAGGAGGGCGTGCGTGTGGCGTCCTTCGCGCTCGCCCCGTCCAGGGAGCTGATCGCCGAGCTGAAGGACGCGGGTGTGGTCGTCGTCCCGTCCGTCGGCGCCCGGCGGCACGCCGAGAAGGTGGCCGGGTGGGGTGCGGACGCGGTGATCGTGCAGGGCGGTGAGGGCGGCGGGCACACCGGGGAGGTGGCGACGACCGTACTGCTGCCGCAGGTCGTGGACGCCGTCGACATACCGGTGGTGGCGGCGGGCGGCTTCTTCGACGGGCGGGGCCTGGTCGCGGCGCTGGCGTACGGGGCGGCGGGCGTCGCCATGGGTACGCGGTTTCTGCTGACCTCGGACTCGACCGTGCCGGAGGCGGTGAAGGCCGAGTATCTGGCGGCCACGGTCAAGGACGTCACGGTGACGCGGGCGGTGGACGGGCTGCCGCACCGCATGCTGCGTACGGAGTTCGTGAACGCCCTGGAGGCGGCCGGCCGCACACGCGCGCTGCTGCACGCCGTGCGCCGGGCGGCGGGCTTCCGCCGGCTGTTCGGGCTGACCTGGGGTCGTATGGTCCGCGACGGGCTCGCCATGCGGCACGGCAAGGACCTCACCTGGAGCCAGGTGCTGCTCGCCGCCAACACGCCCATGCTGCTCAGGTCGGCGATGGTGGACGGCCGTACGGATCTGGGGGTCATGGCCTCCGGGCAGGTCGCCGGGGTGATCGACGACCTGCCGTCGTGCGCGGAGCTGGTGGAGCGGGTAATGGCCGAGGCTGTGGAAATCGTCGGCGCGTTGTCGGCGGGCGGTGCTTCAATGCGCGCATGACGGAGACGATCAACGAGCCCTGGGGGCTCAGTGTTCTTGGTGCGGGCAGTGTGCGTGTGGAGCCGCAGCTGGTACGGGTGAAGCTGACGGTGGACGTGCTGGAGCCCTTGCCGGACAAGGCGTTCCAGGAGGCGGGCGCCTCGGTGGCACGGCTGCGCGAGGTGCTGCGCGGGCACGGCATACCCGACGCGTCGGTGTCCGGCTCCCGGCTCAAACTCAGCTCGGACCACGACGGTTACGGCGGTGACCGCAAGTTCCTCGGCTACCGCTGCCGTGCCTCGTACGTCATCGAGACGGAGGCGCTCGACGACCTTCAGCAGCTGATCGTGGACGCCGTCGAGGCCGGGGCGCACCAGATCGACAGCGTGGAGTTCGACGTACGGGACAAGCCCGCGCTGCGGGACGAGGCGCGCCGCAGTGCGGTGGCGGCCGCCCGCCGCAAGGCCGAGGTCTATGCGGAGGCGGCGGGCGTGCCGCTCGGCGCGGTGATCCACATCCAGGACGTGGACGCGGAGTCGTACCAGTTCCGCCAGCACCGGGGGCACGGCGGCGGGGGCGGCAGCTCGTCCGGCGATCTCGCGCCCGGCATGGTGGAGGTGTCCGCGGGTGTGGTGCTGGGCTTCTCGCTGAGCCGCTGACCGGAGGGCGCTGACCGGAGCCGCTGACTAGAGCCGCTCGATGATCGTCACGTTGGCCTGCCCCCCGCCCTCGCACATGGTCTGGAGCCCGAACCGGCCCCCCGTGCGCTCCAGTTCGTGCAGCAGCGTCGTCATCAGCTTGACGCCGGTCGCGCCCAGGGGGTGGCCGAGGGCGATCGCGCCGCCGTTGACGTTGACCTTCTCCGGGTCCGCGCCCGTCTCCTTCAGCCAGGCCAGGACGACCGGGGCGAAGGCCTCGTTGATCTCGACGAGGTCGATGTCGTCGAGGGAGAGGCCGGTCTTCTTCAGGGCGTGGGCGGTGGCGGGTATGGGGGCCGTCAGCATGCGGATGGGGTCCTCACCGCGTACGGAGAGGTGGTGGACGCGGGCGCGCGGGGTCAGCCCGTGTTCCCGGACCGCTCGTTCCGAGGCGAGCAGCATCGCGGCCGCGCCGTCGGAGACCTGGGAGGAGCAGGCGGCGGTGACGGTGCCGCCGTCGATGACCGGCTTCAGGGCGGCCATCTTCTCCAGTGTGGTGTCCCGGCGCGGTCCCTCGTCGGCCGTGATCTCCCCGTACGGCACGGTCTCGCGCGCGAAGCGGCCCTCGTCGACCGCCCGTACCGCCCGCTGGTGGGACCTGAGCGCGAACTCCTCCTGGTCGCGGCGGGCTATGCCCCACTTGGCGGCGATCATCTCGGCGCCGGCGAACTGGTTCACGGGCCGGTTGCCGTACCGGGCGCGCCAGCCCTCGCTGCCCGCGAAGGGGCCCTCGGTGAGGCCGAGCGGGACGGCGGCCTGGCGGGAGGCGTAGGCGATGGGAATCATGGACATGTTCTGGACGCCGCCCGCGACGACCAGGTCCTGGGTACCGGAGAGCACCGCCTGGGCGGCGAAGTGCACGGCCTGCTGCGAGGAGCCGCACTGCCGGTCGACGGTCGTGCCCGGCACCTCCTCGGGCAGCCCGGCGGCCAGCCAGCTGGTGCGCGCGATGTCCCCGGCCTGCGGCCCCACCGCGTCCAGGCAGCCGAAGACGACGTCCTCGACGGCGGCCGGATCGATGCCCGCGCGCGCCACGAGCGCGCCCAGCACATGGGCCCCGAGGTCGGCCGGATGGACCGCGCTCAGTCCTCCCCCGCGCCGCCCGACGGGCGTACGGACCGCTTCGACGATGTATGCCTCGGCCATGCCAACTCCCTCGCATCAAAGGGCTATTCGCGTACGGCGATCCCGTCCAGCACCATCGACAGGTACTGCCGGGCGATCTCCTCCGGGCTGTGCTGTCCGCCGGGCCGGTACCAGGAGGCGGCGACCCACACGGTGTCGCGGACGAAGCGGTAGGTGAGCCTCATGTCGAGGTCGGCCCGGAAGACCCGGGCGGCGACCCCGCGCTCCAGCGTGGACAGCCATGCCTTCTCGAACCTGCGCTGCGACTCGACGAGAAAGCCGAACCGCTCCTGCGCGACGAGCTGCTTGCTCTCCTTCTGGTAGATCGCGACGGCGGCGCGGTGCCGGTCGATCTCCCGGAACGACTCGGTGACCAGGGCCCGCAAAGTCTCCCGGGGGCCCAGTTGGGCGTCGAGGACGGTGTCGTAGCCCTCCCAGAGCTCGTCGAGGAAGGTCCGCAGGATCTCCTCCAGCATCGATTCCTTGGAGTCGAAGTGGTAGTAGAGGCTGCCGGCGAGCATGCCCGCGTGGTCCGCGATCTTGCGCACGGTGGTGGCGTTGTAGCCCTGCTCGGCGAAGACCTCGGCGGCGGTGTCGAGGAGTTCACGACGCCGGGCCGGGGCGGCCCCCACGGGCGCGGGCTTCTTCGGGGCGGTCACCGGGGCCTGTTTCGCCGTAGTCGCCGGGGGCTTCGCGGCAGCGGTCGCCGGGGGCTTCTTCTTGATAGGCACACGCACATTCTCGCCCCCGCCTCAGGCCCGCTGGCTGCTGACCGACACGGTCTCGCCGGTCATGTACGAGGAGTAGTCCGACGCGAGGAACACGATCACGTTGGCCACCTCCCAGGGCTCGGCGTACCGCCCGAAGGCCTCGCGTGCGGTCAGCTCCTCCAGCAGCTCGGCGGTCGTCACCTTCACGAGGTGCGGATGCATGGCGAGGCTCGGCGAGACGGCGTTGACCCGCACCCCGAACTCGGCGGCCTCCACCGCCGCACACCGGGTCAGCGCCATCACGCCCGCCTTCGCGGCGGCGTAGTGCGCCTGGCCTGGCTGGGCGCGCCAGCCGACGACCGAGGCGTTGTTGACGACGACCCCGCCGCCGCTCTCCTTCATCAGCCGCAGGGCCGCGCGGGTGCACCGGAAGGTGCCGTTGAGGGTGACGTCCAGGACGTGGGTCCACTGGTCGTCGGTCATGTCGACGAGGGGTGCGGTGCCGCCGAGCCCGGCGTTGTTGACGACGATGTCGAGGCGGCCGTGCAGCCGTACGGCCGTGTCGAAGAGTGCCCGCACCTGCCCCTCGTCGGTGACGTCGCACGGCAGCGCGGCGACGGCGTCCGGGGTGAACGCCCCGGCCAGCTCGGCCTCGTACTCCTTGAGGCGGCGGGCGTGGGCGTCGCTGATGAGGACGCGGGCGCCCTCCTCCAGGAAGCGCCGCGCGGTCGCTCCACCGATGCCCGCGCCGGCCGCCGCGGTGACGACGGCGGTGCGTCCGCGGAGCAGGCCGTGCCCGGGAACGTACGCCGGACCCTCGACGTTCTTCATGACGGCAAGCTAACCTACCAAACACTTGTTAGGGAAGGGAGGACGACCGTGGACCTCACCCACTCCCCCGCCGACGAGGCGTTCCGCGCCGAGGCCCGGGACTGGCTGCGCACCCATGTCCCACCCGAGCCGCTCCCCTCCCTGGAGACCGAGGAGGGCTTCGCGGCCCATCGCGCCTGGGAGGCGGAGCTGTCCGCGGACCGCTGGTCGGTGGTGAACTGGCCGGAGGAGTACGGCGGCCGGGACGCGGGCCTGCTGCGCTGGCTGCTGTTCGAGGAGGAGTACTACGCGGCGGGCGCCCCGGGCCGGGTCGGTCAGAACGGCGTCAGCCTCCTCGCCCCGACCCTGTTCGACCACGGCACGCGGGAGCAGCGGGCGCGGGTGCTGCCGCCCATGGCCCGCGGCGAGGTGATCTGGGCCCAGGCCTGGTCGGAGCCCGAGGCCGGCTCGGACCTCGCCGCGCTCCGGTCCGGAGCGGTCCGTACGGACGGCGGCTGGCTGCTGAGCGGCCAGAAGACCTGGTCGTCGCGCGCGGCCTTCGCGGACCGCGCCTTCGGACTGTTCCGCAGCGAGCCGAACGCGCCGAGACCCCATCAGGGGCTGACGTACGTCATGTTCGATCTGCGCGCCCCCGGTGTCACGGTCCGCCCCATAGGCCGCCTCGACGGCAAGCCTGCCTTCGCGGAGCTGTTCCTGGACGAGGTGTTCGTGCCGGACGAGGACGTGATCGGCGAGCCGGGGCAGGGCTGGCGGATCGCGATGTCGACGGCGGGCAACGAACGCGGCCTGATGCTCCGCTCCCCCGGCCGTTTCCTGGCCTCCGCCGACCGGCTGCTCGGCCTCTGGGAGGCGCGGGGCGGCCCGGTGTCCGAGCGCGACCGGGTCGCCGACGCGCTGATGGGTGCCCGCGCGTACCAGCTGTTCACCTATGCGGCGGCCTCGCGTTTCCTGGAGGGCTCGTCGGTCGGCCCTGAGTCCAGCCTGAACAAGGTCTTCTGGTCGGAGTACGACATCGCGCTGCACGAGACGGCGCTCGATCTCCTCGGCGAGGAGGGCGAGTCGACGGACACCGCGTGGGCGGAGGGTTACGTCTTCGCCCTTGCCGGCCCCATCTACGCGGGCACGAACGAGATCCAGCGGGACATCATCGCCGAGCGTCTGCTGGGGCTGCCGAAGGGGCGTCGCTGATGCGTTTCCTCCTGGACACCGAACAGCGGGCGTTCACCGAGTCGCTGGACGCGCTGCTGAGGGCCGCCGACACACCGTCGGTCGTACGGGACTGGGGGCGGGGCGAGCATGCGGCCGGGCGTGCGCTGTGGTCCCGTATCGCGCGGGCCGGGGTGTTCGCGCTCGCCGTTCCGGAGGCGTACGAAGGGGTGGGCCCCCTGCCCGTCGAACTCGCCGCAGCCTTTGTGGAGCTGGGCAGACACGCCGTGCCGGGCCCGCTGGCGGAGACGGTCGCGGCGGCGGTGCTCCTCGCGGGACTGGACGACCCGGGCCCTGCGAAGCGCCTGCTGCCGGCGCTGGTGTCCGGGGAGGCCATGGCCACGCTCGCGGGCCCGGGGTCGTACGCGTTGGACGGGGACGCGGCGACGACCCTGCTGTCGTACGACGGGGGCGAGCTGCGGCTGGCCCCCGGCCACGGCCCGATCCGCCCCTCCCTGGACCCGGCCCGCCGCCTGACCCCCCTCGCAGCCGGGGGTGAACGCCTCGCCACGGACCCGCCCCTCGCCACCGCCCTCACCTGGGCGCGGCTCGCGGTCGCCGCCCAGGCTCTGGGTGTCGGCCTGGCCCTCCTCGACCGCACGGTGGCGTACGTCAAGCAGCGCACCCAGTTCGGGGTGCCCGTAGGCTCGTTCCAGGCGGTGAAGCACCGCCTGGCCGACGCCAAGGTGGCGCTGGAGTTCGCGCGTCCGCTGGTGCTCGGGGCTGCGCTCACCCTGGCCCCGGCCGACGTGGCCGCCGCGAAGGTCACGGCCTGCGAGGCGGCGTACGGGACGGCCCGCACGGCGCTGCAACTGCACGGCGCGATCGGCTACACGGCGGAGTACGACCTGTCGCTGTGGCTGACCAAGGCGCGGGCCCTGCGGACGGCGTGGGGCAGCCCGGGCGAGTGCCGGGCCGAGGTCGTCAGTGGCGGCCCCCGCCGTCGGTGACCTGCCTGTACTCCTGGCACCCTGCGCGAAGCGGATGCCGGTGCCGGAGAGCAGGTCGTTCGGCGCGGTAACCGGTCAAAGCGGTTACCACGCCGAGCAGGAGCCGACCAGGAGCCGAGCAGGAGCTTGGCCCAGCCGAGCCAGTCGGCCTCGCGCGCTTCTCCTGCACCAGGCCACCGCCCACCCACTCCCACCGGTTCGCTATTTTGTTCGCCGTCGCCCTCACCGGCTCACCGTCAACCCCGTACTTCCGAGAAGGAGCCGGCCGTGGAACCCGAGTCCCCCGGAACCCCCGAGTCCGCCGTCACGTCCTGCTACCGCCACCCGAAGGTGGAGTCGTACGTCCGCTGCACCCGCTGTGACCGGTTCATCTGCCCGGACTGCATGCACGCGGCGTCCGTGGGCCACCAGTGCCCCGAGTGCGTGAAGGAGGGCGTGCGGAGCGTACGGCAGGCCCGTACGGCCTTCGGTGGCCGGATCTCGACGGTGCCGCTGGTCACGTACGTCCTGATCGGTCTCAACGTCCTCGCCTACCTGGGCGAGTTGGTGCGCCCGGAGATCGTGGACCGGTTCTCGATGCTCGGTCAGGGCCTGGTCGGCCCGGACGGCGGCCGCTATCTGTGGCAGGACTCGTACCCGGCCGACTTCAGCGCGGAGGGGGTGGCCCACGGCGAATGGGAGCGGCTCCTCACCGGTGCGTTCCTCCATCTCCCGCCCGTCGGCGGCGGTTTCGGCATCCTCCACATCGTGATGAACATGCTGACGCTGTGGAACGTCGGCAGGATCGTGGAATCCCAGCTGGGCCGCGCCCGCTACCTGGCCCTCTATCTGCTGTCGGCCCTGGGCGGCTCGGTCCTCGTCCTGCTGCTCGCCCCCGACACGACCACGGTCGGCGCCTCCGGCGCGATCTTCGGCATCAGCACCGCGTACTACGTCCTGGCCCGCCGCCTGGGCGCCGACCCCCGCGCGGTCAACCGCTTCATGGCGGGGCTGCTGCTGTGGCTGGTCATCTCGGCGGCGGTCACGTCCTGGCAGGGCCACCTGGGCGGCCTGCTGACGGGCGGGCTGGTGGCACTGGCCTTCGCGTACGCGCCCAGGGACCGGTGGAGGGCGCTGGTGCAGGCGGGGGTCTGTGTGCTGGTGCTGGGGTTGTTGGTGGTGTTGGTGGTGGGCAAGGTTTCGGCGTTGACGGGCTGACGACCGAGGATTCTCGTCCCGCCGCCCGCCGGCAGAAACCCACCGGCACCCGAACATGCGGCGGCGCCTGCCCAGTCGTCCGGTCGGGGACTGGCGGGCAGGCGCCGTCTGTGTTCCGTACGCCGTTGTACGGGACGTCTTTTGCTGAACCGTCAGCCGGTTCAGACCATCAGCGAACGGTCCGTCGGACGGATCGGCGCCGGCAGCTCGCTCGCGCCGGTCAGGAAGCGGTCGCAGCCGCGGGCGGCCGAGCGGCCCTCCGCGATCGCCCAGACGATGAGCGACTGGCCGCGGCCGGCATCGCCCGCCACGAACACACCCCGCACATTGGTCTGGAAGTCGGCGTCACGGGCGATGTTGCCGCGCTCGTCCAGCTCCAGGCCGAACTGCTCGACCAGACCGTTCTCACGGTCGGTGCCCGTGAAGCCCATCGCCAGCGTGACCAGCTGGGCGGGGATCTTGCGCTCCGTGCCCGGCTTCGGCGTCAGCTTGCCGTCGATGAACTCGACCTCGGTGAGGTGCAGGAACTGGACGTTGCCGTCCTCGTCACCCTCGAAGTGGGTCGTCGAGACGGAGTAGACCCGCTCGCCGCCCTCCTCGTGCGCCGACGTGACCTTGTACAGCATCGGGAAGGTCGGCCACGGCTGCGAGGCGTTCCGGTCCTCGCTCGGGCGGGGCATGATCTCCAGCTGCGTCACGGAGGCCGCGCCCTGGCGGTGGGCCGTGCCCACGCAGTCAGCGCCCGTGTCACCGCCGCCGATGACGACGACGTGCTTGCCCTCGGCCGTGATGGGGGGCGCCACGAAGTCGCCCTCCTGGACCTTGTTGGCCAGGGGCAGGTACTCCATGGCCTGGTGGATACCGGCCAGCTCGCGGCCGGGGACCGGCAGGTCACGGGCGGTGGTGGCGCCCGCGGCGATGACGACGGCGTCGTACCGCTTCTTCAGGTCCGTGGCCTTGAGGTCGCGGCCGATCTCGATGCCTGTACGGAAGCGGGTGCCCTCCGCGCGCATCTGCTCGATACGGCGGTTGATGTGCCGCTTCTCCATCTTGAACTCGGGGATGCCGTAGCGGAGCAGACCGCCGATGCGGTCCGCGCGCTCGTACACCGCGACCGTGTGGCCGGCCCGCGTCAGCTGCTGGGCGGCGGCCAGGCCCGCCGGGCCCGAGCCGATGACCGCGACGGTCTTGCCGGACAGGCGCTCCGGGATCTGCGGCGCGACATCGCCGCTGTCCCACGCCTTGTCGATGATCGAGACCTCGACGTTCTTGATGGTGACAGCCGGCTGGTTGATGCCGAGCACACACGCCGACTCGCACGGAGCGGGGCACAGGCGGCCCGTGAACTCCGGGAAGTTGTTCGTCGCGTGCAGCCGCTCCGACGCCGCCGCCCAGTCCTCGCGGTAGGCGTAGTCGTTCCACTCGGGGATCAGGTTCCCGAGCGGACAGCCGTTGTGACAGAACGGGATGCCGCAGTCCATGCAGCGCGACGCCTGCTTGCTGATGATCGGCAGCAGGGAGCCGGGGACGTAGACCTCGTTCCAGTCCTTCAGGCGTACGTCGACGGGGCGGGACTTGGCGACCTCGCGGCCGTGGTTCAAAAAGCCCTTCGGGTCAGCCATTGATCGCCGCCTCCATCATCTTCTCGGTGATCTCGGTCTCGGAGAGACCGGCCTGCTCGGCGGCGGCCTTGGCGGCGAGCACTGCCTTGTACGTGCTGGGGATGATCTTGCTGAAGCGCTCCACGGCCACGGGCCACTCGGCGAGCAGCTTCTCGGCGACCGTCGAGCCGGTCTCCTCGGCGTGGCGGCGCACCACGTCGTGCAGCCACTGCTTGTCGTCGTCGGACAGGGCCTCGACGGCGCCCACGTTGCCGACGTTGACGTTGTCGCGGTTCAGGTCGATGACGTACGCGATGCCGCCGGACATACCGGCCGCGAAGTTGCGACCCGTCTCGCCGAGGACGACCGCGTGGCCGCCGGTCATGTACTCGCAGCCGTGGTCGCCCACGCCCTCGGACACCACCAGGGCGCCGGAGTTGCGGACACAGAACCGCTCACCCGTACGACCGCGGAGGAAGAGCTCGCCGCCGGTCGCGCCGTAGGCGATGGTGTTGCCCGCGATCGTCGAGTACTCGGCGAGGTGGTCGGCGCCACGGTCGGGGCGGACGACGACGCGGCCGCCGGAGAGGCCCTTGCCGACGTAGTCGTTGGCGTCGCCCTCCAGGCGCAGCGTGACGCCGCGCGGGAGGAAGGCGCCGAAGGACTGGCCCGCCGAGCCGGTGAAGGTGATGTCGATGGTGTCGTCGGGCAGACCCGCCCCGCCGAACTTCTTCGTCACCTCGTGGCCGAGCATCGTGCCGACCGTGCGGTTGATGTTGCGGACCTTGACCTGGGCGCGCACCGGCTGGGCGTCGGTGGCGTCCGAGGCGGCGAGCGCGTCGGCGGCGAGCTTGATCAGCTCGTTGTCGAGCGCCTTCTCCAGACCGTGGTCCTGCTCGATGACCTGGTGGCGCACCGCGCCTTCGGCCAGCTCGGGCACGTGGAACAGGGGGGCCAGGTCGAGGCCCTGCGCCTTCCAGTGGCTGACCGCGCGGGTCACGTCGAGCATCTCGGCGTGGCCGACGGCCTCCTCGATGGTGCGGAAGCCCAGCTCGGCGAGGATCTCGCGGACCTCTTCGGCGATGAAGCGGAAGAAGTTCACGACGTACTCGGCCTTGCCGGCGAACCGGTCGCGGAGCGTCGGGTTCTGCGTGGCGATACCGACCGGGCAGGTGTCCAGGTGGCAGACGCGCATCATGACGCAGCCGGAGACGACGAGCGGCGCGGTCGCGAAACCGAACTCCTCGGCGCCGAGCAGCGCGGCGATGACGACGTCACGGCCGGTCTTCAGCTGGCCGTCGGTCTGGACGACGATGCGGTCGCGCAGGCCGTTCAGCAGCAGCGTCTGCTGGGTCTCGGCGAGACCGAGCTCCCAGGGACCGCCCGCGTGCTTCAGCGACGTCAGCGGCGAGGCGCCCGTACCACCGTCGTGGCCGGAGATGAGCACGACGTCCGCGTGTGCCTTGGACACACCCGCGGCGACCGTACCGACGCCGACCTCGGAGACCAGCTTGACGTGAATCCGCGCCTGCGGGTTCGCGTTCTTCAGGTCGTGGATCAGCTGGGCCAGGTCCTCGATGGAGTAGATGTCGTGGTGCGGCGGCGGGGAGATGAGGCCCACGCCCGGCGTCGAGTGACGCGTCTTGGCGACCCACGGGTACACCTTGTGGCCGGGCAGCTGACCGCCCTCACCGGGCTTGGCGCCCTGGGCCATCTTGATCTGGATGTCGTCCGCGTTGACCAGGTACTCGGAGGTCACACCGAAGCGGCCGGAGGCGACCTGCTTGATCGAGGAGCGACGCGCGGGGTCGTACAGACGCTCCGGGTCCTCGCCGCCCTCACCGGTGTTGGACTTGCCGCCCAGCTGGTTCATGGCGATGGCGAGCGTCTCGTGCGCCTCGCGGGAGATCGAGCCGTACGACATGGCGCCGGTCGAGAAGCGCTTGACGATCTCGGAGACCGACTCGACCTCGTCGATGGAGATCGAGGGACGGTCGGACTTGAAGCCGAACAGACCACGCAGCGTCATCAGCCGCTCGGACTGCTCGTTCACGCGCTCGGTGTACTTCTTGAAGATGTCGTAGCGGGCCGAGCGCGTCGAGTGCTGGAGGCGGAAGACCGTCTCCGGGTCGAACAGGTGGGGCTCGCCCTCGCGGCGCCACTGGTACTCGCCGCCTATGTCCAGGGCCCGGTGGGCGGGCGCGATGCCGCTGGCCGGGTACGCCTTGGCGTGGCGGGCGGCGACCTCCTTGGCAACAACGTCGATGCCGACGCCACCGATCTTGGTTGCCGTGCCGTTGAAGTACTTCTCGACGAACTCGTCCGCGAGGCCGACGGCCTCGAAGACCTGGGCGCCGCGGTAGGAGGCGACCGTGGAGATGCCCATCTTGGACATGACCTTCAGGACGCCCTTGCCGAGGGCGTAGATCAGGTTGCGGATGGCCTGCTCGGGCTCGATGTCGGAGAGGAACGTTCCGGCGCGGACGAGGTCCTCGACGGACTCCATCGCCAGGTACGGGTTGACGGCCGCGGCGCCGAAGCCGATGAGCAGGGCGACGTGGTGGACCTCGCGGACGTCACCGGCCTCGACCACCAGGCCCACGTGGGTGCGCTGCTTGGTGCGGATGAGGTGGTGGTGGACGGCTGCGGTGAGCAGCAGCGACGGGATCGGCGCGTGCTCGGCGTCCGAGTGGCGGTCGGAGAGGACGATCAGCCGGGCGCCGTTGTCGATGGCTGCGTCGGCCTCGGCGCAGATCTCCTCGATACGGGCGGCCAGTGCCTCGCCGCCACCGCTCACCCGGTACAGGCCGGACAGCGTGGCGGCCTTCATACCGGGCATGTCGCCGTCGGCGTTGATGTGGATGAGCTTGGCCAGCTCGTCGTTGTCGATCACCGGGAAGGGCAGGGTGACGCTGCGGCACGACGCGGCGGTCGGCTCCAGGAGGTTGCCCTGCGGGCCCAGCGAGGAGCGCAGCGAGGTGACCAGCTCTTCGCGGATCGCGTCCAGCGGCGGGTTGGTGACCTGCGCGAACAGCTGGGTGAAGTAGTCGAACAGCAGGCGCGGGCGGGAGGACAGCGCGGCGATCGGCGAGTCCGTGCCCATGGAACCGATGGGCTCGGCGCCGGCCTTGGCCATCGGCGCGAGGAGGACGCGCAGCTCCTCCTCGGTGTAGCCGAAGGTCTGCTGGCGGCGGGTGACCGAGGCGTGGGTGTGCACGATGTGCTCACGCTCGGGCAGGTCGGAGAGCTCGATCTCGCCGGCCTCCAGCCACTCCGCGTACGGGTTCTCCGCGGCGAGCTGGGCCTTGATCTCGTCGTCCTCGATGATGCGGTGCTCGACGGTGTCGACGAGGAACATCCTGCCGGGCTGCAGGCGGCCCTTGCGGACGACCTTGGAGGGCTCGATGTCGAGAACGCCGACCTCGGAGCCGAGGACGACGAGGCCGTCGTCGGTGACCCAGTAGCGGCCGGGGCGCAGGCCGTTGCGGTCGAGGACCGCGCCGACCTGCTTGCCGTCGGTGAAGGTGACACAGGCCGGGCCGTCCCAGGGCTCCATCATCGTGGAGTGGAACTGGTAGAAGGCGCGCCGCGTCGGGTCCATCGAGTCGTGGTTCTCCCACGCCTCGGGGATCATCATCAGCACGGAGTGCGGCAGGGAGCGGCCGCCGAGGTGGAGCAGTTCCAGGACCTCGTCGAAGGACGCCGAGTCGGAGGCCTCCGGCGTACAGATCGGGAAGATCCGCTCCAGCTTGTCCGCCGGGCCGAACAGGTCGGAGACCAGCTGGGACTCGCGGGCCACCATCCAGTTGCGGTTGCCCTTGACCGTGTTGATCTCGCCGTTGTGCGCGACGAAGCGGTACGGGTGGGCGAGCGGCCAGCTCGGGAAGGTGTTCGTGGAGAACCGGGAGTGCACGAGCGCGATCGCGGAGGCGAAGCGGCGGTCGGACAGGTCCGGGAAGAAGGGCTCCAGCTGGCCGGTGGTCAGCATGCCCTTGTAGACGATCGTCCGCGCGGACAGCGAGGGGAAGTAGACGTCGACCTCACGCTCGGCGCGCTTGCGCAGCACGAAGCTCTTGCGGTCGAGGTCGATGTCCTTCGAGGTGCCGTCGGTGACGAAGACCTGGCGGAAGGAGGGCATCGTCGAGCGGGCCGTGGCCCCGAGGAGCTCGGGGGCGACGGGCACCTCGCGCCAGCCGAGGACGGTCAGGCCCTCCTCGGCGGCGATGGCCTCGATGCGCGCGGCCGCGTCGTCGACGCCCTGCTCGGGCAGGAAGGCGATGCCGACGGCGTACGAGCCGGCCTCGGGCAGTTCGAATCCGGCCACCTCGCGGAAGAAGGCGTCGGGGACCTGCGAGAGGATGCCGGCGCCGTCACCGGAGTCGGGCTCGGAACCGGTGGCGCCGCGGTGCTCCAGGTTGCGCAGAACCGTGAGCGCCTGCTCGACCAGCGCATGGCTCGCCTCGCCGGTGAGGGTGGCCACGAAGCCGACGCCACAGGCGTCGCGCTCGTTGCGGGGGTCGTACATACCCTGCGCAGCAGGGCGAGCATCCATGAAGGACCACTTCTGGCCATTCGCGGAGTGCTGGGACGGCTGGCGCGGCGTACGCATCGGCTCTCCCGTCGTCGTCATCTGGCATATGCAATTGCCGAGGGACGACGCTGGCCCTCTGCGCGGAGTGCAAAATTTCGTGCAGGTTACATGATGGAGCGATTCTCGGGAACCGGGATAGTTCGTTCCATCATGCGGACATCGCGACATGCCGCAGGGGTACGGCACGGCGATGGAAGCAGGAGGGAAAACGGACAGATCATTGTCCGTCGACCCGGGGCGCAGGAGGGCCAGGTCGCCCGCCACGGAGGTGCGGTGCGGGCGTCATTGCCCACAGCGCTTACGGCTCATGCCCAGCGGTTAAGCATTCGAAACCGCGTAGTAACGGCTACTTATGCGGTCCCTCGCATACGTAGCCATCCGATCCATCATACGGCCGCACCGAACAACGTGCCCAGGGCGTACGTCACACCCGCCGCCGCACCTCCGAGGGCGAGCTGTCGCAGCCCGCTGAACCACCAGGTGCGCGCCGTCACCCGGGCCACGAGCGCGCCGCACAGGAACAGCCCGACGAGCGCCACCAGCAGGGCGGGCCACAGCGCGCCCGCGCCGAGGAGATACGGCAGCACGGGCAGCAGCGCGCCGAGCGCGAACGCGCCGAAGGAGGAGACGGCGGCGACGGCCGGCGAGGGCAGGTCGCCGGGATCGATGCCCAGCTCCTCGCGGGCATGGATCTCCAGGGCCTGCTCGGGATCGTGGGAGAGCTGCCGCGCGACCTCACGGGCGAGCTTCGGCTCGACGCCGCGGGACACGTAGAGCGCGGCCAGTTCCTTCTCCTCGTCCTTCGGGTGCTTACGCAACTCCCGTCGTTCGACGTCGAGTTCGGCCTCCACGAGTTCGCGCTGCGAGGCCACGGAGGTGTATTCGCCGGCCGCCATGGAGAAGGCCCCGGCGGCGAGGCCCGCGAGCCCGGCGATGACGATCCCCTGCCGTCCGACCGCCCCGCCCGCGACACCGGTCATCAGCGCCAGGTTGGACACGAGCCCGTCCATCGCTCCGAAGACGGCGGGCCGCAGCCAACCACCGTTCACATCACGGTGGGTGTGGTTGTCGCGGTGCGCCTCGTGCAGTGGGGCTTCGGTGTCGATGAGTGCCATATCTCGAACGTACGCTCGGAAAATCGCTTCTGCCAGCAAGGAAGGCCGTACTTACCTGGGTTCACAGCTGTTCGAGAAACCGTTGCCGCTCATTCGTACATGACCCTGCACAGATGTCGACCGGGTGATACGAGGGCGTTCCGGGGGCCGGTGGGGCGCCCGATGTGGCAGAGATCTTCACAGAGAAATCCTCAGAGCGGATCAACTGTCCATAGGGCCGGAGAGCCCCCGGAGCCGGACAGGCTCCAGGGCCAGAGAGGCGACCGTATGCCTTCCATCGCCTGCATTCCCTCGACCCCGGCGCCGGGGGACGCCGCCGATCTCCGCGAGCGGGCACGCGGGGCCATGCTCGGGCTCGCCGTCGGGGACGCGCTGGGGGCGCCCGCGGAGAACATGAAACCGTCCGAGATCCGGGCGCGCTGGGGGCGCATCACCGGGTACGTGGCCGAGCACCCGTCGGGCACGGACGACACCGAGTACGCCATCTTCTCGGGGCTGCTGCTGGCCCGGCACGGCTCGGCGCTCACGGTCGCGCATGTGGAGACGGCCTGGCACCAGTGGATCGCGGACCTCGACGAGGGCCCGTTCCGAGGGGCGGGCTTCAGCGAGCGCGGCACGCTGGAGAACCTGCGCCGGGGTCTCGCCGCTCCCATCTCCGCCCAGCACCGCCACGCCTGGAGCGACGGCCTGGCCATGCGCGCGGCCCCCTTCGGCGTCTTCGCGTCCGGCCGCCCGGCGGAGGCGGCACGGCTGGTCGCCGTCGACGGCTCGGTGAGCCACGACGGCGAGGGCATCTACGGCGGCCAGGCGGTCGCCGCGGGCGTGGCGGCGGCCATGGCGGGCGCGCCGACGATCGCGGTGGTGGCCTCCGCCCTCGCCGTCGTCCCCGACGACTCCTGGACGGCCCGCTCCCTGCGCCGCGCGGTGGCCGTCGCCCACCGGGGCGAACGCGCGGTCCGTTCCGCGGTCGTCGTCGGCGGCTACCCCTGGACCGACCTGGCCCCCGAGGCCGTCGCCCTCGCCTTCGGCGCGTACGCGGCGGCCGACGGCGACTTCACCGAGTCGGTCCTCACGGCGGTGAACATGGGCCGCGACGCCGACACGACCGCCGCCGTCGCGGGCGCCCTGGCCGGCGCGACCCGGGGCGCATCGTCCATCCCGCCCGAGTGGACCGCCGCGATCGGCCCGGCGCGAGGCAGCTGCCTGCCCTCCATGGCGGGCCATCACGTCCTGGACGTCGCCGAGTTGCTCACCCCCGACGAGTCCGGCAAGTGGGTCACGGGCCCGCCGACCGGCGACCGGGCAGGCCGGGATCCGGCCGCGTACGCACTGACCGTGAACGAAGAGGAGGAGGTACGGCCGTGAATCCGGCGCTGACGGGCGAGCTGTCCGAGTACGAGTCGGGCGGACCCGCGCCCCTGGAAATCCCGGCGGCCGAAGGGCTGTTGCCCAGAGGCGAGGATGCGAAGACCCCTCACCCCCGCCGTATCGAGGGCCTCCTCCTCGGGCTCGCGGCGGGCGACGCCGCCGGGTGGCCGGCCGGCCGGCACCGGGCCGCACGCATGCCGGAGTGGACCCGGCGCCTCACCCGCGAACTCGACACCTTCGCCGAGCAGAACGCGACCACGACACTCCCCGTGCCGATCGCCCTCAACCAGCCGCCCGAGCCTCTGCGGCTCGGCCCGTCCGACGACGCGGAGTGGGCGGCGTTCGCGGCGGAGGCCGTACTGCGCGCCGGGGACGCGGCGGCGCTCGGCGACCTGAGCCTGGAGCGCCGCACCCGCGCCTCGATCGACCTCTCCTGGAACGCCGTGGCCAGCGAGATCGCGGCGGCCGCCGAACGCGCCCCCGAGGTCGAGTCCGCCGTACTGCCGCTGCGCGCCCGGATCTCCGTACGCGCCGGACTCGGCAACCTCGCCACCGGGCTGCGCCCGCCCGCCACCGGCCACGACAACCCGCACTACTTCGACGACGCGGCCTGCGTACGGGCCTGTGTGCTGGCCATCGCCCACCCCGGCGACCCGCGACTGGCCGCCGAGCTGGCCGAGTTCGACGCCCGCTACACCCAGGACGGCGACGGTGTGCACGGCGCCCGCGCGATGGCGGCGGCCCTCGCGCTCGCCCTCGCGGGCGCGGACGTCGACGACTGCGCGGCGGCGGCGCTCGCCGAACTCCCCGAGGAGACGGAGATCGGCCGCAACGCCCGCCACGCGCTGGACCTCGCCCAACGGCACCGGAAGGAAGGCACGTTCGCCCTCATCCCCCTCCTCGAACACCAGATCGTCGACCACGTCTACAGCTATGGCATCGCGGCCGCCGAGACCGTCCCCGTGGCCCTGGCGCTCGCCACCGCCGCCCGCGGCCGGATCGCCGAGGCCGTCCCCGCCGCCGCCTGCCTCTCCCGGGTCGCCGACTCCGCCCCGGCCCTCGCCGGCGCCCTGACCGGCGCGCTCGGCGGCGGCGCCGCGATCCCCGACACCTGGCGGGAAGCCTGCCGCACCCTCTCCGGCTGCGCCCTCCCCCGCCTCACGGGCACCGACCTCGTACACCTCGCCGAACTGCTCGCTGCGACAGAACTCGCCACGCCCGATGGGTGATTCGGGCATGATACTCCTATGTGAGCAAATCCGAACAAACTAACAACTTCCTCCGCGACTCTCGAGGAACGCATCACCGGCGCCCTCGTCGGGGCCGCCGTCGGCGACGCGCTCGGCGGCCCCGTCGAGGGCTACTCCCCCGACCAGATCGCCGAGCGCCACGGCGGCCGCGTCCACGGCGTCGTCGGCCCCTGGAACGGCGACGACTGGCGCACGGCCCGCCCCATCGCCCCGTACCACAAGGGCGACGGCCACGTCACCGACGACACGTTGATGACCCATGCGCTGGTACGGGTCTACGACCGCGTCCGCGACCACCTGGACGCGTACGCGATCGCCGAGCACCTGGTGCCGGACATGATGACGACCCCGCGCTGGATCCCGGAGCTGGAGGCGGAAGCCCTCCCCCTGCACCGGGTGTTCCTCGCCGAGAAGTGGCTCGTGGCCCGTCTCCACTACGGCCACATCGACCCCCGCGAGGCCGGCACCGGAAACATCGTCAACTGCGGCGCCGCGATGTACATGGCCCCGGTCGGCCTGGTCAACGCGGCCAACCCGGCGGGCGCGTACGCCGAGGCCCTCGACCTCGCGGGCGCCCACCAGTCGTCGTACGGCAGGGAGGCGGCCGGTGTCTTCGCGGCGGCGGTGGCGGCGGCGTGCGTGCCGGGGGCGACGGCGGAGTCGGTGATCGAGACCTGCGTGGCGCTGGCGAAGGACGGCACGCGCGCGGCGATCGAGACGGTGTGCGAAGTGGCGTCCCGCTACTCGGACTTCGAGTCGGCACTGCGGCCGCTCCGCGAGGCGGTGGCGGCGTACGACACGGTGGGCCCCGACTACCGAGCCCCGTCGCTGGGCGCCCGCCGCCCCTCCCGCGTCCACGCGATCGAGGAACTCCCCATCGCGTTGGGCATGTTGCTGGTGGCCCGCGGCGACTACCGCCACGCGGTCCTCGGCTCGGTGAACTACGGCCGCGACTGCGACTCCATCGCCACGATGTCCGGCGCCGTCGCGGGCGCGCTGGGCTCGGAGATCCCGGCGGACTGGGCGAAGACGGTGGCGGAGGCGAGCCGCCTCGACCTGCACGCCCCGGCGGCGACCCTGACGGAGGTCGCCCGCGAGATCCACGCACAGGACGTGGCCCGCCGCCGGGCCCACGAGGCGGCTTTCACCACCCTGGCGGCCTCCCGGTGACCCGGCTGCGCCTCACCTGGGTCCAGCCGGAGGACCTGCTGGGCCACGAACTCCACCAGGCGTCCCAGGACGGCCGCGAGCCCTCGGCGATCGCAGCCCGCTGGCGGACGGCGGGCGGCCCCCCGGCCCCCCTCCGCGCCGGCGCGTCCCCCCGCCCGGCCTCCCGCTACCTCCGCCAGCTGGCCGAGGACCTGCTGGACGAACTGGCGGACCTGCCGAGCGGGTTGGCGGACGCCGAGCCGACGGAACTGAACAGGATCCGGGCACTGTGCCCAGCCTGGCCGGACCCCGCTGCTCAGTCCGCGGGCAGTCGTGCAGCCGGGCCGGCTCCCGTCCCGAAGAGAGACGGCACCTTGTCACCGCCGGTGAGCACGCCCCCCGGGGCCCCGGGGGCGGAGCCCCCGGCTTCGGGAAGGGGTGGGCTCGGCGAAGAGAACCCACCCACCCCAGCCACCCACCTCGCGCGCCTGGAAGCCGCCTGGCTGGGCCGAGCCGCAGGCTGCCTCCTCGGCAAACCCGTGGAAAAACTCCCCCTCACCGCCATCCGCCACCTCGCCCAGGCCACCGGCAACTGGCCCCTCACCACCTGGTTCACCGCCCGAGGCGTCCCCGCGGAGCTCCTGGACGCCCACCCCTGGAACCGCCGCTCGGCACAGACCTCCCTCGCCGAGAACATCGACGGCATGCCCGAGGACGACGACCTCAACTACCCCCTCCTCAACCTCCTCCTCCTCCAACGCCACGGCCCCGGCTTCACCACCACGGACGTGGCCCGCCTCTGGCTGGACGAGCTCCCCGCCGGCCGCACCTTCACCGCCGAACGCATCGCCTACCGCAACCTCCTCACCGGCATCGACCCCCCGCACACCGCCCGCCACCGCAACCCCTTCCGCGAATGGATCGGCGCCTTGATCCGCGCCGACGTCCACGGCTGGACCAACCCCGGCGACCCGGCGGCCGCGGCCGAGCAGGCCCACAGGGACGCCACGCTCACCCACACCGCCAACGGCGTCTACGCGGCGATGTACATCGCCGCCACCATCGCCGAGGCGGCCACCGGCACCCACGACATCCACCACTGCCTGCGCACCGGCCTGACCGTCGTCCCCCCGAACTCCCGCCTGGCCAGGGCCGTCGCCCACGCCCTCCGGCTCGCCCGCGACCACACCGACTTCGACACGGTCGTCGACGAACTCCACACCACCTACGCCGACCACCACTGGGTCCACGCCATCCCCAACACGGCCCTGCTCACCGCCGCCCTCACCCACGCCGACGGCGACTTCACGGCCTCCATCTGCCGCGCGGTGTCGGGCGGTTGGGACACCGACTCCAACGGCGCGACGGCGGGCAGCATCGCGGGCATCCTCGCCGGCGCCCCGCAGAAACTCCCGGACCACTGGACGACACCCCTGAAGAACCGCCTGTCCACCTCGATCGCCGACTTCAACGGCATCGGCTTCGACGCGCTGGCCCGACTCACCTTCCGGGAGAGCCTCCACTCATGACTCAGGTGTACGACCCCCCGCTCACCCACCTCCGCGTCCTGGACCTCGCCACCCTCTTCGCCGGCCCCCTCGCCGCCACGATGCTCGGCGACTTCGGCGCGGAGGTCATCAAGGTCGAGCACCCCACGAAGCCGGACCCGTCCCGGGGCCACGGCCCGTCGAAGGACGGTGTGGGCCTGTGGTGGAAACTGCTGGCCCGCAACAAGCGCACACTGACGCTGAACCTCTCCACCCCCGGCGGACGCGACACCCTCCTCCGCCTCGCGACCACCGCCGATGTGGTCATCGAGAACTTCCGCCCCGGCACCCTGGAGAAGTGGGGCCTCGGCTGGAAGGAACTCTCCGCCGCGAACCCCCGCCTGGTCCTGGCCCGCGTCACCGGCTTCGGCCAGTTCGGCCCGTACTCCCACCGCCCCGGCTTCGGCACGCTCGCCGAGGCGATGAGCGGCTTCGCCGCGATCACCGGCGAACCGGACGCCCCGCCCGTCCTCCCGCCCTTCGGCCTCGCCGACTCGATCGCCGGCCTGACGACGGCGTACGCGGTGCTGGCGGCCCTGACCGCCCGCGACCGCACCGGCGAGGGCCAGGTCGTCGACATGGCCATCATCGAGCCGATGCTCATGGTCCTCGGCCCCCAGCCCCTCTGGTACGACCAGCTCGGCCACGTCCAGCCCCGCACGGGCAACCGCTCCGCGAACAACGCGCCGCGCAACACGTACCGCACCGCCGACGGCACCTGGGTCGCGGTCTCCACCTCCGCGCAGTCGATCGCGGAACGGGTGATGCGCCTGGTGGGCAGACCGGAGCTGATCGACGAACCGTGGTTCGCCACGGGCGCGGACCGGGCCCGCCACACGGACGTCCTGGACGAGGCGGTCGGCGCGTGGATCGCCCGTCACACCCGTGAGGAGGTCATCGAGGCGTTCGAGAAGGCGGAGGCCGCGGTCGCCCCCATCCAGGACGTACGGGACGTGATGGCGGACCCGCAGTACCGCGCCCTGGACACGATCACCACGGTCGACGACCCCGACCTCGGCCCGCTGCGCATGCAGAACGTCCTCTTCCGGCTCTCCGCCACCCCCGGCGCCATCCGCTGGGCGGGCCGCGCGCACGGCGCGGACACCGACACGATCCTCACCGAACTGGGCCTGACGGACACGGACATCGCGGCCCTCCGCGAGGAGGGCGCCCTGTGATCCCGCTGACCTGGCTGTACGCCCCCGGCGACCGCCAGGAGGTGGTGGCCAAGGCCCTGACATCCGGCGCCGACGTGGTGATCGTCGACCTGGAGGACGCGGTACCGCCGGCCCGCAAGGAGTACGCCCGCGCGGCCACAGCCGAACTCCTCACCACCATTCCCCCCGTCCCGGTCCACGTACGGATGAACGCCCTGGACACCCCGCACGCGGAGGCCGATCTCAAGGCCCTCTCCCCCCTCCCCGGCCTCTCGGGCCTCCGCCTCCCGAAGATCACGACCTCCGCCGAAGTCGTACGTGTCGCGGAGCGGTCCGCCCCCGTCGAGGGCGGCGCCATGCCCCTCTACGCCCTCCTCGAATCGGCCCTGGGCGTGGAACGGGCCTACGACATCGCCTCCTGCCACCCGGCCCTGCGAGGCATCGCCCTCGGCGAGGCGGACCTCCGCGCCGACCTCGGCGCACGCGACGACGCGGCCCTGGACTGGCCCCGCGCCCGGGTGATCGTGGCCGCCCGAGCCGCGGCTCTCCCGCCACCGCCCCAGTCGATCTACCCGAACGTGCGGGACCTGGAAGGCCTGGCCCACTCCTGCGCCCACGGCCGCGCCCTGGGCTTCCTCGGCCGCACGGCGATCCACCCCCGCCAGCTCCCTCTCATCGCACAGACCTACGCCCCCACCCAGCAAGAGATCGAGTCGGCCGAGAAAATCATCGACGCCGCGGCCCTCGCTCCCGGCGCCCAGGCTCTCCCCGACGGCCACTTCATCGACCCGGCGGTGGTGGCAGGCGCCCACCGCACCATGGCTCTGGCCCGCAGAAGCGCCCCGTAGGGGGCGCGGGGCTGTGACATACGCGGCTCCGCCGCGTGGGCGCGACCAGCCCCCCACAGACCCGCAGCCGACGAACCACACCAAAAACCCACCCGCCCTGAAAGGGCGGGTGGGTGGGGGAACATCCGTCGTGAAGCGACGCTTCAGAGAACCCGAAGCGCTACCTCAACTCTTCTCGGCGGACGAGGCCTGCTTCTCGCTCTCGGCGGCCTCAGAAGCCTCGGGCTCCTTCTCGTCCGACGACTCCGCGGCCTCCGCCTTCTCGTCCGACGACTCCGCCTTCTTCTCCGAGGCCTCCGCGTCCCCGTCCTTCTCAAGGTCCACGACATCCCCGTCCCCGTCGGAGGCCCCCGGCTCCACAATCTCCTCGCGCCCCGGCCGCTTCCGGGCCGACAGCACGATGTAGACCACGGCCAGGATGAACACGAACAGCGCGGTCCAGTTGTTCAGCCGCAGCCCGAGGATGTGGTGGGCGTCGTCGACCCGCAGGTACTCGATCCAGAACCGCCCGACGCAGTACGCGGCGACGTACAGCGCGAACGCCCGCCCGTGCCCGAGCTTGAACCGGCGGTCGGCCCAGATGACGAGCAGCGCGACGCCGATGCACCACAGCGACTCGTACAGGAACGTCGGGTGGTACGTGCCCGGCATCCGCCCGTCCGTGGAGGACGTGATCTTCAGGGCCCACGGCAGGGTCGTCTCCTTGCCGTACAGCTCCTGGTTGAACCAGTTGCCCCAGCGCCCGATGGCCTGGGCGAGCGCGATACCGGGCGCGACGGCGTCGGCGTACGCGGGAAGCGGGATGCCACGACGGCGGCACCCGATCCACGCGCCCACGGCACCGAGCGCGATCGCGCCCCAGATGCCGAGGCCGCCCTCCCAGACCTTGAAGGCGTCGACCCAGTCACGGCCCTCGCTGAAGTACAGCTCGTAGTCCGTGATCACGTGGTAGAGACGTCCGCCGACGAGGCCGAAGGGCACGGCCCAGACCGAGATGTCGGCGACCGTACCGGCCCGCCCGCCCCGGGCGATCCAGCGCTTGTTGCCGAGCCAGACGGCTACGAAGACACCGATGATGATGCAGAAGGCGTAGCCGCGCAGCGGGATGGGGCCGAGGTACAGCACTCCGCGCGACGGGCTGGGAATGTAGGCAAGTTCCATGGCAAGGTCGACGCTACCTTGCCGGGCCCGGCCCACGGCCGGCAGCCCGACAACGGCTCGATAACGCCGTACCACACAGACATTGACGCCCCATGTGCCCCGCGGACCCCACCGGCCCCACCACGACACCGGCCGTGCCTCACCCCTTGGCGTTCTCCTGCACCAGCTGCTTCAGCTTCGCCGGGGTCATCGTCTGGTCCTGGTAGATGTTCTTGCCGTTGAGGAGGACGCTCGGCGTGCCCGAGAAGCCGCCCTTCTGGAAGGCCTCGTTCGACTTCACGACCCAGCTGTTGTGCGTGCCGTCCTCGACGCAGGAACGGAAGGCCGGGGTGTCGAGGCCGTCCACCTTCTTGGCCAGGTCGATCAGCTTGGCGTCCTCGGCGAAGGCGTCGTCGGTCTCGGCGGGCTGGTTCTCGTACAGCGTGTCGTGGTACGCGGTGAACTTACCGGCGTCCTGTGCGCACGCGGCGGCGTTCGCGGCCTTGAGGGATCCGCTGCCGCCCATGTTCCCGTCGATCAGGGTCGCCAGGTGGTACTCGACCTTCAGCTGACCGGCGTCGGTCAGCTCATGGATCGTCGAGCGGTACGCGTCCTCGAAGGACTTGCACGCCGGACAGCGGAAGTCCTCCCAGACTGTGAGGGTGGACTTGGCGCCCGTCTTCCCGGCAGGGATCGCGAGGCTGTCCTCGCCATTGGCCCCCGAGGGCACGATCACCGGGCCCGAGCTCTCGGTGTCGTCCTTGCCCGCGTTCGCCGCCACGATGCCGATCACTGCGGCCAGGCCCAGGACGCACACCACCGACGCGCCCACGATCAGCGCGCGTCGGCGCTTCTCGACGGTCTTCTGCTTCGCGCGTTCCTCCGCCAGCCGCTCACGGGCGGTGCGCTTTCCCTCACGGTTCTTCTCGCTCACATCCCGCAGAACGAACCGGGGAGGCACACAGCGCCTCCCCGGCCCCAGTTCCACCCGTTCGAGTGGCGGTTCTGGCGTCACGTAGCGTCACGCCGTACGACAAACGGGTGAACGCCACCCGCTGCGGGTCACACGCCCGCGCGCACACCCTTCGCCAGCTCGCCCGCGAGCTCCCGTACGGCGTCCAGGCCGGCCTGCTCGTCCGGCGCGTCGAGCATCCGCTTCACGAACGCGGACCCGACGATCACACCGTCGGCGAACCCGGCGACCTCGGCGGCCTGCACGGCGTTGGAGACGCCCAGGCCGACGCAGACCGGCAGGCCCGAACCCGTGGCCCGGGTGCGCTGCACGAGGTCCTGCGCCTGGGCGCCGACCGACTCGCGTGTCCCCGTGACCCCCATCAGGGAGGCCGCGTAGACGAAGCCGGAGCCCGCCGCGGTGATCTCGGCGAGCCGGGCGTCCTTGCTGCTGGGGGCGACGACGAAGGCGGTGGCGAGCCCGTGCTTCTCGGCGTGCTCCCTCCACAGCGCCGACTCCTGGACGGGCAGGTCGGGCAGGATGCACCCGGCACCGCCCGCCTCGGCCAGCTCGGCGGCGAACCGCTCGACGCCGTAGCGGTCGATGGGGTTCCAGTACGTCATCACGAGCACCGGCTTCCCCGTGGCCTCGAAGGCCTCGCGGACCGTACGCATGACGTCCGCGATCTTGACGCCGCCGCGCAGGGCGATGTCGTCGGCGGTCTGGATGACGGGGCCGTCGAGGACCGGGTCGCTGTGCGGCAGCCCGACCTCGACGACATCGGCGCCGCCGTCGAAGACGGCCTTGATCGCTTCGATGCCGCCGTCCACGGTCGGGAACCCGGCCGGGAGGTAGGCGATGAGCGCGGAGCGGCCCTCGGCCTTGGCGGCGGCGAGGGTGTCCGACAGCAGCTGAATGTTCCCGCTCACTTGGCGTCCCCCTCGATCTCGGCGGTCCCGGCGGCGCTCGCCGCGACCTCGGCGTCGGTGTCGTACAGGCCGAAGTAACGGGCGGCCGTGTCCATGTCCTTGTCGCCGCGCCCGGACAGGTTGACGACGATCAGCCCGTCCTTGCCCAGCTCCTTGCCGACCTCCAGGGCACCGGCGAGCGCGTGGGCGCTCTCGATGGCCGGGATGATGCCCTCGGTGCGGGACAGCAGACGCAGCGCCTGCATGGCCGCGTCGTCGGTGACCGCGCGGTACTCACCTCGACCGGAGTCCTTGAGGTAGGAGTGCTCGGGCCCGATGCCCGGGTAGTCGAGACCGGCCGAGATCGAGTACGGCTCGGTGATCTGGCCCTCCTCGTCCTGCAGGACGTACGACCGCGAGCCGTGCAGGATGCCGGGCTCACCCGCGGTCAGGGTCGCCGCGTGCTCGCCGGTCTCGAGGCCGTGCCCGGCGGGCTCGCACCCGATGAGGCGTACGGAGGCGTCCGGGATGAAGGCGTGGAAGAGACCGATGGCGTTGGAGCCGCCGCCCACGCAGGCGACGGCCGCGTCGGGCAGTCGCCCGGCGCGCTCCAGGATCTGCCGCCGGGCCTCGACGCCGATGACCCGGTGGAAGTCACGGACCATGGCGGGGAAGGGGTGCGGTCCCGCCACCGTGCCGAAGAGGTAGTGGGTGCGGTCGACGTTGGCGACCCAGTCGCGGAAGGCCTCGTTGATGGCGTCCTTCAGCGTGCGGCTGCCGGACTTCACGGCGACGACCTCGGCGCCGAGCATGCGCATCCGGGCCACGTTGAGGGCCTGGCGCTGGGTGTCGATCTCGCCCATGTAGATGGTGCACTCGAGCCCGAAGAGCGCGCAGGCGGTCGCGGTGGCGACGCCGTGCTGGCCCGCGCCGGTCTCGGCGATGACGCGGGTCTTGCCCATGCGCCTGGTGAGCAGGGCCTGACCGAGCACGTTGTTGATCTTGTGGGAGCCGGTGTGGTTGAGGTCCTCGCGCTTGAGGAACACCCGGGCGCCACCGGCGTGTTCGGCGAACCTCGGCACCTCGGTGAGGGAGCTGGGCCGGCCGGTGTAGTTGACGAGCAGATCGTCGAGCTCGCGGGCGAACTCGGGGTCGTGCTTCGCCTTGTCGTACTCGACGGCCACCTCGTCCACGGCGGCGACGAGGGCCTCCGGGATGAACTTGCCGCCGAAGGCCCCGAAGTAGCCTTCGGGGCTGGGGACTTGACCCTCGGGGTCGGGGATGAAGAACTCGCTGGGCATGCGGAAACCTCACGGTGAGTGTGTGTTGGGCACTGATCGCCGTGGGGCGGGGATGTGTCGGTCGGCTGCCGGCCGTTCAGTGGCCGGTCGCGCCCGTGCGGCGGTGGCCGCGAATCAAACAGAGCCCCGCGCCCCTGACGGGGCGCTGCCATCGCATGCCGTTCACCTGGCCCGGCTCGTCACCGATGACGTACCGCACCCTGCGGCCATGCACCCTGCGCGCCGGCGCGCGACAGCCACGGGGGCGGCAGCCGCGTGCGAGGCGGGCGTACCGGTCCGTGGCCGTCATGGTGGTCGTGAGCGTCATCGGGGCCAAGCCTAGCGGGCGGTCAGCTGCGCCCGTGCCGCAGTGCCGGGTGCGTGCCCGCCGCCACCAGGTCGGCGACCGCGGTCTTCGGGTCCTTGCCGGTGACGAGGGACTCGCCCACGAGGACGGCGTCGGCGCCGGCGTTGGCGTACGCGATGAGGTCGTGCGGGCCGCGGACGCCGGACTCGGCGATCTTGACGATGCTGTCGGGGATCTCGGGGGCGACCCGCTCGAAGGTGGAGCGGTCGACCTCGAGGGTCTTGAGGTTGCGCGCGTTCACGCCGATGACGCGGGCGCCGGCGTCGACCGCCCGCTCCACCTCGTCCTCGTCGTGCACCTCGACGAGCGGGGTGAGCCCGATGGACTCGGCGCGCTCGATCAGCGACTCCAGGGCCGGCTGGTCGAGGGCGGCGACGATCAGCAGGGCGAGGTCGGCGCCGTACGCGCGGGCCTCCCACAGCTGGTACGAGGTGACGATGAAGTCCTTGCGCAGGACGGGGATGTCCACCCGGGCCCGCACGGCCTCCAGGTCGGCGAGCGAGCCGCCGAAGCGGCGCTGTTCGGTGAGGACGGAGATGACGGCCGCGCCGCCCGCCTCGTAGTCCGCCGCGAGGCCCGCCGGGTCGGCGATCGCGGCCAGCGCGCCCTTGGAGGGGCTGGATCGCTTGACCTCGCAGATCACCTTGACGCCGTCGCCGCGCAGTGCGGCCGCGCCGTCCTTGGCCGCCGGAGCCTTCGCCGCGCGCTCCTTGAGCTCGTCGAGGCTGACGCGCGCCTGCCGCTCCGCGAGGTCGGCACGGACTCCGTCGATGATCTCGTCGAGCACACTCACGCGAGCGGCCCCCTTCCAGACGGTTGACAGTTCGAAGCATTACTAGCGGTCACTGCGATGGTATCCGGAGCGGGGCCCAGGCCTCGCATCCGGTTGACAGCGGTCCCACTACCTGGACATTCACCATTTGATCAAGGATGGAGCCAGCCACCGAACGGTAGGTTCCGGACAACGGTGAAGACCAGCGTCAACGTGCCCATACTCCACAGTTGCACGGTCCCGAGTGCGATGCGCATCGGGCGCCCTCGGACCGCCCGGACCACCCAGACCGTCCACAGCACCGCGAGGCCGAGGAAGCCCGCCACCGCGAGCGCGTTGTCGGTGAGGGCGGTCGCGAGGTCGCCGTGGGCGAAGGCGTGCGCGCTGCGCAGTCCGCCGCAGCCCGGGCAGTACAGGCCGGTGACACGGAAGAGCGGGCAGACCGGGTAGTGGCCGGGCTCGTTGGGGTCGACGGCGGCGACGTACGCGAAGGCCGCGCCGACGGCCGCGAGGACCCCGGCGGGGACCCACAGCCCGCGCAGAACGGCCCCGGCGGCCCTACCGGCCGCGCGGTCGGCGCCCGGTGGTGCCAGTGGCTGGCTCTCGGCTTTCACATCCGCATTCTGCCCCGCGCGGGCGCCGGGCGCGCGCGAAGGGCGCCCCCGGCTCGTATGCCGTCGGGGCGCCCCTGTGCGGATGATCGACTGTCACGGCCGCCGTGCTCCGCGGAAGGCGGAAGATCGGCTCCTCGCGGGAGGGGTCGGCTCTCGGCGCGTGTCAGCCGTTGGCAGCGGCAGGCTCGGGGGTCACGGCCTCACGCTTCGCCACCGACGCGGTCTCCCACACTGCGTGGTGGTCCTTCGGCTGACCCAGGCCCATGGACCGCATGATCATGCCGACGACACCGCCGAGGACAGTGATGACCATGCCGGCCCAGAAGCCGAGCGGCTCGGCCATCACCATGAAAGCGCCCGCGACGCAGAAACCGATGAAGGAAATGGTGACGCCGGTCCAGGCGGCCGGGGTGTGACCGTGGCTGCTGCCCGCCATGACTTGCTCCTCGTTGTTCAATGCGTGGTGCTCGAGGCCCGCGGTTGGTCCGTGTGGCCCGAGCGTGTGGTGAGTCGGACGCTCGTCGTCCATTGTCCCGTACTCACGAACGCGCCGTGAGCGGGGGTCTGTCGTCGTACGCCGCCGGGTTGTCGCCCCGGCCGCTACGTCGGGTCCGGTCCCGTGGGGTCCTCCCCGCGGTCGAGGGCCTTCCACATGTCCTCGGGGCGGTCGGGGTCGACGGGCTCGGCTTTGCGGGGCCGGGGGGTGCCGTCGCGTTCGTAGCGGCCGGACATCGCGGGCCACAGGCGTCCGTAGCGCAGCGCGAGCAGTCCGGCCAGCAGGATGAGGGCGCCGCCGGCGGCCGCGACATAGGGCCAGCCGGTGTGGCTGAGCGCGCCGACGGTCGCGGAGGTGTCCCCGGAGGCCTCGGCGGCCTTCTCGTCGAGCGCGGAGCTGTCGGAGGCGCCGAGCAGCGCGGCGGCGACGGTGCCCGCGCCGGAGAGGGCGAGCAGCAGGGCGACGAGGACGCGCCCGGACCGGCGTACGGCGAAGACTGCGACGAGTGCGGCGAGGCCCACTATGGCGAGGGCCGCGGGGACGCCGGTGACATCACTGCCCTTGGCGGTCAGCGGGAAGGCGCCGCCGGCCACCGACGCGGTGCCCTCCGCCCACTGCTGGCGGGTGGCGAGCAGGGCGACGGCGGCGCCGAGCGCGCCGCACAGCAGGGCGAGGGCGAGGCTGCGCCGGCCGGAGCGCGCGCGGCGGGCGAACGCGGGTTCGGAACCAGGGTGAGGTACTGCGGTCACGTACTCCACTATCGCCTGCTCGCCGCTCCCGCCGTCACCGGGTTCACCGTGTCCCGTGCCACATTCGCCGGCGCCTTGGCCGGGGCCTGCCGCGTAGACCGCTCGCCTCACCCCGCCTCGTGCAGTCGGTTCGCCGTGTGGACCGCGCGGAGGACCGCCGCCGCCTTGTTGCGGCACTCGTTGTCCTCGGCGAGGGGGTCCGAGTCGGCGACGATGCCGGCTCCGGCCTGGACGTAGGCCGTGCCGTTGCGCAGCAGGGCCGTGCGGATGGCGATGGCGGTGTCGGAGTCGCCCGCGAAGTCGAGGTAGCCGACGCAGCCGCCGTACAGGCCCCGGCGGGAGGGCTCCAGCTCGTCGATGATCTGCATGGCGCGGGGCTTCGGGGCACCGGAGAGGGTGCCGGCGGGGAAGCAGGCGGTCAGGACGTCGAAGGCCGTGCGGCCCGCGGCGACCCGGCCGGTGACCGTGGACACGATGTGCATGACGTGCGAGTACCGCTCGACGGACATGAAGTCGACGACCTCGACGGAGCCCGGTTCGCAGACCCGGCCCAGGTCGTTGCGGCCCAGGTCGACGAGCATCAGGTGCTCGGCGCGCTCCTTGGGGTCGGCGAGCAGCTCGTCGGCGAGGGCCTGGTCCTCCTGCGGGGTCGCCCCGCGGTGTCGCGTACCGGCGATGGGGTGGACCATGGCGTGCCCGTCCTCGACCTTGACCAGGGCCTCGGGGGAGGAACCGACGACGTCGAAGCCGTCGAAGCGGAACAGGTACATGTACGGGGAGGGGTTGGTCGCCCTGAGGACCCGGTAGACGTCCAACGCGCTTGCCACGCACGGTGTTTCGAAGCGCTGTGAGGGGACGACCTGGAAGGCCTCGCCCGCGCGGATGCGCTCCTTGATGTCCTCGACGGCTTCCTGGAAGTCGGGGCCGCCCCAGAGCGCGGTGTACTCGGGCAGTTCCGAGGGCGGCAGGACCGCCGGGGGCTGGGCGACGGGCCGGGAGAGGTCCGTCTGCATGGCGTCGAGGCGGGCGACGGCGTCGGCATAGGCCTCGTCGACGCCCGTGTCGAGGTCGTTGTGGTTGATGGCGTTGGCGATGAGCAGGACCGAGCCCTCCCAGTGGTCCATGACCGCCAGGTCGCTCGTCAACAGCATCGTCAGCTCGGGCAGTTGGAGGTCGTCCCGCTCGCCGGGCCCGATCTTCTCCAGGCGGCGCACGATGTCGTAGCCGAGGTAGCCGACCATGCCGCCGGTGAAGGGCGGCATGCCCTCCTGGTGCGGGGTGTGGAGCGCCTCGATGGTGGCGCGCAGGGCGGCGAGGGGGTCGCCGTCGACGGGGACACCGACGGGCGGGGTGCCGAGCCAGTGGGCCTGGCCGTCACGCGCGGTGAGGGTGGCGTGGCTGCGGACGCCCACGAAGGAGTACCGGGACCAGGAGCGGCCGTTCTCGGCGGACTCCAGGAGGAATGTGCCGGGGCGCTCTGCGGCGAGCTTGCGGTAGAGCGCGACCGGGGTGTCGCCGTCGGCGAGGAGTTTGCGGCTGACGGGGATGACGCGGCGGTCGGTGGCCAGCTTGCGGAACGTCTCGAGGTCCATGGCGGCTGACCTTACTGATCCAGTGACGGTACGTCGGAATCGGCGCCGCCTTCGGCGGCCTTGAGGACGTCCTCGTCGAAGCAGGTGCGGGCGCCCGTGTGACAGGCGGCGCCGACCTGGTCGACCTTGACGAGGACGGTGTCGGCGTCGCAGTCCAGGGCCACGGACTTCACCCACTGGAAGTGACCGGACGTGTCGCCCTTCACCCAGTACTCGCGGCGGCTGCGGGACCAGTAGGTGCAGCGCCCGGTGGTGAGCGTGCGGTGCAGGGCCTCGTCGTCCATCCAGCCGAGCATGAGCACCTCACCGGTGTCGTACTGCTGGGCGATGGCGGGCAGGAGTCCGTCGGTGCTGCGCTTGAGGCGCGCGGCGATCTCGGGGTCCAGCGCGCTGGGGGCGCCGGGGCCGGTGGGGGCTCCGGGACTGTGTTGGCTGCTGGAGGACGGCGTGCTGGTCATGCGGCCATTGTGCCGCGCCCCGGTGACGGGCCCGTCCGGTTGTCCACAGGCCGGACCCTCTTGTCGTACAAGTCGCACGAGTGCGCGACCCACATCGGGCAAGTGCGCGCCGCGACCCACCGGGACCTTGGCTGCACGGACCGGAGGGCCCGGTCGTAGGCTGGCGTCATGTCGACCCATGCCAAGCGTGAACGGCTCCTTTTCGCCGACCTGTTGGAGACCACCGGCCCGGACGCAACCACCCTGTGCGAGGGCTGGAGCACCCGCGATCTGGCCGCCCATGTGGTGGTGCGCGAGCGCCGCCCCGACGCCGCCGGGGGCATACTGATCAAACAGCTGGCGTCGCGCCTGGACCGGGTGATGGAGGAGTTCGCCGCGAAGCCGTACGAGGAGCTGATCCAGCTCGTGCGGACCGGCCCGCCGCGGTTCTCGCCCTTCTCTCTCAAGCAGATCGACGAGGCCTCGAACACGATCGAGTTCTACGTCCACGCCGAGGACATCCGCCGCGCCCAGCCCGACTGGTCGCCGCGCGAGCTCGACCATGTCTTCCAGGACGCCCTGTGGTCCCGGCTGGAGCGCACCTCGCGGCTGATGGGCCGCGGTTCCCCGACCGGCCTGGTGCTGCGCCGCCCCGACGGCCGTACGGCTGTGGCCAAGCGGGGCACGCCGGTCGTCACGGTCACCGGCGAGCCGTCGGAGCTGCTGCTGTTCCTGTACGGGCGGCAGCAGGTGGCCGATGTGGAGCTGGAGGGCGACAAGGACGCGATCACCAAGCTGCACGAGACCAAGCAGCTGGGTATCTGAGGAGGCTCGCCTCCCCTTCCCCGCTGCCCAGCGGTAAGCCCCGGCCGCCTGGCGACCGGGGCTTGCAACAGGACCGACGGCGTCACCTCACCGGGTGACCCGCCTCCTTCAGTGCCTGCTTCACCTCGCCGATCCGCAGATCGCCGAAGTGGAAGACCGAGGCCGCCAGGACCGCGTCCGCGCCCGCCTCGATGGCCGGGGGGAAGTCCGCGAGGCGGCCCGCTCCCCCGCTCGCGATCAGCGGCACGGTGACGTGCTTGCGTACGGCTTCGATCATCTCGATGTCGTAGCCGTCCTTCGTGCCGTCCGCGTCCATCGAGTTGAGCAGGATCTCGCCCGCGCCCAGCTCGGCGGCCCGGTGCGCCCACTCGACGGCGTCGATGCCGGTGCCCTTGCGGCCGCCGTGGGTGGTGACCTCGAAGGAGCCGGATTCCGTGCGGCGGGCGTCGACCGACAGCACCAGTACCTGGCGGCCGAAGCGCTCGGCGATCTCGCGGATGAGGTCCGGACGGGTGATGGCCGCCGTGTTCACGCCGACCTTGTCCGCGCCCGCCCGAAGCAACTTGTCCACGTCCTCGGCCGTACGGACACCGCCGCCGACCGTCAGCGGGATGAAGACCTGCTCGGCGGTGCGGCGCACCACGTCGTAGGTGGTCTCGCGGTTGCCCGACGAGGCGGTGATGTCCAGGAACGTCAGCTCGTCGGCGCCCTCGGCGTCGTACACCTTGGCCATCTCGACGGGGTCGCCCGCGTCGCGCAGGTTCTGGAAGTTCACGCCCTTGACGACGCGGCCGTTGTCCACGTCCAGGCAGGGGATGACTCGTACGGCGAGGGTCATGCCGGTCCTTCTTCTCGGTATGCCTCGACCTCGACCTCGACGACCAGGCCGGGGTCCACGAGACCGGAGACGATGATCATGGATGCGGCGGGCCGGACGGCGTCGAACAGCTCCTTATGAGCGCGTCCGACCTCGTCCACGTCCCGGGCATGGGTGAGGTACATACGCGTACGTACGACGTCGTCGCGGCCCAGACCGAGCCGGTCCAGCGCCCCGAACGCGACGTTGAAGGCGTTGATCGCCTGGTCGTACGGGCCTCCTCCGGCGATCTGGCCGTCCACTATCGACGTGCAGCCGGAGACCAGCACCAGGCCGTTCGGCAGTTGCACCGCCCGGGAGTACCCGAAGGCGTCCTCCCAGGGCGCGCCGGTGGAGACGCGTCGTACGCCGGTCACTCGGCCACCGCCTCCAGGGCCTCTTCCAGGGTGAACGCCTTGGCGTAGAGCGCCTTGCCGACGATGGAGCCCTCGACGCCGAGGGGCACCAGCTGGGCGATGGCGCGGAGGTCGTCGAGGGACGACACACCGCCGGAGGCCACGACCGGACGGTCCGTCGCCGCGCAGACGTTCCTCAGCAGCTCCAGGTTCGGGCCCTGGAGCGTGCCGTCCTTGGCGATGTCCGTGACGACGTACCGCGCGCAGCCCTCCTTGTCGAGGCGCTCCAGCGTCTCGTAGAGGTCGCCGCCGTCGCGGGTCCAGCCGCGGCCCTTCAGGGTCGTACCGCGCACATCCAGGCCCACCGCGATCTTGTCGCCGTGCTCGGCGATGACCTTGGCGACCCACTCGGGGGTCTCCAGGGCGGCGGTGCCGAGGTTGACCCGGGTGCAGCCGGTGGCGAGGGCCTTCGCCAGGGAGGCGTCGTCCCGGATGCCGCCGGACAGCTCGACCTTGATGTCCATCGCCCGGGTGACCTCGGCGACCAGGTCCCGGTTGTCGCCGGTGCCGAACGCGGCGTCCAGGTCGACCAGGTGCAGCCACTCGGCGCCCGCGCGCTGCCAGGCGAGGGCGGCCTCCAGCGGGGAGCCGTAGGAGGTCTCCGTGCCGGACTCGCCGTGCACGAGCCGGACGGCCTGGCCGTCGCGGACGTCGACGGCGGGGAGGAGTTCGAGCTTTGCCATGGTCTACAGGGTTCCGATCCAGTTGGTCAGCAGCTGCGCTCCGGCGTCGCCGGACTTCTCGGGGTGGAACTGCGTGGCCCACAGGGCGCCGTTCTCCACGGCGGCCACGAAGGGCTTGCCGTGGGTCGACCAGGTGACCTTGGGGGCGGTCAGTGTGGGGTTGTGCGTCTCCAGGTTCCAGTCGTGGACGGCGTAGGAGTGCACGAAGTAGAAGCGGGCGTCGGCGTCGAGGCCGGCGAACAGTTCGGTGCCGTCCGGGGCCTCGACCGTGTTCCAGCCCATGTGGGGCACGATCTCGGCCTGGAGCGGCTCGACCGTGCCGGGCCACTCGTCGAGGCCCTCGGTCTCCACACCGTGCTCGATGCCCCGCCCGAAGAGGATCTGCATGCCGACGCAGATGCCCATCACCGGACGGCCGCCGGACAGACGCCGGTCGATGATCCAGTCGCCGCGCGCCTCGCGCAGGCCCTGCATACACGCCGCGAAGGCGCCGACACCCGGCACCAGCAGCCCGTCGGCGTTCATCGCCTTGTCGAAGTCACGCGTGATCTCGACCTCGGCACCCGTGCGGGCGAGGGCGCGCTCGGCGGACCTCACGTTCCCGAAGCCGTAGTCGAAGACGACAACCTTCTTGGACGCCGTGCTCAATTCCACACCTCCAGCCTCAGGACGCCCGAGACGAGACACATCGCGGCGGCGATCGACAGCAGCGTGATGAGGCTCTTCGGCATCTGCTGCTTGACGAAGGAGATGATGCCGCCGACCAGGAAGAGGCCGACGACGATCAGGACGGTGGACAGCCCGTTCACAGCGCGCCCTTCGTGGAGGGCAGGATGCCGGCCGCGCGCGGGTCGCGCTCGGACGCGTACCGCAGCGCCCGCGCGAGCGCCTTGAACTGGCACTCCACGATGTGGTGCGCGTTGCGCCCGTACGGCACGTGCACGTGCAGCGCGATCTGGGCCTGGGCGACGAAGGACTCCAGGATGTGCCGGGTCATCGTCGTGTCGTACTCGCCGATCATCGGCGCCATCTTCTCGGGCTCGGTGTGCACGAGGTACGGGCGGCCGGACAGGTCGACGGTGACCTGGGCGAGGGACTCGTCCAGCGGGACCGTGCAGTTGCCGAAGCGGTAGATGCCCACCTTGTCGCCGAGGGCCTGCTTGAAGGCGGCGCCCAGCGCGAGGGCGGTGTCCTCGATGGTGTGGTGGGAGTCGATGTGCAGGTCGCCGTCGGTCTTCACGGTCAGGTCGAACAGACCGTGCCGGCCGAGCTGGTCGAGCATGTGGTCGTAGAAGCCGACCCCGGTGGAGATCTCGGTCCTGCCGGTGCCGTCGAGGTTGATCTCGACGAGGACCGACGTCTCCTTGGTCGTCCGTTCCACGCGTCCGACACGACTCATGCGCTCTGCTCCTTCTTCAGTTCACGTACCGCGTCGAGGAACGCGTCGTTCTCGGCGGGAGTTCCGGCGGTGACCCGCAGCCATCCCGGTACGCCGTTGTCCCGGACCAGGACGCCCCGGTCGAGGATCTTCCGCCATACCTCGTGCGCGTCCTCGAACCTGCCGAACTGCACGAAGTTGGCGTCGGACTCGGTGACCTCGTAGCCGATCGCGCGCAGCTCGGCGACCAGCCGGTCCCGCTCCGCCTTCAGCTGTTCGACATAGCCGAGCAGGGTGTCGGTGTGCTCCAGGGCGGCCAGCGCGGTCGCCTGGGTGACGGCGGAGAGGTGGTACGGCAGCCGGACGAGCTGGACCGCGTCCACGACCGCCGGGTGCGCGGCGAGATAGCCGAGGCGCAGACCGGCCGCGCCGAAGGCCTTGGACATCGTCCGGGAGACGACGAGCTGGCGTCGGCCTTCGAGCAGCGGCAGCAGCGAGTCGCCGTGGCTGAACTCGATGTACGCCTCGTCCACGACGACCATCGACGGCTTGGCCGCCTGGGCCGCCTCGTACAGCGCGAGGACGGTCTCCCGCGAGACCGCGTTGCCCGTGGGGTTGTTGGGGGTGGTGATGAAGACGACGTCCGGCCGGTGCTCGGCGATGGCCTTCTCGGCGGCGGCGAGGTCGATCGTGAAGTCGTCGTTGCGCGGACCGGAGATCCAGCCGGTGCCCGTGCCGCGCGAGATCAGGCCGTGCATCGAGTACGAGGGCTCGAAGCCGATGGCCGTGCGGCCGGGTCCGCCGAAGGTCTGCAGGATCTGCTGGAGGACCTCGTTGGAGCCGTTGGCCGCCCACACGTTGGCCAGGCCGACCTCGTACCCGGAGGTGTTCGTCAGGTATTCGGCGAGCCGCGTCCGCAGCTCCACCGCGTCCCGGTCCGGGTAGCGGTTGAGGTGCCGGGCCGCCTCACGGACCCGCTCGGCGATGCGCTCGACCAGCGGCTCGGGCAGGGGGTAGGGGTTCTCGTTGGTGTTCAGCCGTACGGGGACGTCGAGCTGGGGTGCGCCGTAGGGGCTCTTGCCGCGCAGTTCGTCCCGAACGGGGAGATCGTCGATTCCGAAGCTCACTTACCAGGCACCTTCCAACCGAACCTTGCCTTGATCGCCGCGCCGTGCGCGGGCAGGTCCTCCGCCTCCGCCAGCGTCACCACGTGGTGCGCGACCTCGGCCAGCGCGTCCTTCGTGTAGTCGACGATGTGGATGCCCCGCAGGAAGGACTGGACGGACAGACCGGAGGAGTGGCAGGCGCAACCGCCGGTCGGGAGCACATGGTTGGACCCGGCCGCGTAGTCGCCCAGCGAGACCGGAGCCCAGGGGCCGATGAAGATCGCGCCCGCGTTGACGACCCGCTCGGCCACTTCCTGAGGACGGGACGTCTGGATCTCCAGGTGCTCGGCGCCGTACGCGTTGACGACCCTCAGACCCTCGTCGACGCCGTCGACCAGCACGATCGCGGACTGTCGGCCGGCCAGCGACGGGCGGATCCGGTCCTCGACGTGCTTGCTGGCCTCGACCTGCGGCTCGAGCTCCTTCTCGACCGCGTCCGCGAGCGCGACCGAGTCCGTGACGAGCACGGCGGCCGCGAGCGGGTCGTGCTCGGCCTGGCTGATCAGGTCGGCGGCCACGTGCACCGGGTCGGCGGTGTCGTCCGCGAGGACCGCGATCTCGGTCGGGCCCGCCTCGGAGTCGATGCCGATGACACCGGTGAAGTACCGCTTGGCGGCGGCCACCCAGATGTTGCCCGGGCCGGTGACCATGTTGGCCGGCGGGCAGGACTCGGTGCCGTAGGCGAACATCGCGACGGCGGTGGCGCCACCGGCCGCGTACACCTCGTCGACGCCGAGCAGCGCGCAGGCCGCGAGGATCGTGGGGTGCGGGAGGCCGTCGAACTCGGCCTGCGCCGGCGAGGCGAGGGCGATGGATTCGACGCCGGCTTCCTGCGCCGGGACCACGTTCATGATCACGGACGAGGGGTACACCGACCGGCCGCCGGGCGCGTACAGGCCCACCCGCTCGACGGGGACCCACTTCTCGGTGACCGTGCCGCCGGGTACGACCTGGGTGGTGTGCGTGGTGCGGCGCTGCTCGCGGTGGACGATGCGGGCGCGGCGGATCGACTCCTCCAGGGCCGCGCGGACGGCCGGGTCGAGTTCCTCCAGGGCGCGCGTGAGCGCCTCTGCGGGCACCCGCACCCGGTCGAGCCGGACCCCGTCGAACTTCTCCGCGAAGTCGATCAGCGCCGCGTCGCCCCGATGATGCACGGCCTCGCAGATCGGACGCACCTTCTCCAGGGCGGCCGAGACGTCGAAGTCGGCTCGGGGCAGCAGGTCGCGCAGGGCGGGTCCCTCAGGAAGGGCGTCGCCGCGCAGATCGATTCGGGAGATCACGGGCCCAATTCTCTCAGACCCTCGTCGGCCGTCATCCGCGCGTTCCACTGGGTGATACGAATCGGCCCGGGAACCCGGAAGATCACCTTCACGTCTAGCGTTCGAGACGTCACCCAGCGGGCATCACCAGCATGAACAGTTGCGCGATACACGTGAGTGTCTCCGAGTGGCAGAGGACGAGGAAGGAACCAGCCGTGACCGAGGGTGCCGCCGTCCGGGACGACGGGGACCTGCCGGACGACCTGACCGCCGCCGAAGCCGGTATGTGGCAGGCGTTCCGCAACGGCAGCGTGTACGACCTGCGCGACGGGGACGTCACCGTGGACGATCCGCACGGCGGCCACCCCTGGGGCCCCGATCGGACCGTACGGGCCCGGATCGTGGCCTGGCTGCTGCTGGCCGGACCGCCCGCGCTGTCCGGCCGGGTGTCGTCGCTGAAGCTGGTCGGCGTGCAGATCCAGGGCACGCTCGACCTGGCGGGCGGCACGGTCGAGCCGTATGTCGAGATGAAGGGCTGCCGGTTCGAGAAGGAGATCCTGCTGCCGGAGTCGCGGTTCACCACCCTGCGGATGGTGGACTGCTCGGTGCCCCGCCTGGAGGCGGCCCGGCTGCACACGGAGGGCGATCTGCATCTGCCGCGCTGCCGGTTCCACAACGGGGTACGACTCGCGGACGCGCACATCGGCACCGACTTACTCCTCAACCAGGCCGTGGTCTACCGCGACCGGCACGGCCGCTCCCTCTCCGCCGACGGGCTGACCGTCGCCCAGGACGTGCAGGCCGAGATGATGGAGTCGCACGGCGAGCTGAGCCTGCGCGGCGCGACCGTCGGCGCCTCGCTCAGCCTGCGCGGGAGCCAACTCGCCAACCCCTACGGCCGCCTGGCCCTGAACGCACCCCAGCTGACCGTCGAACGCACGCTCTATCTGACCCCCGCCGGGGTCGGCAATCCGCTCTACACCAGCGGAAGCACGCCCGCGCGCGGCACCCGGGTGCAGCGGTTCGTGTGCGAGGGCGGGATACGGCTGGACGACGGACGGTTCGGCGACGCGGTCGACCTGGAGCGGGCCCGCTTCACCCTCACGGACGAACAGGAGCTGTCGCTGCGCCGGGTCCAGGTGCCCGAGCTGCGCTTCCTCGGCGAGAAACCGGAGCGCGGCAAGGTCGTCCTGTCCGGTGCCCGGGTCGGCACCCTGATCGACGAGGCGAGCAGCTGGCCGGCCACGGGCAACCTCCACATGGGCGGTTTCCAGTACGAGACCCTCGTACCGCGCGGCCGGTTCCCGCTGGCCACGCGGCTGGAGTGGGTGGCGGCGGCGACCGCCGAGTACAACCCGGAGCCGTACGAGCGGCTCGCCACCGTGCTGCGCGCCAGCGGCGAGGACGAGGGCGCCCGCGAGGTGCTCCTCGCCAAGCAGCGCCACCGGCGCGAGAATCTGCCGCTCGCGGGCAAGATCTGGGGGTACGCGCAGGACTGGACGGTGGCGTACGGGTACCGGCCGGGCCGGGCCGCCGTGTGGATGGCGGTGCTGTGGGCGCTGACCTCGTACGCTTTCTCGCACGCCGACCATCCGCCGATCAAGCCGGGCGAGCACCCGAACTGGGACCCCGCCCTCTTCGCCCTGGATCTGCTCCTGCCGGTCGTCGACTTCGGGCAGGCCGGATCCTGGCAGCTGCAGGGCGGCTGGCAGTGGCTGGCCGCGATGGTGATCGTGATGGGTTGGATCCTCGCGACGACGGTGGCGGCGGGGGCGACACGCCTGCTGAGCAGGAACTGACGTTCGCCTGGGCGCGGGCTTCGGGCCACAGCGGACCAACAGCGGCCGATCAGTGTTCGGCCAGCTCCCTGGCAGCCTTCGAACAGGGCGTTTTTACCCGACCTTGACCTCAAACCGTACAACCAAAACACGTTGGGTCTATCCTCTGGCGCCGCTCCGACCTGCGGGTTTTCAATGGGCGGCACCATGGATCTGCTGCGCGCGCTCATCCGTACCGTCCGGATGGCACGGCACACCCCGCGGCTCGCCGCCGGTCTGCCCGCCGACGACGAGGTACTGCTCGACGCCCCCGACGAGCGGCTCGGTCCCGCACTGGTGGCGGCGGGCCGCGGCGAGTACGCTCCCGCGGCCAAACTGCTGGCCACCACCCGGGAGTCCGCCGAGTGGGAGAACCGTGACCGGTACGCGATGCGGCTCGCCGCGTTCGCCCGCTGCCGCGACGAGTGGCTGCGGGCCTGGCAGGACGCCACGCCGCACGACCCGGACGCCCTGCTGATCAGGGCCCAGCTGGCGGTGGCCCGCGGCTGGGAGTCGCCGGCCCGGGTCGAGTTGCTGCGCGAGGTGGGCCCGCTCATCGCCGCGGCCGCCGAGGGCGAGCAGCGCGACCCGGTGCCCTGGCGGATCGCCCTCGACCACGCCCGCGGCACGGGCTCCGGGCACACCCAGTTCGAACAGCTGTGGGAGGAGGCCGTCCGCCGCTCCCCGCACCACTACGGCTGCCATGTCTCGGCCCTGAAGTACCTCTCGGCCGCCTGGTACGGCTCGCACCGCGAGTGCTTCGACTTCGCCGAGCGGGCCGCCGAGGACGCGCTGCCCGGCTCCCTCGTACGGGCGCTGCCGGTGCGGGCGGCCTTCGCCTACCTCACCGAGGGCGGTGGCGCCGTGGTGGCCCGCGGGCGGCTGGACGAGGCGGCGGACCGGGCCATGGCGCTCTCGGCCGAGTACGCGCCGGCCGACCCCTGGCCCGCCGAGGTCCGCAATCTCCTCACCTACGTCCTGGTCCGCCTCGGACGCTGGACGGACGCGCTGGACCAGCTGCGCCTGATCGGCCCGTACGCCACCTCGTTCCCCTGGGACCGGGTCTCGGACGATCCGCTGGGCCAGTTCCTCCAGTTGCGCGACGGCGTACGCCTGGAGGTGGCCTCCTCGACCCCGCTGCGGACGCGTACGTCGCCTACGGAGAGTCCACATACGAGTACGGGCGAACGCGACTGCCCCGACGACCATTAGGCTCTGCCCTCGTGACCACCGTCCGGCTCCCGCTCTTCCCCCTGAACTCGGTGCTGTACCCGGGTCTCGTGCTGCCCCTGAACATCTTCGAGGAGCGCTATCGCGCACTGATGCGCGAGTTGCTGAAGACCCCCGAGGACGAACCGCGCCGCTTCGCCGTCGTCGCCATCCGCGACGGCCACGAGGTCGCGCCGAGCGCGCCCGGAATGCCGGATCCGACGTCCCGGCCCGAGCGCGGCCCGGCGGCCGGTTTCGGCGACGATCCCGTGAAGGCGTTCCACTCCGTGGGCTGCATCGCGGACGCGGCGACCATCCGGGAGCGCGACAACGGCACGTTCGAGGTCCTGGCGACGGGTACGACGCGGGTACGGCTGGTCTCGGTGGACGCGTCCGGCGCGTTCCTCGTGGCCGAGCTGGAGGAGTTGCCGGAGGACCCGGGGGACGAGGCGGGCGCGCTCGCCGAGGGCGTGCTGCGGGCCTTCCGTCAGTACCAGAAGCGCCTGGCGGGCGCCCGGGAGCGGTCGCTGGCGACGGGCGCGGATCTGCCGGACGAGCCGGCGGTGGTGTCGTACCTGGTGGCCGCGGCGATGATGCTCGACACCCCGGCCAAGCAGCGGCTCCTGCAGGCCCCGGACATCGCGTCCCGGCTGCGGGACGAGCTGAAGCTCCTGCGCGCCGAGACGGCGATCATCCGTAATCTGCCGTCGTTGCCCGCGTCGGAGCTGACGCGCGGGCCGACGAGTCTCAACTGAGGTACGTGAGAAGGCTGATGGCGAAGAAGTCGAAGAAGCAGCAGGCGGGATCGGGCGGCACGCCGGCGACCGTGGCACTGACCGCGGCGGGCGTGGAGTTCACGGTCCACGCCTACGAGCACGACCCCTCCCACCCGTCGTACGGGGAGGAGGCGGCGGAGGCGATGGGAGTGTCGCCCGACCGCGTCTTCAAGACCCTGGTGGCGGACGTGGACGGCGCGCTGGTCGTGGCCGTGGTCCCCGTGGCCGGCTCCCTGGACCTCAAGTCCCTGGCGACGGCGGTGGGCGGCAAGCGGGCGGCGATGGCCGACCCGACGCTCGCGGAGCGCACGACGGGGTACGTCCGGGGCGGTATCTCCCCGCTGGGCCAGCGCAAGAAGCTCCGCACGGTCCTGGATGCGTCGGCCGAGTCCCACGAGACGATCTGCGTCTCGGCGGGCCGCCGCGGCCTGGAGGTCGAACTGACCCCGAAGGCGCTCGCGACGCTGACGGACGCGGTGGTGGCGCCGGTGGGCCGAACCTGACGCGGGGTTGGTCGGGCGGGTGCCGGTTCACCCCTCAAGGGGCGCGGGGAACCGCGTGACGAGCCCCCACCGGCCCGCAGCCGACCACCCGCCCGGTCCGCCCCGCCCACTCACGCCACCGGCGGAGCCCCCGGCGGCGGACCGTACGGCCCCGAGTACTGCTCCTCGTACGGATCCGGATCCCGCGGCCCGAACAGCGCCGTCAATCCCAGGTGCATCAGCAGCGCGCCCAGCGGCCACGCCAGCAACGCCCCCTTCGCCCCGAGCTTCACCGGCGCCGAAAAGGTCTTCCCCACCCCGACCTCGGTGGCGCGCGCGACCACGTCCTGTTCGGGGCCCAGCCACACCCCCAGCCGCCACGCCAGCAGCCCGCCCAGCACTCCCCCCACCGCGAGCGCCACCACCAGCGGCACACCCCCGCGCCGGCGCACAAGGAACACGACGAGCGCGAAGAGCGCCCCGATCCCCAGCCCGAGCAGCGTGAACGTCCCGTCCGACCCGACGGCCTGCTCCCCCTCGGTGTCCTTCAGCAACACCGCGTCCCCGTTGGACACCAACGGCACATGTGGCGTCAGCCACCACCACAGCACTCCGAGCAGCAGCCCGCCGACCACGGCCGTCACGACCGTCACGACGACGGCCTCCAGCACCTCGGTCCGCATCCCGGGCCCGTCGTCCTTGTGCGGCCCGGCCTCGACGACGCCACCGTCGGGCGGCGCGCCCCAGGGGTCGTTCGGGGGCTGCTGGTGCGGCGGCGGAGGCGGAGTCAACGGTGCGGTCACTCTGCCATCGTGCCAGGCGCGGCTGTGCGCCGCGTCACCGGACGGCCGCGCGACGGTAGGCCCAGGTGGCGACCGCGAGCGAGACGACCCCGACCCCCGCGCACACGGCGAGGTCACCGAGCACGAACGCCCAGTCGGGGTGCTGCCCGAAGGTCCGTGCGAAGGCCTCCACACCGTACGTGGAGGGCAGCAGATCCCGGGCGAACCGGATGAACCCCGGCATCCGGTCGGCCGGCAGGACACCCAGCAGCAGCGCGGCGGACATCCCCAGCTGCCCGAGCACGGTCGCCAGTTCGGGACGGGGCGCGAGCAGTCCCAGCGCGGCGCCCAGCCCGGCGAGCGCGGCCCCGGCGAGCGGGATCACCGCGGCGAGCACCCAGAGGTGGGCGAGCGGCAGCCCGAAGAGCACACAGCCGAAGACGGCCGTCACCACGGTCCCGGGAACGGTGAAGGAGGCGTACGCCCCCGCCGCGCCCAGCACCACCGCCGCCGGCGGCACCGGCAGGGTCGCGTAGTGGTCGAGTCCCCCGCTCGCCCGCAGCTGCCCGAAGTACTGCGCGAGCAGGTTCAGCGCGACGAAGGCGACGACGAGCACCGAGGAACCGGCGACCACGGCGTGCGCCTCGTCCCCGCCGTCCACCACCCCACGCATCAGGACCATGATCCCGATCGACTGGAAGGTGGCGACGAACAGCAGCGGGATCCGTGCGACCCGGGCCCGCGAGAGCTGCGCCCGGTACACCGCGGCGAGCGACGGCCACAGCCGCGCACGGGGGCCCAGCTCGGCGGCGGCCTCGGCGCGCTCCTCCATGGCCAGGGCGCTGCCCGGCAGAACCTCGGCGGGTACGACACTCACGTCGAGCTGCTCCTCTTCGCTCCGGCTGTCGCCCATTCTCGTACGGCGGCGGCAGCCCTGCCGTTCACACCCGCGGCGGCTGTTCTCCGGCTCACGCCCGCGTCCCTCACCCCTTGACCAGCCCCTGCGCGCTGCCCGTGCTGCCGCCGAGCGCGAGATAGACGTCCTCCAGGCTCGGTGTGGCGAGCGTGAAGTCGTCCAGCGCGACGAAGGCGGCGCCGCCGGTGACGGTGGCGACGACCGCGCGCGCCTCCTCAGGCGCGAGCCGGAGCGTCCAGCGGCGCCCCGCCTCGACGGCCCGGGGCCGCAGCGCGGCGACCTCGGGCACGTCCAGCGGGGGACCGTCACGCCACACCAGCTCGACGCGGACCTCGCCCGCGACCTTCTCCTTCAGCCCGGCCGGGCTGTCGCAGGCGATGACCCGGCCCTGGTCGAGGACGGCGACCCGGTCGAGGACGGTCTCGGCCTCGATGACGTTGTGGGTGACCAGCAGGACGGTGGTGCCGCGCTCGGCGCGCCGCCGGTCGACCGCGGCCCATACGGACCGGCGCGCCACCGGGTCCATGCCGCTGGTCGGCTCGTCCAGCACGAGCAGCGGTCGCTCACCGATGAGCGCGGTGGCGAAACAGGCGAGCCGCCGCTGCCCGCCGGACAGCTTCTTCAGCGGCCGGGAGGCGAGCGCGGTCAGCCCGAGTTCGTCGAGGACGGCGTCCCGCTCGGCCCGCGCCCGCCGTACGTCGAGCCCGCGCAGCCGCCCGGTGGTCTCGGTCGCCAGCGCCACGGTCAGTTCGTCGAGGGCGGTCGACTCCTGCCCCAGATAGGCGAGGATCCGCGCGGCCCGCTCGGGGTGGCGGACGATGTCGTGGCCCAGGATCTCGACAGTGCCGTGATCGGGCCGCATGAGCCCTGTGAGCTGCCGTACGAGCGTGGTCTTGCCGGCCCCGTTCGGCCCGAGCAGCCCGAAGATCTCGCCGCGCCGCACATCGAGCCCGACGCCGTCGTTGGCCCGCACCTCGGGAGTTCCCGGCGCGCCGCGCCGCCCCCGCGAGGCCGGATACGTCTTGGTGAGCCCCCGCACAGCACACACGACATCCCCACGATGCCGGATCACCTGTGCCGTACGCGTACTCACGAGGGACGAGCCTACGGGGTCGCGGGTACCGAATTACGCCCGGGGCGCCCCGTAAGGGGTGCGGGGAACGGCGCGACCAGCCACAACGGACCCGCAGACGCCGGCAAACACCCGGCCCCGAGTTGTTGGGCGCTCATTCCCCGGCGGGAGCGTGCTCCGCGGCGGTCCGCACATCGATCTCCCGCCAGAACCCGGCCCGGATCGCGTACCGGTCGTGCTCGTCGATCTGGTCGTCCTTGTGCGCGAGCAGCCCGAACCGCGCCGCGTACCGCAGCAGCTCGCCGTCGACCCGATGCGGAACCCGGGGATACATCCCGGACAGCCGCTGCAGATGCGCTTGATCGGTCAGCCGCGCGATCCACCGCCGGGCGAACACCTGCCCGACCTCATAGGGGTCGCCCCCGACCGTGGTGATGTCCTCCTCCCGGTCGGCCCACCGCTGCTCCGCCGTGGTCAGCTGTGCCAGCGTCGGCATGGCCGCGACCTCCGGCGCCTCGGCGGCGGCCCCGGGCCGGTCCACCCAGCCCTTGTCGGAGGACCAGCGGAGCGTGGCGGTCGCCGGATGCTGCGCCGCGTGCGTGCCGGGCCCGCGCAGGGCGGCGAGGTCCTTCGGCGTCGGTACGCCCTTGGTCGACGGCACCCGTTCCTCCGCGCCGCCGCGCGCCCCGGCGGACGCCGCCGCGTGCTCGGGCTCCGGCGTGGCCCGCTCGGCGTCCCCGATCGCCGGCTCCGGCAGCGGCGCCGACAGGATCGCCGCGATCTCCGGTCGCGGCACGGACTGCGGCGCGCAGATCCCGCCGAAGTCCTTCGCCCGTACGGCCTTGGTGATCCACGCCCGGTCCAGCACCCGCCGTTCGTCGGCCTCGGCGACCAGGTCCTCGGACTGGTTGTAGTCCCCGTCGGCGGCCTGCACCGCCCACAGGTGTACGGCGACGCCGTGCTCCTTGGCGGCCATCATGCCCGGCAGCAGATCACCGTCCCCGGTCACGAGGACCACGTCGGAGCAGGCGCGGTTGCGGGCCAGTTCGGTCAGCTCGGCGTGCATGGCTGCGTCCACGCCCTTCTGGGCCCAGCGTCCGTCGCTGCGGGTCAGCGCGCCGAGCCGGACGGTCACCCGGGGCATCACGCGCAGCCTGCGGTGCTCGGGCTGCGGGACGCGGTCGGGGGCGCCGTCGAACCAGTAGATGCGCAGCAACGGCCGTTCGGTGTCGGCCTCGGCGCGCTCGCGCAGCCCCTGGATGAGGGCGGCGTGATCGACGGTGATGCGGGAGCGGGACGGTTCCCCGGCGAGGAGGCTGGCGGCCGCGCCGAGCAGATACCCGGCGTCCACCAGGACGATGCAGCGGTCCACGCGATCCACCCTCTTTCCGGGAGGTTTGCTTCGGGCTTCCTTCGAGTCTGCCCGACCGCGCGGAGCTTAACGGCCGGAACTCGATCTTCGGCGTGGCGTATTCACCGTGCGCCCCCTCAATCGCGTCACACGCTCCGACAACTCTCGTCACGGACGGTGATTTTCCGAAATGCGCACCTTGTCGCGCTATGTGAGTCTGATCGCGGCCCTGGCCCCTAGTTCCCCCACAGGAGGCAACCACCATGGCCAAGAACAAGAAGCAGGACCGTAAGCAGCCGCAGTCCGAGCGTGGTCAGCAGCAGGCACAGCAGTCCTCCCTCGAGTCGCAGACCGAGCACCGTGGCGCCCAGGTGACGCCGGGCGACATGGCCCGCAAGGGCCGGCAGAAGCGCTTCGGCCACAACTGACGGCTGGGTCACGGGTTGTTGAAGCCCGGGCACACGGTGAGGGGCGCGTCCGTTTCCGAACGCGCCCCTCATGTACGTCAGTACGCGGCGCTCAGCCTGCCAGGCAGGACGGGCCGAGCAGGACCTTCAGGTCGCCGAAGAGCGCCGGGTCCGGCTTCACCCGGTGCCGGTCGAGGCGCAGTACGGTCGTCTTGGTCGGGCCCTGGAGCCTGATGCGGACCTCGCTGTCGCCCTTGTGGTGGCTGAGGATCTCACCGAGGCGGTTGACCATGGGCGGGGTGACCCGGGTCGCCGGGATCGTGAGGATCACCGGTGCGTTCGTGCCCGCGTTCGACAAATCCGGGACCTGGAGTTCCATCGCGACCAGGCGCGGCACGTCCTCGCGCTTGTCGAGGCGGCCCTTGACGAACACGACCGCGTCCTCGACGAGTTGGGTCGACACGAGCTGGTAGGTCGCCGGGAAGAACATGCACTCGATCGAACCGGCCAGGTCCTCGACGGTGGCGATGGCCCAGGCGTTGCCCTGCTTGGTCATCTTGCGCTGGAGGCCGGAGATGATGCCGCCGATGGTGACGACCGCGCCGTCCGCGTGCTCACCTCCGGTGAGCTGGGCGATGCCCGCGTCGGCCTTGTCGGACAGCACATGCTCCAGGCCGAAGAGCGGGTGGTCGGAGACGTACAGACCGAGCATCTCCCGCTCCTGGGCGAGCAGATACGTCTTCTCCCACTCGTCCTCGGAGAAGGTGACGTCGAGGCCGAAGCCGGGCTCGCTGGTCTCCTCCTCGCCCATTCCGCCGAAGAGGTCGAACTGGCCCTCGGCCTCCTTGCGCTTGACCGCGACCACGTTGTCGATCATCGGCTCGTACTGCGCGGTGAGGCCCTTGCGGGTGTGCCCCATCGTGTCGAACGCGCCGGCCTTGATCAGGGATTCCGTGGTCCGCTTGTTGCAGGCGACCGCCTCGACCTTGTCGAGGTAGTCCGGGAAGGAGGCGTACTTCCCCTTGGCCTTGCGGCTGCGGATGATCGACTCGACCACGTTCGTGCCGACGTTGCGCACGGCCTCCAGGCCGAAGAGGATCACGTCGTCGCCCTGCGCGGCGAAGTTGTGCACCGATTCGTTGACGTTGGGCGGGAGCACCTTGATGCCCATGCGCCGGCACTCGTTCAGATAGATCGCGGACTTGTCCTTGTCGTCCTTGACCGAGGTGAGCAGTCCGGCCATGTACTCGGCGGGGTAGTTCGCCTTGAGGTACGCGGTCCAGTACGACACCAGGCCGTACGCGGCGGAGTGGGCCTTGTTGAAGGCGTAGCCGGCGAAGGGGACCAGCACGTCCCACAGGGCCTGGATGGCCTCGTCGCTGTAGCCGTTCTTCTGGGCGCCGGACTGGAAGATGGTGAAGTTCTTCGCCAGTTCCTCGGGCTTCTTCTTGCCCATCACGCGGCGGAGGATGTCGGCCTCGCCGAGCGAGTACCCGGCGATGATCTGGGCGGCCTTCTGCACCTGCTCCTGGTAGACGATCAGGCCGTAGGTGACCGCCAGGACCTCTTCGAGGGGCTCCTCCAGCTCCTTGTGGATCGGCGTGATCTCCTGGAGCTTGTTCTTGCGGAGGGCGTAGTTGGTGTGCGAGTCCATGCCCATCGGGCCGGGACGGTAGAGCGCGGAGACGGCGGAGATGTCTTCGAAGTTGTCGGGCTTCATCAGGCGCAGCAGCGAGCGCATGGGGCCGCCGTCGAACTGGAAGACGCCCAGGGTGTCGCCGCGCTGGAGCAGTTCGAAGGTCTTCGGATCGTCGAGCGGGAGGCTCAGCAGATCGATGTCGATGCCCTTGTTGGACTTCACCATCTTGACGGCGTCGTCCATGATCGTGAGGTTGCGCAGGCCGAGGAAGTCCATCTTCAGCAGGCCGAGCGACTCACAGCTCGGGTAGTCCCACTGTGTGATGGTCACGCCGTCGGTGTGCCTCACCCACACGGGAACGTGCTCGGTGATGGTCTCGCTGGACATGATCACGCCGGCGGCGTGCACACCCATCTGCCGGACCAGGCCCTCGACGCCCTTGGCGGTGTCGATGACCTTCTTCACGTCCGGTTCGTTCTCGTACATCGACCGGATCTCGCCGGCCTCGCTGTAACGAGGGTGCGAGGGGTCGGTGATGCCGTTGAGGTCGATGCCCTTGCCCAGGACGTCGGCGGGCATGGCCTTGGTGAGGCGGTCGCCCATCGCGTACGGGTAGCCCAGCACGCGCGCGGAGTCCTTGATGGCGTTCTTGGCCTTGATCTTGCCGTACGTGCCGATCATGGCGACCTTGTCGGCGCCGTACTTCTCGGTCACATACCTGATGACCTCGACGCGTCGGCGCTCGTCGAAGTCGATGTCGACATCGGGCATGGAGATGCGCTCGGGGTTGAGGAACCGCTCGAAGATCAGGCCGTGCGGGATGGGGTCGAGGTCGGTGATGCCGAGGGCGTACGCGACGATCGAGCCGGCCGCGGAGCCTCGGCCGGGGCCGACCGCGATGCCCTGCTTCTTGGCCCACATGATGAAGTCGGCGACCACGAGGAAGTAGCCCGGGAACCCCATCGAGATGATGGTGTCCATCTCGTACTCGACCTGCTTCACACGGTCGTCCGGGATGCCGCCGGGGAAACGGCGCTGCATGCCGCGCATGGTCTCCTCGCGGAACCAGCTGACCTCCGTGTAGCCCTCGGGGATGTCGAACTTCGGCATGAGGTTCCTGGCCTCGAACATGCCGGCGGTGTCGATCTGCTCGGCGACCAGGCGGGTGTTGGCGCAGCCCTCCTGCCAGGCGTCCGAGGAGTCGATGGCGTACATCTCGTCCGTGGACTTCAGGTAGTAGCCCGTGCCGTCGAACTTGAAGCGGTCCGGGTCGGAGAGGTTCTTGCCGGTCTGGATGCACAGCAGGGCGTCGTGGGCGGTCGCCTCGCTCGCGTAGGTGTAGTGCGAGTCGTTGGTGACCAGCGGGGGGATGCCGAGCTTCTTGCCGATCTCCAGGAGGCCGTCGCGGACCCGGTGCTCGATCTCGATGCCGTGGTCCATCAACTCCAGGAAGTAACGGTCCTTGCCGAAGATGTCCTGGTACTCGGAGGCCGCCTTCAGCGCCTCGTCGAACTGGCCGAGGCGCAGCCGGGTCTGGAGCTCGCCGGAGGGACAGCCGGTGGAGGCGATGAGGCCCTCGGACCACTTGGAGATGGTCTCCTTGTCCATGCGGGGCCACTTCTGCAGCCAGCCCTCGGCGTACGCGTCCGAGGAGAGGCGGAAGAGGTTGTGCAGGCCCGTCGCGTCGGCCGCCCAGATCGTCTTGTGGGTGTAACCACCGGAACCGGAGACGTCGTCCCGCTTCTGGTGCGGCTGGCCCCACTGGATCTTGCGCTTGTTGCGCCGGGACTCGGGGGCGACGTACGCCTCGATGCCGATGATCGGGGTGATTCCGGACTTCTTCGCCGTGTGGAAGAAGTCGTACGCGCCGTGGAGGTTGCCGTGGTCGGACATGGCGATATGGCTCATGCCCATCTCGTTGCACGCGTTGAACATGTCCTTGAGCCGCGCGGCACCGTCCAGCAGCGAGTACTGGGTGTGGACGTGCAGGTGCGTGAACGGCGGCTTTGACACGGCTTCGGCCTCCAAGGGAAACAGGCGTGAACGACTTCCCCACGGGCTGCGGACAGTCTGGGGGACAGCGTCGAAGTCTATGCCTCGGCGCTGACACCCGAGGGTCTGTCCCCCGTACCTTCGTAGCGGAGTCGCGGGCACTCCCGCGTACCGTCGGACGTTCAACAGCCGACCCACCCGTGATCCACCAGGAGGCACCCAGCGATGTCGGTTCCGCAGCTCAGCGACGAGCGACGCGGCGAGGAGATCCTCGCCGTCTTCGACACCGCGTTCGGCCAGCTCCTGGCCGCCGACCCGGCCGCGTTCCGCGTGAAGTTCCGGAAGATGGCGGCCTCGGCCTTCGCGTTCTACCGGGGCACGGCCTGCCTCTTCTACAACGACCTCGACGCGGAGAAGACCGGGGGTCCCTACCTCGACGAACGCACCTCGCGCGTGTGGATCCACGGCGATCTGCACGCGGAGAACTTCGGCACGTACATGGACTCCACGGGCCGTCTGATCTTCAACGTGAACGACTTCGACGAGGCGTACGTCGCCCCCTTCACCTGGGACCTGAAGCGCTTCGCGGCCTCCGTGGCCCTGATCGGGTACGCGAAGGCGCTCAGCGACGAGCAGATCACGGAGCTGGTGACGACCTACGCGGGCGCGTACCGCGAGCGGATCCACGCCGTGGCGGCCGGCGCCAAGCGGGACGAGGTGCCCCCGTTCACGCTGGACACCGCCCACGGCCCCCTGCTGGACGCGCTGCGTGACGCGCGCTCGCTGACCCGTTTCGGGCTGCTGGACTCGATGACGGAGATCCGTGACTTCGAGCGCCGCTTCGCGCCCGGCGGCGGCTCCATCGAGCTGGACGCGGCCACGCGCTACAAGGTGCTGGCCGCCTTCGACGGCTATCTGGAGACGCTGCCGGAGTCCTCACTGACCCGCCCGGACTCGTACCGGGTGAAGGACGTCGTCGGCCGCCGGGGCATCGGCATCGGCTCGGCCGGCCTGCCGTCGTACAACATCCTGCTGGAGGGCAACAGCGACGCCCTGGAGAACGACGTCGTGATCTACATCAAGCAGGCCCAGACCCCGGCCGTCTCCCGGCACATCACGGACCAGCGGATCGGGGGCTACTTCCAGCACGAGGGCCACCGCACGGTGATCTCCCAGCGCGCCCTCCAGGCGCACGCGGATCCGTGGCTCGGCTGGACCGAGCTGGACGGCGCGGGCCAGCTGGTCGCTGAGGTGTCGCCGTACGCGGTGGATCTGGACTGGGGCGACATCGACGACCCGGAGGAGATCGGCGCGGTCGTCGCCGACCTCGGCCGGGCCACGGCCACGATGCACGCGGCGGCGGACGACCTGTCCGGGCAGTCCCTGGTGCCGTTCTCGACGGAGCGGGCCATCGACGCGGCCATCGCGGCGGACGAGGAGGGCTTCGCGCCCCTGCTGGTGGACTTCGCGCACAGCTACGGCGCACGCGCGCGTGCCGACCACCAGATCTTCGTCGACCTGTTCCGCAACGGCCGGATCCCCGGTCTGTAAGGGGCTTTCAGGTCGGCCTGCGAGGTGGCTTGCAAGCCGCCTCGCAGGTCGGCTGTGAAGATCACGCACCCACAGGGGGGCTTTAGGGGTCCCTTACGGGGGTACGTGGGACACTCGCCAACGCCATGGACATACCCGGGACCCCTCTCAGAGCCGTACGCGCGGCGCTCTTCACGGCACTCGTCGTGACGCTCGGCACCGCGTCGCACGTCCTGCTGTCCCGGACCCCGCTGCCGCCGGCCACCGTGGCCGCGGTCGCCGCCGCCGTCTTCGTCGTCGCGTACGCGCTGGCGGGCGGCGGTCGCGAGCGCGGCTTCGGACGGATCGCCACCGGGCTGATCCCGCTGGAGCTGGCCGCCGACACGGTCTTCACCACGGGCCAGCACGCCTGTTACGGCAAGGCGGGCGGCCCGGTCACGGGCCCGCTGCGCCAGGTCGGCCTGGACATGCTGTGCGGCGGCGGCAGTGTGGGCTCCCCGCTCGCGCGGGTCACGGGCGACTCCGAGCGGGCCGCCGCGCTGCTCGCGGGCGCCGGTCCCTCCACCGCCTGGCTGCTGCTCGCCGCGCACCTCGGCGTGGGGCTCCTCGCGGCCGCCTGGCTGCGGCGCGGCGAGCGGGCGCTGGCCCAGCTGCTCGCCGCCGCGGTCGCCGCCGGGTTCCGGCCGCTGCTGCTCGCGGTCGCCGCCGTGACCGTCCGCCCCGCCCCGGCCGCACACCGGCCGACGCGCGCGGCGGACCGTACGGCCACCGCTCGCGCCCTGCTCTTCGCCCACTCCCTGGGACGGCGTGGACCGCCGTGCTCGGTCACCTTCGCGTGACCGCTCTCTGAGCACCGCCAGTCCACCACCCGTATCCCGCGTACGACAGGTGCGCGTCCCCCATGGAGATCACCAAGATGAGCAAGCGGAACAGCCAGGCGTCGAAGTCGGCGGCCCGTGACCGGCTGCGTCTGGAGCGCGAGCGTCAGGCCAAGCGTGACAAGGCCAAGCGGCAGGGCATCGTGGCCGGTTCGGTCGTCGTCGTTCTCGCGATAGCCGGCGGCATCGGTTACGCCGTCGTACAGAACAACCAGCCCACGAAGTGGGAGGACGCCGCCTCCGCGAAGGTGGTCACACCCGCCAACACCTCGGGCAAGAACGGCACGACGGTGCTGATCGGCGACTCCAAGTCCGACAACGTGGTCCACCTCTACGAGGACCCGCGCTGCCCGGCCTGCGCCCAGTTCGAGCAGACCGTCGGCGAGACGGTCAACAAGGGCATGGAGGACGGCGACTACAAGCTGTCCTTCACGATCGGCACCTTCCTCGACGACCGGCTCACCGGCGAGGGCTCCAAGAACGCGCTGAGCGCGCTCGGCGCGGCGCTGAACGTCAGCCCGGAGGCGTTCCTCGAGTACAAGACGGCCCTGTACTCGACGAAGTACCACCCGGAGGAGACGACCGACGAGCTGGCCAAGGACAGCTATCTGATCAAGGTGGCCAACACGGTCGACGCGCTGAAGAACAACAAGAAGTTCCAGGACGCCGTGAAGAAGGGCACCTACGACCCCTGGGCGATGAAGATGAGCAAGTCCTTCGACACCGCCAAGGACGTCGACTCGACCCCGACGATCAAGATCAACGACAAGAAGATCACCAACCCGTCGGCGGTCGCCGACTGGGAGACCGCGCTCAAGGACGCGGGCGTCACGAAGTAGGCGAAGCACGTGTGCGAGGGCGGGCGGACTCCTTCGAGTGCGCCCGCCCTCGCGGCACGTCATCCGACGCGACATCGGGCGCGACATCGGGCGCGACATCGGGCACTACGGCGCGATGAACGGCTTGATGTGCTTGCGGTAGTCCTCGGGTTCGACCTCGTTGTAGTACTTGTCCTTGTCCTCGCCCTTCGAGGTGAGCATGTACACCGGGCACTCGTCGGACTCGGCCGTGCCTTTGTGCTCGTCCAGCTTCTTGCCCGTACGCGCGTCGAGGACCCGCACCCGGTACGAGGTGTTGTACGTCCGCACCTTCAGCGGCTTGCCGTCGTCGGTCTCCATGTCGCACACCTTGCCGGTGGCGGTCGCCTTGGTGCGCTCGACGCAGACGACCAGTTCGGCCTTGGCCACCTTGTCGTCGTAGTCGAGGAACCAGCCCTTGGGGAAGTCCCCGTCGGTGGACAAGTCGCTGTTCCAGCCGTCGCCGGTGGTGCTCATGAGAACCGCGGGGTGCACGGTCTTCTTCGTACGGTCGTAGGCGGGCAGACCCGCGAAGCCGAGCCCGTCCGCGCACACGCGCTCCAGGTCCCAGTCGCTCTCCGGGACCTCCGGTTTCTCCTCGGCCGCCTTCGCCGACGACGCCCCGTCCCCGCTCCCCCCGGAACCCGCGAGGGGTGACGAACACCCGCACAGGACCACACCCAGCACTCCCGCGGTGACCCACACCCGCGCACGCCGCATCGACTACCTCCCTGCCGTGAGAAATAGGCAGGCAGGGCATGTCCCCCCGGGTCATGCCCTGTCCCCCCTGCCCCGCTGGAAGAGAGCGTGCCGGACGGCGGCGGCCCTGTTATGGGGGAAGACCCCCCACATAGTTGTGCGGGCGCTGTGAACATGGGTACAACGCTCTACGTACGATCCGAAGAGGCATTCGACGGGCGCCTGAGGGGCACCCCGCGAAAGAGGCGCTGGGGGCCGGAGTTGTCGTCGTTGTCGTCGCCCGCCATGGTCGGCAGAGAGGCGGAGCTGGACCTGCTGACGGCGTCCGTCCGGTCGGCCCGTGAGGGGCGGGGGTCGTCGGTGTTCGTGCTGGGCGAGCCCGGCATAGGCAAGTCACGGCTCGTCGAGGAGGCCGCGTCCCGTGCCGCGCGCACCGGATCGCGGATGCTGCGGGGGCGGGCCGCGTCCGCCGGGCGCGCGGTGCCGCTGCGCCCGCTCGCCGAGGCCGTGTTCTCCGGGCTGCGCGGCGAAGGGGCGCCCTCGGGCGCGGACCTCGGCCCCTACGAGCAGCTGCTTGCACGGTTGTGCGGGCTGGCGCCGCAGGACGGCGCGCCGCTCGTCGGGTACGCCGAGGCGGTGTTACGGCTCCTGGACGTGCTCGGGCGGACCGGCGGCGGCAGCGGCGGCGGCTGTGTCCTCGTACTGGAGGACCTGCACGACGCGGACGCCGACACGCTCGCCGTCGTCGACTATCTGACGGACAACCTCTCCGGGCAGCGGAGCGTCCTGCTGGCCACCCTGCGCGGTGAGCCCGGTCCGGCCCTCGACCTCGCCGAGGCCGCCACGTCCCGCCGCGCGGCCCGCACCCTCCGCCTCACCCGGCTGGGGCCCGCCCGTACCGCCGAGCTGGCCGCCCGCTGTCTGGGCCACGGCGGCGCCGACGAGGTCCCGGAGGCCGTCCTCGGCAGGCTGCACGCCGTCTCCGAGGGCGTCCCCTTCGTGGTGGAGGAACTACTGCGGTCCATGGTCGACGGCGGCAGCCTCGTCCGGTTACGGGGTTCCGGTTGGGCGGTGACCGGGTCGCTGGACGCCGGTGTGCCCGCGTCGGTCGCCGCCGCCGTCCTCCAGCGTGTGGACCGGCTGGCACCGCACGGTGTCGCGCTTCTGGAGGCGGCGGCGATCCTGGGCCGGCGGTTCCCCGTGGACATCGCCGCCCGCGTGGCCGGGCTCGACCGGGCCACGGCGCTCGCCCAGCTGCGCCACGCGGCACACGTCGACCTGGTCACGGACGGCACCGCGAACGCCGAGCCCGGCTGGCACACGTTCCGGCACGCCCTGACCGCCGACGCCATCGCCGGGCGGCTGCTGCCCGCCGAACGGGTGACGCTCTGCCTCGCCGCCGCCGACGCCATCGAGTCCGGCGGAGCGGCGGGGCGGAAAACGGGGTGGCCGGGGGTGGGGGCGCTGGGAGCGGGGGCGCTGGGAACGAAGCTGCCGGGGACGGAGGGACCGGGGGCTGCCTGGCCGGGAGCGAGGGCACCGGGGACGGGTGGACCGGGGGCGGTGCCACCGGGTACGGAGCCGCCGAAGACGGAGGAACCGGGGCAAGCCTGGGCCGGAACGGAGGAACCGCGACCGGAGCCGCGGGAGACGGAGGAACCAGGGAAAGCCTGGGCGGAGGAACCGCGACCGAGGCCGCCCGAAACGAAGCAACCTGGGAAAGCCTGGGCCGCAGCAGAGGCACCACGACCGGAGCCCCCGGAAAAAGGCGGACCGGGAACAGGGGAACCGCGCCCGGAGGGCGCCCGGCCCGGCCCCGGCGGCCTGATCGGCGCGGATTCCGGCGACGACCTGTACCGCCTGGCCGCGGAGCTGTGCGTCGCCGCCGGGCAGCGGACCCGGGCGGCCGTTCTGCTCACCCGGGCCGGCCGTCAGGCGGTGGCCCGCGGCGCTTCGCTGACCGCGGTGGAACTCCTCGACCGGGGCCTGGAACTCACCACCGCCACCACGGACACCACCCCCGAGACCGTGGCCGAACTGCTGGAGGAACTGCTCCGCACGCTCGTCCTCACCGGCGACGTCCGGCGCGTCCCGGCGCTCGGCGACCGGCTGGACCGGGTCCTGACCGCGTGGGGAGCGCCGTCCGCCCGGCGCGCGGCGGGCTTCCTGACCAGGGCCCGGGCCGCCGCCACCGCGCAGCAGTGGGAGGAGGGCCTGAACACCGTACGGCGGGCACGGGAGCTGCTCGGCACCGAGCCCGACCCGGCGTCCCACGCCGCCCTGGACGCGGTCGCCGCGCATCTGATGCTCAACTCGCGGCGCCCCGACCGGCTGGAGAGCGCCCGGGCCCTCGCCGAGGGGGCCGTGGCGACCGCCGAGACGGTCGGGCTGCCGGAGGTGAGCTGCCAGGCCCTGAACATGCTCGGGTACTGTCTGCGGCCCCGCGATCTGGCCGCCACCGAAGAGGTGTTCGAGCACCTGGTGGCCACGGCGGAGGCCCATGCGCTGCCGGGCTGGCGCATTCGCGGCCTGCTCGAACTCGGCGCGCTGGACCGGATCCGGTTCACCGGGACCGAGCGGCTGCTGGCCGCGCGAAAGGCGGCCGAGGAGACCGGCGCGGTGCTGATGACGGCCTGGGCCGACATGCATCTGACGCAGGCTCATGTGCTGCGCGACGACTTCGACGGGGCCATGGAGGCCGCCGGGCGGCTCCGGACGACGGCGGCCAGGCTGCGGCTGCGCGAGGTGAAGCTGATCGGTGTCGGCGTGGACGCCGTCATCGCCGCCGCCCGGGGGGACCGGGAGGGGCTGCAGTCCGCGCTGAACGTCCTGCAGAGCGCGCTGGCCGAAGGGAGCGCCGACGCGGTCTGGGGCTACGCGGACACCTCCGTATGGGGCTGGGCCCACGGCATCTGTTCCCTGCTGCGGGAGGAGCACGAGCGTGCGCTGGCCGAGTTCACCGAGGCGGACCGGGCCATGCGGGCGCTGCCGAGCACCCGTGGGGTCACCGGTTTCCTGGGCCCGTATCTGCTGCTGCGTACCGTTCGGGACGTGGCCGACTGGGCCGAGCTGGACGGGCCCGACACCGGCCGGCTCACCGAGATCCACTGGGACCGGCCTTTCGTCGGCTGGTCCCGGGCCGTGCTGCTGGGCCGCGAGGGCCGGACCGCGGAGGCGGCCAAGGCGGCCGAGGAGGCCCTGACCGGAACGGACACCATCCCGCTGGCCCGCCATCTGTGTCTGCGCCTCGGCTCTCCGGCGGCGCTCGCCGACGGCTGGGGGCGCCCCGTCGAGTGGCTGCGCGCCTCCGAGCAGTTCTTCCACGACCGGGGCACGACCCGGATGGCGGCCGCGTGCCGCGCCCTGCTGCGGGAAGCGGGCTCTCCCGTGCCCCGCCGACGCCGGGGCCACGAGGCGATACCGGAGGAACTGCGGCGGGTCGGGGTGACCGCCCGGGAGTACGAGGTGCTGCGGCTGCTCGGCTCCCGGCTCGGCAACCAGGAGATCGCCGAGCACCTGTTCCTCTCCCCGCGGACCGTCGAGAAGCACCTCGCGAGCCTGCGCGACCGCACCGGATGCGGGGACCGGGCCGCGCTCATCGCCCTGGCCGGGCGGTACGCGGGCGGGCGGTGACGCCGGCTCCGAGTGGCCACGGTGACGCCTCGGAGCTCGCGCGGACAGGCGTGGTCTCGCGGTCGAATCCTTGCCCTAGGGCGTGTTTCGAAAGTGGCGTCGTCCGCCCGGAGGGCGGGGCCCGCGGCGTCTGGTGCGGTGCGTCGCAAGGCGGAGGGTCGTCCGCGTACTGGGCGTACGCGGACGACCCCGACAACGCGGCGAGGTGCCGTGCCAGACGCCGTGAGGCAGACGGGACGTTCGAAACACGCCCTAGGGGCTGGGGAGTTGCGTCGCCGAGCGGGCCAGGCGGACGAGGCCGGCCCGTATCCGTTGTTCGCCGAGCTCCGGCAGGAGTGCGGCCACGTGCTCGGCGGCCAGGGCGGCGAGCAGGGCGTGGGCGGTGTACTCGGGGTCGGGTGTGGTGTCCAGCAGGATCGCTGTGTGACGGTGCCAGAACCGGTAGGCCCCGATCCGGTACCGGGCGCCGACGGCGGCGGTCTCCGAGGTGCGGATGAGCGTCAGGTTCTCCAGCAGATAGTCGAAATAGGCGTCGACGAACGCGGCGAGTCGCTCGGTGGCGGCGGCTCCGGGGCCAAGCGGTGGCGGGCCGAACAGGATCGCCTCCTGCAGTACGCGCTCCCGGGCGTCAAGGAGTGCGGCGGCCAGCCCGGACTTGTCGCCGAAGCGGCGGTACAGGGTGCCCTTGCCGACGCCTGCCGCTTCGGCCACCTGGTCCATGGAGACCGCTTCCACCCCGTGCTCGGCGAACAGACGAGCGGCAGCCTCCAGCACGGCGGCACGGTTGCGTGCCGAGCGCGCCTGCTCCTTCGGGGGCGGGGTGCGCAGGAGTTCCAGCAGCATTGCAGAATCGGACTGCGGTCCGTTATTGTCATGAGCCACAACCGGACTATAGTCCGATACCTGAAAGGTAGTGGCATGACGGCACTCATCACACGAGACGAGCTGAAGACAGCGATCGACACGGGCAGCGTGACCGTCGTCGACACGCTGGGCGGCGAGTACTACGCCAAGCAGCACCTGCCCGGCGCGCTCACCCTGGTCCTGGCCGACGTCGACGCCCAGGCATCCGCCCTGCTCCCCGACCGCGACGCCGCGATCGTCACCTACTGCTCCAACCCGGCCTGCCCCAACAGCGGACAGGTCGCCGACCGGCTCACCGCCCTCGGCTACACCGACGTCCGCAAGTACCGCGAAGGCATCCAGGACTGGGTCGAGGCGGACCTCCCCACCGAATCCGCCTGACGTACGCCCGGGGGAGGGTCAGGCGAGGAGCCCTGCCCTCCCCCGGCAGTCACACGTCACTCAACGCGGTGACCAGCGCGATCAGTGTCGTCCTGGACTGCGGCGCCGACGGTGAATCCCAGTACGGCGGAAGCGGCGGCGACACCCTCCTCGGCGGCTACGGCAAAGCCTCCTGCGACGACTGACAGCACGTCACCCCTGTGCGCACCCCGGCCGCCGCCGCACGAGCGGTCACGGCCGGAACAGCCGTGCCGTTCCGCTCGCCGACCGACGAACAACCAACAGCCGCCTGAACATCGGGCGGAATTCACGTCACGCGTCTTACCCAAGCCCCTACCGATCAGTAATCTCATCCGCCGTGACCAGTCGAAGATCTCACTCCAGCCCCAACTCGCCCGCCCCGAGCCGCCGTACGGTCGTCAAGGCGGCCGCGGCCGGTGCCGTTCTCGCGGCACCGCTGGCCGCCGCGAGCCCGGCGAGCGCGGCCGAGGCCCCCGCGTTTCTGCACGGCGTCGCCTCGGGCGATCCACTGCCCGACGGTGTCCTGCTGTGGACCCGTGTGACGCCCACCGCCGAGGCGATACCCGGCTCCGGTCTCGGCCCGGACACCGAGGTGAGCTGGACCGTCGCCAGGGACAAGGCGTTCACGCAGGTCGTCGCCAAGGGCACGACCACCGCGAGGGCCGCCTCCGACCACACCGTCAAGGCCGACGTACGGGGCCTCGCGCCGGCCACCGACTACTGGTTCCGCTTCTCCGCCGGCGGCACCGACTCGCCCGCCGCCCGCACCCGGACCGCCCCGGCCGCCGACACCGCCACGACCGGCCTGCGCTTCGGCGTGGTCTCCTGCGCCAACTGGGAGGGCGGCTACTTCTCCGCCTACCGCCATCTGGCCGCGCGCGGCGACCTGGACGCCTGGCTGCATCTGGGCGACTACATCTACGAGTACGGCACCGGCGAGTACGGCACACGCGACAAGGTCGTACGCCCGCACGCGCCGACCCACGAGATCCTCACCCTCGCCGACTACCGCGTCCGGCACGCCCGTTACAAGACCGACCCCGACCTCCAGGCCCTGCACGCGGTCGCGCCGGTCATCGCGATCTGGGACGACCACGAGATCGCCAACGACGCCTGGTCGGGCGGCGCCGAGAACCACACCGAGGGCACGGAGGGCACCTGGGCGGCCCGTCAGTCGGCGGCCAAGCAGGCGTACTTCGAGTGGATGCCGGTGCGCCCGGCGATCGCGGGCACCACCTACCGCAGGCTGCGCTTCGGCAAGCTCGCCGACCTCTCCCTGCTCGATCTGCGCTCCTTCCGCTCCCAGCAGGTGGGCGTCGGCGACGGCAAGGTCGACGACCCGGACCGCACCCTGACCGGCCGGGCCCAACTCGACTGGCTGAAGGCCGGGTTGACGGCATCGGACACCACCTGGCGGCTGGTCGGCAACTCGGTGATGATCGCCCCCTTCGCCCTCGGCAACCTCACCGCCGACCTCTTCGAACCCCTCGCCGAACTGCTCGGCCTGCCGACGGAGGGCCTCGCTCTCAACCCCGACCAGTGGGACGGCTACACCGACGACCGCCGCGAACTCCTCGCCCACCTGCGGAGCAACTCGATCCGCAACACCGTCTTCCTCACCGGCGACATCCACATGGCCTGGGCCAACGACGTGCCGGTCAACGCCGGCACGTATCCGCTGTCGCCCTCCGCCGCCACCGAGTTCGTGGTCACCTCGGTCACCTCTGACAACCTCGACGACCTCGTCAAGGTCCCCGAGGGCACCGTCTCCGCGCTGGCCTCGCCGCTGATCCGCGCGGCCAACCGGCACGTCCACTGGGTCGACACGGACCGCCACGGCTACGGCGTCCTGGACATCACCGCCGAGCGCGCGCAGATGGACTTCTACGTCCTGTCCGACCGCACCAAGGCCGACGCGACCTCCTCCTGGGCCCGCTCGTACCGCACCCGCAGCGGAACCCAGAAGGTGGAGCGCACCTACGACCCCGTATGACCCCTGGGCGCGTCCAGCAGGACTCTCAGAGGGATTCGAGGAAGCCGAGCGCCACCGCCCAGGTGGCCTCGGCGGCCTCCTCGTCGTAGTCGGGCAGGTCGGGGTCGGTGTAGAGGTGACCGGCTCCGGCGTATCTGTAGACCTCCACGTCGGCGCCCGCCCTGCGCATCTGGAGATACCAGGCGCTCAGCCAGTCGTCCGTCTCGAACGGGTCGGGCTCGGCGACATGCAGCTGGACGGGCAGGTCGTCCACGGTCGCGTTCGCCGCGATGTCGGACGTACCGTGCAGAAGCAGCAGGCCACGGGCGTTGTTGTCGCCGAGCGCCAGGGTCTGCGCGGTCGCGGCGCCGAGCGAGAACCCGGCGTAGACGAGCCCCCGGTCCGAGTAGGGGGCCGCCGCCAGAACGGCCCGCTTGAGCAGCTCTTCCTTCCCTGTCTGCTGGTTGTAGGCCATGCCCTCCTCGACCGTCTCGAACGTGCGGCCCTCGAAGAGGTCGGGGGTCCACACCTCGTGTCCCGCGGCACGCAGCCGGTCCGCCGCGGCACGCACGGCCGGGCGCAGACCGTAGATCGAGTGGAAGAGCATGATGTTCATGAGCCCATGGTGCCAGCCACCACTGACGACGCCCGTCCGGGGCGGCGTCGGACCAGGAGGAACAAGCGGTACGCGCAGCCGTACGGGGGCCGCATGTTCACACGACACCGCGGTCCCTTACGGTCGAGGGCATGGAGAACGTACTGCGTCCGCTGATCGTCATCGGCGGTTCGGTCGTGCTCGCTCTGCTTATCGGGTGGGCCGTGGACCGGCTGCTGCGCAAGGTCGACGAACGGCACAGCGAGACCCCACTGTGGGGTCTGCTGCGCCGCGGCCGTGTCCCCTTCCAGCTCGTGCTGTGCACGGCCGCCCTGAGAACCACCTATGACGAGGCACAGCTCCTCGTGGAGCACCGGACCGCCGTCGGCCGGGCCCTCACGCTGGTCCTCATCGGCTCCACGGCCTGGCTGATCGTGCGGATCACGGCCGCGATCGTGGAGACCTCGTACAGCCGGTACGCGAGCGCCCACCGCGACCCGGCCCGGCTCCGTCGCGTACGGACCCAGGTCACGCTGATCATGCGGGTGGTCGCGGCGGTCGTCGGTGTGGTGGCCGCGGCCTCCATGCTCCTCACCTTCCCGGCGATGCGCGCGGCCGGTGCCTCGCTGCTGGCCTCGGCGGGCATCCTGGGCATCGTCGCCGGCATCGCCGCGCAGTCCACGCTCAGCAACCTCTTCGCGGGGCTGCAGATCGCCTTCGGCGACATGGTGCGCCTCGGCGACGTGGTCGTGGTGGAGGGCGAGTGGGGCACGGTCGACGAGATCACGCTCACCTTCCTGACGGTGCGCACCTGGGACGAGCGCCGCATCACGATGCCCGTCTCCTACTTCACCGCCAAACCCTTCGAGAACTGGTCGCGCGGCGGTGCCCAGATGACCGGCACGGTCTTCCTGCACGTCGACCACGCCGCCCCGCTGCCCGCGATGCGCGAGCACCTCCGCGACATCCTGCGCGCCTGCCCCGCCTGGGACGGCCGCCACTTCGACCTGACGGTCACCGACTCGACGCCCACGACCATGGAGCTGCGGGCCGTGGTCACCGCCAAGGACCCGGACGACCTGTGGACGGTACGCGTCACCGTCCGCGAACACCTGATCCGGTGGCTGACCGACGCCCACCCGTACGCCCTCCCCCGCGTCAACACGGCCGACGCGGTCCTCCCCCCGGCCCACCCGAACTCCGTGCCCCACCAGGACGGCACCTCACAGCGCACGACACGGGGCCGCATACACGAGGCACCGAGAACGCCGGGCCGGGGCTGAGGCCCCACACGGGAGCAGGAACGGTCAGCCGCCGACGGCGCCCAACCTCCACGGCAACCCCCACGAGAGACCCGCATTTCCAAGAGGGGAGCAACGGGCGGTGCGCGGGTGGGAGACCCCCCTCAAAGGCGAGTGGGAGACCCCCTCAGAGAGAGCGCCGCATCGCCCGATGCGGTATCCCCGCGTCAAGGAACTCGGCGCCGTACGCCACATACCCGAGCCGCTCGTAGAACCCCGTCGCATGCGTCTGCGCCCCCAGATCCACCGCGGTCAGCCCACGCGCACGCGCCGCCCCCTCGACGGCCCGCACCAGCGCGACCCCGACCCCGAGCCCACGGGCGGCCCGTACGACGGCGAGCCGCCCCAGCGACCCGACCCCCGGGGCCCCACCGGTCTTCCCGGCCGCGGCCTCCCCGAACAGCAGCCGCCCCGCCCCGAGCGGCACCCCGTCGTCCCGCACGGCGAGCACATGGACGGCGACGGCGTCGTACGCGTCGTACTCCAGGTCCTCCGGAACCCCCTGCTCGACGACGAAGACCTCCTTGCGCACCGCGAAACACGCCTCACGGTCGGCGGGATCCTCGACGACACGCACCGCGTACGCAACGGGCTCCGGACTCACGCGTACGTCTCCTCCCGCACCTGGTCCAGGGCCTTCTGCAGATCCGCGGGGTAATCGCTCTCGAACTCGACCCAGCTCCCGTCACCGGGGTGCTCGAAGCCGAGCCGCACGGCGTGCAGCCACTGGCGGGTCAGGCCGAGGCGCTTGGCGAGCGTCGGGTCGGCGCCGTACGTCAGGTCGCCCACGCACGGGTGCCGGTGCGCGGACATGTGGACGCGGATCTGGTGCGTGCGCCCGGTCTCCAGCTTGATGTCGAGCAGGGAGGCGGCGCGGAAGGCCTCGACCAGGTCGTAGTGCGTGACGGAGGGCTTGCCCTCGGCGGTGACCGCCCACTTGTAGTCGTGGTTCGGGTGCCGGCCGATGGGCGCGTCGATGGTGCCGCTCGTGGGGTCGGGGTGGCCCTGGACCAGCGCGTGGTATCGCTTGTCGACCGTCCGCTCCTTGAACTGCCGCTTCAGGAACGTGTACGCGTACTCCGACTTGGCGACCGCCATCAGGCCCGAGGTGCCCACGTCGAGGCGGTGCACGATGCCCTGGCGCTCGGCGGCGCCGGACGTCGAGATGCGGTACCCGGCTGCGGCGAGCCCGCCGATGACGGTCGGCCCGGACCAGCCGGGGCTGGGGTGCGCGGCCACGCCGACCGGCTTGACGATCACGACCACGTCATCGTCGTCGTGCACGATCTCCATGCCCTCGACGGGCTCGGCGACGACCTGCACGGGCGCGGGCGCCTGCGGCATCTCGACCTCCAGCCAGGCCCCGCCGTGCACCCGCTCCGACTTGCCGACCACCGACCCGTCGACCGTGACCTTCCCCGCGGCGGCGAGCTCGGCCGCCTTGGTACGGGAGAAGCCGAACATGCGGGAGATGGCGGCGTCGACGCGCTCGCCCTCCAGGCCGTCGGGCACGGGCAGGGTACGGATCTCGGGAATCGTGCTCACCCGTCGAGTATGCCGGACGGGTGACACGCCCCCGACCGGGCCTGTGGACAACCCCGGCCGGATCGGCTCACGAACGCTCGTCAGTCCTTGTGGACGGTCCCGTCGGGGTCGAGCCCCCGGAAGGACAGCAGCACGATCAGGATGCCGCCGCACACGATCGCCGAGTCCGCGAGGTTGAACACCGCGAAGCCCTTGGGCGCGATGAAGTCGACGACCGCGCCCTCGAAGACGCCGGGCGAGCGGAAGATCCGGTCGGTGAGGTTGCCGAGCGCGCCACCGAGCAGCAGACCGAGCGCGATCGCCCAGGGCAGGCTGTAGAGCTTGCGCGCCAGCCGGGCGATCACCACGATCACGATCGCCGCGATCACCGTGAAGATGATCGTGAACGCCTCACCGAAGCCGAAGGCCGCGCCCGCGTTGCGGATCGCCTCGAACTTGAGCCAGTCGCCGACGATCTCGATCGGCTCGTGGTGCTCGAGCTTCGCGACCACGACCATCTTGCTGATCAGGTCGAGGGCGTACGCCAGGGCCGCGACCCCGAACAGCACGGCGATGCGCCGCTTGCCGCGCGGCCGCGCGGCCGCGTCCCCGGCCGCCGCCTCGGTACCGTCCTCGGGAGCGGAAGCCGCCTGCCGCGCGGGCTGCTCCGGCTCGGCTCCCGCCGCCTCTGGGATATCCGGCGTACCGATGATGCGCTCCGCCTCTGCCACGTGAGTCCCTCAACCTAGGTGCCTGACTGAGGACAAAGGTACGACACGCCCCCAGCGGACCAGGGCTCAGGCGCCGCTCGCTATCGGCGTTCCTGCTTCTGCTTGCACTCGACGCACAGAGTGGCCCGGGGGAAGGCCTGCATACGCGCCTTTCCGATGGCTTTGCCGCAGTTCTCACAGAGCCCGTACGTGCCCGAGTCGAGCCGGTGCAGGGCGCGCTCGGTCTGGTCGAGCATCTCGCGCGCGTTGGCGGCGAGCGCCAGCTCGTGCTCACGCGTGATGTTCTTGGCCCCGGTGTCGGCCTGGTCGTCGCCCGCGCCGTCCCCGGAGTCCCGCATCAGGCCCGAGAGGGACTGTTCGGAGGCCTCCAGCTCGGTCCGTAGCCGAAGCGCCTCGGCCGTAAGTCCCGTACGGGCCTCCGCGACCTCCGCGGGGGTCCAGGGGTCCTCACCGGGGCGTACCGCGAGCTCGCCGGGCTCCGCCGCCGAGGGCCGTGCCTTGGGTACCGCGGAGGGCTTCTTCGCCGCCGTGGCCGTGCCAGGAGTGTTCTTAGCAACCACCGTCGTGGCTCCCGTCGTCTCGGCGGCCTCGGCCGCGCCCGCCTTCTTGACCGTGCTCTTCGTGCCGGTGCTCTTCTTGACCGCGCCCTTGCCGCCGGCGCCCTTCGCGGACGCGCGCGTCCTCGTGCCCTCCTGAGCGGGGGCTCTCTCTTCGGCCTCGCGCCCCTCGACGGCCCCCTCACCGGCGGTGTTCCGCTCCGAGAGGCCCTTCCCGGTGCGGCCCTGCCCGGTCCCGGACACGCCCTCCGCCTCGGCCCGTTCCTTTTCGTCCTTCCCCTTCGGGGAGGACGCTTTCGAAGCCGTCGCCTTCTTGGCCACGCTTTTCCTCACGGCGCCCTTCTTCGCCACGCTCGCCTCAGCGACGGCCCTCTTCCCGGCTCCCTTCACCCCGGTGATGGCCGCACCGGTCCCGGAGACACTCGCGTCGCCGGAGGCCGCCGTGGATCTGCCGGACGCCGACTGCTGTACGGCGGTCTTCTTCGCCACCATGGCCGCGGCCCCTTCACATATTGTGATCTTGCACGCGAATCGTGCTGGGACGATAAATCGACTTCAGTCCCGCGGCAACGGGGCACACCGCCCGATTCGCCCGCCTCACGGATGCCACCCGGAAGACCTTCAAGCGTTGTGCCCAGCTCCCCGCCGGGTATTCCGCCCGGCCGGACATCCCAGGATCCGGACGCCCGACCCACTCCATTCGGGTCATCCCGCAGGTCACCGCGCGACCGTCCACGGCCCGAGGAAAACCGGTCTGCCGCTGTCGGTGGGGCGCCGTACACTGGGCGGAGCGAAAAGCGTGGATGGGGACGAGTAGCGCCGTACGCAGCCAAGAGCGACCCGGGGACGGTGGAAGCCCGGGGGCGAGCGCGACGTGAAGATCACCCCGGAGCCGCCGGAAGAAAGCCGAGCCGTGTGAGGCCCAGCGAGTAGACCCGGTATCGCGACCTCAATGAGGGGGCTCACTGGTGCGTACGGCGCACAGGGGAGCCAAGGAGGGTGGTACCGCGGGAGCGCGCCGCACACGGCGTACGTAGCAATACGGCTCTCGTCCCTCCGACGGAAGGCAGAAAGTCCGTTGGAGGAAGCCCGCTCATGACAGAGCCGACGTACCGCCAGGTGCCCGCCCAGGTCGACCTGCCCGCGCTCGAGCACGCCGTGCTCGACTTCTGGCGCGAGCAGAAGATCTTCGCCAAGAGCCTGGATCAGTCCGAGGGCCGCCCCGAGTGGGTGTTCTACGAGGGCCCGCCCACCGCCAACGGCATGCCCGGCGCCCACCACATCGAGGCCCGCGTCTTCAAGGACGTCTTCCCCCGCTTCCGCACCATGCGCGGCTACCACGTGGCCCGCAAGGCCGGCTGGGACTGCCATGGCCTCCCCGTGGAGCTGGCGGTCGAGAAGGAGCTCGGCTTCAGCGGCAAGAAGGACATCGAGGCGTTCGGCATCGCCGAGTTCAACGCCAAGTGCCGCGATTCCGTGCTCCGCCACACCGACGCGTTCTCCGAGCTGACGACCCGCATGGGCTACTGGGTCGACCTCGACGACGCCTACGTCACGATGGACCCCGAGTACATCGAGTCGGTCTGGTGGTCGCTCAAGGAGATCTTCGACAAGGGCCTGCTCGTCCAGGACCACCGCGTCGCCCCCTGGTGCCCCCGCTGCGGCACGGGCCTGTCGGACCACGAGCTGGCACAGGGCTACGAGACGGTCGTCGACCCCTCGGTGTACGTCCGTTTCCCGCTCACCTCCGGTCCGCTCGCCGGCGAGGCGGCGCTCCTGGTGTGGACGACCACGCCGTGGACCCTGGTGTCCAACACGGCGGTCGCCGCCCACCCCGAGGTCACCTACGTCGTCGCGACGAACGGCGAGGAGAAGATCGTCGTCGCCGAGCCGCTCGTCGCCAAGGCCCTCGGCGAGGGCTGGGAGACCACCGGCCAGTCCTTCACCGGCGCCGAGATGGAGCGCTGGACGTACCAACGACCGTTCGAACTGGTCGAGTTCCCGGCCGAGGCGCATTTCGTCGTCAACGCCGACTACGTCACGACCGAGGACGGTACGGGTCTGGTGCACCAGTCCCCCGCCTTCGGTGAGGACGACCTCAAGGTCTGCCGCGGGTACGGCCTGCCGGTGGTCAACCCGGTGCGCCCCGACGGCACGTTCGAGGAGGACGTCCCGATGGTCGGCGGCGTCTTCTTCAAGAAGGCGGACGAGAAGCTCACCGAGGACCTCCAGAACCGCGGCCTCCTCTTCAAGCACATCCCGTACGAGCACAGCTACCCGCACTGCTGGCGCTGCCACACCGCGCTTCTCTACTACGCGCAGCCGTCCTGGTACATCCGCACCACCGCCGTCAAGGACCGCCTCCTCCAGGAGAACGAGAAGACCAACTGGTTCCCGGACACGGTCAAGCACGGCCGCTTCGGCGACTGGCTGAACAACAACATCGACTGGGCGCTCTCGCGCAGCCGTTACTGGGGCACCCCGCTGCCGATCTGGCGCTGCGAGGACGACCACCTCACCTGCGTCGGCTCACGCGCGGAGCTCACGGAGCTGACGGGCACGGACCAGTCGGCCCTCGACCCGCACCGCCCGTTCATCGACGACGTCACCTTCGCCTGCCCGCAGTGCGAGAAGACGGCCACACGCGTGCCGGAGGTCATCGACGCCTGGTACGACTCGGGTTCGATGCCGTTCGCGCAGTGGGGCTACCCGTACAAGAACAAGGACCTGTTCGAGTCCCGCTACCCGGCCCAGTTCATCAGCGAGGCCATCGACCAGACCCGCGGCTGGTTCTACACGCTGATGGCCGTCGGCACCCTGGTCTTCGACAAGTCCTCGTACGAGAACGTCGTCTGCCTCGGCCACATCCTCGCCGAGGACGGCCGCAAGATGTCCAAGCACCTGGGCAACATCCTGCAGCCGATCCCGCTGATGGACCAGCACGGCGCCGACGCGGTCCGCTGGTTCATGGCGGCCGGCGGCTCCCCGTGGGCGGCCCGCCGCGTCGGCCACGGCACCATCCAGGAGGTCGTCCGCAAGACGCTCCTGACGTACTGGAACACGGTCGCTTTCCAGGCCCTGTACGCCCGCACGTCGAACTGGGCGCCCAGCGCGGCGGACCCGGCCCCGGCGGACCGCCCGGTCCTCGACCGCTGGCTGCTCTCCGAACTCCACGCGCTCACCGACCAGGTGACGCAGGCACTGGAGGCGTACGACACCCAGCGCGCCGGAAAGCTGCTCTCGGCGTTCGTCGACGACCTCTCGAACTGGTACGTCCGCCGCTCGCGCCGCCGCTTCTGGCAGGGCGACAAGGCCGCGCTGCGCACGCTGCACGAGGTCGTCGAGACGATCACGAAGCTGATGGCCCCGCTGACCCCGTTCATCACCGAGCGGGTCTGGCAGGACCTGATCGTGCCGGTGTCCCCGGGCGCCCCCGAGTCCGTGCACCTGGCCGCCTGGCCGGAGGCGGACCTCTCCGCGATCGACCCGGAGCTGTCCAGGCAGATGGTCCTGGTCCGCCGCCTGGTGGAGCTGGGCCGGGCCACGCGTGCGGAGTCGGGCGTCAAGACCCGCCAGCCGCTGTCGCGCGCCCTGGTCGCGGTGACGGGCTTCGAGTCCCTGGACCCCGAGCTGCACACGCAGATCACGGAAGAGCTGAACGTCAGCTCGCTGGCGTCGCTGAGCGAGGTCGGCGGCAGCCTGGTCGACACGACCGCCAAGGCCAACTTCCGTGCCCTGGGCAAGCGGTTCGGCAAGCGCGTCCAGGACGTGGCCAAGGCAGTGGCGAACGCGGACGCGGCCGCGCTGTCCCTGGCCCTGCGCGAGGGCACGGCGTCGGTGGAGGTCGACGGCGAGACGATCACGCTCGCCCCGGACGAGGTGATCATCACGGAGACCCCGCGCGAGGGCTGGTCGGTGGCCTCCGACTCCGGTGCCACGGTCGCCCTGGACCTGGAGATCACGGAGGAGCTCCGCCGCGCGGGCCTCGCCCGTGACGCGATCCGCCTCATCCAGGAGGCCCGCAAGAACAGCGGCCTCGACGTGGCCGACCGTGTGGCGCTCCGCTGGAGGGCGTCCGACCCCGCGGTGACGGCCGCCCTTACCGAGCACTCGGCCCTGATCGCGGACGAGGTCCTCGCCACGGACTTCGCCCAGGGCGAGGCCGACGAGACATACGGCACACCCTTCACGGACGAGGCCCTCACGTTGACCTTCCGTCTGCGCAAGGCCTGACCGCCAGGGTCTGCCGAAACGGCCGTCCGGAAACCGCGGGCGGTAGTACGTGGCTGATCGCACAGTTCCCGGCGCTCCTGACGGGCGCGGCCTCAGCCGCCCCAACTGCCCCAGCCGACCCAGCCGCCCCAACTGCGGGCATCGTGACGCTGGGGCGGCAGGGGTGGGCGCATCGGCACCCGGGAAGCGCCGGTGAGCGAAACCACGCCCGCCCAGCCAAGCCAAGGGCACCCTCGAAGGCCTGGGGCACCGAAAAAGATCGGCGCCCCAGGCCTTCGGCGTTGCGTGCACCAGACACACGCACCCATTCCCGAACAACAGCCCCGAACTCCCCCGAACACGCGTAGCAAAAGGGCGCGGCCCCGGATCGAAATCCGGGGCCACGCCCTGAATGCTGCCGACGCCTACGGCGTACCCGTACTCGTCAGTTGTCGTCCTCGTCGATGAGGAACCCACGCATCGGCGAAGGCGCCTGCCCCATCGGCGACGGACCCTGCGGCCGGACCGGAGCCATCGGCTGGGTCATGGCCGGGGACATCTGCTGCTGACCACCGTAGGAAGGCGCGGCCGGAGCCGGGGCACCGCCCATGCCTCCACCCATGCCTCCGCCCATGCCGCCCGGGTTGCCACCGTACGACGGGGCACTCGCGCCGGCCGGAGCCATGGAGGGCGCCGGGGACGGCGGCAGCGACGCGGTCGCCGGAGTGCGCGGAGGGGCCAGCGAGTCGTCGGCCTGGGTCTCCAGCTGACGCAGCTGCGACTCCAGGTACGACTTCAGACGCGTGCGGTACTCGCGCTCGAAGCCACGCAGGTCCTCGACCTTGCGCTCCAGCGTGGCGCGAGCGGACTCCAGGGAGCCCATCGCGACGCGGTGCTTCTCCTGCGCGTCCCGCTCCAGGGCGTCGGCCTTGGCACGGGCGTCCCGCTCAAGACCCTCGGCACGCGAACGCGCCTCGCCGACGATCTTGTTGGCCTCGGAACGAGCCTCGGCGATCGCCTGGTCGGCGGTCTGCTGGGCCAGCGAGAGGACACGCGCGGCACTGTCGCCGCCGGGACCCTGACCGGGGCCGCCCATCGGACCACCCATGGGGCCGCCCATCGGGCCACCCATCTGCTGCATGGGCTGGCCACCCATCGGACCCTGGCCCATCTGGCCCTGACCCATGGGCTGCATCTGGCCCTGACCCATCGGGCCCTGGCCCATCGGTCCCTGACCCATCGGGCCGGGACCCTGCTGCCCCTGGCCACCAGGGCCTGCGGGCAGCTGCGGGGCGCCGCTCGGCAGCTGGGGCGGGCCACCCATGGGGCCACCCATCTGCTGCGGCGGGCCCGATATCCCAGCGGGTACGGGCGCGCCGGGACCACGCATGCCCTGCTGCTGCATGCCACCTTGCTGCATGCCACCCTGCTGCATACCGCCCTGCTGCATGCCCTGCTGCTGCATGCCACCTTGCTGCATGCCACCTTGCTGCATGCCGCCCTGCTGCATGCCGCCCTGCTGATCCTGGGGCTCCGGAGGCTTGCGCATGTTCTGCTGGTTCTGGGCAGCGGCGCGCGTGGCCGCGGCCAGTTTGGCGCGCAGATCCTCGTTCTCGCGGAGCAGTCGCGTCAGTTCGGCTTCGACCTCATCGAGGAAGGCATCGACCTCGTCCTCGTCATAGCCTTCTCGGAGGCGGACGGTCGTGAACTGCTTGTTCCGCACGTCCTCGGGGGTCAACGGCATCTCTTCACCTCAACGTAGTCATCGGCAGTCGGCAAGACCGGTTCGTCCACAATCACCTCGCGAGTCCGCCCACGATGTAGATCAAGATGTAGACGATGATCATCAGTACGAAGAAGGACAGGTCGAGCGCCACGCCCCCGAGACGCAGCGGCGGAATGAACCGCCGCAGAAGCTTGAGCGGTGGATCGGTGACAGTGTAGGTGGCCTCCAGAACGACCACCATCGCCTTGCCGGGTTGCCATGAGCGGGCGAACTGGAAGACGTAGTCCATGACCAACCGGAAGATAAGCACGATGAGCAAGCACATCAGCGCGACGTAGACAACCTGCCAAACCACGCTCATGATCCGTGCTTCCCTCTCCCCTGTTTCCCTGTTCCGTGCTGTTCGTTCCGGTCGTGCGTCTCAGCTCTGGTTGAAGAACCCGCCCTCCGCGATTCGGGCCTTGTCCTCCGCCGTGACATCGACGTTAGCAGGCGACAACAGGAACACCTTCTGCGTCACCCGCTCGATGCTGCCGTGAAGACCAAACACCAAACCGGCCGCAAAGTCGACAAGTCGCTTCGCATCTGTGTCGTCCATCTCAGTCAGATTCATGATCACCGGGGTGCCCTCACGGAAGTGTTCCCCGATGGTACGGGCCTCGTTGTAGGTCCGCGGGTGCAACGTCGTGATCCGGTAAGGCTCTCGCTCGGACACGACCTTGGGCATGATCACCGGTGCGTTCTTCTCCAGACTCGAACGTTCTTGTGTGATGGATGCCACGGGCGCGATCCGGGCGGGTCGCATCGATTCCGCGGGGAGCGAAGAGGAGTGCGACACGGGCTCACGCTGAACGGGAGGCTGCACCACTCGCACCGATTCGTCCCTTTGCGGCTGGTGCGCCTGATGCACCGGCTCGCGGTGCCGGTGCTCCCGCTCGGGCTCCGGGTCGAGCTCGGGCTCGAAGTCGTCATCGGGGTCGAATCCCCTGCCGTCGTACCCATCGTCCTCCACGAGGCCGAGGTAGACCGCCATCTTGCGCATCGCGCCGGCCATGCTCTGAGTCCTCCGCTCTGTGGTGGATCGACTGACGACTTGCCAATTGCCCGCGATCCACGAGGCCGTTATGCCCGCCTTTCGGCGGTAATGACCATATTTTCTGCTGTGGTCCGACTTCTTGGCGACGTTACCCGAGCCTGGGACGGACTCCGAGTACCGCAGTACCGACGCGTACATGTGTCGCCCCAGCAGCCACGGCCTCCTCGAGGTCCGCACTCATCCCTGCGGAGACCATGTTCGCAGCCGGATGAGCCCGGCGCAGGTCAGTCGACAAATCCATCAACCGATCGAACGCCGCGCGCCCGCGCCCCGCGTACTCCCCGGCGAGCGGCGCGACAGTCATCAGACCGTCCAGCCGCAATCCCGGCGATTCCACCACGAGATCCGCCAACTCGCCGATCCCCTCGGGTCCGACGCCTCCCCGGTCTCCCCGGCCGCCCACCTCGGCGTCGAGTGCGACCTGCAGAAGACATCCCACCTCACGCCCGGCCCGAACCGCCTCCTTCGACAGAGCCGTGACGAGCCTGGAACGATCGACGGACTGTACGAGATCCGCGTAACGGACCACAGAACGGACCTTATTGGTCTGCAACTGACCCACGAAGTGCCAGACAAGGGGCAGATCCGCACATTCGGCAGCCTTGGGCGCCGCGTCCTGGTCCTTGTTCTCGGCGACATGACGCACACCTAGTTCCGACAGGATCCGCACATCGCTCGCGGGATAGGTCTTGGTGACCACGATCAGGGTCACCTCGTCGCGCTTGCGCCCGGCGGCGACGCACGCCGCCGCGATGCGGTCCTCCACCTGCGCCAGATTTCTGGCGAGTTGTGCCTTACGGTCCGTCATGCCTTATCAGTCCAGCCAGACATATCCCGCGAGTCGCCCTGTCGTGCGGTCGCGGCGGTACGAGAAGTGGTCGCGCGACTCCAGCGTGCACACGGGAGACTGCTCCCGATCGCGCACCCCGAGCCGCTCCAGTTGAGCGTGCACTCCGGCGCACACATCCACGGAGGGTGTGCCCCAGCTGGTTTCGGCGTACGCCGCCGGCTCGACGGAGGCCACCTCGGCGCGCATCGCGTCGGGCACCTCGTAACAACGGCCGCAGACGGCGGGGCCGGTGCGGGCGACGATCCGGGTGGCCTCGGCACCGAGTTCGATCATGGCCTCTACGGCGGCGGGGACGACCCCGGCGATCATGCCGGGCCGGCCCGCGTGGGCGGCGGCCGCGACCCCGGCGACGGGGTCGGCCAACAGGACCGGGACGCAGTCGGCGGTGAGAACCGCGAGCGCGAGACCACGCCGGGTGGTGACGATCGCGTCGACGGACGGGATGTCGGAGTCGGAGCCCCACGGGCCTTCGACCACCGCCACGTCCGCGCCGTGCACCTGGTTCATCCAGACGACGCGGCCGGCCTCCAGGTTCAGCGACTTGGCGGCCAGTTCACGGTTCGTGCGTACGGCGTCGGCGTCGTCCCCGACCGCCCCGCCGAGGTTGAGCTCCACGTACGGAGCGGCGCTCACCCCGCCCCACCTGTCGGTGAAGGCGAAATGCGCGCCGCTGCGGGAGTCCGTCTGACCTATCACTTGAGGAAGTCCGGCACGTCCAGCTCTTCCGCCGCGCTGTCCGAGTAGGACCGGGACGGCGGGACCGGCGGGGAGAGCGGAACCTCGTTCACCGGCTCCGGGGCGAGCGCCGGCTCCTCCTTCGGCTTGACGCTGCCGAGCGAACCGAAGGACGGGCGGGTCTCGGTGGACCGCACCGGCGTCGGCTCCTCGCGCTTGGCCGATGCCGAGCCGAGGATGGTGTCCCGCTTGGCCGGGGGCTGGCCGCCGTCGAAGCCGGCCGCGATGACCGTGACCCGGACCTCGTCACCGAGGGCGTCGTCGATGACCGCGCCGAAGATGATGTTCGCCTCGGGGTGGGCGGCCTCGCTGACCAGCTGCGCGGCCTCGTTGATCTCGAACAGACCGAGGTCGGAGCCACCGGAGATGGAGAGCAGGACGCCCCGGGCGCCGTCGATGGAGGCCTCGAGGAGCGGCGAGGAGATCGCCATCTCGGCGGCGGCCACCGCGCGGTCGTCGCCGCGGGCCGAGCCGATGCCCATGAGGGCCGAACCGGCCTCGGACATGACCGACTTGACGTCGGCGAAGTCAAGGTTGATCAGACCGGGCGTGGTGATCAGGTCGGTGATGCCCTGGACACCGGAGAGCAGGACCTGGTCGGCCGACTTGAAGGCGTCGAGGACCGAGACCTGGCGGTCCGAGATGGACAACAGCCGGTCGTTCGGGATGACGATGAGGGTGTCGACCTCTTCGCGGAGTTCGGCGATGCCGTCCTCGGCCTGGTTGGCGCGGCGCCGTCCCTCGAAGGTGAACGGGCGGGTGACCACGCCGATGGTGAGGGCGCCCAGGGATCGCGCGATGTTGGCCACGACGGGCGCGCCGCCGGTACCGGTGCCGCCGCCTTCACCGGCGGTCACGAAGACCATGTCGGCCCCCTTGAGGACCTCCTCGATCTCCTCGCGGTGGTCCTCGGCGGCCTTGCGGCCGACGGCCGGGTTGGCTCCGGCGCCGAGTCCGCGGGTGAGTTCGCGGCCGACGTCGAGCTTGACGTCGGCGTCGCTCATCAACAGCGCCTGAGCGTCGGTGTTGATGGCGATGAACTCGACGCCCTTGAGACCGACCTCGATCATCCGGTTGATGGCATTGACACCACCGCCGCCGACACCGATGACTTTGATGACTGCGAGGTAGTTCTGCGGTGCTGCCACGTCGAAGGCCTCTCGCCTCGAGTTACGTGTCGTCGCCTCACGGGTGATGCGAGCCGACGACTGATGCCGAAGGGGACGGTCCGAACGCCGACCCGAACCCTAACGCTGAAGTTTAGGGTTACCAGTGTGACTGTTCCTTGGACTCTTCCGAACAGGACACTAAGTCGACAAGTGGCGCACGTTCAACGAACACGCCGAACCTCCCGTTTTTCTTTTCACCCTATGTGATCAGCCATAGCGGTGCCCAACCAGGGTGCTGGCCTGCGCGGATGTGCGTCAACTCCCCGATGACGCCGGGGCGGTGGGAACACGCACATCGAAGTTCCGCGCACCAGGGGCGGCTTTCATCAGAGCAGTGAGAGTACGGGCCTTCGCGCGCCCCTTCTCGCCACATCCCCACGCCACGGTGCGCCCGCCGGTCAACTCCAGCGAGATGTCGTCGTACGAGCGGACCTTGACGACGCGCGTGTCGCGCGCGGCGGCGGCCGGAATGGCGCGGGCGACCCGTACGGCCTCCCGCACGAGCCGCTCCTCGCCGAAGCGTCGCAGACTGGCGGCGGCGGAACCCGGGGAGGAAAGCGCCAATTCCAGTACGGGAACGCCCTCAGGGGCATGCGAAACCGTCGCGAACCGTACGCCCTTCGCGTCCACTTCGACGTAGTTGCCCGCATTTCCCGTGTCTTCGACAATCAGAACCGGAGTGCGCTCGGTCACTTTCAGCTCGATTCCATGAGGCCAGGAACGGGCGACATCAACCGAGTCAATTCGGGGCAATTTCCTCCGCAATCGTGACGCGATCTCGTCGGTGTCGACGGAAATCAGTGGTTCACCAAGCGGAATTTGGGCAGCCGTGCGCACCTGAGCCTCGGTCAGGACGTCCGTCCCCGAGACCGTCACGCGCTCGGCACGCAGCCACGAGGAGCCGTACAGGACCCAGAGCGAGCCGCCGCCGAGAAGGAGCAGGGCGACGGCCAGGATGATGAACATACGAAGACGGGGAAGCCGTCTGCCCGACAGTGGGCCGTAGACCGAATCCTTGTATCCCTCGCCCGCGTCGCGCTCGGCGGTGGTCGGTCCGGCCACGGCTCCCCTGCCTTCCGCTCTGTGCCTCCGGCCGCTGCCTTACCGGCGCGACGCGATCGCCTCGTACACCATCCCGACGAGCAGGTCGTCGGCGTCCCGGCGGCCGAACTCGCTGGCGGCGCGGGACATCTCGTAGAGCCGGTGCGGGTCGGCGAGCACGGGCAGGACGGTCTGCTGGACCCACTGGGGGGTCAGCTCCGCGTCGTCGACCAGCAGTCCGCCGCCGGCCTTGACCACCGGCTGGGCGTTCAGTCGCTGTTCGCCGTTGCCGATGGGCAGCGGGACGTAGGCGGCCGGGAGTCCGACGGCGGAGAGTTCGGCGACGGTCATCGCGCCCGCGCGGCAGAGCATCATGTCGGCCGCGGCGTACGCGAGGTCCATCCGGTCCACGTACGGTACCGGGATGTAGGGGGGCATTCCCGGCATCTGCTGCACCTGTGGCAGTTCGTTCTTCGGGCCGACCGCGTGCAGGATCTGGATGCCGGCCTGCTGAAGGTAGGGGGCGACCTGCTGGACGACCTCGTTCAGGCGGCGGGCGCCCTGGGAGCCGCCGGAGACCAGCAGGGTCGGCAGGTTCGGGTCGAGACCGAACATCGCGCGGGCCTCGGGGCGCGCGGCTGCGCGGTCCAGGGTCGCGATGGCTCGGCGCAGCGGGATGCCGATGTAACGGGCGTCACGGAGCTTGCTGTCGGGCGTGGAGACGGCGACCCGGGCCGCGTACCGCGAGCCGATCTTGTTGGCCAGGCCGGGGCGGGCGTTGGCCTCGTGGACGACGATCGGCACGCCGAGGCGCTTGGCGGCGAGGTAGCCCGGCAGGGCCACGTAACCACCGAAGCCGACGACGCAGTCCGCCTTGGTGCGCTCCAGGATCTGCTCGGTCGCCTTGATCGTGCCACGCAGTCGGCCCGGCACGGTGATCAGCTCGGGGGTGGGCTTGCGTGGCAGGGGTACGGCGGGGATCAGCGCGAGTTCGTAGCCGCGCTCGGGGACGAGGCGCGTCTCAAGGCCGCGCTCGGTGCCCAGGGCCGTGATACCCACGGTCGGGTCCTGCCTGCGCAGGGCGTCCGCGAGGGCGAGCGCGGGCTCGATGTGACCGGCGGTTCCGCCACCGGCGAGTACGACATGCACCGAAATTCACCGCTCTCCGGACGAACGCGCCATCGAGGCACGCCGTCGCATCGTGTTCCATCTCCCGGGCCCCGAAAGGCCGCCGCCCCGTTTTCTACCAAAGCGGGGTTGCCGCATCGCAAGCGCCGCCCGCGCAGCGGGGTCGTCGCGCGCGAAGGCGATCAGCAACCCGATGGCGAACATGGTCGGCAGCAGGGCGGAACCTCCGTAGGAGAACAGCGGGAGCGGGACACCGGCGATCGGCAGCAGGCCGAGCACCGCACCCATGTTGATCACCGCCTGCGCGGTGATCCAGGTGGTCACGCCTCCCGCGGCATACCTCACGAAGGGGTCCTCCGTGCGTCCGGCCACGCGGATACCCGCATAGCCTAGAGCCGCGAAGAGGGCGAGCACCGACAGCGTCCCCGCGAGGCCCAGTTCCTCACCGGTCACGGCGAAGATGAAGTCGGTGTGCGCTTCCGGGAGTTGCCCCCATTTTTCCACACTGGCGCCAAGCCCGGAACCGAAGATTCCGCCCGAGGCGAGGGCGTAGATGCCGTGCACGGCCTGCCAGCAGTCGGCACCGTCCGCGCGGGGTTCCGTGGCCCCGATGCAGGCGAGGCGGGCCATGCGGTTCTCGCTGGTCCTGATGAGGACGAACCCGATGAGCCCGGCGATCGACAGTACGCCGACGAACAGCCGCGTCGGTGCCCCGGCCAGCCAGAGCAGGCCGAACAGGACGGCCGTGAGGATGATCGCCGTGCCCATGTCGCCGCCGAGCATGATCAGCCCGAGCAGCATGAACGTCACCGGGACGAGCGGCACCAGCATGTGCTTCCACTGCGTGAGCAGCCGCTTGTCCTCCTTGCGGGCGAGCAGGTCGGCGCCCCACAGCACGAGCGCCAGCTTGCCGAACTCGCTGGGCTGGATCTGGAACGAGCCGCCGATGGCGATCCAGTTCTGGTTGCCGTTGATCGACTGCCCTATCCCGGGGACCTGGACGAGGGCCATCAGGAAGACACAGCCGGCCAGCAGCGGGTACGCCAGGGCCCGGTGCAGTCTCACCGGCATCCGCGAGGCGAGGAGCAGCAGCACGGTGCCGATCGAGGCCGCGAGGAACTGTTTGCGGAAGAAGAACGTGCCGGGCAGCGACTTCTGCAACGCCGTGATCTGCGAGGCCGAGTAGACCATCACGAGCCCCAGCACGGTGATCAGCAGACTGCCGCCGAGGATCACGTAGTAGGCGGTAAGCGGCCGGTCCCAGGCCTTGCGGACGCGCGTGTGGAGCCGGCGTACGGGGTTGTCGCGGGGCGGGCGGGGAACCGGTGGCCGCCGGGTGAGCCGCTGGACGGGGGGACGGCCGGTACGACTGCCGACCATCAGCGACCCCCGCCGCTGGGGGAGGACGTCCCGCAGGGCCGGACGGACCGGCACAGCGCCGTGCCGTCGGCGGACAGCCGCCGACGATGCCCCGACCGCATCCGTGTCACGCGTCCCTCCCAATGTCGCCTGGCGCCGCCAGGCAAGGCGGGCTCAGGTCAGCCGTCGGCGGAGGCGAGTTCACGAACGGCGTCCGCGAACGCTTCCCCGCGCTTGTTGTAGTTGGTGAACATGTCCATGGAGGCACAGGCAGGGGCCAGGAGAACCGTGTCCCCCCGCTCGGAGAGCCGCCGCGCCTCGCGGACGGCCGCGAGCATCGCCCCAGTGTCGGTCCGGTCGAGGTCGACGACCGGCACTTCCGGCGCGTGTCGCGCGAGCGCTTCGCGGATCAGCGCGCGATCCGCGCCGATCAGCACCACACCCCGAAGCCGCTTCGCCGACTTGGCGACCAGTTCGTCGAAGGCCGCGCCCTTGGCGAGCCCGCCCGCGATCCACACGATCGACTCGTACGCCGCCAACGAGGCTTCCGCCGCATGCGTGTTGGTGGCCTTGGAGTCGTCGACGTACGCGACGCCGTCCACGTCGGCCACGTGCGCGATGCGGTGCGCGTCCGGCGTGAAGGCCCGCAGACCGTCCCGTACGGCCTTGGGGGGCACTCCGAAGGCCCGGGCGAGGGCCGCGGCCGCGAGGGCGTTGGCGACGTTGTGCGGGGCCGGCGGGTTGACGTCCGCGACCTCGGCGAGTTCCTGGGCGTTCTTCTGCCGGTTCTCGACGAAGGCCCGGTCGACCAGGATGCCCTCGACGACGCCGAGTTGGGACGGGCCGGGCGTGCCGAGCGTGAAGCCGATGGCCCGGCAGCCCTCCTCGACGTCCGCCTCGCGCACCAGGTCCTCGGTGGCCTTGTCGGCCGCGTTGTAGACGCAGGCGACCCGATTGCCCTCGTAGACACGGCCCTTGTCCCTGGCGTACGCCTCCATGGAGCCGTGCCAGTCGAGGTGGTCGGGGGCGAGGTTGAGGACTACGGCGGAGTGGGCGCGCAGCGAGGGCGCCCAGTGGAGCTGGTAGCTGGACAACTCCACGGCGAGGACGTCGTACTGCTCCTCGCCGAGGACCGCGTCCAGCAGCGAGACCCCGATGTTGCCGACGGCGGCCGTGCGCAGGCCCGCCGCCGTCAGGATGGAGGCGAGCATCTGCACGGTGGTGGTCTTGCCGTTGGTGCCCGTGACGGCCAGCCACGGTGCCGCTTCTCTGCCGTCCCGCCCCCGCAGCCGCCAGGCCAGTTCGACGTCGCCCCAGATCTCCAGGCCGGCCGCACGGGCCGCCTCGAACAGCGGCTTGTCCGGCTTCCAGCCGGGGGCGGTGACGATCAGCTCGGTGCCCTCGGGCAGGGTCGCCCCGTCGCCGAGGCGCACGGTGATGCCGAGCGCCTCCAGTTCGGCGGCCTGGGCCCGGGCGCGCTCGTCGTCGCCGTCGTTGACGACCGTGACGACCGCGCCGAGGCCGTGCAGGACCTTGGCCGCCGGGATGCCGGAGACTCCCAGTCCGGCGACGGTGACGTGCTTCCCCTGCCAGTCGGTCACTTGTCTGCTGCCCATCCCGCGTAGAAGAGACCCAGTCCGACGATCACACAGATGCCCTGGATGATCCAGAAACGGACCACGACAAGGACCTCGGACCAGCCCTTGAGCTCGAAGTGGTGCTGGAGTGGCGCCATTCGGAAGACACGCTTGCCGGTGAGTTTGAACGAGCCGACCTGGATGACGACCGACATCGTGATGAGGACGAACAGACCGCCGAGGAGCGCGAGCAGCAGCTCGGTGCGGGAGCAGATCGCGAGACCCGCGAGCGCGCCGCCGAGGGCCAGCGAACCGGTGTCACCCATGAAGATCTTCGCGGGCGAGGTGTTCCACCACAGGAAGCCGAGGCAGGCGCCCATCAGCGCGGAGGCCACGATCGCGAGGTCCAGTGGATCTCGTACCTCGTAACAGGCGGCCGGGTTGGTCAGGGCCTCCGTGTTGGCGCAGGACTCCTGGAACTGCCAGACACCGATGAACGTGTAGGCGCCGAAGACGAGCACGGAGGCGCCGGTGGCGAGGCCGTCCAGACCGTCGGTCAGGTTCACGCCGTTCGACATGGCGAGGATCATGAACAGGGCCCAGATGACGAACAGCACCGGGCCGATCGTCCAGCCGAAGTCCTGGACGAAGGAGATCTTGGTGGAGGCCGGCGTCTGGTCGCGGGCGTCCGGGAACTGCAGTGCGAGGACCGCGAATCCGATGCCGACGATCAGCTGGCCGGCCATCTTGGCCTTGGCCCGCAGACCCAGCGAACGGCGCTTGACGATCTTGATGTAGTCGTCGAGGAAGCCGACCAGGCCCATGCCGCCCATCAGGCCGAGCACCAGCAGACCGGAGAAGGCCGGCGGCTGGCCCGTGATCACCTTGGCCAGGAAGTACGCCACGATCGTCGCCAGGATGAAGGCGATACCACCCATCGTCGGCGTACCGCGCTTGCTGGCGTGCTCGCGCGGGCCGTCGTCGCGGATGTACTGACCGTAGCCCTTGCGGGCCAGCAGCTTGATCAGCAGCGGGGTGCCGACCAGGGTCAGGAAGAGGCCAATGACTCCTGCGAACAGGATCTGCTTCATCATCGGGCGGCAACCTCACCCTCGTTGCCGCTGTCGAGCAGCGCCTGCGCCACGCTCTCGAGCCCGACCGACCGGGACGCCTTCACGAGTACGACGTCTCCCGGGCGCAACTGACTGCGCAACAGGTCGACCGCCGCCTGTGCGTCGGACACGTGCACCGACTCCTCACCCCACGAACCCTCGTTATATGCGCCCAGTTGCAGCCAGGACGCTTCCCTGCCCCCGACCGCGACGAGCTTGCTGACGTTGAGCCGGACGGCTAGCCGTCCGACCGCGTCGTGCTCGGCGAGCGATTCGTCCCCGAGCTCGGCCATCTTGCCGAGCACCGCCCAGGTCCGCCGCCCCTTGCCCATCGCCGCGAGCGCGCGCAGAGCGGCTCGCATGGACTCGGGGTTCGCGTTGTAGGCGTCGTTGACGACCGTCACGCCGTCCGGGCGCTCGGTGACCTCCATCCGCCAGCGGGAGAGGGAGCCCGCCTCGGAGAGCGCGGTGGCGATCTCTTCCGCGGACATGCCCAGCTCATGGGCGACGGCGGCCGCTGCGAGCGCGTTCGACACGTGGTGCTCACCGTACAGGCGCATGGTCACATCGCTTGCACCGGAGGGTGTGTGAAGTCTGAAGGCGGGCTGTCCGGCGTCCGTGAGCCGTACGTTCTCCGCCCGTACGTCCGCTTCGTCGGACTCTCCGAAGAGGATCACCCTGGCCTTCGTACGGGATGCCATCGCGCGTACGAGGGGGTCGTCGGCGTTGAGGATCGCGGCGCCGTCCTCCGGCAGGGCCTCGACCAACTCGCCCTTCGCCTCGGCGATCTGCTCCCGGCCGCCGAACTCGCCGATGTGGGCGGTGCCGACATTGAGGACGAGGCCGACCTTCGGCGGGGTCAGATCGGTGAGGTAGCGGATGTGGCCGATGCCTCTGGCGCCCATCTCCAGGACGAGGAAACGGGTTTCCTCGGTGGCGCTGAGGGCGGTGAGCGGCAACCCGATCTCGTTGTTGAGGGAGCCGGGCGTGAAGACGGTCGGCGCCTTGCGCCGGAGCACCTGGGCGATCAGGTCCTTGGTGCTGGTCTTGCCCGCGGAGCCGGTGAGGGCCACGAGGGTCGTGCCGAGCTTCGTCACGACGTGCCGGGCGAGGGCGCCGAGGGCCGTCTGGACGTCCCGTACGACGATCGCGGGCACGCCGACGGGGCGGGACGCCAGCACCGCTGCCGCGCCCGCCTCGACGACCGCGGCCGCGTAGTCGTGTCCGTCGACGCGCTCGCCGACGAAGGCGACGAAGAGGCTGCCGGGCCCCACGTCGCGGGAGTCCCGGACGACCGGTCCGGTGACCTGGACCGACGGATCCGGTATGTCGTGGGTCTGCCCGCCGACGACTTCTGCGATCTCGGCGAGAGAGAGGGCGATCACAAGTTCATCCCTGGGTCTGCTGGATAGCTTCGCGAAGCACCTGGCGGTCGTCGAAGGGACGTACCACGCCGGCGATGTCCTGGCCCTGCTCGTGGCCCTTGCCCGCGACCAGCACGGTGTCGCCCGGCTGGGCGCGGGCAACCGCCGCGGCGATCGCGGCGGCCCGGTCCTCGAAGAGGAGGACCTCGCCGCGCTCGTGCGCCGGCACGGACGCCGCGCCCTCGAGCATGGTCGCGAGGATCGCCAAGGGGTCCTCGGAGCGGGGGTTGTCGGAGGTCAGTACGGCGGTGTCGGCGAGCCGGGCCACCGCGGCGCCCATCGGCGCGCGCTTGGTGCGGTCCCGGTCGCCGCCGCAGCCGAGGACGACGTGCAGCCCGCCCTTGGTGACCTTGCGCAGCGCCTTGAGGACCGACTCGACGGCGTCCGTCTTGTGCGCGTAGTCGACGACCGCCAGATACGGCTGCCCGGCGTCCACGCGCTCCAGTCGGCCCGGCACGCCCGGCACCGCGGCGATGCCGTCGGCGGCGGTCTGCGGGTCGAGCCCGGCGGCGGCGAGGGCGACGATCGCGGCGAGGGTGTTGGCGACGTTGAAGGGTCCCGCGAGCGGCGACCTGGCGGTGATCCGCTCCCCCTTGGGACCGATCACGGTGAACGCCGAGTCCATCGGGCCGATCTGCACGTCCTCGGCCCGCCAGTCGGCGTCGGGGTGGCCCTCGGCGGAGAACGTGACGACGGGGACCGTCGCCTCCTTCGTGAGCCTGCGGCCGTACTCGTCGTCGATGTTGACCACGCCGAGCCTGCTGCGTTCCGGTGTGAACAGCTGCGCCTTGGCCCGGAAGTAGTCCTCCATGTCGGAGTGGAACTCCATGTGCTCCGGGCTGAGGTTGTTGAAGACGGCGATGTCGAAGACACAGCCGTCGACCCGGCCGAGGACCAGCGCGTGGCTGGAGACCTCCATGGCGACCGCCTCGACACCGCGTTCGCGCATGACGGCGAACAGGGCCTGGAGGTCGGTGGCCTCGGGCGTGGTCCGCTCGGACTTGATGCGCTCGTCGCCGATGCGCGTCTCGACCGTGCCGATGAGCCCGGTGGGCCGGGAGGCCCCCAGGCCGCCCTCGACGAGGTAGGCGGTGGTGGTCTTGCCCGACGTGCCGGTGATGCCGATCCGGAGCAGGTCCCGGCCGGGGTGGCCGTAGATCGTGGACGCCAGGTCGCCCATCCGTCCGCGCGGGTCCTCGACGACCAGGACGGGCAGGCCCGTCGCCGTGGCGCGCTCGGCGCCGCTCGGGTCGGTGAGCACGGCGACGGCGCCGAGGCCGACGGCCTGGGTCACGAAGTCGGCGCCGTGCAGCCGGGCACCGGGCAGCGCGGCGTAGACGTCGCCGGGGCGGACGGCGCGCGAGTCGTGGGTGATGCCCGTGACCTCCGCGGCGCCCTGTGGCTGCTCGGCACCCAGCTGATCGGCGAGTTCCGCGAGGGGCGTGGCGGAGACATGGACCGGTCGTGGCGGGCCCGGGTATGTCACGGGAACGCCCTTCTGGGTGGTTTGGGACTGATCAGCGTGTGGCACGGCGGTGAGCGTACCGGGCGTACCCCCGCCGGAGCGAAGCGAGGGTTTGTGCGAGGGGTGCGCCGGTGCGCGGTCCCCGGGGTCGGGAGTGATCATGGTCACGACTCAGTTCCTGGCTGGTTTGCGCTGATCAACAGGTAGGGCGAAGTGATCAGGGTGCGGGTCAGGGCGTGAAGGACACCGGCAGGTTCGCGGGCTTCGCCCCCGTGGGCGGGACCTGGAGTGTCTTCAGGGCGAACTCCATGACCTCCTTGTAGATGGGACCGCAGATCTGGCCGCCGAAGTAGCTGCCCGTGGTGGCGTTCTGGATCGCGCAGTAGACGGTGATCCTCGGGTTGTCCGCGGGTGCGAACCCGGCGAACGACGAGGTGTAGCCGTGGTATCTGCCGGTGGCCGGATCCACGCGGTTGGCCGTGCCCGTCTTGCCCGCCACCCGGTAGCCGGGGATGCGCGCCTTGGTGCCGGTGCCCTCCTCGTCGTCCACCACGGACTCCAGCATCCGGGCGAGGGTCTTCGCCGTCTTCTCGCTGATGACCCGGTTCTTCTTCGGCTTCGCGGCGGGGGTGAACCGGCCGTCGGGTCCCTTGGTGCCTCGTACGAGGGTGGGCTCCACGCGTACGCCGCCGTTGGCGATCGTCGAGTAGACGGACGCCGCCTGCATGGCGTTCAGGGAGACGCCCTGGCCGAAGGGGATCGTGTACTGCTGCGAGGTCGACCACTTGTCCGGCGCGGCGAGGATGCCCTTGGTCTCGCCGGGGAAGTCGAGCCCGCTGTAGCTGCCGAGGCCGAATTTGCGCAGGTAGGAGTAGAGGACCTGGTTGACCCGCTGCTGCGTGTTGCCGAGCTGGCCGACGGCCAGGATGGTGCCGATGTTGCTGGACTTGGCGAGGACGCCGTTGAGCGTCAGGTACCAGGTGGGGTGGTCGATGTCGTCCTTGAAGAGACGGTCGCCGCGGTGCAGCCGGTTGGGCACGGTGACATGTGTCTCGGGCGTGGCGACGTTCTCCTCCAGTACGGCGGCCATCGACAGGACCTTGGCGGTGGAGCCGGGCTCGTAGGCGTCCTGGAGGGCGCCGTTGCCGAGCGCGTCCGGGTCGGCCTTGGTGAGGTCGCCCGGGTCGAAACCGGGAGAGTTCGCCATCGCGAGGATCTCTCCGGTCCTGGTGTCCTGCACTATCACATAGCCGCGGTCCGCCTTGGACTTCTTCACCTGCTCGGAGATGGCGTTCTGCGCGGCCCACTGGATGTCGCGGTCGATGGTCAGCTCGACGTCGGAGCCGGCCACGGCCGGGGTCTCGGTGGAGCCCGCGGTGGGTACGAGACGGCCGCCGGACTGGGCGTAGCGGATCTTGCCGTCCTTGCCGGACAGCACGCTGTTCAGCTGCTGCTCGACACCACCGCCGCCCTTGCCCTCGGCGTTGACCCAGCCCAGTATCCCGGCGGCGAGGTCGCCGTTGGGGTACACGCGCTTGCTGCTGGGCTCCTGGAAGACGCCGGCGAGCACGTTGACCGTGCCGCGGTCGTCCTTGGCCTTCTTGGCGAGCGCGGTCTTCAGGTCGCTGATCTGGTTCCAGACCTGGGGCGTCTGGCGGCGGGCGAGCAAGGTGTAGCGGGTGTTCTTCGTGCGCAGCTTCTCCGCGATCGTCTCCTGGTCGGCGCCGAGGATCGGGGCGAGGAGCGCGGCCGCCTGCTCGGGCCCGTCGTCGATCTTCAGCTGTTTGCGCGTGAACATCATGGGGTCGGCGGTGATGTCGTTGGCGTCCGTGCTGATGGCCAGTTCGACGCCGTTGCGGTCGGTGATCCCGCCGCGCTCGGCGGCCAGGACGCGGCCGACGTAACGGTTCTGGTCGGCCTTGGCCGCGTACTCGCTCGCGTCGACGGCCTGCACCTGGAGGAGTCGTACGACGAAGGCGAGCATCACCAGGGTCAGCGCGAGGCTCACCATGCGCAGCCGGGGCCGTGGGCTGCCCAGGCGGATGGTGCGCGCGGCCGACTGCCGGGGCGTGCCCGGGCGGCGCTGCGCGGCGGGACGGGCGCCGGGGCCCGGACGGCGCTGCTGGCCGCCGGGACGCACCGGCTTGGCGGGGCCGGGTACGCGCCGGCGGGGGGGTTGCCTGCCTGAATCGGCCACTTCCGTCACCTGCCGGGGTTCGTCGAGGGCTGGGTGGGCTGTGCGGAGGGGGTCGTGGGGGTGGGCGTGGGAGGCAGGAGCGGTACGGAGCCGATCATCTCGGGGGCGAGGACGACGGGGCTGTGCACCATGGACTGCTGGATTCCGGCGGGCCCGGGGACGCCCCTGACCGTGCCGTCGGGGTTCAGGAAGGCCGGGTCGCCGCCGGGGACCATGCCCAGCTCGCGGGCGCGGCGCTGGAGCGAGTCGGGGGCGGAGTAGGCGTCCACGTCCCGTTGCAGCGCCTGCTCCTCGTCGGTGTAGCTCTTCACGTCGTCCTGGAGGTCGTCGAGTTTGAACGCCCCTTCGCTGAGCGCGGAGTTCAGCACCAGGAGGCCGATGAGACCGCTGCCCAGGAGAAGGACGACGAGGAGGACGAAGGGCGTGCGGGCGGCTCGGCCGGGGCCCGCGGGGAGGAGCCGTGCGAGTCGGGCGGCCCGCCCCCTCAGTTCGGGTTTCCTACTCACACGCCCTCCCTGTGAGTTTGCTTTCCGGACTCACTGGCCGTCTCGGCCAGTTCGCTGTTCGGACCCACTCACCGTCCCCTATCACGCACGTCGTGCGGCCCCCGTGTACGCCTCACTCGGCGTCCTCCCGAATGCGTTCGGCCCCGCGCAGCCGCGCCGGGGCCGCGCGCCGGTTCTCGGCGACCTCTTCCTCGGTGGGAAGTTCGGCACCACGGGTGAGGAGCTTGAGCCGGGGCTGGTAGCGCTCGGGGATCACTGGGAGCCCGGCAGGCGCAGTGTTCGCCGCGCCCGCCGCGAACACCTGCTTCACCAGCCGGTCCTCGAGCGAGTGGTACGACAGCACGGCCATCCGGCCGCCGACCGCGAGCGCCTTCACGGCCGCGGGGATCGCCCGCTCCAGGACGGCGAGTTCGCCGTTGACCTCGATGCGCAGCGCCTGGAAGGTCCGCTTGGCGGGGTTGCCGCCGGTGCGCTTGGCGGCCTGCGGCAGGGAGTCGCGGATCAACTCGACGAGCCGCGCGCTGTTGGTGAAAGGCTCCTTGTCCCGCTCGCGCACGATCGCTGAGACGATCCGCTTGGCCTGCTTCTCCTCGCCGTACGCGCGCAGGATGCGGACGAGTTCACCCCCCGGGTAGGTGTTGAGGACCTCGGCCGCGCTGATGCCGGTCGTCTGGTCCATGCGCATGTCGAGGGGGGCGTCCTGGGCGTACGCGAACCCGCGGTCGGCCTCGTCGAGCTGCATGGAGGAGACGCCGAGGTCGAACAGGACGCCCTGGACACGCGGCAGGCCCAGGCGGTCGAGCACGTCGGGGAGCTCGTCGTAGACGGCGTGCACGAGCGTGGCCCGGTCCCCGAAGGGCGCGAGCCGCTCTCCGGACAGGCGCAGCGCCTCCTTGTCCCGGTCGAGGGCGACGAGCCGGGCCTCGGGGAACCGGGTGAGCAGCGCCTCGCTGTGGCCGCCGAGGCCGAGTGTGCAGTCGACCACGACGGCGCCGGGCTCCGTGAGGGCCGGGGCCAGCATGTCCAGGCACTGCCGGAGCATGACGGGGACGTGGCGGCTGTTGCTCAAGGGGCCCTCTCAGGTCCGGCGCGAGCGTCCCGCACCGCCGGGTCCCCGCCGCTCGAAGGGCGGCCTGCCGGCGCCGGGGAGTGCCGGCCGACCGGGAGCGGGAGGAGGCCGAGCCGTACGTACGCGCCGCGCACGTGGGGAGATGCCTGACTGTCGCCGGATCTCCTGGGATTTCAGTCCAGCAGGGGGCCTCGCCTCCCGCTCCGCGTCACTCTAGTCCACGCCCTCTCGCGGTCAATCAACCGGCCTGCGCGTCGCGACGACCCTCCGGAACGGAGCGACAAACACGGTTCAATCACCCGTACAGCCGTGTTTCCGCTCCCTGTGTGGGTTACCTCACAACAAGCCTCAATGAGGTTCTTTGTCCTCTCTCACACAGGGCTTACGGCCCCCGTGACCAGTACCGTCATGCTTATGACGACTTCTGCATCAGTTCCCACCGGACCCGAAGACGCCATATTCGCGGGCGACACCGTCACCGATCGCCTCGTCGACGCCAACGCGAGTTACGCCGCCGCCTTCACCGACCCCGGGATGGACGCCCGGCCCGTGCTCCGCGTCGCGGTCGTGGCCTGCATGGACGCCCGCCTCGACCTGCACGCCGCGCTCGGCCTGGAGCTGGGCGACTGCCACACGATCCGCAACGCGGGCGGCGTCGTCACCGACGACGTCATCCGCTCCCTCACCATCAGCCAGCGGGCCCTCGGCACCCGCAGCGTGGTCCTCATCCACCACACCGGCTGCGGCCTGGAGTCCCTCACCGAGGACTTCCGGCACGACCTGGAGATGGAGGTCGGCCAGCGCCCGGCCTGGGCGGTGGAGGCGTTCCGGGACGTCGAGCAGGACGTACGGCAGTCGATGCAGCGCGTGCGCACCAACCCGTTCCTGGTGCACACCGACGACGTGCGCGGTTTCGTCTTCGACGTGAAGACGGGGCTGCTGCGGGAGATCGACCCCGCCTGAGAGAAGTCGAACAGGCCCGCGCCGAGGCGTCCTGAGGCCTGGTTTCCGTATCAATTTCCTGGCATCTCGGCGCTTAAAAGACCCCAAACCTGACATATCTCGGCCGGTTATCCACAGGCGAGTGACACGGATTGGTAACGGCAGCAAGAATGCGGGTGTGGCGTCACGCTGAGCAGTTCACGCGTGGTGTCCGTGTTTCGGGGTGGGCCGATCCGCATCGCAGAGCGTCGGCCCGTAGCAATAACGGGCCGAGGAGGGCCGGGTGACGACCTATGACGATCGAGCGAGCCTCACTGATCTGACCAGCACTGTGGAGCGAGTCCGCAGTTCGGTCGAGGCGGTGATCGAGGGCAAGCCTGAGGTCGTACGGCTTTCTCTGACAGTGCTGCTGGCGGAGGGGCATCTTCTGATCGAGGATGTACCCGGCGTCGGCAAGACCATGCTCGCCAAGGCACTCGCGCGGTCCATCGACTGCTCGGTGCGGCGTATCCAGTTCACGCCCGACCTGCTGCCGTCGGACATCACGGGTGTGTCCATCTGGGACCAGCAGCGCAAGGAGTTCGAGTTCAAACCGGGCGCGATCTTCTCCCAGATCGTGATCGGCGACGAGATCAACCGCGCCTCGCCGAAGACGCAGTCCGCGCTCCTGGAGTCCCTGGAGGAGCGCCAGGTCACGATCGACGGCACGACGTACGAGCTGCCGAGCCCCTTCATGGTGGTGGCCACGCAGAACCCTGTCGAGATGGAGGGCACATACCCTCTGCCGGAGGCCCAGCGCGACCGCTTCATGGCCCGTGTCTCCGTCGGCTACCCCAGCGCGGAGGCCGAGCTGCAGATGCTCGACGTCCACGGCGGGGTCTCGCCCCTGGAGGACATGCAGCCGGTGGCGCACGCGCACGAGATCCTGAAGCTGATCGAGGCCGTCCGCAATGTCCATGTCGCGGAAACGGTCCGGCGCTACGCGGTGGACCTGGTCGGCGCCACGCGCACGCACCCCGACCTCAGACTCGGCGCCTCGCCGCGCGCCACGCTGCACCTGGTGCGCGCGGCGAAGGCCGCCGCCGCCCTGAGCGGCCGGGAGTACGCGCTGCCGGACGACATCCAGGCCCTCGCCGTGGCCGTCCTCGCGCACCGGCTGCTGCCCACCGCACAGGCCCAGCTCAACCGGCGTACGCCCGAGCAAGTCGTCCAGGAGATCCTGCAGCGCACGGCCGTGCCGTCCGCGCCCCAGCCGCAGAGCGGCTTCGGCGTGGGCCGCGGCGTGCCCGCGTACCCGCAGCAGCCGCCGCGGAGGCTTGGATGACCACCGCCGGGCCGGCGCCCACCCCGGATCAGGACAAGGGTGGGCTGCGCACGGCCCTCGCCGGTCTCACGACCCGCGGGCGCTCCTTTCTGGCCGCCGGGGTCGCGGCCGCGATCTGCGCCTACGTCCTCGGGCAGAGCGATCTGCTCCGGGTCGGTCTGCTGCTCGCCGTACTGCCGCTGATCTGCGCGACCGTGCTGTACCGCACCCGCTATCGGGTCGCGGGCAGCCGCCGCCTCTCCCCCGCGCGCGTGCCCGCCGGCAGCGAGGCCCGCGTCCACCTGCGGATGGACAACGTCTCGCGCATGCCCACGGGGCTGCTGATGCTCCAGGACCGGGTGCCGTACGTGCTCGGTCCGCGCCCCCGGTTCGTCCTGGACCGGGTGGAGGCGGGCGGCCGCCGCGAGGTGTCGTACCGCGTCCGCTCCGACCTGCGCGGCCGCTACCCACTGGGCCCGCTGCAGCTGCGCCTGACCGACCCCTTCGGCATGTGCGAGCTGACCCGCTCCTTCTCGACGTACGACACGCTGACGGTCATCCCGCGCGTGGATGCCCTGCCGCCGGTGCGGCTGAGCGGTGAGGCGAAGGGGTACGGCGACGGGCGGCAGCGCTCGCTGGCGCTGGCCGGCGACGACGACGTGATCCCGCGCGGCTACCGGCACGGCGACGATCTGCGCCGGGTGCACTGGCGTTCGACCGCGCGCTACGGCGAGCTGATGGTGCGCCGCGAGGAACAGCCGGAGCGGGCTCGCTGCACGGTGCTGCTGGACACCCGGGCCGTTGGCTACCTGGGCACGGGCCCGGACTCCGCCTTCGAGTGGGCCGTCTCCGGCGCGGCGTCCGTGCTGCTCCACATGCTCGAGCGCGGCTTCTCCGTGCGGCTGTTGACGGACACCGGCGGTTCGGTGCCGGGCGAGGGCGCCGAGGGTTTCGCGGGCTCCAGCCAGGAGTCGGCCGACGCGGCGGGGCTGATGATGGACACCCTCGCGGTGATCGACCACTCGGACGGCATCGGCTTCTCCCCGGCGTACGACATGCTGCGCGGCGGCCAGGAAGGGCTGCTGGTGGCCTTTCTCGGCGACCTCGAGGAGGAGCAGATCGCCGAGCTGGGCAGGATGCGTCGGCGCGGCGGCCGAGCGGTCGCCTTCCTGCTGGACAGCGAGGTGTGGGGGCGTGAGACGGGCGACGTGCCCGGCCCCGGGGCGAGCGCCGGTGAGGACTCCCTGCGCGGGCTCCACGAGGCGGGCTGGACCGCGCTGAGCGTGCCGCGCGGGGCCTCGCTGGCGGACATGTGGCGGCAGGCGGACCGGCAACGCACGGGCGCGGTGGCCGGGAGCGGTGCGGAGGGACGGTCATGAGCGGTCGGGCGAGGCTGGCGCTGTGCGCCTGGGCCGCCACAGTGCTGTCGGCGGTCGCGCTTATACCGCTGGTGGAGAAGACCGGATGGCTCCTACAGGCCGGCGTGATGCTCGGTGTGCAGACCGGTGTGGGCGCGCTGATCCGGCGCGTCCCGCTGGCCCGGCCGCTGACCGTCGCGGCGCAGGCGCTGGTGACGCTGATGATGCTGACGCTGGTCTTCGCGGCGCGGCACTCGCTGGCCGGGATCGTCCCGGGCCCGGAGGCGTTCCAGTACTTCGGGACGCTGCTCCAGCAGGGCTCGGAGGACATCGGGCGGTACGCGATCCCGGCGCCGCTGACCGACGGCATCCGGCTGATGATCGTCGGCGGTGTCCTGGTGATCGGCCTCCTGGTCGACGCGCTCGCGGTGACGTTCCGCAGCGCGGCCCCGGCCGGGCTGCCGCTGCTCGCGCTGTACTCGGTCGCCGCGGGGCTGTCGGGCGGGGCCGACTGGCTGGCGTTCCTGGCCGCGGCCGCCGGGTATCTGCTGCTGCTCCTGACGGAGAGCCGCGACCGGCTCTCGCAGTGGGGCCGGGTCTTCGCCGGCGCGCCCCGCGCTCCGGGCATGGACTCCGGGGGGCCGGCGACCGCCCCGGTGCGCACCGGGCGGCGGATCGGCGCGGTCTCCCTGGGCGTCGCCCTGCTGGTGCCGTTCGCCCTGCCCTCGCTCGACGGCGGGCTGCTGGCCGGCGCGGGCCAGGGCATCGGCGCGGGCTCCGGTGGCGGAGGCACGATCTCCGCGGTGAACCCCGTGGTGGAACTGCGCGACAGCCTGAACGTGGACCAGGACCGCGAGGTCATCTCGTACCGCACCGACACCGACAAGAACACGGAGATGTATCTGCGGATCGTCGCCCTGGACGAGTTCGACGGCATCTCCTGGAAGCCCACCCAGCGGTCCATCACGAAGGTGCCGGACGACTTCGGCACCCCGGTCGGTCTCGGCCCCGGTGTCAAGCGGACCGAGATCAAGACCCGGATCGCCGCGGCGAAGGACTACGGGCAGGACTGGCTGCCGATGCCGTACCCGGCGACCTCCGTGGACATCGACGGCGACTGGCGCTACGAGCCCATCGGGCGCACGCTGGTCGGCGACCACGACCAGGACACGAAGGGCGTGGAGTACGAGGTCGAGAGCCTGATCGTGCAGCCCACGGCCAAGCAGCTCGCGCAGGCGCCGGAGCCGTCGGCCCTGATGAAGCGTGAGTTCACCAAGGTGCCGGAGAATCTGGCGCCGGAGGTGGCGCAGACCGCGCGCAAGGTGACCGCAGGCTCGGCGAACAACTACGAGCGGGCCGTCAAGCTGCAGAACTACTTCGCGACGAGCGGCAAGTTCACGTACGACACCCAGGTGGAGGTCGGCAAGGGCCCCCGGGCGATAGCGCGGTTCCTGGACAAGAAGGAGGGCTTCTGCATCCACTTCTCGTTCGCGATGTCCGCGATGGCCCGCACGCTGGGCATCCCGGCCCGGGTGGCGGTGGGCTTCACTCCCGGTACGCCGAACTCGGACGGTTCGATGTCGGTGGGGCTGCGGGACGCGCACGCGTGGCCCGAGCTGTACTTCGAGGGCGTGGGCTGGACCCGCTTCGAGCCGACCCCGACCCGGGGTACGACTCCCGAGTACACACAGCAGGAGTCGTCGAGCACCGGTGGCCTGCCCGATGTGCCGCAGGCCTCGGAATCGGCGTCGGCGGCCCCGTCCGCGGGTCCGTCGGAGAGCGAGAGCTGCACGGTCCAGCAGCGGCGGCTTGACGGCGGTTGCCCGACCGAGTCCGCGGCGACCGTGACGGTTCCGACCGACGACGGTCCCCCGCTGTGGCTGCTGTGGTTCGTCCCGGCGGTGCTGCTGGCCCTGGCGATCCCGCTCCTGCCGATGATGTGGCGGATGCGGGTACGGTCCGTTCGGCTCGGCGGTCATGGCCGTACGGAGGCGGACGCGGCGGCCCACGCGCTGGCGGCCTGGCAGGAGGTGACCGACACGGCGTGGGACTACGGGATCTCGCCGGACGACTCCCAGACGCCCCGCAAGGCGGCCGAGCGGATCGTGCGGCTCGGCCACCTCGATGCGCCGGCCGAGGCGGCGGTGCACCGGCTGGCGGCGGCCGTGGAGCAGGTCCTCTACGCTCCGGAGCCACGGGTCCCCGGGGGCCTGGCCAAGGACGCGCTGCATGTCGCGGCGTCGCTCCGGTCCCATGTCGGCCGCGCCAGCCAGTGGCGGGCGCTGCTGGCACCCCGTTCGACCGTCCGAGTGGTCTGGGCGACATCGGCCCGCTGGGCAGCTCTGACGAGCAGCTTGGCGGCCCGCCGCCCCACGCTACGACGACCGTCGGGCCAGAACGGCTGAGCCGGCGGGGTCTGTAGCCCCCGGCCCCTGCCCGCCTCGCCCCGCCCTGCCCTGCCCGCCGGACGATCTGTCCGGCGGGCAGGGCGGTTCTGTGTAGGGACGGGCGGCGGAGCTCATGAGGGATTCCGCGGGCTGCACGTGGGGGCTATGCCGAGCCGCGCCGGGGGCTCCGGTGATTCCCAGGACTCCGGGGACCATGGGGGTCTCCCGGGACTACGGGGACTCCGAGGACTACGGGGACCATGGGGGGTCTCCCGGGGCTCCGGGGACTACAGGTTCTCCCGGGACTACGGGGGGCTCCCGGGACTCCGGGGGCCGGGATGGTGGCGACGCGGGAAGCCGGGCGAGGGCTCGTCGGCGACAGGGCGACCGCTCCACCGGTGACACGAGGCCCCGGACAGCGCACAGCACACCCGCGTCCCGGGCATGCGTGAAGGGCGACCGCCCAGTGGGTGATCACCCTTCATCCGTCTCTGTGGGGTCTGTCAGCTCGGCAGGCCCGAGGGCTCAGTGGCCGCCCTGCTCGTCTCGGCGGCGCTGCCAGCGCTGTTCGATGCGGTCCATCATGGAGCGGCGCTGTCGTGTCTGCCGACGCGCACCGGCTGAACCGGCGGCTCCGGCAGGCTGCTCACCCGGCTTGGGGGCCTTGCGCCAACCGGTGACGGCGAGCACCGCGCAGCCCAGCATGACGAGGAATCCCACCACGCTGACCCAGATCTGCTGTGCGACCATTCCGGCCATGAGGAGCGCGATACCCACCAGAAAGCCCGCGACCGCCTGGTAGACCCGCCGCCGGGTGTACGTACGCAGCCCGCTTCCCTCAAGCGCTGACGCGAACTTGGGATCTTCGGCGTACAGCGCTCGCTCCATCTGCTCGAGCATGCGCTGCTCGTGCTCTGAGAGCGGCACGGAGTCCTCCTCATCGTGCGGTCGCCGGAGCGACCCGGGGGTCCTTTTTAGGATAGGCAGGGAATCGCCCCCGTGAAACCCGCCCCTCTACGCCAATTAGCCAACCAGAACCCGCCATGGCGCCCCGATTCACTGAGGCGTGCATTCCCCAGCGAACGGTCCGTCATGCAGGACGGTCTCCCTCGATCATACGGCTCCGGGCGCCCGATCGGGGGGCCTGTGGCGTACTCCATCTGCGGCCGAGCCCCTGATCAGCGCGGCACGGGCGTATTGGCTCGTCAGCCTCGCAAGCGCTCACCGGCTCTTCGGGCGCCGGCCGCTGGGCCGGGATCGGGAGGCGGCTCAGGCCTCGGTGGTCCCACGGGTCTCGCCGAGCACATGGAGCTGTGTGGCCACCGCATGGAACGCCGGCAGCTCGGCGGCCGCGGCCTCCAGCCTGAGCAGGGCGTCCAGGGCTCCGGGCTCGGTGTCGACGAGGACGCCGGGGACCAGGTCGGCGAAGACCCGGACGCCGTGCACGGCGGCGACGCTCAGGCCCGCGCCCTCGACGAGCGCGGTGAGCTGCTCGGCGGTGAAGCGGTGAGGCACCGGATCGCCTTCGCCCCAGCGTCCGTTCGGGTCGTCGAGCGCCTGCTTGGCCTCCTTGAAGTGCCCGGCGAGGGCACGGGCGAGGACCGCGCCGCCGAGGCCCGCGGCGAGCAGGCTGAGCACGCCGCCGGGGCGCAGCGCGGCGACCGCGTTGCCGATGCCCTCGGCGGGGTCGTCCACGTACTCCAGGACACCGTGGCACAGCACGGCGTCGTAGCCGCCGCGTTCGACCACGTCGAAGAGGCCGTGTGCGTCGCCCTGGACGCCCTGGACGCGGTCGGCGACGCCGGCCTCGGCGGCTCGGCGCTCCAGCGCGAACAGTGCGTTCGGGCTGGGGTCGACGACCGTGACGCGGTGGCCGAGGCCGGCCAGGGGCACCGCGAACCTGCCGCTGCCGCCCCCGGTGTCCAGCACGTCGAGCGACTCGCGTCCCGTGGCCTTCACCCGGCGGTCGAGGGCGTCCTGGAGGACCTCCCGGACCACGGCGGTACGCAGGGCGGCGCGAGCCCGAGGGGGGTCGGAGCGGAGCGACGTCGTGTGCGGGTGGTCATGGGAGACGGGTGGGCGCATCGGATCCGACACGGCAGTTGACTCCTCGGCGCGGCACCGCCTGGTGTGCGGCGGAGCGATGGGCTGCGTCTCCGCCGCCGGCCGGGCGGCCGTGGCGGAGGCTGGTGCTCCCAACCCTAATGGGCAGCGCCGAGTGGTCAGCCCGTGTCCGCGACCCCCGCGCCGCCGTCCCGCCTGGGCTGCGGCAGGACCGGCTGGAGCACCAGCATCCGCTCGACCAGACGTAGAAACATCGCCACGTCGCGTATCAGGTCGTCGGCGTCGCGCGCGCTCGCCGCGCCCTGGATGCCCGCCTCGGCGCGTGCCCGGCGGCTCGCCCCGGAGGCGAACAGCGCGCTCCACTCGATGAGTTCGGGCGCGATCTCGGGGAGCACCTCCCAGGCGCTCCGTATCCTGGCCCGGCGTTTCGCGGAGGGCTCGGGGCGGCCCCGGGCGGCGAGCACGGCGGCGGCGGTGCGCAGGGCGGCCAGATGGGCCGTGGCGTACCGCTCGTTGGGGGTCTGCAGCCCGGACGCCTCTTCGAGCCCGGAGCGGGCCTGGGCGAGCAGGTCGAGGGCGGCGGGTGGGGCCGTGGCACGGCGCTGCACGGGGTGGACGTCGCTCGCGGGGCCGGTCAGTGAGGGGGCAGGGCCGGTGGCGCGGTGCCGATCGGCTGCCGCGTGGTAGCTGGCCATGACGAACCTCCTGTCGTCTGGGTGACGGCACGCCCACATACGAGGTGCCGTATGTGCCCATCGTGAGGTATGCCACTGACAATCCGGTCTGACCTGGGCCTTTGCTTCGATCAGGGGTTCGGAGTAGTTTTTGCACTGACCAGTCAGTGCAAAAAGAGTCGAGGGGTTCGGGGACATGTCGGAGCCACGGGCGGGCGACGTACCGAGCGCGGTCGGCGGGGTCTCTCTCGCCGCCGAGGGGTTCGGGCTCGAGGGGCCGCGCGGCTGGGCGTTCCGGGGCGTGGGGTTCGAGGTCGAGCCCGGCTCGCTGATCGCCGTCGAGGGGCCGTCCGGGTCGGGGCGGACCTGTCTGCTGCTCGCGCTCACCGGGCGCATGAAGCCGAGCGAGGGCCGGGCCACCGTCGGCTCCCTCCGGCTGCCGAAGCAGATGGCGGCCGTGCGCCGGATCAGCGCTCTCGCCCATGTCCCCGGCGTCACCGACCTCGACCCGGCCCTGACCGTCGGCGAGCATCTGCGCGAACGGGCGCTGCTGCAGCGGCGGTTCGACGGTTCCCTGCGCGGTCTGCTGCGGTCCCGGGCCGACCGTGCCGCCGAGACGAAGCTGCGGATCGACACCGCGCTGGCCTCCGCCGGGCTCGACCCGGAGGCCCTGCCCAAGGGCTCCCGGACCGCCGTACGCGACCTGGATCGGCTGGAGTCGCTGCGGTTGTCCGTCGCCCTGGCCCTCGTCGGCCGGCCCCGGCTGCTCGGCGTCGACGACACCGATCTGAAGCTCTCCGACACCGAACGGGCCGAGGCATGGGCCCTGTTGCGATCCCTGGCCGGGTCCGGGACCACGGTTCTGGCGGTGTGCAGCGAGGCGCCTGAAGGGGCGGTCGTCGTGTCGACGGCACCGGGGAAAGCGGCACGCGCGTGTGAGGGCGTCCCCGAAACGCCCTCCCCTGTGGGCGACGACGAGCCGACCGCAGCCCCCGACACCCACACCCACACGGACACCGACACCGACACGAATCTCAGCGACGACGACAAGGAGAAGGCCGATGCGCTCGCCGAAACTCGCCGCGCTTGAGCTCAGGCGGTTCGGCCGGGGCAAACTGCCGCGTGCCGCGCTGGCCTCGCTCCTGTTGCTGCCGCTGCTGTACGGCGCCCTCTATCTGTGGTCGTTCTGGGACCCGTACGGCCGTCTGGACCGTATCCCCGTGGCGTTGGTGAACGACGACAAGGGGGCGTCGGTCGGCAAGGAGAGGCTCGCGGCGGGCGACGAGATCGCCGAGGGACTGCGCGACAGCGACACCTTCGAGTGGCACCTGGTGAGCGCCGCCGAGGCGCGCAAGGGCGTCGAGGACGGCACGTACTACCTGTCGCTGACCATGCCGGCGGACTTCAGCGAGAGGATCGCTTCCAGCTCAGGGGAGTCGCCGCAGACGGGCGCCCTCCAGGTGCGTACGAACGACGCGAACAACTACATCGTCGGGCAGATCTCGCGGACGGTGTTCTCCGAGGTGCGTACGGCGGCGTCGACGAAGGCGTCGCGGTCGTTCCTCGACCGGATCTTCATCTCGTTCTCGGACATCCACGAAGGGACCGAGAGGGCCGCGAAGGGCGCCGACGACCTCACCGGCGGGATCGGCAAGGCGGAGAAGGGCTCCAAGGACCTCGCGGACGGGCTGAGGGACGCCAAGGAGGGCAGCGGTTCGCTGTCCGGCGGGCTGACGAAGCTCGACACGGGCGCGGGCGATCTGGAGGAGGGTGCCCAACAGGTCGCGGACGGGACGCAGAAGCTGGCCGACAAGGTCAACGGCGCGGCGGACCAGGTGCGCCCGTTCCTGAAGGAGAACGGCCGGACGATCGCCGACACCGCGACCCTGGTGGCCGATTCGGCGGGCACGATCCGGGGGCACCTGGACGCGTTCGTGAAGACGGCCCCCGCCGCCGCGACCGGCACCCGTGCCGCCTCCGACACCCTCGACGGCGTCTACCGGCGGCGCTGCGAGGACCAAGTCCTGCCCGACGCGGCCTGCGCGGATCTGAAGAAGGCCAAGGACGCGGCGGCGGACGCGGCGCGGCTCACCGAGGACGTCAACACCGTGGTGCGGAACTACGGCGGCGACATGAAGGCCTTCGCCAAGGACCTGAAGACCCTGGAGCGACAGGCACGCGCTCTCGCCGAGGCGGCGCCCACCCTCTCCGATGACCTCGACTCGGCCGTCGCCAAGGTGAACGCGCTCAACACGGGCGCCGCGAAGGTCGCCAACGGCGCCGAGACGCTGCACACCGGCCTGGGCACGGCGAGCACCGGCGCAGCGGACCTCGACACGGGCGTCGGCCGGCTGAAGACGGGCGCGAACGACCTCAAGGGGGGCATGTACAAGCTGGTCGACGGCTCCGGGAAGCTCGCGGGCGGACTGCACGACGGCGCCGGCCGGATCCCCGACTACGACAAGCAGGACCGCGACCGGCGCACCGACGTGATGGCCGACCCGGTGCGGCTGGCCACCGAAGACCTGCACAAGGCGCCCAACTACGGCACCGGGTTCGCCCCTTACTTCATCCCGCTGTCCCTCTGGGTGGGCGCGATGGTGGCGTACATGCTGATCCAGCCGCTCAACCGGCGTGCCCTCGCGGCAGGCGCCTCGGCGTGGCGGATCGCGCTGGCGGGCTGGCTGCCGGTGGCCGCGCTGGGCGTGCTCCAGACGGCCGCGCTCATGGCGGTGCTCCACTTCGCCGTCGGCCTGGAGATGGCGCGGGCGGCCGGGACGGTGGGCTTCCTGTTCCTGGTGACGGCGTGCTTCGCGGCGATCGTGCAGTGGCTGAACGCCCGCTTCGGCGCGGCGGGCCGCATCCTCGTCCTCGCCTTCCTCATGCTCCAGTTGACGTCCGCGGGCGGCACGTATCCCGTGCAGACGAGCCCCGGTTTCTTCAACGCGATCCACCCCTTCCTGCCGATGAGTTACGTGGTCGAGGCCCTCAGGAGGCTGATCACGGGCGGCGGCCTGGGCCCGGTGTGGCAGGCGTGCGCGGTACTCGTGGCCTTCACCGCCGGCGCCCTGGCGCTCACCGCGGTCGCCGCCCGCCGCAAGCAGGTGTGGACCCTGGACCGACTGCACCCGGAGTTGAGCCTGTGACCACCCATGCCCCGGTTCCTGTGACAATCAGGGCCATGGAAAGCAGCAAAGCCCCCGGCGGCGCAGGCGGGGGCCGCCGCGAGGCGACCCGGCAGAAGCTCTACGAGGCCGCCGTCACCCTCATCGCCGAACAGGGGTTCTCCGCCACGACGGTGGACGAGATCGCCGAGCGCGCCGGCGTCGCCAAGGGCACGGTCTACTACAACTTCGCGAGCAAGTCGGTCCTCTTCGAGGAGTTGCTGCGGCACGGCGTGGGGCTCCTCACCGCTTCCCTGCGGGAAGCGGCGGAGCGGACCGCCGAGGAGGGCGGCAGCAAGGTCGACGCGCTGGACGCGATGATCCGGGCCGGTCTCGTCTTCATCGACCGCTACCCGTCCTTCACCCAGCTGTACGTGGCCGAGCTGTGGCGCACCAACCGGGCCTGGCAGTCCACGCTGATGGTGGTCCGGCAGGAGGCGGTCGCGGTCGTCGAGGGCGTCCTGCGGGAAGGGGTCGCGGCGGGTGAGCTGAGCGACGAGATCGATGTCGGGCTGACGGCGTCGGCACTCGTCGGCATGGTCCTCGTGGCGGCGCTGGACTGGAAGGCCTTCCAGCCGGAGCGTTCCCTGGACGACGTCCACTCGGCGTTGTCGCGGCTGTTGCAGGGGCGGGTGAGCGGCAACCGGTAGCCGGGGCAGGCGGGCCGACCCGGGCGGGCGGAGCTCATATGAAAGCGCCGGTTCGAACTGGCCGCGTCCCCCGCGGGCCACCTCGAACCGGCGCCTCCCCCGTATCCCCCGTACTTCCCCCGTGCCTCGCTCCCGCCGACCCGTCGGTCTGTTCTCGTGACCCTCGTCGACGGAAGGAGCGGTCAAGAGCGCGAGAGCCGTTCCGCCGCCCCGTGTCGGCGGTGCCGGAGCCGCGCCCCTTTCCGTGTCTCCACTCTCTCGTTCACGCAGGTCGGAGCCCATCCGCGCGCGTACTCATCTCACCGGCTGAGTACGGGTACTCAGACGTCCGTGCTCAACCTCAGAGCGCTCTGTTGCCGACTGGTTACGATCACGTCCGTTCGCGTACTCCCTCGCCGGCGCTGCCCTGTGAGACCGGGTGGGGCGGGTGCGTCGGCGGGTGCGGGTACGTTCGGGTAGGTCGTGGTTGCTGGCGCAGCCCCCGGGCCTGGGCCGTTGTCGGTGGTGGCCGATACAGTCGCCGCATGGCACGGATTGTGGTGATCGGCGCTGGGATGGGCGCGATGGCGGCCGCTGCCCGGCTGGCCGTCGCGGGCCACCGGGTGGTGCTGTACGAGCGCACGGCGACGTACGGCGGCGCGGTGGCCCGCTTCGAGCGCGACGGCTTCGCCTTCGACACGGGCCCGGGGCTGCTGCCGCTGCCCGCCGTCTACCGCGATCTGTTTCTGAAGACCGGCAAGGAGTCGCTGGAGAAGTGCGTGGACCTGGTCCAGGTGGACCCGGCTGCCCGGCACGTCTTCGCGGACGGTACGGATCTGCTGTTGCCGGGGTCCTCCCGCGCGGGCGTGGTCGACGCGCTGAACACGGCGTTGGGGCCGGGCGCCGGCGACCGCTGGGGCGACTTCCTCGTGCGGGCCCGTGAGGCCTGGGACCGCACCCGGCGGCCCCTCCTGGAGGAGCCCCTCCGGCCGGACTGGAAGGTCCTGGCCGAGCGCGAGCCGTACCCGTCGGTGCCCCACAAGCGGCTGCTGCGCACCCGGCGCGCCCGCACGCTCGCCGAGATCGGCGACTGGGAGCTGCGCGACCCCCGGCTGACGGCCCTGCTGGAGAGCCACGCGCTCGCGTACGGCCTGGATCCCCGGAACATCCCGGCGAGTGCGGCCGTGCTGCCGTACATGGAGCACGCCTTCGGCACCTGGTATGTCCGGGGCGGGATACGGGAGTTGGCGCGGGCGCTGTACGAGCGGTGTCTGGCGAGGAGGGTCGAGTTCGTCTTCGGCGCCGAGGTCACGCGGATCGTCGAGAAGGACGGCCGCGTGGCCGGGGTCGAGGTCGCGGCCGAGATCGCGGCCGAGGGCGGGGGGTTCACCGAGGCGGACCACGTCGTGGCGGGCATCGATCCGGTGCGGCTGAACGGCCTGACGGAGCGTCTCCTCCAGGACGACGGCGACGTACGGCTCGACCTGGAGTCGTCGCGGCCCGGCCGGTTCACCGTGCTGCTGGCCCTGCGCGGGGCCCGCGAGGCGGGCGCGGCACACCGCACGGTCGTGCACGCCCCGGACCGCACGGCCGAGTTGGACCACCTGAGCCACCGCCCCGACAACGACGATCTCGTGCCGCTCACGGCGACCGTGCTGCGGCCGGACGACCCCGCGCTGCGGCCAGACGAGGAGCACGAGTCGGTGGTCGTGTCCGCGGTGGTGCCGACGGAGACCGACTGGTTGGAGGGCGACCTCGCCGAGCGGCGCGCGGAGTCGCTCGTCACCGCCGCCGAGGCCGCCGTGCCGGGGCTGCGGGAGCGGCTGCTCTGGCGCGAGGTGCGTCTTCCGGAGGCCATGTCGCCGCCGACGCTCGCCGCGGCCGACGGGCGGTTCCTGTGCCCGTCCAACACGACCCGGCTGCCCGGGCTGTATCTGGTCGGCGGCTGGGCCCACCCCGGCGGCGGTCTGCCGCACACGGGAATGTCGGGCGCGCTGGTCGCCGGACTGATCGTGGAGGGGCCGGAGTTCCGCGGCTCGCAGTGAGAGGCCTGGCTCCTGGCTGGTGAATCCGGCAGGACGGCGGCGTGACCGTCAGAACCGGTACTGCTGCTCGTCGTACCCCTGCCCGTTCGCGCTCCCGTTGCCGTTCTCCTGGTACGGATACGGCTGCTCCGGCGGGAGATCGCCGCCGAGCGGGTCGTCGGTGCTGCGCTGCTGGGGGACCCAGACACCGCCGGGCGGGGTGTCGCCGTACGCGCCGGAGCCGTACTGGTCCTGGCCGTAGCCCTGCTGCCCGTACCCCTGCTGGCCGTAGGAGGGGTCGTAGGCGGCGTCGTAGGTCTGGGTACCGATGTACGGGTCCGAGTAGGCGGCGTACTGCTGCTGGTCGTACCCGTAGTTCTGCTGCTGGTCGTAGCCGTAGTAGGCGAAGGCCTCGCTCTGCGCCTGGTCGGCGGTCGCGTAGGGCTGTTCGGCGGCGGCAGCGAAGGCGTTGTCGTTGTAGACGCCGTAGGTGCTGGTCTCGTCGTCGAGGAAGGGCTGCGGGGAGTAGACCGTGTCGGTCCGGGCGGCGGCGGACTGCGGGCGGACGAAGACGTCGTCGTCCTGGTCGAGCAGGTCGTCGCCCTGGCTGTACGGTCCGGCAGCGGGGGCTTCGAGGTCGGTGGCCTCCAGCGCCGCGTCCAGGCGCTCCGGTTCGCCGCGGCGGCGCTTCTTGCCGCTCTTCTCGCCCGCGGGCTCGCCGTCCTGGGAGCGGGGGCGAACGGCCCAGCCCGCCTCGAAGCCACGACGGAACGACAACGTCACATACGTCTGACCGAGCGCGAAGCCGATCGCGCCCAACGCGATGACGATCACGGAGGGGATGAGCACGCCGAGCACGACGCCGAGGAAGCCGACGAAGGCGAGCAGCCGCCAGCGCAGCCGCGCCTTGTACTGCAGCAACACCTCGCCCAGCAGCCACAACGCGACAATTCCGAACGCGATGTAGAGGACCGTCCAGCCCATGTACGCCCCTCTCCCTGTGGCCGCTCCGCAGTGTGTCGTACGCGAGTGCGACCGGTCTAGGCCCGCGGCGGGTGGTGAAGGCCCAGGTTCTCGTAGATTTCCAGTGTCGCGGTGGAGTTGTTCAGCGTGATGAAGTGAAGCCCGGGGACTCCCTCGGCCAGCAGCCTCGCACAGAACTCCGTGGCGAACTCGATGCCAATGGAGCGTACAGCGGCCGGATCGTCTTTGGCTGTGAGGATCCGCTCTTTCAGGGCCTGCGGGATGGCCGCGTTGCTGAGCTGCGGCAGACGCTCCAGCATCTTCACGCTGGTGACGGGCATGACCTCGGGGATGACGGGGGTTTCGCAGCCGGCACTCGCAACTGCGTCCCGCAGACGCAGGTACGAGTCCGGGTGGAAGAACATCTGAGTGATCGCGTAGTCGGCGCCGGCCCGGCACTTGTCGACGAAGCGGGCCACGTCGGAGTCCCAGTTCGCGGAGCGCGGATGCATCTCCGGGAAGGCCGCGACACCGACGCAGAAGTCGCCCGATTCCTTGATGAGCTGGACGAGTTCGGCCGCGTAGGTCAGGCCCTGCGGGTGCGGCACCCACTCGCCCATGGGGTCGCCGGGCGGGTCGCCGCGGACCGCGAGCATGTTGCGGATGCCCGCGTCCGCGTACTGGCCGATGATGTTGCGCAGTTCGGCGATGGACTGGCTGACCGCGGTGAGATGGGCGACCGGGGTGAGCGTGGTGTCGGCGGCGATCTGCTCGGTCGCCCTCACCGTGCCGGCGCGGGTGGAGCCGCCCGCCCCGTAGGTCACGGAGACGAAGCTCGGGGCGACCGCCTCGATCCTGCGGAGGGCGTTCCACAGGTTCCGCTCGCCCTTTTCCGTCTTGGGCGCCCAGAACTCGAACGAATACGTCGTCTTGCCCGTGGCGAGCATGTCACGCACAGTACGCGCGCGGTCCGTCCGGGTGGACGCGGTTCCTAGGGCCATAGCCGCAGGTTAGCCAGGTCGGACCGGTCACCCAACCAGAGGGAGGCCTTTTGTCTGAAATTACCGATCTGCTGTCCACGCCTTGGACAGCGGCAGCCGCACCGAGGCGCTCGGCGTCCTAGAGGGCACGTAGTCGCTTGGCGAACTCCGCCGCCGCTGCTCCGGGGTCGTCGGCCTCCGTGATCGCGCGGACCACGACGACGCGGCGGGCACCCGCCTCGACGACCTCGTCGAGGTTGGCCAGGTCGATGCCGCCGATGGCGAACCAGGGGCGGTCGGTGCCCAGCGAGGCGGTGTACCGCACGAGGTCCAGGCCGGGGGCGTGGCGGCCGGGCTTGGTGGGGGTGGGCCAGCAGGGGCCCGTGCAGAAGTAGTCCACGCCTTCCTGGACCGCGGCGGCCGCGGCCTCGTGCTCGGCGTGGGTGGAGCGGCCCATGAGGACGTCGTCGCCGAGGATCGCGCGGGCGGCGGGGACGGGGAGGTCGCCCTGGCCCAGGTGCAGCACGTCGGCGCCGATGGCGTGGGCGACGTCCGCGCGGTCGTTGACCGCGAGCAGCTTGCCGTGCCTTCCGCAGGCGTCGGCGAAGAGTCGGAGGTGCTCCAGCTCCTCGGCGGCCTCCATGCCCTTGTCGCGCAGCTGCACGATGTCGACGCCGGAGGAGAGGACCGCGTCCAGGAACTGCGGGAGGTCGCCCTGGCGCCTGCGGGCGTCCGTGCAGAGGTAGACGCGGGCGTCGGCGAGCTGTGCGGTGGCGTCGGGCATGCGCGGGAATCCCCCGGTGTCGGTCGGTGTCGGTGGCGTACGGGCCGTGGCGGAGCGGGGTCGGCCGTGAGCGTTGCCCCGGTGGGCCCCGGCCCGTACGCCGGACTGTCGTTCAGGTCAGACGGCGAGCGCCTGGGCGCGACGCTTCACCTCCGTGCCGCGATTCTCGCTCAGGGCCTGGGCCGGGGTGCCGGGCAGGCTCGGGTCGGGGGTGAAGAGCCACTCCAGCATTTCTTCGTCGGTGAAGCCGTCGTCCCGCAGGAGCGTCAGGGTGCCGGTGAGGCCCTTGACGACCTTGTCTTCGTCGATGAATGCGGCGGGGACGTGCAGCGCGCGGTTCTCACCGCGGCGTACGGCGATGAGCTGGCCCTCCTTGACCAGCTGCCGCACGCGGGTCACCTCGACATCGAGCATCTCTGCGATGTCGGGGAGGTTCAGCCACGCGGGCACGAGAGCATCGATCTTTGCGTCAATCTCGGTCACGTCACCAAGACTGCCATCTGGGACTGACAGTGGGTAGCCGAGGCGCCTTCGACGGGGCCGACCGTGGGCGTGACTCCTACGCCGTCGCCGCCTTCAGCGGCCGCGACGGGTCGGCCAGCAGCTCCGGGTCCATCGGCGTCCCCGACTCGATCAGGCGGCGGCCCTGGGCCAGGTCGCGGGGGCGGCCCACCGCCAGCAGGGCGATCAGACGGTTCTCCCGGAGCCAGCAGACCGCCCAGGCGGGGGTCGCCGGGTCGCCGCGCCAGACAGTCGTGTCGGCCGACGCGTGGTGCCCGGCGTACTGCACGAAGCGGCCGAACTGCTCCGACCAGAAGTACGGCACCGGGTCATACGGCGCCGGGGCCTCGCCGATAATGTTCGCGGCGACCGTGCGGGGTCCCTGGAGGGCGTTGTCCCAGTGGTGGACCAGAAGCCGCTCGCCGTACCTTCCCGACGGGAAGGAGGCGCAGTCGCCGACCGCGTAGACGTCCGGCGCGGTGGTGCGCAGATGGTCGTCGGCGACCACTTCGCCGTGACGGCCGAGCGTGATCCCGGAGTCCCTCAGCCACGCCGTCGCCGGACGCGCCCCGATGCCGACGACCACCGCGCCGGCCGACACGCGTGAGCCGTCGTCCAGCACCACCGTGCCGGGCTCGACGCGCTCCACGCGCGCGTGGGTGCGCAGTACGGTCCCGCTGTCCGCGTACCAGGCGGCCATCGGCGCGGCCACCTCGGCGGGCAGGGCGCCCGCGAGGGGACGGTCCGCGGCCTCGACGACGGTCACGGCGCAGCCCGCCTCGCGCGCGGCCGTGGCGAACTCCGCGCCGATCCAGCCCGCCCCGACGACCACGATGTCGTGCTGCCGGGCCAGCACCGGCCGCAGCCGCTCGGCGTCGTCCAGGGTGCGCAGCAGATGCACGCCGGGCACACCCTCGGCGCCCGGCAGCCGGATCGGTTCCGCGCCGGTCGCGAGCACCAGGACGTCGTACGGGACGGATCCGGTCGCCGTGTCCAGTTCGTGGTCACCGGGGCGTACGCCGGTCACCTCGCTGCCGAGTCTCAGTTCGATACCGAGTGCCTCGAAGTCGACGTCGAAGGCGGAGCCCTCGGCCTTGCCGAGCAGCACGGCCTTGGACAGCGGCGGCCGGTCGTACGGCTGGTGCGGCTCCGCGCCGATGAGTGTGACGGGGCCGGTGAAGCCCTTCTCCCGCAGGACGACCGCGGTCTGCACCCCGGCCATGCCCGCGCCCACGACGACGACCCGCCGCTCCGTACCCGGTGTCCCCGGTGCCTGTGTCTGCTCGCTCACCTGGTCACCATAGACACCTGACGATCAGTCAGTCAGCGGTCGTGCTCGGTGACCTGTTCCACAACACTGGTGCCGCTGCCCGGCTGCGACTCCCATTCCCATGTCTCCTCCAGGCGTACGCGCTCGTCGGGAAGCTCGACGACCTGGGACACGCAGTGCCCGGACGAGGTGGTCCCGTCGGTCTTCAGCTGTACGTACCGGAAGTCCAGGCGGTCCCCCGCACGCGTGCCGACGAGCCTGCCGCGCACGACGTCGCCGCCCGTGTACTCGGCCCAGATCTCACCGTCCTTCTCGTGGTACGTGAAGCGGGTGCGGGTGCCCACCTGACCTGGGGCTTGGTCCGCGACGGGGGCGAGGACGAGGCCGTCGAGCGAACGGGCCATGCGATGAGGCTCCCTTACTGCGGCAAACGGCACGGGCTAGGGTGGGCCACCGTAGAGCACTCGCGGGAGCCCGGACGCACCGGGCTGAGAGGGAGGCTGGCGGCCTCCGACCGTACGAACCTGATCCGGGTCATGCCGGCGAAGGGAGGGGCTGGACGCCCATGTCGCGTACGCACACGTCAGACGTCCTCGTCGTGGGGGGCGGAATCATCGGGCTGGTGACCGCGTGGCGGGCCGCGCTGCGCGGGTTCGCCACGGCCGTGGTGGATCCCGCGCCCGGCGGCGGGGCCGCGCAGGTGGCGGCCGGGATGCTGGCCGCGGTGACCGAACTGCATTACGGCGAGCAGACACTGCTGGGACTCAACCTGGAGTCCGCGCGCCGCTACCCGGACTTCGCGGCCGAGTTGACCGAGGCGACCGGCCTGGACCTCGGCTACCGCAGGTCCGGCACGCTCGCCGTCGCCCTCGACGCCGACGACCGCGCCCATCTGCGCGAACTGCACGCGCTGCAGAGCCGGTCGGGGCTCGCGTCGGAGTGGCTGAGCGGACGCGAGTGCCGCCGGCTGGAGCCGATGCTGGCGCCCGGTGTGCGCGGCGGGCTGCGGGTCGACGGCGACCACCAGATCGACCCGAGACGGCTCGCCAGGGCCCTCGTGACGGCCTGTGAGCGCGCCGGGGTGGTGTTTCACCGGGTCTGGGCCGAAAAGCTGTCAGTCGTCCGGGAACGAGCCGCGGGGGTCCTGGCCGGCGACGGGACGCGGTTGACCGCCGACCGGGTCGTCCTCGCCGGGGGCAGTCACAGCGGGCGGCTGGCCGGGGTGCCGGACGAAGTACTGCCGCCGGTGCGGCCGGTGAAGGGGCAGGTGCTGCGGCTGACCGTGCCGAAGCGGTACGCGCCCTTCCTGAGCCGGACCGTGCGGGCCGTGGTCCGCGGCAGCCACGTCTACCTGGTGCCCCGCGAGAACGGCGAACTCGTCGTCGGCGCGACCAGCGAGGAGCTGGGCTGGGACACCACGGTGACCGCGGGCGGGGTCTACGAACTGCTGCGGGACGCCCACGAACTCGTCCCCGGGATCACCGAACTGCCCCTCACCGAGACCCGCGCGGGACTGCGCCCCGGCTCCCCCGACAACGCGCCGCTGCTCGGCCCCACCGAACTCGACGGGCTCCTCCTGGCGACGGGCCACTACCGCAACGGCGTGCTCCTCACCCCGGTCACCGGCGACGTCATGGCCCATGTCCTGGCCACCGGGGAACTCCCGGACGAGGCGCGCGACTTCACGCCGCTGCGGTTCCGCGCCGGGGCGGCCCGCGAACTCACGGAGCAGCACGCGTGAGCGCCACCGAGACGATGCTCGTCCTCGTCAACGGGGAGCGACGGCAGATCGCTCCCGGCACGGCCCTCGACGCCCTTGTGCGGACGCTCACCCAGTCCCCCTCAGGTGTCGCCGCCGCGCTCAACGAAACCGTCGTCCCACGCGCGCAGTGGACGGCCACCGCCCTCCGTGACGGAGACCGCGTGGAAGTCCTCACCGCCGTCCAAGGAGGCTGACCATGGCCGACGACCCCTTCGTCCTCGGCGGTACGACCTACGCGTCCCGTCTGATCATGGGCACGGGCGGCGCGCCCAGCCTCGACATGCTGGAGCGGGCGCTCGTCGCGTCCGGCACGGAGTTGACGACGGTCGCGATGCGCCGGGTGGACCCGTCCTCGCACGGCTCGGTCCTCTCCGTCCTCGACAAGCTGGGCATCCGTGTGCTGCCCAACACGGCCGGCTGCTTCACCGCGGGCGAGGCCGTGCTGACCGCCCGCCTCGCGCGTGAGGCGCTCGGCACGGACCTGGTCAAGCTGGAGGTCATCGCCGACGAGCGCACCCTGCTGCCCGACCCGATCGAGCTGCTGGACGCCGCCGAGACCCTGGTCGACGACGGTTTCACCGTGCTGCCGTACACCAATGACGACCCCGTGCTCGCGCGCAGACTGGAGGACGTCGGCTGTGCGGCGATCATGCCGCTGGGGTCGCCCATCGGCTCCGGGCTCGGCATCCGCAACCCGCACAACTTCCAGCTGATCGTGGAGCACGCGCGTGTGCCGGTGATTCTGGACGCGGGGGCCGGTACGGCGTCGGACGTCGCGCTGGCGATGGAGTTGGGGTGTGCGGGGGTGATGCTCGCCTCGGCGGTGACCCGGGCGCAGGAGCCGGTGCTGATGGCTGCCGCCATGAGGAACGCGGTGGAGGCGGGGCGGTTGGCGTATCGGGCGGGGCGGATTCCTCGGCGGCATTTCGCGGAGGCGTCGTCGCCGGGTGAGGGGATGGCTCGGTTGGATCCGGAGCGGCCCGCGTTCTGAGTTCGTTTCGCCCCCGCCACCCCTACCCGTCCCATCCCCCCAGGGGCTGCCGCCCCTTCGGCCCCGCCTGCGCAGGAGAGCTCGGGCGGGTGGGGTTCGTCGGCGGGTGCGGGTTCGTCGTGGTTGATCGCGCAGTTCCCCGCGCCCCTTTCAGGGGCGCGGGTGGCACCCTCTCTCGGTCACAGCTCTGCTGCAGTCCCGTCTCGCCTGGCACGGGACTGACGGGGCTGTCAGCGGCGGCTCGTACACTCGCCTGCGTGGACACGACCCTTCAGGACCCGCTTGTGGGCCAGGTGCTCGACGGTCGCTATCGCGTCGAGGCACGCATCGCGGTCGGCGGGATGGCCACGGTCTACCGAGCCCTGGACACCCGCCTCGACCGCGTGCTCGCGCTCAAGGTGATGCATCCGACGCTGGCCGCCGACGCCTCGTTCGTCGAGCGTTTCATCCGTGAGGCCAAGTCGGTGGCACGGCTCTCGCATCCGAACGTCGTCGGCGTCTTCGACCAGGGCACCGACGGGTCGTACGTCTACCTCGCGATGGAGTACGTCGCCGGTTGCACCCTGCGTGACGTACTGCGCGAGCGCGGCGCCCTCCAGCCGAGGGCCGCGCTCGACATCCTGGAGCCGGTGCTCGCCGCGCTCGGGGCCGCGCACCGCGCCGGGTTCGTGCACCGGGACATGAAGCCGGAGAACGTGCTCATAGGGGACGACGGCCGGGTCAAGGTCGCCGACTTCGGTCTCGTACGGGCCGTGGACACCGTCACCAACACCACCGGCACCGTCCTCGGCACGGTCTCCTATCTCGCCCCGGAGCAGCTGGAGCACGGCACCACCGACACCCGTGTCGACGTGTACGCGTGCGGCGTGATGCTGTACGAGATGCTCACCGGCGGCAAGCCGCACGCCGGAGGCTCCCCCGCGCAGGTGCTCTACCACGCGCTGCACGACGACGTGCCGCCGCCGTCGGCCGCGGTGCCGGGGCTGGCGTACGAGCTGGACGAGCTGGTCGCCTCGGCGACGGCCCGCAATCCCGAGCTGCGCCCCTACGACGCGGTCGCGCTGCTCTCCCAGGTGCTCCAGGCGCGGACCCCGCTGAGCGACGAGCAGTTGGACGCGGTGCCCCCGCAGGCGACGCCGGGCGGGCACGACAACGCCGAGGACCGTACGAGTGTGATCCCGCGCTCGCTGAACGTGTCCCGGGCCGAGCCCGATCAGCAGGTCAACCGCACGAGCCGGTTCGAGGCGCCGCCACTGGCGCCGCGGCGCCGGACCGTCGCGCCCCGGCGCGGGGTGCTCGCGATCGTCGCCGCCGTGCTGATCGTGCTCGGGGTGGGGACGAGCGTCTGGTACATCAACGCGGGGCAGTTCACGAAGGTCCCGCTGGTGTTGGGGGAGCCCCAGGCCAAGGCCACGCAGCGGATCGAGGACGCCGGGCTGGTCGTCGACCCCGACACCGCGTTCAGCGACACGGTTGAGCGCGGCTTGGTGATCAGCACCGACCCCGCGCCCGGGGAGCAGATCCGGGACAACGACACGGTGACGCTGGTCATCTCCAAGGGGCCCGAGGTCGTGCGGGTGCCCGATCTGAAGGGTGTGCCGCTCAGCGAGGCGAAGAAGCGGCTGAAGAGCGAGGGGCTCGAACCGGGGATGGTGACGCGGGAGTTCAGCTCCGATGTCGCCAAGGGCGCTGTGATCAGTACTGATCCGGGGGCCGGTACGGACGCCAAGTCGGGCAAGGCCGTGGCGATCGTCGTCAGCCGGGGGGCGCCGGTGGAGGTGCCCGAGGTCGCCGGGGCCTCGGTCGAGGACGCCACGGCCTCGCTCGAGGAGTCCGGGCTGAAGGTGAAGATCGCCTCGGGGCAGGTCAATTCGGAGTTCGACAAGGGGTTGGTGGCGGAGCAGTCGCCCGGGGCCGGCAAGCAGGTCGGTGAGGGGGACACGGTCACGCTGACGATCTCCAAGGGGCCCGTGATGGTCGAGGTGCCGGACGTCGTGGGGGACAGCGTGGACGAGGCCAGGCAGAAGCTGGAGGCCGTGGGCTTCGAGGTCGACGAGGACCGGGGATTGCTCGGGTTCTTCGGTGACGAGGTCAAGAAGCAGTCGGTGGAGGGCGGCGAGAAGGCGCCCAAGGGGTCGAAGATCACGATCGAGATCGGGTAGTCGGCGGAGGCCAGGTCTCCGGCGAGGAGGTGCGGAGCCCGGCTTTGGTCGGGCTCATGTGCGTCGGCGCCCGGGAACTGTTGCTGAGCGGGGGTCGGTCGCGCGGCCCGGCGCTCACGGGGTGCCGCTGCGCCCACCCGTGCCTGCCCGGGGTGCCGCTGCGCCCACCCGCGCCTGCCCTACCCGCAGCTACGCGGAACGGCGGCGCGGCTGCCTGCGGCCACCACAGGTCGGTCCGCCGACCGAGCCCCCGGCCCCTCATGACACCCTGGTGCCGTGAGTACTCAGCAGTCCCCCGGGTTTTCCGGGTCCTCGGTCGCCCTCTCCCCTTCCTCCCCTTCCTCCCCTTCCTCGTCCGGTCTCGTCGGGCGTTCTCGTAATCCCGTCGGTGGGCACGTCCCCGTCGCCGGTGGGCTCAGTTCCGTCGGGCTGGGCTATGCCCGCGAGCTGAAGGCCGAGACCGTGCAGGTCTTCGTCGCCAACCCCCGTGGCTGGGCCACGCCCGTCGGGAATCCGCGGCAGGACGAGGAGTTCCGTGCGGCGTGCGCGGAGGAGTCGATTCCGGCGTATGTGCACGCCCCGTATCTCATCAACTTCGGGTCGCACACCGAGGCGACGGTCGAGAAGTCCGTGGAGTCGCTGCGGCACTCGTTGCGCAGGGGGCGGGAGATCGGCGCCCTCGGGGTGGTCGTGCACACCGGGAGTGCGACCGGTGGGCGGGAGCGGTCCGTCGCGCTGAAGCAGGTGCGGGAGTATCTGCTGCCGTTGCTCGACGAGCTGACGCATGACGACGACCCGTATCTGCTGCTGGAGTCGACCGCCGGGCAGGGGGCGTCCCTGTGCTCGCGCACCTGGGACTTCGGGCCCTACTTCGAGGCGCTCGACGCGCATCCCAAGCTGGGCGTCTGCCTGGACACCTGCCACATCTTCGCGGCCGGGCACGACCTGACCGGTCCGAGCGGGATGCACCAGACCCTCGATCTGCTGGTGGAGACCGTCGGCGCGGGGCGGCTGAAACTGATCCACGCCAACGACTCCAAGGATGTGGTCGGCGCGCACAAGGACCGCCACGAGAACATCGGCTCCGGGCACATCGGCGAGGACCCGTTCCGCGCGCTGATGACCCACCCGGCCACCGAGGGCGTGCCCCTGATCATCGAGACGCCCGGCGGGCAGGAAGGGCACGCGGCGGATGTCGAGCGGCTGAAGAAGCTGCGGGACGGCTGACGCGGACCACCGCGTCGAGAAGCACCCCAGGCGGGTATACGGCGCCGACAACGGCGCCGGTGATCGCGCTCGCGTTGTTCTTCGGCTACGCACTCACGCCACGGGGAGTGATGAAGGGGTGTCGGCCTGAGGGCGGCGACCCGGGTCTGATCGGCTGCGGCAAGGGGCACGCGCGCACGGGGCACGAGGCACGGGGGCACGGGGGCACGGGGGCACGCCAATCGTGGATGCACCAGTTCCGCCACTGACCGTGGGCGTCGCCGGACGTCAGAGCTCGGGGCCCTCCCCGGGCTCCTCCTGGTAGGAGTAGCGCTGCTCCTGCCAGGGGTCGCCGATGTTGTGGTAGCCGCGCTCCTCCCAGAAGCCGCGCCGGTCGGTGGTCATGTACTCGATGCCGCGGACCCACTTGGGGCCTTTCCAGGCGTACAGGTGTGGCACCACCAGCCGCACCGGGAAGCCGTGCTCCGCGGTCAGCAGTTCGCCGTCCTTGTGGGTGGCGAAGATCGTGCGGTCGGAGGCGAAGTCGGCGAGGCGGAGGTTGGAGCTGAAGCCGTACTCGGCCCACACCATCACATGGGTGACCTCGGGCGCCGGAGGGACGGTGTCCAGGATCGTACGGGCGGGGATGCCTCCCCATTCCGCGCCGACCATGCTGAACTTCGTTACGCAGTGCAGATCGGCCACGACCGTGGCGTACGGCAGAGCGGTGAACTCCTCGTGGGTCCAGGCGCGCTTCTCGCCGTCGGCCGTGGCGCCGAAGACCCTAAAGTCCCAGCGCTCCGGGCGGAACTTGGGGACCGGGCCGTAGTGCGTGACCGGCCAGCCGCGCTGGAGTCGCTGTCCCGGCGGGAGCTGCGGCCGGTTCGCGTTCCCCGATGCGCGATCCTCTGCTTCGCGTTCCGCCGGCTGACCCATGACTCCATCCTGACAGACCTCGGGCGATGCCCATGACCAAGATCGAGTTCATTCGGGCAAATCGGACTAAGGATGGACTTACTTACTAAGCTTGCACTTACTGGACGATCTTCGATGCCGGTGCAATCATCGCGGCGCAACCTCCTAGTTCCCCGCTTGGAAGGAACCCGTAGCGATGCAGGGCGACCCCGAGGTCATCGAATTCCTCAACGAGCAGCTGACCGCCGAACTGACCGCGATCAACCAGTACTTCCTGCACGCGAAGATGCAGGAGAACTTCGGGTGGACGAAGCTCGCGAAGTACACGCGGCACGAGTCGTTCGACGAGATGAAGCACGCGGAAGTGCTCACCGACCGGATCCTGTTCCTGGACGGGCTCCCGAACTACCAGCGGCTGTTCCACGTCCGGGTCGGGCAGACGGTCAAGGAGATGTTCGAGGCCGACCGGCAGATCGAGGTCGAGGCGATCGACCGGCTCAAGCGCGGTATCAAGGTGATGCGCGAGAAGGGCGACGTCACCTCGGCGAACATCTTCGAGTCGATCCTCGCGGACGAGGAACACCACATCGACTACCTCGACACCCAGCTGGAGCTGCTGGAGAAGCTCGGTGAGGCGCTCTACCTCGCGCAGCTGATCGAGCAGCCGGAGAGCTGAGCTACGCCGCTTCCTCGAGTTCGGTCAGAACCGGCTCACTCCGGTCGGCCAGGTCACGGCGCGGGAACGCGCCCCGGCCGAGAATCGCCTGGATCCGGCGGACACACGAGCCGCAGTCCGTGCCGGCCTTGCAGGCGGAGGCTATCTGGCGGGGCGTACAGGCTCCCCTGTCCGCGTGCTGCTGGACCTGCGCTTCAGTCACCTGGAAGCAGCTGCAGACGTACACGCGGATTCACCTCCCGCCGAGATCAATAAGGCTAACCTAACCTTACCCGGCACTCCGGGAGCGCAAAAGTGGAGTGGGGCGCGGATCGTATGTGATCCGCGCCCCACTCCACTCTGTTGCGTCAGCTGTCACTAGTCGCGGTACAGCTCCGCGACCAGGAACGCCAGGTCAAGGGACTGGCTGCGGTTGAGCCGGGGGTCGCAGGCCGTCTCGTAACGCTGGTGGAGGTCGTCGACGAAGATCTCGTCGCCGCCGCCCACGCACTCGGTGACGTCGTCGCCGGTGAGCTCCACGTGGATGCCGCCCGGGTGGGTGCCCAGGCCCTTGTGGACCTCGAAGAAGCCCTTGACCTCGTCGAGCACGTCGTCGAAGCGGCGGGTCTTGTGGCCGGAGGCCGCCTCGAAGGTGTTGCCGTGCATCGGGTCGGTCACCCAGGCCACGGTCGCGCCGGAGGCGGTGACCTTCTCGACCAGCTCGGGGAGCTTGTCGCGGACCTTGTCGGCGCCCATGCGGACGATGAAGGTCAGCCGGCCCGGCTCGCGGTCGGGGTCGAGACGCTCGATGTACTGGAGCGCCTCCTCGGCCGTGGTCGTCGGGCCGAGCTTGATCCCGATCGGGTTGCGGATCTGCGAGGCGAACTCGATGTGCGCGTGGTCCAGCTGGCGGGTGCGCTCGCCGATCCACACCATGTGCGCGGAGACGTCGTACAGCCGGCCCGTGCGCGAGTCCACGCGGGTCAGCGCCGACTCGTAGTCCAGCAGCAGCGCCTCGTGCGAGGAGAAGAACTCGACGGTGCGGAACTCCTCCGGGTCGGTCCCGCAGGCGTGCATGAAGTTCAGCGCGTTGTCGATCTCGCGGGCGAGCTGCTCGTAGCGCTGGCCGGACGGGGACGACTTCACGAAGTCCTGGTTCCAGGCGTGCACCTGGCGCAGGTCGGCGTAACCGCCGGTGGTGAAGGCGCGCACCAGGTTGAGCGTGGACGCGGAGGCGTTGTACATCCGCTTCAGGCGCTCGGGGTCCGGGATGCGGGCGGCCTCGTTGAAGTCGAAGCCGTTGACCGAGTCGCCGCGGTAGGTCGGCAGGGTCACGCCGTCGCGGGTCTCGGTGCCCTTGGAGCGGGGCTTGGAGTACTGCCCGGCGATGCGGCCGACCTTCACGACCGGCACGGAGGCCGCGTACGTGAGGACGGCGCCCATCTGGAGCAGCGTCTTCAGCTTGTTGCGGATGTGGTCGGCCGAGACGGCGTCGAAGGCCTCCGCGCAGTCGCCGCCCTGGAGGAGGAACGCCTCTCCCTTGGCGACGGCCGCCATCCGGGCGCGCAGCTGGTCGCACTCGCCCGCGAAGACGAGCGGCGGATACGACTCGAGCTCCGCAACGACTGCGCGCAGAGCCTCGGTGTCGGGGTACTCGGGCTGCTGCGCCGCGGGCAGGTCTCGCCAGGTGTTGCCAGCGCTCGCGCTGGACTTAGCGTTCACGGTCACGACGTCCACATTACGGGGTTGTGTCAGGCGTCCATCCCCCTGCCCATCAAGTGAGACATTCCCCGCTCGTTCGGCTGCGGCGGGCCGTGCGGGTCAGCCCACCTGCGGGTAGCCCACGGCCTCGGCGTCCTCGGCCAGGTCGGCGAGGGTGACGTCGCCGTTCAGGGCGGCGACCACCGCGCCGGTCAGCGGGCGCAGGGCGTACACGTGCCGGACGGCCGCCGGGTCCAGGGGCTCGCCGTAGTGGTCCTCGGCGAACTCGCGGAAGGCGTCCGGGGCGGCGGGGCCCGGGGTCGCGAGGAGGCGGAAGAGGTGGTTCGCGCCGTCGGGGTCGGGGCCGTCCGGGTAGTCGATGTCGCCGGTGCGCCAGCCGTCGTCGGACGGGCCGCGCCACAGGCAGGCGGTGACCACCGGGATGCCGTCCTCATCGGTGAACGCCGGCTCGCTCACCCAGCGCCGCAGCGGCTCGGGCACCTTGTCGAGGACGCCCGGCCAGGGGCCGTCGGCCGCGTACGGGCTCATCGGGGACTCGTGGGCGAAGCCCCTGATGTACGCCGTGCCGTCCTCGAAGACCACGGAGAACTCGTCGCCCGAGCCGGTGCTCATGGTGGCCACCTCGACGCCGGGCGACCAGGCGCGGTCGTAGGAGTGGTACCGGTCGGCCCGCTCTGGGCTGAGGATCGCCTCCAGCATCGCCATGGCCCGGAGCCGGTCCCTCAGGTCGGGTACGGCGGGCAGCAGGCGGGCGATGTCGTGCGCGGTCATTCGGGGCTGACTCCCAGGTCGTGGTGCCGGCGGCCGGAGCCGGCGCGGGAGGCGAGGAGGTCCAGGGCCTCAGGGACGGCCGTCGGAGTTGTCGCCGTCGCAGACCCTACAGAGGCCCTTGCTCCCTTGGACGAGCACCGGAACCGCTGGGCCCGCCTTCCGGGAGGGCGGCCGGGCCAGGATTTCCGCCGGTGCCGCTTTGCTACCGGTGGCCTGCGGTACGGCGATCCGCGCGGGGTCCTGGGTGTCGTTGAACCGTGACTCGTTGGCGCCTCGTGTAAGGTGCGGCGCATGTTCGCGCACTCGACCCAGAACCAGAACTGGTGGTGGACCGTCCTCCCGGCGGCCCACTGACTGCGCGTACGCACGACTTCGCGAAGGCCGCCCGAGGGGCGGCCTTCGGTGTTTTCGCGACCGGGTCCGTTCCTCCTCGATCACCGCCAGGAATGAGGAACGCCCCATGCATCTGCACGATCTGCTCGACGATCCCCGCCCGTTCGCCCTGCTGCGCCGCCGCACCCCGGGCCTCCACGACCACGACACCGTCGAGGTCCTGCTCGGCCCGGTCACCACGTACGAGCGGCTCGCCGACCTCCCCGAGGAGGGGCTGGCCCTCGTCCCCTTCCGTCAGATCCGCGAACGCGGCTTCGACGTTCGCGACGACGGCACCCCCCTGTCGGTGCTGACGCCGGAGGAGTCGTACGAACTGCCGCTCGCCCAGGCCCTCACCGAGCTGCCCGCGCACGACGTCCAGGTCCGGGGCGGCGGCTTCGACGTGGCCGACGAGGAGTACGCGGAGATCGTCGGCCGGGTGCTGCGCGAGGAGATCGGGCACGGCGAAGGCGCGAACTTCGTGATCCGGCGGACATACGAGGGCGAGATCCCGGGGTTCTCGCGCGCGGACGCCCTCGCGCTCTTCCGGCGGCTCCTCGAAGGCGAGCGGGGCGCGTACTGGACGTTCGTCGTGCACACAGGTGAGCGGACCCTCGTCGGCGCGAGCCCCGAGGTGCACGTCCGTATGTCCGGCGGCACGGTCGTGATGAACCCGATCAGCGGCACGTACCGCTACCCGGCCAACGGCCCGACACCCGAGCATCTGCTCGACTTCCTCGCCGACGGCAAGGAGATCGAGGAGCTGTCGATGGTCGTCGACGAGGAACTCAAGATGATGTGCACGGTCGGCGACATGGGCGGCGTGGTGGTCGGCCCCCGGCTGAAGGAGATGGCACACCTCGCGCACACCGAGTACGAGCTGCGCGGGAAGTCCTCGCTGGATGTGCGGGAGGTCCTGAGGGAGACCATGTTCGCGGCGACGGTCACCGGCTCGCCGGTGCAGAACGCCTGCCGGGTCATCGAGCGCCACGAAGTCGGCGGGCGCGGCTACTACGCCGGCGCGCTGGCGCTGCTGGGCCGGGACGCGGGCGGTGCCCAGACCCTCGACTCCCCCATCCTCATCCGTACGGCGGACATCGCGGCCGACGGCCGGCTGAGAGTGCCGGTGGGCGCCACGCTGGTGCGGGGTTCGGACCCGGCGAGCGAGGTCGCCGAGACCCACGCGAAGGCGGCGGGGGTGCTGGCGGCCCTGGGCGTTCTCGGGCGGCGGCCGCGCGAGGAGGGCGTACGGCCCCGGCTGGCGGACGACCCCCGGGTGCGGGCGGCGCTCGACGGGCGCCGGTCCTCACTGGCGCCGTTCTGGCTGCGGATGCAGGAGCAGTCGGAGTCCCTGCGGGGCCACGCGCTGGTCGTCGACGCCGAGGACACCTTCACGGCGATGCTCGCGCATGTGCTGCGCTCGGGCGGTCTTGAGGTCACCGTCCGGCGCTACGACGAGCCCGGGCTGCGGGAGGCGGTGCTCTCGCACGAGGGGCCGGTGGTGCTGGGCCCCGGACCCGGTGACCCGGGCGACCCGGCCGACCCGAAGATGCGGTTCCTGCGCGGCCTGACCGCCGAGGTGCTCCGGATCCACCGGCACGGCGTCCTCGGCGTCTGCCTCGGGCACGAGCTGATCGCGGCCGAGCTGGGCCTGGAGATCGTGCGCAAGGAGGTGCCGTACCAGGGCGCGCAGACGACGATCGACCTGTTCGGGCGGACCGAGACCGTCGGCTTCTACAACAGCTTCGTGGCGCGCTGCGACGACGAGGCGGCCCGGGAGCTGGCCGTGCACGGCATCGAGATCAGCCGGGCGGAGAACGGGGAGGTGCACGCCGTACGCGGGGCCGGGTTCGCGGGGGTGCAGTTCCATCCGGAGTCGGTGCTGACGCTGAACGGGGCGGATGTGGTGCGGGAGTTGGTGGGGCAGGTGCGGGGGACGGGCACGTTCTCGGGCCGGCGCTCCGTGTAGCCCACGAGGTTGCCCGCGCGGTTCCCCGCGCCCCTGACGGGGCGCGGGGGCCCCGGGTCAGCCGAAGAAGACGCCCACCTCCTGGTACAGCTTCGGGTCCACCGTCTTCAGCTTCGCCGTGGCCTCCGCGATGGGGACGCGGACGATGTCCGTCCCCCGCAGGGCGACCATCTTGCCGAAGTCGCCGTCCCGGACCGCCTCGATGGCGTGGAGGCCGAAGCGGGTGGCGAGCCAGCGGTCGAAGGCGCTGGGGGTGCCGCCCCGCTGGATGTGTCCCAGGACCGTCGTGCGGGCCTCCTTGCCGGTGCGCTTCTCGATCTCCTTCGCCAGCCACTCGCCCACCCCGGACAGGCGGACATGGCCGAAGGAGTCCAGCGACCCGTCCTTCAGCACCACATCGCCGTCCTTGGGCATCGCGCCCTCGGCGACGACCACGATCGGGGCGTACGACGCCTTGAAGCGGGAGGTGATCCAGGCGCACACCTGGTCGAGGTCGAAGCGCTGCTCGGGGATGAGGATGACGTTGGCGCCGCCGGCGAGGCCGGAGTGGAGGGCGATCCAGCCGGCGTGACGGCCCATCACCTCGCAGACCAGGACCCTCATATGGGACTCGGCGGTGGTGTGGAGGCGGTCGATGGCCTCCGTGGCGATGCCGACCGCGGTGTCGAAGCCGAAGGTGTAGTCGGTGGCGGACAGGTCGTTGTCGATCGTCTTCGGGACGCCCACGCACGGCACGCCGTACTCGTCGGACAGGCGGGCGGCGACTCCGAGCGTGTCCTCGCCGCCGATCGCGATGAGCGCCCCGACCTCCTGCTTGGCGAGGGTGTCCTTGATGCGGCGGATGCCGTTCTCCTGCTTCAGCGGGTTGGTGCGCGAGGAGCCGAGGATGGTGCCGCCGCGGGGCAGGATGCCGCGCACGGTGGGGATGTCGAGCCGTACGGTGTCGTTCTCCAGCGGTCCCCGCCAGCCGTCCCGGAAGCCGACGAAGTCGTAGCCGTACTCCTGCACGCCCTTGCGGACGATGCCCCGGATGACGGCATTGAGCCCGGGGCAGTCGCCGCCTCCGGTCAGTACTCCGACCCGCATGGAAATGTCCCTTCGCCGCGGTTGCCTGGTGAAGGTCACGCTAATAGTGATCCACGTCACTTCGGCATGTACGGGAGGTCAAATCCGGCGAATTCCGGGTGATTGCAGGTGAGTTGATCAAATCACCTTCACCCTATGGAGTGATTCGGGGCGTTTACTCGTCGTCGAGACCCCGCTCTATGGCATAGCGGACCAGCTCGACCCGGTTGTGGAGCTGGAGCTTGCCGAGGGTGTTCTGGACGTGGTTCTGGACCGTGCGGTGCGAGATGACCAGGCGCTCGGCGATCTGCTTGTAGCTCAGGCCCTTGGCGACCAGGCGGAGCACCTCGGTCTCGCGCTCGGTGAGCTGCGGCGCCTTGGGCTCGTCGGCGCCCGCGGCGGGCGCCGGCTCGGAGGCCAGGCGGCGGTACTCACCGAGGACCAGGCCCGCGAGGCCGGGGGTGAACACCGGGTCGCCGACGGCCGTGCGGCGCACCGCGTCGATCAGCTCCTCGGTCGACGCCGACTTCAGCAGATAGCCCGTCGCGCCGGACTTCACCGCCTCCAGTACGTCCGCGTGCTCACCGCTCGCCGAGAGGACCAGCACGCGCAGGGCCGGGTTGACGCCCACCAGTTCCTTGCAGACCTGGACGCCGGGCTTCAGCGGCAGGTTGAGGTCCAGCACGAGGACGTCGGGCCCCACCGCCTGCGCACGGCGTACGGCCTGGTCGCCGTCGCCCGCCGTGGCGACCACGTCGAAGCCCGACTCGGCCAGGTCCCGGGCGACGGCGTCACGCCACATGGGGTGGTCGTCCACCACCATGACCCTGATCCCGCCGCCCCCGGCGCCGCCGTTCCGCTGTGCTTGTCCGGCCACTGTCCTGCTCTCCGTCACCGCTTCTCCGCCTTCCCCCGTGTGTCCTTCGGCCCCTGTGGGGCCTTCGGTACCTTCAGCTCGACTTCCGTGCCCTGCCCGGGGACCGAGATCAGCTCGGCCGTGCCGCCGATGTCGCGCAGCCGCCCCCGGATGGACTGGGCCACTCCGAGCCGGCCCTCGCCCTCGGCCTGCGCGAGCCGCCCCTCGGGGATGCCCGGCCCGTCGTCCCGTACGGTCACGATCACCTCGTCCGGCCAGTCCTCGACCAGGATCCAGGCCCTGGCCTCCGCTCCCGCGTGCTTACGGACATTGTCCAGGGCGGCACCGACGGCCGCCGCCAGCTCGCGCGCGGCGGGCGGGGACAGCGGTACGGGGCTGCCGGGCTCGGAGAGGGTGACGTCCGCGGCGGCGAACGGGACGAGGAGCGCGCGGAGATCCACCGGGCCAGTGGACATGTCGTCCGGTTCCTCCACCGCCCGGACGAGCGCACCCTCGGCCGCGTCCTCCGACACCCGCGAGACGGGGACCAGACCGCCGGAGACGAGCGTCCGCAGCGCGACCTCCTGCTCGCCCGCCATCCGGCCCAGCTCGGCGGCCTCGCCGCCGAGGGCGGTGCCGCGCCGCTGGACCATGGCGAGGACCTGGAGCACGCCGTCGTGGATGTCCCGGGCGAGCCGCTCCCGTTCACGGGTCGCGGCCTCGATCTCCAGGGCGCGGGCGAGCGTGCGCTCCGAGGCGCGGGCGACCTCGACGACGTACCCGATGGCGATGGAGGCGACCCAGACCAGCAGCACGTTGTGGATGGTGTCGCGGGTCGGGGCGCCGCGATGGATGAGGTTGGCGACGGCGACGAGCGTGGAGGCGAACGCGGCCCAGCGCCAGCCGCCCTTGATGGCGAAGGCCAGCACCGCGCCCGCGGTCCATATCGACGGCAGGGTCGGACCGCCCGCCTCCACCCGCGCGGTCGAGTCGGCGAACCGCGTGAGCAGGATGCCGACGAGCGCGACTGTGAGGTCGGCGGCGAGGAACCGCTTGGTGCAGTTGGCCGCGTTGGCCACCTTGGGCAGGGTCAGCAGGGTCCAGCCGGACAGCACGGCCAGGTAGGCGACGGCCAGCCAGGGGCGGTCGAACTTGTCGTACGCGCTGGCGAACAGGCCGATCACGTACACCATCGTCAGGAGCCGGTAGCCGGTGAGGGCGCGCCACAGCGGCTGCTCGACCGACATCCTCATGACTCTCTCGCGCTTGGCCACGCTGTCCCCCACCCGTCCGCCCCCGATGAACGCCTCGCGTACGCGACCGTATCCGGGAACGCGAGGTTACGAACCCGACGGGTCCTTGTCCGTGCGTGCCTGCGAGGCCTTGGCGGCCTTCTCGGCCTCCTTCTCCACCTTGGCCGCGTCCGCGATCTGGCGCTTGGCGGCGGTCGCGTACATGTCGACGTACTCCTGGCCGGAGAGCGTCATGATCTCGTACATGACCTCGTCGGTCAGCGCCCGCAGGACGAAGCGGTCGTGCTCCATGCCCTGGTAGCGGCGGAAGTCGAGAGGCTTGCCGATCCGGATGCCGGGGCGCAACAGCTTCGGCATGACCTGGCCGGGCGGCTGGATCTTCTCCGTGTCGATCATCGCGACCGGGATCACGGGCGCGCCGGTGGCGAGGGCCACGCGGGCGAGACCGCCGGGCTTGCCGCGGTAGAGGCGGCCGTCGGGCGAGCGGGTGCCCTCCGGGTAGATACCGAACAGCTCGCCGCGCTCGACGACCTGGATGCCGCTCCTGACGGCGGCCTCTCCCGCGCCGCGCGCCCCGGAGCGGTCCACCGGAAGCTGGCCGACGCCCTTGAAGAAGGCGGCCGTCAACTTGCCTTTGACACCGGGGGTGGTGAAGTACTCGGCCTTCGCGATGAACGTGACCTTGCGGTCGAGGACCGCGGGCAGGAAGAACGAGTCCGAGAAGGAGAGGTGGTTGCTCGCCAGGATCGCGGGGCCCTCGGCGGGAATGTTCTCCAGGCCTTCCACCCAGGGCCTGAAGGTGACCTTCAGCGGTCCCCCGATAGCGACCTTCATCGCGCCGTACAACAACCGAGTGCCTCTCTGTGTTCTGTAGATCAGACCTTAACCCGGCGCCCGGAGGAAGCGGCCGACCGCCCCTGTCCGGTCCCGCCCGGTGTCCGCTCCGTGGCGGGGCGAAGCCCCTGGTCGGTGTCAGTGCGGTCGCGTACGGTGAACAACATCTGGACTCACGCCCTTCTCATGAACAGGAGCCCGACACGTGCCGGTCCTTCCCGGAGCCGAGCCGTACCGCCATGAGGGCGGGGAGGTAGGAGTCCTCCTCTGCCACGGTTTCACCGGTTCCCCGCAGTCGCTGCGCCCCTGGGGGGAGTACCTCGCCGCGCGCGGGCTGACGGTGCGGCTGCCGCTGCTGCCGGGGCACGGGACCCACTGGGAGGAGCTGCGGCCGACCGGCTGGCAGGACTGGTACGCGGAGGTGGACCGCGAGCTGTGGGCCCTGCGCGAGAGCTGCGCCCGGGTGTTCGTGGCCGGGCTGTCCATGGGAGGCGCGCTGGCGCTTCGGCTGGCGGCGAAGCACGGGGAGGCGGTCGACGGCATCGTCGTCGTCAACCCGGCGAACAAGGTGCACGGCCTCGCCGCGCACGCCCTGCCCGTGGCCCGTCACTTCCTGCCCACGGCGAAGGGGATCACGAGCGACATCGCGAAGGAGGGCGTCGAGGAGCTGGGGTACAGCAGGGTGCCCCTGCACGCGGCGCACTCGCTGCGGACCTTCCTGCGGTTCGTCGACGGCGAGCTGCCGCAGGTCACCCAGCCGTTGCTGCTGCTCCACAGCGCGCGGGACCATGTCGTACCGCCCGTCGACTCCGAGCGCGTCCTTGGCCGGGTGTCCTCGACGGACGTCACGGAGATCGTGCTGGAACAGAGCCACCATGTCGCGACGTTGGACCATGACGCGGACCTGATCTTCGAGCAGAGCCACACGTTCATCACCCGGATCGCGCCGGCCGCGGGCAAGGCGGCGTCGGAGTCCGGGGCGGGGGCCGTGGAACAGACCGGGAAAGCGACGGACAGCGGGTCGGTGGCGGATTCCGTGAAGGAGTCGGGCCCGCGATCCGTACGGCAGTCCGAGAAGGGTTCCGCGGAGCAGTCCGGCGCGGGATCCGGGAAGCAGCGGGAGCAGAGGGAAGGGACGGCCACTGGTGGCTGAGCACGACTCCGAGCGTGAGCCGGAGGAGAAGGGCGCGCCTCTCGGTGAGCGCGGCGGTGGCTCCCGGGGTGAGCCCCCGGCCGAGCCGCCGGGCGAGGAGCAGCACGTGCCGTTCGACGAGGACGCGGCATGGCAGGCGATCGTCGCCGGGTTCGGCGCGGAGCCGCCGGACCCGCCCGGTGCCAAGCCGTTCAAGTCGATCGAGGACCTGGCACTGCTCGAGCCGACCGAGCCGGACGACTCCTCCGACAAGCCCTCCGGCGCCTCCGAGCAGGGCGGCCCCTCGGCGCCCAGGGCACTCGGCAGCTCGGTCGCGTTCGCGCCCGGCGTCGGCGGCCCGCGCGACTACAGCGTGCCCGACCCCGTCGGGGAGGACACCGCCGAGGACGACGAGGAGGACGATGACGACGAGGGCCATTTCGTCCCGCCCGAGCCGCCCCCGCTGCCCGAGGCGGACGCGACCGCCAAGTTCGCGTGGCTCGGCGTGGTCGGCGGCCCGGTCCTGCTGCTGCTCGCCGTGCTGCTCGGCTGGGACATGACCTGGTGGCTCACCACGCTCGGCATCGGCGGCTTCCTCGGCGGCTTCGCCACGCTGGTGATGCGCATGAAGAGCGACGACGAGGAGGGGCACGACGACCCGGGGCGGGGCGCGGTCGTCTGACCTGGTGATTCGTGTGTGCGAGGGCCCGTCCGGGAGCGTTCCGGACGGGCCCTCGGCCATGTCGTACGCCTAGTGGAGAACATCCCTCGGTCGAAATGGAACTCGATTCGGGCGAGCGGCGAAGTAGGGGTGAACAACACGAAGAACAACACGAACGAGCCCAAGCCTTCGAGGCGTTCAGACGAACGAAAGGAGCCCCGATGACCGTCGAGCCCCCGGGCGTCCGCATCCGCGCGGAGGAGCGCGAGGAGAGTGACGCCCGCGTGATCGAGCGGTCCCGGGACGAGCCCGAGCAGTTCGCCGCGCTCTACGACCGGTACGCCGACGCCGTGCACAGATACGCGGCCCGGCGTCTCGGTCCGGAGGCGGCGGAGGATCTGATGGCGGAGACCTTCGTCACCGCCTTCCAGCGACGCCACAGGTACGACCTGGAGCGGGCCGACGCCCGCCCCTGGTTGTTCGGCATCGCGACCAATCTCGTGAGCCGTCACCGCCGAGCCGAGGCGCGCCGTTTCAAGGCGCTCGCCCGGGTTCCGGCGCCGGTGGAGCACGAGGAGGCGGTCGCGGAGCGCGCGGTGGCCAGGGCCGGTGCCACGGGGGTGCGCCGGGAGTTGGCTGCCGCGCTGGCCGGGTTGTCAGCCCGGCACCGCGATGTCGTCCTGCTGGTCGCGTGGGGCGGCCTCGACTACGAGGAGGCCGCCGAGGCCCTCGGCGTACCCGTCGGCACGGTCAGATCCCGGTTGCACCGGGCTCGCAGCAGATTGCGCGAAGCACTGGGCGGATCCGATCCGACAGCTTTCCGAGAGGCAGACGCCCATGCGTGACATCGACGAGTCGAGGGACCTGAGAGACCTCGCCGCATTCGACGCGGGGGTCCCCCCGCTCGACGACGAGACCCGGCGACGCGGGCGGGCCCGCCTGCTCGCCACCATCAACGCCACGGAGGCGAAGCACACGGCACGCGGACCCGTTCCGCTCATGCGGCGCCGCCCCGTGCTGCGCGTCGCTCTGACCGGCGCGTTGGCGGCGGCGGTCGCCGCCGGTGTGCTGGTCGCGGTGCAGGACGACGGCGGCACCGGGAAGACCGCGAAGCCACCGGCCAGCGGCAACCCGTCCATGGAGAACGTGAGCGCGCGGACCGTGCTGAACGGGGCGGCGGCGTACGCCCGCAAGCACGAGCAGGCCGCGGCGCCGCGCGACGACCAGTTCCTCTACACCAAGGAGATCATCAAGGAGACCAACCAGAAGACGGGCACCACGAAGAGCTACGTCGACGAGAACTGGCGCTCTGTGGACGGGTCCCAGCGCTCCTGGATCATGGAGATCGGCCATGGCTGGTGGTCGCCGCCGCTCAAGAAGAACGAGAGCGTCTGGCCGCCGCAGGACTGGGGCACGCTGGAGAAGCTCCCGACCGATCCCGAGAAGCTGATCCTGTCGCTGCTGCACAAGAGCGGGCCCGACGACAAGAACGACTCGCTCGACGACATCACCGAGCAGGAGTGGTCCGACATCCACTTCAGCCTCGCCGGGCTCCTCAAGCTGGTCCCGGTGATGCCGGAGGGCCTGCGCCCGGCGGCGTACGAGGCGCTCGGCATGGTCCCCGGTGTGAAGGCGGTGCCGAACCAGAAGGACGCCAAGGGCCGTACGGGCGTGGCCATCACGTACGACGACCCGACGGGCATGATGGGCTTCGGCTCGTACTTCATCTTCAACCCGGCGACCTACGAGTTCCTGGGCTTCCGTGACGAGCGCACCTCGGGCGACGGCGCGAACATGAAGACGTACACCCAGCTCTCGTACCTCGACAGCTGGGCCATCGTCGACAAGGTGAAGCAGCGGCCGTAGTCAGTCGACAGTCGCGGGCACTCTGAGGGCGGCCAGGACCGGAAGGTGGTCCGTGGCCGCCCTCAGATCGTGTTCCGTGATCCCGGGGTGGTCCAGGGGGACCCCGCAGCCGAGGACCTCGATGCCGGGTGTGGCCAGGATGGCGTCGATGCGCTGGTGGGGGTCGGCCGGCGTGGAGGTGTACTCCGTGCCCCAGGGGGCGGTGGTCCAGCAGTCCTGGAGGCCTGCGGCGAGGCGCCGGAAGGTGCGGCCGTCCGGGCGTTCGTTGAGGTCGCCGCCCGCGACCGCGTGCTCCACGCCCAGCGCGGCGAGGCGGTCGAGCAGCATGCCGCCCTGCTCGTACCGCTCGTCCTTCTGCAGCGAGAGGTGGCAGGACAGGACGCCGAGGCGGGCCCGCCCGAAGCGGACCACCGCGGTCGCGAAGCCGCGTCTGTGCAGGCCGGGGGTGAGCGGCAGCAGTACGTCCTCGGTGCGCTCGACGGTGGTGCGGAGGTTGCACAGCAGCGCCGGGCCGGAGGCGGTGGCCCCGCCGGAGAGGACCAGCAGGTCGGAGGCCGCGGCCAGCCTCGCGAGTTTCTTGCGCCAGCGGAAGAAACGGGGGGCTTCCTGGATGAGGACCAGGTCGGGGGCGCAGGCGGTGATCACTCGGGCGAGGGCGTCCGTGTCGTCCCGCAGGGAGCGGATGTTGTAGCTGAGGACGCGGATGGTTGCCGAACCGTCGGGGTTTGTGCGGGAGTTGGGCATCACCATGCGGATCAAGATACGCCTAGGAGCTCGGGGTATTTGTCCGTTTGCGGGTGCCGGTGCGTCGTGGTTCCCCGCGCGGTTCCCCGCGCCCCTGAAAGCAGGGCGCGGGGAGTTCCCGGCAGTTACATGATCGGGGCCGGCTCTCTCGCCAGGTCCGCCGCTCCCACCAGGCCCGCCTCGTTGCCCAGTTGGGCGGCGATGACCTCGGCGACCGGGCGCCAGTTGCCGCCGACGAGCCAGCGCTTGTAGGAATTGCGGATCGGGTCCAGGACCAGCTCGCCCTCGTCGGAGAGGCCGCCGCCGACGATGAAGGCGGACGGGTCGAAGAGGGAGGCCAGGTCGGCGAGGCCGGCGCCGGCCCAGCGGGCCAGCTCGCGGTAGGAGTCCACGGCGACGGGGTCGCCCTGGCGGGCGGCCATGGAGATGTGCTTGCCCTCGATGCCCTCGGGGCTGCCGTCGCCCAGGCCCAGCAGGATCTCGGCGTTCTCCGGGGTCGCGTTGGCGCGCTGTTTGGCGTATCTCACCAGCGCGCGCCCCGACGCGTACTGCTCCCAGCAGCCCTGTGAGCCGCAGCCGCACAGCAGCCCGTCCGGGACCATCCGGATGTGGCCGAACTCCGCGGCCACGCCGTAGTGCCCGCGGCGCAGCTTGTTGCCGATGATGATGCCGCCGCCGAGACCCGTGCCGAGGGTGATGCAGATGACGTTGCGGTGGCCCTTGCCCGCGCCGAACCTGTACTCGCCCCAGGCGGCGGCGTTGGCGTCGTTCTCCACGACGACGGGCAGGCCCACGCGGGCCTCGACCTTCTCCTTGAGCGGCTCGTTGCGCCAGTCGATGTTGGGGGCGAAGTAGACCGTGGAGCGCTGACGGTCGACATAGCCGGCGGCACCGATGCCCACGCCGACGATCTCGTGACCGGCTCGCGCGCCCTCGACGGCGGCGGCGATGGCGTCCACGATCGCCTCGGGCGTACCCGGGGTCGGCACCTTGTGCGTCGAGAGGATGTTGCCTTCCTCGTCGACCACGCCTGCCGCGATCTTGGTACCGCCGATGTCGACGCCGATGGTGAGTCCCATGAATCCCTCAGTTTCGGTCGAGCCCCGCTACGGCCAACCGTACCCGAGCGCCTGCCTTGGGATCCCCGTCGTCCGCCCGGCGGACGGCGGCGGTGCGGGCGGCCGTCAGTCGAGGTCGATGCGCTCGCCGGGGCCGGGGTCCTCGCCCTGGTCAGGGCGGGTGCCGTCCCGGTTCGTCCAGCGGCGCTCCTGGGCCTCGACGGCGGAGCGGTAGGCGGCCAGCAGCTCGGAGCCGGCGGCGGCGAGATGGTCGAAGACGTCCGGGTTGCGTTCGATGACCGGTTCGACGGCGGCCTTGGCCTGCTTCACGACCTGGCTGACCATGTGCTGGGCCGCGCCGGAGGCGGCGGCGCCGAGCAGCGGCGACTGGAGTCCGGCGAGTTTCTCGCCGACCGCGTCGACGAGCTTGCGCAGTTCCTCGGCGGCCGAGCCCGGGGGCGGCCCGTACTTCGCCCGGCGGCGGGCCTTCTCCGCGGCGAGGTCCTCCTCGCACGCCGTCGCCCAGGCGTCGTCGTCGGTCGCGCGCGCCCGTGACTCGTAGGCCTCGTCCTCCCGGGCCGCGCCGGACGCGGCATCGGACGACGGTGGGCGCTCTTCGCTCATGGCGGACTCCTGCCTACGGTTCGTACCTTCGACGTTACCCGAACGGGGGTACGCGGTTCATCGTGCCCGGGGCCAAAGCTTCGGATCCGGCGCGAAGCGGATCCTCAGCTCGCCGTCGCGCAGGGCGGCGCCGTCGACGGTGCAGCGGCGCAGGGCGGACGGCAGCGGGACGATCCGCCGGAACTGCCCGGCGGTGACGACGAGTTCGTCACCGCGCCGGATGAGGTCCAGCTCGTCGCGTATCGCGCCGGGCAGCGGCAGATGCCAGACGAGCACCCCGTCCTCGGCGAGCTGATCGACGACGGGCCACCCGACCGGGTCGGGCGCCGGGTTGACCCCCGGCATGTCGAGCTCGGCGAGGTCGTCGAGGCCGCGGGGGTCGCGCCCGAGGTGCGGCACCTCCCGTACGGGCCGGGTGTCGCGCCACTCGGCGAGGGTCTTGCCCTGCTGGGCGACGAGCCCCGCGAGCCAGGTGTCGTGGGTCTCCTCGGGCAGGACGCGGTTGGCGATCAACGTGTCGACCGCGAGGCCGCGCAGGGCGAGGCCGACGGTGGCGGCGCGGACGTGGTCGGCACCGGCGGGTCCCGGTTCGGCGACGAGTCGTACGGTCGTGGTGGCGTCCTCGAGGACCGCGGCGACGGCGGCCAGCTCGACGTCCCAGCGGCCGGCCGTCTCGTACAGCCACTCGGCGGGCATGGGCACGCCCGCGAGCCGCCCGAGGACGGGGCGCAGGGCGCGGGCGGCCTGCCGTTCGGCGGGGAGCAGCCGCCGCAGATACCGCCGCAGTTCCTCGGGAAGTCCGAGCAGGGCGAGCGCGTCGGGTGCGGGTGGCAGATCCACGACGAGCAGGTCGTACGCCTCGGAGAACACGGCGTCGCGCAGCGCCCGCAGCAGAGCGAGTTCCTCGGCGCCGGGAAGCGGGGTGAGTTCCTCGGCGTCCAGTCGGCCGGCCCCCAGCAGGTCGAGCACGGAGGCGGCCCGCTCCTGGAACGCGACGAGGTCCTCCCGGAAGCCCTCGGCGGCGTCGGGCCGCCAGGCCGTGAGGCCGGACTCGACCCGGACGGGCTCGGCCCCGGTGGCCGTGCCGAGGACGGCACCGAGGCTGTCGATCCGGTCCGCGCTCAGCACGAGCGTGCGAGCGCCCTCACGGGCCGCGCCGAGCGCGGTGGCCGCGGCGACCGTCGTACGGCCACTGCCGCCTTGCCCGGTGATCAGGATGGTGCGCATGAGGGTGAACGGTAGCCGAGCCCGCGCCCGGTGCCGTGGCTGGGCGGCGGCGGGAGGTCGCGCGGCCCGGCGCTCACCGGGTGCCGCTCTCTTCGGGACGGGCGCGGGCCACAGCGGCACGATTGCCCGTGGTCGGGGCGGTCGGGACCGGCGACCGTGCCGCGCCCCGGATCTTCCAGGGCGCGGGGAACTGCGCGACCGGCCACGACCGACCCGCAGTCGCCCTACCACCGCACGCCCCGAGCCATCAGGCGCCTTGGCCCAGCGGCCCGCGAGGGCTACGCGCCCGACTCGACCCTCTTCTTCAGCCCCGCCAACGCCCTGTCGATGATGACCTTCTCCGCCTTGCGCTTGATCATCCCCAGCATCGGGATCTTGACGTCCACGGTCAGCTGGTACGTCACCTCGGTCACCGTGTCACCGACCGGCTTCAGGAGGTACGTCCCGTCCAGCGACCGCAGCATCTGGGACTTGACCAGGCTCCAGGAAACCTCGTGCTCCCCGCTCCAGGTGTACGCGAGCACCTGGTCGTCCTTGATCGCCCCCGCGTCCATGACGAGCCGGACCTGCTCGGCGCGGCCCTGGCCGTCGGTCTGAAGTACCTCCGCCTGCTTCACCTCGCCCGTCCAGTCCGGGTAGCGGGCGAAGTCGGAGATCACTCCCATGACGTCGGCGGCCGCGGCCTCGATCGTGATGCTCGAACTGGTGAATTCCGCCATCGCCGTGGCTCCTCCAGAGACGGTCCGGTGAGGGAGGGTGGTGCGCACGTGTGTGCAGCGTGAAGGCTACCGCGCGCACGGCGAACCCTTGCCACCACACCCGGCCCGGAAGCTCACCACTCCAGCGCCCACGGCTTCCCGCTCCCCGCGAAGTGCCCGACGTTGACACACTCCGTCGCCCCGATCCGCATCCGCCGCGCCAACGGCTGATGCACATGCCCGAACAACGAGTACCGGGGCCGGGTACGACGAATCGCCTCCAGCAGCGCCCGGCTCCCCCGCTCGAACCGCCGCGCCACCGTGTCGTACACCAGCTCAGGAACCTCCGGCGGGATGTGTGTGCACAGCACGTCGACCTCCCCGACCGCCTCGATCTTCGCCGCGTACTCCTCGTCGCTGATCTCGTACGGCGTGCGCATCGGTGTCCGCAGGCCCCCGCCCACGAAACCGAAGACCCACCCCCCGATCTCCACCCGCTCCCCGTCCAGCACGGTCGTGCCCGGTCCCGCGTACTCGGGCCACAGCGTCGGCATATCGACATTGCCGTAGGTGGCGTACGTCGGTGTGGGGAAGGCCGAGAACAGCTCGGCGTACTGCTTGCGGACGGCCTTCTCGATCACGGCGGGGCGGTCGCCGCCGACGCCCGCCCACAGCCGGGTGCCGAGCTCGCGCGCCTCCTCGAAGCGCCGGGCGGTGCGCAGCTCGACGAGCCGGCTCGCGTTCTCGGCGCCGAAGAGGTCGGGGAAGATGCCGCGCGAGTGGTCGGCGTAGTCGAGGAAGAGGACCAGGTCACCCAGACACACCAGGGCGTCGGCACCCTCGCCCGCGCGGGCCAGGTCGTGCGCGTTGCCGTGCACGTCGCTGACCACGTGAATCCGTGTCCTGCGGTTACCGCCTGCTGTGGGTGCCATGTCGATCAAGGGTAGGCGTGTGCGCCAAACGTGAACAGAGTCGGTCGGATCTGTGGTTACTGGCCAGTCAGTAACCGGGTGGAATACTGTGCGCGGTACAACCCCCTGTGTGACGCGGAAGACATCTCGGTGAACCCCCCTCGCGGAGAGGGCATACCGGCGGGTAACGTCCGGGCAGTCCAGTCGTGCTCAGGTTTTCAACCAGTGAGGAACGAGGCCGAGCGGGACCCGAGCTCTCGCCCCGACCTTGGACCACACCGTGGCATCACACACAGAGTCGTGGCGCCGGCGCCCTATGAGGAGCAGCAGTCTTGCGCGAGTTCAGCCTTCCGGCTTTGTACGAGGTCCCCACGGACGGCAATCTCACCGACATCGTCCGTAGAAACGCCGCGCAGCATCCCGATGTCGCCGTCATCGCCCGCAAGGTGGGCAGCACCTGGCAGGACGTCAACGCCGTCGAGTTCCTCGCCGAGGTGCGGGCCGCCGCCAAGGGCCTCATCGCCTCCGGTGTGCAGCCGGGCGACCGGGTCGGGCTGATGTCCCGCACGCGGTACGAGTGGACCCTGCTGGACTTCGCGATCTGGTCGGCCGGCGCGATCACCGTGCCGGTGTACGAGACCAGTTCGCCGGAGCAGGTGGAGTGGATCCTCTCCGACTCGGGTGCGACGGCCGTGATCGTGGAGCTGGACGGTCACACGACCGCCGTGGAGTCGGTGCGCGACCGGCTGCCGGCGCTGAAGCACGTCTGGCAGATCGAGGGCGGTGGCGTGGAGGAGCTGGGCCGTCTCGGCCAGGGCGTCACGGACAAGGCCGTCGAGGAGCGCAGTTCGCTGGCGAAGGCCGACGACCCGGCGACGATCGTCTACACCTCCGGCACGACGGGCCGCCCGAAGGGGTGCGTCCTCACCCACCGCAGCTTCTTCGCCGAGTGCGGGAACGTGGTCGAGCGGCTGCGCCCGCTGTTCCGTACGGGCGAGTGCTCGGTGCTCCTCTTCCTGCCGCTCGCGCATGTCTTCGGGCGGCTGGTGCAGGTCGCGCCGATGATGGCGCCGATCAAGCTGGGCACCGTACCGGACATCAAGAACCTCACCGACGAGCTGGCCTCCTTCCGGCCGACGCTGATCCTCGGTGTCCCGCGTGTCTTCGAGAAGGTCTACAACTCGGCGCGCGCCAAGGCGCAGGCCGACGGCAAGGGCAAGATCTTCGACAAGGCCTCGGACACGGCGATCGCGTACAGCAGGGCTCTGGACACCCCGTCGGGCCCGTCCCTCGGTCTGAAGATCAAGCACACGGTCTTCGACAAGCTCGTCTACAGCAAGCTGCGCGCGGTGCTGGGCGGCAAGGGCGAGTACGCCATCTCCGGCGGTGCCCCGCTGGGCGAGCGCCTCGGTCACTTCTTCCGCGGCATCGGCTTCACGGTCCTGGAGGGCTACGGCCTGACGGAGTCCTGCGCGGCCACCGCGTTCAACCCCTGGGACCGTCCGAAGATCGGTACGGTCGGCCAGCCGCTGCCGGGTTCGGTGATCCGGATCGCGGACGACGGCGAGGTGCTGCTGCACGGCGAGCACCTGTTCAAGGGCTACTGGAACAACGAGGCCGCGACGGCCGAGGCGCTGACCGACGGCTGGTTCCACACCGGTGACATCGGCACCCTCGACGAGGACGGCTATCTGAGCATCACCGGCCGCAAGAAGGAGATCATCGTCACCGCGGGCGGCAAGAACGTCGCCCCGGCCGTGATCGAGGACCGGATCCGGGCGCACGCGCTGGTCGCGGAGTGCATGGTGGTCGGCGACGGGCGGCCCTTCGTGGGCGCGCTGGTCACCATCGACGAGGAGTTCCTGGGCCGTTGGGCCGCCGAGCACGGCAAGCCCGCGGGTTCAACCGCGGCGTCGCTGAGCGCGGACGCCGATCTGAACGCGGCCGTCCAGGCCGCGATCGACGACGGCAACGCCGCGGTGTCGAAGGCGGAATCGGTGCGGAAGTTCCGCATTCTGTCCTCCCAGTTCACGGAGGATTCGGGCCACCTGACACCGTCTTTGAAGCTCAAGCGCAATGTGGTGGCGAAGGATTTCGCGGGCGAGATCGAGGCGATCTACCAGAAGTAGCCCGCCTTCGAACATACGGCTATGGCGCGGTGTCCTCGGCGAGGACCCGCGCCATCGTGCGTTCGGCGAGCGCGGTGATCGTGACGAACGGGTTCACCCCGATCGAACCGGGCACGAGCGAGCCGTCGGTGACGTACAGCTTCGAATACCCCTTCACCCTCCCGTAGTTGTCGGTCGCCTTCCCCAGCACGCAGCCGCCCAGCGGGTGGTATGTGAAGTCGTCGGCGAACACCTTGTTGGACGAGCCGAACAGGTCGTACCGGTAGATCGTGGAGTTGGCCGCGTTGATCCGGTCGAAGAGCTTCTTGGCCATCGACACGGACACCGCGCTCTGTGCGGCGCTCCAGCCGAGCTTCACCCCGTCGGTCGCGGAGTCGTACGTGAAGGACGCGCGCTCCGTGTTCTTGGTGATCGCCAGATAGAGGCTGACCCAGTGCTCCAGCCCGGTGGGCAGCGGGGCGATCTCCGCGAAGACGGGGTTGGAGGTGTTGGCCCAGTCGTCGATGCCCATGACCGGCATGGTCGACTGGTTCGCCCCGACGGTGTCCCAGAGGTGGTTGGCCCGGCCGAGCATCACGTTGCCGTTGGTGCCCCAGCCCGCGCCCACGGCGGCGTCCAGGGCGGGCAGGGTGCCCTTCGCCCGTGCCCGGACGAGGAGTTCGGTGGTGCCGACGCTGCCGGCGCCGAGGAACAGGTACGTACAGCCGTACTCCTTGGTCTCGACGACCGTGCCGGTGCCGTCGACGCGGTCGGCGGTGACGACGTACGTGCCGTCGCTCAGCCGGCGGATGCCCTTGGCGCGTTCCATGGTGTGGATGGTGACGTTGCCGGTGCCGAGGGCGGCGGCGAGGTACGACTTGTCGAGGCTGCGCTTGCCGTGGTTGTTGCCGTAGATGACCTCGCCGGCGAGGGCCGACTTGGTGGCGGTGCCGGCGGCCTCACGTTGCATGTAGTCGAAGTCGTAGACGCTGGGCACGAAGGTGGTCTTGAGGCCGGTCTTCTCGGCGTGCGCCCGGGAGATCCGGCTGAAGCGGTACCACTCGGTGGACTCGAACCACGCGGGGTCGACGTTGTTGACGCCGAGCATGGCGCGGGCGCGCGGGAAGTACGTGGAGTACATCTCGGTGGTGTCGACGGTCGGAAACTGCTCGGCGAAGTACGACTGGGGTGGTGTGACGGCCATGCTGCCGTTGACCAGCGAGCCGCCGCCGACGCCGCGTCCCAGGAACACGGACATGTTGGCGAAGCGAACCCGGTCCAGCACTCCGGGGTAGAGGCTGATGTCCTTGTTGACGACGTCCAGCCAGAGGAACGTGGCGAGCGGGGCCTCGGTCCGGGTCTTGAACCACATGGACCGCTGGTCCGGCTCCTTGGTCGAGCAGAAGATCTTGCCGTCGGAGCCGGGGGTGTTCCAGAGCTTGCCCATCTCCAGGACGACCGTGCGGATGCCGGCCTGGCCGAGGCGGAGTGCGGCCACGGCGGCGCCGTAGCCCGAGCCGATGACGAGGGCGGGAGCGTTGTCGACGGCGGCCGGTTCGGCGGCCGACGCCGACTGCAGACCGATGCGGGTGAGACCGGACGCGGCGGCCGTCTGAAGGGCCACCATGCCCAATATATGACGTCTCGTCAGCTGACGCTGCATCAGTTTTGCTGTCATGTGCGCAGCATGTACGGATTTCCCGGTTCCGGCCAGACGTACGACAGCGATTGGAACGGACCTTTGGGTCGGCCTTTTACAACAGGGCTTCCAGCCGTTCCGCCAGCAGGTCCCAGCGCCATTTCTCCTCGACCCACTCCCGTCCCCGCTCCCCCATGCGTCGCCGGAGTTCCGGGTCGACGAGAAGTGCGAGGATGCGCTCGGCGGCGTCCTCCGGGGAGCCGCCGCGCACCACCCAGCCGGTCTCGCCGTCCAGCACGGCGTCGGGGGCGCCGCCGGAGTCACCGGCGACAACCGGGAGCCCGGTCGCGGAGGCCTCCAGGTACACGATCCCGAGCCCCTCCACGTCGAGCCCGCCCCGGCGCGTACGGCACGGCATGGCGAAGACGTCACCGGCGCCGTAGTGGGCGGGCAGCTCGGACCAGGGCACGGCGCCCGTGAAGCGGACGGAGTCGGCGACCCCGGTGTCCTGAGCGAGCCTGCGCAGTTCGCCCTCGTACGGGCCGCCCCCGACGATCAGCAGCACGGTCTCCGGCTCGGCGGCCAGGATGCGGGGCATGGCCTGGATCAGCGTGTCCTGGCCCTTGCGCCTCACCAGCCGGGACACACACACGACCACCGGCCGGTCCGCCAGCCCGAGCCGGGCCCGGACCTCGTCGCCGCCGGACCCCGGATGGAACGTCTTCTCGTCGACGCCCGGCGGCAGCTGGACCATGCGCGAGGCGGCCCGGGGCGTCAGCGCGGTCGCGATCCGGGAGCGGGTGTACTCCCCGAGATACGTGATCGTGTCCGTGCCCTCGCCGATCCGCCGCAGCAGCTGCCGGGCGGCGGGCAGCTGCGCCCACCCCGCCTCGTGCCCGTGCGTGGTGGCCACCAGCCGCCGGGCGCCCGCCCTGCGCAGTGCGGGCGCCATCAGGCCGAGCGGGGCCGCCGCGCCGAACCACACCGACGTACAGCCGTGCTCGCGCAGCAGCGACACCGCGCGGTTCGTGGCACCCGGCGTCGGCAGCAGCATGGTCGTGCGGTCGCGTACGACGGTGAAGGGCTGCTCGGCGTCGAAGGCGGCCGTCGCCCGGGCACCCTCCCGGCCGCGCTTCCAGGTCGAGGCGTAGACGACGACCTTCTCGGGGTCCAGGCGCAGCGCGATGTTGTGCAGGAACGCCTGGATACCACCGGGCCGGGGCGGGAAGTCGTTGGTCACGATCAGGGTCTTGTGCATCGCCGCCGACCCTACCGAACCGGAGCCCGACGGCTTCTCCGGCCCGCACCGAGACGCGCGCCCCCACGCACAACAGAACCCGAGTCCCTCCCCAGGCCGTTCACACGGACCGGAACCCCGCCCCCGCTCGCGACCGTTCCCACCGCGGGACCCGGTGACGCCTCATGGCCGGGTCACAGCCGGGCAGGAGATCATGTCCCCCTCACGCGCGGCTCCGCACAGGCCGGGCGCGGGCGGCACACGGACGACGGACGACGGACGACAAGCACAGGTGGACCAGGTGGCTCAGGTGGACAGGGCGGGCACGCGACGGCTGCCGTGGATACTGCTGGCGTCCTGGGGCGCGAGCCGGCTGGTCCTGCTGTTGTACGTCTTCAAGGTGCTGGTCTTCCCCGGCCCGGACGTCACCGGCGACGTGTCGTTCATCTACCACGGCTGGTACGAGGTCCTGCGCACCGGAACGTATCCCCAGGGCGACGTGACCTGGCAGTACCCCCCGGCGGCCGCCCTCGCGATCCTGTCCCCGGCGCTTCTGCCCTTCCTGGACTACGCGTCGGCCTTCTTCGTCCTCGCCCTCCTCGCCGACCTCGCGGTCCTCACCCTGCTCCTTCACGCGGGCTCCCGCCCCGGCCGGACGCGACGCGGCGCCTGGGTGTGGGTGGTGGGCCTGCCGCTGCTCGGCCCGACCGTGTACGCGCGCTACGACGTGATGGTGACGGCGGTGGCGGTGGCCGCGCTTCTCGCCGGCAGCCGCCACCCGCGCGTGATGGGCGCCCTCGTGGCCTTCGGCGCCCTGCTGAAGGTGTGGCCGGTCCTGCTCCTCCTCGGCGCCCGCACACGCGCGGCCTGGGCCTCGGCGGCGGTGACGGCGGGCTCCCTGGCCCTCCTCTTCGCCCTCGCCATGCCCGGCGCCTTCGACTTCCTGAGCTTCCAGCGCGACCGGGGCACCGAGGTGGAGTCGCTGGGCGCCCTCGTCTTCCACGTGGCCCGGCAGTTCGGCTGGAACGGCCAGGTGCTGCTGAACTACGGCTCGGTGGAGTTCCTCGGCGACTACGTCGACGTCGTCAGCAACGCGGCCCTGCTGCTCAGCGCGGCCGCGTTCGCCTGGCTGCTGCTGTGGCGGGCGCGCGCCCGGCGGTTCGCGCCGCACACCCTCGCGGACGCCGCGTTCGTGGCGGTGCTGATGTTCACGACGACGAGCCGGGTGATCAGCCCGCAGTACATGGTGTGGCTGGTCGGCCTGGCGGCGGTCTGCCTCTGCTTCCGTGCGAGCCGGATGACGACCCCGGCGGTCGTCGTCCTCGTCGCGAGCTTCGTGACCGTCCTGGAGTTCCCGATCTGGTTCGGCCACGTGGTCATGAGCGACTGGCTGGGCGTGACCCTCATGTTCCTCCGCAACGGCCTCCTGGTCCTGGCGACGCTGCTGGCGGCCTTGGAACTGTGGCAGGAGCACGCGCCCCGTAAGGGGCGCGGGGAACTGCGCGACCAGCCACACGCAACGCGCAGCCAAGAACCCCACCCGGGGGTCTGGGAGCGCGGCCCCCAGCGGATGGGAACGGGTAGGGGCGGCGGGGGCGAAACCCTGGATCAGCCGAGCTGACCCCGCACATACTCCCGCCACCGCGCCGTGAACTCATCGAGCGTCGTCCCCAGCACCTCCTTCAACGCCCCCTCCACAGCCCCGGCGCGCCGCCCGTGCTCACCCACGGCACGGTAGAACTCGTTCAGCCTCACCTCACCCCACCGGTCCGCGATCATCCGACAGGCCAGCCAGCCCCCCTCGTACGCCCGCGCGAGCCCGGTCGCGTCCCCGGCGAAGCCGAAGTCCGCGTCGTCCGGCAGCGCGTCCGGGAGCCGCCCCTCCGCCACCGCGCGCCGCAGCTCCGGAGCCACCTCGGCCGCCGTACGGCCGCTCGACCGGTAACCGACCCAGTCCGCGTACCCCTCGGAGAGCCACAGGGGCGTCGCGGCGCCGGTGTGGGCGCGAGTGGCGACATGGGCGGTCTCATGGGTGAGGACGACCTGTCTGCCGAAGGCACCGAGGACGGGGTACGCGTCGGGGTTGACGATGATCCGGTCGGCCGGCGCCTTCGCCGAGCCTCCCGTCTCACCGGTGGTGACCGCCGCGATCCCCCGGTACCCGGAGGCGGGCGCCCCCAGCAGCCCCGCCATCCCGTCCAGCGACTTCGGGACGAGGACCACGACCCGCCGGGACCAGTCCTCGCCCCACGCCCGGGTCACGGCGGGCACGGCCCGGTCCGCCAGCTCCGCGTACCCCCGCAGGGACCGCTCCGCCTGCCCGACCCCGAGCACCAGGCTGTGCTCGCCCCTGACGGCCCGTATCTCCCCCTGCTCCCACAGCTGCTCGGTGCCCTTCTTCGAGGGCTCGTCGGAGGCGACCCGCCAACCGCCGCCGTCGGCTCGGGTCAGGGTCAGCGTGCGTACGGCCGTGACGGGCGCCTTGTCGTAGCCGCGTATCCGGTAGCGCAGCGCCGCCTCGGCCGTGACCCGGTCCCCGGCGCGGCGGAAGGTGTTGAGGTGGTACGACCAGGACGTCAGGGGGAGCGCGCGGAGGTTCTCGAACTCGGCGGTCCCGGTGGCCAGTTGCCCCTGGACCGAGCCGGTCGGCGCCTCCGTCGACCGGAACGCCGTCGCGTCCCGGTCCAGCACCGCCTCCGCCCGCCGGTCGAGCACCCGCTGGACATCGGCCCGGGCGGCGTCGGCCGCGTCGGCGCCCCCGCAGCCGACGAGCACGGCCAGGGCCACCCCTACGGTTCCCGCGACCTTCGGGAGCACACGCCTTCGACCAGCCACGCCCCGATCGTACGGTGGTCAGGGGCGGGTGACCGAGGCCACCGGCATCATGCCGACGGGGTCGTAGCGGACCGGGGCGCCCGGGTAGGGGGCGTGGATGACCTGGCCGTTGCCGACGTACATGCCGACATGGCTGGCGTCCGAACGGTAGGTGACGAGGTCGCCGGGCTGGGCCTGGGAGAGCGGGACCTGGGTGCCGGCGTACCGCTGGGCCTGCGAGGTGCGCGGCAGCCCGACCCCGGCCTGCGCGTACGACCAGACCATCAGGCCCGAGCAGTCGAAGCCGCTGGGACCCGTCGCACCCCACACATACGGCTTGCCGAGCGCCGAGCGGGCGGCGGCCACGGCGGCGGCCGCGCGGCCGTTGGGCGCGACGGCACCCGAGAGGTCCGGCATGTCGGTGCGATCGCCGCCGGAGCGGGAGGCGCGGTCGTACTCGGCGCGCTCCTCGTCCGGGAGGGAGTTGAGCAGCTGCCTGGCCCGGGCGAGCTTCGCCTCGACGGTCCGCTTGTGCCGGGCGACGGCCTTGCGGCTCTTCTCCAGTTCGGTGAGCCGGTCGGAGGCCTCCTCGCGCTTCTGGGCGATGGCGCGCATGGCGTGCTGGAGGTCCCGCAGTTCGCCCGCCTGATGGGTGCTGACCCGGTCCAGGGCGGCGGCCCTGTCGAGATAGTCGTCCGGGTCGTCGGAGAACAGCAGGGCGAGCGAGGGGTCGAGGGCGCCGGAGCGGTACTGGGCCCCGGCGAGCGAGCCGAGCGCCCCCCGCATGGCGTTGACGCGGTCCTGCTGCCGGGCGATGGCGTCCTGCGCGTCGCCGACTTGGTCGCGCAGCTTGTCGGCGCGCTCGTCGGCCTTGTTGAACGCCTCGGTGGCCTGTTCGGCCTCCTCGTAGAGCCGGTCCACCTCGGCCCGGGTGTCGTCGTGCGGCGCGGCGGCGGCCGGCTGGACGGGGATGGCGCCGAGGGCGGCGACCGCGGCGGACAGCACGCCCAGAGCGGCGGCTGCGCCCCGGTCGAACCCGGACGGTACAAGACGACTGTGGGACACCACGGGAAGCCGCACTCCCTTCGACGGCGGACAGGGCCCTCCCCCGGCACCGGCAGGGCGCCCTCGATGGGCGCACTCACGGCGGGTGAGGGAAGCGCGGCCGACAGTAGCCGCGCGACCCTGTCACAGCCAAAGACCTACGCGGCCACACAGCGTGACGCTCGACCTGGGGGCCAGGTCACCGGCGGGACGCGGGGTCAGCGCGAGGTGCGGGAATTCGCCCGTTCGGGCGGAGCTGTGTCCTGATCTTGAAGAAAAACAGGGCCGATCGTCACACGGTGTGACGATCGGCCCTGATGGCTCGAAAGGGGTGCCCGGACCGGGCCGGATCAGACCCGCACGCCGAACTGGAACGGCATGTTGCTCATCGCCTCGTAGCGCACGACCGTGCCGGAGCGCGGGGCGTGCAGGACCTGCCCGTTGCCGGCGTAGAAGCCGACGTGGTGGATGTCGCTGTAGAAGAAGACCAGGTCGCCGACCTGGAGATCGGCCTGCGAGTAGATGCGGGTGCCGATGTTGGCCTGGGCCTGCGAGGTACGCGGGATCGTGATGCCGGCCTGGGCGTACGCCCAGGAGGTGAGACCCGAGCAGTCGTAGGAGGCGGTGCCCGTGGCGCCGTAGACGTACGGCTTGCCGATCTGGCTCTGCGCGGCGGAGTACGCGGAGGCGGCGCGGCCGGGGGCGGGGTCGTCGGAGCCGAGGGCCTCGCGGGCGCTGTCGCGGGTGGCGCGGTCCTCCTCGGCGGAGAGGGCGGCCTTCTCGGCGGCCGTCAGGGAGTTGAGGAGCTTCTGCGCCTGGGCGAGCTTCGCCTGGACTTCCTTCTTCTTCTTCCCCAGGGTCTCGCGGGTGTCGGCGAGGTCGTCGAGCTTCTCGGTGGCCTCTTCGCGCTGCTGGGCGAGCGAGCGCTGCTTCTCCTGGATCTTCTTCAGCGAATCGACCTGCTGGCTGCTCAGCTGGTCCAGCGTGGCGGCCTTGTCCAGATAGTCGTCCGGGTCGGCGGAGAGGAAGAGCTGGATCGAGGTGTCGATGCCGCCGGTGCGGTACTGGGCGCTGGCCGCCTGGCCTATGCCCTCACGCAGCTCGTTGAGGTCCTCCTGGCCGCGGGCGACGTTGTCCTGGATGGTGGAGATGTCCTTCTGGAGCTTCTCCGCCTTCTCCTTGGCGCCGTTGTACTTCTCGGTGGCCGCTTCCGCCTGCTCGTAGAGCGCGTCGACCTTCGCCTTGACCTCGTCCTTGCTCGGCTTCTCGCTGGGCGCGGCGTTGGCGGCCTGCGAGGTGATGGCCACGGCGGCTGCCGCGGCGGTGGTGAGCACGGTCACACGGGTGCGGCTCGGCTGCTTCGGTCGACGGTGGGACGCCACGGAGGCGAGCTCCTTCTTCCTTCAGCCGCCTACCGACACGCCGGTGGGCGGTGCCCCTCCACCGTCGCTTCCCGTGAAGCGATCAACCGAGCGGAGGTTCGACGCCTGACCCTAGTGACCCACTTGTGATCAGTTCAAATCCTCGGGTGAAAAATCTGCGCCATGTAATGAGTTTTTTGCAGGCAACTCACGTGTGGTAGTGGCCGACTGACCGTACGTTGCACGCAGGTCCCGCCAATTCGGACACAAGAGACGGATGTTGCGCTTGGTGCGTACGGCCTTGATGGGGCATACCGGACTTCACCGAGCAGGGTCAGGTTTCAGCCACGCGTCAGGCGCTTGAGGAGCACCACGGAGGCCACCGGGCGGGCACCCGCCTTGGCGATCCCGTCGGCCACCTCACGGTCGGTGGAGGCGACGATGACGGGCCGCCCCGGCGGCTCCGCGCGCACCAGCTGGCGGATCAACTCGTCGGCGGTGACCCCCGGCTTGGAGAACAGCACCCGCACCCCGCGCGGCGGCGCGAGCAGCACCGGAGCCGCCAGCTCGGCCCCGTCGAAGACACAGGTCACCTCGGCGCCGGTCTGCGCGGCGAGCTGCGAGAGCTGGCCCAGCAGCCTGAGCCGCTGCTGTTCCAGGGGCATCTGCGGGTAGCCGGTCTTGGTGACGTTGTAGCCGTCGACGACGAGATGCGCCTGCGGCAGCGCCAGCAACTGGTCGAGGATCGCGGGGTCGTTCTCGGACAGCGCGCGGGCGGCGATGTCCTTCGGGGTCATCCGCCCCGGCTCCACCGCGTCGACCGTCTCGGCCGGCCGCACGGACACCGGCGGCAGTGCCAGCTCGCGCCTGAGCCCCTGGGCCGCTTCCAGCACGGTGTCCAGCAGCAGCCGTACGCGCATGTCCTCGACGCTGCGTCCCTCGCGGGCCGCCCGGCGGGTCGCCTCCACGGCCGCCTCGGCCTCGCCGAGCCGCGCCTTGAGCCGCCGGTTCTCGCTCTCGGCGGCGGACACCTGGATGTGCCCCTCGGAGCGCAGGGTCTCCATCTCGCCGTGCAGCTTGCGCAGGGCGGCCTCGCCGCGCTTGACGTCGCTGAGTGCGGCCCGCAGCTTGCGGTGGAGCGAATCGGCCTCCTTCTTGGCCGATTCCAGCTCCGTGCGCAGCCGTTCCGTCTCCGTCTTCGTATGCTCGCGGGCCTCGGCGAGCTGTTCGCGCAGCCGCTCCAGCTCGGCGCGACTCTCCTCGTCGGCGCGCTCGGCGTCCGCCCGCTGCGCCTCCTCGCCGGCGGCGGCCACCAGCTTCACCCAGCCCGCGGGGCGCAGCACATAGGCCGCGGCCGCCACGTCCAGCGGGTCCGCGGCCGGCGGCGGCGTGCCCGAGTCGAGGGCACCGCACAGCTCCGGCTGGGACTCCCTGAACCGCTCCCCGATCCGCTGTCTGAAAAGCGTGTCGCTCTCCACGGCGGCCGCCATCGCGTTGCCCGCGAACTTCACCCGACGGTTCGGGGCGAAACGGGCGTACTGCCTGAGCTGGGCGGGGAGTTCGGCCATCGTCAGCCCGCCGAAGCCGTCGGAGACGATCTGCACGACCCGTTTGCGCACGCCCTCGGGCAGCGGACGGTCGAGCACCTCGGCGGCGCCGTCGCCCGGCCCCCCGCCCGTGGTCTCCACCATCCGTCAACACCCCTATGTCTGTGCGGGGCCGCTCCCTCTCAGGAGTCGGCGCCCGGCCTGTCCACGAGTTCCACCTGGTCCACGGCGTTGCACCAGCGGCAGCGCACCGACTCGATGGTCTCACTGACCACCTCGCGCTCCTCGACCTTCGGTTCCCCGGCGAGATCGAGGTGCAGATATTCGACGACCTTCGACGAGCGGGTCACGTCGAAACGCGTGAGATTGCCGCAGAGCGTGCAGCGCCAGCGGGTCGAGGCCGTCGGCAGGGGAACCGTCATCGTGGCTGCTCTTCCTTCTTCCAGTCTCCGTGACGCGCCGGCCTCCCGGTGCGTGTGGCTCGTAACCCTACGGCCTGACCGGTACTCGCCGCCCGTCCGCCCGCGGTGCGCCCCCGGTGGCACCGCCGATCGCCTCCGGCGGCGAGGCGGTCTGTGCCGGTGGGTCCTGTTACGTCATGCTCTGTTCATGATCGGCAAGTGGAGCGCACGTTTGTTCAGGGCTCGGTCCGCCCCCGGGGCGCGGCCGCCGGCCGGCCGGGCCGTACGGAACGAGTCGGCACCGGTGACGTACACCCTGATCGCCGTCTGCTGCCTGATCTTCCTGATCGGCCCCGCGTCGGGCCTGAACCCGGCGTACGGCACCGGCGACGAGCTGCTCGCCGCCCAGCGGGCCTATTTCCGCCGCTGGGGTGTCGTACCGGTCGAGCTCTTCTCCGGCTCCCCCAGCGCCGCCCTGACCCCCGCCACAGCCCTCTTCATCCACGGCAGCTGGCTCCACCTCCTCGGCAACATGCTCTTCCTCTACGTCTTCGGTGCGATGGCTGAGGAACGCATGGGCCATGTGGAGTTCGCCCTCTTCTACGTCGGCTGCGGCTATCTCGCCCTGGTGGCGTACGCGGCCGCCCACGCGGACTCGCAGCAGTCGCTGGTCGGCGCGTCCGGGTCGATCTCCGCGGTCCTCGGCGCGTTTCTGTTCCTGTTCCCCGGGGCACGCGTGACGAGCCTCTTCCCGTTCCTCTTCTTCCTGCCGTTGCGCTTCCCCGCCTGGGTGACCCTGCCGTTCTGGGTGAGCCTCCAGTGGCTGGCCGCGGGGCGCGAGACATCCGGGCCCGGGGTCGCCTATCTGGCCCATCTGGTGGGGTTCGGACTGGGATTCGTCTGCGCGTGGGTGCGATATGGGCGTACGACTAGAGTGAAAGCCCCAGTGAACGCGCCAGCGCCGGCCCCCGAGGGAGAGAACCAGCCGTGATCACCGCGATCGTGCTCATCAAGACCAGCGTGGACCGGATTCCGGAGATCGCGGAGTCCATCGCCGCGATCGATTCTGTGACCGAGGTGTTCTCCGTGACCGGTACGTACGATCTGGTCGCCATGGTCCGGGTGAAGGAGCACGAGGATCTGGCCGATGTGATTCCGGGGCGTATCAGCAAGATTCCCGGGGTTCTGGGGACGGATACGCATGTGGCGTTCCGTGCTTACTCCCAGCATGACCTTGAGGCTGCGTTCGCCATCGGGTTGGACGGATAGCGGTCGTACGGCGAGTGCGGGTATGTGGGGGTTGGTCGCGCCCACGCGGCGGAGCCGCGCATTGGCACAGCCCCGCGCCCCTGGAAGCTTGCAGGCGCAAGAAGATGAAGAAGTACTCATCCTGTGCTCATCCTCGGAGACTGGTCCCCTCCGCAGGATCGTTCCCATGGTCTTCTCTCGCCGGATCGCGGCCCTTGCCGCCGTCGTGGCGATTCCGCTCGGTATCGCCACGACCAGTTTCGCCCTGACCGACAGCCCGGAGGCCCCAAAAGTGCCGCCGATCGTGCCGCCGAAGGTGGAGTTGGAGAGTGGGTCGCCCAGTCCTACGCCTTCGCGGCCGGAGGCGACACCCAGTGACGAGGTCGTGTCACGGCCTCCGGTGACCGACAGCCCGGCGAGTGATGACGATGACGGCAACCCTGGGCAGGACGGACAGGACGACGACGGAGCCGGTGACGACGGCTGAGGCGCCGCCGCGCGGCGGGTCTCGGCCCGGGTCCGGATCCTGCTGTGGCTGCTGCTGGTGATAGCGGTGTCGCTGGCCTCGGTGGCGACGACCACGCGGTCGATCCTGTTGTGGGACGTGGACCAGCGGATCAACGAACTGCTCGTGCCGGAGGCCGGGGAGTTCACCCACTTTCAGGCGCAGGGGGTCGATCCGGAGACCGGGCGGCCGTTCACCGAGCCGTCGCGGCCGCTGCGGGTCTTCCTGCAGCGGCAGAACGCCGATCTGGACGAGGAATTGATCGGACTGGTGGGCCGGACGGGCCACGCCCCCACTTAGATCAGCCAGCAACGGGAGATTCCCGTCGCGCTGCCGTTGCACAAGAACGCCGACGCCCGGCGCGAGATCTTCCGCCCGCCCGAGTCGACGGGGACGCCGGAGCGGGCGGCCGGGGAGATCCGCTGGGCGAAGGTGGAGGTGGCCAGGTACGGGTCCGAGGCGGACGCGGCGTTCGTGGTCGCCTTCCATCCGGCGAGCGAGAAGGTACGCGCGAACGAGGTGTTCCGCGTACTGCTCGCCATCTCCGGGGTCACCCTGCTGATGACGACCGGTATCGCGTGGGTGGTCGCGGGGCGGATCCTCAAGCCCGTACGGCTGGTGCGGTCCGCAGCGGCCCAGCTCACCGAGCAGAACCTCACACGGCGCATCCCGGTGCACGGCCGGGACGACGTGGCCGCGCTCATCGAGACGTTCAACGCGATGCTCGACCGGCTGGAGCGGGCCTTCGCCGCGCAGCGGGAGTTCGTCGACGACACGGGGCACGAGTTGCGCACGCCCATCACGATCGTGCGGGGCCATCTGGAGCTGATGGGCGACGATCCCGCCGAGCGCGAGACCGACAGCGAAGGGTCGCTCCCGTGAACCGCGTTCTCATCGTCGAGGACGAGGAACGCATCGCCTCCTTCGTGGAGAAGGGCCTGCGTGCGGGCGGCTTCACCACGACCGTGGTCGGGGACGGCGACGCGGCGTACGAGTACGCCTTCACCGGCGGCTTCGACCTGATCGTCCTCGACATCGGGCTGCCCGGGCGCGACGGGTTCACCGTGCTGCGCGAGTTGCGCGAGGCCCGGGTGACCGTGCCGGTGATCGTGCTGACCGCGCGGGACTCCGTACGCGACACCGTGGCCGGCCTGGAGGGCGGCACCGACGACTGGATGACCAAGCCGTTCCGCTTCGAGGAGCTGCTGGCGAGAGTCCGCCTTCGGTTGCGTACGGCGGCCCGGGCGCCTCGACGGCCGCGATCAGACAGCCGGGACGCAACGGCCGTCCTCCGTGCGGTAGTTCCACTTCGCGCCGTCCCGCACGAGCTCCTTCACCGCGCCCACGAACCGCTCCACGTGCTCGTCGGGCGTGCCCGCGCCGAAGCTCACCCGGATCGCGTTGAGGGACCGCTCGCCGGGCCCGGCCTCGGGGGCGCCGCACTCACCCTGGGCCTGCGGGTCGCTGCCGAGGAGCGTGCGGACCAGCGGGTGGGCGCAGAAGAGGCCGTCGCGTACGCCGATGCCGTACTCGGCGGAGAGAGCCGCGGCGAAGTGGGAGCTGTTCCAACCCTCGACGACGAAGGAGATGACGCCGACGCGCGGGGCGTCGTCCCCGAAGAGCGAGAGGACCCGGACCTCGGGCACCTCGGCAAGACCGGCGCGGACGGTGTCGATCAGGTACTGCTCACGGGCGACCAGCGTCTCGAACCCGGTCCCGGTGAGGGCTTTGCAGGCGGAGGCGATGGAGTAGGCGCCGATGACGTTGGGCGAGCCGGCCTCGTGGCGGGCGGCGGTCTCGTGCCACTCGACGTCCACTCCCCCGTCCGTACGCCGGGTCACCTTGCGGCTGGCGCCGCCGCCCGCGAGATACGGGTCCGCCTCGCGCAGCCAGTCGGCGCGCCCGGCGAGCACGCCGGACCCGAACGGCGCGTACAGCTTGTGCCCCGAGAAGGCGACCCAGTCCACGTCCAACTCCCGCACAGAGACGGGGTGGTGGGGCGCGAGCTGGGCCGCGTCGAGCACGATCCGCGCGCCGTGCGCGTGCGCGGCGGCGGCCAGCTCGCGCACCGGCCAGATCTCCCCGGTGACATTGGAGGCACCGGTGACGCACACCAGCGCTGGCCCCCGCGGGTCACGGCCGGCGAGGGCGCCCTCCAGGCTAGCGACGGCCTCCTGCGGCGTGCGCGGGGCGTCCAGGTACGTCACCCGTGCGTCACGCCACGGCAGCAGCGAGGCGTGGTGCTCGGTCTCGAAAACGAAGACCTGGCAGTCGGCGGGCAGCGCGGCGGCGAGGAGGTTGAGCGAGTCGGTGGTCGACCGGGTGAACACCACCTGGTCGTCGTCGCGGCAGTCGAGGAACTCGGCGACGGTCTTCCGGGCGTTCTCGAAGAGATCCGTGGACAGCTGCGACAGGTATCCGGCGCCCCGGTGCACGCTCCCGTAGTACGGGGCGTACGCCGCCACGTCGTCCCACACCCGCTGCAGCGCCGGGGCGCTGGCGGCGTAGTCGAGCGCGGCGTAGGTGACCTCACCGCCGGTGACGAGCGGGACGGTGACATCTCCTCCCAGAACGGGCAGCGAGGAATAAACGGACTGGTCGACGACAAGGGTGGAGACAGACATGGGGGGACTCCCGTGAGAGCAGGCGGAATCACCGTGCCGGACGACATGTCCACGACACAGGAAAGGGGAAGGGGTGAAATGCGTAGGCGGGGCTCTGCGGCCCTATCGCATTCGCTTGCTCACGGAAGGCTCCCTCGAACGACCCAGGACCCCTGGTTTCGCGAGGGGTCCGCGCTTGCCGTAGACCTCTCTGCCTACGACCTGGTCTTCACCCGGGGCACCCCGCCACGGACGGAGGGTTGCCGGACAGCCGGCCGGGGCCTTTTGGCTGTCGCTCATGACCTGCCGAAAAACGTACGTGAAGTGATCGCCGCGCCGCAACTTCTGTCCGGATGGCGGGATACACGGAGGGCGCGGGTGGATGAGGTTGCGGGGCGGGTGCGGGTGAGTGGGCGAGCAGCCGTGCACAACCCGTACCCGCCCCCACAACCCCAAGGCGGTTTTCATTCCCGCACGCCGCACAGGCCGCACACATCACGAAGATCGTCCGCCACCGGCCCTTGCGTGAAGAGCGGCAAACGCACCAGCGCAACGGTCTGCGTGCTGGCCGGCCTCACCCGCCGCCGGGTGTCCCCCTGAACGTCTCGCGAGGCGACACCACCGTCGCGCGCGGCATGACTGTGGCTCACGCCGGGTAGCCGCCGAAGCGCCGCTCTCGCTGCCGGAGGTCCTTCAGCGCGGTGTCGAAGTCGGCTCGTGTCATGTCGGGGAACAGAAGAGGGGAGAAGTACAGCTCGGCGTACGGGGACATCAGGGGAAAGAAGGACGACATACGGACGGCCCCGCCGGTACGGATGAGGAAGTCGACCTGTTCCGGGACATATGCGTTGCTGGTCAGGATTTCCTCGGTCATGGCCGGGATCTTCCCGTTGAGCCTGTTGAAGATTCCGATGATCTCGCGGGAGAGGGACATTCCCATGATGTAGTGCAGCGTGAACTCGGAATCCGTGTCCGACGCCTTCCGTATTTCCTCCAGCGATTCGAGGTAGCGGTCGGGCACTAGGTCGAGCGACCCGGAGAACGAGAAGTTGCAGTTGGCGTGAGAGCGTCGCGCCACATCGTCGAACGCGTCCAAGAACGTTGTCACTGCGGACTCGGGGCGGCTGAAGTTCGCGGCGGAGGAGGTCGTGATGTAGAGGGTCGTGATGCCTTCCTCTCTGGCCCAGCCGATGAACTCGATGATCTTGTCCGCCATCGCCTTGTAGCCCTCGTCGAGGGAGACGCCGTTTTCGATGGACCAGCGGCGCATGCCGTCCGGCAGAAGCATCAAGTTGGTCACCGTGATCTCCTTTGATGAATGCGCTGTGCGCGAAGATGTGCGGGTGTGCGTCGACGGCATGGTGAATGAGGGGGCCGACAAGGGAGGGACGGGTGTCGTCACGGTCCGCCGGCCGAGCCACTGCCCGCGCTTACCGCGATACCGGCTCGATCTCCGTGGTGTTGCGGCCGTCAACATGGCCGAAGTGGACAAGGCCAAGGTCGGTGAACAGGTTCCGGCGCGTTTCAGCGCCGCCGAAGTCCAGGACATCCGAGTGCGTGGCCAAAGCACCGGTGATGGGAGCACAAGAGCGACCGCTGTGGTTGAGCACCAGAAAGACCGGGCGCTCCCGCGACGCTCCCAGGTTGTTCAGTGGCCCCTGGGCCAGGGTCTCCCGTGAGGTTCCCGGCGCCGATCACCGACCGGCCCGATTCGCCGTTCAGCCGACGGGTCCTGGTCGGCCCGTCCGCATACGACGGGGCGGTGGCGGCACGGGAATCCTCCACGAGGTCGTGCGCGGACTCCGCTCCGGAAGGGCAGCCCGACTCCGCCCGCCTGCCGCAGGCTCTCAAAGTCCTTGCGACGGCCGGTGATCAGCTTGTGGATGCAGGCCCGATGCCCGGTGGCGAACTCGAGCGCGTCTCGCGGGAAGTCAAAGACCCCGTGCAGAGCCGAGGTGAACTCGGCCACGGCCAGGTTCGGGCCCGAATGCCCGCCGATCGCTCGCACCTTCTCGATCAGGAAGGCGCGGATCTCCCTCACTGGGTGCGGCAGTGGCTCCGGCACCGGCGACCGCAAGTCGTCAGACAGAGTGACCGACTCCAGGAGTTTCGCCACGTGTACGGTCACACCGGTCACAGCTTCCGGCCGTAATCGCCGATCCGCCGAGTCCAGGCTCCTATTAAATGACTGAGTACAGCCCTTCATTCATGCCCCCGTCATCCATCCCCCGTCCCCGTCGAACCGCCGCTCCAGCCGAAGCCGGGGCGCACAGATCACCACGGGGGAATGCACATGACACTAACACCGTCTGCCCCTCCTGCACAGTTACTTTCTTCTCTTCCCGGCGGGGTCGGCATGTTCTGTCGATGCGCCAGGCCGCAGACCTCTACCCCGCGAGGAAGCCGTCCGGATCGCCTTGAGGTCAAGCAGTGGAGACCGGCTCCCGACGCCGAACTGACGGTGAACGAGCGGGTACGCCTGAAGGAACTCGAACAACACAACTGCGAGCTGGAGACCGAAGTCGCCTTCCCGGGAAAAACCGCGCGTACTTCGCGAAGGATCCCCGATAGCAGGTGAGTACGAGTTCATCGACGAGATACAGCTCGGCACCGCGGCGATCCCTCCCCGAATCCGCGACGGCCAAACTGCTCGTCGAGAAAGGGAACCGGTCCGCCGGCTCATGCGCGAGCCGGGCCTTGCCCCTGCCGGCCACAGCCGACAAGGTTCAGCCTCACCAAGCCACGTCCGGTCAGGTGCCGGACTTCGTCGGCCGCAACTTCACCGGCGGCAGCGCGAGCGCCCCGGCCGCAGCCCGGTGCGCGGCGACGGCGAGACATCAGCCCGGCCCGGCCCGGCCCCACCCCGCCCGGAGCCCCCGCGTGCGGGAGCGAAGGGGCGGCGGAGTCGTTCGCCCCCGCCGCGCCGCCCGCCGCAGGCCGCTACGCGTTGGTGGCCGCGACCCACCGCTCAAGGACCCGCTGCGCCGCCCTTGAGTCGATCGACTCCACCGCCCGCTCCATCCCGCTCCGCAGCTGCTCCGCCAAGGACCCCGTCCCCGGCTCCAGGGCCACCAGCGCGGCCGCCGAGTTCAGAAGCACAGCGTCCCGCACGGGCCCGGTCTCACCGCCCAGCAGCCGTCGCGCGACATCCGCGTTGTAGGAGGCGTCAGCCCCCCGCAATGCCTCGACAGGCACCAGATCCAGCCCCACGTCCCGCGGGTCGAAGGCTTCCTCGGTCACCTTGCCGTCGCGTACGACCCAGACGCGGGACGTGGCGGTGGTGGTCAGCTCGTCGAGGCCGTCGTCGCCGCGGAAGACCAGGGAGGAGTTACCGCGCTCGGCGAAGACGCCCGCCATGATCGGGGCCATCCGGGGGTCGGCGACACCGACCGCCTGGGCCTTCACCTTCGCCGGGTTGGCCAGCGGCCCGAGCGCGTTGAAGACGGTCCGGATGCCCAACTGCCCGCGCGCGGCCGCCACATGACGCAGCGCCGGGTGGAACTTCACCGCGAAGCAGAAGGTGATCCCGGCCTCCTCCGCGACCTCGGCCACCCGCTTCGGCGTCAGCTCCAGGTTGACGCCGAGCTTCTCCAGCACATCGGACGCGCCGGACGCCGACGACGCGGCCCGGTTGCCGTGCTTGACGACCTTCGCGCCCGTACCGGCGACGACGATCGACGACATCGTGGAGATGTTGACCGTCTTGGCGCCGTCCCCGCCCGTACCGACGATGTCGACGGTCTTACCGGACACCTCGATCACATTGGCGTGCTCGTACAGCGCCTGGACGAGACCGGTGATCTCGTCGACGGTCTCCCCCTTGGCCCGCAGCGCCACCACGAACCCGGCGATCTGCGCGTCCGTCGCCTCGCCGCGCATGATCTGGTCCATCGCCCAGAACGTGGCGCCGGCGTCCTGGTCGTGCCCGGACAGCAGCGCGTTCAGCACCGCGGGCCAGGAACGGCCCGCCGCGGTGTCGCCTCCAGCGGGGGTCACAGCGCTCATACGGCCGCTCCTGAGTCGTCGGTTTCAGCCAGCCATCCCCTACGCAGGGAGGAACCCACCCTATCCAGCCGCGGGCGTCCGCAGGGACCCGGTCTCCGCCCCGCGCCGTACAAACGTTTCCCGCCATCGCCACGCACGCCACCGATCACTCCGCCGAACCGGTCAGGAATCTCACATTTGGTTGCTGAAACATGCATGCGCATAGCGGCCAGAGTTAGACCAACCACTTCGGCGGCACATCCGGACATCACGGAAATCTACACCCACACATCGAACGTTACCATCTAGTTATCTGGATGAGATCTTTTCGTTACCATCGTGATCATAGAGTTACCTCGCTTTTTGTAGCGGTTACGAAACGTGCACGACACCAAGCCGCTCAAAGGAAGCACGGGGGATTTACGGGGAATCTTGCAGCGCGCTCGCATCTTTGCGAAACCTCCCAAAATCGCCCGCTCCACGCACGGCACTGCCACCGCAAAAATGGGGGGTTTTGTGGTATTAACTCGCGTTGTCGATGTAGTCAATTTCATGCCGGAAAAAGTGGTTCGCAACAGCGAGTCGCATTCCGAAGACGGCGGCGACCTGAGCGATCACACGTTCTTCGCGGGCGTTCACGAACGACGCTTCGCATGGCCCGAATATTCTTCCGCCCAGTTGGGTACCGCCGCACTCAGCAAACTGCTTGAGCGTAACGGTGTGGACGCGGCAGCCGTGGATCTCATCATCTGCGCCTCCCAACTCAACGACGCCTTCTCACCTGGCGTCGGTACAGCCATTCAGCACGCGGTGGGCGCCACCTCGGCAGCCGTGCTGCAGGTGGACAACGGCTGCTGCTCCTGGATCTCCTCCGTCAACACGGCCAAGGCGTTCATCGATTCGGGCCAGTACCGCACGGTGGCCGTGGTAACGGTCACCAACTTCGTCTCACGGCTGGAAGAATTCCAGCAGAGCCCGGAATCCCGAGTGCTCGGCGACGGAGCATCCGCGACCTTGCTCACCGCCGGCACAGAACCCACCATTCTCTCCGTACACGAACAGGCCTTCGGCGAGAACTGGGGAGCGCTCAAGGTAGAACCGAGTGCCGTCGACGGCATAGAAATCCCCTACTGGGCTGACGGTTCCGGCGCACTGACGGTGAAGTTCGACCAGAAGATGCTGGCACGTCTTTGGACCGTCACCATGGAGCAACTTCCGCGGGCCGTCGACATCGCTCTGAAAAAAGCCGGCGTGCGCAACGAGGACATCGCCCGCCTCATCACACACCAGCCGAACGAGAAATATGTCGCGGAGTGGCGGAAGCGCTGCGGTTTCGATGATTCACGGGCGCACGACACTCTGAGCACCTACGGGAACCTCTTCCAGGGCTCCCTTCCCGTGACCTTCGCCGACGCCCTGGAGAAAAACCTGGTCTCCCCAGGAGATCTCATCGCGTTCGGCACTTTCTCACACGGCGGCGAACTCGTCGCCTCCATGGTCTGGCGCTGGAATTGAGCCATCCGGCAACCGCGCCGCCCTGCGTTCACCACCACTTCATCAGGAGGAAAAATGGCCACCCGCGTCCCTGACGAGTCGGGCCTCAGGCAGAACTACGTCCTCGACCGGTCCGACCTTCAGGATCTGGACCTGGTGTGGAACGAGAACACCGGCATGGACGACATGATGAAACTGATGGAAAGCAAGACGAAGGAGACCTACGACCACACCGAGATATTCGGTCAGTACTGCTCCCTCGCCGAGCACGTCAACGTGCCGTACGACATCGTGTTCGAGTACTGCGCCAACGCCCGTTCCCTGGAGGAATGGACGTACAGCATCCGCAACATGAAGCACGTGGGCGGCGGCCTCTACCGGGCCGACGAGATGATCCAGCCGAACACTGACATCTACATCCGGGCCGACGCGCAGAAGGGCCCCGAGCACGGCCTCGTGATCTACCCGTGCGCCTGGGACCAGGGCCACGAGCTCTGGATGCGCTACTACCTGACGATCATCGACTCGGCGAAGGTCCTCGACAAGCCGGGCACCGTGGTGCTGTGGACCAACAGCAAGCACCCGTACTACGACCGTTCGACGCCGAACGTGCCCGACTACATCGCTGAGGGCCGCGCCCGTACCGACCGCGTCTGGGTCGGTGACATCTGGCCCATGTTCCACGCCGGCCACAGCATCGAGATGGGCAACCTCAAGCGGATCCTCGAGCATCGTTTCGGCGCGCCGCAGAGCTGACGCCGCACAGCCACTACGGACGGGGGCAGGAATATGCGGCTGGCTGACGCACTGGTCACGGTTCTGCGCGACCTGGACACGAGGTACGTCTTCGGTGTCAGTGGCGCGAACATCGAGCACATCCACGACGCCGTCGAACGACTCGGGCAAGGGCGCCTCGCCTCCGTCCTGGCGAAACGGGAGGACGGCGCGGCGTTCATGGCCGACGCCCGGGCCCGGATCCACCGGACACTGGGCGTGTGCTGCTCGACCTCGGGCGGCGGCATGGTGAACCTGGTGGCGGGACTGGCCGAGTCCTACGCCGAATCAGTGCCGGTTCTGGCCCTCATCGGCCAGCCTCCGGCCGCCCTGGACGGCAAGGGATCCTTCCAGGACTCCTCCGGCTTGGGCCGCACTGTGGACGCGCTGCCCCTGCTGAGTGCCGTCACCAAGAAGACCGTCCGGATCACCGATGCCGACGCGTTCTGGCCCTGTCTGAGGGACGCGATCAGCACGGCCCTCAGCGGCCGCAAGGGTCCCGTGGCCCTCCTCATTCCCAGGGACAGTCACGAACTGGAAGTCGGTGAGCCACCCGCCGACTGGGCCCCCGACATCAGCGCCTTCATCGATCCGGAGCCGGTCGACGAGGCAGCGGTGCACGCGCTCTTCGAGCGCCTGAGCGAGGCCCGTTCGCCGGTCCTGCTGCTCGGCCACGGGGTCCGCCGGTCATGTGCCCCCGAAGCCGTGCGAATCTTCGCGGAACGGACTCGCATCCCCGTCGTGACGACCATGGGCGCCCGGGGCGAATTCCCCAACGACAACCCCCTGTATCTGGGAGTTGTCGGCGAGGGAGGCCATCCCTCCGCCGCCGCCTACGTGGAGCTATCGGACTTCGTGGTGCTGGTCGGCACCGGCCTGACCATGATGACCAGAAGGGCGATGCGCGGCTGGGATCCGTCGAAGGCCGCCGCGGTCAATGTCGACCTCGGCCAGCTGACACGTTCCTCCGCCGCCGACATGCCGGTACGAGGTGACGCCGGCCGGGTGTTCCAGCTTCTGGAACAGCTGCGGGAGGTGAGCCCCTTCACGGCCCCGGTCGTCGATGGGTACACGATGACCCGCTTCCTTCCCCGGCGGGCCGCTCAGCTCTCCGGCCGCGGCGCTCCGCCCGAGCACGACGTGCTCATGCAGAGCGAGGCCGTCCAACTGATTCAGGAGCACTTGTCGTCCGAGGGGCATCTGCTGTACGACGCGGGCAACTGCAGCGTCGCCTCCATGCACTACGGATCCGTACCACCGGGATCGACATCAACGATCGCGCTGGGCATGGGAGGCATGGGTTACAGCATCGCGGGCGCGATCGGCGCCCAGCTCGGCTCGCGTGAAGGCACCCGGACCGTGGTGTTCTGCGGCGACGGCGCCTTCCTGATGAGCGGGCTCGAAATACACACCGCCGTCGAACTCGGTCTGCCCATCCTGTACATCGTCTTCAACAACGGTATGCACGGGATGTGCGCCACCCGGCAGCAGAAATTCTTCGACTCCCGTATCACGGCTGTGGACTACACACCGGCCGACGTGAGCACGGTGGCACGGGGGCTCGGCGCCCCGGACAGACTGTGGGTCGCGAGCGCGGGAACCCGTGCGGAACTCGTTCGCCATCTGGACGACCACCGCATCAACTCCCACGTGCCCGGTGTTCTGGAGCTCCGGCTCCCCGTTGAGGAAGTGCCTCCTTTCGCTTCCTTCCTGACAGCCGACGAGCCCACGGTGCCGGTGCCGCAGCAAGGGCAGTCGCTCATCTCGTACGAGATGAGCGGAAGCACCCTCTAGAAGCCGGCCGTCGCGCCCTCCTCCCGCTTCGTCCGCATACCCCCGCGAACACACGCCAGCCGGCCGGTGGCTTCGGGGATGTGCGGAACCCATCGGAAAGAGCACAGACATGACGATTGTTCAAGAGCTTGACCTCGCGGGCATCACGGACTCCGGACTGCGCGCCGACTACATCACGACTTCCCAGCTGTTCCGCAAGATCGGCCGCGGCCGCTACCTGGGCCGGTTCATGTTCCCCGCGGCCAAACGATCCTACTTCGACGCCTTCATCACCTTCGTCGCCTACGTCGACAACCTGGCCGACGACATCAACCACAGCGTCGAGGTCCGCGCTCGCAGGCTCGACGAGTGGGAGCGCACCTATATGGCGATCGCCAAGGGTGATCCGCTGCCCGTGGACCGGCCGCTGTCCCTCTCGGAGCAGACGGACGCGTCCCTCGCCCGGGCTCTGGTCCACACGCTGCGGACGTGGGACCTGCCCTACCTCCGTGTACCGGACTTCGTCGACGGACACCGCAAGGCCCTGACGACCTACGAGTACGCGAACGACGAGGCGCTCGACGAGTTCCTCGAGACGGTGACCCTGCTCCCCGCCGGGTGGATCAATCAGATCTTCGAACCGCAGAGCGCGGAGGCCGAGGAGCTCTGCCGGCACACGATCACGGCCTTCCAGCTGCTGGACTTCCTCTGGGACCTGCGCGAGGACCTGGACCTCGGGCGGCTCTACCTCCCGATGGAACATCTCGCCCGGTTCGGTCTGGAGCGCGAGGACCTGAATCGTCAGATTGGCAGTGGCCACATCAGCGACCCCGTGCGTGAGCTGATGCGCTTCGAGATCGGCCTGGCCAAGAAGCATTTGGACGCCGGCCGCTCCTGGCCGCAGACATTGCACCCGACGTCGCGGACGTTCATGGAGGCCGACATCCAGCTCCATGACTCGATGTTCCCCGAGCTGGCCAAGAACGGCTACGCCTTCTTCAAGAGTTCCCGGCGGGGGCTGGGACTCACATCGGGACTCATGATCACACGCACGGCCGCCGCCATCGCCCGCGCCCGGAAGATCAACCAGCAGTCGATACGCGGTGGTTACCGTGTGCGCGCTCCTTTCCAGAACGGCATCACCGAGTAGCCCGCCCTACCTTCCCTTCCCTAGGAGCACAGACCATGACGCGCAGCGCGGTCCTCAGCGGTCTGGGGACCTGGGTCCCACCTCAGGTGGTCACGAACGACATGCTCGCGACCGAACTGGACACGACCGACGAGTGGATCAGAACCCGCACCGGCATTGCCCGGCGCCATGTGGCGTCTCCCGGCATGAGCACCGGCCACTTGGCGACAGAGGCCGCCCGGCGCGCGCTGAAGTCCGCAGATGTCGACCGGGTGGACCTGGTGGTGGTGGCCACGAGCACCCCCGACCGCCCCTGTCCCGCGACGGCCCCCGTGGTGGCCGAAGCCCTCGGGCTCGCCGGGGTGGGAGCGTTCGACGTAGCCGCGGTGTGCACCGGCTTCGTGTACGGGCTGGCCGCCGCAGCGGGGCTGATCGGAACCGGGGTGGTCGACACGGCTCTGGTTGTCGGGGCGGACACCTTCTCCACGATCCTCGATCCCGGTGACCGCACCACCCGGGTCATCTTCGGCGACGGCGCCGGTGCCACGGTCCTCCGGGCCGGCGACCGGGGGGAGAACGGCGCGTTGCTCGGGTTCGACCTGGGCAGCGACGGCCGGGGAGTGGATCTCATCACCGTCCCGGCCGGTGGGTCGGAACAGCGGCTCAGCGGAGCTGATCCGGCTCCGTCGGACGCCTATTTCCACATGGACGGCCCTCAGGTCTTCGCTCGCGCGGTCCGGCACATGAGCGGTTCGGTACGCAACGTCCTCGACCGCGCCGTGCTGACACCGGACGACATCGCCCATCTGGTCCCGCACCAGGCCAATGTGCGCATCCTCGACACCTGCGCAAGGGAGTTGGGCCTGCCACCGGAGCGAGTCGTGAAGAACATCGACCAGGTCGGCAACACCGTGGCCGCGTCCATTCCACTGGCACTCGCCGCGGGCGCGACGGCCGGACGGTTCGAAGCGGGGCAGTCGGTCGTCCTCACCGGCTTCGGCGGTGGGCTGACGTGGGGCTCGGCACTGCTCACCTGGCCCGAGTCGCTCGTCGCCGTCACCGAGTGAGCAATCGTACAAGCGAGAAGAGAACCATGAGCACCATTGACGAGAACCTGAAGTCACTGCTTGACGAGCGCTTCCCCAAATCCACCGACTCCCTTTTCAAGGGGGCTACCTTCGGCGAGTCGGGAATCGACTCGATGGGTGTCGTCGAATTCATCGTGGAGTTGGAGCGTCACTTCAAGACCCCGATGCTGAACGGCAACGAGCTGGGCATCGATTCCAATCTGCAGAATGCACGCGATCTCCTCAGATCCGTGGGTGTGAGCTGATGCCCATGGAACATCTGCTGACACTGAACGAGAATCCACTCCCGCCACTCGGACCCGTGGCCGCAGAAATCGCCCACCACGTCGCCACGGTCAACAGGTATCCGGAGTTCTACCCGGAACGTCTGAAGGGCGTCATCGCCGACTGGCTCGGGTTCCCTGTCGAGGGTCTCGTCGTGGGCTCCGGATCCGTCGGGGTCGCGCTCCAGGCCCTGCAGGCGACAGTGCGTCCCGGCGGTGGCCTCGCGTACGGGTGGCGAAACTTCGACGCGTACCCGCTGCTCGCCCGGATGGCAGCGGCCCGCCCCATTGAGATCCCGCTCCTGCCGGGCGGGCACCAGGATCTCACCGGCCTGGCGAAGGCGTCGGTGGACACGGACGCCGTGATCGTGTGCAACCCGCACAACCCGACCGGCCGGTTCGTCCCGGCGCAGGGACTGAGAGAGTTCCTCGCCCTGGTCCCGACCGACACGATGGTCGTGCTGGACGAGGCGTACATCGAGTTCGTCGACGCGGGGCAACGTCCCGATTCGGCGGACTGGGTGCGGGAGTTCCCCAATCTGCTGGTGCTGCGCACGTTCTCCAAGGCGTACGGCCTGGCCAACATGCGCGTCGGCTACGGCATGACGAGTCCGGAACTGGCACGGCGGATCAACGATTTCCAACTTCCCTTTGCCGTGAGTTCCCTGTCGGTGGTCGCGGTGGAGGCTTCACTGCGCGAACAGCGCGAGCTGAGAACGCGCGTGGATTTCATCGTGCGAGAACGAAACCGGGTGACGCGGGAGTTGATCCGCGTCGGCTGGAACGTACTGCCCAGCCAGACCAATTTTCTGTGGTTCGACGAACCAGAGCGGACGCATGAAATCCGCGAGGCATTGGAGCAGAACGGGGTCCTGGCCCGGTACTTCGAGAGCGAAGGTGTCCGGCTCACCATCGGCGACACCGAGGCCAACGACGCGGTCCTGCGGGCGCTGTCGTAACTCACGCGCGTAACGGGAAAGAGCTGTCGTGAACGGGAGAACCCGTCCACGACAGCTCTTTCTCATCGGGTCTACCAGCCGCCGCCCGGTGCGACTCGGGCCATGCCGGGCATGGCCGCGGTCAGGACCGAGGGGAACCAGGCGGAGAACGGTTCCCGCTTGCGCAGTTCCTCGAGTTCCGCGCGGTTTACGAAGCGGAAGTCGCAGACCTCGGCCGGATCCGGTTCAGGCTTCTCGTCCACCACGCCCACGAACAGGTGGTTGTATTCCTTCTCCACCAACCCAGATATCTCATCGGGGTGCTCGTACGTGACCGTTCCGGCCGCCTGGAGGGAGACCTCCTCCAGGCCGAGTTCCTCACGCACTCGACGGCCGGCAGCGACCTGTGGAGGCTCGTCGGGGTAGGGGTGGCCGCAACACGTATTGGACCAGACACCGGGCGAGTGGTATTTCGAATGGGCTCGCTGCTGAAGCAGCAGACGACCGTCGGTGTCGAAGAGGAAGACCGAGAAGGCGCGGTGCAGATGCCCGGGGGCCTGATGCGCCGAAAGTTTCTCAGCGACGCCGATCGTCCGGCCGTCTTCATCCACGAGTTCGAGGAGAATCGGTTCGGCCGGGAGGGTCTTGGTGGATTGAGCAGAGGTCATTCTGAAGTCCCTTTCCTCAGAGTCTGTGATTCGTCGTCAATGGAAAACGGTCATGAAGACCGGACATGACGGCGAGGACACCCGGTCGGCCACGATCGTCGAGGGAGCGGACGATCGTGGCCGACCGAGGGGAACATTCAGCTGACCCGTGCGGTCACCGTAACGGGCAACCGGGCCGGACCCCTGAGCCACAGACCAGGCTTGAGGTCGACTTCGTCTCCCTCCAGCTCCACGGAGCCGCACCGCCGCGCGAGGCCGATCAGCGCTTCCTTGGCCATCAGACGGGAGAGGTTGTCACCGAGGCAGTAGTGGATACCCCGGCCGAAGGAGAGATGCTTGCGACCGTGCGCCCCCAGCGACAACGTATCGGGGGCGCCGAAGGTCCGTTCGTCCCGGTTGGCCGCGGCCAGCATCAGCAGCACGACGTCGCCCGTCTGCATCGTCTGGCCGTGCAGGTCGATCGGTTCGTTGACGACGCGCCACGAGGCATGCGTGGGCGGCTCCAGACGCAGCACCTCGTCGAGGACGTCGTCCCCGAGCCCGGGGTCGCCGGCCAGCCGGTTCAGCACATCCGGGTGCTGAGCAAGCAACACCACGGCGTTACCTATGAGATTGGCGAAGGTGTCCAGCCCCGGAACGATGAGGAGCACGCACATCGCCGCGACGTGATGAACCGTCAGCCCATCGATCTCGTCGGCGACACGCAAAAGCGTGGACATCAGGTCGGTCCCGTCCCCGCCCTGGCGCTCCTCCAGCGCTCTGACGAAGTACTCCGTGCACTCGGCCACCGCACGCTGGGACGCGGCCGCCAGATCCTCCGGCGGCGGCGCACCGAGCTCCAGGAGCCTCGCTATCTCGGTGGACCATTCGACGAAGAGCTTCTGGTCGTCACGCGGAATTCCCATCATGTCACCGAGGACACGCACCGGAACCATCGCGCCGAGAAGCTCCATGGCGTCGAACCGCGGTGGCAGGTCGACCAGGAGCTCGTCCACCACCGCCGTCACAGACTTGATGAGTGTGTCGACCGCGGCCGGCGTGAAAGGCGCCGCTACAAGACTCCGCAGCGTCGTGTGGTCCGGCGGATCCAGCAGCTTGAAGAGATTTCCGTCCCAGCCGTCCATACCCAGTCCGAGGAAGGGCGGCGGCTCCTCGTCGGGTGCTCCGGCCGGTTGAGCGAAGAACTGGGATTTCCCGAGGTCCTTGCCCAGCCGACGGTCCCGAAGGAGGAATTCAACGTCGTCGTAGCGGCTGACCACCCATGAACTCAAGGGCCCCGGAAGAAGCGGGTGCTCATCACGCAGTTTCCGGTAGACCGGGTAGGGATCGCGCCGGAATTCCGGATCGGTCGGGTTGAAGAAGAATCCGGTGTTCGCAGCAGGATCTGGCATTCGTGTTTCCCCCTGTGTAAGGCCAGGGGTGCGCCCATCGGACGCCATCACCCCCCGGCTCAAGATCACGACCTTTGGAGATCCTACTATCCGATCCCGTAGTGGGCCCGTAAAAATTCATAAATCGCGTTCGTAGGCGAAAGACAAAACGGCGGCCCTACGGACACATTGGTTCATGTCCGTAGGGCCGCCGATGTGGCGTGACAGTGCGAAAGATCAGTGGCCGTGGCCGCTGGTGATCTCCTTGTACTCCTCGGCGGTGGGCTTGGGGATCTGGTTGTTCTCCCCGTAGTACCCCTGCGAGAGCTTGGAGCGCAGCTTCTGCGTACGCGACACCCTGCGCTCGACACCGTTCTCGTCGACCGTCGGGCCGATCTCGGCCGGCTTGTACTGCTCGTGCGCCGTGAGCGTGTGCAGCTGCTCCTGGCTGAGCGGTTCGTGGATCTCGATGAACTCACCGTGCGGCAGGCGCTTGATGATGCCGGTCTCGCGACCGTGCAGCACCTTGTCCTTGTCCCGACGCTGCAGCCCCAGGCAGATGCGCTTGGTCACGATGAAGGCGAGGATCGGTGCCGCGAAGAAGGCGATCCGTCCGAACCACGTGATGGCGTTGATGGAGAGGTGGAAGTGCGTGGCCCAGATGTCATTGCCACCACCCACCATCAGCACGCCGAACCAGACCAGCCAGGCGACACCGAACGCGGTGCGGGTCGGCGCGTTCCGCGGGCGGTCCAGGATGTGGTGCTCCCGCTTGTCACCGGTGACCCAGGCCTCGACGAACGGATAGACACCGATCGAGACGAGGACCAGCGGGAAGACGACCGCCGGGATGAACACACCGAGGACAAGGGTATGACCCCAGAAATTGATCTCCCAGCCCGGCATCAGGCGAATGAGCCCCTCGGCGAAGCCCATGTACCAGTCGGGCTGTGCACCGGTGGACACCATGTCCGGACGGTAGGGACCCATCGCCCAGATCGGGTTGATCGAGGCGATCGCGGCGATCGCGGCGATGACACCGAAGACCAGGAAGAAGAATCCACCGGCCTTTGCCATGTAGACCGGGAGCAGCGGCATGCCGACGACGTTCTTGTTCGACTTTCCGGGGCCCGCGAACTGCGTGTGCTTGTGGTAGAAGACCAGGATCAGGTGCGCCACCACCAGACCCAGCATGATGCCGGGCAGCAGCAGGATGTGGATCGAGTAGAACCTGGCAACGAAGTCGCCGCCGGGGAACTCCCCGCCGAACAAGAAGAACGAGATGTACGTGCCCACCACGGGGACGGACAGGATGGCGCCCTCGGTGAACCGGACACCCGTACCGGAGAGCAGGTCGTCCGGGAGCGAGTAACCGGTGAAACCGGTCAGCAGGCCGAGGAACAACAGCAGCCAGCCGAAGAGCCAGTTGACCTCACGTGGCTTGCGGAACGCGCCCGTGAAGAACACGCGCATCATGTGAATCAACATGCCGGCCAGGAAGACCAACGCGGCCCAGTGGTGGATCTGCCGGATCAGCAGGCCGCCACGCACCTCGAAACTGATGTCCAGCGTCGAGGCGTAGGCCTCGGACATCAGCACGCCCTGCATCGGGACGTAGACGCCGTGGTACTCCACCTCGTTCATCGACGGGTGGAAGAACAGCGTCAGGTACACACCCGTGAGGATGATGATGATGAAGCTGTAGAGGCAGATCTCACCGAGCATGAAGGACCAGTGGTCCGGGAAGATCTTGCGCATGTTGGCCTTGGCCAGGGAGTAGATCCCGAGCCGGCCGTCGGCCCAGTCGGCGACTCGCTCGCCGGCCGGGGCCTTCTCGCGCTTGCCGCGCGAGTCGGTGGTGGTTGCAGTGCTCATCCGCGCTCCCAGAAGGCAGGACCGACGGGCTCCTGGAAGTCGCCCACGGCTTCGAGGTAGCCGTCTTCACCGACGGTGATCTGCAGCTGCGGCAGGGCGTGCCCCGCGGGACCGAAGATCACCCGGCCGCCGTCGGCGAGGTCGAAGGTGGACTGGTGGCAGGGGCAGAGCACATGGTGCGTCTGCTGCTCGTACAGGGAGATCGGGCAGCCCACGTGGGTGCAGATCTTCGAGAACGCCACGATGCCCTGGTAGGACCAGTCGAGTTCCTGCTTGTCCTTGATGTCGCCCGGCTGGATCCGGACGATCATCAGGGCGTCCTTGGCGATGTTCTTCTGGAAGTCGTGGTCGTGCTCCTCCAGGCCGTCCGGCTTGGCGAAGGTCAGCGACCCGACCACGACGTCGGAGGGACGCAGCGGCTCGCCCGTGTTCATGTTGACGAGCTTCTTGCCCTTGGCCCACGTGGTGTGCCGCAGCTTGGTGCCGGGCAGCGGACCGAGGTCGCGCAGCAGCATGACACCGGAGAGCGGGAACAGGGCCAGCGCGCCGAACATCGTGTTGCGGATCAGCTTGCGACGCCCGAGCGCGGACTCCTTGGCACCCTGCTTGAAGTCGGCCAGCACCTTGGCCTTGACCTCGGGCGTGGCCTCGATCGCGTGGCGCTCGTCGGCGACCTCCACGTCCGACATCAGCGTGCGGGCCCAGTGGACCGCGCCGGCGCCGATGGTGAACAGGGCCAGACCGAGGGTGAGCCCCAGCGCGAAGTTCAGCCCGCTGATGTGACCGATCGGGAAGACGTAGACCGACTGGTCGACGTCGATCGTCACATACGAGGCGATGAAGCCGACCGTGGCGAGCATCGACACCGTGAACAGCAGGGCGACCGTGCGCTCGGACCGCTTGGCGGCCCGCTCGTCGATGTCCTGGATCCGGTGCTCATGGGGCGGCAGGCCAGGGTCCGCGAACGGGTTCTCCTCGTCCGCGACCTTCACCGCGCCGTGCGCGTGGTCCTGCTCTACAGGCAGGTTCTCTTCTGGAATGTCTTGGCTACTCATGACTTCTTGGCCTTTGCGGTCCGCGCGGCAACCCAAACGGCGACAGCGATCAGGACACCGAGACCGAAGACCCAGGAGAACAGACCTTCACTGACCGGACCCAGGGCCCCCAGGTCGAGGCCACCGGGGCTGACGGTTTCGTCGCCGTTGACCGCCTTCAGGTACGCGATGATGTCCTTCTTGTTCTGCTCGGTCATCGTCTGGTCGGGGAACGATGGCATGTTCTGCGGGCCGGTCAGCATGGCCTCGTAAATGTGCTTCTCGGACACACCCGTAAGGTCCGGCGCGTACTTGCCGTTCGTCAGCGCGCCGCCCTTGCCCGCGAAGTTGTGGCACTGCGCGCAGTTGTTGCGGAACAGCTCGCCGCCCTCGGCGATGTCCGCGCCCTCGGGGTTGTACTCGTTCTCGGTCGGAACCTCCGGACCCGCGCCCAGCGAGGCGATGTACGCCGCGAGCTGGTCGATCTCGGCCTGCGAGTAGATGACCTTCTTCTTCGGGACCTGCGCACCCGGCTGCTGGGCCGGCATCCGGCCGGTGCCGACCTGGAAGTCGACGGCCGCCGCGCCGACGCCCACGAGGCTCGGACCGTCGGTGGTGCCCTGACCGCCGGTGCCGTGGCAGCTGGCGCAGCCCACGGAGTACAGCTTCTTGCCCTCGTCGATCGTGAGGGACTGGGCGGTTTCATCGGCCTGCGCCTTGTCCGCAGGAGCGAACGCGGCGTACAGCCCCCCTGTGCATGCCAGCGCGAGGAGTAGGACGACGAGCGCCGCCAGCGGATGGCGTCGTCGTGCGGAGAGCTTTTTCACGGATTACCCCGGTGTCAGGATCTTCTGCGTCGGTGCTTCTGGATGGGTCGGTCTCGAATACGAGGCGGGCGCGACGTACCGTCCGCTTCGAATCGTCGGCCCGATTACTTGATCATGTAGATCGTGGCGAAGAGGCCGATCCAGACGACATCGACGAAGTGCCAGTAGTAGGACACGACGATGGCCGCGGTCGCCTGCTCGTGGGTGAACCTCCGGGCCGCGTAGGTACGGCCGAGAACGAACAGGAAGGCGATGAGGCCGCCCGTCACGTGCATGCCGTGGAATCCGGTGGTCAGGTAGAAGACCGAGCCGTACGGGTCCGACGAGAGCGACAGGCCCTCGTGCTTGACCAGCTCGGTGTACTCGAAGACCTGACCGCCGATGAAGATCGCACCCATCACGAAGGTGACGATGAACCACATCCGGAGCTTCTTCACGTCCCCGCGCTCGGCTGCGAACACGCCGAGCTGGCAGGTGAGGGAGGAGAGCACCAGGATCGTGGTGTTGGTCGCCGAGAACGGGAAGTTCAGGGCGTCGGCCTTCTCGTGCCAGAAGGCCGTACCGGTCACCGATCGAAGGGTGAAGTACATCGCGAAGAGGGCCGCGAAGAACATCAGCTCGGAACTCAGCCAGATGATGGTTCCGACGCTGGTGAGGTTCGGCCGATTGACCGACGGGTGCGCGTGCCCGGTTTCTACTGTCGTTGCTGTCGCCACGACCGACATTATGTCGGTCGCTTATCCCGCCCTCACTCCGGGGGGTGCCGTTCGGAGTGTCTCCCCCTTCAGGACCGGTGTTGACGTGGTGTTCAAGGGAGTAGCATCCGCGCATCGGGCCCTGTCCGTCTGTTGTCCTTACGACGCCGAAGTCACGGAGGAACAATGCAGCCGATCGCCACGGTGCTGGTCTACAGCGACGACTCCAACACCCGCGAACAGGTGCGGCTGGCCTCCGGCCGACGGCCGGCTCCGGACGTTCCGCAGGTCGAGTTCGTGGAGTGCGCGACGCCTCCGGCGGTTCTGCGGGAGCTGGAGAAGGGCGGCATCGACGTCTGCGTGCTGGACGGTGAGGCCGTGCCCATGGGTGGCATGGGACTGTGCCGGCAGATCAAGGACGAGGTTTTCGAGTGCCCGCCGGTGCTGGTGCTGATCGGACGGCCGCAGGATGCGTGGCTGGCGACCTGGAGCCGGGCGGACGCTGCCGTGACGCTGCCGGTCGAGCCTGTTGAGTTCGCTGCGGCGTTGGCTTCCTTGTTGCGCCGGAAGCAGGCGTTGAACGCCTAGTGACTCGGGGCACCCGGCTTGCAGGGCGTCTGCGGCTTGTTCGTCGCTGATCGCGCGGTACCCCGCGCCCCTTCCGGGGCGCGGCCTCATGCGGACTGGGGGCGCAGGCGGGCCTGCTCCGCCGCGCTCGGGGTCTCCTTCGTTCCGGCGGTCAGGGCGCTGCCCTCCCTCCACTTCTTCCAGTCGAGGTTCCAGTCGCCGAAGCCGTTGCCGAAGGGGGCCATGGTGTCGCCGCTCGAGTTGACGACCTTGACGATGTCCCCCTCCCGTATGGCGTTGAAGAACCACTCGGCGTTTCCGGTGCTCATGCCGGTGCAGCCGTGGCTGACGTTGGCGTAGCCCTGGGAGCCGGTGGACCAGGGGGCGGCGTGGACGTATTCGCCGCTCCAGGTCACCCGGGTGGCGTAGTAGACGGGCAGGTCGTAGTCGTCGGAGCTGCCGCGTGCGATGCCGATGCTGGCGCCGCGCATCCGTACGAAGTACTCCTTGCCCAGGACGACCTTGACGCCGTTGCGGGTGTCGAAGCCGGGCTTGCCCGTGGTGATGGGGATCTCCTTGATGACCTTGTCGTTCTTGTAGACGGTCATCTGATGGGAGGCGGCGTCCGTGATGGCGATGACCCGGTCGCCCGTGGTGAGCTTGAGGGGCTTGGCCTTGCCGCCCCAGAGCCGTTCGCCGACCTTGATGCCCTGCAGGTTGCTGTGGACGTTGATCGTGGCGTTGGCGGGCCAGTACTCCTTGGGCCGGTAGTGGAGCTTCTTGTCGTCCACCCAGTGCCAGGCGCCGTCCGCGGAGGGCGTCGAGTCGACCTTCAGGGCGCGTTCGACGACCGCTCGGGCCGCCTTGTCCTTGACGGGCCTGCTGAGCTCGGCGGTGACCGGCTGGCCGACGCCGTACTTGCCCGCCTTGGGGCCGAAGGTCACGTTCAGCCGCTTCTTGGTGAGGGGGCGGCCGGTGTGGAAGGACAGGGTCTTGCGGCCGGGAGCACCGTCCTCGTCCTCGGTGCTCACCCGGACCGTGTAGTGGGCGTTGGCGGCGAGCGGTGAGGTCGAGTGCCAGCGGCCGCCGTCGGCGGTGAGTTCGCCCGCGACATAGCGTCCTGTGGCGTCCACGGCGGTGACGTCGGTGATGCGGCCGTCGTCGTCGGAGGTGACTTCCAGGGCCTTGTCCGGGTCGGCCTTCTTGCCGTCGCCGGTGGGAGTGTTGAAGGAGATCTGGTCCGCCGCGTCGTACGGCCTGCCCGAGAGCGGGTGGCCGCCGGAACCGCAGGCGGTGACGCCCGCGCCCAGGGAGACCACCAGCAGGGTGCAGCTGACGACCGTGCGGTTTCGCGGTGAGGTGCTCATGCGTTCAACGTAGGAACGAGAGTCGGGCGCGGCGCGCCGGGTGACCCGTGCGAGCTACTTCCGGCGTGGCAAAAGAGTGAAGCCCGGACCTCCTGGCGGAGTGTCCGGGCTTCCTGCGCTCAGCGCGTGTTACTGGTTCTGGTTCTCACCGCGGTAGTACTCGAAGACCCAGCCCCACAGGCCGATCAGGATGACCGGGGTGGAGAAGTACAGCAGCCACCAGCCGAAGACGACGCCCAGGAAGGCGAGCGCGCCGCCCACGCCGAGGGCGAGGGGCTGCCAGCTGTGCGGGCTGAAGAAGCCCAGCTCGCCCGCGTCGTCCGCGACGTCGGCCTCCTTGTCGTCCTGCGCGCCGACGTCGACCCGCCGGGCCGTGAAGGCCAGGTAGTAGCCGACCATGATGCACAGGCCGAAGGCCAGGAAGAGCGCCGTGGTACCGGCCGGCTCCTTCGACCACACGCCATAGACGATCGCCATGGCGAGGACGAAGACGCTCAGCCAGATGAACATCTTGCCTTGGACCTTCACTTGCCGGCCTCCTTGCCGCTGGCCGCGAGCTCGTTGGCCGCAGGGCCGCCGTGCGCGAGCTGCTCGAGCGCGGCGATCTCCGGGTGGTGCAGGTCGAACGCCGGGGATTCACTGCGGATCCTCGGCAGGGTGAGGAAGTTGTGCCGCGGCGGCGGGCAGGAGGTCGCCCACTCCAGCGAGCGGCCGTAGCCCCACGGGTCGTCGACCTCGACCTTCTTGCCGTACTTGGCCGTCTTCCACACGTTGTAGAGGAACGGCAGGATCGACAGGCCGAGCACGAACGACGCGATCGTCGAGACCGTGTTCAGGGCGGTGAAGCCGTCGGCCGCGAGGTAGTCGGCGTAACGACGCGGCATACCCTCCGCGCCCAGCCAGTGCTGGACGAGGAACGTGCCGTGGAAGCCGACGAAGAGCGTCCAGAACGTGATCTTGCCCAGGCGCTCGTCGAGCATCTTGCCCGTCATCTTCGGCCACCAGAAGTGGAAGCCGGAGAACATCGCGAACACCACGGTGCCGAACACCACGTAGTGGAAGTGCGCCACCACGAAGTACGAGTCCGAGACATGGAAGTCCATCGGCGGCGAGGCCAGGATGACGCCGGTCAGACCACCGAAGGTGAAGGTGATCAGGAAGCCCGTCGCCCACAGCATCGGTGTCTCGAAGGACAGCGAGCCCTTCCACATCGTGCCGATCCAGTTGAAGAACTTCACACCGGTCGGTACGGCGATGAGGAACGTCATGAAGGAGAAGAACGGCAGGAGTACGCCACCGGTGACGTACATGTGGTGCGCCCACACCGTCACGGAGAGACCGGCGATACCGATGGTCGCGCCGACCAGACCCATGTAGCCGAACATCGGCTTGCGGGAGAAGACCGGGATGACCTCGGAGATGATGCCGAAGAACGGCAGGGCGATGATGTACACCTCTGGGTGTCCGAAGAACCAGAAGAGGTGTTGCCACAGCAGTGCGCCGCCGTTGGCCGCGTCGAAGACGTGGGCGCCGAACTTGCGGTCCGCCTCCAGGGCGAACAGCGCGGCCGCGAGGACCGGGAAGGCGAGCAGGACCAGGACACCGGTCAGCAGCACGTTCCACACGAAGATCGGCATGCGGAACATCGTCATGCCGGGGGCGCGCATGCAGATGATCGTGGTGATGAAGTTGACCGAGCCGAGGATCGTGCCGAAGCCGGAGAAGGCCAGACCCATGATCCACATGTCGGCGCCGACGCCCGGCGAGCGGACCGCGTCCGACAGCGGGGAGTAGGCGAACCAGCCGAAGTCGGCAGCGCCCTGCGGGGTGAGGAAGCCGGCCACCGCGATCAGCGAGCCGAAGAGGTACAGCCAGTACGCGAACATGTTCAGCCGCGGGAACGCCACGTCGGGCGCGCCGATCTGCAGCGGCATGATCCAGTTGGCGAATCCGGCGAACAGCGGCGTCGCGAACATCAGCAGCATGATCGTGCCGTGCATCGTGAACGCCTGGTTGAACTGCTCGTTCGACATGATCTGCGTACCCGGGCGGGCGAGCTCGGCGCGCATGATGAGCGCCATCACGCCGCCGATGCAGAAGAACGCGAACGAGGTGACAAGGTACAGCGTGCCGATGGTCTTGTGGTCGGTGGTCGTCAGCCACTTCACCACGACATTGCCGGGCTGCTTGCGCCGGACGGGCAGCTCGTCTTCGTACGAGCCCTCCGCGGCGGCAGCACCCTGAGGTTCGTTGAGGATGCTCACAGTTGGGTGGTCTCCCGGTTCTTCTCGGGCCCAGTCTGCTCAATGCCGGCCGGGACATAGCCCCGCTGGCCCTTCTCCGCGAGCTCCTTGAGGTGCTGCTCGTAGCGCTCGGGAGAGACCACCTTCACGTTGAAGAGCATCCGGGAGTGGTCCACGCCGCAGAGTTCGGCGCACTTGCCCAGGAAGGTCCCCTCCTGGTTGGGGGTCACCTGGAAGGCGTTGGTGTGGCCCGGGATGACGTCCTGCTTCATCAGGAACGGCACCACCCAGAAGGAGTGGATGACGTCACGCGAGGTGAGGACGAAGCGGACCGTCTTGCCCTCGGGGAGCCAGAGGGTCGGACCGGGGTTGCCGGTCTGCGGGTTCTTGTCGCCCGGGGTGCCACAGGTGTAGACACCGCCGGCGTTGTCCGGGAAGTCTTCCTTGAACCGGTTCGGAATCGCGTCCAGGTTCTCGTCGGTCTTCGCGTCGCCGGTGGACCCCTCGACGTTCTCGATGTAGTTGAAGCACCAGCTCCACTGGAAGCCGACCACGTTGACCGTGAGGTCGGGCTTCTTCGAGGTGTCGAGGAGCTTCGACTCGTCGCGGGCGGTGAAGTAGAACAGCACCGAGACGATGATCAGCGGAACGACCGTGTACAGCGCCTCGATGGGCATGTTGTACCGGGTCTGTGGGGGGACTTCGATCTTGGTGCGGCTGCGCCGGTGGAAGAAAGCGCTCCACAGGATCAGGCCCCAGACCAGCACGCCGGTGGCGAGCGCGGCAGCCCAGGAGCCCTGCCACAGGGAGAGGACGATCGGCGCCTCTTCCGTGGTCGGGGTGGGCATACCAAGGCGGGGGAAGTCTTCCCAGTTGTACGAGCAACCGGTGGCTGTAGCCAAGACCAGGCCCGCAGTAAGCGCCTGCAGCAGCTTCCGCCGCATCGGGCGCCGCGGCGTGGGGGTACCGCCCGCGCCCTTCTGGCAGCGGGGGAGGTCGGAGCCGTTGGGACTCACGTAGCGCCTTCCCGAGAGTCTCGCCCGCGCGGTATGGCTGCGGCCTTCTCGCTGGTCGGTCGCCGCCCTGCGACGGGCAGGGGTTTGGATGTTTATGCGGACCAAACCCTAGCCGACGCCCTCAGAGGGTTCGCGGGGAGGGGTGCCTACCGGGTGGGGTGGTTCGCTTGATTGGCGGCCGCGGGTTGTTCGTCGCTGGTAGCGCGGTTCCTCGCGCCCCTTGGAGAGGTTGTTCCGGACGGCGGTCTAGCGTTGCTGTGTGGCCTACTTCGACGCTGCTTCCGCTGCTCCTCTTCATCCCGTTGCCCGGCAGGCCCTCCAAGCCTCCCTCGATGAGGGATGGGCCGATCCCGCGCGGCTGTACAGGGAGGGGCGGCGGGCGCGGATGCTGCTTGATGCCGCCCGGGAGGCGGCCGCCGAAGCAGTGGGATGCCGTCCGGACGAACTCGTCTTCACCTCGTCCGGTACGCAGGCGGTGCATTCCGGAATCGCCGGGGCGTTGGCGGGGCGGCGGCGGATCGGAAGCCACCTGATCGTGTCTACCGTCGAACACTCATCTGTGCTCCATGCGGCTGACGTGCACGAGGCCGGCGGAGGCGCGGTCACTCAGGTGGCGGTGGACCGTGCGGGAGCGGTGGGTGTGCGGGCGTACGCGGATGCGCTGCGGCCGGACACCGCGCTCGCCTGTCTTCAGTCCGCCAACCACGAGGTGGGGACCGAGCAGCCGGTGGCCGAAGTGGCGGCGGTGTGCCGGGAGGCCGGGGTGCCGTTGCTGGTGGACGCGGCTCAGTCGCTGGGGTGGGGGCGGGTGGAGGGTGATTGGTCGCTGCTCGCCGCCAGCGCCCACAAGTGGGGTGGCCCGGCCGGGGTCGGGGTGCTCGTGGTGCGCAAGGGGGTGCGGTTCGCGGCGCAAGGGCCCGTCGACGAGCGGGAGTCGGGGCGGGCCGCCGGGTTCGAGAACATCCCGGCGATCGTGGCGGCGGCCGCCTCGCTGCGGGCCGTACGGGCGGAGGCGGCCGTGGAGGCCGTACGGCTGCGGGAGTTGACGGACCGGATCAGGGCGCGGGTGCCGGCGCTGGTGCCGGACGTGGAGGTGGTGGGGGATCCGGCCCGACGGCTGCCCGGCATCGTCACCTTCTCCTGTCTCTATGTCGACGGGGAGACCTTGCTGCACGAGCTGGACCGCGAGGGGTTCTCCGTGTCGTCGGGTTCCTCCTGCACGAGCAGCACGCTGACGCCGAGCCACGTGCTGAAGGCGATGGGGGTCCTCAGCGAGGGGAATGTGCGCGTGTCGCTGCCGGCGGGGACGCCGGAGGAGGACGTCGAACGGTTCCTGGAGGTGCTGCCGGGGGCCGTCGCGGGGGTGCGGGAGAAGCTGGGGGCGCCGGTTCCGTCGGCCGTGGTCCGGGAGGACGTCCTCGTCGTGGACGCTCTGGGCAAGCGGTGCCCGATCCCGGTCATCGAGCTGGCGAAGGTCATCGGGGATGTGCCGGTGGGCGCGACGGTACGTGTGCTGTCGGACGACGAGGCGGCGAGGCTCGACATTCCGGCGTGGTGCGAGATGCGGGGCCAGGAGTATGTGGGCGAGGAGCCGCAGGGGAGGGGTTCGGCGTATGTGGTGCGGAGGGTGAGTTGACGCGACAGGGGTCCCCCACGCCCTGTTTTCTGCTTGTCAGGGGCGCGGGGAACTGCGCGACCAGCCACCTCGGCCCGCAGGCGACTGGTCGCAGAGGTCGGCCTCAGCGGAGATGGGCCTGGACCTCGGTGCCGGCCTCGTCCCCGTACGCCTTGACGAACCGCTCCATGAAGTGGCCCCGGCGCAGCTGGTACTCCTGCGTGCCGACCGTCTCGATGACGAGGGTCGCGAGCATGCAGCCGACCTGGGCGGCGCGCTCCAGGGAGACACCCCAGGCGAGGCCGGAGAGGAACCCCGCGCGGAAGGCGTCGCCGACACCCGTGGGCTCGGCCTTGCGCTCCTCCTCCGGGCAGGCGACCTGGATCGGCTCCTCGCCGGCCCGCTCGATCCGTACGCCCTGCGCGCCCAGCGTGGTCACACGGTGGCCGACCTTGGCGAGGATCTCGGCGTCCGACCAGCCCGTCTTGGTCTCGATCAGGCCCTTCTCGTACTCGTTGGAGAAGAGGTAGGTCGCGCCGTCCAGCAGTATCCGGATCTCGTCGCCGTCCATCCGGGCGATCTGCTGGGAGAAGTCCGCGGCGAAGGGGATGTTCCGGGAGCGGCACTCCTCCGTGTGGCGGAGCATCGCCTCCGGGTCGTCCGCGCCGATGAGGACCAGGTCGAGGCCGCCGACGCGGTCGGCGACGGTCTTCAGCTCGATGAGGCGGGCCTCGCTCATCGCGCCGGTGTAGAAGGAGCCGATCTGGTTGTGGTCGGCGTCGGTGGTGCACACGAAGCGGGCGGTGTGCAGTGTCTCGGAGATGCGTACGGAGGTCGTGTCGACCCCGTTGCGGTCGAGCCAGGCCCGGTACTCGCCGAAGTCCGAGCCCGCGGCGCCGACCAGGATCGGGTTCGTGCCGAGCTGTCCCATGCCGAACGCGATGTTCGCGCCGACACCGCCCCGGCGTACGTCGAGCTGGTCGACGAGGAAGGAGAGGGAGACCGTGTGCAGCTGGTCCGCGACGAGCTGGTCCGCGAAGCGGCCGGGGAAAGTCATCAGGTGGTCGGTGGCGATGGAGCCGGAGACTGCGATACGCACGGCGAGGACACGCTCCTGCGAGGGGAGGGGGATTGACAGTTCACGCTACCGGGTCGCCCCCGCGCGCTCCACCAGGCCGTCCGCCATACTCCGACGTCTCTTCGGCCAGCCCTGAAGCGGAAAAATTACCCGATAGTAGGGCTTTCTCCGTGGGGCTGGTGGTGCATACGGTGCGGTCATGACGAACACCGAGGTCCCCGGCACCGCCCCGCTCGACCTGGAGATCGACCTCGTCGCCCTGCGCGGCGACTGCGCCCGGATGGCCGTGCACTGGGCCGCCCCCGCCAAGGTCCATACGGCTCCGGTGTCCCCTTCGCTCATCCTCGGGGTGACCGTGCCGGCCCGGTCCGCACGGCTGGTGGACGCGATGTCCGACTACGGCGACTGAGCCGACGGTCCGCCGCCACCCGACTCCCCGGCTCCACCCGTCTCCCTGGTTCCCGGCTCGAACAGGGAACCGTCGGCTCCCGCGCCGCGTCCCATCGCTGTCCCCCGTAAGGGGGAGGCGGTGTACGACCCTTCCGTGTCCCTTTCCTGACAGGGCCCGGTCAGGGACAGCAGTGGAGCCGAAGGAGCGATGCGGTGAACTCCGAGCGACCCGACAACCCCGAGAACCTCGACAACCCGGACGAGGGCACCACCACGCCCGACGCCGTCGAGGAGACCGGGACTGCCGGGGATGAGGCCGCGGAGGCGGATGAGACCGCCGAGGCGGAGGGGGTCGACGACGCGGAGACAGGTGACGCGGAGACGCGTAACCCGGAGACGCGTAACCCGGAGACGGGTGACGCGGAGGCGCGTGACGCGGAGGCGCGTGACGCGGAGGCCGAATCCGCGGCCGGCGACGAGAAGGCCACGGCCTGCGAAGCCGGGGAGAAGGCCGAAGCCGGCGAAGCGGGCGGCGCCGCGGACCTCGGCGCGGACCTCGGCGCGGTCCACGGTGCCGCGCGGCCCAGGCGGCGGCGTTCCCCCGTCCTCATCGCCTCCGTGACGGCCGCCGTGCTGCTGGTCGGGGGCGGTGGGGCGTACCTCGCCACGAGCGCGTCCAGCGGCTCCGCCGGGAGCGGTGGTTCGAACACCGGCCCGAGCGATGAGGGCACTCCCCCGCCGCTCGCCCTCGACGGCTACAGCGAGGGCGGCCCGCACGACATCGCGCCCGGCGAGCCCGACCCCAACGGCGTGACGTATCGCGCGGACGGCGAGCTCCCCGACGGGCCCGACTCGGCCCCCGTGTACCGGGCCGGGGGCGAGGTGACGGCCGCCGAGGTGGCGCGGCTCGCGAAGGCGCTCGGGGTCGAGGGCAAGCCGGTGGCCGAGGACGGGTTCTGGCGGGTCGGGAACACGGCCGACGGTTCGGGGCCGGGTCTGCAGGTGGCCCGGGAGGCGCCCGGGGCCTGGACGTTCAACCGGTCCCTGCCCGGCACCGACAACTGCCAGAAGGTCGAGGTCTGCGCCTCCGGCGTCACGGCCGAGGGCACGTCGGCGGACGCCGATCCGGTGAGCGAGGCGGCGGCGAAGAAGGCCGCGGCCCCCGTGCTCAAGGCCGTGGGCCAGGACGACGCGAAGATCGACGCCACCGGGCTCACGGGCACCGTGCGGGTGGTGAACGCGGACCCCGAGGTCGGCGGGCTGCCCACATACGGCTGGGCGACCGGCATCCAGGTCGGTCCCGACGGCGAGGTGGTCGGCGGCAGCGGCAACCTGAAGGCGCCGGTGAAGAGTGACACATACCCGGTCGTGGCCGCGGAGCGGGCGCTGGAGCTGCTCAACGGCTCGGGCCGGACCGTCGGCATCGGCGGCTGCGCCACCGCCGTACCGGCGGAGAGCGAGGGCACGGCGGACTCGCTGTGCGAGCCGTCGACGACGGTTCCCGAGCCGAAGCGGCAGACGGTCCCGGTGCGCGAGGCGGTGTTCGGGCTCGCCTCGCACTTCGTGGACGGGAAGTCGGCGCTGGTGCCGTCCTGGCTGTTCGATGTGCGGCCGAAGGGCGCCGACGAGAGCTTCACGGTGACTCAGCCGGCGGTCGACCCGAAGTACCTGGCCGCCCCCGAGACACTGCCGGCCCCGACACCGAGCGGCGAACAGCCTGCGCCGGTGCCCAGCGACCCCGGTGACAGCCCGTCCTCGCACGACGTCAAGATCCAGGGGTACGAGGCCGACGGCGACAAGCTGACCGTCAGTTTCTGGGGCGGGGTGTGCAGCGACTACTCGGCCGCGGCCACCGAGGACGGGAAGAAGGTGACCGTCACCGTGACCGCGACGCCGTGGAAGGGCAAGGTCTGCATTCTGATCGCCAAGGTGGTGGAGCGGACGGTGACCCTGGACTCGCCGCTCGGCGACCGCGCGGTCGTGGGTTCGGACGGCAGGAAGATCGCGGCGGGCGGGCTCGACGGACCGAAGCCCCGGTAGCGTACGGAAAGCGCGAAAGCACGAAGGCGGCGTCCCCTCGAAAGGGGACGCCGCCTTCGTACGTACGCGTACTACTGCGGGAGCGGTGGCTCAGTTGAAGGAGTCGCCGCAGGCGCAGGAACCCGTCGCGTTCGGGTTGTCGATGGTGAAGCCCTGCTTCTCGATGGTGTCGACGAAGTCGATGGTGGCACCGCCGAGGTACGGGGCGCTCATGCGGTCGGTGACGACCTTCACACCGCCGAAGTCCTTCTCCACGTCGCCGTCGAGCGAGCGCTCGTCGAAGAAGAGCTGGTAGCGCAGGCCGGAGCAGCCGCCGGGCTGGACGGCGACGCGCAGCGCCAGGTCGTCACGGCCTTCCTGGTCGAGCAGGGCCTTGACCTTCGCCGCGGCGGCGTCGGACAGGATGATGCCGTCGGTGACGGTGTTGGTCTCGTCCGATACGGACATCTACATCTCTCCCGGGTTGTACGGAGACTGCTTGCCGACATGTGCAACCGGCGGGGCCAGGGATTCATTCCGCGCCGAGCGACTTGTCTTTTCGCCTGTTCTTTCATGCTCGCACACGTGAGATGCGGCGAACAGCAGCCTTGCGGGCGTCCCGCCCCTGCGCCACCGGGATTCATGTCACATCGACGCTATGACCATCGTCAAAGTGACGTGAACCGGGTTATGATAGATAGCGTCAGTTCGACGAAAAGTAGAAAGGGTGCGTGTCGTGACCACCGCCCAGACCCCGGAGCTCGACGTACAGCCGACTCCTCTTGCCCTGCTGCTCCTCGGCCGTGAGGCCGATCCGAGGAGCGAGCGCGGCGTCGAGTGTCCCGGCGACCTGCCGTCGCCGTCCGACCCGGATCTCGTGGAGCGCGCCCGCGCGGCCAAGGAGAAGCTCGGGGACAAGGTCTTCGTGCTCGGCCACCACTACCAGCGCGACGAGGTCATCCAGTTCGCGGACGTCACGGGCGACTCCTTCAAGCTGGCCCGGGACGCGGCGGCGCGCCCCGAGGCGGAGTACATCGTGTTCTGCGGTGTGCACTTCATGGCCGAGTCGGCGGACATCCTGACCGGCGACGACCAGAAGGTGGTCCTTCCAGACCTGGCCGCCGGGTGCTCTATGGCCGACATGGCCACCGCCGAGCAGGTCGCCGAGTGCTGGGACGTGCTGACCGAGGCCGGGATCGCCGACCAGGTCGTGCCCGTCTCGTACATGAACTCGTCCGCGGACATCAAGGCGTTCACCGGCAAGCACGGCGGCACGATCTGCACCTCGTCGAACGCGAAGCGGGCCCTGGACTGGGCCTTCGAGCAGGGCGAGAAGGTCCTCTTCCTGCCCGACCAGCACCTCGGGCGCAACACCGCCGTGCGGGACATGGGCATGTCGCTGGACGACTGTGTCCTCTACAACCCGCACAAGCCGGGCGGCGGGGTGACGGTGGAGCAGCTGCGCGCCGCGAAGATGATCCTGTGGCGGGGCCACTGCTCGGTGCACGGCCGGTTCAGCCTGGACTCGGTCAACGACGTGCGCGAGCGCATCCCGGGCGTCAACGTCCTGGTCCACCCCGAGTGCAAGCACGAGGTCGTGGCCGCGGCGGACCAGGTCGGCTCGACGGAGTACATCATCAAGGCGCTGGAGGCCGCGCCCGCCGGTTCCAAGTGGGCCATCGGGACCGAGCTGAACCTCGTACGGCGGCTGGCGAACCGTTTCGCGCCCGAGGGCAAGGAGATCGTCTTCCTCGACAAGACGGTCTGCTTCTGCTCGACGATGAACCGCATCGACCTGCCCCACCTGGTGTGGACGCTGGAGTCGCTGGCCGAGGGCAACCTCGTCAACCGGATCCAGGTCGACAAGGAGACCGAGACGTTCGCGAAGCTGGCGCTGGAGCGGATGCTGGCGCTGCCGTAGGCCTCGTGTGAGGCACTGCCGTAGTCCCCGGGTGACGTGCGCTCACCCCGACGCGGGTTTCCGGTCGGGGTGGGCGGGGTCGAGGGAGAAGAGGGTGCCGTCGGGGACCGCCGCGACCAGCGCGCCCTTGTAGAGCAACACCTGGGGATCGCTCGCGACGCCGTTCACAGCGGGCGCGGTGCGCGGCAGGGTCTCCCACAGCAGGGTGCCCTTGGGCCCGTCGAGGGCCGCGAGCCGGCCGCTGCCGCTGACCAGGTAGAGGGTCTTCGTCCGCCGGTCGTACACGGGAACGCCCGGCTTCTCCAGGCTGGTCCGGGTCCGCCACAGCCGCTCGCCCGTCCGCGGCGACACGGCGGTGACCCGGCCGCTGGACTCGGTGAACCACAGATTGCCGTCCGCCAGTGTCGCCTCGCCCTCGTACGTCTGCGACAGCTTCGTGGTGGTGCGGGCCCCGGTGTCCGGATCGAGCAGCAGCAGCGCGGTGTACGTCGAGTCGCCGAAGGGCGTACCGGTCTCCTCGCCCAGGCGTGCCACCACCACTCTGCCGTCGTGGGCACCGAGGACGGCACTCTCCAGCGGTGCCGTCAGGCGCCGGGTGGTCGAGCCGTCGGCCAGCTCCACCACCAGGATCACCGAGTTCTTGTTCGCCGCCTTGGCCGCCCGGGTGCTCGGGAAGCACTGCGCGTACATGTCCGTTCCGACTGTGGTGAACCTGCAGTAGTGGCCGACGGGCAACGCGACGGACCAGCGCTCGGCACCCGTACGGGTCGACCGTGCCGTCACCGTCCGCCCGTCCATCTCCGGGGTGAGGACCAGGGCGTCGGTCATGTGCAGGGGCAGGTCCGCGGTGTTCACGTCACGCGTCCACAGCTGATCACCGGTCTTGGCGTCGAGGGCGACGAGGCGAACCGGGTCGACCGTCGGGGTGTCGCTGAAGATGGTCTGCTGCACGAACACGGTGCCGTCGCGGACGCCGAGGACGGAGGAGTAGTACAGCCTTCTCGCGGTACCGGACGGTGCGAGGTCGGCGCGCCAGACGGTTCTGCCGGTGCGGCCGTCTACGCGCACCGGAAGGACTCCCTGGCCCCCGCAGTAGACGGCGTCCTCGTGCACCCGGCAGACGGGATCACCCCCGCTCTCGCGGTCCTTCACCACCAGCGCCTTGCGAGCACCGGACGACGCCGTCTCGAACACCGTCGTCTGCCAGGCCTTCCAGCCGTCCGGCGGAGCCGCCCACCTGGAGGCCGCGGAAGGGACGGGGCTCGGCGTGTCACCGCTCTCCGCCCAGCCCGGCCCCAGCAGATAGGCCGTCAGCCCCAGGACCAGGGCGCCGACGGTGCCGGTCGCGGCCAGCAGCGGACGGCCCACGAATCTTCGACCGGACCGGGTCGCCGCCCGCGGGTCCGCCGCGCTCCCCGCGTCCGGGGAGTCCGCGTGCGACGCCGGGGCCGGCGGGTCGTCGGGGTCCGCTTCCGGCAGGGCGGTCGCGAGCGCCTCCGCCAGCTCGTCCAGTCCTGGCCGGTCGGCGGCCTCCTTGGCCAGACAGCGCTCCAGGACCGCCCGCAGCGGCTGTGGCACCCCGTCCAGTACGGGTGCGCCGTGGATCACCCTGTACGCCGTCATATAGGGGCTGTCGGCGTCGAAGGGGCCGCGCCCGGTGTGGGCGTACACCAGGAGGGTCCCGAGCGAGAAGATGTCCGAGGCCGGGCCGGCCGTACGGGCGTCGGTGAGCTGTTCCGGGGACATGAACGGCGGGGTGCCGAACATCTGTCCGGTCTCGGTCAGGGTGTGGTTCTCCGCCGCGCGGGAGATGCCGAAGTCGATGACACGGGGGCCGTCCTCGGCCATCAGGACGTTGGCCGGCTTCAGGTCCCGGTGCACGACACCGGCCCGGTGGATCTCCCGGAGCGCCTCGACCAGGCCCAGGGCCAGCCCGCGCAGTTCTCCGGCGCGCAGCGGGCCCCGGTCGCGGATCCGCTGGGCGAGCGAGCGCCCGGCCACGTACTGGGTGGCCATCCAGGGGCGTACGGCCTCCGGGTCGGCGTCCACGACCGACGCGGTGAAGGCTCCGCTCACCTTGCGTACGGCCTCGATCTCCTGCCGGAAGCGGGCGCGGAAGACGGCGTCCTCCGCGTACTGGGCGTGCACCACCTTCACGGCGACCTCGCGGCCGGAGCGTGCCTTCGCCCGGTAGACGACGCCCATGCCGCCGGTGCCGAGCCGGTCGAGGAGCTTGTACCCGCCGACCGATCTCGGGTCGTCGCTGTGGAGCGGCACGCCCGGATCCCCTCCCCCGTAAAGCAGTTCGAGGCGCCAGGATACGTAACGGCTCACGAGGCGAACGCGCGGCGGCCGGGTCCCGAACCGTGGGGGTTCGGGACCCGGCCGCCGTGGGCCGAGGTGGCGTCGGTCGGTGTCAGACGCCCGCCGGCTCCGGTTCCTCCTCGGTGGTGGACGCCGGTCGCGTGGGCGTGTCCGTCTTCTTCGCCGCCCGCTTCTTCGCGCGGCGCTCCTTCCTGATCTCGACGATCGTGTAAAGCGTCGGGACCAGGAGCAGCGTCAGCAGGGTGGACGTGATCAGACCGCCGATCACCACGACCGCCAGCGGCTGGGCGATGAATCCGCCCTCGCCCGTGACGCCGAGGGCCATGGGGAGAAGGGCGAAGATCGTCGCCAGGGCGGTCATCAGGATCGGGCGGAGGCGGTGGCGACCGCCCTCGATGACCGCCTCGACCGTGCCGTAGCCCTGTCGCCGGTACTGGTTGATCAGGTCGATCAGCACGATCGCGTTGGTGACGACGATGCCGATCAGCATCAGCATGCCGATCATCGCCGGGACACCCATCGGGGTGCCCGTGATCACCAGCAGACCGATCGCGCCCGTCGCGGCGAACGGGATGGAGACGAGCAGGATCAGCGGCTGGACCAGGGAGCGGAAGGTCGCCACCAGCAGCATGAACACGATCGCGATCGCCGCCAGCATCGCCAGGCCCAGCGACGCGAACGCGTCGTCCTGGTCCTGGGAGACACCGCCGATGGCGGCCGTGGCGCCCTCGGGCAGCTTCAGACCGTTCAGCTTGGCCGTCAGATCCGCGCTCACCGCGCCGGTGTTCTCGCCGACCGGCTTCGCCGTGATCGTCGCGGCCCGCTGGCCGTCGATCCGGGTCATCGACACCGGGCCGTCCACCAGCTCGACCTTCGCGATGTCACCCAGCTTCACCGGGCCGAGGCGCAGCGCCTTCAGCTCGGCCAGCGTCTCGGCGGGCTCGGCCGACCTGATGACGATGTCCCGCTCGGTGTCGTCGAGAACGGCCTTCCCGCTCGTCGTACCGCGGACCGCCTGGCCGACGGCCGCGCCGAGGGTCTGGTCGTTGAAGCCGGCCGCTGCCGCCTTGTCCGTGGCCTTCACCGAGATGCGGGGCACGCTCTGGGCGAGGTCGCTGGTCACGTCCGTGACGTCGTCCAGCGTGGAGACCGCGTCGCGCACCTGCTCGGCCGCCTTGCGCAGCACGTCCGCGTCGGCCGCCTTGACGACGACGCTGAGGTCCTGGCTGCCGAAGGCGTCGCCGACCGCGACCGTGGTCGTACCGATGTCCGAGAGCTTGGTCAGGCCCTTCTCGATACGGTCCTGGACGTCCTCGGAGGACGCCGAGTCCTCCAGCATCACGCTGTACGTGGCCTGGTTGGTGTCCGTGCCGCCGCCGAAGGCCGCCAGGAAGCCGGACGAGCCGATCGTCACCTGGGAGTCCTTGACGCCCTCGGTGTCCGCGAGCAGCTTCTCGACCTTCTTCGCCTGCTCGTCCGTCGCCGCGAGGCTGGTGCCCGGCTTCAACTCCTGCTTGACGGTGAGGACTTCCTGCTCGCCCTGGTCGAAGAAGTTCGTCTTCAGCAGCGGGGCCATGCCGAACGTGCCGACCAGGACCACGGCCGCGATGGCCAGGCTGGTCAGACGGCGACGTGTGGCGAAGCGCAGGACGGGGACGTAGAAGCGCTGGAGCCTGCTCTTCGCCTCCTTCTCCTCGGCCTTGCGGCGGGCCTCGTCGGCGTCCTCGGGGGTGCCCTTCGGGGCGCGCAGGAACCAGTACGACAGGACCGGGACGACCGTCAGCGACACCAGGAGGGAGGCCAGCAGGGCCGCCGTCACGGTGAGGGAGAAGCTGCCGAACAGTTCGCCGACCATGCCGCCGGTCAGGCCGATCGGGAGGAAGACGGCGACCGTCGTGAGGGTGGAGGACGTGACCGCGCCCGCGACCTCGCGGACCGCCTTGAGGATGGCCTCCTCGCGCTCCTCGCCGTAGCCGAGGTGGCGCTTGATGTTCTCCAGGACGACGATCGAGTCGTCGACGACACGGCCGATGGCGATGGTCAGCGCGCCGAGCGTCAGCATGTTGAGCGACAGGTCGCGGGTCCACAGCACGATCAGGGCCAGGACGACCGACAGCGGGATGCTGACCGCCGTGACCAGCGTGGAGCGGACCGACGCCAGGAAGACCAGGATGACGAGGACCGCGAAGAGCAGGCCCAGCGCGCCCTCGGTGGTCAGACCGTCGATGGACTTCGCCACCGCCGGTCCCTGGTCGCTGACCACGGTGACCGTCGCGCCCGAGCCGACGTCCCGGCGCAGGTCCGAGAGCTTGTCCTCGACGGCGTCGGAGATGGCGACCGCACTGCCGTCGTGGTCCATGGTGACCTGGACGGCGAGGCTCGGCCTGCCGTTCGTGCGGGTCAGGGAGACGGCCTTGGCCTGCTCCTCCTTGACGGTGGCCACATCGGCGAGGCGTACGGGCTTCTTGGCGCCCTCGCCCGTCACCATCAGGTCCTCGATCTGCTTCAGCGAGGTGAAGCCGCCGCCGACCTGGACGGTGCGGTTGGCGCCGTCCTCGTCGAAGGAGCCGGCCGGGACGGTGGCGCCGCCGGCCTGGAGGGCCTGGGAGAGGGCCATCGTGTTCAGGCCCGCCTTCGCGAGCTTCGCGTCGTCCGGTGTGACGGTGACCTGGAGGTCGCGGACGCCGTCGACGGTGACCCGGCCGACGCCGTCGATGTCCTCGAGGGTGGGGACGACGGTCCGGTCGAGCTTGTCGGCGAGGGCCTGCTGGTCCTCGTCGGAGGTGACGGCGAGGACGACGGTCGGGATGTCGTCCGTCGAGCCGGCCACGACCTGCGGGTCCACATCGTCCGGGAGCTGTGCCCGGGCGCGGTTGACGGCCTGCTGGACATCGGCGACGAGCTGGTCGGTGCCCTCGCCGTAGTCGAAGGACGCCATGATCAGGGCGTTGCCCTCGCTGGCCGTGGAGGTGACGCCCGTGATGCCGTCGACGCCTTCGAGGCTGTCCTCGATGGGCTTCACGACCTGCTTCTCGACCACGTCCGGGGACGCGCCCTGGTAGGGGGCGAGGACGGAGACCACGGGCAGTTCGATGGTGGGCAGAAGCTGTTGTTTGAGCTGAGGTATCGCGATCGCCCCGAAGGCGAGCGCGATGATCGACATCAGACCTATGAGGGCCCGTTGCGCGAGGCTGAACCGAGACAGCCAGGACATGGGTCGGGGTCTCTCTTCCGTGGCGTGAGCGGAGGACGAACGCCCGTCGGCCGTCTGCATCGCCTGCATGTGTCGCCTGTGTGATGCAGATGTGAGCGCTCACCCAACACCCTGGGCCATCAAAGACCCCCGATCCGTCGCCCCCAGGTCCATTTCCTTATCCCCCGCATACTCCGACCGCAGTAGACGCGGGGCGACCTCAGTCAGCCCTTGGGCGTACCAGCCCCGACTCGTAGGCGGTGACCACCAGTTGCGCGCGGTCCCGGGCCCCGAGCTTGGCCATGGCCCGGTTGACGTGTGTCTTCACGGTCAGCGGACTGACCGCGAGGCGCTCGGCGATCTCGTCGTTGGAGAGCCCGGCGGCGACCTGGACGAGGACCTCGCGCTCACGGCCGGTCAGCGCGTCGAGCCGGGCGGAGCGGTCGCCCTCCCGGTCCTTGTCGTCGGCCTCCGGCTGTGCGAGGAAGCGGGCGATCAGACCCTTGGTGGCGGCGGGCGACAGCAGGGCCTCGCCGCCGGCGGCGACCCGGATCGCGCTCAGCAGTTCCTCCGGCTCGGAGCCCTTGCCGAGGAAGCCGGAGGCGCCGGCGCGCAGCGACTGCACGACGTAGTCGTCGACCTCGAAGGTGGTGAGGATGACCACGCGGACATGGGCGAGGGCGGGGTCGGCGCTGATCAGGCGGGTGGCGGCGAGGCCGTCCGTGCCGGGCATCCGGATGTCCATCAGTACGACGTCGGCCCGCTCCTCCTTGGCGAGCCGGACCGCTTCCGCGCCGTCCGAGGCCTCCCCCACGACCTCCATGTCCGGCTCGGAGTCGACGAGCACCCGGAAGGCGCTGCGCAGCAGGGCCTGGTCGTCGGCGAGCAGGACGCGGATGGTCATACGGGCTTCCCCTGAGCGCTGGTCCGGTTCTTGATCGGCAGGATCGCATGGACGCGGAAGCCGCCGCCGTACCGGGGGCCGGTGGTGAGGGTGCCGCCGAGGGCGGTGACACGTTCACGCATACCGAGGAGGCCGTGACCACCGCCGTCGCCGTCGCCGTCCGGGGTCTCGCCGTGCCCGGGGCCGTTGTCGAGGACGGTGATCTCCACGTGCGGCCCCACGCGTACGACGCTGACCTCGGCCTTCGCCTCCTGGCCGGCGTGTTTGCGGACGTTGGTGAGGGCTTCCTGGATGACGCGGTACGCGGCGAGGTCGACGGCGGCGGGGAGGGCGGTGCCCTGGTCGGTGCGGGCGACCTCGACGGCGAGACCGGCGCTGCGAAAGGTGCCGACGAGTTCGTCGAGGCGGTCGAGGCCCGGGGCGGGTTCGGTGGGGGCCTCGGGGTCGCCGGACTGCCTCAGCAGGCCGACCGTGGCGCGCAGTTCGTTCAGCGCGGAGCGGCTGGCCTCGCGGACGTGGGCGAGGGCCTCCTTGGCCTGGTCGGGCCGTTTGTCCATGACGTGGGAGGCGACTCCGGCCTGGACGTTGACGAGGGCGATGTGGTGGGCGACCACGTCGTGCAGATCGCGGGCGATCCGGAGGCGCTCCTCGGCGACCCGGCGGCGGGCCTCCTCCTCGCGGGTGCGTTCGGCGCGTTCGGCGCGTTCGCGGATGGCGTCGACGAAGGCGCGGCGGCTGCGGACCGCGTCCCCGGCGGCCGCGGCCATGCCGGTCCAGGCGAAGACGGCGAGGTTCTCCTGGGCGTACCAGGGCAGCGGGCCGGCGAGCATGGCGGTGCCCGTGAGGGTGGTCATGGTGAGGAGGCCGACGCGCCAGGTGGTGGGGCGGTCGGTGCGGGAGGCGACCGTGTAGAGGGCGATCACGGCGGACATCGCGACGGGGGCGCGGGGGTCGCCGGTGACGAGTTCGGTGAGAGTGAGGGCGGAGGTGGCGGCCAGGACGGCCATGGGGGCGCGGCGGCGGGCGACCAGGGCCGCGGCGGCGAGGGTCATGAGGGTGAGGCTGAGGGTGTCGGGGGTGCGGACGCCCCAGCGGGCGCCGTGTTCGGCGTGGGGATCGATGAAGGAGCCGGCGACCATCGCGGTGAGGGCGCCGATGGCGAGGGCGGCGTCCAGGGCGAGGGGGTGCGCCTTCAGCCAGGTCCTGGTGCGAAGGAGGGTACTCATGGGGGCCTCCAGGGGCTGGCGCCCCTTCGACCCCGTACGCGAGGGAGCACAGGGGTGAGGGTGCGTTGGCGGGTGCGGGTTCGATGTGGTTGCTCGCGCAGTTCCCCGCGCCCCTGACAGCACTGGGGTGCCCCCATGTCTTTCAGGGGCGCGGGGAACTGCGCGCCAAGCCCCCACCCACCCGCAGACGAATGACCGCTAACCCGGGATCAACCCGTCGTCGCGGAGCATCTCCCTGACTTCATCCAGGGTCGCGTCCGGGGCGGGAAGGATCAGCTCGGACGGCTCCAGGGAGTCGTCCGGCAGCGGCGTGCCAAGTTCGCGGACCTTGGCCAGGAGGGAGTGGAGAGTGGCCCGGAAGCCGGGCCCGTCGCCGTTCTCCATCTCCTGCAACAGCTCGTCGTCCAGCTTGTTCAGCTCGGCGAAGTGGCTGTCGGCCAGCTCCACCTGCCCCTCCCCCATGATCCGTACGATCATGTCGCCCTCCTCAGGGACGCGAGACGCCTACTTCTCGAAGCGCGGGGTGTCCTGCTGCTGGGACTGCTGCGCCGAGCCCTGGCCGTTGCCGCCCTCGATGGCCTGCTGCCCGGCCGACGAACCTCCCGCCAGCTCCGCCTTCATGCGCTGGAGCTCCAGCTCGACGTCCGTACCACCGGAGAGGCGGTCCAGCTCGGCCTGGATGTCGTCCTTGTGCATACCCGACGGGTCGTCGAGGGCGCCGGAGGCCAGCAGCTCGTCGATCGCGCCGGCGCGGGCCTGCAGCTGGGCCGTCTTGTCCTCGGCGCGCTGGATCGCGAGACCGACGTCGCCCATCTCCTCGGAGATGCCGGAGAACGCCTCGCCGATCCGGGTCTGGGCCTGCGCCGCGGTGTACGTGGCCTTGATCGTCTCCTTCTTCGTACGGAAGGCGTCGACCTTGGCCTGAAGCCGCTGAGAGGCGAGGGTCAGCTTCTCCTCCTCGCCCTGGAGCGTGGAGTGCTGGGTCTCAAGATCCGTGACCTGCTGCTGGAGCGCGGCACGGCGCGAGAGCGCCTCGCGGGCCAGGTCCTCACGGCCCAGCGCGAGCGCCTTGCGACCCTGGTCCTCCAGCTTCGAGGACTGCGACTGGAGCTGGTTGAGCTGGAGCTCCAGGCGCTTGCGGGACGTGGCCACATCGGCAACACCGCGCCGCACCTTCTGGAGCAGCTCCAGCTGTTTCTGATACGAGTAGTCGAGGGTCTCGCGCGGGTCCTCGGCCCGGTCAAGGGCCTTGTTCGCCTTCGCGCGGAAGATCATCCCCATACGCTTCATGACACCGCTCATGGGCTTCGCGCGCCCCCTTCTGACGGACTCCACATCCAGCACTGCGACAGAACCCACAGTACGGGCCCTGCATCCATTACCGCACTGTTCGGGGACGGATACGCTCCTCCCCAAGGACGACTGTGTACGGCTCCGCTCCGGCGTAGGGAGTAGGTGTCTCCCCGGGGTACGTACGGGCCGCGCCCCCGGAATTCCTCAGACCCTCCGCGGACGAACCGGCACCGCCCTCCCCTTTTCCCGGGATTTCAGGCCATTTTCGCCCCCGCTCTGCGCCTGTAGAGACGCCCGGTGTTGCCGGATCGTTCCCACCTCGGCTGGGGTCCATGCCCCGGCACCCCGTACCCTTGGGTTTTGTGTTCCGTAGCCGTGCCAAGAGCGAGAAGGCCAGCGCCGCCGATCAGGCGCCGGTGACCGACTCCCCGCAGACCCGTCATCCGCAGGCCCCCAAGGGTCGTCCCACTCCCAAGCGGAGTGAGGCCCAAGGGCAGCGCCGTAGCGTCGCCAATACGCCGACGACGCGCAAGGAGGCCGCCAAGCGCTCCCGCGACGAGCGCCGCGCCGCGCTGGAGAAGCAGCGCCAGGCGCTGGCAGGGGGCGACGAGCGGTATCTGCCCGCGCGGGACAAGGGTCCGGTGCGCAGGTTCGCCCGTGACTTCGTGGACTCGCGGTTCCATGTCGCCGAGTTCTTCCTGCCGCTGGCCGTGGTCATCCTCATCCTGAGCACGATCCGCGTGGGCGCGCTGCAGAACATCGCGCTGCTGCTGTGGCTCGTCGTGATCATCCTGATCGTGGTCGACTCGATCGGTGTGGGGATCCGGCTGAAGAAGCAGCTCAGCACGCGCTTCCCGAACGAGAACAAGAAGGGCGTCGTCGCCTACGCCCTGATGCGCACCCTCCAGATGCGTCGCCTCCGGCTGCCGAAGCCGCAGGTCAAGCGCGGAGAGCGGCCCTGAGCACGACGGCTTTCTCCGGGGGCGCGGCCGAGGCCTGGCTCAACAGGCTCGGGACGCTGCGTGAGGTCGTACGGCAGGCGCTGGTGTCGCGGCAGGTCGACGAGCAGATAGTGGGCCGGTTCCCGGTCGGGCAGCGGCTGCGGGTGCTCGACGTCGGTATGGGGCAGGGCACTCAGGCGCTGCATCTGGCGCGGGCCGGGCATCAGGTGACCGGCATCGAGCGGGAGCCGAAGCTGATCGCCGTGGCCCGGGAGAAGCTCGCCGCCGAGCCCGAGGGCATCCGGGGCCGGGTGCGGATCGTCGAGGGCGACGGCCGGGACACCGGTGTGCACTTCCTGCCGGGCAGTTTCGACGTGGTGCTCTGCCATGGCGTGTTGATGTACGTCGAGGAGCCGGACGCGCTGCTGGCGGGGCTCGCCCGGATGCTCGCGCCCGGGGGACTGCTGTCGCTGCTGGTGCGCAACGGCGACGCGCTCGCCATGCGGCCCGGGCTGGCCGGGGACTGGGCGGGGACGCTGGGCGCCTTCGACACCACCGCGTACCGGAACCGGCTGGGGCTCGATGTACGGGCGGACCGGCTGGGGGCACTCACGGCGACGCTCGCGGGGATCGGGGCGCCGCTGCACGCGTGGTACGGGGTGCGGGTGTTCACCGATCTCGCCTCGGACGACGCGGCCGTGCCCGCTGACCTGGAGGCGCTGCTGGCCGCGGAGGAGCGGGCCGGGCGGACGGATCCCTATCGGCAGGTGGCGGCGTTGCTGCATCTGTGCGGGGTGCGGGGCTGAGGGACGGGGGGTTTCCCCGCGCCCGCGCCCTCGTCCTCGGACGCCGGACGGGCTGAGATCTCCAGCCCGTCCGTCATCTGTTCCTGCTGCCCGCTCCCGCTACGCGTCCTCGGCGTGCAGGCTCATCGGGCCGTAGATCTTCGTGCCGTCCTCGAACAGGTGGACCTGGTCCGCGCCGCCTTCGAGGAGTTCCTTCCAGTACTCGCCGATCCAGGACTCGGCGTCCCCCTGGGTGGTGAACTCCTCGGGCTGGACAGCGGGCTGGACCTCCGTCCCGTCGGTCTTCTCGAATCGCCACGTCCATGCCGCCATGTGAGCCTCCGTAAGTACCGAGCAAGATCCGGTTCCTGTTCGCAGCCTAGTCGGACGCGCAAGACCTGCGAGGACAACTGGGAACAAGCGAAAATCGGGGCCGTGGAACTGACTCTGCTCGGCACCGGCGCACCCGCCGGTCTCCCCCGTCCCGACTGCCCGTGCGCGGCGTGCGCAACGGCGCTCGGTCCCGCCGCGCGCGGGGCGACCGCGCTCCTTGTGGACGGCACACTGCTGCTCGACCTCACGCCGGGCGCCGCCCTCGCGGCCGCGCGCGCCGGTCACACGCTGGCCGGCGTACGGCAAGTGCTGCTCTCCCATCCGCACCACGGGCCCGCCATGGAGGTCCCGGCGGGGCTGCCGCAGCCCGGGCGGGTGCCGGACGGGCGGGAGTTGGCGCTGCTGACCGGGCACCGGGTGCGGGCGCTGGCGCTGGACGCGCCCGGGACGGGGTACGAGGTGACCGGGCCGGACGGGCAGCGGTTGCTGTATCTGCCGCCGGGGGCCGCGCCCGCCGGGCTGGAGGAGCAGTCGGTCGAGCCGTACGGCATGGTGCTCGCCGATGTGGTGGGGCGGCCGGACGCCCTGGCACGACTGCGGGCGGTGGGGGCGATCGGGGCGACGACCGATGTCGTCGCCGTGCATCTCGACCACGACGTGCCGCCGGGGGCCGAACTGCCGCGGCGGCTCGCGGCTGCCGGGGCGCGGGCCGTGCCGGACGGGGTGACGCTGACGGTGGGGGTGTACGAGGACGTGCCCGATGTGCCGCGCAGGACGCTCGTGCTCGGTGGGGCGCGGTCCGGGAAGTCGGTGGAGGCGGAGCGGCGACTGGAGGCGTTCCCGGACGTGCTGTACGTGGCGACGGGCGGGACGCGGAACGGGGACGGGGAGTGGGCGGCGCGGGTGGCCGCGCATCGGGAGCGGCGGCCGGGGTCCTGGCGTACCGCCGAGACCTGCGATCTCGTACCGCTGCTGAAGGACGACGACGGGGCGCCGCTGCTCGTCGACTGTCTGTCGCTGTGGCTGACGGACGCCATGGACGCGGTGGGGGCGTGGGACGACGCCGAGTGGGCGGGCGGCGGTGAGCGGGCGTTGCGGGCGCGGGTGACCGAGTTGTGCGCCGCCGTGCGGCAGACCCGCCGTACGGTCGTGGCCGTGTCGAACGAGGTGGGGTCCGGGATCGTGCCCGCCACCGCCTCCGGACGCCGCTACCGGGACGAACTCGGGCGACTGAACGCCGCGTTCGCACAGGAGTGCGAGCATGTGCTGCTGGTGGTGGCGGGGCAGGCGCTGCCGCTGCGGTGACACCCCTCGGCCGGCTGGTGGCGCTTATCGGGCCGGTGGCACCCGGCGCGCGACGATGCGGTGTGCGCCGGGCGGGAACGGCGCGCAGGCCCGCGTGGTGAGGACCTTGCAGCCGAGGGAGTCCAGTTCGGCGAGCAGGTTGCGCAGGGGCATGAGGTGGAGGGGGCGCGGGCGTTCGTAGCGGGTCCAGGTCCAGGCCCGCCAGGCCCAGGCCCACCAGTTGCCGGGCAGGGGGCCGAACGGGCGGACGGGGTCGGGCACTTCGACGAGGAGATGGCCGCCGGGGCGCAGCACGCCGAGGGCGGCACGGAGTTCCTCGCGGGGGTCGGGGGTGTGCTCCAGGTGGTGGAACATGCTGACCACGTCGTAGCGGGCGCGCAGCCGGGCGGCGATCTCCGGGTCGGTGAGGGTGCCCTGGTGGGCCTCCTCGATCCGCCCGGCCGCCCGGGCCCGTTCGACGCGCGGGGTGAAGTCGAGGCCGTCGAAGGCGGTGTACGGGTGGACCTCGCGGGCGGCCTCCGGGAAGTACCCGTGGCCGGTACCGACGTCGAGCCAGCTCTCCGGCTCGGGGTACGGCAGCATGGCGCGGGCGGCGGCCCGGTGGCGCCGGCGGCCGATCCGGCCGGCGAGATGGGAGCGGACCTGGCCCTCGGCCGGGTACCTGTGGTGGCGCAGGAGCAGCCCGTCCGCCGTGGGCCGGGGGTTCTGGAAGGCATGGGAGCAGTCCCCGCACTCGTCCACCACGAACGTGCCCGGCGTGCGCCGCGCACCCTCCGGCGCGCGCAGCCGGGTACGCAACCGCCGGGAGCCGCACCAGGGGCAGTCGTCCCGGCGCGGCTCCTGGAAGGGGTCGGCGCCCGGGGTGTGTTGACCGGGGACGGGGTCCGGGCGCGGGGTGGAGGACATGGCGGCTCCTGCGGGCGGGAACGTATGGACATTCGCCTAAAAAAGGTACGTACGGGATGTCGGGCATCGGTGCAATGACGTGTCCGTGGCGCGGTGCAGGCGACGTCCTCTGCGAGGTCCCGGTGTGGCGCGGTCGTGTTCGATCGGTGCCGGTACTGTTCGGCGAATGAGCTCGCTTAATCTCGACGACTTCACCGATCTGATCGAGCGCCCCGACGGCGGGGTGCGCCGCGACGCCGAGGCGCGACGGGAGCGGCAGATCGTGCCGCCCGGGGCGCTGGGCCGCCTCGACGACCTGGGTGAGTGGCTGGCGGCGGCACAGTCGTCCGTGCCGGTGCGGCCGATCACGCAGCCCCGTGTGGTGCTGTTCGCGGGCGACCACGGGGTCGCCGAACTGGGCGTGTCCGCGCGGGAGGCCGGCAGTGCCCACCAGCTGGTGCGGGCGGTGCTCGACGGGAGCAGCCCGGTGTCGGTGCTGGCCCGGCAGTTGGACGTGCCGGTGCGAGTGGTCGACCTGGCGCTGGACTGCGACCCGGAGTCGCTGCCCGACGCGGTCGTGCGGCACCGGGTGCGGCGCGGGTCCGGGCGGATCGACGTCGAGGACGCGCTGACGGCGGAGGAGGCGGAGGCCGCGTTCCGGACGGGGGTCGCGCTCGCGGACGAGGAGGCCGACTCCGGGACCGATCTGGTGGTGCTCGGGGATGTGAGCGTCGGGGGGACCACGGCCGCGGCGGTGCTCGTCGCGGCGCTGTGCGGCACCGACGCGTCCGTCGTCACCGGGCGGGGTGGGCGGGCGATCGACGATCTGGCGTGGATGCGGAAGTGCGCGGCCGTGCGGGACGCCTTGCGGCGGGCTCGGCCGGTGCTCGGGGATCAGCTGCAGCTGCTGGCGACGGTGGGTGGGGCCGATCTGGCGGCCATGACCGGGTTCCTGTTGCAGAGTGCGGTGCGGAAGATGCCGGTGATCCTGGACGGGGTCGTCTCGGCGGCCTGCGCGTTGGTGGCTCAGCGGGTCGCCTTCCGGGCGCCGGACTGGTGGCTGGCGGGGCAGAACAGCGGGGAGCCGGCACAGGCGAAGGCGTTGGACCGGATGGCGATCGAGCCGCTGCTCGACCACGGGGTGAAGGTCGGGGAGGGGGCGGGGGCGTTGTTGGCGTTGCCGTTGGTGCGGGTCGCTGCCGCGTTGTCCGCGGAGTTGCCGGAGCGGGCTTCGGAGGATGTCGTGGAGAAGGAGGCGGCCGCGGTGCGGTCGGGGATCGAGGACATGGACGCGACGTAGGCCCCCCGGGGCGCGCGGTCTTTTCGCCCCCGCCGCCCCTACCCCTCCCATCCCCCAGGGGCGGCCGCCCCTTCGACCCCGCCCCTTTGACCCCGCGCCCTGCGCCCCGGTACTCGGGTGGGTGGGGTTTGTCGGCGGGTGCGGGTTGTAGCGGGTTGCTCGCGCAGTTCCCCGCGCCCCTGAGAAGACCGGGCTGCGCCCTGGTCTTCTCAGGCCCGTAGGGCCGTCGTTCCCTCGTCGTCGAACTCCTCCAGCGCGGCCGAGGAGATCGAGATCACGCGGGTCTCGCTCAACTTCACCGTGTTCCGTTCGGTCTTCCACCGTGGTGGGCGCCTCGGCGCCGGGCCGGTGCTGCGGCTGTGGCGGTCGCTGCTCAGGGTCGTACACATGAGGTCGTACGGATGAGGGCCTACGGATGAGCAGGGTCGGGCGGTGGGCGCGTACCGAATGGGGGGCGTTGTACGACGCCGTAGGGCCGGCCGTCGTACGACGGCGGCTGCGGGCGGCGCCCATGTCCCTCGCCGCCGTCTGTCTGACGACCCTCCTGCACTTCGCGCACAGCCGGCCCTGGGGCTACGGGTTCGTGCAGGACGTGGGTACCGTGCGCGCCGAGGACCCGCTGTGGCTCGCGCTGCTGCGCACCCCGCTCTCCCTTTTCGTACCGGCCCTCGACCTGCCCGTCTGGGGTGCGCTGGCGCAGATCCTGCTCGTGTTCGGCGTCGCGGAGATCTGCCTCGGCCGCCGGAGGACGCTCCTCGTCGCCTACGTCGCCACGCTCGCCGGGACGCTCTACGCGCGCGTGGGCATCGCCCTCGGGCCGGACTTCCCCCTCCTCGGGCTGCCGGGCTCGGACGCGCGGGTCGTGGACACCGGGCCGTCGGCTGCCGTGGTCGGGCTCGCGGTGTTCGTGGGATGGCGCTGTCGGGCGTACGTCACGGCGGGCGCGGTGATCGTGGCGATGGTCGTCGAGGTGCTGGTGAAGGAGAACCTCGCGGGCAAGGAGCATCTGGCGGCGATCGCGGCCGTGCTGCTGCTGTGCGCGGCGTACTCCGCCGTACGTCAGCGTCGGTCGCGCAGCTCGGCGTCGGCCCCCGGCGCGGACTCCGGTCCCGACTCCGGCCCCGGCCCCGACTCCGACGTCGACGTCGACCCGGACGCCGATTTGGTCGCCCGCCCTGCCTCCGGCTCGGGCACCGGCCCCCGCTCCGGACCTGCCACCGGACCCGACCCCGAAACCGACCCCGGTTCGAGCGCCGGGGGCCCCTGCCCCGACTTCCCCGGCTCCAGCATCGGCGCCTCGTCCGGTCTGCCGCCGATCCAGTCCTGGAAGCGGCGGCCGGGGCCCGCCCAACGACGGTCGTGGCGGTAGGCGCGCAGCCAGGACTTGGCTCGGGCGCGTGGGCGACGGCGATAGAAGCGGCGGGCCCAGGGGGAGGTGGGGCGGGCGAGGCGGATCGCTCCGACGACGGCGATGAGCGGGATGATCACGCCGAAGACCGCCGTGCGCGCCTTGCCCTTGCTGAGGGCGACCAGGGCGAAGAGGAAGTTCGTGCCGATGCTGCCGATGACCGTGCCGCGGTCCTGGAGTTCCTCGTCGGAGAGGTCGTTGACGCCGAACGGGAGGAAGCCGCCCAGCATCAGGACCACCAGGGCCGTCGTCAGCACGACCATCTCGACGCTCTTGCGGCCCTGCTCGCTCCAGTACACGTCGTCGAGGTGCAGGATCAGCGCGAACTCGTCCAGCACCAGCCCGGCGCCCATGCCGAAGAGCACGGCGGCGAGCAGCGCGCCGAGGCCGTGCCCGTCGCTCGCGACCGAGCCGAAGCCGCCGACGACGGTGAGGACGACACCGGGGACCACATGGTGGATGTGCACACCGCCGCTGCCGCTGATGTTGCGGAACGGGCCCTTCCCCGCCCTGATGAGCCGGGTGATGATCCGGGTGATCAGGAACGTCAGGACGAACGCGCTGAGTGCGAGGAGCAGCGGCAGTTTGCCGGGCTCGATGATGTTCCGCTCCCACCAGTGACCCATATGCGAACTTTATCCAGCGCCTCCTCCGGATGCTCCCGCACCACCTTCAGGCGCTCCCGCACCGCCCGGTAGCCTGCGCCGGTGTCCACGACCCCCGCCCCCCGGCCCACCCTCCTCGACGGCCTCCGCTTCGCCTTCGGCACGCTCACCGTGCTGCCGGTCAAGGTGTCCCGATGGGACCGCGCCGCCGCGCGTGTCGGGATGCTGTGCGCACCCCTCGCCGGGCTGGTCGTCGGCCTGGTCGCCGCCGCGCTCGGCGGTGCGCTGTGGGCCCTGGGCGCGGGCGCGCCGCTCGCCGCCGTGGCCTCCGTCGCCGTACCCGCCGTGCTCACCCGGGGTCTGCATCTGGACGGGCTCGCCGACACCGCCGACGGGCTGGGCAGCGGCAAGCCCGCCGAGGACGCGCTGCGGATCATGAAGCAGTCGGACATCGGGCCGTTCGGTGTCGTCACCCTCGTCCTCGTCCTGCTCGCCCAGGTCGCCGCGCTGACCCAGCTCTACGACCGCTCCTGGGCCCTGGGCGCGCTCGCGGCGGCCGTCTCGGCGACCGCCGCCCGGCTGGCCCTGACCCTCGCCGCGCGCACCGGGGTCCCGGCGGCCCGGCCGGAGGGGCTGGGCGCGGCGGTGGCGGGGGTGGTGCCGGTACGGGGTGCGACGGTCGCCGCGGTCGCGCTCCTGCTGACGGCGGCTGTCGCGGGGGCGTGGTTCGGCCCCTACGACGCCACCGGTGTCGTCGTCGTGATCGGGCCGGTCGATCCGGGGCCGCTCTTCGCGCCGTACGACGCGGTCCGCCCGGTCCTCGCGGTGCTCGCCGCCCTCGTCGTCGCCGAACTCCTGCTGCGCCACTGCGTACGACGCTTCGGCGGAGTGACCGGCGATGTGTTCGGCGGACTGGCGGAGACCGCGGCCACCACGGCGCTGGTCGTCCTCACGCTCGGCTGACAACCGCCTCCCAGGAGCTGTCAGCAGGCCTTGCGCCACACCCCCAGTTCGTACTTCTTCAGCATCGAGCTGAGCTTCAGCCGTCGGGCCTCGGGGCAGAACTCGCTCGTCCTCAGCTCGTACTCGACGTGGAAGACCGCCTTGTCGGCCTCGATGAACGGGGTCATGTCGTCGCACTCGTCGTACTGGGCGCACTGCTCGTTGACCGCGAAGTCGAAGTCGTCGACCAGCTCCGGGATCTGGTCCATGTCGTTCTTCAGGCCCACGGACATGCCCCGCTCATGGGCCAGGCGGGCGATCAGGCGGTTGTAGCGGAGCTGGTCGGCGGCCTTCAGGGGGAAGCCGGTGCGGTTCACATAGCCGTCCATGTTGTCCGGCTCGACCGCGTCGAACCCCTTCTCCTCGCACATGTCGAGGCGGGCCGCCATGAGGGGTTCGAGGATCTCGGTCTCCCGGATGTCGAGCCAGCGCTCGCCGTCCCAGCCGTTGCTCCTGCCGATGACCGACTCGGGGAACTCGTCGGCGTCGGGGCGCCAGTCCTCCCAGGCGCCGGTGGACAGATAGCAGATGGCCTTGCGGCCGTCGTCGTGCAGTTCGGCGACGGTGTCGGCGGAATGGTCGAAGCCGTCGATGTCGTACACCGGTACGTCGATGGAGGTGTCGAGGCGGCCGCCCAGCTGCCACTGCCAGTCCGTGCCGGGCTTCGGCCGCCAGAGCTCGCCTCCGGGCTTGTCCTCGGGTGCGCTCGTGCACCCCGCGACCAGGAACAGAAGGGCGAGGACGGCGAGGACGCGACTCATCGGGCGGGCTCCAGGGTGTACGGCGACGTGCCCCCAGCATGATCCACCGCCCCGGCGTCGTACCCGGTGCCGTGGCATTCCGTGTGGTGTGTTCATCGGTGCGCGGTCGCCTTCCCCAGCAGCGCGCAGACGAGCACGGCCTGGATCGCGGACGCCGTCCCGTACACGATCAGGCCGGCCCGATGTGGGCCCGCGCTGTCCGTGGCCAGCACCACGGTCTGGGCGACGGCCGCCGCGCAGCACACGGCGACGGCGCTCAGCACCGCGCCGAAGGACTGGAGCAGCAGGCCCGTCCACAGGACCACGCCCAGCAGGAGCAGGCTCGCGAGGCGGAGGCCGTCGAGCGGCACGGCGGTGTCCGCCTGCCCGAGCGCGGCCGGGAGCCTCGGGGAGTGCGGCCAGAGCGTGACCGTGACATGGGCGAGGACCAGCAGCGCGGCGAGATAGCCCGCGAGGCACTGGACCAGGGTCACGGCCGTGCCGTGCCGGAAGGCCCTCGGGGTGCTGCTGGCGCGCAGTCCGGTGAGGCTGCCGCTGCGGAAGCGGTGGAGCAACCATTCGGCGGGGCCCATGCTGAGGGTGAGCGCCACGGCGGCGGGCGCGGCGACCGTGCTGTGCGCCTCGCCGGAGAGCATGTCCTCCAGGCCCGCGTACAGGACCAGCACACCGCTGCCGAGACCGAACAACGCGTAGGGGATGGATGCGATGAGCGGAGGGCCCGAGGGTGCCTTCGCCGGAGTTCCGACCGGAGTTCCGGGCTGGGCTCCGAACGGCAGCAGCGCGGGGAACCCGGCCGACCAGACGCCGAGGTCCGGTTTCCGTGCGGCGGGAGCGACTTCGAGTCCGGCGAGGACGACGACCGCCGCGAGGGACACGGCCAGCAGGGTGAGTCTCGCCCCGTCGGGCATCTCCCGGGCCAGGGCGAACAGCGCGCCCGCCGTCATCGGCAGCAGGCAGTACAGCAGGGCCCGTTCCCGGCCCATGACCAGCAGCACGGTCGCGGCGCCCAGATAGCAGGCCTCCCCGACGGCGAAGGCCACGGCGCCCGAGTCGCCCGTACCCGCCGCGAGGAAGGCGACCAGCGAGCCGAGCAGGACGCCCACGGGTGCCCCGGCGAGCAGCGACCGGCGGGCCGCGTCACGGTCGCCGAGCCCCAGCCAGGAGTACGCGCGGTGGGCGAGGCCCTGGTTCCAGGTCCAGCCGCACAGGGCGCCGGCGAACAGCGGGACCGTGCCGGCGGGCAGGCCGCGGATGTCGTGCGGGCCCATGAGGAGGGGTGCGCCGAGGACGTAGCCGAGGCCCGGGAGGGCGAAGACCACTCCCCTCAGCAGACAGCCCAGCAGGCCTGTGCGCCAGGGGTCGTAAGGGGAGCCGTCCGGTTCCGGATGGTTGCGCTCGACCCGTCCGTACAGCTCCTCGGCGAGGGCGAAGGAGTTCCGGCAGCCGTATCGCTCGCGTATCCGGTCGTCGGACATGCCGTCGGACTCCAGCAGGGCGGCTATCTCGTCCGGGTGAACGGCGGCGGCTATGAACTCCCGCAACCGCTCGGCGAGTTCGTCGATCGGGTCGGGTCCGGCCCAGCTCGTGGGCGGGCGGTCGCGCTGCCGGGGCACGGCCGACAGGGTGACCGGCTCGGCGCCCGAGGGCACGCCCGGGGTCTCGCTCACCAGTCGGTCCCGTCCGTCGCCACCGCTTGGTACCAGGGGTCGCGCAGCTCGACGGTCCAGTCGGCGACCGTCTCCGGAGTGGGCTCGTAGACGACCTCGTCGCGGCCCGCCAGCTCCAGATAGATCGTGCGGAAGGCGTCCACGGAACGGCGGAGCGTGAACCGGTCGATCACCCGCTGACGCGACAACTCGCCCAGTTCCAGACGTCGTTCGTCGTCGCGCAGCAGGGACAGCGCGGCGGCCGCCATCTTCTGCGGCTCGCGCGGCGGTACGACGAGGCCGGTGTCGCCGACCGCCTCGCGGACCCCGCCGACGTCCGTCGACACGGTCGTACGGCCGCAGGACATGGCCTCGATGATGGAGAACGGGAAGCCCTCGGAGATCGACGACAGCATCACCACATGGCCAGCCGCGTACGCGCGCCACACCTCGCTGATGCGGCCCTCGAAGGTCAGCCCGTCCGTGATGCCCAGCTCGGCGGCGAGCTTCTCCAGCGTCGTCGCGTACGCCTCGCCGCCGGGCGGCACCGGGCCGAACAACCGCAGTCGGGTCTCGGGGAGTTCGGCGCGGACCATGGCGTAGGCGCGGAGCAGGGTCTCCAGGTCCTTGATGGGGTCGACGCGGCCGCACCAGCTGAGGGTGGGCACCTCGGGCTCGGGGCCCGCGTGCGGGAAGGCGGCCGGGTCGACGCCGTTGTAGACCGTGCGGATCCGGTCGGGGTCGGCGCCGCCGCGCTGCTCCCAGCGGCTGTTGTACTGGTTGCAGGGGGTGATGAGGTCGGCCTCGCGGTAGCCGAGGGAGTTCAGCTCGCGGTAGAAGCCGAGCAGGCACGCCTTCACGGGCCAGCGGTGGTCGCCGCCGCGGTGGCCGAGATAGCGCTCGCGGAGATAGATGCCGTGCTCGGTGAGGAGGAACGGTACGCCGTCGAGCCGGTGGGCGGCGAGCGCGGGCAGGGTCGCGAGGCCGCTGCTGACGGCGTGGGCGACGGAGTCCTCGGGGATCCGGGTGCCGAGCGGCCGCAGGGCGTGTTCCAGCAGGTCGGTCGCGGTGAGCGCGTCGTGCACGGTGGGGCGGGCGGCGGCCGTCGGCAGATGCGGGGTGGTCCAGATCCACATCAGTGAGCGCAGCGCCGACTCGGAGCGCAGCGCCGCCGACAGCCGTCCGTCGCGGGCGATCCCGGCCAGTTCGAACAGGGCCTCCCCGAAGTCGCGTCCCGCGTCCGGCGCCTCAGGATCGAGGAAGGCGAGCAGCAGCCGCTCGTACGCCTCGGTGAAGCGGCGCAGGGCCCTGCCGTGCGGGGCGTGTCTGCGGCCCGGGCGCGGGCCCCAGGTCGGCACGGAGGTGTGCCGGCGGACGTTGGGCGGCAGCTCCCAGGTCACCGGCTCACGGCCGGTGCCGGTGAGCGACACGATGTGGAAGTCGACCTCGGGCATGCCCTTGACGAGCTGGTCGCACCAGGTGCTGACCCCGCCGTGGACGTGCGGGTAGGTGCCTTCGGTGAGCATGGTGACATGACGGCCACTGCGCATCATGCGCGGTTTCCCCCTGTGGGACAGCCTTTTCGGCATGGCTGGGGGCGCACCCCGGCGGTCAGGTACCGGGGTGCGCCGGTCTCGCGAGCCCTACGAGAGGGCGGTGTGGAGAGCCCTAGGAGGGCAGTTTCAGCGTGAGCGCGGTCTGCAGGCCCGTGGGCGTGGTCCAGCCCGAGCGCTTGCCCGCGTACGACGTGCCGAAGGCCTGGGCGCCGAGCAGGAGCTGCTTCTTCGTCCCCTCCGGCGCGGTCACCGGGATCTGTGTCCCGGACGGCGCGGTGACGGTGACGGTGGTGCCGACGCGGTACGCGGTCACCTTGTTGTTGGCGATCGCGGCCTGCCAGGCGGCCCGGCGCTGGAGTTCGGTGCCGATGGCGCTCTGGCGGAGGTTCTCCAGCGGGGTGTTGTCGGCGAAGAGCGCCTTGTAGTCGGTCAGCACCTTCTCCATGACCGGGTACAGCAGGCGGTCCTCGGCCATGTTGGACTGGTGGGCGTAGTGCGGGCGCGGGTCGTTGCTGATGGCGTGGCCGAGGTCGGTGCGGGCCTCCTGCGGGACGATGTACTCGTCGTAGCCGGTGGCCGCGTCCAGCGGTTCGTCCAGGCAGGTGGAGGCCGCGTTGGTCTCGCAGACACCGCTGCCGCCGTCGGCTCCGGACGTGTAGATCCAGTTGTACTCGTCGGCCATCTCGGCCTTGGTGCCCGTGTTGTAGTACACGTTCATCGGATAGCGCGGCACGGTCAGCGCCTTGCCCACCGCGCGCTGTTCGGGCTCGCGCGAGTTGTCGGACGCGATCCACTTGACGCCGTTGTCGGAGAGGGCGCCCGCGAGGTTGGGGTTGTCGTTCGGCTGCTGCGGGAGCGTCTTCAGGCCCGAGTGCTCGCCGGTGACCAGTTCGGTGCGGTCGATCGGCAGGCCCTTGGTCGCCGCCCAGTTGTTGTTGTCGCGGATCTGCGCCGAGATGTCGGCGCGGCTCATGTACCGCGTGGAGCCGTCGGCGTTCTTGGCGCAGCTCCACGGCACGGTGGAGGTGTCCTGGACGCAGCCGAGGAAGGGGTGTGTGTAGGTGTGGTTGATCCAGCGGTACTTGGCCTTGTCGGCGAGGAGGCGGTCGGTCATGGCGTCGGTGCCGCCGTTCTCCGCCTTCCACTCCTCCCCCGCGCCGGCGTTGTACACCATGTCCATGGTGAAGCCGTGCTCCTGCTGCCACTGGGCGGCGTAGGCCGCGTCGGCGGCCGTCATCCGGATCGGGGCGCCCTCCTCGCCGCCGCCCACGCAGTCGATGTCGCCGGGCGTGCAGTTGCGCTCCTTGTCCCAGCGGGCGTCGGGCGCGAACACGTCGTCGACGTGCACGGCGAAGTAGTTGCGGGCCTGGCCCAGGTGGATGCCCTGGGTGAGCCACTCGACGATGCCGCGGGCCAACAGCCGGAACTGCTGCTGGTACTGGTTGTAGGCGAACGTCACCACCAGCTCGCGCCGCCCGTCGTGGGCGTACTCGCCGACGAGGCTGCCGGTGCCGCCGCCACCGGGCAGGGGTGCGTCGACATAGCTGGTGAAGCCGGTGCGGGGGGACGCCAGATAGGCGTAGCTCTCGGTCACCGACGAGGAGTTGTCCTCGAAGCGGAAGGCCCCGTCGAGGTAGCCGAACGAGCCCGACCTGCCGGCCGCGGTGACGGACGCCTCCCGTCCGTCGAGGGTGCCGGAGTACGAGGCGTACTCCAGGCCGACCTCCGGGTGCGCCCAGGTGTAGGCGTCGACCTGCGGGATGCCGTACGTCTTCTCGTACGTCTCCAGGGCCGTCTGCTCGGCCGAACCCGCGCCGAACGGGGCCTCGTTGGGCAGGACCACGCCCTGGTACTTGGCGCGCGGGGTGCCGCCGACGGTGTCGCTCAGGAAGGCGGCGGTGATCTTCGGGCGGCCCGAGTCGTTGAGGTCGATCCGGGTGTACGGGATGCCGGTGTTCTTCAGTTCGGTGGTGATGGCCTGAACCGAGCTGTCGCCGTTGTCCACCACCAGCACCTTGAGGTCGATGCGCGGCTCCCCGGCCGCCGTCGCGCCGGGCACCCCCAGCCCCACCGACAACAGGCCGGCGGCCGCCGCCACGGCGGTCGCGTTTCTCCATCTGCGCACGCTCTGCGCCATATTCGTCCCTACCCCCCCAGAAGATTCCCCTCACGATCGGTGATCGAGTGGAGGGGAATCTGTGGAAATGCTGCAAACCGATGAGCAGACCGCTCGCCGGATGCCGACGAGTGTGGCTCAGGTCGGGTGAGGTGAGGGGTGGGAAAGGACCATGACGCCACGCAGGGGTGACCGTCCGCAGAAATGACCGAATTCGATCGCCGCGAGCGCGGATGGCGAGGGTGGTCCGCGAGCGCGCGGCGACAAGGGATCCCCCTACGCCGAATTCATGGGGATCTCCCTGCACGGCCGGACGCGAAAGTCGGGGAGGCTGGTCGATGAAGGACCGGAGGACCGGCATGCGCGCGAACGGCCGCGCAGCCCGGATCCGATAGGCCGAACAAGGCCTAGGCTCGTTCTCGGCATGCTCCGGCCCGGTCGAGCCGTCCGTTCGGCCATCGAAACTCAATTGGAAGCGAGATCTCACCACCGTGACTGCTCTCACTCTCAGCACCGCCGCCGCGTCGGGCCTGCGTGCCGACGCGATCGTCGTCGGTGTCGCGAAGGGTGCCAAGGGCCCGGTCGTCGCACCGGGCGCCGAGGCCGTGGACAAGGCGTACGACGGCAAGCTGGCCGGCGTCCTGCAGACCCTCGGTGCCTCGGGCGCCGAGGGCGAGGTGACGAAGCTGCCCGCCCCGTCCGGCTTCAAGGCACCGCTCGTCGTGGCGGTCGGCCTGGGAGCCGAGCCGGAGAAGGACGGCTCGTTCGGCGCCGAGTCGCTGCGCCGGGCGGCCGGTGCCGCGGCCCGCGCGCTGACCGGCACGAAGAAGGCCGCGTTCGCGCTGCCGCTCGGCGACGCCTCCGACGTCGGCGCCGTCGCGGAGGGCGCGCTGCTCGGCGCGTACTCGTTCGACGCCTACAAGGACACCGGCAAGGACACCAAGTCGAAGAACGGCAAGGCGCCGCTCGCCGAGGTCGCCCTGCTGGGCGCCAAGCCCCGCGACCGCGCCCACAAGGCCGCCGCGGAGCGGGCCGTCGCCGTGTCCGAGGAACTGAACCGCGCCCGCGACCTGATCAACACCCCGCCGAACGACCTCGACCCCGAGGCGTTCGCCGCCGTCGCCCAGGCCGCGGCCAAGGAGCACGGCATCAAGGTGCAGGTGCTCGACGAGAAGGCGCTGGAGAAGGGCGGCTACGGCGGCATCCTCGGCGTCGGCGCGGGCTCCGCCGCCGCTCCCCGCCTGGTGAAGCTGTCGTACACCTCCGCCAACGCGACGAAGCACCTGGCGTTCGTCGGCAAGGGCATCACCTACGACTCGGGCGGCATCTCGCTCAAGCCCGCCGGGCACAACGAGACGATGAAGTGCGACATGAGCGGTGCCGCCGCCGTGTTCGCCGCGGTCGTCGCCGCCGCGCGCCTCGGCCTGGAGGTCAACGTCACGGGCTGGCTCGCCCTCGCCGAGAACATGCCGTCCGGCTCCGCCACCCGCCCGGGTGATGTGCTGCGCATGTACAGCGGCAAGACCGTCGAGGTCCTCAACACCGACGCGGAGGGCCGGCTGGTGCTGGCCGACGCGCTCGCCAAGGCGTCCGAGGACAAGCCGGACGCGATCGTCGACGTGGCGACCCTGACCGGCGCGATGATGCTGGCGCTGGGCAACCGCACGTTCGGGATCATGGCCAACGACGACGCGTTCCGCTCCGCGGTGCACGAGGCGGCGGAGGAGGTCGGCGAGGCGGCCTGGCCGATGCCGCTGCCGGACCACCTGCGCAAGGGGATGGACTCCCCGACCGCCGACATCGCGAACATGGGTGAGCGGTACGGCGGCGGGCTGGTCGCCGGCCTGTTCCTCAAGGAGTTCGTGGGCGAGGGCATCACCTGGGCGCACCTGGACATCGCGGGGCCGGCGTTCAACGAGAGCGGGCCGTTCGGATACACGCCCAAGGGTGGAACGGGGTCCGCTGTGCGGACTCTGGTGCGGCTGGCCGAGCTCACGGCGGCGGGCGACCTCGGCTGAGGTTTGTTCCTTTGTCATAACGGCCCCTGGGTGCTCGCCGCCCCGGGGCCGTTGTGCCGCGCGCTCCTTTGAGAGTGCGACGTCTCACACACAGGCCCGGCGTCTCGTTCCCTCTCGACAAGTGCGAAGATGGGGCTCGGCAGGACAGGGCCCCCACCACAGGGCCGAAGAAGAGCGGCCGGACACCAGCCGCCGCGCGGTCACTGGAGACCGGCGTACGGCGCACATGCATGGAGGACGTGACGTGGCGAACGACGCCAGCACCGTTTTCGACCTAGTGATCCTCGGCGGTGGTAGCGGTGGTTACGCCGCGGCCCTGCGCGGGGCGCAGCTGGGCCTGGACGTCGCCCTGATCGAGAAGGACAAGGTCGGCGGCACCTGCCTGCACCGGGGTTGCATCCCCACGAAGGCCCTGCTGCACGCGGGCGAGATCGCCGACCAGGCCCGCGAGAGCGAGCAGTTCGGTGTGAAGGCCACCTTCGAGGGCATCGACGTCCCCGCCGTCCACAAGTACAAGGACGGCGTGATCTCCGGCCTGTACAAGGGTCTGCAGGGGCTCATCGCCTCCCGCAAGGTCACCTACATCGAGGGTGAGGGCCGACTGTCCTCCCCCACCTCCGTCGACGTGAACGGCCAGCGCATCCAGGGCCGCCACGTCCTGCTGGCGACCGGCTCCGTGCCGAAGTCGCTGCCGGGCCTGGAGATCGACGGCAACCGCATCATCTCCTCGGACCACGCCCTCGTCCTGGACCGTGTGCCGAAGTCCGCGATCATCCTGGGCGGCGGCGTCATCGGCGTCGAGTTCGCCTCCGCGTGGAAGTCGTTCGGCGCCGACGTCACCGTCATCGAGGGCCTGAAGCACCTCGTCCCGGTCGAGGACGAGAACAGCTCCAAGCTTCTCGAGCGCGCGTTCCGCAAGCGCGGCATCAAGTTCAACCTGGGCACGTTCTTCTCGAAGGCCGAGTACACCGCCGAGGGCATCAAGGTCACCCTGGCCGACGGCAAGGAGTTCGACGCCGAGGTCCTGCTGGTCGCGGTGGGCCGTGGGCCCGTCTCCGCCGGTCTCGGCTACGAGGAGCAGGGCGTCGCGATGGACCGCGGCTACGTCCTGGTCGACGAGTACATGCGCACGAACGTCCCGACCATCTCCGCCGTCGGTGACCTGGTCCCGACCCTCCAGCTCGCGCACGTCGGCTTCGCCGAGGGCATGCTGGTGGCGGAGCGTCTGGCCGGTCTGAAGGTCGTTCCGATCGACTACGACGGTGTCCCCCGGGTGACGTACTGCCACCCCGAGGTCGCCTCCGTCGGCATCACCGAGGCCAAGGCCAAGGAGATCTACGGCGCGGACAAGGTCGTCGCTCTGAAGTACAACCTCGCGGGCAACGGCAAGAGCAAGATCCTGAACACCTCGGGCGAGATCAAGCTCGTCCAGGTCAAGGACGGTGCCGTGGTCGGCGTCCACATGGTGGGTGACCGCATGGGTGAGCAGGTCGGCGAAGCCCAGCTGATCTACAACTGGGAAGCCCTCCCCGCCGAGGTCGCCCAGCTCGTCCACGCCCACCCGACGCAGAACGAGGCGCTCGGCGAGGCCCACCTGGCCCTCGCGGGCAAGCCGCTGCACTCGCACGACTGACCCCTCGGTCGACGAAGCGACGATCCAGACTTCCGCAATCGTTAAGGAGCAACAGAAACCATGGCGGTTTCCGTAACCCTTCCGGCGCTCGGCGAGAGCGTCACCGAGGGCACTGTCACCCGCTGGCTGAAGGCCGAGGGTGAGCGCGTCGAGGCCGACGAGCCGCTGCTCGAGGTCTCCACCGACAAGGTCGACACCGAGATCCCCTCCCCGGTCGCCGGCATCCTGGCGTCCATCAAGGTCGCCGAGGACGAGACCGTCGAGGTCGGCGCCGAGCTGGCCCTGATCGACGACGGCACGGGCGCGCCCGCTGCCGCCCCGGCCCCCGCCGCCGCCGAAGCTCCGGCCCCGGCTGCCGCGCCCGCCCCGGCGCCGGTCGCCGAGGCCCCCGCTGCCCCGGCTCCGGCCCCCGCCGCGGCTCCGGCCGCCCCGGCCGGTGGCGCCACGGGCACCGACGTGGTCCTCCCCGCGCTCGGCGAGAGCGTCACCGAGGGCACCGTCACCCGCTGGCTCAAGGAGGTCGGCGAGAGCGTCGAGGCCGACGAGCCGCTGCTCGAGGTCTCCACGGACAAGGTCGACACCGAGATCCCGGCGCCCACCTCCGGTGTGCTCCTGGAGATCGTCGTCGCCGAGGACGAGACCGCCGAGGTCGGCGCCAAGCTGGCCGTCATCGGCGCCCCGGGTGCCGCTCCGGCGGCTGCCCCGGCCGCCCCGGCTCCGGCGCCCGCCGCCGCTGCCCCGGCCCCGGCTCCGGCCCCGGCCGCCCCCGCGCCCGCGCCCGCTCCGGTCGCGCCCGCGGCTCCGGTCGCCCCGCCGGCCCCCGTCGCGCCCGCCGCCCCGGCTCCGGCCCCCGTGGCCGCCGCCCCGGCTGCTCCGGCCCCCGCGCCGGCCCCGGTCGCCGCCGCGCCCGCCGCCGCCAAGGCGACGGACGAGGGTGCGTACGTGACCCCGCTGGTGCGCAAGCTCGCCGCCGAGAACGCCGTCGACCTGGGCTCCGTCAAGGGCACCGGCGTCGGCGGTCGTATCCGCAAGCAGGACGTCATCGCCGCCGCCGAGGCCGCGAAGGCCGCCGCCGCCGCCCCGGCTCCGGCCGCCGCCCCGGCTGCCGCCGCCGCCAAGAAGGCCCCGGCGCTGGAGGTCTCCCCCCTCCGTGGCCAGACCGTCAAGATGACCCGCATCCGCAAGGTCATCGGCGACAACATGGTCAAGGCCCTGCGTGAGCAGGCCCAGCTGTCCTCGGTCGTCGAGGTCGACATCACCCGTCTGATGAAGCTCCGGGGACAGGCGAAGGACTCCTTCGCGGCCCGCGAGGGCGTCAAGCTCTCCCCGATGCCGTTCTTCGTCAAGGCCGCCGCCCAGGCGCTGAAGGCCCACCCGGTCATCAACGCCCGGATCAACGAGGCCGAGGGCACGATCACCTACTTCGACGCCGAGAACGTCGGTATCGCGGTGGACTCCGAGAAGGGCCTGATGACCCCGGTCATCAAGGGCGCGGGCGACCTCAACATCGCCGGCATCGCCAAGGCCACCGCCGACCTGGCGGGCAAGGTCCGGGCGAACAAGATCACGCCGGACGAGCTGTCCGGTGCGACGTTCACCATCTCCAACACCGGCTCGCGCGGCGCGCTCTTCGACACGATCATCGTGCCGCCGAACCAGGTCGCGATCCTCGGCATCGGCGCCACGGTCAAGCGCCCCGCCGTGATCGAGACGGAGGAGGGCACGGTCATCGGCGTCCGCGACATGACGTACCTGACCCTCTCCTACGACCACCGCCTGGTCGACGGTGCCGACGCGGCCCGCTACCTGACGGCCGTCAAGGCGATCCTGGAGGCCGGCGAGTTCGAGGTGGAGCTCGGCCTGTAAGGGTCTTCTGTTCGCAGTACGACGGCGCCCCCGTCCGGATCTTCCGGACGGGGGCGCCGCTCTTCCGCCTCACCTACCGTGCCGTCAACGTCCCGTCCGACCAGGTCACCAACGACTCCACCCACATATTCGGGATCTCCGTCCGATACGCCGGAGCCAACCGCCGCGTCCGGTACGCCTTCAACACGTCGTACGTCGCGTCCAGACAGTCCCGCGACCCGAACTCCCCCGTGTCCGGGTCCAGCCCCACCAGAAACCCCCGCCCCTCGACCGTACGGATCATCGCGCGGGCGGCCTCCACCTCACTCGTCGAGGACTTCGTACAGCGGTACCGGCTGTACGGCTCCGCCGACTCGCCCGGATAGTGCGCGTCCGTGGCCATGTCGCTCAGCATCCGCTCGTACGACCCCTCCGCGTGCCACGCCCCGATGTCGCCGCCGGGCGGGATGTACAGCGCGCCGCTCGGGTTCTCCACGGCGCCGTACACCCAGCGGTCCGTGCCCGTGACCTTGAAGCCCCAGCCGACGTGGCCGAACTTCCGCGCGCCGTCCGGTTTCACGAAGACGCAGGCGCCGCCGAGGGGCGCGGCTGCCGTCCTGGTCTCCTCGGCCGTGGTCCCGACGGCGCCCGTGTCCCCCGGCTCGCATCCCGCGACGCCCATGACCACCGCCGCCACGGCCGCCGCGACCGACCACCGCGCTCCCCCGGGCCGTCCCCCACCGCGCATGCCGTCCCCCCTCGTGCCAAGGGGCGCCCTCGACCGGGGCCCCTGCCGATCGCCACACCGCCGGGGGCCCGGGGGTTCTCGGGGTGACACGGCCGTGACGGCTCCGAAGCCTGTCCGGTACGGGTCTTTACAAACCAGGCCACCCTGGGAGCGTGTAAGTCTCGTCTCACCTGCGTCAAAGCGCCCCCGTGCGCCTCTCACCGGCGGGGTGGCGGCTTTATTGTCTAGAGGTCAACGCCCTTGGGGCTCTGTCCCCCGCCGAAGGAGCCCGCATGACCACCGCGCCCGTCGTCCACTCGCTGCGCGAACAGATCCGCGAGCACATCGTGGAGGGGATCGTGAGCGGGCGCTGGAAGCCGGGTGAGCGGATCGTGGAGCGGCGGATCGCCACGGAGCTGGAGGTCAGCCAGACCCCGGTCCGGGAGGCGCTGCGCGAGCTGGAGTCCCTGAGGTTGATCGAGTCCGCGCCGAACAAGGGCGTACGCGTGCGGAATCTGACGGCGGCCGACCTGGAGGAGAGCTATCCGGTACGGGCCGGTCTTGAGGCGATCGCGGCGGAGTTGGCGGCGGAGCGGCTGGCCGGGGACTGCTCGGCACTGGAACCGCACGTCACGGCGCTGTACGAGGCCGACCGCAACGCCGACGGCACGGCCCAGGTGCGGCACACGGTCGCCTTCCACCGTGAGCTGGTGCGGGCGGCGGGCAACTCGGTGCTGCTGCACACCTGGGAGGGCCTGGGCATCGAGGTCTTCACGGCCCTGTCCATCCGCTGGCTGGGCACGGTCCAGCAGTCCTACGCGGAGGAACACGAGGAGTTGGTGGCCGCTTTCCGCCGCCGCGACCCCCGCATCGCGGACCTGGTCAAGTCCCACGTCCTGGGCTGCGCCCCACACACGGACGACGAGCCGGCGTAGTTTTTTTCGCCGCGGGCAACCACACCACGACCCGCGCACGCCCACCGACCGAACCCCCGAGCTCTTGAGCGGAGCATCGCTCAAACGCCGCCCCACCTGCAGAAACCCGGGATCGCAGCGGCACCCGGTGCCCCCGCCGGAGACACCCCGTGCCGACTTTCTCGTGATCAAGAGGTTTTGCCCATCAACCCTTTGATCGATCATCGATCAGCGAGTTAAAGTCGCCGACGGGCCCACCAAGGCCCTCGCCCTGTCCTGCCAAAGACAAAGGGCAACCCCCGATCCCACACCGATGAGGGAACCCCTTCGACTGAGGAAGGCGGCGCAATGACCGACCCCAACGCCATCCAGCCGAGCGAGCTCGACCAGCTCCCGGACCGTGACCCCGAGGAAACCGCCGAATGGCAGGCCTCGCTGGACGCGGTCGCCAAGGCGGCCGGCCCGCACCGTGCCGCGTACCTGATGCGCCGCACGCTGGAGCGCGCGGAGGGCAACGGCATCGCGCTGCCCAAGCTGCTCGAGACCGACTACGTCAACACCATCCCGACCGCCGCCGAGCCGTCCGCGCCCGGTGACGAGGAGATGGAGCGGAAGATCACCGCGTGGAACCGCTGGAACGCGGCCGCGATGGTCACCCGGGGCAGCAAGTACGGCGTCGGCGGCCACATCGCCACCTTCGCTTCCGCCGCCTGGCTCTACGAGACGGGCTTCAACCACTTCTTCAAGGGCAAGGAAGCCGACGGCTCGGGCGACCAGCTCTACATCCAGGGCCACGCCTCCCCCGGCATCTACGCCCGCGCCTTCCTCGACGGCCGCCTGAACGAGGACCACCTCGACAACTTCCGCCGCGAGTCGGGCGGCAACGGCCTCCCGTCGTACCCGCACCCCCGCCGCCTGCCCTGGCTGTGGGAGTTCCCGACGGTGTCGATGGGCCTCGGCCCGCTGTCGGCGATCTACCAGGCGCGCTTCAACCGGTATCTGACCAACCGCGGCATCAAGGACGTCTCCGCGTCCCACGTCTGGGCCTTCCTCGGTGACGGCGAGATGGACGAGCCCGAGTCCACGGCGGCACTCGCCCTGGCCTCCCGCGAGGGTCTCGACAACCTGACCTTCGTCATCAACTGCAACCTGCAGCGCCTCGACGGCCCGGTCCGCGCGAACTTCAAGATCGTGCAGGAGCTGGAGGCCCAGTTCCGCGGCGCCGGCTGGAACGTCGTCAAGACGCTGTGGGGTTCGGCCTGGGACGAGCTGTTCCAGCTCGACACCACGGGCGCGCTCGTACGCCGCCTGCGCCAGGTGCCGGACGCCCAGGTGCAGACGTACCAGACCCGCGACGCCGCCTACATCCGCCAGGACTTCTTCGGCGCCGACCCGGCGCTCGTCGAGATGGCGAAGCTGCTGTCCGACGACAAGATCCTCGAGTGTTTCCACCTCTCCCGCGGTGGTCACGAGGCCCGCAAGGTGTACGCCGCGTACAAGGCCGCCGTCGAGTTCAAGGGCGCGCCGACCGTCATCCTGGCCCAGACCGTCAAGGGCCACACCCTCGGCGAGGGCTTCGCGTCGAAGAACGCCAACCACCAGATGAAGAAGCTGTCGGTGGACGAGTTCAGGACAATGCGCGACCTGCTGGAACTGCCGATCTCCGACGCTCAGTTCGTCGACGGGGTCGTCCCCTACGGCCACCCCGGCGCCGACTCCCCCGAGGTCCGCTACCTCCAGGAGCGCCGCGCGGCCCTCGGCGGCCCGGCCCCGGCCCGCCGTACGCACGCGCTGGCCCCCCTCCCGGCCGCCGCCGACAAGACGTTCGCCGCCTTCGACAAGGGCTCCGGCTCGCAGAGCGTGGCGACGACCATGGCCTTCGTCCGCCTGGTCAAGGACCTGGTCCGCGACAAGCAGACGGGGAGGCGCTGGGTGCCGATCGTCCCGGACGAGGCGCGCACCTTCGGCATGGAGTCGCTCTTCCCGTCCCTCGGGATCTACTCCCCCAAGGGCCAGACGTACGAGCCGGTCGACCGCGACCAGCTGATGTACTACAAGGAGGCCAAGGACGGCCAGATCCTCAACGAGGGGATCACCGAGGCCGGTTCCATGGCGGACTTCATCGCCGCGTCCACCGCGTACTCCACGCACGGTGAGGCGATGATCCCCTTCTACATCTTCTACTCGATGTTCGGCTGGCAGCGCACGGCCGACCAGATGTGGCAGCTCGGCGACCAGCTCGGCCGTGGTTTCCTCGTCGGTGCGACGGCCGGCCGTACGACCCTGACGGGCGAGGGCCTCCAGCACGCCGACGGTCACTCTCCGGTGATCGCGGCGACGAACCCGGCGGCGCTGACGTACGACCCGGCGTTCGCGTACGAGGTCGCGACGATCGTCAAGGACGGTCTGCGCCGGATGTACGGCGAGGCGGCCCCGGGCGAGGACCCGAACGTCTTCTACTACCTCACCGTCTACAACGAGCCGATGCCGCAGCCGGCCAAGCCGGCCGCCCCGGGCATCGACGAGGGCATCGTCAAGGGCCTGTACCGCTTCAACACGGCGGAGTCGGCCGGTGTGGACGTGGCGGCGGCGAACGCCCCGCGCATCCAGCTGCTCAGCTCCGGCACGGCGATCCACTGGGTCCTGGAGGCGCAGAAGCTGCTCGCGGAGGAATGGGGCGTGGCAGCGGACGTCTGGTCGGCCACCTCCTGGAGCGAGCTGCGCCGGGACGCGCTGGACGCGGACGCTGCGCTCCTGCGCGGCGAGGAGCGAGTGCCCTACGTCCGTCAGGCCCTCCAGGGCGCGGACGGCCCGGTGCTGGCGGTCTCCGACTACATGCGTCAGGTTCCCGACCAGATCGCGCAGTGGGTCGAGCAGGACTACTCCTCGCTGGGCGCGGACGGCTTCGGCCTCTCCGACACCCGCGAGGCGGCCCGCCGCCACTTCGGCGTCGACGCGCAGTCGGTGGTCGTCGCCGCCCTGGCCCAACTGGCCCGCCGCGGCGAGGTCAAGGCAACGGCGGTGAAGGAAGCCCGGGAGCGGTACGGGCTGTAAAGGCCACGGCTCTTCCCCGCGCCCCTCATGGGGCGCGGGGAAGAGCGCGAGCAACCCGATCGAACCCGCAACCCGCCGGCAAACCCCGCGGCGGGGGCGAACCCCCCTCCCGTTCACCACCCCCGGCATCATGACCCCATGCGTGCCGCCCGCCTCATCAAAATGGTGTTGCTCCTCCAGTCCCGCCCCTCCATGACCGCCGCCGAACTCGCCCGCGAACTGGAGGTCTCCGAGCGCACCGTCACCCGCGACGCCCAGGCGCTCTCCGAAGCCGGCGTCCCGGTGTACGCGGACCGCGGCCGCACCGGCGGCTACCGGCTCATCGGCGGCTACCGCACCCGCCTCACCGGCCTCGCGCGCAGCGAGGCCGAGGCGCTGTTCCTCAGCGGTGTACCGGGCGCGCTACGCGAGATGGGCCTGGAGGACGCAGCCTCGGCCGCCCGCCTCAAGGTGTCCGCCGCCCTCCTGCCCTCCCTCCGCGACGCCTCCCACAGCGCCGCCCAGCGCTTCCACCTGGACGCACCGGACTGGTTCAAGCAGCCGAAGACCCCCGACCTCCTCCCCACCGTCGCCGACACGGTGTGGGACGACCGCCGGATCGTCGCCCGGTACCGCAGCCGCGAGACCGAGGTGGAACGACAGCTGGACCCGTACGGGCTCGTACTCAAGGCGGGCGTCTGGTACCTGTGCGCGCGGGTGGCGAAACAGGAGGAGGGCGAAGACAACCACAAGCACGGGGCGTACCGCGTCTACCGCATCGACCGCTTCACCTCGATCACGCCCGCCCCGGAGCGGTTCACCCGGGACGAGACGTTCGACCTGGCCGGCTTCTGGGACGAACACGCCGAACAGTTCGCCCGTTCGATCCTGCGCACGGAGGTCGTGCTCCGTCTCTCCCCGCGCGGGCTGCGCGGACTGTCGCACGCCGTCGATCCCGTCTCCGCGCGGGAGGCACAGAAGACAGCGGGCCCCCCGGAGGACGACGGATGGGTGACACTGACCCTTCCGGTGGAGTCCGATGAGGTCGCCCGCGCTCAGCTCACGGCGCTCGGACCGGAGGTCGAGGTACTGGCACCGGAGAGCCTGCGGACACGTTTCGCCGAGGACGCGCGCCGGCTGGCCACGCTGTACCGAACACCCCGCGGCCCACAGGACACACACGACACCCACGACACGCACAACACTTCGTACGAGACATAACAATCCGCCCCACTCCACGTGCGCCCCACCCGCGCAGGCCCGATGCTTGACGCGTGATGGACGAGACGGAGTTCTGGGAGCTGGTGGACACCACCCGCGAGGCCGCCGAGGGCGATCCCGAGGAGCACGCCGATCTGCTCGTGGAACGGCTCGGCCGGCTGGACCCGGAGTCCGTGCTGGACTTCGCCCGGCACTTCGAATCGCGTTACAACCGCGCGTACAGCTGGGACGTGTGGGGCGCCGCCTGGGTGCTGCTCGACGGGGCCAGCGACGACGCGTTCGACTTCTTCCGGTGCTGGCTGATCGGCCAGGGCCGGGAAATCTTCGAGGGCGGGGTGCACGACCCGGACTCGCTCGCCGATCTGCTGCCCGACTTCGACGAGGAGATCGACGGGGACGGCGAGGAGCTGGGGTACGCGGCGGACGAGGCGTACGAGCAGCTCACCGGTGTGGTCGCCCCGGACCTCGGCATCCCGCCCCCGCCCGGCGAACCCGAGGGCGCGCCGCTCGACTTCGAGAACGAGTCGGTGCTCGCGGAGCGCTACCCCAAGCTGTGGGAGCGGTTCAGGCCCTGACCCCGGGGACCGTACGGCTCGCGGAGCGCGGCAGGTACGCGTACTGCGCGGCGGTGTACGGCTCGACGTGGTGGCGTTCGCGGCCCGGCTCGGGGCGCTCGGGTGCGGACGCGCCATACATCGGTGCCGAGTTGGCCCGCTCCAGCGCGGACGCGGTGACGGCGGCCGGTCCGAGCACGACGGCCACGGTCGCGCAGGCCACCGTCCAGGGGCTCCGCAGGGCGGAGGACCAGGACTTCCTCGGGTGCGTGGTGCGAGTGCTGCTCATTTTCCCCACCTCCGGTCGATGCGTACGCCCCGTGCGTACGAGGAAGAAGGTAGGGCGGCAACTTCAGTGCGCCCCCTGAGTCCCCTGTGGCATTCCTGTGATCGTTCCTGAGGCCCGCCCCGTGGCCGTTCCCGCGACCGTTCCGGTGGCTGCCATGGCCCCTCGGACCTCCGGAACCCGGCCCTGGAGGCGGGCCGCCAGTTCCCTGATCGCGGGGAGGTGGGCGGCGAGGGCCGCGCCCGGGCAGCTGGTCATGTAGCCGTCGCTGTGGCCCGCGAGGGTGGGCAGCAGGGCGGTGGTGCCGGCGGCGTAGCGGCTGAGGCTGTTGCTGGAGGTGAGACGTACGCTGCCGCGCGGGTCGATGTCCGAGAGGCCGAGCTTCCAGGCGGCGAGGGCGGCGATCGCGTCGGTCATCGCGCGGGGGACCTCGACGCCCGCCGTGAACGTGCCGAGGGCGGCGATGCCCGCGGTGCGGTGGTTGAAGCCCTGGGTGTGGGCACCGGTGACGGCGCGGTCGATGCCGCCGGCGCGGCCCTCGTAGATGGTGCCGCAGCGGTCGACGAGGAAGTTGTAGCCGATGTCGTCCCAGTGCCTGGCGCCGGTCTGGCCCGCGTAGAGGTAGCGGATGATGCGGGGCGCGTCGGCGCAGTCGTAGCCGTTGGGCGAGTCGGTGTGGTGCACGAAGACGGCGGAGACCTGATCGTCGTAGCGGGCGGGCGGCTGGCTGCGCGCGTCCCCGTCCAGCCAGCGGTCCCTCGGCACGATGGGCGGCCTGGGCGCCTGGTGCCCGGGGGCGGCGGACCGGGCCGCGGCGGACCGGGCGGCACGGGCGGCCGTACGGTCCACACCGATCGCGCACAGCACCAGCGCGAGCACCGCGGCCAGCCCGGGGAGGCAGGCGAGGGCGAGGAGGACGGGCCGCGGCAGCCGTCGTACACGTTTTCCTGCCGACCGCGGCAGCCGTGCACCGACCCGCGTCGGCCCCGGCCGCCACCGCGGCCGTCTGTGCCCCTCCCGCGGCCCCGGCCGCCGTATTCGCGGCCTCCTGGACCAGGGCCACCGGATTGGTGTCCCCCACGTCTTTCGGAACACACGCATGTCCCCACCCTCGCTCGGATGGGCTTCGGCCGCGATGTGGGGTGTGCCACCCGGTGGACGCGGAGGGAACCATCGCCCTGGTCCACGGCGTTTTTACAGGTCGAGGCAGCGTTGGCCGCACTGGTGGCCGAATCCGGGGCTCCGCGCGGGCGCGACGCGTGGCTGCCTGATCACTGGGCCCGCCCCACGCGTACTAAGGGTCCCGAGAGAAAGGCGGCTGGAGTGGACCTGCTCGACATCCTGCTGTTCCTGGTGATCCTGGCCTACGCGGCGTCCGGGTACCGTCGTGGCCTGGTGGCCGGATGCGTCTCCCTGGCCGGGTTCGTGGGCGGCGCGGCAGTGGGTGTGTGGGTGCTGCCCTGGGTGATGGAGCTGGTGACGGCGGGCACCCCGGCGGCGACGATCACGGCCGTGGTGACGGTGCTGGTGCCGGGCGTGGTCGGGCACGAGCTGGCGGGCAGGCTGGCCCTGCGGCTGCGCCGGGAGATCGACCGCAGCCCGCTGCGGGTGCTGGACGGCGTGGGCGGGGCGGCGGCCAACTCGATCGCCGTGCTCATCGTGGCCTGGGTCGCCGCGAGCGTCCTCGGCGCCTCCTCGTCCGCGCTGGTGACGAACTCGATCCGCAACTCCGCGCTGCTCGGCGCGGTGCAGAACACCATGCCGGACACGACCCCGGCGTGGTTCTCCAACGCCACCTCCGCGCTGACCGAGGCGGGCTTCCCGCAGGTCTTCAACCCGTTCGAGAACGAGGCCACGGCCGAGGTCGCCAAGCCCTCCGGGGACAACGTCACGGCGGCCGCGACCAACGCCGCCAAGCGCAGCACGGTCAAGATCGAGGGCGTCTCGGGCACGCAGGGCCGCGAGGGCAGCGGCTTCGTGTACTCCTCCGAGCATGTGATGACCAACGCCCATGTGGTGGCGGGCATCGACGACCCGACCGTGCGCGTGGGCGGGGTCGGCAAGACGTACGAGGCCCGCGTCGTGCTGTTCGACCCCGACAAGGACGTGGCGGTGCTCTACGTCCCCGGCCTGAGGGCTCCCGTCATCAGCTTCGACGACAGCGCCTCACGCGGTGACGCGGCGGTCGTCGCCGGCTATCCGGAGGACGGCGGCCTCGACCTCCAGGCGGCCACGGTCGCCAGCCGTATCGACGCGACCGGCCGGAACATCTACAACACCGACTCGGTGACCCGCGAGATCTACTCCATCCGCTCCACCGTCCGCCCCGGCAACTCCGGTGGCCCGCTCCTGACCACCGACGGGCGGGTCTACGGCGTCGTCTTCGCCCGCTCGACGTCCGACGCGGAGACGGGTTACGTCCTGACCGTGGAGGAGGTCGCGGCCGAGGCCCGCAGCGCGGCGGAGGCGACGGAGGCTGTGGACACGGGTGACCTGGTGACGTCGTAAGGCCTGTTCAGCGGCGCGTCAGAGGTGACGGCCCATCATCACGTCGTCGACGTACACCCCGTCCAGCAGGAACTCCTCCGGCAGGATCCCCTCCACCACGAACCCCTCCGACTCGTAGAGCTTGCGGGCCGGGGTGTTGTGCCCGAGGACGCGCAGGGTGAGCCGACGCGCTCCCCTGCGCCGTGCCTCGTCCTGCACGGCCCGCAGCAGCGCCCGCGCCACCCCGGCCCCACGCGCCTCGTCGGCGACGGCCAGCCCCTGGATCTGCCGTACGTGCGCGTTGCAGGCGAGCGGCGTCGGGAATCCGAGCCGGATGTAGCCGACGACAGTGCCGGCCAGCTCGGCGACGAGGTGGTCGCGGGGCCCGTAACGGTCGTTGAAGAAGGGTTCGTACGGCTGTTGGGGGCGCTCCTGGACGGAGTGCAGCGTGGACCAGGTGACGCGGTCGAGGCGGGCCAGCGTGTCCTCGTCGTCCGTGGTCGCGTGGCGTATGTACGGAACCGGCATGACGGCCACTGTACGGCCGGAATGCGACCCCCGGTCAGCGTTTTCCAGCCCCCCGGGGGACGATGGCTGCATGAGCCACATGCATGGTGAAGAGGACGGCGAAGCGGACGACCGTACGGCTGCCCGGACGCCCCTGCCCGCCGGTTCCCGGGTCGTGGTCGCCGGGGCCTCCGGGCTGATCGGCTCGGCGCTGACCCGCTCGCTCACGGCGGACGGCCATGAGGTCGTACGGCTCGTACGGCGGGCGCCGCGAGGGCCGGGCGAGGTGCGCTGGGACCCGGAGGCGGGGCGGGTCGACACGGCGGGGCTCGTCGGCTGCGCGGCCCTGGTGAACCTCGCCGGGGCCGGGGTCGCCTCGCGGCGCTGGACCGAGGCGTACCGGGAGCGGATCCGCAACAGCCGGGTGCTCGGCACCAGGACGCTCGCCGAGGCCGTGGCCGCGCTGGACGAACCGCCGAGCGTCTTCGTCAACGGCAGCGCGATCGGGTACTACGGCTGGACGGGCGACCGGGCGGTGGACGAGTCGGCGGCGCCCGGGGAGGGGTTCCTGCCCTCGCTGGTGGTGGAGTGGGAGGCGGCGACGTCGGCGGCTCGGGAGGCGGGCGTCCGTACGGTGTTCGCGCGGACGGGGCTGGTGGTGGCGCGGGGCGGAGGTGCCTGGGGGCCGCTGTTTCCCCTCTTCACGGCGGGCCTGGGTGGCCGTATGGGCGACGGGAGTCAGTACTGGAGCTTCATCTCGCTGTACGACGAGGTGGCGGCTCTGCGGCATCTGATCGGTACGCCGTCGTTGTCGGGGCCGGTGAATCTGACGGCGCCGGCGCCGCTGACGAATCGTGAGATCACGGCGGCGATGGGGCGGGTGCTGCACCGGCCGACGCTGTTCACCGTGCCCGCCTCCGTCCTCCGCCTCGTCCTCGGCGGGCTCTCCGGCGATGTCCTCGGCAGCACGCGGGCCCTGCCGACGCGTCTGCTGGAGTCGGGCTTCACGTTTCAGTACCCGGAGATCGAGGAGGCGGTGCGGGCGGCGCTGCGTTGAGGGTGGGTGGGATGCGGGGCCGAGGCTTTCGAGCCCGCGGAGCCGTTGCCCTCAGGGGCGCGGGGAACCGCGCGAGCAGCCCCCACCGGACCGCGGTCGCCACGCAACCCCCACCCCCGAGCCGGAAGGCGCCCCCACCCACGCGAAGCGTGCCCCGGGGGTCTGAGGGCGTGGGGATGGGACGGGCAGGGGCGGCGGGGGCGAGAAAACGCACGGCGGGCCACCCGAGCGGCGCGACCCACCCCCTCACCCCCTCCCTGGGCGCACGCTCTCCCCCCGCATGCCTCCGTGCGAGGGACCACGCGACTTCCCCCGAGCCTCCACCCCCCTTCACCCTCGTCACGAACTCGGGTATTCACATGCGTGTTGGGGGCATGACGTCTCCAGCAGCCGCGCGACCTCGGGAGGGGCCCGTGCTTGAGTCGGTGTACCAATCGGCGTACCCAGCGGACGCGGAAACCGTGGACGTCATCGTCGTAGGAGCCGGCGTCGCCGGCCTCGCCGCGGCCGGACATCTCATCAGGGCGGGGCTCACCACCACCGTCCTGGAGGCCGGCCCGGGAGTCGGCGGCCGCATGTCCACCGAGAAGATCGACGGCTTCCGCCTCGACCGCACGGCCCAGATCCTCTCCACCTCGTACCCGGAACTGCGCCGCACCCCGGGCCTGGACACCCTGCCGCTGCGCCCGTTCGCCCCCGGCGTCCTGCTGCACGTCGACGGCCGTCACCACCGTGCCGGTGCCACCCCGGCCCTCCGAAGCGCAAGGGGCGCACTCACAGCCGCGCGCGCCCTCGCAAGCGCCCCCAGGTTGCCCCGCGCCGGCCAGGCCCGCACGGGCCGTTCCCCGAACGGCACCCGCCCCGGCCGCCTGGGCGCCCCCGCCGACCAGTCCCGGCTCGCCATGGCCCTGGCCCGGCTCGCCGCGACCGCGCCCGAGCGACTGCTGACCCGCGCGGAGGTCCCGGTCGCCCAGGCCCTGGCGACCCGCGGTTTCCCGCCCCGGACGATCGACGGCTTCGTACGCCCGCTGCTGGCCGCCCTGCTCGGCGACCCCACGCTCCAGACCTCCAGCCGGTGCGCCGATCTGGCCCTGCACGCCTTCGCGACGGGCCGGCTGTGCATCCCGGAGGGCGGCGCCGACACACTCCCCGAGCTGCTCGCGGCCGCGCTGCCGCCGGGCACGGTCCGAACCGGGGTCAGGGTCACCTCGGTCAGCACGACCTCCGTGACGACCGTCGCCCACGGCGAACTGCCCTGCCGTTCCGTGATCCTCGCGACGGACGCCCGCTCCGCCGCCCGGCTGCTCCCGGGGCTGCGCGTGCCCGGCTTCCACCCGGTGACGGTCCTGCACCACGCCACGGACGAGCCCCCGCTCACCGAGCCCGCCCTGCTCCTCGACTCCGACCGCAGCGGTCCCGTCTCGCACACGGCGGTCATCAGCCAGGTCGACCCGACCCGGGCCCCGTCCGGCCGCTCGCTCATCTCCTCGGTCGTGCTCGGCACACCCCCGGACGCGGCCCACCTGGACGCCACGGTCCGCGCCCAACTGGCCCGGCTCTACCGGACGTCCACGACCCGCTGGGAACTCCTCGCCGTGCACCACGACCCGGAGGCGGTCCCGGCGATGCCCCCGCGGTCCGATCTGCGCCGCCCGGTACGGCTGCTGGCGGGCCTGTACGTGTGCGGGGACCACCGGGACACCAGCACGGTCCAGGGCTCCCTGCACTCGGCCCGCCGCGCCGCCCACGCCGTCCTGACCGACCTGGACGTCCGCCAGGCCGCCCAGGAGGAGTCGCTGGAAACCGCCGCCTGAACACCTTCGTGAACGCCCGTCGGGGCGCCCGGCACACCACCACCGGACGTCCCGACGGCCTTGTCCGGACGGGCCTGTCAGCCCAACGCCGCCACCTTGTCCCGGTACCCCCGCACGGGCGCCGCGTCCCGGTACGGCTCCAGCCTGCGTTCGAAGTCGCGCACGTACTCCACGGCCCGTACCGACCGCATCTCGGCCGCCTGCCCCGCGGCCTCGGCCCCCAACTGGCAGGCCTGGTCCAGCTCCCCGAGCCCGAGCCGGGCGGAGGCGAGGACGACCCGGCAGAAGAGACGGCTGCGGGCGTAGCCGGGCGCACGCAGTTGCAGGGACCGCTCGGCGTGCTGGGCCGCCGCGCGGTACTGCTGGAGGTCGCGGTGGCTGTGCCCGAACTCGTCGGCGAGCTGGGCCTCGTCGAAGAACCGCGCCCAGTACGGGACCTCGTCCCCGGGCCGGGCCGACTCCAGGGCCCTCTCCGCCCGCACCAGCGCCGCCGTGGAGGCCCGCACCTCGCCGAGCACCGCGTGCCCGCGCGCCTCGACGGAGTACAGCAGCGACTGCACCACCGGTGGTACGGCCGACCCGACGCCCTGCTGGGCGACGCGCGCGAGCTGCACGGCCTCCCGTCCATGCCCCAGGTAGACCGCTTGACGGCTCATCGTGATCAGCACGTACGCCCCGTAGGCCCGGTCCCCCGCCGCCTGCGCCAGCCTGAGCGCCTGCACGAAGTACCGCTGGGCGAGCCCGTGCGCGCCGATGTCGTACGAGGTCCAGCCGGCCAGCCGGGTGAGGTCGGCGGCGGCGGCGAACAGGCGGCGGCCGACCTGTTCGCCGTAGGCGCCGCGCAGCATGGGCTCGGCCTCGTGCTCCAGATAGCGCACGAGGGCCTGGCGGGCGTGGCCGCCGCCGTAGGCGTTGTCGAGGGCGCGGAAGAGTTCGCCGACCGAGCGGAGGGCGGCGATGTCCCCGGAGGTGACCTTCTGGCCGGGGCCGCGCTCGGTCTGGCTGCGCTGGCGGGGTACGGCCGGTCGGCCCTGCGGGGGGACGCGGGTGGCGCCCGGGTCGCCCCGGCCCACCCGGTCGTCGGCACGGCCGATCAGCCAGTCGCGGCTGGGGACGACCAGGCCGGCCGGGGTGAACGCGATCTTCCGCAGTTCGGCGTGGCTGCCGGAGTCCTTGCGCCACAGCCCGCTGACGATGTCGATGGCCTCCTCGGGGGCGGCGGCGAACTCCAGGCCCGCGTACACGGGGGCACAGGCGTCGAGGCCGAGGTCCTGGGCGGTGAGACGGCGGCCGAGTCGGCGGGTGAACACCTCGGCGATGAGCGCGGGCGTCGTGCCCCGGGGCTGCTGACCGCGCAGCCAGCGGGTCACGGACGTCTTGTCGTATCTGAGGTCGAGCCCGTGTTCGAGACCGAGCTGGTCAACACGGCGCGCTAGTCCCGCGTTGGAGAACCCCGCTTCTGCGATGAGGGCGGCTAGCTGGCGGTTGGGGGTGCGCTGCGCGGGTCGTTCCGTCATCTGCGGTGCGGTCTCCTGCCTTCCGGGTGTCGGCGGGGTATCCCGGATTGCCTGGTGAGAAGCCATTTACGGCCTTGCGAACGGCGCGAATGTAGCGGAGAGTAAGCGCCCGATCGCACACTTCCGCATCGGTTCATCCGATCGTGTGAGGATTGGCCGCGTGGCTGACGGGAAGCGCGTGCGGTGTGCGCCGGGTCGGCCCCGGGGTGCCCGGAGCAGCCCGGGGTGGGTCCGGCCCCCTGCACAGGCGGACGACTCCCCCCGCCGCTCCGGCGCGGGCCGGTCGTACAGTGACTTGGGCGCGTTACGTGCCTGACACAGCTATCGCGGTCCACGTCCCCGTCGGGCGTACCGCCGAGGGAGGCGCTTGCCGTGAGTGGGTTGCGGTTCGTCCGCATGGGGTTCGGCACGGAGGCCGTCGAGTACCAGGAGGCGTGGGACGAGCAGCGCCGGGTGCACGCGGCGCGCTTCGCCGACGAGGTCCCCGACACCGTGCTGCTCCTGGAGCACCCGCCGGTCTACACGGCCGGCCGGCGCACGGCCGACAACGAGCGCCCCCTCGACGGCACGCCCGTCATCGACGTCGACCGCGGCGGCAAGATCACCTGGCACGGCCCGGGCCAGCTGGTGGGCTACCCGATCCAGAAGCTCCCGCGCCCGGTGGACGTGGTGGCCCACGTACGGCGTCTCGAAGAGGCCCTGATCCGTACGTGCGCGGAGTTCGGCGTGGAGACCACCCGGGTCGAGGGCCGCAGCGGCGTGTGGGTGCTCGGCGATCCGGTCGAGCAGCGGCTGGGCGGGCTGTCCCTCGACCTCGACCCCCGGATGCACGACGACGAGTTCGACCCCCGGATGAACGGTCCCGAGTACGCGCCCTCGAACGCCGGGCAGCGGCGGGAGGACCGCAAGATCGCGGCGATCGGCATCCGTGTCGCCAAGGGCGTCACCATGCACGGCTTCGCGCTGAACGTGAACCCGGACAACAGGTGGTTCGACCGGATCATCCCCTGCGGAATCCGTGACGCGGGTGTCGCGTCCCTGGCGAACGAAGTCGGGCGCGACGTCACCATCGCGGAGGTCCTGCCGGTGGCGGAGCGGCATCTGCGGGACGTCCTGGAGAACGCGGACCTCAAGCCGCGGGTGGTGGAACGGGCGTCGGCGTAGTCCACACCGGCCATGCATGTCGGCCGCGGGACTGCGGGGGCTGGTCGGATCGGTGGGGGCTGGTAGCGCAGTTCCCCGCGCCCCTGAGCGCAACGGCCCCTGCAGGCCTGAAAGCGACGCCCCCTGCAGGCCCGAAAAGGCAGGGGCGCCCCGGCTTTCAGGAACACGGGGAACTGCGCGAGCGACCCACCACAACCCACACCCGCCAACGCACCCCAAGGTCGCCCACCCCGGAGACCGAGAACCGTACGGGCGTACGCTGGTGTACGCCGAAGAATCGAAGACCACCCATAGCAATCAGCAGGGAGCCGATGTGTCCGCAGTCGCACCCGACGGACGCAAGATGCTGCGCCTGGAGGTCCGGAACAGCCAGACCCCCATCGAGCGCAAGCCCGAGTGGATCAAGACCCGGGCGAAAATGGGCCCCGAGTACACGAAGATGCAGGGCCTCGTGAAGAGCGAGGGCCTGCACACGGTCTGCCAGGAGGCGGGCTGCCCCAACATCTACGAGTGCTGGGAGGACCGCGAGGCCACGTTCCTCATCGGTGGCGACCAGTGCACCCGCCGCTGCGACTTCTGCCAGATCGACACCGGCAAGCCCGAGGCGCTCGACCGGGACGAGCCCCGCCGCGTGGGCGAGTCCGTGGTCACCATGGACCTGAACTACGCCACCATCACCGGCGTCGCCCGCGACGACCTGGAGGACGGCGGCGCCTGGCTGTACGCCGAGACGGTCCGCCAGATCCATCAGCAGACCGCTGAGCGCGAGGCCGGCCAGACCAAGGTCGAGCTGCTGGCGCCCGACTTCAACGCCGTCCCGGAGCTGCTGGAACAGGTCTTCGCCTCCCGCCCGGAGGTCTTCGCGCACAACGTCGAGACGGTCCCCCGGATCTTCAAGCGCATCCGCCCCGGCTTCCGCTACGAGCGCTCGCTGAAGGTCATCACCGAGGCCCGAGACTACGGTCTGGTCACGAAGTCGAACCTCATCCTCGGCATGGGCGAGACCCGCGAAGAGGTCAGCGAGGCGCTCCGCCAGCTGCACGAGGCGGGCTGCGAGCTGATCACCATCACGCAGTACCTGCGCCCGAGCGTCCGCCACCACCCCGTGGAGCGCTGGGTCAAGCCGCAGGAGTTCGTGGAGCTGAAGGAGGAGGCCGAGGAGATCGGCTTCTCCGGTGTCATGTCCGGCCCGCTGGTCCGGTCGTCGTACCGCGCCGGCCGGCTGTACCAGATGGCCGTCGAGAAGCGGGGTTCGTACATCGCCTCGCAGGCCGTCTGAGACACATGACACGGCCCTGCGCCGACACACCGTACGGCCAATCGGGTGGCACTCCGTGCCACCCGATTGGTGTGAAACTCCGCACAAGCAACCACCCCCCGGTAATGGCCGATTGTCCGCGGTCCTGAGCGTCCTCGCAGTTGAGGACGGCATCAGGGCCGCATTCGGGTTCAAGGCGCGCGCATCAAGGTTTCATGGGTGTTTGACCGGTCGGTCATGCCCTGGTAACACCAATCAGTGAGCCTGGTTTTACGCCCGGTACCAGCTCTGACCAGAGCAACCACTCCCGAGGGGGACCACCATCATGCAGGCCGCGCCCGTTCGCGCCACCGCCATCCCGACGTTCACCGATGCACTCCGTGCCGTCGAGTCGCTGCTCCTGAGCAGCGGCCAGCGCACCGCCCGCCGCAACGCCTGGACCTCCGTCCTGGAGGACCGCCGTCGCGCCAAGGACCGTGTCGAGGCCCAGCGCGTCCTCGACGAGGCCGTCGCCACCCGCACGTCGTAACACCGCACCACCCTTCCGCCGCCGGTCCCCACCCGGCGATGCGGCGTATCCCACCCGGCACCGCCGTCGTCCCCGCTCTTTCGGACACGTAGACTTCCTGCCATGGCGAGGAAGGACAACGCGGCGGACGCCGCGAACCCCGGGCGACTGAAGCAGATCGCTCTGACGTACAAGATGACCCGCAGGGCCGACAAGAAGATCGGTCTTGTACTCGCGGCTGTCGGCATCATCACCTTCGGTGTCTTCCTCGCGATCGGTTTCCTGATCGGTCACCCGATCTATCTCGGCATTCTGGGCTTGTTGCTCGCCTTCCTCGCGACGGCGATCGTGTTCGGGCGCCGGGCCGAGCGGGCCGCTTTCGGACAGATGGAGGGCCAGCCGGGCGCAGCCGCGGCTGTGCTCGACAATGTGGGCCGCGGGTGGACGACGACTCCGGCCGTGGCGATGAACCGCAGCCAGGACGTGGTGCACCGCGCCGTCGGCAAGGCCGGCATCGTCCTGGTCGCCGAGGGCAACCCGAACCGGGTGAAGAGCCTGCTGGCAGCCGAGAAGAAGAGGATGGCCCGGATCGTGGCGGACGTCCCGGTGCACGACCTGGTCGTGGGCACCGGCGAGGGCCAGGTGGAGCTGAAGAAGCTCCGCACGTCCATGCTGAAGCTGCCCCGCGTCCTGACCGGCCCCCAGGTCACCGCCACCAACGACCGCCTGCGCGCGATGGGCGACCTGATGAGCAACATGCCACTGCCGAAGGGCCCGATGCCCAAGGGCATGCGGATGCCGCGCGGCGGAAAGATGCGCTGACCTCCTCGTACGACGAAGGGGCGCCCGGATCATTCCGGGCGCCCCTTCGTCGTACGAGGACCAGGGGACCAGGTCCCGTCGTACGAGGACCAGGTCCTAGATCCGCACTTCCACGGTGCGTGCCAGGCGGTCGTGCAGGCCCCGGCCGTCGCGGTCCCAGACCAGGGGCGGGATGGCGAGGAAGAAGAGCAGAGTCCTCAGCACGGCGCGCAGCGGGTTGACGCGGCCGCTGTCCAGGGCGATGACCCGCAGGCCGAAAAGCCGCTTACCGGGAGTGAAGCCGAGCGTGCCCAAGGTGAGGACGAGCAGCGCGAGCAGGATGAGTGGCGCCCAGACCTGGGCCGCTTCGTTATAGCTGTCGGTGATCAGACCGTATGCGATCAAGAGGCACAGGCCCCAGTCGACCGCCAGGGCGCCGAGGCGCCGTCCGGGGCGGGCGATGGAGCCCGGGCCCTGCTCCGGCAGACCGAGCTGTTCGCCCCGGTATCCGAAGTCGACACCCGCTTCCTCCGCGGCCGCACGGGGGCCGGAGAGCCACGATCCGATTGCTTGCCTCTTGTCCACGCGTCCACCGTACTGCGACCGTTTTGCCATACGGACAGGTGGGGTGCCGGGCGGGATGTCCGGTTAACTTGTGCGAAACAAATGGGTCACGTACGAGAAATCACCCGTCCCTAGTGTCGAGGACAGCGTGTGCCACCGCACTGGCCGCACGAACGAACTACCACCCCGGCAGGACGTCGGGAGTAGGAGGAGCTGGATGTTCCAGAACGCCGACGAGGCCAAGAAGTACATCGCGGACGAGGACGTCAAGTTCGTCGACGTCCGCTTCTGCGACCTGCCGGGCGTGATGCAGCACTTCACGATTCCGGCCACGGCCTTCGACCCGGCCGAGGAGCTCGCGTTCGACGGCTCCTCGATCCGCGGCTTCCAGGCCATCCACGAGTCCGACATGGCGCTCCGCGCCGACCTGTCCACCGCGCGCGTCGACCCCTTCCGCCGCGACAAGACGGTCAACATCAACTTCTTCATCCACGACCCGATCACGGGCGAGCAGTACTCCCGTGACCCGCGGAACGTGGCGAAGAAGGCCGAGGCGTACCTCGCCTCGACCGGTATCGCCGACACCGCGTACTTCGGTCCCGAGGCCGAGTTCTACGTCTTCGACAGCGTGCGCTTCAAGACCTCGGAGAACGAGTCCTTCTACCACATCGACTCCGAGGCGGGCGCCTGGAACACCGGTGCGCTGGAGGACAACCGCGGTTACAAGGTCCGCTACAAGGGCGGTTACTTCCCGACCCCGCCGGTCGACCACTTCGCCGACCTGCGTGCCGAGATCTCCCTGGAGCTGGCCAAGTCCGGCCTCCAGGTAGAGCGTCAGCACCACGAGGTGGGCACCGCCGGCCAGGCCGAGATCAACTACAAGTTCAACACGCTGCTCGCCGCGGCCGACGACCTGCAGCTCTTCAAGTACATCGTGAAGAACGTGGCCTGGCGCAACGGCAAGACCGCGACCTTCATGCCGAAGCCGATCTTCGGTGACAACGGCTCGGGCATGCACGTCCACCAGTCGCTGTGGACCAACGGCTCCCCGCTGTTCTACGACGAGGCCGGTTACGCGGGTCTGTCGGACACCGCCCGCTACTACATCGGCGGCATCCTCAAGCACGCCCCGTCGCTGCTGGCCTTCACCAACCCGACGGTGAACTCGTACCACCGTCTGGTGCCCGGCTTCGAGGCCCCGGTCAACCTGGTCTACTCGCAGCGCAACCGCTCCGCGGCCATGCGTATCCCGATCACGGGTTCGAACCCGAAGGCCAAGCGTGTCGAGTTCCGCGCGCCCGACTCCTCCGGCAACCCGTACCTCGCCTTCTCGGCCCTGCTGCTCGCGGGCCTCGACGGCATCAAGAACAAGATCGAGCCGGCCGAGCCGATCGACAAGGACCTCTACGAGCTCGCCCCCGAGGAGCACGCGGGCGTCCCGCAGGTCCCGACCTCCCTCCCGGCCGTCCTCGACTCGCTCGAGCGCGACCACGAGTTCCTCCTCCAGGGCGACGTCTTCACGCCGGACCTGATCGAGACGTGGATCGACTACAAGCGCGCCAACGAGATCGCCCCGCTGCAGCTGCGTCCGCACCCGCACGAGTTCGAGCTGTACTTCGACGTGTGATCGGACCGCGTGTGCAGCACGCGTGAGCCGTACGGCGCCCCCGTTCCTGTTTCTCAGGGCGGGGGCGTCGTCGTATGGTTTTCGGCACAGCTGTTCGACAGAAGCAACGGGGAGACACGGGGATGGCCGAACAGGAAGACGGCGAGCGGGAGTTCGACCTCAGGTGGGCGGACAACGCCGAGCACAAGGAGCCCTCCGCACGGGCCCGGATGCTGGCCGCGCGGTGGAAGGAGAACCCGCCGTCGCCGCAGCCCTTCCGCGCCGACCCCGACCCGGTCGGGCCGCGCCGCTCGTCATGGGTCTCGACGGTGATCGTGTTCGGGTGTGTGGGCGGGCTGATCCTGCTGATCGGGTACATCAACTATCACTCGTCGTACTGAGCATCCGGACACGGAGCACTGAGGGCTGGACGTGGACGGGGAGAACGCCCGCGGTGGCGAGGCCGCGGCGCGGTTGAGTCGGGGGGTCGCCCTGCGGGACGCGGTCGACGTCGCCGATCCCGGGGCCTGGCTCGCGCTGGACGTGGGCGCACGGCGCCGACTCGACGTGGGTGAGCTGCCCACGCTGGAGGAGATCGAGGGCCGGCGCACCCTGCTCGCCGTGATCCCTCGTCGCCGGGAACTCACCGATGCCCGGCTCGCGCTCGCCCTGTGCCACCACGACGGCCGGGTCCGTGAGGCCGCGCTGCACCGCGCCCCGGGGCGGCCCGCGCTGTTGCCGCTGGTCGTCGTCCGCGCCGCCGACTGGGCCGGGCAGGTGTGCGACCGCGCCCGGGAGCTGCTGCGTGAGGCGTTGGACGGGGAGACCGCCGTCGCCCTCGCGCCGGTGATCCTGGCCGTCGGTCGCCGCGAACGGGGTGCCTTCGCTGCCGGGCTGCTGGGCGAAGTCCTCCGCCGGGGCCCGCTGGAGCGGCTCGCACCCCTCCTCGGCAGCCCCGACCGGGCCACGCGCCGCTTCGTGTACCGGCTGGCGATCGAGGAACGGCTTCTCTCCCCCGCCGGGCTGGCCCGCGCCGCCGCGGTCGACGTGGACACCGTCGTCCAGACCCTGTGCGCGGACGCCGCGCTGGCGGCCGTATCGGCGGAGTCCGGCGAGGACGTACTCGAACCGCTCCTCACCGCCCGCAACCCCCGCGCCCGCTCCGCCGGAGTCACGGCCCTGCGGCGGGCCGGGCGGCCGGAGCTCGCGGTGGGGTTCCTGGCGGACCGGTCCGCGTTGGTGCGGGCCTGTGCGCGGTACGTCGTACGGCGGTACGGGACCGATCCGCGGCCGTGGTACCGGGAGCGGTGTGCCGTGGCTGACGACCCGGCGCTGCGTCCGGGGGCCGTCGTCGGGCTGGCCGAGTGCGGGGAGCGCGCGGACGCCGAACTGCTGTGGCCCTTGCTCGCGCATCCGGCGCCGGGGGTGCGGGCCCGTGCGGTGGCCGGCCTGCGGCTGCTGGACGTGTCGGGTGAGGAGCGGCTGCGGCCGTTGCTCGACGACCCGGCGCCCGGGGTCGTACGCGAGACGACGCTCTCGTTGCTGCCGTCGGCTGGGCGGTTGCCCGCGGACTGGCTCAGGGAGCGGCTCGGGGACGGGTGGCCGCGGCACACTCGGGTGGCGGCGCTCCGGTTGCTGGGGGCGCGCGGTGGGTGAGCCGAAGGGGCGAGCCGGTGTCTGCCGTTCGGGGAAGGTCCTTTGCCCTGCCGGGGCTCGGCCTCGACCGGCCCATGGGTATGCGGGCGCACAATGGAAGCCGGGACGAGTGACTGCCTGAGTGTGAGGTGGTACGGATGTCGAACCGGTTCCGGAGTGATCGGCGGCTGACCGTGCGGATGACGGTCACGCTGTTTCTGTTCGGGTTGCTGTATGTGCTGTTCGTGGCCGCGTTGATCGCGTTGCTGAAGTCGTGGGTGCTGGTTCTGGTCGTCGCGGCCGGGTTCCTTGCCGTCCAGTACTGGTACGCCGACCGGATCGCCCTCTACGCCATGCGCGGGCGGATCGTGGAGCGGGAGGAGTATCCGCGGCTGCACGGGGTCGTGGACCGGCTGTGCGCGGTGGCGGACATGCCGAAGCCGCGGGTCGCGGTGGCGGACATGGAGATGCCGAACGCGTTCGCGACCGGGCGGAACGCCGATCACGCGGTGGTGTGTGTGACCACCGGGCTGCTGCGGCGGCTGGAGCCCGACGAGCTGGAGGGCGTGCTCGCGCACGAGCTGTCGCATGTGGCGCACCGCGATGTGGCCGTGCTGACCATCGCGTCGTTCCTTGGCGTGCTGGCCGGGCTCGTCGTGCGGTTCGCGTTCTACTCGCACATGTTCGGCGGCGGGCGGCGGGACCAGAACACCGCCGTCGTGTTCAGCGTGGTGATGGGGATCTCCGCCGCCGTGTACGTGCTGAGCTTCCTGTTGATCCGGGTCCTGTCGCGGTACCGCGAGCTGGCCGCCGACCGGGCGGGCGCGCTGCTCACCGGGCGGCCCTCGGCCCTCGCCTCCGCGCTGACCAAGGTCACCGGGGACATCGCGCGGATACCGACCCGGGACCTGCGGACCTCGCAGGCCTTCAACGCCTTCTACTTCACTCCGGCGCTCGGCCGCCACCCGCATCTGGGCCGGTTCTTCGCCACCCACCCGACGCTGGAGCAGCGGATCGATCAACTGGGCCGTATCGCGGTGGAGTTGGGGCAGCCCGCGGCACCGGGATCCGGGGCGGGGAAGGCGGGCTGAGCCGCCATGGGGCTGCTGGACGTCATCCTCGGGCGGACGAAGCCGGTCGCGCCCGATCTCGACCGGCTCTTCGCCCTGCCGTCGGCCGCGGTGACCTTGGAGGCGGCGGTTTCCTTCACCCCCACCGGGACGGGTGCGGTGTGCTTCGCGACGGTCGAGGGGGCGGCCTTCGAGGACGTGCGACGTGAGGTGCGGGCGCTGCTCGACGCGGACGCCGGGCGGGGTGGGCCGGGGCTGGGTGTCGAGGTCGTGCGGGACGAGTACGGGTACTCGTGGCTGGTCTCGCGGCGGCGGCCGGGGCAGGAGGAGCTGCCCGCGCTGGTCGGTGATCTGCACGCGGTCAACAGCGCGCTGGAGGGCGGCGGGTTCGGGCCGCAGCTGCTGTGCTCGGTGGTGGGCTTCCGGGCTGCCGAGGAGGGTGACGGGCGGCGGCTCGGGCTCGTCTATCTCTACAAGCGCGGGAGTTTCTATCCGTTCGCGCCGACGGCCGGTGGTGGTCAACGGCGGGACAGCGCGCTGGAGTTGCAGGTGAAGGCGGCGCTCGCGGACGAGCTGCGGATCGAGCCGGACCTGAGCCGTTGGTTCCCGATCTGGGGCGCCCCGGGGCTGTGACCTGCCTGCCCCGGGGCGATGTGTCGCTACTTGGTGCTCTTCTCGCGCTCCTGCCGGCGCGTCTCGAAAGGCCGCTCGCGGCGGTAGCGGCGCTCCCACTTCGCCTGCTGGTCACGCCGGTCGCGGTACGCGCGGTAGTTGGTGGGTGCCGCGCCGCCGCCCGCCGGGGATCCCGACGAGGACGCCGCCGACGAGCCTCCTCCCGTGCGGCCGTAGCGGAGGTACAGGCAGAGCAGCGCGACTGCGGCGAGCCACAGGACTTCGTTGGAGAAACCCAGGACGACCAGAACCGCGGTCGCCGAAAGGATCACGGTGCCCATGACGGGACTCCTTTCCGCGGATGCGTGGATGGGTGGATGCGGGGATGCGGGGATGCGGGGATGCGTGGATGCATGCGCGAGGCATGGCGGATGGCTGTGATGCGGCTGGATCAGCGGTGCGTTGCCGGCGACTCGGCAGCGCGTGTCCAGAATGCTCGTGGGACGTGCGCGTTCGCATCCGAATATTCGCATCCGCGCAGTGGGGAGGTCGGCCTGTGGATGAATGGGGGTCATGACCGATCTTCACTCATTCGCACACGAGTACGACGGCGAGCGGCTTGCGGGGGTGTCGGGCGGCGACGACCGCGCGCCGGCCACCGTCGTCCTGCTGCACGGCGCGGGCAGGGGCAGCAAGGAGCGGCTGCTGCCGCTGGCCGAGGAGTTCCTGGCGCGGGGCTGCCACGCGCTCGCCTTCGACTTCTCCGGGCACGGCGAAAGCACGGGCGAACTGCGGGAGTCGAGCCTGCGGCGACGGTTCGGGCAGGCGGTCGCCGTCATCGGGGCACGGGTCGCGGCGGACGCGCCCCTGGTCCTCGTGGGGTTCAGCATGAGCGGGCAGACGGTGGCCGATCTCGCCCGGCACTACGGGGACCGGGTGGCCGCGATCGGTCTGTGCGCGCCCGCGGTGTACGGGGCCGAGGCATGGGAGCTGCCGTTCGGGGACGGCGACGGCCCGTTCAGCGCCGCCATCCGTACGCCGGGCAGTTGGCACGGCTCCCCCGCGCTGGAGGTGTTCCGGGCGTACACCGGTCGGGCCGTGCTCGCCGCACCCGGCACGGACCATGTCATCCCGGCCGCCGTGACCGACGCCGTCACGGACGCGCTCGCCGCCCGTGCCCAGTTCACCCGCCTCGAACTCCCGGACGCGGACCACTACTTGGGCCTGTGGTTCGGCGAGCGCGCGAGCGACCGACGAAGGTTCGTGGACTCCGTACTGACCGGCCTGGGCGACGGCGGCTGGACGGCCACCCGGGCATGGGTCGACAAGCAGCTCCCGGAAGGCCGCGGCGTACGCAACTGGGCTTCTCTACAAGGTGGTTGGAGTTCGCAGATGCGCCGCCTGACTCTCGACGACGGGTCGGGCCTGGTGCTGCGCTCCTTCGTCAAGCCGTTCTTCCGGCGGCACGCTCCGGGGCTGCTGACCCGCGAGGCGTCCGTACTCACCGTACTCGCGCCCTACGACGACATCCCGACCCCTCGGCCGCACGCGCTCGACGCCACCGCCGAACTCGCCGACCACCCCTCGCTGTTGATGTCCCTGCTGCCGGGTTCGGTACGCGTGGGGGACGAGGACCTGGAGGGGCGTCTGGAGCTGCTCGCGGGCCAACTCGCCCGTATTCACGCGGTCGTTCCGCCGGAGTGGCCGCGTCCGTACCAGGCGTGGACCTCGCCCGAACGGGTGCGGGCACCCCGTGGGGAGCTGTGGGAGCGGGCCGTGGAGGTGATCCGGCGGGAGGCGCCCGCGTACGACGGGTGCTTTCTGCACCGGGACTTCCACCCCGGGAACGTGCTGTTCACCGGCGCGGGCGCGGGGCTGCGGATCAGCGGGGTCGTCGACTGGGTGGAGACCTCGTGGGGCCCGCCCGACCTGGACGTCGCTCACTGTTCGACCGCCCTCGCCCTGCTGTACGGCGCCGAGTGCGGGCTGGGGTTCCGGCCCCGGTACGAGGCGCGGGGCGGGCGTCCACTGGCCTCGGACCCGGACCACTTGTACTGGCGGCTGCTGGACGCGCTGGCCTACGCGCCCGACGCCGAGAAGCTCGCGGTGCCGTGGCGTGAGCTGGGGCGGGCGGATCTGACGCCGGAGGTGCTGGGGGCACGGCTGGAGGCGTATGTGGGCGGGTTGTTGGAGCGGTACGCGTAGCCACGGGCGAGTCGGAGGTGCGCTCACACGCCCGGTCTGGCGGTCACCACCCCCGCCTCCACGGCCGCGCAGAGGGCCGCGTGGTCGCGGACGGTTTGGTCGGCGTAATGGAGGGCGAAGTCGGCGAGGGCGAGTTCGAAGGTGGGCTTGGCGCCGAGGTAGGCGGCGATGGCGACGCGGTCGCCGGAGCGGGCGTGGGCGCGGGCCAGGGCCGTGCCGCACAGTCGGGCGTAGTTCAACAGCTCGCGCGGGCCGAGGCCGGCGACATCGGCCGAGCCCTTCATGTCGCGCAGCTGCCGCCAGTAGTAGGCCCGCCCCTGCGGCCCGGTCATCCAGCCGAGGAAGATGTCACTGGCGGCCTGCATAAGGCGCTGACCTGCGACGACACGATGGCCGGGGTGGACGTACGGGCCGCTCGGCAGATGTTCTTCGAGGACGGACTTGCCGGCCTCCTTGATCTGGAGGAAGAGCGGGTCGTCCGCGTCGCGGCCTTCGAGGAGCACGATGAAGCAGCGGGTGCCGACGCTGCCGACGCCGACGACCTTGCGGGCCGCGTCGACGAAGCGGTAGCGGTCCAGGAGGAGGCGGCGCTCCTCGGTGAGGGTGGAACGGTAGTCGCTGAAGATCTTGCGGAGCGCGGCCATGTCGGGGGCGCCGGCCGGTTCCAGCAGGGGCGGGTCCTCGATGATGCGGCGGCGGCCTTCGACGATCTCCGTGAGTTTGCCGAGCGCCTGCAGGCTGGTGCGGCGGCGGGCGTGCGCGAGGCTCGACTCGACCCGGCGCCGGCGGCGGGCCGAGCGGGCCAGCGGCAGCAGACGGTCGGCTTCGATGCGGGCGTACCAGACATCGAGTTCGCCCTGTTTCGCCAGGTCGCGCATGGTCTTGCGGTACGTGGCGACCGCCCCGTGCGCCGCCGCGCGGGCCTCGGCGTCCGCGTGGCCGTTCTCGCGGGCGGCCACGGCTGCGGAGGCCGCGAGTCGTTTCACGTCCCACTCGAAGGGGCCCGGGTAGGTCTCGTCGAAGTCGTTGAGGTCGAAGAGCAGGGCGCGTTCCGGGGAGGCGTACAGACCGAAGTTGAGCAGGTGGGCGTCGCCGCAGAGCTGGACGGTGAGGTCGGTGCGCGGCTGGGCGGCGAGGTCGGCGGCCATCACGGCGGCGGCGCCGCGCAGGAAGGCGAACGGGGAGACCGCCATCCGCCCGTACCGGATGGGGAGGAGTTCCGGGAGCCGGTCGCGGCCCTGGCGTTCGAGTACGGCGACGGGGTCGGGGCGGTCGACGGACGGGAGCCAGGCGGCGTGCGCGGAACGGGGCAGGTGCTTGCGGGTGGCCCGGCCCCGCTCGGCGCGGTCCTCGGGCGTGGTCATCGGGGGGATCGCCGTGTGCCGGGGCGCACCGACGCGGGTGCGGTGTGGCGCGTCGATGCGGGTGGGCTGTGCCGCACCGATGCGGGTGGGCTGTGCCGCACCGATGCGGGTGCGGTGTGCCGCGCCGATGCGGATGCGGAGTGCCGCGTCGATGCGGATGCGGAGTGCCGCGTCGATGCGGGTGGGCTGTGCCGCACCGATGCGGATGCGGAGTGCCGCGTCGATGCGGGTGGGCTGTGCCGCACCGATGCGGGTGCGGTGTGCCGCGCCGATGCGGATGCGGAGTGCCGCGCCGATGCGGATGCGGAGTGCCGCGCCGATGCGGATGCGGAGTGCCGCGTCGATGCGGGTGGGCGTTTCCGGTCGGGCGCTCTGACGTCGTACCGCTCGGCCGCGCGTACGGCTTTGCGCCCCGTCCTCCGTATGCGGTGCCGCTCCGTCGCGTCGCCCATCGTGCCTCCGTGCCTCCGTGACTTCGTGACTTCGTGACTTCGTGACCCCGGGTGATTCGGGTGGTTCCGGGTGCCGCCACCTCCTGATCGCAGTGAAGGCCGGACGGGTGGGACGCGCACGTCGGGAGGGGGTTCGCTGCGGCGATCGGGTGACAGGGGCCGGTCGGCGATGGGCCCGATTGTCAGTGGTGTCCGGGAGGATGCGTCACAGAGCGAGCGAGACGGGCGAAGCGGTGGGGACGTAGGGGTGGAGGCGGTCGGCATGGGGGAAGTGCGGCGGTACATCGGCGTGGCGGAGCGGCGGGCGCGGCTCGCGCTGCGGCAGCGGCTGGCCGGGGACGCGCGGGCGGCGGGGCCCGAGGAGGTGGCCGAGTCGATGGTCGCGCTGCACGGCTCGGACCCGGCGACGGTGTTTCTGGCCGTGGGCGCGCGGCTCGCCGATCCGGGGCGGACGGTGGCCGAGACCGAGCGGGCGCTGTACGAGGACCGGACGCTGGTGCGGATGCACGGCATGCGGCACACGGTGTTCGTGTTCCCCACGGAGCTGACCCCCGTGGTGCACTCCTCGACGAGCCTCGCGGTCGCCGCGAAGGAGCGGGCGTCGCTGCTCAAGCACATGGAGGTGGGCGGGGCGCCCGACGCGGCCTGGCTGAAAGAGGTCGAGGAGTCGACGCTGGCGGCACTGGCCCGGCGCGGCCAGGCGACGGCGGTGGAGCTCGCCGAGGACGAGCCGCGCCTGCGCCGGCGGTTCCTGTACGGGGCGGGGAAGAGCTACGAGGGGCTGCACACGGTCTCGACGAGACTGCTGAAGGTGCTGGGCGCGGAGGGCAAGGTCGTGCGGGCGCGGCCGCTCGGCTCGTGGACGTCGAGCCAGTACCGGTGGGCGGTGGCGCCGCCGCATCCCGAGTGGGACGTGGCCGAGGCGCAGGCCGCGTTGCTGGGGCGGTGGTTGGCGGTGTGTGGTCCGGCGACGGAGGCCGACCTGAAGTGGTGGACGGGGTGGCGGGTCAGCGATGTCCGCCGGGCCCTGGCGGCGATCGGGGCGCGGGCGGTGGGCCTGGACGAGGGCACGGGGTACGTGGTCGCCGGGGACGAGGAGCCGGTCGTCGGGCCGGGCGAGTCCTGGGCGGCGCTGCTGCCCGGGCTCGACCCCACGGCGATGGGATGGCAGCAGCGGGACTGGTATCTGCCGGCCGAGCTGCGGCCTTCGCTGTTCGACTACAGCGGCAACATCGGGCCGACGGTGTGGTGGAACGGTCGGGTGGTGGGGGGTTGGGCCCAGCGGGCGGACGGTGAGGTTGTGTGGCGGCTGTTGGACGCGAAGGGGGTGGGGCGGGAGGGGGAGGTGGCGATCGCCTCGGAGGTGGAGCGGTTGCGGGGGTGGCTGGGTGGGGCTCGGGTCACTCCGCGGTTTCGGTCCCCTCTGGAGCGGGAGTTGGCGGGCAGCTGAGTCTCGACCTCGTACGCGGGAGAGCTCGGGTGGCCCGGGTGCGTTGGCGGGTGCGGGTGCGGGTGCGGGTGTGTTGGCGGATGCGGGTGTGTTGGCGGGTGCGGGTGTGTTGGCGGGTGCGGGTGTGTTGGCGGGTGCGGGTGTGTTGGCGGGTGCGGGTGTGTTGGCGGGTGCGGGTGTGTCGTGGTTGCTCGCGCCCACGCGGCGGAGCCGCATATCGGCACAGCCCCGCGCCCGTGAAAAGCCGGGGCTGCGCCCCGTCGCCTTTAAGGCCCGCAGGGGCCGCTGCCTTCAGGGGCGCGGGGAACTGCGCGACCAGCCCCACCCACCCGCAGACAACAAGCCGCCCCGTGACGCTCGCCGAAGTGCCGGGTGCCCAAGAAAAGAAGAGGGCACCCGGCGCCACGCTCACGCGGCAGGGCACTCCTTCCACGCCAAGTGGTAGATCGTGCTGATGTCGCCGTCGGTCGAGTCCATCGTCATGAAGCTCGTGCTGCTGGACGTGGACGTGCCCTTGTTCACCCGCAGCTCGGTGTTGATGTTGAAGTTGCGCTCGACGCCACAGGGCGCCCAGACCAGCTGGGCCCAGTCGGTATCGTCGGTGGCCTGCCAGTTGTCCTCGAGGGGGCCGTTGAACGTGTGGGTCCTGGACGCCGTGTCCGGGGAGCCCTGGAAGTAGTACGAGGCCTTCTCCACGCCGCTCGCGCCACGCGCGAGCGAGGCGAAGCCGCGGTAGTCGACGCTGGCGATGGCGTAGGTGAAGCCCCCGGGGACGTGGACGATCAGGTTGAGCTGGCAGTTCTTGCGGAACGCGGTGGAGGGGGCGCCACCGCCGACCTGGGCGAGGTAGTCGCTATAGGTGACCGTGAACGCGGTGTTGTCGGGGGAGACGGCGACCGCGGCGGTGCCGGCGGGACAGCCGGAGCCGTTCACCGTGGCGACCTTGATGACGATCTTGTCCGGGGGCGGGTTGTCGAACGGCGAAGAGGCCTGCGCGGGAAACGCGGTGGCGAGCAGGGCGGCGACGGCGCCACCCAGCAGGAGTCCACGAACCATGGGGGGTCCTCCAATTAGAGACATGCACATGCCAAAACGGCACGCACAGCACCCCCGGGCCTGTGAAAAAGCTGTGAAGACCGAGGGGCGACCGCATCGTATGGACCACAGGTGGGCACGGCTAGGGCGATCTCCGGCCAACCCTGACGGCCGGAGATCGCCCCCGACGCACCGGTGCCGCCCACCCCCGAGAGGGTGGGCGGCACCGGACATTCCGTGGTGATCAGTGACGATCGGACCGCGACGGACTCAGCGGCTGTACCGCATCAGCGCCCGCACCATGTGGCACGTCGTGTCCGACGGCGGGTGCACGCCGATGAGTTCGGCGGTGGTGCGGATCGTCTCGTTGCGGGCCTGGTTCGGCATGTGGACACCGGAGTCGAGCAGGGCGATCGCGAGGCGCATGGCCTTCAGACGCCGGTTGTGCGTGATGTACCACTCGCGGGGACGGCCCGGCGGCAGCGTGTGCTTCACGACGGGCTCGTAGGGCAGGTCGAGCAGGACGGGATGCTGGACGGTGGACTGGGTGGGCAGCGGCTTCGACTTCAGTGCGGCAGCGGGCACGGACATCCTCCTGTCGCGGTCAGGGCGCCGCCGGAATCCCCCGTCGGCCACCCTCGAACACTGCTTCAATTTTACTACCCCCCACTGACAATCGCCCCTGGCCAGAAGGGCTTTGAGGGGTTCTGTTACCCGCATGGAACACGGGTTCTCGCGGGCCGCCCGCTACCGTGGGCGCCATGGAGATCTGGATCAATCCGGCCTGTTCGAAGTGCCGCAGCGCGATCAGCCTGCTCGACGCCGAGGGCGCCGGCTACACCGTCCGCCGCTACCTGGAGGACGTCCCGAGCGAGGACGAGATCCGTGACGTACTGGACCGGCTCGGCCTCGAACCATGGGACATCACCCGCACCCAGGAGGCCGTGGCCAAGGAGCTCGGCCTGAAGGACTGGGCCCGGGACGCCTCCGCGCGCGACCGGTGGGTCAAGGCACTCTCCGAGCACCCGAAGCTGATCCAGCGGCCGATCATCACCGCGGACGACGGCACGGCACTCGTGGCCCGCACGGACGAGGCCGTACGGGACGCGCTGTCTCGGTAGGGCCGGGGCCGGTGGAGCCGGTGGAGCCGGCCCGGTCCGTCGGACCGGCCCTGGTGGCCGAGAGTCGACCAACCCCTCATGTGACGCACGTTACTTGAGGGGCTCCCACAACCCCTGAGTAACTTCGTTCGGTATCTCGTACATAGCGGCGTACGCTCCCCTACCTCTTCAGGAGGCGCGCATGTCGCGCAGGAGAACAGTCAGTACGAAAAAGAAGATCGCGCTGTTGGTCGGCGCCGCGGCGGTGGCGGGAGGCGGGGCCTTCGCCATGGCGACCACGTCGAACGCGGCCCAGACCGCCGCGGAGTCGACCGTCTGCCAGGGGCTCGCCACCGCCCTCGGCAACAACCAGAAGTTCATCGACGGCCAGCGGGCCGCCCCGGACGCGCAGTCCGAGGCCCGGATCGCCAACCGCGAGGCCGTCATCGCACAGATCAAGCGCCAGCAGGAGGCGTCCGACTGCGTGGTCGGGGAGTCGGCTCAGGACTCCCAGGCCACCCAGCCGGAGCAGCCCGCCGAGGCCCCGTCCGCATCCGCCCCCGCGGCGGAGACGGGCGGCGACAACGGCGGCGACGCCGATGCCGGTGCCGGGACCGGCGGCGATGACGCCGCCGCCTCCGGCGAACAGGTCTGCGACGGCTCCACCGTCACCCTCTCCGGCGAGGCGGGCGCCCCGGCAGCGTCCAGCAACCAGTTCCCCGCCGGTACGAAGCTGAAGGTGACCAACCTGGACAACAACAAGTCCACGACCGTGGAGGTCACCTCGGTCTCCGGCAGTTGTGTCCTGCTGAACGACGCGGCCTTCGAACAGGTCCGGGAACCCGGCAAGTTCCTGATCCGCCGGGCCCTGATCGAGAAGGTGGGGTGACGTCAGCCGTCGTTCAGGGAGCCGGTGAGGAAGTCCGTCAGGCGGCGGTTCAGCTCCGCTGAGCACGTGTGCGGCAGCGCGTGGTGGGAGACGTCCGGCAGGACGGTGACCTCCGCGCGCGGCAGCCACTCGGCGGCGCGGACCGCCACCCGGCGGGAGTCGTGGGCCCTGCTGTCTCCGGCCAGGAGCAGCAGGGTCGGCACGTCGAGGGCAGCCGCCGTCGCGCGGTCCGGCCCCGGTCCGGCGACCGGCCGTACGAAGGGGAAGCCCGCGGCCGCCTCCTGGAGGCGGAGCCACTCGGGGTCCAGTGGGGCACCGCCCGTCTCCCACTCCAGAAAGGCGCGGGTGCGGCGGGCGGAGCGGCCGAGCAGCATCCAGCCGGCACGCAGGAGATACGCGGCCCGGAACCGGGAGAAGCACCCGGTCGGGTCGAGCAGTGCCAGACGGCGGACCCGGTGGGGCGCGTGCACGGTGTAGTGCAGGGCGATCCAGGCGCCGTACGAATGACCGCACAGCGCGGTCGCGTCGACGCCGAGCCCGTCCAGGGTCCCGTCGAGCCAGGCCGTGAGGTCGGCCACCGTACGGAGGGGGTGGCCGGCCTCACCTGTGCTCAGGCCCGGCTGGCCGATCAGGTCGAGGGCGTACACCCGGTGGTCACGGGACAGCGCCTCGGCGTTGGCGAACCAGGAGGCGGAGGTGGCACCGCCGCCGCCCGGGAGGAGCACCAGCGGGGGCGCGTCACACGGACCGCACATGTGCACCCGGGTCGCGCCGAAGGCCCCGGGCACGTTGAGTGCCTCGCGGTCCGCCGGCCACTTGGCCAGAACCTTGCCGTACGCCTCGCGGAACACCCCGACGTCGTACGAACCTGTACCCGCGTCTGTGCCCATGGGTGATCGCCCCCTCCCCCGCGGCCGGTCCCGACCGCCCCGCCGATCCGATAATATCTCGCTCGGCAAGATACTAGGCGAGCGAGACAGTTGGTTTGGGGCGGGCATGGCGGAGGGCGAGGAGCGCGTGGCGGATCACGAGCGTGAGATGGCGGTCGTCCATCTGTTGCGCGAGGTCACCGTCGAACTCGGCCTGCACAGCGCCCGGTTCGCGAACCGGAACGGGATGCATCCGACCGACGTACGTGCTCTGATCGCCCTGATGGACGCCTCCAGGGCCGGTACGGCGCTGACGGCGGGGCGGCTCGGCGCTCTACTCGGCCTCAACTCGGCCGGGGCGACGGCACTGGTCGACCGCCTGGAGCGGCTCGGCCACGTACGGCGGACCCGGGACCGGCAGGACCGGCGCCGGGTGCTGGTGGAGCTCGACGAGCGGGCGATCGAGGTGGGGTGGGAGTCCTTCGGGCCGCTGATCGGGCGGGCGGTGGAGCTGCTGCGCGGATACGACGAGCGGGAACTGGCCGCCGTGCGCGGGTTCCTGGAGGAGATGCGGGAGGCGGCGACCGGCTCCGAATGAGGGCGGCACGCGCCGCCTCCCCGGCATTCGGCCAACCCCATCGCATACGAGCCATCTCGCGCACGCCCGGCACAGGGGGCAGTGGCCGTACGAGCGGACCTCGTCCGGTGTCGCACAGATGTACGGGAACCGCCCGCGAGGCCCCGCTCGCAGCCTGGACATAGCGGCTGCGAACGCTCTCAAGGGGTGAGTCGCGCCACAACGGCACCCGGTAACACGGGGTTCACATTCGAGCAATGATCGGGAAATCGCACGTTGACAGTCTGCCGGGCATGCGCGGCGTTTCAGTGCCGCAGCGCCGCAGCACCCCGCAGCACCCGCAATTGCGCCTAGAGACCCACCCCGAAGGATGTGTCCCGTGACCTTCAAGGCTGAGTACATCTGGATCGACGGCACCGAGCCGACGGCCAAGCTCCGTTCCAAGACGAAGATCATCGCGGGTGCGCCCGCCGGTCTGGACGCGCTGCCGATCTGGGGCTTCGACGGTTCCTCCACGAACCAGGCCGAGGGCCACTCCTCGGACCGTGTGCTCAAGCCGGTCTTCACCTGCCCGGACCCGATCCGCGGCGGCGACGACATCCTCGTGCTCTGCGAGGTCCTCGACATCGACTTCACGCCGCACTCCTCCAACACCCGCGCCGCGCTGCGCGAGGTCGCCGAGAAGTTCGCCGGCCAGGAGCCGATCTTCGGCATCGAGCAGGAGTACACCTTCTTCCAGGACGGTTACCCGCTCGGCTTCCCCAAGGGCGGCTTCCCGGCCCCGCAGGGCGGCTACTACTGCGGTGTCGGCGCCGACGAGATCTTCGGCCGTGACATCGTCGAGGCCCACCTGGAGAACTGCCTGGAGGCCGGTCTCGCCATCTCCGGCATCAACGCCGAGGTCATGCCCGGCCAGTGGGAGTTCCAGGTCGGCCCGGTCTCCCCGCTGGAGGTCTCCGACCACCTGTGGGTGGCCCGCTGGCTGCTCTACCGCACCGCCGAGGACTTCGGTGTCTCCGCGACCCTCGACCCCAAGCCGGTCAAGGGCGACTGGAACGGCGCCGGCGCGCACACCAACTTCTCCACGAAGGCGATGCGCGAGGGCTACGAGGCGATCATCACCGCGTGCGAGTCGCTGGGCGAGGGCTCGAAGCCGCTCGACCACGTCAAGAACTACGGCGCCGGCATCGACGACCGTCTGACGGGTCTGCACGAGACCGCCCCGTGGAACGAGTACTCCTACGGTGTCTCCAACCGTGGCGCCTCGGTCCGCATCCCGTGGCAGGTCGAGGTGGACGGCAAGGGCTACATCGAGGACCGCCGCCCGAACGCCAACGTCGACCCGTACATCGTGACGCGTCTGATCGTCGACACCTGCTGCTCGGCGCTGGAGAAGGCCGGCCAGGTCTGATCCCCACGTCCGGCTTCCCGAGGGGCGTCCACCGTTGCGGTGGGCGCCCCTCGGCGCGTTGTCGTCGCCGCCCTCGGCACCGCCGGGCTGTCCACCCAGTGGGACGGCAATCCGGACAAGGCGATCGAGGTCAGGGCGCTGACATGGCGCAAACGCCTGGTGGGCTGAGTTACGCGACGTCAACTGCACTTCAAAGAAGCGTCCAAGCAGTGAGAGGAGGGTCCTGTTACGGGCCTGTGTCTGCTTCAATGGGCGCATGGCCAGCTTCCAGAACCACACCGCGACGGGTCGCCATGACCTCGAGCCGTTCTGGCCTTCCCGTCAGCACCACGACTTCGACCGGGTGTGTTGCCGCGCGATGAACGCGCCGGCCCTCTAACGCCGTACACCCCGGCCTTCGGCCAGCGCGAATCGACGTACGTCCCTCGGCGAGCCCGACCACGAACTCGTGGCCGTCGAGGTTTCTCCGACGAACCTCTCGCGCGAAAGAGCTGACTCTCATGGCGACCACTCGTTCTCTCTCCACCGCCCCCACCCTCACCGGCCCGACCGCCGCCCCCTCGACCAACGGCCCCGCACGACACCGGCTCCGTGCCGTCGGCCGGGACGAGGTGGTCGACGTCGCGGACTTCCTGCCGCCGGGCGCGACCTGGCTGCCGGCCCCCCAGCACACCCTGCCCACGCTGCCCGGGCAGCCGCCGATGATCGGCTACCTCGTCCTCGTCCCGGCGGACCAGCAGCCGCCGGTGCTGCCGTTCGCGGTGGCGGGGCAGGAGACGACGGCGGTGCCCGCGTCGGCCTCGGCTGCGGTTTCGGCCTCGGCTTCCGTATCCGCTTCCGCTTCCGCTTCGGTGGACGGCGGCCCGGCCGAGGGCGGGGAGTCCCTCGTCCAGGTCGACGTCGTGCAGCGGACCGCCGCGGTGGACGGGCGGACGCTCGACCTGACCTATCTGGAGTTCGAGCTGCTCGCGCATCTCGTCGCGCATCCGCATCGGGTGCACACGCGGGACCAGTTGGTCACCACCGTGTGGGGCTACGGGCACGTGGGGGACGGGCGGACGGTCGATGTGCACATCGCCCGGCTGCGGCGGAAGCTCGGGGCCGAGTTCCGGCAGTCGATCCAGACGGTTCGGCGGGTGGGGTACAAGTACACGCCGCCGGTTGGTCGTTGACCTTTTCGCCCGCCGCCCCTAACCGTCCCGTCCCCCAGGGGCTGCCGCGCCCCCTTCGACCCCGCCACGCCCGAGAGCTCGGGCGGGTGGGGTCGTTCGGCGAGTGCGGGTTGTGTGGGGTCGCCGGCGGAGTCCTCGCAATCTCTTCCGGGGGCGAGGAACTACGTGATCACTCCCTCACCGGCCCGCAGCCACACAATCCACCCCAAAGACGCCCCAGACCTCCCTTGTCGCACACCCATTCCGCACACACCCCGTACCGACTCGACAACTGCCCGTGTTTCATGGGGAGTTGAAACCGCTTTGTCCCACGAATCTCTCATCAATTTCTGAGTCGTCTGAACACTCCTGGGACCACCCGCGTATTGGATGGAGCCGCTTCACTCCTGTCGGGCGCCTCGATAGCCCCGCAAGGAAGTCAGAGGAGTTCCATGGGACGCAACATTCGGAAACGACGTTCGCCGCTGGCCGTTCGGGCCATCGCCGCCTCGGCGGCACTCGCAGTCGCGGGTGGCGGCCTTGTCTGGGCGAATTTCTACGCCTCGGCGGGCGAGTCGAAGTCGAAGCAGAACAGCACGCTGGCCTCCGCCCAGGTGGCGACCATCAACTGCCCGGACGTCGGCCAGAAGCTGACCAGTGTGCCGCAGGGCGCGCGCGCGGGAGTCGACAAGGAGCTGGCGCTGCTCGACCGACAGATCACCGAGGCGTACACGCGCCTCGCCTCCACGCGCAACGCCCAGTCCAAGGACGCGGGCTTCGTGCAGAACGCGATCCTCGGCCCGCTGCAGTCCAAGCGGACCGCGACGATCGACCGGATCGCGATCAACATCAAGCGCGTGGGCGGTACCGCCCCTAACAACCTGGGCCAGCTCGCCGCGTGCACCGGCCAGCAGGCGAACACCAACGCCGGCCAGGGCCAGGGGCAGAACGGCCAGCAGCAGGGCAACAACGGCCAGAACCAGAACGGTAACGGCCAGCAGCAGGGCAACAACGGCCAGAACCAGAACGGCAATGGCCAGCAGCAGGGCAACAACGGTCAGCAGGGCAACGGCCAGCAGCAGGGCAACGGTGGACAGGGCGGCAACGGCCCGGTCGCGGCGGACTTCGTCGACATCACCAAGGTCCAGGGCAACGCCGCGCTGGGCGTCGGTCAGAACGGTCTCGCCGCGAACGGCAACAGCGGCTCGCGCGGCACGTTCACCTCGAACTGCGGCACCAACGGCAACGACAACCACAACACGGACAACGTGATTGTCGCCCCCGGTACCGCCAACGGCGCCCACCACCTGCACGACTACGTCGGCAACCAGAGCAACGACGCGTTCGCGAGCGACCAGGAGCTGGCCGCCGCCCAGACGACCTGCCAGAACCAGGGCGACAAGTCGTCGTACTTCTGGCCGGTTCTCCGTCTGCAGGACGGTTCGCAGGACTTCGACCAGAACAACGACGGTGGTGGCAAGGAAGGCAACGTCGGCAAGATCCTTCAGCCCGCCCAGGCGCAGCTGAAGTTCGTCGGCAACAAGAAGGGCAACGTCGTCGCGATGCCGACCGCCCTGCGCATCATCACCGGTGACGCCAAGGCCTTCGTCAACGGCAACGCCAACGCCAACGTGAACTGGAGCTGCACCGGCTTCGAGAACAAGGTGCAGCTGAAGGACAAGTACCCGATCTGCCCGCAGGGCAGCCAGGTGGTGCGCACGACCAACTTCCAGAGCTGCTGGGACGGTCAGAACATCGACAGCGCCAACCACCGCACGCACGTTTCCTTCGTCCAGGGCGACGGCTCCTGCGCCAACGGCTTCAAGGCGATCCCCCAGCTCCAGGTCCGACTGGTCTACAACGTCCCGGCCCCGAAGCTGCAGAACGGCCAGGTGGTGAACCCGTACGCGGTGGACACCTTCCCGGAGAACCTGCACAAGCCGATCACCGACCACAACGACTTCATCAACTTCTTCTCGCAGAACACGATGAACAAGATGGTCAACTGCATCAACACGGGCAAGAACTGCAAGTAGCCCGGTAGTGCGGTAACCCGGTAGATCACTGAGAAGCCGGCGGTGGGAATCTCCCACCGCCGGCTTCTCGCTTGCCCGTCTGTCCGTCTGCCCGTCTGTCCGTCTGCCCGTCTGTCCGTCTGCCCGTCTGTTCGCTTGTCCGTGCCGCTCAGCCGTCGTGACCGGAGTGCGAGCTCCCGCCCTCCGAGGAACCGCCCTCCGAGGAACCGTGCTCCGCCGAGCCGTGCGACACCCCCTCCTCGATGGTCCCGCCGAGCCGGCTGTACAGCGACTTCACCGCCTTCGTCTCACCGACGGCGACCCACTTGCGGCCGACCAGGTAGTGGCCGCCGTAGTCCTTGGCGCCGCTCAGCCATTCGGCCTGGCCGCGGTCGGTGGCGAAGGTCGCGAGGATGAACTTCCCGTCGAAGTCCCCGTCGGTGTTCTTGCAGATCGCCTGGCGGATCTCGTCGGCGTCCGTCTGCATCACCGGCTTGCAGCCCACCTCGCTCGCCAGCTGCTCCAGGCTGCCGGTCGCCGTCTCGGGGACCTTCTCGCCCTCGTCGGCCGAGCCGCCGCCGCAGCCGCTCAGGGTCAGCAAGGTCAGCACAGCAACGACGGCGCCGGCCGTACCCGCCGCGAGCCTCTTGCGCGTCACACTCATCCGTACGTACCTCCGGGTCCATTCCGGCGACATGTGCTCGCCGGCTCCATGCGCACCGCCCCGCGCGGACGTCCGTCCGGTTAGCGTGCCGCATCCCGTCGACTCAGGGGGCACACAGACATGAACGGTCCGTCACGACGCGCGGTGCTGGGCTCGGCCGGTGCCATCGGCCTCGGGACCCCGCTGGGACCTGCCGTCCCGGTCCACGCCGCTGAGAGCCCCGGCCAGGGCCCTGCCCTCGATACGGCTCCCGCGCGCGCAGCACTCAATCGCGTGCTGCCGAAACACGCGGATCAGTTCCGGCTCACCCTCGTGACGAGGCTCGGCACGACCGACCGCTTCCGCGTCACCGGCACCACCGGCCGCGTCGACGTGACCGGTACGAGCCCGGCGGTCCTGCTCACCGGCGTGCACTGGTACCTCAAGTACGTCTGCGGGGCCCACCTCGCCTGGAACGGCAGCCAGCTGAACCTCCCGAGCCGGCTGCCCGCGCCCGCCCGCGCCCTGGAGAGAGCCACCTCCCTCCCCCACCGCTTCGCGCTCAACGACACCAACGACGGCTACACCGCCCCGTACGCGGACTGGCCGTACTGGGAACACCAGCTCGATCTCCTGGCCGCGCACGGCTGCAACGAGGTCCTGGTCGTCGCGGGCATGGAGGCCGTCTACCACCGGCTGCTGCGGGACTTCGGCTACTCGGACGACGAGTCCCGCGCCTGGCTCCCGGCCCCCTCCCACCAGCCGTGGTGGCTGCTGCAGAACCTCTCCGGGTACGGCGGCCCGCTCTCCCCCGAGCTGATCGCGCGCCGGGCCGCGCTGGGCCGCCGGATCGCCGACCGGGTGCGCGAGCTGGGCATGGCACCCGTCCTGCCCGGCTACTACGGCCATGTGCCCAAGAAGTTCGTGGAGCGCAACGGCGGCGACGCGCACGTCGTCGGCCAGGGCAGCTGGCACGGCTTCGAACGCCCCGACTGGCTGGACCCGCGCACCGAGGCCTTCGCGAAGGTCGCCGCCTCCTTCTACGGCCACGCCGAGGACGTGTTCGGCGAGGCGGACCTGTTCAAGATGGACCTCCTCCACGAGGGCGGCACCGCGGGCGACGTACCCGTCCCGGCCGCGGCCCGGGGCGTCGAGCGTGCCCTCCGGAAGGCTCACCCGGGGGCCACCTGGGTCATCCTCGGCTGGCAGGAGAATCCCCTGCCGGAACTCCTCGACGCCCTCGACAGATCGAGGATGCTGATCGTCGACGGCGTCTCCGACCGCTACACGAACGTCACCGACCGCGAACGCGACTGGGGCGGCACACCGTACGCGTTCGGCACGATCCCCAACTTCGGAGGCCGTACGACGATCGGGGCCCGCGCCCACATCTGGAACGAGAAGTTCTTCGCCTGGCGGGACAAGGCGGGCAGCGCGCTGGTCGGTACGGCGTTCATGCCGGAGGCGGCCGACCGCGACCCGGCGGCTTTCGAACTCTTCTCCGAGCTGGCGTGGACGCCGAAGAAGCTCGACCGTGCGGCGTGGTTCGCGTCGTACGCCGACTTCCGCTACGGCGGCGGCCCGGACGACAGCGCCCGCCGGGCCTGGCGGGCGCTGCACGACACGGCGTACCAGCACCGGGCGAGCGGGCGCAGCGACGCGCACGACTCGCTCTTCTGCGCCCGCCCCGATCTGGCGGCGAACCGGGCCGCCGAGTACGCGCCGAGGGCACTGACGTACGACCCGGCCCGCTTCGACGCGGCGCTGGCGGGGCTGTTGGGGGTGGGGAGCGGGCTGCGGGGCAGCGCGGCGTACCGGTACGACCTGGTGGATGTGGCACGGCAGGCGCTCGCTCACCGGAGCCGTCAGTATCTGCCGCAGCTGCGGGCGGCCTACCGGCGGAAGGACGTGGCGACCTTCCGTACGTTGGCTTCCTTGTGGCTGCGGCTGATGCGGCTGTCGGACGAGGTGACCGGGGCGCACACCGCCTTCCTGCTCGGGCCGTGGGTGAACGAGGCGCGGCTGCTCGCCACGAACGACGCCGAGCGCACGGAGTTCGAACGGACCGCGAAGGCGCTGATCACCGTGTGGGGCGGGCGGGCCACGTCGGAGAGCGGCGAGCTGCACGAGTACGGCAACCGGGAGTGGAACGGTCTGATGGCCGACTTCTATCTGCCTCGCTGGCAGAAGTGGCTGGACACGCTGGAGGACGCGCTGGTCACCGGGAGCGCTCCGGCGGCGGTGGACTGGTTCGCGTCCGAGGAGCCGTGGACGCGGGAGCGGAAGGACTATCCGTTGCGGCCGGTGGGGGACGCGTACGCGTTGGCGGGCCGGGTGCGCGACGTCCTGGCGCGGGCGCCGTACCAGGGGACGCTGACCGTGACGGCCGATCCGCCGGTGCTCCCGCCGGGCGGGAGTACGCGGGTGTCGGCGGTGTTCCGCAACGTGAACGGGTTGCGGGCGACCGGGCGGGTGGACCTCGCGCTCGACGGGTTCGGCGGGGTGGTCGAGCCGGAGGGGCCGACATCGCTGGCGAGCGTCGCGGCGGGCGGTTCGGGGACCGTCCGGTGGCGGGCGAGCGCACCGGGGACTGCGCTGGACCGGCCGCTGCGGCCGTTGCCGTACGCGATCGGTGTGACGTACGGGCCGGAGGGCGAGAAGCGGGTGAGCGGTCGCTTCGAGGGGACGTTGTTCGAGGCCGGGGCGCTGGGGACCGGATGGCGGACGTACACCGGCAACGGGGCCGTGTTCGGGCGGCTGGGGGAACGGTTCGCGATCGACGGGGCGGGGGCGGATCTGTGGCGGGGGACGACGGAGTTCGGGACGGTGTACCGGGAGGGGGCGCTGCGGGACGGTGGTGTGGTGAGGCTGCGGGTGGATTCCCAGGCGGTGACGGGGAACTGGGCGCGGGCGGGGATCGTCGTGCGCGACAGCCTCGCGGTGGCGGGGGCGGCGGGGTTCGTGAACCTCGCGGTCACTCCGGGGAACGGGGTGGTGCTCTCGTACGACAGCACGGGGGACGGCACGTTGGACATGTACCGGCGGATCACGGGGGTCAAGGCGCCGGTGTTGTTGCGGTTGACGCGGGTGGGTGGGGGTTCCTCGTACAGGGGTGAGTGCTCGACGGACGACGGGGCGAGCTGGCGGGTGGTGGCGACGGTGGATGTGGCGGGGGTGGGTGGTGCGGGGCAGGACGTGGGGATGTTCATGAGTGCGGCGAACTGGGGCAGTGGGGAGCGGGGGACGGTGGAGTTCAGCGGGTGGTCGGTGGCGTAGGGGAACCGCGCGACAAGCCCCACCGGCCCGCAGCCGCCCGACGACGGCAACCCCCCGAGCTCCGAGGCGCCCCGCTCAACCGGTGGAGCCCAAGGTGACCATCCAACGATTCGCTCGTTCTGCTGAACGTGCAGTCACAGGATGTCGCCCCGCGCCCCTCGCCCTCCCCCACCGCCGAGTCCGTCGTGGACGTCGAGCAGGCCGAGGCCGCGCTCGTCGAGCACTACCCCCGGCTGGTCCGTCTCGCCTACCTCGTGCTGCCGCCGAGCCTCGGCCGCAACCGCCGGGTGCTGACAGCACACTCGCTCACCCAGCGGGCCCTGCCCCGGGGGCGTACGTCGACATCCCTGATCCCGGCGCAGACGACGGGGCGGGACGGCGGCCCCGGGTACGCCTTCGTCCGGCTGCGGGTCGTCCGCAGCGCGCTCGACGCCGGGCTTCCGCTGCGCCGCCGGGCCTGGCCGAAGCGGGCCCAGCTGCCGCCGCTGCTCCCCCAGGTGTGGGGCCTGCGCCTCTTCCCCCGCTCGGGCGGCGCCGACGAACTCGCCCTGGACCAGCGGCTGTCGGCGCTCAGCGGCCCCGCCCGAGCCGCCTACGTGCTGCGCGGGCTGGAGAAACTCCCCGACCCGGCCGTCGAAGCGCTCCTCGCGGCGGCGGAGGTGGCGGACCCGGCGGCCGCGCTGGCGGAGGCCGACACGGTGCCCCCGCAGCAGAACGCGCTGCTCACCTCCCCCGAGTTCGACCCCTGCTCGCTGCACGCCCGGCCCACCGATCTGATGCGCCGCCGCCAGCACATGAAGGCCGCGCTGGCCGCCACCGCCGCGGTGGTCGTGTGCGGGGCGCTGCTCGGGTTGCCGGGCGACGGGTGGGAGCCGGACGGAGCCGCCGCTCCGCCCTACGCCCAGAACCCCGCCGCCCAGGCCGCCCTCGACCCCGGGCAGTTGACCAAGGCGGGGGCCGGCGAGTGGAAGGCGACCGGGCGGACCGACTTCTCCGTGTGGCCGGCCCGCGGCGGACTCGTCGACGACACCGCACTGCTCCGGCGCGCCCTCGCCGTCTGGGCCCGCCCCAGTGAGTCCGTGCAGATCTCGGTGACCCTGGGAACCCCGGCCGGCGCCCCGCCCGGCCCACCGCAGCTGCTGTACGCGGGTGAGGTCGACAACCTCCGGGTCGTCCTCCTCCACGACGGTCTGCGCATCGCCCGCTACGCCGAACCGAAGACCGACACCGGTGTCGCCGCCCTCGATCTGACCCGGGTCGACGGGGCGAGCGGCGCCGGGGCGAGCGCCCTGGTGCTGGGCCGCTCCGACGGCAACGTCCGCTATCTGACGGCCCCTTGGGTGCGTGCGGCGGCCGTACGGGATCTCGCGGACCCGGCGGCCGAGGCGTCGAAGCTGGAGCTGTCGAAGGACGGGGTGGCCGCGCCGTTCGGCAGCCCGGCGGTGCGCACGGGTGAGTGCCGCTCGTGGAACGTATTGCAGCTGACGGACGCCTCGGGTACGCGGCTGCTGACCGACCTCGCCGAAGTCGTCCCCGCCCACCTCACGACCGGGCAGCCGTCGTCGCCCCGCGAGGCCTCGCCCGCCACCTGGTCGCCCTTCGCCTGCTCGCTGGCCGCCGTGCGCTCGGTCGGTGTGCGGAGCGTGAACGCCTGGCAGTTCGCCCGGCAGCCGCTGCCCGACGGCAGCGGCACGGCGGACTGGGTGTGCACCCGCGCCGAGACGTGGCGGGGCGCGGGGACCCGGGCACTGGCCCAGTTCGACACGCCCGGCGGCGCCTATGTCGCCGCGGCCGCCGACGAGACGCCCGCCTGCGGCCCGGCCGACCCGCATGTGCTGGCCGGTGCCCCGTGGAAGTCGGCTGCGGGCCAGTCGTATCTGCTCGCCGCCGGAAGCAAGGACACGGTGTCCATCGAGCTGAGCGGCGGGGTGAACGCTTCGGCGCCGGGCAACCTTCTGACCGTCCCCGCCGAGGAAGGGGCCAACGCCAAGCTGAAGGGCACGCTGGCGAACGGCCGGAAGATCAACGCCCTCCGATGATTGCCGTGTGAACATCCTTGTTCGAACCAGCCCGATGTGGGCTGGATTCGATCGGTAAGGTGTTCGTATGAGAACCGAGGTGCGCCGCCGTATGGGTGTGGAGGAGCGGCGGCAGCAGTTGATCGGCGTGGCTCTCGAACTGTTCAGCCGACGCTCGCCCGACGAGGTCTCGATCGACGAGATAGCCGCGGCCGCCGGGATCTCACGGCCGCTGGTCTACCACTACTTCCCGGGCAAACTCAGCCTGTACGAGGCCGCGTTGACCCGTGCGTCGGAGGATCTGGCGGCCCGTTTCGTCGAACCCCACGAGGGCCCGCTGGGCACCCGGCTGCTGCGGGTCATGCATCGCTTCTTCGACTTCGTCGACGAGCACGGACCCGGTTTCTCCGCCCTGATGCGCGGCGGTCCGGCGGTCGGCTCCTCGCGTACGAACGCGCTCATCGACGGTGTACGCCAGGCCGCGTATGTCCAAATCCTTTCGCACCTGAACATCGAGAACCCGCCCGCCCGGCTGGAGCTGGTGGTCCGCTCCTGGATCTCCCTCGCCGAGTCGACCGCCCTCATCTGGCTCGAAGGCCGCCGCATCCCCCGCCGCGAGCTGGAAGCCCAACTGGTCCACGACTTCGCGGCCCTGACAGCGGTGAGCGCGGCGTACGACGAGGAGATGGCGGCATTGCTGCGTGAAATGATCGCCGACGAGCCGAAGGACGGCCCGTTCGGCGAGCTGATGGGGCGCCTCATCACCCTGGCCGGCCCCTGAGGGGCGCGGGGCTGTATCGCGGCCCCCACCCCGACGGCGCTCCCTACTCGTCGAACTTCCGGTACGAGGGATCAAGGTCCCGTACCTCCGCCGACGCGTGCAGCGCCAGCCCGTCCGCGGGCTTCACAAACTCCCGCAGCAGCTCCAGCACGTTCTCCGTCAACGTCACCTTGACCTCATCGGTACGGCCCGCCAGCAACCCCAGCGTGACGTGCACGATCCCGTGCCCCGACGTGTCGGGCCCGACCGTCGTGTCCTCGCTCGCCCGGAACTGCGTCTTGCACGCCTCCGGCTTGGCGGCAGCGGTCCGCACGACCTCCTCGTGCAGCGCCCGCGCGAACCCGGGGCGGTCGAAGCCGTCGGCGAGTACGGCGGAGTAGTCAACGGTGATCTGCGGCATCGGAACCCCTGTTCTGCGAAACGTCCGCTCACCCTAACCGCAGGCGCAGGGCGAGCAGAGCGATGTCGTCCTCGCGGTCCCGCCCGAAGCAGTGCAGCAGGGTGTCGCACAGGGCGACCGTGCCGAGGGGGGCGCCCGCCGCGGCCGTACGCAGGTGTTCCAGGGAGACCGAGAGGTCCGTCCCCCTGGTCTCGATCAGTCCGTCCGTGACCATGAGGAGCCGGTCCGTGGGCCACAGGACCGTCTCCGTGGGTTCGGGCCGGTCGAGGCCGAGCCCCAGCAGCGGGCCGGAGGCCTTCACATACTCGGCGTCGCCGGCCTCGCGGACGATCAGCGGGGGTATGTGGCCGGCGTTGGCGACGCGGACGCGCCCGGTGCCGGGCTCGACGAGGGCGATACAGACCGTGGCGGTGAGGTCGGGGTGGTAGTGCTGGAGCATCCGGTCGAGCCGCTCGGCGAGCACGCCGGGGTCGGGGTTCTCCACCGCGTAGGCGCGCAGGGCGTGCCGGATCTCGACCATGACCGTGGCCGCGTCCAGGGAGTGTCCGGCGACATCGCCGACGGCGGTGAGGACCCCGGTGGGGGTGGAGACGGCCGCGTAGAAGTCGCCGCCGATCTCGGTCTGGCGGGAGGCGGGCACATAGCGGACGGCCATCTCCAGGCCGGGGAACTCCGGCGCCTGCTTGGGCAGGAAGCTGTGCTGGAGGGTCAGCGCCACATGGCGTTCGACCTTGTACAGCAGCAGCGGCTGGGCGGCGAACGCGGTGGCCTGGGCGAGCCGGGAGACCAGCCCCGCCGTGTCGGGCGGTGTGGTGCGCGAGCCCCGCAGCGGGGTGGCGACGCAGACCGGGGCGCCGGCTTCCGTGTGGGCGAGCACCAGGCGCGCGTCCTCGGAGACGCCGGGCCGGAAGAAGCCGGTCGGCCACAGGGGCGCGGGGACGACGGTGTCGTGCTCCCCGGGGGCGCCCGCGGGGATCCGCCGGATCAGCCGGGCCACGGCGTCGTGGGCACTGGCGTCGGGGAGCGTCGTGCGGGCCCGCGCCCGGGACGTACCGCTGTAGAGATCACCGTCCTCGCCGAGGACGAACACCGCGGCCGGGGAGCGGGTGAGCCGGGCGGCGCCCTCGGCGGCGGCACCGGCCAGCTCCTCCAGGGTGCGGGCGGCCTGGACGTCGACGATCGTCTCGGAGAGGAGCGTGAGCCGGCGTACGAGTGCCTCGGCGCCGTTGCGCATACGGGCGCCGCGTACGGCGGCCCGGACGACCGCCTGGATCTCCTCGGGTTCGGCGGGCACCGTCAGATATGCCTCGCCGCCCGCGTCCAGGCCCCGGCAGCGGTCGCTGGGCGCGAAGGCGGCGGCCGAGAAGTGGACCACCGGGAGGGCGGCCGTCGGGGGCTGTGCCTTGAGGCGGCGGCAGAGTTCGAAGCCGCTCATGTCGGGCAGGCCGACGTCGACGAGGGCCACGTCGGGCAGGACGCCCGAGCGCAGCCGCAGGTCCAGCTCGGCGAGCGCCTCACCGGCGCTGGCGACGGGGACGACCCGGTGCCCGGCCCGGCGCAGCACCGCACCCATCGCGTAACGGCTGGCGGCGGCGTCGTCGACCACCAGGACCGTCGTTCCTGCTTCGTCGGCCATGAGACTCATTCGGGGCTCAAGTGGTGCAGGCTCCCCAGCCTGCACCACCCAAGCTAGCGCCCTACCGCACGGCTCGGGCGAATACCGCGACGGTCCGCCCCGGAACGGCGAACGTGCCCGATTCCGCTTCGTACGACGATTCCTTGACGGTAGAGTCCGCCCCCGTCGCCTGCGTCGGGTGCAGCGTGTACGCCGTCCCGGCCAGGCCCGTCACGGTCTGCTTCCGCTTCTCGGGCGTGGCGTTGAAGACGACGACCAGGTCGCCCAGCTCCATGGTGATCACACCGGGTGTCTCGTCCGTCCCCGACAGCGGGAAGGACAGCTTCGACTGCACCTGCCCGGCCGTGTCGAGCGAGAAGACCTTCTCCGTCGTACGGATCCTCAGCAGGTCCCGGTACGCCGCCGAGGTGCCCTCGATCTGGTCGCAGCCGACGCCGACCGAGGTCAACAGGGGCTTGGCGTAGGACCACTTGGACTCGTTGTCGGCGGCCGGCGGCAGACCGCGACCGAAGCCGTTGCCGCCGTCCCGGCAGTCCCAGTGGATGGCGTTGAACCAGTCGCCGCTGTCGTACGAGTTGCGGTCGAGGGACTTGGAGCGCAGCAGGTCGGTGCCCGCCTGGGAGAGGGCCGGGCCCTGGGAGAGGGCGGCCGTCGCCATGGCGAGGACCTGCATACGGGCCCGGTCGTCGGCGCTCGTCGACTTCGGCAGTTTGAAGGCGAGGGCGTCGAACAGCGACTCGTTGTCGTGGGCGTCGACGTAGGCGAGTGCGTCGCCCGGGGCGTCCGCGTATCCGGCGGCGGTCCCGTTGTAGTCGACCTCGGAGCCCTTGACCTGATCGCCGTCGGTGTCGGTGAACCGGTAGTCGGCGAGGTTGCCGCTGAGCCCGACCTTGATGAGGTCCTGGTAGTGCAGCAGCCTGGCCTTCTGTTCGGCCGAAGTGCCGTTGCTTTCCGAGGAGTTGGGGTCGGTGTAGAGGCCGGACGCGAAGCCCTGGACACCCGGGTCGGCGTCGAAGGGGCCGCCGCCGCGTACGGCGTCGCGGGCACGGTCGGAGAAGGTGGCGATGCCCGTGCCGGCCATGTTCTTCTGGGTGGCCTGGACGAACCGGGCGTCGTCGGCGACCTCGCCGAAGTTCCAGCCCTCGCCGTACAGGATGATCTTCTTGCCGTCGACGCCGTCCTTGGCGAGGGTCAGCCCGTCGAGGGCCTTCCTGACCGCGAGGATGTTGGCCTTCGGGTGGTGGCCCATGAGGTCGAAGCGGAAGCCGTCGACCTTGTACTCCTTGGCCCAGGTGACGATCGAGTCGACGACCAGCTTGCCCATCATGGTGTTCTCGGGCGCGGTGTTGGAGCAGCAGGTGGAGTTGGCGACCGAGCCGTCGGCGAGGAGCCGCTGGTAGTAGCCGGGGACCACCTTGTCGAGGACGCTCGTCTTCGCCTGGCCGCTCGCGGGGGTGTGGTTGTAGACCACGTCCATCACGACCCGCAGCCCGTCGGCGTTGAGCGACTTCACCATCTTCCGGAACTCGACCGTGCGCCGCGTCCCGTCCGGGTCGCTCGCGTACGAGCCCTCCGGGACCGTGTAGTGGTACGGGTCGTAGCCCCAGTTGTACGCGTCCTTCGCCGCGGCCTTCGCCACGCACTGCTGCTGCTTGTCGGAGTCGGCGGCGTACGAGCCGAGGTCGCAGTCGACACTCGCCTGGTCCGCCTTCTTCTCGGGGATGGTGGCGATGTCGAACGCGGGGAGGAGGTGGACGTACGAGGTGCCCGCCTTCGCCAGCGCGCGGAGGTGCTCGGAGCCGTCGGTGTCCTTGTCGGTGAAGGCGAGGTAGGTGCCCTGGTCCTTCGCCGGGACGGTCTTGTCACCGACGGAGAAGTCCCGGACGTGCAGCTCCTGGATCTGGGCGTCGTTCAGCGGTACGGCCTTGGGCTTGGTGTACGACGTCCAGCCGCTCGGGGCGAGGGACTTGTCCCGGAGGTCGACGACGAGGCTGCGCTCGGAGTCGGCGGTCAGGGCGACGGAGTACGGGTCGGTGACCTTGTTGGTGACGACCTCGGCGACGCTCGGGGCCCACACCTTGACGGCGTACCGGTAGGGCTTGTTCTTCCAGGACCTGTTTCCGGTGACGGACCAGACGCCGGTGGCGCTGTCCCGCTTCATGGCGACGCCGGTGCCGTCGAGGTCCAGGGTGACCTGCTGTGCCGTGGGCGCCCAGACGGCGAGCGTGGGGCGGCCGTCGCGGAAGGTCGGGCCGAGGTCGGCTTTCTTGGCGGCGGTCCCGTAGAGATCGTCGAGTACGCCGGCGATCTGGACACCCGTCGCCGCGAGCACCGCCCCGGTGGCGGCGCGCTGGGAGGCGACGACCTGGCCGCGCAGGGCCTCACGGACCCGGTCGCGGTCACGCGGGTCGACGGTCCAGGCGGTGTACGACTTCAGGTGCGGGAACCTGGCCTTCTGGGCGTCGGTGAGGGACGACTTGGACAGGCGGAGCCAGCGTTCGTCGGTGCTGGTCAGCGTGGAGTCCTTCGCCGTGATCGAGCCGGTGCGGGAGTAGAGCAGCTGGGTGGAGGCGGCGGTCTCGTTGCCGTTCCAGGCCAGGGTGTTCCGGTCGATCCAGACCGCCTTGGAGGTGGTCAGGTCGACGGCGGCCGCGCTGCCCGCCGGCTGTGGGAGCAGGTACTTCTCCTGGCCGTTGAGGAGCCACACCTCGTGACCGTTGGTCCTGAGGTCGAGGGCCTGGTCGGTGGAGAGGTCCTTCTCGTCGCCCTTGTGGATGATGTAACTGAGGCTGGTGGCGCCGTCGGTGAGCGGTACCTCGAAGACGGCGCCGTACGCGTCGGTCCTCACCGGCTCCAGGGGCTTCGACCAGTCCGTGGGGTTCGCGGCACCGGACCAGACGTGCAGTCCCCAGCCGTCGTAGTTCCCGTCGGCGCGGTGGTAGTGGATGACGGCCTTGGTCTTGTCCTGCTCGGGGTAGTCGGCCGTCGGCTTCTTGGTGAGGACGTCCTCCTTGCCCTGCTCGACCCAGATCTCGCCCGTCTTCGTGACGTCGATCGAACGGTCGGCGGAGACGTCCTTGTCGCCGTCCTTGTCGATGACGAGATAGCCGACGCTGGAGGCGCCGGGCTTGAGCTTGACGTAGGCGAAGGCGCCGTACGCGTCACGCCCGACGAAGTCGTGGCCCTCGGGCCAGGTCGTGCCCTCGCCGTCGGCGATGTCGCCCCAGGCGTACAGCCGCCAGTCGGTGTAGTCGCCGTCCGCGCGCTTGTAGTGGACGATCGCGTGGTCGCGCGAGGAGGCCGTGGGGACCTCGGTCGCGGGCGGGGTGCCGGTGGTGGAGGTCGCCGTGGCGCTCGCCGTACGGCCGGCCGAGTCGATCACGACCGCCTTGTAGCGCAGGGCGGTTCCGGCCGGGACGTCCTTGGCGATGGTCTGGGTGACCTTGTAGGGGGCGTGGTCGGCGGAGCCCAGCGTCTTCCACTTGCCGTTGCCGATCTGGGCGGCGAAGACGACGCGGTTGAGCTGCCCCCCTTCGATGTCGGCGGTGATGTCGACGGTGCCGGTGGCGCCGGTGGCCGGGGCCTTGAGGGTGAGGGAGGGCTTGGTGGCGGGCTTGGCGAGCTTGCCGGCGGCCTTCAACACGACGCTCGCACCTGCCGGGACGGTGACGGTGACCTTCTTGTCGTCGCCGCTCGTCACCTTGGCGGACGTGCCGTAGACGCCCTTGAAGGCCATGTCGGCCGAGCCGGTCGCGAAGGTCGCCGTCTTGGCCTCGCCCGCGTTGTTGAAGGCGACGACGTACTCGGTGCCGGTCTTGGCGTCGGTGCGGGAGAAGGCGTAGATCCCGGCGCCGTCGGCCGCGTGACGCTCGGTCTGGACGCCGTCCGCGAGGGCCGGGTTGGCCTTGCGGAGCTTGGCGAGAGCACTGATCTGCTTGTAGAGCGGTGCTCTCGTGTCGTAGGCGTCCTTGGCGTGGGTGCGGTCCGTGCCGAGCTGGTCGTCGTCCAGGTAGTCGGCGACCTTCGAGGCGAAGAGGGTCTGGCGGGCGTCCTTGTCGCCGCCCGCGCCGGTGAAGCCCTGCTCGTCGCCGTAGTAGATCACCGGGTTGCCGCGGCTGAGGAACATCAGTTCGTTGGCGAGCCTGTCCTTGGCGAGCAGCTCGGCGTCGGTGGCCTTCGGGTTGTCCTGCTTCAGGAAGTACCCGATGCGGCCCATGTCGTGGTTGCCGAGGAAGGTGACCTGCTCGTACGCGTTGGCCTTGTCGGTCGTGTACTTGTAGTCGTCACCGAAGACCGAGGCGAGCCGCTGCGCGCTGCCGTCCTGGGAGGCGTACGCGCGGGCCGCGTCCTGGAAGGGGAAGTCGAGCGTGGAGTCGAGGCGGCCCTGGGTGACGTACGGGGAGGTCACGGACGTGTCGGCGGAGTAGACCTCGCCGAACATGAAGAAGTCGTCGCGGCCCTTCTTCGCCGCGTACGCGTCCAGCGCGGTGGCCCACTGGGTCCAGAACTCCGTGTTGACGTGCTTCACGGTGTCGATCCGGAAGCCGTCGATCCGGAAGTCCCTGACCCACTTCTCGTAGATCTTCTCCATGCCCTCGACGACCTCGGGACGTTCGGTCCACAGGTCGTCGAGCCCCACGAAGTCGCCGTAGGTGGCGGACTCGCCGGCCCAGGTGGAGTCACCCCGGTTGTGGTACATCGTGGGGTCGTTGAGCCAGGAGGGGACCTTGGTGCTCTTCTTCGCGGTGGGGACCACGGGGGTGCGCGGGAAGGAGTCCCGGTCGACCTTCGGGAACGCCTTGGCCCCGTCCGCGTAGTCGGCGTCGTCGAAGGGTTCGCCGTCCTTGGTCAGATACGGGAAGGCGCCCTTGGAGAGGTAGGCGTAGGACTTCTCCTCGTAGTCGACGACATCGGCGGTGTGGTTGGTGATGACGTCGAAGAAGACCTTCATGCCCTTGGCGTGGGCCTTGGAGATGAGGGTTTCGAGGTCCTTGTTGGTGCCGAAGTGCGGGTCGACCCGGGTGAAGTCGGTGATCCAGTAACCGTGGTAGCCGGCGGAGGCGTTCTCGCCGGTGCCCTGGACGGGCTGGTTCTTGAAGATCGGGGCGAGCCAGATGGCCGTCGTGCCGAGGCCCTTGATGTAGTCGAGCCTGTTGGTGAGGCCCTTGAGGTCGCCGCCCTGGTAGAAGCCCTTGTCGGTGGGGTCGTATCCGGTGGCGAGCCTTGAGCCGGTCAGACCGCCCTTGTCGTTCGCCTTGTCTCCGTTGGCGAAACGGTCCGGCAGGACGAAGTAGAACTGCTCACGGGTGAGGTCGTTGCGGGCGGCGGTCTTCGCCAGCTTCGCGTCGGAGGGGGGCGCGGGCGGGGTGGCGGCCCGGGCGGCCAGGGGCGGGACGAGCGCTGCGGTCAGCGCGGTCACGGTGACCGCGGCGACTCTTGCTGCACTGCTGGTGCGGGCTGCACGGCGCCTCGACGGCGTCGGCCATCTCGGTATCACAGATGGACTCCTTGCGATTACGGCTCAGTGGGTCCGACCCCGGCGCGACCGTATCGCCGTCGAAAGGTTTACAGCAAGAGTCTTGAAAGTAACGGAAAGAACTTTCACCAGTCGTTCGGCATGTGGAGTCGGTCCGGGCGATCGGGCCCAGGCACCACGGCGGGGTGTTACCGAGTCAACCCCTCGCGTACCGCGCGTCGTCAGGGGCGACGACGCGCGGTACGCGTACCGGCGGCGGGCCGGTCGGCGGTGGATCAGCAGCTGGACTTGCCGGCGTAGATCGCCAGGGCCGTGTTGGCGCCGAGGGTGGCGGTGAACTGGCCGGAGCCGTTGACCGTCACGGTGGTGTTGTTCTGCACGTTGCAGTACGTGCCGGCCGGGAGTGACGTCGTATACGTCCGGCTCAGGCTGCCGGACTCGTGGTTGATGGCCACGTAGCCCTTGCTTCCCCGCCCGAACGCGATCGCGTCGTTGCCGTTGTCCCACCAGTTGGTGACGGCCTCACCGCGGGTCGCGTTGCGGAAGGCGACCATGCGCATGATCTCCGGCCAGGCGTGCTGGCACTTCCACCCGTCCTGCCAACAGGCGTTGACCGTACCGCCGTTGGGCGGCCCGGCGTCGGTGGAGGAGAACTCGTAGCCGGAGTTGATGTCGGGCGCGCCGTACGGGTAGGCCAGCATGAAGACATTGGCCATCGTGTAGTTGGCGTTGTCCTTGTAGCTGAGCGTGGAGCCGTTGCGCTCGGTGTCGTGGTTGTCGACGAAGACCCCGGCGACCGAGCTGCTCATGTACCCCCAGCCCTCGCCGTAGTTCTTCAGGTAGGCGAGGTTCTCGTTGTTGAAGACCCGCTTGAGGTCGAAGGCGTACCGGAACTCCTGCACGTCTCCGTTGCCCGTGTACTCGCTCGGCTGCACGGCCTCCCCCGAGCCGTAGATGGCCTCCTGCTTCCAGTACACGGACGTATTGCTCAGCCGGGACTTGATGTTGGCGAGGTCGGCGGCGGGGATGTGCTTGGCGGCGTCGATCCGGAACCCGTCGACGCCGTACCCGAGCAGGCTGTTCATGTACCCGGCGATTGCCGAACGTACATACGATTCACCGGTGTCCAGATCGGCGAGCCCGACGAGTTCGCAGTTCTGGACGTTGGACCGGTTGGTGTAGTCGCTGATGGTGGCGGTGCAGTCGTCGAAGTCGAAAGAGGAGTAGAGGCCGGGGTAGTTGTACTTCGTGTACGACGACCCACCGGTGCCGGTGCCGCTCCCGGCGGACATGTGGTTGATGACGGTGTCGACGACGACCTTGACGCCGGCCGTGTGACACGTGTCGACCATGTTCTGGAAGGCGGCGGCATCCCCGAGCCGCCCGGCGATCCTGTAGCTGACCGGCTGATACGACGTCCACCACTGCGAGCCCTGTATGTGCTCGGCGGGCGGCGAGACCTGGACGTATCCGTACCCGTTCGGTCCAAGGGTGTTGGTGCACTCCTTGGCGACGGAGGCGAAGCTCCACTCGAACAGGACGGCGGTCACGTCCTTGGTCCCGGGCGGCGACGCGTACGCGCTCCCCGCGGGCACCGCGAGCGCGATCGACGCACCCGCCGCGAGAGCGAGTGCGCCGGAGAGGGTTCTGCTGGCCATGTGGGGTCCTTCTCCGTTGAAGGGGCCGAAGAGATCCAGCAAGATCGGTTGCCGATTCTTGCTGCAAGATGGCTGAAAACTTTCAACCGACAGGAAGGTACGAGTCCACTTGTCAAACGGTCAACCCTCCGGACACATGTTCTTCACCGCTCCGAAATCTCTTCACGGGAAGGGGCGTTGGTCCCGGGGCAGGCGAGGTCGGAGCCCCCGTTCGACAGGGTCTCCTGACATGATCATGGTGTGAGCTTTGAGACGGTGCGGCCCGGCCGCAGGAAGTGCGTCCTCTTCGACGTCGACGGCACGTTGATCGACGCCGTGGACAACCAGCGCCGGGTCTGGGCGACGTGGGCCGGGCGCCACGGACTGGACGCGGCCGAGGTCTATCGGGTGGCGCTGCGGACGCGGCCGATGGAGACCTTCGCGACGGTGGCCCCGGACCGGGATCCAGGGGAGTGCCTGGCCGCACTGCATGAGCTGGAGGACGCGGACGTCCGGTCCGGCGTCTATGCGGCCTTCGACGGCGCGTCGCAGCTGTTGAGCACTCTGCCGTCGGGGGCGTGGGCGCTCGTGACCTCCAACTACGAGCATCGGGTGCGCGGGCGATTCGCCCGGACGGGCCTGCCGGTGCCTCGCGTCATCGTGGACGCCGCCTCGGTGGAGGAAGGCAAACCGTCGCCCGTGCCCTACCTTCTGGCCGCCGAGCAGCTCGGTGCCCGGCCCGAGGACTGCCTGGTCATCGAGGACGCCCCGTCCGGAGTCGAAGCGGGGCTGCGGGCGGGCATGACGGTATGGGGAGTCAACACCGCTGCTGCGGTGACGGGTGTGCACCGTCATTTCGCGAGCCTGCGCGAAGCGGTCCCCGACATCCTCGCCTTCGCTCGGCTGGAGGGATCGGCCGGAGTGGGGTGATCACGGTGTGGCCGGTGCGATCACGGCGTTGGAGTGCCGCGTGGTGAGGCGGCGGAGCAGGTCCGCGGGCACGAGGGCCCGCCGCCCGGGCGGCGAATTCCAGGGCGGCGGGCCTTGCCGGCCGATCGCAGGTGATTGCGGGGATCGCCCGCTCCTACACGTTCCTCAGGCCGTCGTCCACCAGACCGTCGTGTCCCCCGGCAGCTTCGCCTCGTCACCCGCGACCGTCACCTCGCCGTTGGTGATCAGGATGCGGCCGTACGCGGGGATCTTGACCGACTCGTTGGTGGTGTTCGCGGCGCAGACGAAGTCGCCGCGGCGGAAGACCAGGACGCCCGCGGGGGACTTCAGCCACTCGACGGAGTCGCCCGCGCCGAGGGCGGGCTGCTCGCGTCGCACCGTGAGCGCCGTGCGGTACAGCTCCAGGGTGGAGTCCGGTACGCCCGTCTGGGCCTCCACACTCAGGTCGCCCCACTCGGCGGGCTGCGGGAGCCAGCTGCCACCGCTGCCGAAGCCGTACGAGGTGCCCTCACGCGTCCACGGGATCGGGACCCGGCAGCCGTCGCGGAAGCCGTCCTGGCCCGCGCCGCGGAAGTAGGCGGGGTCTTGGCGGACCTCGTCCGCGAGGTCGACGACGTCCGGGAGGCCCAGTTCCTCGCCCTGGTAGACGTACGCCGAGCCGGGGAGGGCCAGCATCAACAACGTCGCCGCCCTCGCCCTGCGCAGGCCCAGTGCGCGGTCGCCGGCCAGGCGGATCTGCGTGCCGAGGCCCGGCTCGTTCGCGAAGCGGGTCGCGTGGCGGGTCACGTCGTGGTTGGACAGGACCCAGGTGGCGGGGGCGTTCACCGGGCGCATGGCGTCCAGCGTCCGGTCGATGACCACCTTCAGCTCGGCCGCGTCCCAGTACGTGCCCAGATACTGGAAGTTGAAGGCCTGGTGGAGTTCGTCCGGGCGGACGTAGTTGGCCGTGCGTTCGACCGTGGGGGTCCAGGCCTCCGCGACGAAGATCCGCCCGCCCGTCTCCCGCCCCCGCCCTTCCAAGGAATGCCCTTCGGGCCCTGTCTCATTTCCGGCGTACTCGTCCAGGACCAGACGCCACTCGCGGTAGATCGCGTGGACGCCGTCCTGGTCGAAGAACGGCATGACATCGTTGCCCAGCAGTTTCAGCTGGTCGTGGGCTCCGAGGTCGGGGAGGCCGTCCGCCTTCACCAGGCCGTGGGCCACGTCGATACGGAAGCCGTCCACGCCCATGTCCAGCCAGAAGCGGAGAATCGAGCGGAACTCGTCACCGACCGCCGGGTGCTCCCAGTTGAAGTCGGGCTGCTCGGGGGCGAAGAGGTGCAGGTACCAGTCGCCGGGGGTGCCGTCCGGTTCCGTCACCCGCGTCCATGCCGGGCCGCCGAAGATGGACTCCCAGTCGTTCGGGGGGAGCTGGCCGTTCGCCCCCTTCCCCTTGCGGAAGTGGTAGCGGTCCCGGAGCGGGGAGCCGGGGCCCTCCGCCACCGCCCGCTTGAACCATTCGTGCTGGTCCGAGGAGTGGTTGGGGACCAGGTCGACGATGATCCTGAGCCCCAGGTCGTGGGCGTCCCGGATCAGGGCGTCGGCGTCGAGCAGATTGCCGAACATGGGGTCGACCGCGCGGTAGTCGGCCACGTCGTAGCCGGCGTCGGCCTGCGGGGAGGCGTAGAAGGGGCTGAGCCAGACGGCGTCGACGCCGAGGTCGCGCAGATACGGCAGTCTGGCGCGGATGCCCTCCAGGTCCCCCATGCCGTCGCCGTTGCTGTCGGCGAAGCTGCGCGGATAGACCTGGTAGATCACCGCGTCGCGCCACCAGTCGCGGCGGGAGGCGACGGTGGCGACAGCGGAGTTGACGGCCGGGTCGGAGGAGGAGTGCTGGCTCATAACGTCCTTGGTACCTAACGGAGTTCTGGGCATTTTTGGACTTTGGTGTCTCGGGTCGGGTTGACGAGGCGGCCGCGGTGACAGCGGGGTCGGATGGACACCGCGGCCGCCACCCGTACGACAAGGCGTACGGGAGTCACGAGGTGGGCGTCAGCCCTTCGTGCCGCCCGCGGTCAATCCGGCCACCAGGTTCTTCTGTACCAGGTAGAAGAAGCCGGCGACGGGGATCGCGACGAGTACCGCGGTGGCGAACATCAGGTTCTGCTGGGCGTCGTGCTCGCTGACGAAGCTCTGCAGTCCGACGGCGAAGGTGTACTTCGTGTCCGACAGCATGAACGTCGAGGCGAACGCGACCTCTCCGAAGGCGGTGATGAAGCTGTAGAACGCGGCGACCGCGAGGCCCGGCTTGGCGAGCGGCAGTATCAGCCGCGCGAACGTGCCGAAGGGGCTCAGTCCGTCGACGCGGCCGGCCTCGTCGATCTCGAAGGGGATCGTGTCGAAGTAGCCCTTGAGCAGCCAGGCGCAGTACGGCACGGCCGTCGAGCAGTAGACGAGGACCAGCCCGAGGTAGCTGTCGATGAGCTGGAGTTCGGAGAGGATCTCGTACATCGGCACCATCAGGACGGCCACCGGGAACATCTGGGTGACCAGGAGCACCCACATGAACTTGCGGTAGCCCGGGAAGCGCATCCGGGAGACCGCGTAGCCGGTGGTGGCCGCGATCAGTACGCCGATGACGGTGGTGCCTAGCGAGACGATCAGCGTGCTCTTCAGCCAGTCGAGGAACGACGTGTGCTGGAGGACGAACGCGTAGTTGTCGAACGTCATCTTGTCGAGGATGCGCCCGGGGTGGAGGTAGTCGTCCTTGTCCGGGCCGAGGGACAGGAAGACCAGCCAGGCGATCGGGAAGAGCGCGGCCAGGCTCGCGACGATCAGGATGCCGTGCGAGACGAGGGACCCGGCGAGGCTCCGCTCCGCACGTCCGCGCGAGGTGCGCGGCGCGGGGGTGCCCGTGGTCGTACGGTCCGCCCGGGCCGTGGTCCTGTCGGGCGTCGTGGGCGTCGTGGTGCTCATGGGGGCTCCTGCCTCAGATCGCGAGCTGCTGCTCATCGCGGTTCAGCCAGCGGCGGTAGAAGGAGGTGAAGACGATCAGGATGGCCAGCAGCAGGATGCCGTAGGCCGCCGACTGGGCGAAGTCACGCGGCTGCTGTCCGAAGCCCAGGTGATAGGCCCAGGTCACCAGGATCTGCGCGTCGGGCGCGGTGTCGCCGAAGAGCAGGAAGATGACGGCGAACTGGTTGAACGTCCAGATCACACCGAGCAGGACGACGGTGGAGCTGACAGACCTCAGGCCCGGCAGGGTGACGTACCGGAACCGCTGCCAGGCGTTCGCGCCATCCATCTCGGCGGCCTCGTACAGGGAGGTGTCGATGGACTGGAGCCCGCCGAGCAGCGAGACCATCATGAACGGCACACCGCACCAGGTGTTCACCATGATCGCGGCGAACCGCTGCCAGAAGGTGTCCTCCAGCCACAGCGGTGCCGGCAGATGCAGGGTTTCCAGGACGGAGTTGATGACGCCGCCGTCGGCGAGCATGAACCGCCAGCCGAACACGGTGACGAAGGTGGGCACGGCCCACGGCAGGATCAGGATCAGCCGGTAGAAGGTGCGGCCGCGCAGCTTCTGGTTGAGCAGCAGCGCGAGGCCGAGGCCGATGACGTAGTGCAGGGTGACGCAGAGCGCGGTCCAGACGATCGTCCAGACGAAGTGCGACCAGAAGCGGTCGTACGACGTGGGGCCCCACAGGATGTCGGCGTAGTTGTCGAAGCCGATGAACTCGTAGGTGGCCTCGATGTGGTTGACACCGATCGTGCGGGCCGAGTTGAGGCTGTTGGCGTTGGTGAGCGTCAGATAGAAGCCGCGCACCAGCGGATACAGCACGAGGACGCCGAGCACGACGACCACCGGGGCGATCATCGCGTACGCGTACCAGTTGCGCTGGTACGAGTTCTTCAGACGTGCGAGCGGACCCGGGCGCCCGCCTGGCTCACCGCGGCGCTTGCCGGTCGCTCGGTCGATGGCGACTGTCATCGTTCGACACCTTCTGGAAGATCACTGGGGAGATCGGGGGCTGGGGCCGGGCTGGCCATGGCCGGTGGCCGTCGCATCCGTCCCCCGAAACACAAGGCGGATGCGACGGCCACTCGGGGTCACTTGCTGAAGTCCGGGACCAGCTTGGCGATCGCGGTCTCCGCGTTGCCCAGCCCCTTGTCGAGGGACTCCTTGCCGCCGGCGATCGCGAGCAGCTCGGTGTCGAGGGGACCCCACAGGGAGCTGTACTCGGGCAGCTCCGGGCGCGGCTGGGCGGCGGCGAGCACGGTCTGGTAGCCGGCGATGCCCGGGTCGGCCTTGACCTCGGCGGTGTAGGCGTCGTCGCGCGTGGGCAGCGTGGAGTTCTTCAGGGCGATGGTCTCCTGGGACTTCGCCGAGGTCATGAAGTTGACGAACTTCAGGGCGGCCTCCTGGTGCGCCTTGTCCGAGCCGGCGTAGACCGAGAGGTTGTGGCCGCCGGTCGGGGCGCCCGGCTTGCCGGTGGTGCCGGCCGGGACGGTGGCGATGCCCAGGTTGGCCTTGTCCTTGAAGGCGGTGCCCTTGTAGAAGTTGGTGATCTCCCACGGGCCCTGGATGATCGCGGCGACCTTGCCGTTGACGAACGCGTCCTGGATGTGGGGGTAGGCGTCGGCGGTGGTGTCGGCCTTGTGCAGGCCCTTGCCGTCGAAGAGGCCGAGCCAGGTGCCGTACGCCTTCTTGGCCTCGGCGGAGTTCACCGTGATCTTCTTGGCGGCGGCGTCGACGGTGTCGGTGCCGTCGCCGTAGAGGAAGGACTGGGCGTAGTAGGCCTGGGTGGAGCCCCAGTAGCCGTCGACGCCGGTCTTGCTCTTGATGGTGGCGGCGGCCTTCTTCAGGTCGGCCCAGGTCTTCGGGGCCTCCTTGATGCCGGCCTTCTCGAAGAGGGCCTTGTTGTAGACCAGCGCGAGGGTGTCGGTGACGAACGGCACGCCGTAGGTCTTGCCGTCGTACTGGGCCTGCTTGATCAGGTTGGGCTGGAACTTGCCCTGGTCCGCGAGGGCCTCGGTGCCGTCCAGCGGCAGGAAGAAGCCCTTCTTGGCGAAGGCGGGGGTCCAGCCGACCTCGGAGCGCAGGATGTCCGGGGCGCCCGTGGCACCGGCGGCGGTGTCGAACTTGTTCTGCGCCTGGTCGAAGGGCACGTTGACGTACTTGACCTTGATGCCCTTGTTGGCGGCCTCGAACTCCTTGACCAGGGCCTTGTACGTCGGTGCCTCATTGGTGGCGTTGGAGGTGTCCCACCAGGTGAGGGTGACCGGACCGTCGGCCGAGTCGCCGCTGTCGCTTCCGCCGCAGGCCGTCGCCGTGAGGGCGATCGACGCCACCAGCGCGGTGGCCGCTATGCCACGCCGCATGAGATCTCCTTGAGGGTTAAAGCCCGTGTGCTGTGGGACCAGGGCCCCGGGGAGGGAGGGCCCCGTCCGCCGCTCCCGCCGACTTGCCGACCGCGCCGTTGCCGCCGCCGGGCGTGGCCGAACGTAACAGCGATGTAAGCGCGACGAAAGACCTTGCTGCAAAAAAATGCAAGAAACGCTGCCGGTTACCCCGCCGTGACCTGCGCTTGAGGGTCCCGAAACCCAGCATCCAGGCCGCTCAGCGGGGATGAGAACGCCTGTGCAAGACTCTGCAAGCTCTTGCCACGACCGGCGGCTGGAGCAATCATCACTCCGTCAGCGTCTTGCGGGATCCACCCTTTTCCCGCGTGGGCGCCCCCGACGGACACCGACCAGAATCACGAGGGACCGCGATGACGCAGCAGCCCGCAGTGGGCCGCACCCCCGCCCGCCCCCGACGCAGGGCCGGTGGGCAAGCGGATGCCCGGCCGGTACAGTCCAGTGCTGTGACCACACGGCTTGCCGACATCGCAGCCCAGGCGGGGGTCAGCGAGGCGACTGTCAGTCGCGTCCTGAACGGGAAGCCGGGCGTCGCCGCGACCACTCGCCAGTCCGTTCTGGCCGCCCTCGACGTACTGGGCTACGAACGGCCCGTGCGGCTGCGTCAGCGCAGCGCGGGTCTGGTGGGCCTCATAACCCCGGAGCTGGAGAACCCGATATTCCCGGCCCTGGCCCAGGTCATCGGCCAGGCGCTGACCCGGCAGGGCTATACGCCGGTCCTCGCGACCCAGACCCCGGGCGGTTCGACGGAGGACGAGCTGACGGAGATGCTCGTCGACCGTGGGGTCGCCGGCATCATCTTCGTCTCGGGCCTGCACGCGGACACCTCCGCGGACATGCAGCGCTATGAGCAGCTGCGCGCCCAGGGTGTGCCGTTCGTGCTGGTGGACGGCTTCTCGCCGAAGGTGCAGGCGCCTTTCATCTCCCCCGACGACCGCGCGGCGATGAGCCTGGCGGTGACACATCTGGTGTCGCTGGGCCACACCCGCATAGGCCTGGCCCTGGGCCCGAAGCGCTTCGTCCCGGTCCAGCGCAAGATCGAGGGCTTCGTCCGTACGGTGCAGGATCAGCTCGGGCTGAGCGCCGCGACCGTGGAGGCCGAGCTGGTCCAGCACTCCCTGTACACCCTGGAGGGCGGCCAGGCCGCGGCCACCGCACTCATGGACCGGGACTGTACGGCGGTGGTGTGCGCGAGCGACATGATGGCGCTCGGCGCGATCCGGGCGGCCCGGCAGCGGGGCCTGGAGGTCCCGCGGGACATCTCGGTCGTCGGTTTCGACGACTCCCCCTTGATCGCTTTCACCGACCCGCCCCTGACGACGGTCCGCAAGCCGGTCCCGGCGATGGGCCAGGCGGCGGTGCGTACGTTGCTGGAGGAGATCGGCGGGACGCCGGCGCCCCACAGCGAGTTCGTGTTCATGCCGGAGCTGGTGGTGCGGGGTTCGACCGCTTCGGCCCCCGGGGAACGGACTCGTCCGTAAGACGGAGAGTTTGGGGGGTGGCGCAATACGTACGTAGTAGGCGACCCTGGCACGTACCCCTATGAACGTGCGTATTGAACCCGACCAGAGGATGATCGGTGGGGAACCGCTTTTCTGGCAGACTCTGTGCCCATGGGTGACTCGACCGTGACGACAGTTGAGGAAGGCCGGGAGCAGGCCGCTCCGCGGCCCGTCATGGGTGCCCCGGAGCAGGGTTTCCTGCGTCGCAGGCGGGTCCCTCGCCGCCCTCGGCTCTGGTTCGAGATCCTCCTCATCGCGGTGAGTTACTGGACGTATTCACTGATCCGCAACGCGGTGCCGGAGCAGAGGCACGAGGCGCTGAGGAACGCCGACTGGATCTGGCGGATGGAGTATCACCTCGGGATCGCGGTCGAGGACTCCGTGAATCACGCGGTGAACTCGGTGACGTGGCTGATCGTCGGGATGAACTACTACTACGCGACCCTGCACTTCGTGGTCACGCTGGGTGTTCTCGTGTGGCTCTACCGTAGTCATCCGGGTCGGTACGCGGCGACACGTCTGGTGTTGTTCGCCACCACGGCGGTGGCCCTGGTCGGGTACTACTTCTATCCGCTGGCCCCGCCCCGCCTGATGCCCCACGAGAACTTCGTGGACACGGTCCTCGTCCACCAGACGTGGGGCTCGATGGCCTCCGGCGACCTGAAACACATGTCGAACCAGTACGCGGCGATGCCGTCGATGCACATCGGCTGGTCGCTGTGGTGCGGCCTGACGATCTTCGCGCTGGCGTCCGTGCCGTGGGTCCGCGTCCTGGGCCTGCTCTACCCCGTACTGACGCTGGTGGTGATCGTCGCCACCGCCAACCACTTCTGGCTGGACGCGGTCGGCGGCATGCTCTGCCTCGCCTTCGGCTACACGGTGGCGCGGCTGTGGTACGGCTCGTTGCCGTACGCGCTGCCGCGTGTGGTGACGGACGGCCGCGAAGAGCGGCGATTGGCTTCGGCGAAGGCATAGCCCTGCTCGGGCTCAGGTCAGCAGGTCCGCCGGCCCCGCTTCCGCGAACGCGGCCACCAGGTCCTCGCGGCTCTCGGTGAAGTGCAACCAGCTGTCGCAGTGGACGGGGACGACGCGGCGGGCGCCGGAGGATGCGGGCGGCGTCGTCGCCGCAAGGTGACCGGGAGAGGGTTCGTCCCCGCGACCCGAATCGCGCGGGAGAGCTCGGGTGGGTGGGACGTGGTCGCTCGCGCCCCTGAAGGAGCGCGGGAACCGCGCGAGAAGCCCCACCGGCCGCGGTGGACCAACGCGATGCCGTCGTCCACGGCGACCGCAGCCGACGAACCGGCCCCGGGGGGTCTGGGTGCGTAGCCCCCAGGGATGGGACGGGTAGGGGCGGGGGGGGGGAGAACGCCAGGGCCCCGCCAGCGTCACCCGCCGTAGAACAACTCCTCCACCACCGCCCGAGCCCGTCGCGTCGTTCGTCGGTAGTCGTCCAGCATGTCGCCCACGTGGCCGGGGCCGTAGCCCAGGTAGCGGCCCACGGCGGCGAGCTCGCGGCTGTCCGAGGGGAACGTGTCGCCCGCCCGCCCCCGCACCAGCATCACCGCGTTCCGGACCCGCGTGGCCAACACCCACGCCTCGTCCAGCGTCGCCGCGTCCTCCGCCCCCACCAGCCCCGCCGCGCGCGCGGCGGCGAGGGCGTCGCGCGTCCGCGTCGTACGCAGACCCGGCTCCCTCCACCCGTGCCGGAGCTGAAGCAGCTGCACGGTCCACTCCACGTCGGACAGACCACCCCGCCCGAGCTTGGTGTGCAGGGTCGGATCGGCGCCGCGCGGCAGCCGCTCGGACTCCATACGGGCCTTGAGGCGCCGGATCTCCCGTACGGCGTCCTCGCCCAGCCCGTCCGCCGGATACCGCAACGGGTCGATGAGCTCGATGAAGCGGCGGCCCAGGTCCTCGTCCCCGGCGAACGGCTCCGCCCGCAGCAGGGCCTGGGACTCCCACCCCAGGGACCACCGGCGGTAGTACGCCTCGTAGGACTTCAGGGTGCGCACGAGCGGCCCGGACTTGCCCTCGGGCCTGAGGTCCGCGTCGATGAGCAGCGGCGGATCGGCGCTCGGGATCTGGAGCAGCCGGCGCATCTCGGCGACGACCTTGCTGGCCGCCTCGGAGGCCTCCCGCTCCTCGACGCCCTCCCGGGGCTCATGGACGAAGAGCACATCGGCGTCGGAGCCGTAGCCCAGCTCGTGGCCGCCGAAGCGGCCCATGCCGATGACCGCGAAGCGGGTCGGCAGGGTGTCGCCCCAGCCGTCACGGACCACGGCCCGCAGGGTCCCGGCGAGGGTCGCGGCCGTCAGGTCGGAGACCGCGCCGCCGACCAGGTCCACCAGCGCGCCCTGGTCGGCGGCGGCCGGGGACGCCTCGGTGCCGTACGAACCGACGATGTCCATGGCGGCCGTACGGAACAGCTCGCGTCGCCGTACGCCGCGTGCCGCCGTGACCCCCTGTTCGGCGCCGTCGGCACGGCCGACGGCGGCGAGGATCTCCTGTTCGAGGTGGGCGCGTTCGCGGGGTTCGAGCCCGCCGGCGCCACCGGCCACGCCCTCTCCGTCACCGAGGAGGGAGACGGCCTCCGGGGCACGCATGAGGAGGTCGGGGGCGAGGCGGCCGGCGGAGAGCACGCGGGCGAGGTTCTGCGCGGCGGCCCCCTCGTCCCGCAGGAGCCGCAGGTACCAGGGGGTCCGGCCGAGCGCGTCCGAGACCTTACGGAAGTTGAGGAGCCCGGCGTCGGGGTCGGCGGAGTCGGCGAACCAGCCGAGCAGCACCGGCAGCAGCGTCCGCTGGATCGCCGCCTTGCGGGTGACGCCTGAGGCCAGCGCCTCCAGGTGGCGCAGGGCGGCCGCGGGGTCGGCGTAGCCGAGGGCGACGAGGCGTTCGCGGGCCGCGCCAGTGCTCAACCTGGTCTCGCCCGGGGCGAGTTGGGCTACCGCGTCGAGCAGCGGACGGTAGAAGAGCTTCTCGTGCAGCCGCCGTACGACGGCCGCGTGGCGCCGCCACTCGCGGTTCAGCTCGGCGACCGGTTCGGTGCGCAGGCCGAACGAGCGGCCGATGCGGCGCAGGTCCGTCTCGTCCTCGGGGACGAGGTGGGTGCGGCGGAGGCGGTAGAGCTGGATACGGTGTTCCATCGAGCGCAGATAGCGGTACGCCGCGTCGAGCTGGGCCGCGTCCTGGCGCCCGACGTAACCGCCCACGGCCAGCGCCCGCAGCGCGTCGAGGGTGGTGCCGCTGCGCAGTGACGTGTCGGCGCGCCCGTGCACGAGCTGGAGCAGCTGGACGGCGAACTCGACGTCCCGCAGGCCGCCCGGCCCGAGCTTCAGCTGGCGGTCGATCTCGGCGGCCGGGATGTTCTCGACGACCCGGCGCCGCATGCGCTGCACGTCGGCGACGAAGTTCTCCCGCTCGGCGGCCTTCCAGACGAGGGGTTCGAGCGCGGCGACGTACTGCTCCCCCAGCTCCAGGTCCCCCGCGACCGGCCGGGCCTTCAGCAGGGCCTGGAACTCCCAGGTCTTCGCCCACCGCTGGTAGTAGGCGAGGTGGCTGCTGAGCGTCCGTACGAGCGGGCCGTTGCGCCCCTCGGGCCGCAGATTGGCGTCGACGGGCCAGATGGACCCCTCGATCGTCGACTCGGAGCAGATCCGCATCATGTGCGCGGCGAGCCGGGTGGCGGCGCGGACGGCCTTCTGTTCGTCGGCCCCGTCCGCGGTCTCGCCGACGAAGATGACGTCGACGTCGGAGACGTAGTTCAGCTCGTGTCCGCCGCACTTGCCCATCGCGATCACCGCGAGCCGGCACAGGGCCGCGTCGTCGGGGGCGGCGGCGCGGGCGATGGCGAGGGCCGCTCGGAGGGTGGCGGTGGCGAGGTCGGCGAGCTCGGCGGCTACCTGGGCGACATCGGTGGTGCCGCAGACGTCACGGGCGGCGATGGAGAGCAGACAGCGGCGGTAGGCGACGCGCAGGGCGACGGGGTCGGTGGCCTCGGCGAGACCCCGTTCGAACTCCGCCACGCCCGGGTGCAGGTCCTGCGGCTCGTACGTCACGAGCGCCTGCCAGTCGTGCGGGTGGCGGAAGAGATGGTCGCCGAGCGCGGCGGACGCGCCGAGCACCCCGAGCAGCCGGTCGCGCAGCGGCTTGGCCGCTATCAGCGTGTCCAGCACCTCGCGCCGGGCCTTGTGATCGGGCTGCGCCTCCAGCAGCCGGACGAGCCCGAGCAGCGCGAGATCCGGATCGGCGGTGGCGCCCAGGGCCTCCAACAGCACCGGGTCGTTCCGTACGGCGGTCAGCTCGACACTCTCCAGCAACCGCTCGGCGGCCGAGGGATCCGTGAAGCCGTGCCGCAGCAGCCGCGAGAAGGTACTGCTCCTGCGCCCCGGCGCCGTCATCCTCGGCCTCCCGTCCGATCAAGGTCGTACGAAGGTCGAGCCTAACCGGTGTGGCTGCGCAAAGCGCTGGGCTGGTCTGGGACCGGGCTTGGGCCGGGGCTTGAGGCCGGGGCTTGAGCCGGGGGCTTGAGCCGGGGCTTGAGCCGGGCTTGAGCCGGGCTTGAGCCGGGGCTTGAGCCGGGGCTTGAGCCGGGGCTTGAGCCGGGGCTTGAGCCGGGGCTTGAGCCGGGGCTTGAGCCGGGGCTTGAGCCGGGGCTTGAGCCGGGGCTTGAGCCGGGGGCTTGAGCCGGGGGCTTGAGCCGGGGGCTTGAGCCGGGGCTTGAGCCGGGTGCCTGCGGCGGCCTGTGCGTCTGGGTGGGGGTGTGCGTAGCGCCATACGCGACTGCGCCAGTCCACTCGCGCCTCTGCGGCAGACTCTGCTGCGACCTCCCCAGGGGCGCGGGGAACTGCGCGACCAACCCCCACGGACCCGCAGGGGTCGGCAGCCCGCATCCACCCCTGCGGACCGGAAGCGGGGGTCTGGGGGGCGGCAGCCCCCAACAGGACCATCTGGGCCAGCAGGACCATCAGCAGTGCCGGGGGCCTTGGAAGCGGCGGAACCTGGTCATCGCGGTGGCGCAGAGCATCGTTTTCGGCTTCGGTGAGGGGGAGCCGTTCAGCCGGACGCGGTGACGGTTCGAGAGAGGTCTGACGGCGACAAGGGAGTCATGCCATGGACATGAGCCTCGAAGTGATCCTGCTGCCGGTCTCCGACGTGGACCGGGCCAAGGAGTTCTACCAGGACAAGGTCGGTTTCCACGTGGACCTCGACGGCGAGGTCATGGAGGGCGTACGGATCGTCCAGCTGACCCCACCGGGCTCGGGCTGTTCGATCGCCCTCGTCGACGGCCTCCGGGTCCCCACCGGCACCCCGCAGCCGGGCACGTACCACGGCCTCCAGCTGTGCGTCACGGACGCGAAGGCGGCGTACGACGAGCTGACCGGCCGCGGCCTCGACATCAGCGAGCCGGTGCGGTTCGCCCCGCAGGACGGCGCGACCTTCATGTACTTCAAGGACCCCGACGGCAACGGCTGGGCGATCCAGGAGTACAAACGCCGGGAGACGGAGCCCCTGCACAAGGTGCTGGCGGATCTCGCCGCCCGAGGAGAGTGACGGTCGCCCCGCGCCCCGAGAGGGGCGCGGGCCGAGCCCTACAGCACCGGCAGGTTCTTCCGCAGCTCGAACGCCGTGACCTCCGAGCGGTACTCCTCCCACTCCTGCTTCTTGTTGCGCAGGAAGTTGTACAGGGCGGGAACGGCCTCGCCTGATCGGGGTTGACCAGTCGCTGACCAGGGATGGGGCGGTCATTGATGGTCGTTGTTGGTCGCTGTGGGCCGCCCTTCAACGGCCCACAGACGGCCCCGCCGGGCGGGACTAGGAGATTCACAGATGGCCGCTCAGCGCTCGGCCGCGCCCTATCTGACCTGCACAGGACGGCTCAACATCCTCACAGGAACCTTCAGGGCATCAGCTTGGGAAGCGGCGGGCATTTGGTGGCCGTTCCGGGCGCCGAGCTGGGCGAAGGGTGGGGGAGCGGCCTTGTCGGGCGCGGCTGCTTTCACCGTGGTTCCCCGCACGATCTGGCACGGCTCTGGCACGCCCATCGGTGTGGAGCCGGACGCGCAGGGCCCACTTGTCGATCAGGCCGCTCACGAAAGTCGACACCGAACTGATCGGAGTCGAGAGACACGTCGATGGGTTCGTCGGCGCACCAGCGGAAGGTCTCCAGTTCTCGTTCGGCCGATTCCAAGCAACGGGCAAAGTGGTGAAAAATCCCTCACTGAATGAAGCCGCATGATGAACCCAAGTCTCCCCTTGGCCCCGCGTGAGCCTCTAAGATGCGGACCGGTGTCTCCGAAATGGACTCGAGCCCCCCGCGTGTGCTTGGGCGACGACGGTCATGGTTGACTATGTAGTACCGGCGCTCGGATTTCGGGAGGGTGATTATTATGGCAGGAATCCAGGCTACCCTCCTACGGCCAAAGAGCGCCCGACTTGGAACGCCGCCTTTTTGAGAGGCTCCAGGTCGACAGGCACTTGGCACGCATTGTCCTTGATTCGCAAGGCCCGGCGAGCGAGTTCGGGGTTTTCCTTGCCTAGATATTTAAAGTCCTCTACAGATTCGAAAGCGAATTTTCGCACCATGGCACATTGCGCTGACGTTGGCGGCCTGTTGTCAACCAGCATCATCGCACTCAGCGCACGGTAAGCTCGGGTGTAGCGGCTTGCCTCGACTCCTATGTAGCGGCTCTGGTCTCCCTCTGTGGCCGAGATGTGGAGCGCTGCCTCGTATTCCTTCACCATCTTGGTCAGGTCGAGGTTCTGGGCAGCTATGTCGGCCAGGACGCGATGTGATTGGAGGGCTTCGAACGGATCGGCCATGCGGGTCCCTCCAGAACCATCAGGGACCCGCTTGGTGGCCAAACTCAACGCCCGGCGCTCCATGGATGCCGCGAGTTCCAGTTCTGCAGTGGAAAGCGAAGTGTAGAGTCCCGTGAGCCGGTATGCTGATGGGCTCAGATTTAAACTATCCTGCCCATAAATGTTTATCAGCGTGTCGACCTGCTTTGCAAGGGTCGCTATCTCGTTCCGATATATAGAGCCGCCATCTTGATCATATTGACCCATTTCGACCACATAATTAGATATCTCGGCGCGGGCCGCGTTATGTTGCTGCACCTCCGCGATTCTATTTGAAGCGTTTATAGCAGCGAAGGCGGAAACCATCGCCGTGACGGTAGCGAGTACTGCGATGGCAGCGCTGGCGAACGCGGAGTAGGCCGACAGTCGTTCGGTGCCCGAAGCGGTTCGTGCCATTGTGTCTCCCCGTCTGTGTGACGCGAAGGCTCTGGGCCGGGGTCGTGCCCTCCCCGCAGTGACCCATGAAACATTAGATCCCTTGTGGGGCAGATGTGCCATTCGAGGAAGGGGGGATCATGGTGCGGGGTGGGCGTACCCTCTGGGCATCCACGGGACCGGAAGTTCGGTCCGGCCGTATCAGAGCCCCAGGCTTTCTTGTCAGTGACCGTGTCCGTTGATGCGAGAAGGGTCAAAGGCCCCGGACTGTGATCGGGCGTGGCCTTTTTTACTGGTTCCCGGCAGGATTCGAACCTGCGACACCCGCCGGCCAGACGCCCGCCCGGCCGTGAGTTGTCGCAGACCTATGAGACGGAGCCGCCCGCGCTGACCAGCGCATCAGCTCCTTTGTAGCGGGACTCCGACACGCGCGTGTCTGGGGTCCTGCCCGCCGCCAGATCGCATCCCGGCCCAGCTGACCTCTCGGCCGGTTAAGCGGTGACGTTGGCGGGAGCCCGACCGACGGCCAGAAGGTGCGAGCTGGCAGCGAGCAGCTCCGGGTACGGCTCAGCCATCCGCGCGGCCGTCATGGCGGAGGCAATCAGGTCATCGGTAGGTCCCTCGCCTGGCTGTTGTTCAACAGCCTTGACCAGCGACCATGCCGGACCTTCGATCCCGAACACCTCCACGTCGGTGAGCCCCGACTCCCGTAGCTCATCGGCAAGTTCCTCTGCCCGGTGGAAGTACGCCAGGGTGAAGTGCGGGCCCTCGTGCACGGCCGTGCGGAGAATCTTGGACACCGGCTCCTGCATGCGCTCAGTGTGCAGGTGTGCGTACGTGACGTGCTCGAAGAGTGAGGCGTAGCGGTTAATCGCTGCTGCGGCTACGAGCCCACCCGGCTTCACCACGCGGCGAGCTTCAGCGAGCGCCCTGCGGCGGTCAGCAGCGTCGGGCAGGTGATAGAGGGGGCCAAGTAGCTGCACCACGTCGTAGCTGTCGTCGTCAGCGTCGAGCGCTCGCGCGTCTCCGAGCGACGCCGAGCAGATGGCGGCTGCCTGCTCAATGTGCCGCGGAATGGGATCGACCAAGGAGACCGCGTACCCGTCCTTGACCAGCCACTCTGCGTGCACACCGGCCCCGCCTCCGACGTCCAGCACGCTCGCAGGCGCCGGCGGCAGGAAGCGTCGCAGGAGTTCCTTGGTCCGGGCCAGCTCAAGACGACCATCCGCTGACCGGTGCAGGCGGCTGCTTTCGTCGACGGTCTCGCCGTAGAAGCGCAGAACGGAAGGAGCCAATCCGAAATTCGACATAACGGCAGTATGCTGTGTACCGGTGGACCAGTCCACCATGGAGACGGCAAGAGGGGCATTCAATGGCGCTACTGAAGTATGAGGAGATCGCGGAGTCGCTGCGCGCCCGAATCGCCGCTGGCGAGTTCGCGCCGGGGGAGACCCTGCCATCCGGGCGTGACCTGGCGGAACAGTGGTCGGTGTCGCGCGCGACGACCGTCAAAGCGATGGACGTGCTGCGGAACGACGGCGTCGTCGTGGCCAAGCAAGGGACAGGTTTTGTGGTGACGGAAACGCCCGTCGCACGGCCTGCGGGCGCGCGGCGGGCGGGCTCCGCTCGCATCGCCGGCGGCATGCCCTTCCTGCGCGTCGGCGAGCCGGATTGGGCGGAGCCACCTGCGCGAGTGGCCGCCGTGCTCGGCATGGACTCTGGCGTGTCTACGCTGCGACGCATCCGTATCCTCCAACTCCCGGACGGGAGTCCGCACAGCTACGCGGAAGCCTGGTTCCCGCTCGAGATCGCGGAAGCCTCCCCACGACTCGCGCAGACCGCCCCCATCCCGGAGGGAACTACTCGTTACGTGCGCCGACAGACCGGCCGCTTTCCCGTAGAGGGAGTGGACGTGACCACGGTCCGCCTAGCAACCGAGTCCGAAGCCCATCACCTGGGACTGCCCGAAGCAACGGCAGTCGCCGTGGTTCTACATACCGCATACGACCAAGAGGGGCGCCCGCTCGTATGCGAGGAGGGCGTCACTCCCTCCCCTCACTACGAGCAGGTGGACACCTATGCGATGTAGGCCAGAGTGACCCATAAGGGAGCTGGACCGGTCCGCCGGTCCAGCTTTTTCTTTTCTTTTTATGGCCCCTGACCAGTACCAATGACCAACTCGCCGACTCCGATGGGGACTTGGAGGTTGACTGGACCGGTCCACCGGTCCAGTCTAGGGATGTGCCCGGAGGAAAGCCCGCAGGGGTGAGTACGAAGGCAGCGCACGTTGGTTGAGAACTCAACAAAGGGCGCACCGCAGCCTGCACATGGGGAAGAGCGGCCGTCAGAAGCATCAGGCAACAGCGACAAGCCGTAGGCCCTGCCGCACGAGCAGCAAGAACCTTCTCCCATGCCGTCCCTACAGGGCGGACAAGTGACCCACACGTGCGGTGAGACAAGGGCAAAGATCGCGGAGCCCCGGAAGGCAGCCTGACCGGTTCGCGTCCGGTCCGGGGTGCTCCGGCCGCCGTTCAGGCCGGTCTACCCGCTCACGCAATGAGTGGGCCTCAAGCCGTTCCGCCTTCACCCAAGGGAGACCAGTCATGGGGATGCCTCAGACACCCGAAGAGATCACCGCCGCCATCCAGGCCGGTATGACCGGACGGATCTACGAAGAGCAGCAGGCGCAGCAGAGCCAGGACGTGACCGTGGTCGACGGCGACTTTCACGGGGTCTCTGGTGGCACGCACCACGGAGATCTGCACTTCAACTTCTAGCCGGACCACGGCGGCCGTCCAGTGCGGTCGCCTTCCTGCCATCGCAGCGGCTGAAGCTGCGGCCGGTTGCCTCCCCTGCCCGTCCGACCGCGCTCTTGCGTGCTGGTCGTACGGGCGGGGCTGAGGGGAGCCGGAGGGTTTCCGACTTCAACGGCGCGCACCCCCGGAGGGCCAACTCCGGGGGTGCTGTTCGGGCCGTTCCCCCCTGTGAGAGGAACACGACCCAATGAGTCCCATCGTCACTGTTCAGGACGCTGTTACGGCGTTCGCCGACTTCATGGAGCCGACGAACGCCGAGCTGGACGCGATCGAGCAGGAGATGCCCGCGATCCTGGCGGACGTCGACTTGATCGACGCGCAGATCATCGCTCTCAACCACACGCCGAACGAGGTGGACACCAAGCGTCTGCGCCGGGCGTTCGGCAGGGTGCTGGAGGAGCGGCGGGCGCTGGCCAACCGCTCCGCCGCCGACCGTACGGCGGGCGGTGCCGCGTGAGCGCCGCCGATGCGAACCTGACGGCCGCGCACGCTGAGGTGAAGGCGGAGATCGCGCGGACGGACACCAAGACCGGTCTTCTGCTCGCGTTCATCGGCGCGGTGCTGGCCGGTGCGTGGACGGTCGCCAAGGACATGCCGCTGAACCCCGCCGCCTACGCGGTGGGTGGGTCCGGCATGGTGCTGCTGGTCGGGGCGTCTGGTCTGCTGCTGCGGTCGGTGCGGCCGAACCTGCGGGGCCGGCACGGTTTCCCCCTGTGGGCGACGCTCACCGCCGAGGAGATCACGGCCACGCTGGCCGAGGTCGACCGCAGTGCGGATATCGCGGGTCTGTCCCGGCTCGCGGTCGCCAAGTTCACCGGTCTGCGCCGCGCCATCGACCTGACGTGCGCGGGCGGCGCGCTGCTTGCCCTCGCGGCGCTGATCGCCGTGGTGGGGGGTGCGGCGTGAGCGAGACCCGCAAGCCTCTGACGAAGGTTCAGATCGGGGTGCTGACGGCCGCGTTCGTGCCGATGCTGGCCACGGGCGTGATCGGCGGTATCGGCACCTACAGCAACATCGGGCACTCCTACGGCAAGGGCACCGCGCTCGGGGCCCTCGCCGCCGGCGAGGGCGCCACCGCCGTGCTCGCCCTGGTCCTGTTGGGGCTGACCATGCTGGGCCAGTCCTCCCCGCGCGTCGTGCGGCTCGGACTGTGGGCGCTGCCGACCGCCGCGTCCGCCATGGGCGCCATGGCCGCGCCGGACCCGGGCCGGACCGTCATCTACGCCCTGACCCCGATGGGCATGTCCGTGTCGGCGGAAGGCATGGCATTCCTCGCCCGCCGGATCGTCGTCCACACCGACGGCCGCGACGCCGAGAACGAGCGACGCACCGCCGACATCGTGCAGGCCCTCGCCTACCACCGCGCCCGCGCCGAACACCACCCCAGCGACCGGATCAAGAAGTGGTCGGAGCGCAAGTCGTGGCGGCTGGCCCGCAAGGTCGGAGTCGGGGACACGGCACTCGGATCGAGGCTGCTGGACGTCCAGCGCGACCGCGTCACCGCCGGTGCGAACGCCGCACTCCTGTCGATGTTCGGCGGCACCACCCCGATCCCCACCCTGGTCGCGAACGCGGAGGAATCTACCGAGACCGTGAGTAAACGGTCTATGGCTGACCTGCCGGAATCGACCCCGGAGTCGATCACGGCGACGGTGGTGCGGGTGCCCGATCCGGTGGCGGTCGACTTCACGAAATCTACCCTCCCGCTCAAGCCCGTACCCGCCGTTGCCCTGGCGGTCGACCGGGCGCCGGTCGCCTCGATCGAGAAGCGGACGGTGGCGGCGGAGTCGACCCCGACCCGTCGGGCGACCGGTCGGGTTCCCGAGTCGGCCCGATCGCCACGGCCGCGCCGCACGGCGGCTCAACTCCTGGACGAGGCACGGACGGCGACGGCCGATTGGCCGGACGCCAAGGTGACCGCCGAAGGCATCCGCCGCGCGCTCCGCACCTCCCCGGTGAACGCGCGGACGCTTCGGGACACGCTGCTCGCTGAGCGCGCCGCCAAGGCCGCCTGATGATGGCCCGTGCCGCGTTCTTCGACCCGGACGGCGACCGCTACGGCATCCCCACCTACCCGTGGAAGTGCGCGCCGGACGGCTACGCCACCCGCCGCGGACTGCGCGCGCTCGGTCTGCGTCCGGGCGGTCAGGAGGTGGCGGCGCAGGTCATGCGCGGCCGGCACCGGCGCCCGCCGCTGGTCGCCTACCTCTACCGGATCGACCTCGCCAAGCCGGTGCGGCCGATGACCTCGCGCAAGTGGGGCGCGCTCGCCCTGGCGATGCTCGCCCGCCGCACCTGCCCCGAGTGCCGGATCACCTACAGCTACTGCATCCCGACCTCGCTCGGCACCTGCGTGCCGTGCGCCTACCCCGACCCGCACGGGTCCGAACGGAGCCTCTGACATGGGCAACTCCGAGATACGCCGCCTCGACCGCGAGATCGACAAGACCGTCAAGAAGCTGGAAGCCGTGCGGCGGGGCGAGTGGTGGCCGCTGACCAGCCGTGAACGGCTGGCGATGACCCGCGCCATGGCCAAGGGTGCCCGCAGCGTCCACAAGGGCCGCAGCACGGCCGGTGCCGAGGACCGGATGGACTCCATCGGTTCCGCCGTCGAGACGCGGCTGATTGCGGAGCTGACGGCCCTGCACGGCGAGCGTCAGCGGCTGATCACTGAGGCCGCCCGTGCCAAGGCCGCCAAGAAGTCCTCGGGATGGTGGTGACCATGCCCGGCAAGGACACGCCTCCCCGCGAGTGCCCGCAGTGCGTGGACCACATGCGCAACGGCTGCCCGTACATCGTGCCCAAGAAGAAGTCGAGTTGGTGGTGAGCGTGGCCCTTCACCGTTGCCGCGCCGCTCATCCGGAGGACCCCACCCCCTGCGGCGGTCCGGTGGTGGTGACCGTACTGGACGCCAGGGGCGCCGGTGCCGACGGATGCGAGCACCACGCCGCCCGCCTGCTGGCTTCCCTCCACCGGGGCCGCGTCTGCGGCCTCCCGCACGCCGCGCCGGGTACGGCCATCCGCGTGTTCAAGACCGCCGACGGCATCCGCCCGTTCTGCTGGCTGGACGGTCCCCGCACCGAGTCGTCCCAGCTCAGCCACCGCGAGAACCGCGCCCGCTGAACACACCGCCCCGCCCGTCCCGGCTGCCGGGCGGGGTGCCCTCAACCTCCCGCCCCGACCTGGGGCAGTCAGGAGAACTTCCAGCATGTCTGAGAACGTCGTTCACCTCCGCAAGCCCACCGATCCCCCGGCCGACGGCACAGCGACGCCTACGGTGCTGACCGTCGTCCCGGACGCCCCGCTGGCGCCGCCCGCGCCGCTGTGGGTGCGCTCCGGCCGCGCGGTGAAGTCGGCCGTTACGCATGAGTCGACCAGGGCGACGGCGCGGGCGGTGGCCCGGCACGGGTCCTACACGTTCAACGGCGGGCGGATCGTGGCCCGCCGCACCTGGGACGGCCGCACCGGTTCTCGCTACGAGCGCATGATCCGTGCCGCCGAAGCCGCGGGGAACCTCGAAGCGGCGGAGGAGTGGGAGGAGCGGTTGCAACGCTTCCGCGCCGCCCGGCACCACCGCCGCATGGACCTGCTCCACTCCCCGGTGGAGGCCGCCAAGGGCGCGGCCGTCGGGGCGGGCATGAGCATCGGTGTCCTGGTCGCGCTCGGGGTCGTCATGGCCATCAACAACGGCGACGTCAAAGACGTCATCACCCCGCTCGCGGCCACCATCGACTTCATCGCCCTGCTGATCCGGATCGTGCAGATCGTGTGGGGCCCGGCGCTCACGATCGGCCCGTTCCTCGCGCTGCTCGCCCTGTGGTCGGTCGGCCGCAAACAGCACGCCGCACCCCAGTGGGCACTCCCCGCCAACGTCCGGACGGGCGAGGGCGAGCCGATCACCCCGTCCATCGTGGTCAAGGCCCTGCGCGACCTGGGGGTCCCGGCGCTGCGCAACGCCATCAAGGAGATGGGTGACGCCGGCGCGTCCATGCTCGGTCCGATCCGGATCGCCGGATGCGGCATCGAGGTCGATGTCACCCTTCCCTCGGGGGTGTCGACGAACGAGGTGCAGGGCAAGCGGCGCAAGCTGGCGGAGAACCTGACCCGGCACGAGCACGAGGTGTTCATCACGATCCCTCAGGCCGCCCGTACGGTCCGGCTCTGGGTCGCCGACTCCGGAGCGCTGGACGAGCCGATCGGCCCGTCTCCGCTGGTCACGGACGAGACGATGACCGCCGACTACGCCAAGGGCAAGGCGCCGTGGGGGCAGGACCTGCGCGGGGACGCCGCCGCCATCAGCCTCTACCAGCGCCACCTGCTCATCACCGGTCTGTCCAACCAGGGCAAGACCGTCGCCCTGCGCTCCCTCGCCCTGTGGGTCGCGCTGGACAAGTCGGTGCAGTTCCTCATGGGCGACCTCAAGGGCGTGGGTGACTGGGCCATGTTCGACGGGCTCGCCACCACTCTGATCCAGGGCCCGACGGATGAGCACGTGATCCAGGTGACGGAGATGGTGGAAGGCGCGGTGGAGGAGATGAACCGCCGTCTCCAGGCCCCGCCCGGCAGCACGTTCCCGCCGCTGATTGTGCTGGTCGACGAGGCACAGGTGGCGTTCATGTGCCCGGCCAAGGACGAGGACAAGCGCCCCTACGGCGGCTCCAAGTCCAACTCCCGCTACTTCATGGCCGTCCGCAAGATCCACAACCAGGGCCGTGCGGTGAATGTACTGATGTGGCAGGGGACGCAGGACCCCACCGACCAGAACCTTCCCAAGCTGGTCCGCGAGGGCGCCCACACACGCGCCTCCCTCGCGCTGGGCACCGAGTCGCAGGCCCGCATGGCGCTCGGGGACAAGGCCGTCGACGGCGGTGCCGCGCCGAACATGCTGCGTCCCGGCCTGGATAGGGGAACGCTGGTCGTCGCCTCCGACGGCATCGCCATTCCGGCCGGACAGGCGTCCATCACGGTGCGCACGCACTACATCGACGACGACGCGGCCGAAGCCCTCACCAACCGCGCCAAGGCCCTGCGCGACGGCGTCACCACCCTGCACGTGATCGAGCGGGGCGAGGAGCGCGACCCGCTCGCCGACATCGCCGCCGCCGTCGGCGACGCGTCGCGTGTCCTGACGGCCGACGTCCTCAAGCGGCTCGCGCTGCTGAACGAGGACGCCTACGGCGGCTGGACGAACAGTGACCTCAAGCGGGTGCTTGATGCCGCCGGTCCGGACATCGCCTACAAGTCCGACGGCCGCATGGTCGTCGGCCGCGACCGCCTCCACCGCGCCCTCGCCAACCGCGACGAAGACGGTTCCGCTTCCACCGCCGGATGACAGGGAGTCGACGCCCGCCGGGTCAGGGAGGCAGGGAGAACTCCCTAACCCCCTCCCTGACCCGCCTCCCTGCCCCTGACCTGCACGAATGATCAGCTAGGGAGGCAGGGAGGCCCGCAGGTCAGACCCCCGAAAACCCCCTCCACACGCCACCCCGCAGAGTGTGCCTCCGCCTCCCTGACCTACTGCCGGAAGGGATTCCGCATGTACCCCGAGAACGGCCACCACGCACCCCCGGAACGGGCCGTGGAAGTCCACCACCCCACCCCCATCACCCCCGCCGCCCCGGCGCCGCCCGTACCCATACAGCCGGGCCACATCCCGACCGTGACGAGCATCGTCCTCCCCGACGGCCGGATCATCACCGGCTACGCCATCGAACCCGCCAAGCACGAACCGAGCACGCCCAAACCGGCAGTCTCCCGCGCTGCGGTGAACGTCGCGCTCGGGGGCGTCGGGTTCCTCGCCGTGTGCGGCGGACTGCTGATCCTCACCACGTTCATCACCGCCCTGACCGCCCTGGTCACCCAGCTCATCACCCTCGCCGCCGTCATCTTCGGCGGCTGGATCGCCGTGCAGGTGTTCAGCGCGGGCGGCGACAAAGGCGGGACCACGGTCAACATCCGCAAGGCCGTGATCAAGCGCAACCGCTTCTACCAGTAACTACGCCAAGGGCGGCCCCCGTCTCGCCAAAGAACCGGGGCCGCCCTTGTCAGCCAGCACCCATCAAGGAACTGGAGACCTCCAGCATGACCGATCGCCGCATCCACCCGCGACTGCCCGAAGGAACCGAACGGGTCGTCAGTACCGGCATCGAGCCGCGCTCCGGCGGGAGCATGATCCTCGCCGTGGTCACCGTGGGCGAGCCGCTCGAACTGACCGAGCAGTTCCTGTTCCTCGACCCGTACGCCACCTGGTCCCTGCTGCGCGCCATGACTCGCCAGTTGCACGACCTCCAGGACCCCGGCCCCACCCCGGAGTTCGCCGCCCTGCTCGACGCTGTCCGCACCGGCGACCAGACCGCCATCACCGCCGCCGGAGACGCCCTCAACGACCGCATCCTCAGCCTGTGGACGGACGGGGGCACCGCCGTATGACCGCCGCCCTGCTGCACGCCGCACTGGACGCCGCCGCGCGTGGCTGGCCCGTCATTCCGCTGCGCCCGCGCAGCAAGGTCCCCGCTCTGCACGGCGAGCGCCGTTGCCCTGGCACCGGCGATTGCGCGGACGGGCACCGTACGTTCGAGCAGCGCGCCACCATCGATCCCGCACGTATCGAACGGTGCTGGGCTGCTGGCCCGTTCAACGTCGGTATCGCCACCGGCCCCGCCGGTCTGCTGGTCGTCGACCTGGACACGCTCAAGCCCAAAGACGAAGAGGGCACGCCTGACGGCGCGGTCAACTTCCAAGCGCTCTGCGAGCGTGCCGGACAGGCCGTCCCCGCCACCCGCCGCATCCGGACCCCCAGCGGCGGAGAGCACCTGTACTTCACCGCCCCGTTCGGCGCCCGGTTCACGAACACCACCGGCACACTCACGCCCAAGGTCGACACCCGCGCGTGGGGCGGACAGGTCGTCGCCCCCGGCAGCATGACCCCACAGGGCCCGTATACGGTCCTGGACGACGAACCCCTCGCAAACCTGCCCGGATGGCTCCAAAAGGCTCTGACGGCCCCTCAGGGGCGAGCCGCGGCCCCGATCCTGCCCATGCCCACCCGCGACACCGACCGGTACGCCGCCGCGGTCCTGCGACGCGAGGTCGCGGCCGTGGCCACCACCGGCGAGGGCGGACGACAGGCCGAACTTCTGCGCGCCGTACGGGCCGTGGGCCGGTTCGTGGCCTGGGGCGACCTCGACCGCGCCACCGTGGAAGCGGCTTTTACCTGCGGGGGCGAGTCGGCGGGACTGTCGCCGGCCGAGTGCCGCAACACCATCCGCAAGGCCCTGGACTACTCCATCCGCACCGCCTGGCCCCGGAGGACGGCATGACCGCCCCCCGCCCCCGCCCCGCAGGTAAAAGCATCACACCCACCCCCGACCGGCCGCGCACCGCCGAACCGACCGCACTCCGGACGGTCGTGGGCGAGCCGAAAGGCGCCGCCCGCAAGGGCGCCCGAACTGCTTGTGGTCCTGACCCACAGCAGGGCGACGGCCGATACCCCGTCGCGTGGCTTCACATCCGGGCCGCACGCCGACGTGCAGCCGAACCCACCGCCACCTCAAAGTGCCTGTGCGGGTGGGAGCGCAGCGCCGTTGGCCACGCCAAGGTGCTCGCCCTGATCGAGGCACACGAAGCCCACCGCGACACCTGCCCGCTCCGCACCATCCAGGAAGGGAGGACGGCAGCATGAGCGACCAGAGCCCCGAACGCGAGCAACTGCCCGCCCCGTCCAACCCGCTGGCCGTCGCCCGCCGCCTGCTGCCCGACTGGCAGACCGAGGACGGACGACTCGTATGCCGCCGCTGGCGCGCATCATGGATGAGCTGGAACGGCACCAGCTGGCGCGAGACGGACGACGCGCAGATGCGTGCCGCCATGTACCGGCGCCTGGAGCACGCCGTGTTCTACGCCCCCGGCAAGGACGGACAGCCCGAAGCTCGGGACTGGGCGCCCACAAAGCAGAAGATCAGCAACCTGCTCGACGCGCTCGGGGCCATCACCCTGCTGCCCACCGGCACCGACGCCCCTGTCTGGCTCGACGTCAACGGTGACGCGAGCGAGCAGGACGGCGGTCCGATCGTGGCGTGCGAAAACGGACTGCTGCGCATCCGGGACCGCGCACTGCTCCCGCACGGCCCCCACTTCTTCAACCTCGTCTCCGTCCCCTTCACCTACGACCCCACCGCGACCGCGCCGACGTGGGAACGCTTCCTCGCGCAGATCTGGCCCGACGACCCGGACGCGATCCACGCTCTTCAGGAGTGGTTCGGCTACGTGCTGTCCGGCCGCACCGACCAGCAGAAGGTCATGCTGATCGTCGGCCCGTCCCGCTCCGGCAAGGGCACCATCGCCCGCGTGCTGAAAGAGCTGGTCGGCAAGGAGAACCTTGCCGGGCCCACCCTCGCCGGACTCGGCACGAACTTCGGACTGTCCACCCTGATCGGCAAGCCCCTGGCGGTCATCTCGGATGCCCGGCTCTCCGGAAGCGACAACAGCCAAGTCGTCGAACGGCTGCTGACCATTTCCGGTGAGGACACCATCGACGTCGACCGCAAGTACCGCGAGCAGTGGACCGGCAAGCTGCCCACCCGGCTGATGCTGCTGTCCAACGAACTGCCGCACTTCGGCGACTCCTCCGGCGTCATCGCCAAACGGTTCGTCCTGCTCAACATGCGCGTCTCGTGGCTGGGCAAGGAAGACACCACCCTCACCGACCGCCTCGCCGCAGAGATGCCCGGCATCCTCAACTGGGCCCTCGACGGCCTCGCCCGCCTCCAGCGCACCGGCCGGATCACCGAACCGAAGTCCAGCCGTGAAGCGGTCACCACCATGCAGGACACCGCCTCCCCCACCAGTGCGTTCGTCCGCGAGCGCTGCACCACCGGACCCGCGTGCAGCGTGCCCGTCGACGCCCTGTGGACCGTCTGGCGCGAGTGGGCCGAGGACAACGGCGTCCGCCCTGGCACGAAGCAGGTGTTCGGCCGCAACCTGCTGTCCGTCGTGCCCCAGCTCAACCGCACCCGTCCCCGCGACGAGTACGGCCGCCAGGTGGTCACCTACAACGGGATCACCCTCACCCAGTGCGAAACACATTTGCCTGAGTCGCGACTCATCGCGTCTCAAGACCCCTCTGAGTGCCGCTGAGTGCCGATGAGTCGCGACTCAGAGGAATGTATTTCCAACTCGCGGAGGACTCATTGAGCGCACCCGCCCCCGTCCAGACCGACCCCCGCGCCACCCTCCGGAGCGGCCTCCCCGACCGGTACCTCACCGCCGACGACATCGCCGAGATCTTCGAGGTACCCGTCCAGACCGTCTACCAGTGGCGCAAGAAGCGCACCGGCCCGCCCGGCTTCCGCATCGGCAAGTACATCCGCTACGACCCCGCCGACGTGCACGCCTACGTCACCGCCCGCAAGAACGCCGACCAGGCCGCCGCCTGACACAGCCACACAGCACACCGCATGACACCACCGGGGAGGGCCACACCGTGGCCCTCCCTTCCTCATGCCCAGAAGGGACCACGCCCCAGATGGCCGGCCACATCCAAGACCGCTGGTTCAAGACTGAGACGACCGCCGACGGCAAGACCGTCCGCGTCAAGACCGACCGCCACGGAACCGGCATGCGCTACCGGGCCCGGTACATCGGCCCCGACGGCACCGAGAAGTCCAAGAGCTTCCCCGACCGGCAGAAGCGCCTCGCTGAACAGTGGCTCGCCCACATAGAGGCAGACATGTCTCGGGGCCAGTACATCGACCCGACCGCCGGGCGCGTGACGTTCGGGCAGTACGCCGAGAAGTGGCTCAGCACCCAGACGACCGACATGACCACGCGTGAATCCGTCGTGTCGCAGCTCCGCGGGCACGCGATTCCCTATCTCGGATCACGCCCCCTCGGATCATTCAAGCCGGAGCACATCCGGGACTGGCTGAGTGAGCTGGAGCGGGCAGTCACCGCTTCGTCCTATCGGCGCGTGATCTACAACAGCGTTTCGACGGTCTTCAACGCGGCCGTCGACGACACCCACCTGCCGAAGAACCCATGCCACGCCCGTTCCGTGCGTCCGCCCGACGCTGGACGTGGCCGCGTGGTGCCGTGGACCGCCGAGCGCACCTTTGCGGTACGCGCCGCCCTGCCCGACCGCTTTCGCCCCGTGGTCGACCTCGGGGGCGGTTGCGGGCTCCGACAGGGGGAAATCTTCGGTCTCCCCGAGGACGAGATCAGGTTCGATACCGGATGGCTGCACATCGCCTATCAGGTGAAGGTCACAGGCGGACATCTCGTCTTCGGACCGCCCAAGCGCAACAAGGTGCGTGACGTGCCCCTGCCCGACCAGATCGCGCACGTCCTGAAGCAGCACCGTGAGCAGTACCCACCCGTGGAAGTCACCCTGCCCTGGCTACGGCCGGACGGCCCACTGGTCACGAAGCGACTTCTGCTGACTCGCGCCGACGGAGACGGCGCCATTCGCCGGACCGACTTCAACACTCGCGTGTGGAAGCCCGCGCTCGTATCGGCCGGTGTCATCCCCGAGCCCAAGCCGGGCGAGCGCCACCAGGCCGCCCGCGAACACGGCATGCACGCGCTCCGGCACTTCTACGCGTCGCTGCTGCTCGACGCCGGCGAGAACATCAAGGCGTTGAGCACGTACCTCGGTCACACAGACCCAGGGTTCACGCTGAGGGTCTACACGCACCTCATGCCGAGCAGCGACGGACGGACCCGCAGGGCCGTCGACAGCATGTACGCCAGCATGGATGCGAAGCCAGACGGCCCACAGACGGCCCAGAGGCCGTGACACGCCGTAGGGCCGACGGTTCACGACCGTCGGCCCTACGTGCCGGTTCCAGTGGAAAACCCTCTGACCTGCGCCTACAGCACCGGCAGGTTCTTCCGCAGCTCGAACGCCGTGACCTCCGAGCGGTACTCCTCCCACTCCTGCTTCTTGTTGCGCAGGAAGAAGTCGAAGACATGCTCGCCGAGGGTCTCGGCGACCAGGTCGCTGCGTTCCATCAGGGTGAGGGCCTCGCCCAGGTTCTGGGGCAGGGGCTCGATGCCCATCGCGCGGCGCTCGGCGTCGGAGAGGGCCCAGACGTCGTCCTCGGCGCCGGGGGGCAGTTCGTAGCCCTCCTCGATGCCCTTGAGGCCGGCGGCGAGGAGCATGGCGTAGGCGAGGTACGGGTTGGCGCCGGAGTCCAGGGAGCGGACCTCCACCCGTGCCGAGCCCGTCTTGCCGGGCTTGTACATCGGGACGCGGACCAGGGCCGAGCGGTTGTTGTGGCCCCAGCAGATGTACGAGGGGGCCTCGCCGCCGGCGCCGGCCGTGCGCTCGGAGCCGCCCCAGATGCGCTTGTAGGAGTTCACCCACTGGTTCGTCACGGCGGCGATCTCGGCCGCGTGCTTCAGCAGGCCCGCGATGAAGGAGCGGCCGACCTTGGAGAGCTGGTACTCGGCGCCGGACTCGTAGAACGCGTTCCGGTCGCCCTCGAAGAGGGAGAGGTGCGTGTGCATGCCCGAGCCCGGGTGCTCCGAGAACGGCTTCGGCATGAACGTCGCCTGGACGCCCTGCTCCAGCGCCACCTGCTTCATGACCAGGCGGAACGTCATGATGTTGTCCGCCGTGGAGAGCGCGTCGGCGTACCGCAGGTCGATTTCCTGCTGGCCCGGGGCGCCCTCGTGGTGGGAGAACTCGACCGAGATGCCCATCGACTCCAGCATGGTGATCGCCTGGCGGCGGAAGTCCATGCCGACGTTCTGCGGGGTGTGGTCGAAGTAACCCGAGTTGTCGGCCGGGGTCGGGCGGGAGCCGTCCGTCGGCTTGTCCTTCAGCAGGAAGAACTCGATCTCGGGGTGGGTGTAGAAGGTGAAGCCCAGGTCGGAGGCCTTGGCCAGGGCGCGCTTGAGGACGTAGCGCGGGTCGGCGAAGGACGGGGAGCCGTCCGGCATGAGGATGTCGCAGAACATCCGGGCCGTGCCGGGGGCCTCGGCGCGCCACGGCAGGACCTGGAAGGTCGAGGGGTCCGGCTTGGCGATCATGTCGGACTCGTAGACCCGGGCGAAGCCCTCGATCGCCGAGCCGTCGAAGCCGATGCCCTCGTCGAAGGCCTGCTCCAGCTCGGCGGGGGCCACGGCGACGGACTTCAGGAAGCCCAGCACGTCCGTGAACCACAGGCGTACGAAACGGATGTCGCGCTCCTCCAACGTACGGAGCACGAACTCCTGCTGCTTGTCCATCTTCCGCTTCCACCCATTCCTTGCTGGTCAGGCCGCCTTGCTCCCGAGTGACGGGAGGCGGTCGGGCACCTGAGCATCCCACCACAACACCATTTCATGCGCGTTGCGCACCTTGATCGACTGACCGACCCAGGGCTGAACGCCTGGCATACGGCGGGTGTACCGCTCTGCGCCGTATCGCACCGCTGTGCCGCACATCGTGTGCACTGCCGTACCGCCCATCTTGCCTGCTCCCGGCGACATCTGTAATGGCCGGTCCCGACCGGCACCACCCACTTTAAACTTGCATCTCATATGCAAGTTTAAATAGCGTGCGAAACGAGCCCCCTCCCCCCTCCTGGCCGACCCCGAGGAGCCCCTTTGCTGTCCGATGCCTCCGCCGCGACCGTCCGCGCCACCCTCCCCGCCGTGGGCGCGGCCATCGACGAGATCACCGAGCGGTTCTACGACCGGCTGTTCGCCGCCCGTCCGGAGCTGCTCCGGGACCTGTTCAACCGCGGCAACCAGGCCGCGGGCACCCAGCGGCAGGCCCTGGCCGGTTCGATCGCCGCCTTCGCCGCCCACCTCGTGGACCGTCCGGACGAACGGCCCGACGCGATGCCGCACCACGCGATGCTGAATCGCATCGCCCACAAGCACGCCTCCCTGGGCATCTGCCCGGAGCAGTACGAGGTGGTCCGCGAGCATCTCTTCGCGGCGATCGCCGAGGTCCTCGGTGACGCCGTCACCCCCGAGGTCGCGGCCGCCTGGGACGAGGTCTACCGGCTGCTGGCCGACACGCTGATCGCCGTCGAGCGGCGGCTCTACGAGGAGCGCGGGGCCGGGGCCGGTGGATCGCGGTGGCGGGAGTGGGAGGTCGTCGAGCGGGTGCGGGAGACCGCCGACGTCGTCACCCTCCGGCTCCGCCCGGCCGACGGCGGGCCCCTGCCCGAGCACCGGCCGGGGCAGTACGTGTCCGTGCGGGTCACACTCCCGGACGGCGCCCGGCAGATACGCCAGTACAGCCTGTCCCGCGCGCCGGGAGCCTCGCTGTGGCAGATCGGCGTGAAGCGCGTACGCGGCGGACAGGGCTGCCCCGACGGCGAGGTCTCGAACCACCTGCACGCGCGCGTGGACGTCGGCGACACCCTGAGCCTCTCGGCCCCGTACGGCGATCTCGTCCTCGACCAGGACTCCGGAGTGCCCCTGCTGCTCGCCTCCGCCGGTATCGGGGTGACCCCGATGATCGCCATGCTGGAGCAGCTCGCGCTCACCGGTCACACGGCCCCGGTCACGGTCGTGCACGCCGACCGCTCCCCCGCCGAGCACGCCCTGCGCACCGACCAGGAGGCATACGCGGCGAAGCTCCCGGACGCGGCCGTGCACTTCTGGTACGAGCACCCGGAACCTGGGCATCCGGCCGACCGCACCGGGCTCATGGACCTCTCGGAGGTCGCGATTCCGACGGGCACGCGCGCGTACCTGTGCGGCCCGCTGCCGTTCCTGCGCGCGGTGCGGGCCCAGCTCGTCGAGAAGGGCGTCGGGGCGGCCGAGATCCACTACGAGGTGTTCGGACCCGACCTGTGGCTGGCCCGGGACTGAAGACGCCGCGCGGCCCGCCCTTCGGGCGGACGGCGGGAGCTTGACGACAGGCCCTAGACCCTGCTGGTGATCCCCAGCAGCAGCGGACCGGTGGGCGCGGCGACCATGTCCGCCACCGTCAGCGGGTCCAGGGAGGCGTAGAAGGCCTCCTGGGCCCGGCGCAGGGCGCCGCGCAGGCGGCAGGCGGAATTGAGGGGGCAGGGGGCGTTGCCCTCGCAGTCGACCACGTCGCCGTCGCCCTCGAAGGCGCGGACGACGAAGCCGACGGACGCCTCACGGCCCGCGCCGGTGAGCGCGAGTCCGCCGCCCCGGCCCCGCCGGGCGGCCACCAGGCCCAGATGCTGAAGCTCGGCCACGACCTTCGCGGCGTGCGTGTACGGCACTTCCATGTCCGCGGCGACCTCACGGGTCGTAGGGTTGGCCTCACCCGCGACGGCGAGCCGCATCAGGACGCGCAGGGCGAGGTCGGTGGAGCGCAGCAGCCGCATACCCGAAGCGTAGATAATGCGCATCTCGGGTTCAAATTTCGCTGGGGCGCGATCACGTTCCTCTGCGTGCGGGCGTTTTTCCCTGTGTGCGGGCGTGCGGAACCCGGGCTTCGTCGGCCATTCCTGTGCCCGCCCTGCAAATTACTTGTCGTTTGACATTACGATCAGTTGCCCAGACCGTCTCATCCTCCCCATCCCCCACTAAGGACCCACTCCATGTCCGCCAAGAACAGCAGCAGCACGGCGCGCAAGGCTCGCATAGAAGAGATGCGCCGTGCCGAGCGCTCCCGCGAGCGCCGGAACCGGATCCTCACCATCGGCGCCAGTGTGGTGATCGTCGCCGGTCTCGTCGTCGGCGGGACGGTCCTGGTCCGCTCGCAGTCCGACAAAAGCACCAACGCGGACAGCGGCAAGGCGGCCGACGCGAACGTCACGGGCAAGTTCGTCATGGGCGACGACGGCGTGAAGACCTGGAAGGGCAAGCTGAGCCAGGGCCACCCGACCACGTCGGTGAAGTACCCGATGACCCCGCCGGTCGGCGGCGACCACAATCCGGTCTGGCAGAACTGCAACGGCGACGTCTACGACAAGGCCATCAAGAACGAGAACGCCGTGCACTCCATGGAGCACGGCGCGGTCTGGGTGACGTACAACAGCAAGGCCTCCGACGCCGACGTCAAGGCGCTCGCGGAGAAGGTCAAGAAGACGCCGTACACGATGATGAGCCCGCTCGAGGCGCAGAAGGACCCGATCATGCTGAGCGCGTGGGGTGTCCAGCGCACGGTGAAGAGCGCGGCCGACCCGGACCTCGACAAGTTCTTCGCGAAGTACGTCCAGGGCGAGCAGACGCCCGAGCCCGGTGCCGCCTGCACCAACGGTCTCTCGTAACAGCCCCTCGCGTACACGTCGTAGACGGAATCTCTCGAACAGTCACAGGGACGGCCTGGCACAGTGGGGAAGATGAAGTACACCGGCTGGATCGCCTCCGGTGCCGCGGCGGTGCTCGTCGCGGCCGGAGCGATCACCTACGCGGTCGCCGACGGCGACGGCGACGAGCCCGGGGTGAAGCCGCCCGGCGCGGACTCCGCGGACGCGGGCTTCGCCCGGGACATGGCGGTCCATCACCAGCAGGCCGTCGAGATGTCGTACATCGTGCGCGACCGGACGGACGACGTGGAAGTGCGGCGGCTCGCGTACGACATCGCGCAGACGCAGGCCAACCAGCGCGGCATGATGATCGGCTGGCTCGACCTGTGGGGTCTGCCGAAGGTGTCGTCGGACAAGCCGATGGCCTGGATGGGCATGGGCGACATGGCCTCCGGCGAGGACGGCTCGCTGATGCCCGGCATGGCGACCAACGCCGAGATGGAGAAGCTGGGCAAGCTGAACGGCAAGCAGGCCGAGATCTTCTACCTCCAGTTGATGACCGACCATCACAAGGGCGGCATCCACATGGCGCAGGGGTGCGTCGACAAGTGCACGGTCGGCGTGGAGAAGAAGCTGGCCCAGGGCATGGTCAACGCCCAGGAGTCGGAGATCTCACTGATGACGGGGATGCTGAAGGAGCGGGGGGCGACAGTTCGGTCCGCCGGCTCGTCGTCCTCCGACGACAAGACGTCCGACGACAAGACCTCCGGTGACGACGACAGGAGCGCGTCGCCGTCCGCCACGGCCGAGGAGCACAAGGGGCACTCCTGAGGCATCGGGGGGCCTGCGGGACGTATGCCGCGATTCCGTCCCCAATTCCCTTGCGCATACGGTTCCTTGGGGTGGCGATACGTTCGCTTGGGGGCTTCTTGGCCCAGCCATGCCCCCAAGAATTCCCTGGCATGAACGGTTCAACGCGAGAGTGATCACGACCGACGTCGGGTGATCCACTCGCGACGAACCGCATCCCAGGGGGTTCCCTCCATGAGATCCACGCGCGCCGCGCTGCGCGCCGGAGCGGGGCTGGCGGCGACGCTGCCCCTGCTCGCCGGCGCACTGGCGCTCGCCACACCCGCGGCGCAGGCCGCGACCGGCCCGGACCGGGACACCCTGCACGGGACCCGGCCCGCGTGGGCCACCGCCGAAGCCGACAAGGGGGCCAGCGCCGACGGCTCCCGGGTCTCCGCCCGTGTCTATCTGGCCGGGCGGGACGCCACGGGCCTCGCCGCGTACGCGAAGGCCGTCTCCGACCCCTCGTCCCCCTCCTACGGCAGGTATCTGAGCGCTGGTCAGGCCCGGGCCCGCTTCGGCGCGACGAAGACGCAGATCGCAGCGGTGAAGGCCTGGCTGAAGTCGGCGGGTCTCGACGTCACGGGTGCGACCCGGCGCTATGTCTCCGTGTCGGGTGATGTGGCCGCCGCCGAGCGGGCGTTCGGCACACAGCTGCACAACTACCGCAAGGACGGCCACACCTACCGTGCCCCCGCGAGGACGGCCTCCGCGCCGGCCGCCCTGAACGGTGCCGTCCTCACCGTCACCGGCCTGGACACCGCCCCGCACCGGGCGACCCACGACGACGAACTGCCGCCGCCGGACCAGGTGTTCCGCAACGCGGGGCCGTTCTCGTCGTACTACGGCTCGACCGTCGCGAGCACCCTCCCCGACGCGTACGGCACGAAGATCCCGTACGCGGTGAAGGGCTACACCGGCAAGCAGTTGCGGGCGGCGTACGGGGCGGGCAGTCGTACGGGCAAGGGGGTGCGGGTCGCGATCACGGACGCGTACGCCTCACCGACGATCGCGGCGGACGCGGCGACGTACGCGTCGAAGCACGGCGACGCGGCCTACCGCGGCGGCCAGTTGCGCCAGGTGCTGCCCCGGAACTACACGCACACGACGGACTGCAACGCATCCGGCTGGTACGGCGAGGAGACCCTCGACGTGGAGGCCGTGCACGCGGTCGCGCCCGCTTCCGACATCGTGTACGTCGGGTCCGCGTCCTGCCAGGACGACGACCTGATCGACGCCCTCGGGAAGATCGTCGACGGGCATCTCGCCGACATCGTCTCCAACTCCTGGGGCGACATCGAGGCCAACCAGACCCCGGACCTGGCCGCCGCCTACGACCAGGTGTTCCAGCTGGGCGCGGTCGAGGGCATCGGCTTCTACTTCTCCTCCGGGGACGACGGCGACGAGGTCGCGAACACCGGCACCAAGCAGGTCGACACCCCGGCGAACTCGGCGTGGGTGACGGCGGTCGGCGGTACGTCGCTGGCGGTCGGCAAGGGCGACGCGTACCGGTGGGAGACCGGCTGGGGCACGCTGAAGGCGACGCTCGCGGCCGACGGCAAGAGCTGGACGGACTTCCCGGGCGCGTTCACGTCGGGCGCGGGGGGTGGCACGAGCAGGACGGTGGCGCAGCCGTTCTACCAGCGGGGCGTCGTACCCCGGTCCCTCGCCGAGGCGAACGGCTCGACGCCGCACCGCACGGTGCCGGACATCGCGGCGATCGCTGACCCCAACACCGGGTTCCTGATCGGCCAGACCCAGACGCTCCCCTCCGGCGGGCAGGCCTACGACGAGTACCGCATCGGCGGCACGTCGCTCGCCGCGCCGGTCGTCGCGGGCGTCCAGGCCCTGGCCCAGGAGGCCCGCGGCGGGCATCCGCTGGGGTTCGCGAACCCGGCGATCTACGCCCGCTACGGCACGCACGTCTTCCACGACGTGACGGACGACCCCACGGGCGCCGGTCTCGCGGTCGCCCGTGTCGACTACGTCAACGGCTATGACGCGGCGGACGGTGTGACGACGTCGGTGCGGACGCTCGGGCGGGACAGCTCGTTGCGGGCGGTGCGGGGATATGACGACGTGACGGGGGTGGGGTCGCCGGGGAAGGGGTACGTGGAGTCGTATCGGCGGTAGGTGTCGGTGGGGCGGCAGGGGGCCAGGGATATCGCCCCCCGCCGCTCCCACCCGCCCCCACCCGTCCCATCCCGTCCCATCCCCTCCCCCAGGGGCTGCCGCCCTTCGGCCCGCTGCGCCTGAGAGCTCGCACGGCCTGGGTACGTGGGCTGGTGCGGGTGCGGGTGCATCGTGCTTGTTCGCGCGGTTCCCCGTGCCCCTGAAAAGCACGGGGCGCAGCCGAACAACCGGCGAAAGCGCTCAGGCGTGGACGGTCTCCGCCTCACCCGGCACATACGATGCCACCACACGCCCCTGCCCCGCCCTCGGAGCAGCCGCCCGGCGCGCATCCACCCCGTACGCCACGCCCGCGACGCCCAGGCCCAGCACCGCCAGCACCGCTCCCGCCACAGCCGGAGCCGTCGCGCCGAAGCCCGCTGCCAGCGACAGGCCGCCGATCCAGGCGCCGCCCGCGTTCGCCAGGTTGAAGGCCGCCTGGTTGGCCGAGGAGGCCAAGGAGGGGGCCGCCGCGGCCTTTTCCATGACCATCAGCTGGAGCGGTGAGCCCGTGATGAACGCCGCCACACCCAGCAGGATCACCGCCAGCGCCGCGCTCCACTGGGTGGACATCAGGGCCGGGAAGAGGCTCAGGACCACGATCAGGGACGTCAGGCCACCGAACAGGGTCCCCCGCATCGAGTGGTCCGCGAGACGGCCGCCCACCAGGTTGCCCACCGTCGCCCCGACACCGAACAGCGCCAGCAGCAGGGTCACGCTGGTCTCGGCGTAACCGGCGGAGTCCGTGAGCATCGGCGTGATGTAGCTGTACGCCGAGAAGAGCGCGGCGAAGCCCGCGACCGTCGTGCCGAGGGCGAGCCAGACGGGCAGGGAGCGCAGAGCTGTCAGTTCGCCGCGCAGGCCCGCACTCGCACTCCCACTCGCACTCCCACGACCGGCCTGCGCGCCCTCCGTCGGCAGCAGCAGAGCCAGGGCCGCGATGGCCGCCAGGCCGATCGCGCTCACGCCGAGGAACGTCACCCGCCAGCCGAAGTGCTGGCCCATGAGCGTCGCCACCGGCACACCGGCGATGTTCGCGACGGTCAGCCCGAGGAACATCAACGAGACGGAGCGGGCCTTGCGTTCGGGGGCCACCAGGTTCGTGGCGACGACCGCGCCCACTCCGAAGAACGCCCCGTGCGGCATCCCGCTGAGGAAGCGGGCGGCGAGCAGCCAGTGCTCGTCGGGCGCGAGCGCCGACAGCGCGTTGCCCGCCACGAACAGGACCATCAGCCAGATCAGGACCTTGCGGCGGGGCATACGGGCCGTCGCCGCCGCGAGCAGCGGGGCGCCCACGACGACACCCAGCGCGTACGCCGAGACCAGGTGCCCGGCCGAGGGGATCGAGATGCCGAGGTCGGCCGCGACGTCGGGCAGCAGGCCCATCGTCACGAACTCGGTCGTGCCGATACCGAAGGCTCCTACGGCGAGAGCGAGCAGGGCCAGGGGCATGGAGGGGCCTTTCGGGGCAAGGGGAGGACCACGGGAAAGGTGCGGTGTGCACCCATCGTATGTTCACTGACGGAACAAACTCTCCCGGTCCCGCATTCCCCAGCAGCCCGCACCCCTCCCACCAGGGCGTTTCCCGCCCGCTCAGTCCCCCGACGTGTCGATCGTCACCCGTGCCGCCACCGGCAGGTGGTCGCTTCCGGTCGCCGGCAGGGCCCAGGACGCCAGCGGTTCCATCCCCCGGACCATGATCTGGTCGATCCGGGCCATCGGGAACGACGCCGGCCAGCTGAAGCCGAAGCCGCTGCCCGCCGCGCCCTGGGTGGAGCGCATCTGGGCGGTGACGGCGTTGAGGGCGCGGTCGTTCATCGTGCCGTTGAGGTCCCCGAGGAGGACGACGTGCTCGATCGGCTCGTCGGCGATTGCCTCGCCGAGCGCGTCGGCGCTCTTGTCGCGCTGGCGGGCGGTGAACCCGGCCGCCAGCTTCACCCGGACCGAGGGCAGATGGGCGACGTACACCGCGATCTTTCCCTCGGGGGTGGTGACCGTCGAGCGCATCGCGCGTTTCCAGCCGAGCTTGATATCGACGGCCTCGGTGTCGCTCATCGGGTACTTGCTCCACAGCCCGACCGTGCCGACGACCTCGTGGTACGGGTACACGGCCTCCAGCGTGCTCTCGTAGAGCGGTACGACCGTCTCGGTCAGCTCCTCCAGGGCCACGACGTCCGCGCCCGACTTGGCGATGTCGGTGGCCGTGCCCGAGGGGTCCGTGTTGTCCGCGTTGACGTTGTGCGTGGCGACGGTGAGCTCGCCGCCGCTGCCGGTCTTGTCGGTGACCAGTCCGCCGAAGAGGTTCAGCCAGACCACCGAGGGGACGAGGAGCGCGATCAACGCCGTCGCGGACCTGCGGACCAGCGCGAGCACCAGCAGCAGCGGGATGAGGACGCCCAGCCAGGGCAGGAACGTCTCGGTGAGGCTGCCGAGGTTGCCCACGGAGTTCGGGACCCGCGCGTGCAGCACCAGCACCAGGGCCAGCAGCAGCGCCAGGACGGCCACGACGACTCCCCGGCGCCAGATGCGCCTGTCGCCGCGCCAACTGCCGAACCAACCGCGCAGGCGCCGAATCCGGGACCCTTCGCGGCCCTGATCCGCGCCGCCGCCCGTCTCCGTCACATACGCCTGCGCCATACCTTCGCCTCACAGCCTGCCGAACACATCGTCCCCCCGCCCACTCAAGACCCTAGGGGATGATCGCTGCCGATCCTGCCGTCACATGACGGCCGTACGGCACGAGGACGAACAAGTCGCTGTTCGGGGTTCCGAACCTGGCGCCGTCAGACGTGCTCTGTAACGAAACGCGCACATTGACTGTGCCTCACTTCGCAGACCTACGTCCCGGTCGGGCGCAGTCCTTCGAGCAGCGTGTCGACGATGCGTTCGGCGAGGTCCTCGGGAAGGTCGGCCTCCGGGCGCATGATCGTGCGGACCAGCATCGGGCCGAAGACCAGGTCGGCGACGACGTCCAGGTCCGTGTCCGCGCGGAGTTCGCCGTTGTCCCGGCCTCGGCGCAGGACGCCCGCGAGGATCCTGCGCCGCGGATGGACGACGTTCGCGTGGTACGCGTCCCAGATCCGCGGGCTGCTCTTCATCTGGGCGAAGACGTTGTGCAGGATCGCCGAGGACCGGTTGACCAGCCCGCGTCGGCGTACGGCCTCCAGCAGGACGACCAGGTCGTCGCGCATCGAGGTGCCGGGCAGTACGGGGTCGGGTGGCTCGGCGGCGCGCAGGACGTCGACGAAGAGCTCGTCCTTGCCCGCCCAGCGGCGGTAGATCGTGGCCTTGCCGACGCCGACGGTGCGCGCCACCCGTTCGATGGACAGCTCCGAGAGGGGGACACCCTCCTCCAGAAGCGTCATCACCCCTTCGATGATGGAGCGTTCCACGGCCTCGCTCCGGGGCCGCCCGCGCGCGGGGCCCTCTTCTCTGGCCTGGTTGCCGGCGAGGCTCACTTCGACTCCGTCTCTCTTGTGCTGCCGGGGGGATTCTCTCCCGCGTACCGCGGGGGAGGGCACCCTGGGCCGGTGCTTCACTGGTCGGCGGTCACCAACTCCTCCTCTTTTCCACCCTGTTGTGATGCTCCGGTGCGTCCGGGCAGGCAGACCGCGACGACCACCACACCGATCACGGCCACGGCCGCCCCGCACAGCGCGGTCATGTGCATGGCGTGCAGGAAGGCGTCGTGCGCCGGGGCGACGAGGGACTCTCCCTGCGGGCCGAGGCGGGCGGCGAGGCCGAGGGTGGCCTCGATGGACTCGGCGGCGGCGTGCGGTGCGCCGGCCGGGAGCTTGTCCTCGATGGAGCCGCGGTACGAGGCGGAGAGCACCGAGCCGAGTACGGCGATACCGAGGGCGCCGCCGACCTGGCGGAAGGTGTTGCTGAGCGCGGAGGCGGAGCCGGCCTTCTCGCGGGGCAGGGCCTGCATGATGACGACGCTGGTCGGGGTCATGATGTGGGCCATTCCGGCGCCCATGAAGAAGAAGATGACCTCCAGCAGCCAGATGGGGGTGTCCGCGTCGAGCGTGGCGAACGAGGCCAGGGTGACGGCGATCGTGGCCATGCCCGCCGTGCAGGTGGCCTTGTTGCCGAAGCGGTCGACGACCAGCCGGGCGCGGGGTGCGAAGACGAGCTGTGCGACGGCCAGCGGCAGCATCAGCAGACCGGTCTGCAGAGGCGAGTAGCCGCGGACGGTCTGGGTGTAGAAGACCGAGAAGAACGTCACGCCCATCAAGGAGAAGAAGACGAGGGCGATGACACCGATGGCGGCCGAGAAGACCTTGTTCCTGAAGTACGTGACATCGATGGACGGGTGGTCGCTGCGCTTCTCGAACACGACGAAGGCGGCGAGGACCACGAGCCCGGCCACGATGGTCCCGAGGACGGTGGCGTCGGTGAAGTCGGCGAGCTGGCCGCCCCGGATGATGCCGTAGACGAGCAGGACGAGGCCGACGACGGAGAGCAGCACGCCGACGGGGTCGATCCGGCCCGGGTTCGGGTCGCGGGAGTCGGGCACCAGCCAGATCATCAGGCCCAGCGCCAGCACCACGATCGGCACGTTGATCAGGAAGACCGAGCCCCACCAGAAGTGGTCGAGGAGGACGCCGCCGGTGATCGGGCCGATGGCGATGGCGAGGCCCACGCCACCCGCCCAGATGCCGATGGCTTTGGGCTGCTCGTCGCGCTCGAAGACGTTCATCAGGACGGCGAGCGTGGCGGGCATCACGAAGGCGGCGCCGATGCCCATGACCGCGCGAAACACGATCAGCTGGACCGGCGAGCCCGACTCGGCGGCGAGCGCCGAGCCGAGGCCGAAGACCACGAGCCCGCCGAGCAGCACCTTCTTGCGGCCCAGCCGGTCGCCGAGCAGACCCGCGCTGAACAGCAGACCGGCGAAGACGAGCGTGTAGGCGTTGATCGCCCACTCCAGCTCGCTCTGGGTGGCGCCGAGGCCGGTCGGGGCAGGGGTCGAGATGGTCTTGATGGCGACGTTCAGGATCGAGTTGTCGAGCACCACGATCAGCAGGCTCAGCATCAGCACACCGAGAATCGCCCAGCGCCGCCGGTGCACCGCTTCGGGGACCCGCCGCTCGACAGGGACAGGAGTAGTCATGCGGGCCAGCGTAGACCAATTTCGATACGGCACCGTCTCGTATCGAAATTCTCTTACCCGTGTCTTACGTGCCACGTGCCGGAACGGTCACACGTACCTGCCCTAGCTCTCCCCGGCGCCAAGTGCCACCATGGAGGGGATCCGGGGACGCCGTCAGGGTGCCTCGAGATGACTTGAAGGAGCTGTTGCAATGACGCAGCTTTCGGCTGCCCAGTCTGCACAGGCAGGCCCCTCCGACGGCAGCAAGACGCTGTACGGGGGCAAGGGCACACGCCGTATCACCGTCCGGGACCTCGCGCTCGCCAAGGAGCGGGGCGAGAAGTGGCCCATGCTCACCGCCTACGACGCGATGACCGCGTCCGTGTTCGACGAGGCCGGCATCCCGGTCATGCTCGTCGGCGACTCGGCGGGCAACTGTCACCTCGGGTACGACACCACCGTGCCCGTCACCCTCGACGAGATGACCATGCTGTCGGCGGCCGTCGTACGGGGCACGAGCCGCGCCCTGATCGTCGGCGACCTGCCCTTCGGCTCGTACCAGGAGGGGCCGGTGCAGGCGCTGCGCTCGGCGACCCGGATGGTCAAGGAGGCCGGGGTCGGGGCCGTGAAGCTGGAGGGCGGCGAGCGGTCGTACGAGCAGATCCGGCTGCTGGTGGAGTCCGGCATCCCGGTCATGGCCCACATCGGCCTGACCCCGCAGTCCGTGAACGCCATGGGCTACCGCGTCCAGGGCCGCGGCGAGGAGGCCGCGCACCAGCTGCTGCGCGACGCCAAGGCCGTCCAGGACGCGGGCGCCTTCGCGGTCGTCCTGGAGCTGGTGCCGGCGGAGCTGGCCGCCGAGGTCACGCGCGTGCTGCACATCCCGACGGTCGGCATCGGTGCGGGTCCCGAGACGGACGCGCAGGTGCTGGTCTGGACGGACATGCTCGGCCTGACCGGCGGCCGGGTCCCGAAGTTCGTGAAGAAGTACGCCGACCTGCGCGAGGTCATGGCGGGCGCGGCCAAGGCCTTCGCGGAGGACGTCGTGGGCGGAACGTTCCCGCTGGAGGAGCACTCCGTTCACTAGGCCCTGTCGTTAAATTCCCGGCCTAGGGCTGTAGAGCCACTGTGGCACCACGGCAGCCCGTCGATCTTCCCCCGTCGGCGGGCTGCTAGGTCCACTGGTCGAGGGCCCGCTCGCGGACCCTCTTCATCAGCAGTGCCCCGTCCTCGCTCTCGAACCAGCGGGCGTGGTCCACGAAGAGGTCGTACGCGAGGGCCGTGTTCTCGACCGACCGGGTGACCGCGTGGAAGTAGCCCATCTCGGAGAGCGCGAACTCGGCGTGGACCAGGGGCAGCAGCGCGGGCAGCGCCTCGCACTCGGTGGGGCTCAGCGGTCGCATGGACGTGTAGCCGTCGATCAGCGCGTCCACGTCGTCGAGGCGGACCGGGCGGGCGGGGTCGAGCCACTGCACGGTGTTGCGTTCGATCGCGGCGGCCAGGTCGTGGACGGCGGTCGTACGGTCGCTGAGGCCGAAGTCGAGGACCGTGGCGACCCGGCCGGTGCTCTCGTTCCAGAGCAGGTTGGAGGCGTGCAGATCGTTGTGCGTCCACAGGGGTTCGAGGCGGCCGAGGTACGGCAACAGCTCCTCGTAGAAGGGGAGATGGACCGCGCGCAGGTCCTCCCGCCAGGGCCGGTTCTTGAGCGCGACGGCGAGGGCGGGCCGGGCCCGTATGTACTCCTCCAGCGCGGCCTCGGGGTCGACCGCCGCGAACACGGTGAACGAGGAGACCAGGTGCTGGGGCCGGCGGCGCGGCGCGTCGAACCCCTCGGCGGCCAGGTGGAGCCCGGCGAGGGCGGCACCGGCCGCGCGGGCGTGGCCGGTGGAGGCGAACGGGGACCAGGACAGCGCGTCCCGGTACAGGTCCGTGCCGACCCCGGCGGTGTGCACCTCGTACACCCACTCCCCGCGCTCGGCGGCGCCGAGCACCTCGACGACGGGTGCGCCGTGCTCCCGCAGATACCGCAGGAAGGCGTGTTCCTCGGCCAGGCCCTGTGGGGTGCGTACGTCGATGTGGTGCCGTTTCACGAACAGCCGTCGGCCGTCCTGCTCGACGAGTGCGGCGGCGGAGAGCCGGCGGGGGCTGTGCCAGAGCACGCGGGCCGGGCCGACGAGCGCGTGCACGTCGGCCTCGGTGAGCGGGGGCCAGTCGGGGTCGACGGGGACTGTGCCCATTCCGTGGGCGAGAAGTCTGGTCATGGTGCGGTCACCTTGCCATGCACCTGATTGACGATTCCGGCCAGGGTGTCTCATACGCGTCGCCGGGTGTCGGGGCTGGGTTTCTCCGGGTGGGCGGGGGTTGATCGCACGGTTCCCCGCGCCTCTTCCGGGGCACCGGGAACGGGCGGCGCCCCCTGTCGGCGGATTGTCGGCGCCCCAGGTGGCCTGTCGGCGGCCTGTCGGTGGTTTGTCGGCGGCCCCTGGCACTGTCGTTCCCATGACGCGAATCGACAAGGAAACCAGCGGCGCGCAGGGCGCTGTCACCGTACGGGGGCTGGTCAAGCACTACGGCGAGACCAGGGCGCTGGACGGTGTCGATCTGGATGTGCGCGAGGGCACCGTGATGGGTGTGCTCGGGCCGAACGGGGCCGGCAAGACCACCCTCGTGCGGATTCTGTCCACTCTTCTGTCCCCCGACTCGGGCCGGGCGACCGTCGCCGGATACGACGTCCTGCGGCAGCCCCGGCAGCTGCGCCGGGTGATCGGGCTCACCGGGCAGTACGCCTCCGTCGACGAGAAGCTTCCCGGCTGGGAGAACCTCTACATGATCGGGCGGCTGCTCGACCTGCCCCGCAAGGACGCCCGTGCCCGGGCCGACGAACTGCTGGAGCGGTTCTCGCTCACCGAAGCGGCCAAGCGCCCGGCGAGCACGTACTCCGGCGGTATGCGGCGCCGGCTCGACCTCGCCGCGTCGATGATCGGGCAGCCCGCCGTCCTCTTCCTGGACGAGCCCACCACCGGACTCGACCCGCGGACCCGCAACGAGGTGTGGGACGAGGTCAAGCGGATGGTCGGGGACGGGGTCACCGTGCTGCTGACCACCCAGTACATGGAGGAGGCCGAGCAGCTGGCCTCCGAGCTGACCGTCGTCGACCGGGGCAAGGTCATCGCGGGCGGCGGGATCGACGAGCTGAAGGCCAAGGTCGGCGGGCGGACCCTGCGGGTGCGGCCGGTCGACGCGGTGCAGCTGCGGCCGCTCGCCGCGTACCTCGACGACCTCGGCATCACCGGCCTCGCCACCACCACCGTGGACTCCGAGTCCGGCACCCTCCTCGTGCCGATCCTCAGCGACGAGCAGCTGACCGCCGTGGTCGGCGCCGTCACCTCGCGCGGGATCACGCTGTCCTCCATCACCACCGAACTGCCCAGCCTGGACGAGGTGTTCCTGTCCCTCACCGGCCACCGCGCCAGTGCCCCGCAGGACACCGTGCCCGCCGACGACCGCGAGGAGGTCGCCGTATGAGCGCCACCACCCTCCCCACCTCCACCGACGACGTCCGCATCCCGCTGCGCGGGCATCTGCGGCACACCGGTGCCCTCGTCCGCCGCAACCTGCTGTGGATCCGGCAGGACCCGGAATCGATGGCCGACGCGCTGCTGATGCCGGTCATCTTCACCCTGCTGTTCGTGTTCGTCTTCGGCGGCTCGATCGGGCAGGCGCTGGGCGGCGGACAGGACCAGTACGTGCAGTACGTGATCCCCGGCATGATCGCGATGATGAGCATGACGCTGTCCCAGGGCGTCGGCACCGGCTTCAGCCAGGACTTCAACTCCGGTGTCATGGACCGCTTCCGGTCCCTGCCGATCGGGCGCGGCTCGGTGCTCTTCGCGAAGATCTCGGTGGAGCTGCTGCGGATGCTGTTCGCGACCGCCGTGCTGATGGTCGTCGCCGTGCTGGTCGGGTTCGACATCACCAACTGGGGTGGCCTGCTCGCGACCGTGGCCCTGTCCACGGTGTTCGCCTCGTCGATCATGTGGGTGTTCCTCACCCTGGGCGTGGTCATGAAGAGCGCGCAGTCCGTGCAGGCGATGGGCTTCCTGGTGCTGTTCCCGCTGCAGTTCGGCTCGTCGATCTTCGCCCCGACCGGGTCGATGCCGGGCTGGCTCCAGCACTTCACCGACTACAACCCGCTGTCCACGCTCGCCGACGCGGCGCGCGGACTGATGGTCGGCGGCCCGGTCGCGCACGACCTGTGGGTGACGCTGGGCTGGTCGGCGGCGATCACGGCGGTGATGGCGCCGGTCGCGATCCACAAGTTCAAGACGAAGAGCTGACCTTCGAGGTCGCATGAGTGCCTTCGAGGTGGCACGAGTGACTTCGCGGTCACACCAGGGCGGTGGCCTCCTCCAGGGAGAGGGCGCCGCCCTCGGCGTACGCCGTCTCGTACGTTCCGTCGTCCGGCAGGGCGGCCCTGGTGTCGGCCTCGGCCCGGGTGCGGCTCTCGACCTCCATGGGGCTGGAGAAGTGGCCGGGCGGCAGCAGCGCGTCGGCGGCGCCGAGGATGCGGGCCGCGTCACGGGCACGGGCGCCGCCGTCCAGGCCCGCCACGGCCAGGGCGGCCGTGACCAGCTGTATGGCGGGCATGTGCGGGGTGATCATCTGGGACAGGGGGTCCGCGCACCGTTCCAGCGCCTCCCGGATCTTCTCCACGGCCGCCTCGTGGTTCCCGTCCATCACGTTCAGGTAGGCCTCCACGCCGAGCACGAACCCGGCGAACACCACGAAGGCGTAGGCACTGAACTCCTCGCGGAGCAGAGTCAGTTGCTCACGGGCCTCGGCCACCCGTCCGGTGCGGCCAAGGCGGAACGCGAGGAAGAGGCGGGCCGCGGGCACTGCCTCGCGGGCGGCCTGGTGGTCGCCCGCCAGCACGTCGTACAGCAGCTTCTCGCCCCGCTCGGCCTCGCCGGCGTCGATGAGCACACTGCCGAGACGGACGCTGAGGATGCCGCGCTGGGCGCGGGCGCCGAGCCGGTCGGCGTACTCGATGGCCTGCTCGAAGTCGGCCGCGGCGGGCCCGAACCTGCCCCTGCGTTCCATGGCCTCGCCGCGTGCGGAGAGGGCTTCCGCGGTGCCCCAGGCGTCGCCGATCCGGGCGAAGATCTCCAGGGCCTCGTCGGCGTCACGGGTGGCGTCGCTCGCCCAGTCGCTGCGGTTGGCGGCGATGTTGGCCCGCATCTGGAGGGAGTAGGCCAGTTCCCAGTCGTCGTCGAGGGCCCGGGCGGTCTCGACGTTGGCGTCGACGACCGCACGGACCCGGTCCATACCGCCGGACAGCAGTACGGCGTAGAACCACACGATGCCCGGGAAGCGGCAGCTCTGCGGCTGGCCGGGGGTGTAGGTCTCGCTGACCACGTTCAGCTTCTCCTGGGCCTCGGGCGTCTCCCAGGCCTCCAACTCCATGTCCATGCAGGCGAGATGGATCAGATGGACGCCGCGCCGAGCCTCGTCCAGCACCTCCGGACGCATCGGGGGCGGGTTGTCCGTGCAGCGCTCCAGCAGGTCCGGGACGGGGCGGGCGGGCGCCGTGAAGGGGTTCGGGCCGAGCTCCTTGACCTGCGCGGACCAGTGTCTGGCCTCGGTCTTCAGGTCACGCATCTGCCAGTACCAGCCCAGCGACAGCGTCAGACAGATCGCCTCCTGCTCGTCCTGCCAGGCGACGGCGTGTCTCAGGGCCGTACGGAGGTTCTCGTACTCCATCCCGAGGAGGTCGATCGCCGCGCGCTGGCCGGGGCCGCGCAGCAACGGGTCGGTGGTGCGGGCGAGTTCGCGGTAGTACGTCAGGTGGGCGTGCTCGGCGGCGGGGCGGGCGCCGACCTCGTCGAGCCGTTCGCCGGCGTACTCGGCGACCGTCTCCAGCAGCCGGTAGCGCATCTCGCCGCCCGCCGAAGGGGCCGCGACCACGAGGGACTTGTCGACGAGCGAGCCGAGCGCCTCCAGTGCGGCGGGCCCGCACACGGCCTCGGCGGCGGCGAGGTCGCAGCCGCCGGCGAAGACGGACAGCCGCCGCAGCACCTCCCGTTCGTCCTCGTCGAGCAGCTCCCAGGACCAGTCGACGACGGCCCGCAGGGTCTGTTGGCGGGGCAGGACGGTACGGCTGCCGGAGGTGAGCAGCCGGAAGCGGTTGTCGAGCCGGTCAGCGATCTGGCGAGGTGTCAGCATGCGGAGGCAGGCCGCCGCCAGCTCGATCGCGAGCGGGAGACCGTCGAGCCGGCGGCAGATCTCGGCGGCCGCCTCCGGGTCGTCGGCGATCGTGAACCCGGGCCGGGCCGAGGCCCCCCGGTCGGCGAACAGCCGGAGCGCGTGCGGCTGCGGCAGCGGCTCCACCGGGCGCACCAACTCCCCCGGTACGCCGAGGGGTTCGCGGCTGGTGGCGAGCACGGTGAGCCCCGGGCAGCGCTGGAGCAGCTGCTCGGCGAGGTGGGCGGCGGCGGCCACGACATGTTCGCAGTTGTCGAGGATGAGGAGCATCCGGCGGCGGGCGCAGTACTCGGCGAGGCGGGCGAGGGGATCGTCGTGGCGGTCGGCGATGTGCCGCATCTCCTCGGCGCCGGCGCCGCGCAGTACGGTCTCGCGGGCGCCGAGGGCGGTGAACACCGCCTCCGGAACGCCCGCCGGGTCGTCGACCGGGGCGAGTTCGGCGAGCCAGACGCCGTCGGGGACGGCTTCGGCCATGGCCTCGCCGGTCTCCTGGGAGAGGCGGGTCTTACCGGCGCCGCCGGGGCCGAGGAGGGTGACGAGGCGGGCGGTCGTGAGGTCGGCGCGGATGGTGTTGATGTCGGTGTCCCGGCCCACGAAGCTGGTGAGGCGGGCGCGGAGGTTGCCCACGGGGCGGGGGGCGGGTCTTTCGCCCCCGCCATGGGCTCCGCCTCGTCGACCCCGCGCCGGGGAGCTCGGGAGGTTCGGTGTGTGTGGCGGGTGCGGGTTTGTTGTGGTTGGTCGCGCGGTTCCCCGCGCCCCTGAAGGGGCCTGCGGCCCTTCAGTCAGCAACTCGCCGTGCAGCGCACGCAGTTCCGGGCCCGGGTCCGTGCCCAGGCGGTCTGCCAGTAATTGGCGTATGTCCTCGTAGGCGGCCAGGGCTTCCGCCGGGCGGCCCGTGTCTCTGAGGGCGCGGAGGCGGAGGGACTGGAGGGGTTCGTCGAGGGGGTGGGTGTCGCACAGGGCGGTCAGGGCCGGGAGGGACTGTTCGGCGCGGCCCAGGGCGAGCGCGGCGGTCAGGCGGGTGCGGTCGGCGTCGAGGCGGCGGGTCTCCCAACGGGCGGCCTCGGCCGTACGGTCGGGCAGGTCGGCCAGCGGCGGGCCCTGCCACAGGGCCAGCGCGTCGTCGAGGACCGTCAACGCCTTGGCCGGGTCGTCGTCGGCCAGCGCGCGGGCGCCCTCGTCCGCGAGCCGTCCGAAGCGGTACAGGTCGACGTCGTCGGGCGCCGCGGCGAGCCGGTAGCCGCCGTTCACCGAGTCCACGGCGTCCGGGCCGAGCGCCCTGCGCAGCCGGCCGACCAGTGCCTGCAGCGCGCCCCCGGCGTCGGCGGGCGGGTTCGCCGCCCACACCTCGTCGACGAGCAGCGCCGCGGGCACCGTACGCCCCGGTCGCAGCGCGAGCACGGTCAGCAGGGCGCGCAGACGGGCGCCGCCGACCGGGACGGGGGTGCCGTCGGTGTGCAGGGCCTGGGTGGTGCCGAGGATGCGATAGCGCACGGGGTCCATTGTCTCCGGTCGGTTCGGGCGGGCGGTCGTCACCGTACGGCTGCTTGACCAAGCCATGGACCCCACCTTGCTAGGAACTCCACGGCGCTGGCGAGACGTTTTCCGCATGTGCCCGGTACGGTCGGGCAGTCGTCCCTGTGAGCCAGAGCCCTAGGAGCCCCATGACCACCGCCGCGTCCCGCCGGAGCGACCGGAGGATCAGCCCTGTCTTCGTGGGGATCGTGGCCGTCATGGCGGTCACGGGATGGGCCACCTGGACCGGGTTCTCCGAGGTGCCGGGCATCGCCGTCTTCCTGTTCGTGACGTCCGCCTGGATCGTCTCGCTCTGTCTGCACGAGTACGCCCACGCCCGTACGGCCCTGCACGGCGGGGACATCACGATCGGCGCCAAGGGATATCTGACGCTGAACCCGCTGAAGTACACGCACGCCCTGCTCAGCATCGTGCTCCCCGTCGTCTTCGTGATCATGGGCGGTATCGGTCTGCCGGGCGGCGCGGTCTTCATCGAGCGGAGCCGGATCCAGGGGCGCTGGAAGCACAGCCTGATCTCGGCCTCGGGTCCGTTGACGAACGTCCTGTTCGCGGCGGTGTGCACGGCCCCGTTCTGGCTGGGCGTGACGGACGGGGTGCCGCGGGCCTTCCTGTTCGCTCTGGCGTTCCTCGCGCTGCTCCAGGTCACGGCGGCGATCCTGAACTTCCTGCCGGTGCCGGGCCTGGACGGCTACGGGGTGATCGAGCCGTGGCTGTCGTACAGGATCCGCCGGCAGGTGGAGCCGCTGGCGCCCTTCGGGCTGCTGCTCGTGTTCGCCGTGCTGTTCATCCCCACGGTGAACGAGGCGTTCTGGGACGTGATCGACGCGTTCATGCGCGGGTTGGGCGTGCAGGACGTGCTCGCCGACTGCGGCTTCAGGCTGTACCGCTTCTGGACTGAGGACAGCGACATCTGCCTCACTGTTCAGTGACGGCGGCGGCCGCCGACCGACGCTCCAGCTTCGCCCGGCGCAGGTGGTACCAGGTCATGTTGGACGACAGTCCGGCCATCAGTACCCAGACGACGCCCAGCCAGCTGCCCCGTGCGAAGGAGACCACGGCGGCGGCCACGGCGAGCAGGCAGACGATGAGCGTGTAGACGGCTAGGCGGGGCATGGGGGTCGGCTCCTGACAGGGCGGTCGGACGAGGTGGTACGGCGTCCAGTGTCCCCCATGCCCGTACGCGTACGGGTACCGGCTACACGTCGGTGAGGCGGAGCCCCGCGTGGGCCTTGTAGCGGCGGTTGACGGAGATCAGGTTGGCGACCAGCGACTCCACCTGGTGGGCGTTGCGCAGTCGGCCGGAGAAGATGCCGCGCATGCCGGGGATGCGGTTCGCCAGTGCCTGCACGATCTCGACGTCGGCGCGCAACTCGCCGAGGACCATGACGTCCGTGTCGATCTCCTCGATCTCCGGGTCCTGGAGGAGTACGGCGGACAGATGGTGGAAGGCGGCGGTGACGCGGGAGTCGGGCAGCAGGGCGGCGGCCTGCTCGGCGGCGCTGCCCTCCTCCGGCTTCAGCGCGTAGGCGCCCTTCTTGTCGAAGCCGAGCGGGTTGACGCAGTCGACGACGAGCTTGCCGGCCAGTTCCTCGCGCAGCGACTCCAGGGTCTTGCCGTGGCCGTCCCACGGCACCGCGACGATCACGATGTCGCTGCGGCGGGCGGTGTCGGCGTTGTCGGCGCCCTCGACTCCGTATCCGAGCTCCTCGGCGGCGGCCTGCGCGCGGTCGGCGACCCGGGAGCCGATGATCACCTTCTGGCCGGCCCTGGCGAGGCGGTAGGCGAGCCCCTTGCCCTGCGGCCCGGTGCCGCCGAGGACACCGACGACGAGACCGGAGACGTCGGGCAGGTCGAAGGGGTCCTTGGCCGGGGCCTTGGCGACCGGCTGCTGTGCACTGTCGGTAGAGGTCATGGGCCGACTTTACGTGCGGCCCGGGCGCGTGGGGCGATCAGGTGAGCGTGGTCACGGTCACCCGTCTCGTGGAGCGGTCCGGCCGTGTCCTCGTGGGGCGACGCCGGGTCCCAGGGCCTGCTCGCCGTGGCATCGGTCGACTCGGCGTGCGTGCCCGGGTCGGGCGAATCCGGGGTGAATTCCGGTGACGAGCGGCCGGTTTGCGGCAGGATGCGTGCGCATGGACGCCGTACGGGTCGCGTTGTTGCGGGAAGTGCTCGCCGGGACGGAGTGGCCCGGGGCCACGCGCCGGTTCGCGGGGGCGCTGCGGGGGTCCGTGGTGTCGTACGGCGGTGGGCTGCTGCTGGTGGGCACGGCGGAGTACGAGCCGTGGCATCTGGCGGCGCATCTGGTGGACGAGGCGGCCTGGTCCGGTACGCCGGAGCTGTCACCGACGCTCGTACGGCATGCGGCGCGGCCCTCGGACCCGGCGCATCTGGCGATCGGGCTGGGCCGGGTGTCGGCGGCCCGGCGGGGCGAGACGCTGCTCGTGGTGGCGCCGTCCGATCCGGGTGCCGTGCTGCTGGAGCGGGTGCACGACGCGCGGCGGGCCGGGGCGACGGTGCTCACGCTGGGCGCCGGGGACCGGGAGCTGGGGGCGATGGCCCACGAGGCGCTGGCGGTACCGCCGGAACCGGCGCTCGACCTGGACACCGTGCAGCATCTGGTGAGCGCGGCGGCCGGGGAGAGCGCCCTGCCGGAACCGAGGGGCAGAGGGCGGCTGCGGGACCGGCTGTCCCGCCTGGCGGACCGGCTGACGGCCCCGCCGCCGGGGCGGTGGTGACGGGATCTTTCGCAACCTGGGGCGTCGGCGTGCCGCCCGCCGGCAAACCCGCAGCGCACCGCGGCCCCCCTCGACACGGCGGCCCGAGTAGTCGTCCGGCCTGGTAACCGCTTAAAGCGGTTACCAGGCCGGGCGACCGGCTGCGGCTCCAGGCCCCCAACCCACCCCAGCGCTCACTCGCCGGGCGGGGTCAGTCGTCGTTCGGGCCCGGTGTCGGTGCGTCCGTCCAGCGGGGGTCGGCCTCCCACTCGACGTTGCGTTCACGCGCCGTCTCCATCGCCTGGGCGGCCTCCTGCGGGGAGGCGTAGGGGCCCATGCGGTCCTTGCCGGGGCAGTCGGGACCCTCCTCGACCTTCTTGTGCTCCAGGCAGTAGTACCACTCGCCCGGTTTCCCGACCGGCTTGCGCTTCTTGAACAGGGCCATGGTTCTCGGCTCCTTTCCTCGGGGACATCGTCCCCCACACCCGCTGGTTAAACTCGCTGGCATGTCTGGCCAGTCGCTGCTCGCACCGGGGAAGCTCTCCCCCACCCGAACCGTCCCGGGAAACATCCGCCGACCCGAGTACGTGGGCAAGCCCGCACCCACGCCGTACACCGGACCGGAGGTGCAGACGCCCGAGACGATCGAGGCGATGCGGATCGCCGGCCGGATCGCGGCGCGGGCGATGGCCGAGGCGGCCAAGCACATCGCGCCCGGTGTCACCACGGACGAGCTGGACCGGGTCGCGCACGAGTACATGTGCGACCACGGGGCCTATCCGTCGACGCTCGGCTACCGAGGCTTCCCCAAGTCGCTGTGCACCTCGGTCAACGAGGTCATCTGCCACGGCATCCCCGACTCGACCGTGCTGCGCGACGGCGACATCGTCAACCTCGACGTGACGGCGTACATCGGCGGTGTGCACGGGGACAACAACGCCACGTACCTGGTGGGGAACGTGGACGAGGAGTCCAAGCTCCTGGTCGAGCGGACCCATGAGTCCCTCACCCGCGCCATCAAGGCGGTCAGGCCGGGGCGGCAGATCAACATCATCGGGCGGGTCATCGAGTCGTACGCCAAGCGGTTCGGGTACGGGGTCGTGCGCGACTTCACCGGGCACGGGATCAACTCGTCGTTCCACTCCGGGCTGATCGTCCCGCACTACGACTCCCCGCACGCGACGACCGTGATCCAGCCCGGGATGACGTTCACGATCGAGCCGATGCTCACGCTCGGGTCGCACGACTACGACATGTGGGACGACGGCTGGACGGTCGTGACCAAGGACCGCAAGCGCACGGCCCAGTTCGAGCACACGCTGGTGGTGACGGACACGGGCGCGGAGATCCTCACGCTGCCGTAGCGTCGCGCTTCGGACCCATTCGCCTCAGGCCCGCTCTCTTCGGAGGGCGGGTTTTTTGTGTGGGTCGGATGATGATTCTGGGTATGGATTTGCCGACAGGGCGTCGGTATCCTGTTGACTTAGGTAAACCTAACCAGAGAAGATCTGAGCGACTCTCGTCCCTCTCGGCACCGGAGATCCCATGGACCCGTTCTCGACACTCATCCGCACCGCCTCGCACGAGCAGCACACGGAGGCCGAGTCCACGACCTTCATGGGCGACATGCTGGGCGGGAAACTCGGCGTCGAGGCGTACACGCGGTACACCGAGCAGCTGTGGTTCGTGTACGAGGAACTGGAGAGCGGCGCGCCGGCACTGGCCGACGACCCGGTCGCCGGGCCCTTCGTCCAACCCGAGTTGATGCGGCTGGCCGCGCTGGAGCGGGACCTCGCGCATCTGCGCGGACCGGGCTGGCGGTCGACCCTCACCGCCCTTCCGGCGACCGAGGCGTACGCGGCGCGGGTCGCCGAGTGCGCGCGTACGTGGCCGGGTGGATATGTGGCCCACCACTACACGCGCTACCTCGGCGACCTCTCCGGCGGGCAGATCATCCGCGACCGGGCCGAGAAGACGTGGGGCTTCGCCAAGAAGGGCGACGGGGTGCGGTTCTACGTCTTCGAGGACATCGCCAACCCGGCGGCGTTCAAGCGGGGGTATCGCGAGTTGCTGGACCGGGTGCGGGTGGACGATCTGGAGAAGCAGCGGATCGTGAGTGAGTGCAAGCGGGCGTTCGCGCTCAACACCGCGGTCTTTCTCGCGTTGGGGGAGGAGTTCCCCCTGAGCGCGTAGGTGACGCGTAGGTGCGCCGGGGGGCGAGAAACCGCCGGGGACTGCGCGTTGTCTCGTCGCCGCGGGTGCGTGGGGGCTTGTCGCGCAGCTCCCCGCGCCCCTGAAGGGGCGCGGCCGTACTCAGCGTTCCAAGAAGACTCGGCCCCCCACCTCCACCCACCCGTGCGGCTGCGGGGCCGTGAGGATCTGGGAGCCCGTGCCCTGGGTGATGTTCAGGGCCCGGCCCAGTTGGGCTGTCAGCTGGAGGGCGGCGGCACCTGTGGCCTCGTCCTCGTCGATACCGTCGTCGCGGCCGGGGAAGGCCCGCGCCCTGACGCGGCCCGCCGCCTCGTCCTCCCAGGCCCAGGCGTAGATCCACTCGCCGGGCGGCGGGACCGTCAGGTCGTCGACCTCGACGGCGGAGCCGTACTGGCGGAACGTGCGGGGCGGGGCCCACTCGGGCAGCGCCTCGATCCAGCTGAACTCCCCGTCCAGCCGGGCTCCGACGACACCGGCCGGGGTGACCAGTTCGGGCACGTCGAGGAGCCAGGCCGTACCCACGCAGGGGTGGCCGGCGAAGGGCAGACGGAGCGTGGGGGTGTAGATGTCGATGACACCGCGCTCGGGGTCGTCGACGAACACGGTCTCGCTGAAACCGAGTTTGGCGGCGAAGGTCTGCCGGTCGGTGCGGTCGGGCATCACGGAGCCCTCACGGACGACGCCCAGTTCGTTGCCGTATCCGCCGCCGGGTCCACAGAACACCCGGAGCACGTCGAAGTCAGTCACGCAGGCATTGAAGCATCAGGGGAGGCGGGGGCGTTGCCACAGGGGTTTTCGCCCCCGCCTCCCCTACCCGTCCCATCCCTGGTGCTCCGCCCCGGACCCCGCTCCTCGAACGCCGGCCCGTGAACCGGAGATGTCCAGATCAGACCGAAACGGCTTGCTTGACCATTACTTGACCGGAACATGGGGGCTGTTTTGAGCCACCGTGATCGGCCCGTGCTCGTACGGCTCCGATGAGAGGCGTTTCACTGGACGCACGGCATTTGGTGAGGTAAGCCTCAGATAACTTGGGGCAGCCTCACCTTATCTGTGTGTCCCCCGTGTACTCCCTTGGAGCCGAAATGCGCCCCCTCAGACTCTCCGTCGTCACCGCCGCCACCACCGTGGCAGCCCTGACCGCCGTCACGGGCTGCACCGAGAAGAGCAGCGCAGGCGAGGACGGGGTCATCGCGGTCACCGCCACCGACACCAAGTGCGAGGTGTCGAAGAAGGAGTTCCCGGCCGGGCACATCGAGCTGGACATCGAGAACAAGGGCTCGAAGGTCACCGAGGTCTACGTCCTCTTCCCGGACGACCGGGTCGTCACCGAGCGCGAGAACATAGGTCCCGGCACCAAGCAGAAGGTCACCGCCGAGGTGAAGGCGGGCGAGTACCAGATCGCCTGCAAGCCCGGCATGAAGGGCGACGGCATCCGGCAGAAGGTCACCGCCAAGGGCTCCGGCAAGGTCGCCAAGCGCGATCCCCGGCTCGACACGGCCGTCGCCGCCTACCGCAAGTACGCCCAGGCGCAGGCCGACGAGACCCTGCCGCTGGTGAAGGTGTTCGCCGACGCCGTCAAGGACGGCGACGTCGAGGCCGCGAAGAAGGCGTACGCGCCCTCCCGGATCGGCTGGGAGCGCACCGAGCCGGTCGCCGAGTCCTTCGGTGACATCGACCCCAAGGTCGATGTGCGCGAGGACGGCCTCGAGGACGGTCAGGACCCGGAGAAGGACTGGACGGGCTGGCACCGCCTGGAGCGCTCGCTGTGGAAGGACGGCAAGCTCACCGACCGCGACTCCGAGCTCGCCGACCAGTTGGTGAAGGACCTGGAGGACTGGCAGAACCGGGTCGGCAAGGCCGAGATCACCCCGACCTCCATGGCCAACGGCGCCAAGGAACTCCTCGACGAGGTCGCCACCGGCAAGGTCACCGGCGAGGAGGAGCGCTACTCGCACACCGACCTCGTCGACTTCAAGGCCAACGTCGAGGGCGCCGAGGAGTCGTACGAGCTGCTGAAGTCCGTCGCCTCCGAGAACGACCCGGAGCTGACCAAGGAACTCGACAAGCAGTTCGCGGCGCTGAACACGCTGCTCGACAAGTACCGCGCGGACAAGAACGGCTACGACTTCGTCTCCTACGACAAGGTCGGCAAGGACGACCGCAAGGAGCTGTCGGACGCGGTGAACGCGCTCGCCGAGCCGCTCTCGCAGCTGGCCGCCGCGGTCGTGAAGTAACCAGGTCGGTAGGAGTCAGCTCATGACGGACACGAGCACGGACACGGGCGCGGACGGCAACGCGGGCGCGGACGGCAACGCGGGCGCGGGCGCGGACGGCAACGCGAAGGCGCCCACCCGGCGTTCGCTCATCGGCTGGGGCGGTGCCGGGCTCGCGCTCGGTGCCGCCGCGGCCGGGGGCGCGGTGGCCGCGGCGCGGTCGGGCGACGACGCCTCGCCGGTGGCGGCGGCCGCGGGCGCCCCGATCGCCTTCCACGGCGCCCACCAGGCGGGTATCGCCACGCCGGTGCAGGACCGGCTGCACTTCGCCGCGTTCGACGTGAAGACGGACGACCGCGACGAGTTCGTGGCGATGCTGAAGGACTGGACGGCCGCCGCGCGCCGGATGACCGCCGGCAAGGCGGTCGGCGACGGCGCGTACGGCGGGCTGGCGGAGGCCCCGCCGGACGACACCGGTGAGGCGCTCGGCCTCAAGCCGTCCCGGCTGACCCTCACCATCGGGTTCGGGCCGTCGCTGTTCGAGAAGTTCGGGCTGACGGACTCGCGTCCCGAGGCCCTCGTCGACCTGCCGCAGTTCGCCGGGGACAACCTGGACAGGGCCCGCAGCGGCGGCGACCTGTGCGTCCAGGCCTGCGCCGACGATCCGCAGGTCGCGGTGCACGCCATCCGCAACCTCGCCCGGATCGGCTTCGGCAAGGTCGCCGTGCGCTGGTCGCAGCTCGGCTTCGGCAAGACCTCCTCGACCACGCCGGAGGAGCAGACCCCGCGCAACCTCATGGGGTTCAAGGACGGCACCCGCAACATCGCGGGCACCGAAACGGACCGGCTGAAGAAGTTCGTGTGGGTGGGCGAGAAGGACGGCCCGGAGTGGATGGCCGGCGGCTCGTACCTCGTCGCCCGGCGCATCCGGATGCACATCGAGCCCTGGGACCGGACCTCCCTGCAGGAGCAGGAGGACATCTTCGGCCGGGACAAGGGCGAGGGTGCGCCGGTCGGCAAGGCGAAGGAGCGGGACAAGCCGTTCCTGAAGGCGATGCTGCCGGACGCGCACGTACGGCTCGCGCACCCCGACTCCAACCACGGGGCGACGATCCTGCGCCGCGGCTACTCCTTCACCGACGGCACGGACGGCCTCGGCCGGCTCGACGCGGGCCTGTTCTTCCTCGCCTACCAGCGTGATGTGCGCGAGGGGTTCATCCCGATCCAGCGCAATCTGGCCACGGACGCGCTCAACGAGTACATCCAGCACGTGGGTTCGGCGGTCTTCGCCGTCCCACCGGGCGTCCGGGACGCGGACGACTGGTGGGGCCGGGCACTGTTCTCGAAGGAGGCCTAGGCCGTGTTCGCGAACTATCTGATCGGTCTGCGGGAGGGCCTGGAGGCCAGCCTCGTCGTCTGCATCCTCATCGCCTACCTGGTGAAGACGGACCGCCGGGACGCCCTCCGCCCCATCTGGATCGGCATCGGGGTCGCCGTCGGGCTCGCCCTCGGCTTCGGCTGCGTTCTCGAATTCGGCTCCCAGGAGCTGACGTTCGAGGCGCAGGAGATGCTCGGCGGCTCCCTGTCGATCATCGCGGTGGGCCTGGTGACGTGGATGGTCTTCTGGATGCGTCGCACGGCCCGCCATCTGAAGTCCGAGCTGCACGGCAGGCTGGACGCGGCCCTGCAGATGGGCACGGGCGCGCTGGTCGCCACCGCGTTCCTCGCGGTCGGCCGGGAGGGCCTGGAGACCGCCCTGTTCGTGTGGGCGTCGGTGCGGGCGTCGAGCGACGGCACCCAGGGGCCGCTGGTCGGCGTGCTGTTGGGCATCGCGACCGCGATCGTGCTGGGCTGGCTCTTCTACCGGGGTGCCCTGCGCATCAACCTGGCCAAGTTCTTCACCTGGACCGGCGGCATGCTGGTCGTCGTCGCGGCGGGCGTGCTGGCGTACGGCTTCCACGACCTCCAGGAGGCGGACTTCCTGCCCGGGCTGACGAACAAGGCGTTCGACGTCACGGGGGCGATCCCGCCGGACAGCTGGTACGGCACCCTGCTGAAGGGCATCTTCAACTTCCAGCCCGACCCGACGGTCCTCCAAGTCACGGTCTGGCTCCTCTATCTGATCCCGACGCTCGCGCTGTTCCTCGCCCCGGTAGGGTTCGCCTCCGGGAAGGGGAAGGTGAAGATTCCTGATGAGCAGGGTGCGCGGGGTTCGGAGTCCACTAAGGCTTCGTGAGGTTCGTCCGGTTCGTACGTATGGGGGTCTGCCGGGGCTTCGCGCATACGGCCGGGGCACGCTGCTGGCCGCGGCTGTCGCCGCTCTGTCGCTGACGGCGAGTGGGTGCGTGGTGGTCCACGGCGAGCGGGAGATCGTCCCGACGACGACCCGGGCGGAGGCGGCGCGGGCGCTGAAGGACTTCACCACCGCGTACAACAAGGCGGACAAGGAGTTCGACCAGTCCGTGGACGCCCCCCGGGTGACCGGGGCCCTCTCCGACATCGACGGCGGCAAGCTGCGCGCGGGCGCCAAGAACTCCCCGAACGGCAACCCCGACCATGTGGCGCTGAAGCTGACCGACCCGAAGATCACGATCCCGGAGAAGGCGGCCTGGCCGCGCTGGTTCGTGGTCGACGCCGCCGCCAACAAGGGCCGCTCCACGGACCGTTGGCTGTTCGTCTTCACCCGGGACGCGCTCGACGACCTGTGGGAGGTGTCGTTCCTGACGATCATGCCCGCCAAGGACGTCCCCACCTTCGAGAAGGACAAGGACGGCTGGGCGCAGGTCGTCGCCCCCGACGACGCCTCCCTCGCCTTCGCCCCCGAGCGGCTGCCGCAGGCGTACGCGACGTATCTGGAGGAGGACAGCGCGGTCTTCGCCGACGGCGAGTTCACCTCGCGGCTGCGGGTCGCCCGGCAGAAGGACGCGAAGAAGCCGGGCCTGGTCCAGCAGTACATCGACGAGCCGCTGACCGAGAAGGACTACGCACCGGTCGGGCTGCGCACCACGGACGGCGGGGCACTGGTGTTCTTCAGCACGCGCCACTACCAGAAGCAGACGGTCGCGGCGGGCACGAACCCCGCCGCCCTCAGCGACAAGAACGTGGTGGCGCTGATGACGGGTGAGTTCAAGAACTCGCTGACGCTGGAGTACGTGGCCAACCAGGCGGTGGTCGTCCCGGCGAGGACGGCCGCGGACCAGCAGGTGAAGTTCCTGAGCCAGGTGGAGGGGCTGACCGGGGCGAAGGGAGAGTAGGCGGTCCTTCCGAGGTGGTCACTCAGCCTCTCTCGGGGTGGGTGCTCAGCGCCTCGGTTGGGGTGGGTGCTCAGCCCCGGGGCGGCCAGGCCTCGTCCGTGTCGTCCGGCTCCTCGTCCGCGTGGCGGGAGCACTCGTCGGTGAGGATCTCCAGCAGGCTCAGCGGGTCGGGCAGCGGGTGCTCCGGGCCGCGCACCCAGCTGACGGCGAGGTCACCGGGGAGCCGGGCCGGCGGTACGAGGACGTAGGAACCCCGGCAGTGCCAGCGCAGTCCCGGGTGCTCGTCCATCGTCTCGGGCTGGCAGTCCAATGCGCAGGGCCACCACTCGTCCTCGTCCTCGGGCGTACCGCGGGTGAGGGTGAAGAAGAGCAGCCGTCCGTCGTCGGCCTCGGACTGCGACTCCGCCACGGGGCCGACCTCGATGCCGGCGGCGAGGAGCCGTCGCAAGGCCTCCTGGCCTGCCGCGAAAGGCACGTCGAGCACGTCGTGCACCATGCCGGTGGCGGTGATGAAGTTGGCCTGCGGCTGGTGGCGGGCCCAGCGCTCGATCTGGGCGCGGTCGGTGGTGGACTGCGTCTGCCAGGCGAAGGAGACAGGGTGGCGGGCCGGGGTGGGACAGCCGACACGGTCGCACGAACAGCGGTAGCCGGAGGGGTGCGCGGCCGGCGCGAGCGGCAGACCGGCGGCGGCGGTGGCGAGCAGCAGCGCCTCACGGCCGCCGTCGTCGGCGGCCTCCTGAAGCGGTCGGGCGGTGCGACGGGCGCGCAGCCACTCGGAGATCCTGCCCTGCCGACCGGTACGGCCGCCGAACGTCGCGCTCATCTATCCCCTCGCCTCGCTGTGGTGCGGACAGCATGCCTCATCGTCCCACCATCCTGCGCTCCGGGGGGCCGCAGCCCACATCCGGGGTAGGTGGGGCGATGACGGGCCGGGGCCGGGGATGGCGGGTCATCGCATGCTTTTGCGGGAGATTCGGACGGGCCGTGATCTCCGTGAGGTCGCTTTGATCACACCTGGGCGCTCGCTGTCGGGGTCAGCGGGGCGCGAGGCCGTGGAGGGCGTAGTCGACCAGGGTGTCCGTGTACTCGTACGAGATGGGCCCGGTCCGCTGGAGCCAGCGCTGGGCGAGCGGGGAGACGAAGAGTTCGAGGGCGATGCGGGGGTCGATGTCGGGGCGTACGGCGCCGGTGTCCTGGGCGGCGGCCAACCGCCGTACGTAGAGCTGGAGTTGGGGTTCGAGGAGCTTGCCGATGAACTCGGCGCTGAGCTTCTCGTCGACGACGCCCGCGGCGGCGAGGGCGCGGGAGGGGGCCTCGAACTTCGGATCGAGGAGTTCGTCGACGGTGGCGCGGAGGACGGCCTTGAGGTCGGCGGCGAGGTCGCCGGTGTCCGGGATCGCGTACTCCTCCGGAGCCTGCCCCTGCTCCTGCCCCGGCTGGGCGACCTGCTCGGCGGCCTGCTCCTGGAGGTCGAGGAAGGCCTCCAGCAGTACGTCCGCCTTGGAGGACCACCACCGGTAGATCGTCTGCTTGCCGACGCCGGCGCGGGCGGCGATGCCCTCGATCGTCGTCTTCTGGTAGCCGACCTCGCTGACGAGTGCGAGGGCGGCGTCGTAGATCGCTCGGCGGGACTTCTCGCTGCGCCGGGTGGAGTCGGGGGCGGTTTTCCTGGCCATGCGCCGAATTTATCAGGTTGACAAGACGGAGCGTCTCGCTGGACAGTGATGAGCATAACGCGAGACGAACCGTCTCGTCACGTCAACGAAGCATCACTCGAAGGAGGCCCTCATGAGCCGAGGTGGAGCGGGAAACATGCTGGGAGTCGGCGGCACGCGACGAAACCTCGGCCGCGCGGCACTGCGCGGCGGCGGCCGGGGTGGCCGGGTCGGGGGCGGCCTCGACGCACAGGCCCAGAAGCGGGAGTTGCTGCGCAGGCTCCAGGAGGAACGGGCGGCTGAGAAACCGTCCTGAGTGCTAGAGCGGCTCCTGGCTCCACTGCTGTTGCGGGACGCCTTCGCAGCCCCAGATCTGGACGCGTGTGCCGCTGGTGGTTCCTGGTCCCTGGATGTCCAGGCAGTAGCCGCCGGCGGTACGCAGTTCCGAGCCCGACCGCTCCCAGGTCTGCCCCTCCCGGGTGCCGCAGGGGTGCATCTGCACCGGGGTCGCGTCCGTTTCCGGGCCGGCGACGGTCAGGCAGTTGCCGCCGAACCCGACGATCTTGCCGTCCCCGCGCAGACGCCACTCCATTTCGGAGGTGTCCTTGCAGGTCCAGATCTGCACGGGGGTTCCTGCCTCGACGAGCGGGCCGTAGACGTCGAGGCACATGGCGGTCCAGGGGCCTTCGGCGCCCTTGATACGGACGCGTGTGGTGTCCGGTGCGTCGTGCTTCTTGGGGGACGCCACATCGTCGTCCGTCGGGGTCCTCACCTCCGGCGGCGCTCCCTCTTCCTCTCCGCCCCCTCCCTGCCCGTCCTGCCCGTCCTGCCCGTCCTGCCCGTCCTGCCCGTCCTGCCCGTCCTGCCCTCCCTGCCCTCCCTGCCCTCCCTGCCCGTCCTGCGGCTCGGCGTCGTCCGTCGTCGTCGCGGAAGGGGTGCTGGAGGGCGGCGGCACGGACGGGGCGGAAGGCGTCGTGGCGTCGGCGGAAGGCGGAGTGGCGGATGCCGACGACGTACGCCGCTGTCCCCGAGCCGCGCCGTCCGCGCCGTCCGCGGCCTCCTGGACGCCGAAGTAGACCGCGACGGCGATGGCCAGCACGCCGAGACAGGCGGACACCGCCGCCCGCATGGGTTCGTCGGCGTGCTTGAAATACATGACCAGTGCGGCGCACGCGACAGGCACCACGCCTACGAGGACGTACAACCAGACGACCACGGCCCCCACCCCCCGAGGGAAGTGGTGCACGACTTGCGCGGTTCCCCTCAACCGGCGTGGACGAACCGGGCCCCTTCCGGCGTTCCCATGCGAAGGGGCTTCCGGGGGCGTGCGGGGCGCGTTCGCCGCCCCCGCGCGCTGCTGCCGGCGCCCGGCGCTCGTCAGGTCAGCTCCAGCACCCCCACCGTCTGGTCCCCGCTGACCTCTCCGGTCTCCCGGAAGCCGAGGCGGAGGTAGAAGGCCTCGGGGCCGCCGGGGCCGGGGTGCCAGGTGACGTAGAAGTGAGTGCCGCCGCGGCGGCGGATCTCGTCGGCGACGGAGTGCACGGCGAAGCGGCCGTAGCCCTTGCCCTGTTCGTCGGCGGCGATGTTGAGGCGCCAGAGTCCGGAGCGGAAGTCCGTGCCGTCCTCGGCCCAGTCGGTGTCGTGGAAGGCCATGAGGAAGCCGACGGTCCGTTCGCCGTCACGGATGAGGCGGGGCCAGGCGATGCGCGGGTGGACGTAGGCCTCGGCCAGGGACTTCACCACCGGGGCGACCAGGTGTTCCTGGTCGGGGCGGACCCGTAGGGCGAGGGCGGTGTCGATGTTGGCGGGGGTTATCTCGTCGAGGTGAAGGCCTGGTGAGGTCGTCATACCTGATGAGATATCTGGTGCCGGGGCGGGCGGCGCAAATGATTTATTCGCCGGGCGGCGGCCACGCGTCGCCCCACTCCGCGTCCCGTGCCGCCTTGTACAGCGGGCCGTGGCGCTTGGTGACCGTGGTCCGGGTGAGCGACGGGTCGGTCTCGCACAGGTCGAGGAGGACCTGACCCTTGCGGATCTGCGGCCTGCGTACGACCCGGGAGGGGGCCGGGGCCGGGGGGAAGCGGGTGGCGGCGACGTAGCTGAACTTCTCGTCCTCGTACGCCAGGGAACCGCCCTTGACCTGGCGGTGCAGGGAGGAACGGCTGACCCGGGCGGAGAAGTGGCACCAGTCCTCGCCGGGGACGATGGGGCAGGCGGCGCTGTGCGGGCAGGGCGCCGCGATGTGGAACCCGGCGGTGACGAGGCGGTCGCGGGCCTCGATGACGCGGGTGTAGCCGTCGGGCGTGCCCGGCTCGATGATCACGACGGCCTGGGCGGCGGTCGCGGCGGCGTCCACGACGGCGGTGCGGTCGGCGGCGGTCAGCTCGCCGAGGACGTAGGAGACGGTGACGAGATCAGTGCTCTCGATGGTGAGCGCCGCTCCGATACGAGAGCGCTGCCATTTCGCGGCCTTCAGTTCCGGGTTGGCGGCGGCGATCTCCCGCCCCAGCGCGAGCGCGGGCTCGGCCCAGTCGAGGACCGTCACCGGCCGCTCGCCCTCCCAGGTCGCGCTCACCGCCCAGGTCGCCGCGCCCGTACCGCCGCCGACGTCGACATGGCTGCCGGGCGCCCACCCGGGCACGGTGTCCGCGAACGCGTCCAGCGCCGAGCACACCGCCGCGAACGTCGCCGGCATCCGGTACGCCGCGTACGCCACCACGTCCGACCGGTCCCGCAGCACCGGCGCGTCCGTGGGCGTCCGCCCCCGGTAGTTCACGATCAGCCGCTCCACCGCCTGCGCGGCCGACTTCGGCGGCAGCCCGTCGAGCAGGCCGGCGAGCGCGGCACGGAGGGAGTCGGCTGGGGAGACGGGGGCGTTCACGGGGTGATTCTACGAGGGCCGGAGAGCCCCGGATCCGGCTCGGGGGCGGCGGTGCGGCTCGGGGCGGGCGGTGTGGGGCGGGCATGCGGTGCGGCTTGGGCCTGGTTGCGGTGTCGGCTCGGATCGTAGGGTGCCGGGGTGATCGAAGTACCCGATGCGTTCGTACGGACCACGGTCCGGCGCGAGGGCGAGCCCGGCGCACTGTGGCTCGCTGAACTGCCTGGGATCGTCGAGAAGTTGCTGGGACGTTGGGAGTGCGTGCCGGACGGGCCCGTCGTGCACGGGGGTGTCGGGGTGATCGTCCCGGTGCGGCGGCGCGGCGAGAGGGGCGCGGCACCGGACGCCGCACTGAAGGTGTCGTTTCCTCACCCCGGGAACGTCCACGAGCCGGACGCGTTCGAGGCCTGGGGCGGTCGTGGTGCGGTCCGGCTGTACGAACGCGACGACGCCCGGTTCGCGATGCTGCTCGAACGGGCCCGGACGTCGACCCTGGCGGAGATCGGGGACGAGGACGAGATCGTGACGGTCGCTGGGCGCCTCAACCGGCGGCTGGCCGCACCCGCGCCGCCCGGCCTGCCCCGGCTGCGGGACCGGGTCGGTGTCTGGGCGGAAGGGCTGCGCGAGGACGCCGGAAAGCTGACGCACGTGCTGTCGCGGCACGAGGTGGACGCCGCCCTGGCCACGCTCCACGAGCTGGGCCACGACCGTCCGGACACGCTCGTCCACGGCGACCTGCACGCCAGGAACATCCTGCGGGCGGACCGTGAGCCGTGGCTGGCCGTCGACCCCAAGGGGTACGCGGGCGACCCCGCCTACGACGGCGGCACACTGCTCAAGTCGCGGGCGCTGAGCCTGCTGGAGGCGGACGATCTGTGCAAGGCCGTCCACCGCGTCCTGGACATGTTCTCCGAGGCCGCGGAGCTCGACCGCGAACGCGTCCGGCGGTGGGCCCAGTTCCATGCGGTCCAGGCCGCGTTCCACGGGCGCCGCCACGGTTTCCGTGCCGCCCGGAGCGGCGCACGACGGGACTGGCTCACCGCGTTCGTGGAGCGGTTGGCGGGGCTGCTGACCGAGTGCACCCGGCCTCTTTGAACCCCGCCACCCCTCACCTCCCCCGCACAGCGCGAGCCACCCGTGTCCCCGCCGCCGCCCGCGCCGCGTTGATCGGCTCGCGGCGGCGCGGATGGACCGCGTTCGTCAGCAGGACCAGGAACGTGTCCGTCGCCCGGTCGAGGACCAACGACGTGCCCGTGAAACCCGTGTGGCCGGCCGCGCCCCGGCCCGCCAGCTCGCCCATGAAGCGGGGCTGGTCGAGGGTGAAGCCCAGGCCCGGTGGGGTGAGGAGGAGGTCGACGAAGTCGGGGCCCAGGACGCGGGCGGGGCCGTACGAGCCGCCGGCCAGGAGCGTGCGGCATAAGACGGCCAGGTCGTGGGCCGTGGAGAAGAGGCCCGCGTGGCCGGCCACTCCGCCGAGGGACCAGGCGTTCTCGTCGTGGACCTCGCCGCGCACCATGCCCCGGTCCGTCTTCGCCCAGGGGCGGCGCTGGTCCTCCGTCGCCGCCGCCGTCGGGCAGGGGCCGAAGACCGTCGACGTCATGCCGAGGGGGTGGGTGATGCCGTCGTGGATCAGGGTGTCGAGGCCGCGTCCCGTGAGGCGTTCCAGGACGTGTTGGAGGAGGAGGAAGTTGAGGTCCGAGTAGATGTGGGTCGTGCCCGGTCTCGTCGTCGGTTCCTCCGCGCGGAGGAGTCCCAGGCGGGCGGGGTGCGACGGGCAGTCGTACAGGGGGAGTTCGGGGCGCAGGCCCGAGGTGTGGGTGAGGAGGTGGCGGATCGTGATGCCGTGCGCGGCCGCGCCCGTGAAGTCCGGCAGGTACGCGCCCACCCGCGCGTCGATGCCCAACGTGCCGCGCTCCAGCTGCTGCACCGCCGCCACCGCCGTGAAGAGTTTGGTGAGGGAGGCCAGGTCGAAGGGGGTGTCCGTGGCCGCCGGGATGCGGGCGTCGGGAGGCAGTTGAACTCCCGCGTCCGTCCGCTCGTCGTACGCCCCGTAGCGGACCGCCCAGCCCGCCGCCTCCTCCGCGGCGATCACCGGGCCGCGTCCCGCGATCACCACGGCGGCGGGTGCCAGGGGGCGGTCGCCGTGGGTCAGCGCGCGCACCTCGCGTACGAGAAGGCGCAGTTCCTCGGGGTCGAGTCCGGCCCGTTCCGGGGTGTCCGTGCGCAGTCTCGGCGCGCTCAGCTGTCTTCCCCCTCCGACGTCGTACGTCCGTTCCAAGGACGGCACAGTGCCACGAAGCAGGTCGCGGCCACCAGGGTCGCGGTCAGTTGCACGACGGCCATGGGGACGGCGGTGTGCTCGCCCGCGATGCCGACCAGGGGGGACGCTATCGCGCCGATGAGGAAGGACGACGTACCGAGCAGGGCCGACGCGGAACCGGCCGCGTGGCGTACCCGCATCAGGGCGAGGGTCTGGGTGTTGGGGAGCGTGATGCCCATCGCGGACATGAGGACGAAGAGCACCGCCGCCACCGGGCCGAGGCCCACCTCGCCGAAGACGCCCGCCGCCATCAGCAGCAGCGCGGTCGCGGCGAGGGTGACGATCGTCAGGCCCACCGCCAGCACCTTGTCCAGGGGTACGCGGCCCACCAGGACCTTGCCGTTGATCTGGCCGACGATGACGAGGCCGACGGAGTTGACGCCGAAGAGGAGGCTGAAGGTCTGCGGTGAGGCGCCGTAGATCTCCTGGATGACGAACGGGGAGGCGCTGATGTACGCGAAGAGGGCGGCGAAGGCGAAGCCGCCGACGACGACGTAGCCCATGAAGACACGGTCGGTGAGCAGGCCGCGCATCGCGCGCAGCGTCTCGCCGATGCCGCCGCTGTGGCGGTCGGCGGGGGCGAGCGTCTCGGGGAGCCGTGCCCGGACGACGGCGAGCAGGGCGATACCGATGACGGTCAGGACGACGAAGACGCCCCGCCAGTCCGTGGCGCGGAGGATCTGGCCGCCGATGAGCGGGGCGACGATCGGGGCCACGCCGCCGACCAGCATCAGGGTGGAGAAGAAACGGGCCATCTCGTCGCCGTCGTACAGGTCGCGTACGACGGCCCGCGCGATCACGATCCCCGCCGAGCCCGCGAGGCCCTGGATCAGCCGGAAGGCGACCAGGGACTCGATGGTCGGGGCGAGGGCGCACAGGGCGGTGGCCAGGATGTAGACGACCAGGCCGACGAGGAGGGGGCGTCTGCGGCCCCAGCGGTCGCTCATCGGGCCGATCAGCAGCTGGCCGAGGGCCATGCCGGCGAGGCAGGCGGTGAGGGTGAGCTGCACGGTCGCCGCGGGGGCGTGCAGCCCGCCGGTGACCTCCGGCAGGGCCGGGAGGTACATGTCCATCGCGAGCGGGGGTGTGGCGGTCAGACCGCCGAGGACGAGGGTGACGAGGAGACCGGTGCGGCGGAGGGGGGTCGGGTCGGGGGTCGTCGGGTGGGCGGTGGGGCTCTTCTTCGGGTGGTCCGGTGCCTCGTGTCGCGATCCGCCCGGTGTGGTGTGCGGCTCGGCCTTCGCCGAGTCCGGTATGTGCCCCTCGGGCATGTGCCCCTCCCTCTCCGTTTCGGTCCGCCACCTATGCTCTCAGGCCGTACGACGTGGGCGGGGTCACGGACTTCGCCGAGGCGAGAACAGGGGTGTGGGCGGCATGACGGACAACCGGCCGGTGCGGTGGGGAATTCTGGCGACCGGCGGGATCGCGGCGGCCTTCACCGCCGATCTCGTGGATCTGCCGGACGCGGAGGTCGTGGCCGTGGCCTCGCGCACCGAGGAGTCGGCGAAGGCGTTCGCCGAACGGTTCGGGATACCCCGGGCGTACGGCGACTGGAGCGCCCTCGCCGAGGACGAGGACGTGGATGTCGTGTACGTCGCCACCCCGCACTCGGCGCACCGGACCGCTGCCGGGATGTGTCTGGAGGCGGGGCGGGGGGTGCTCTGCGAGAAGCCGTTCACGCTGAACGTGCGGGAGGCCGAGGAACTGGTCGCGCTGGCGCGGGGGCGTGGGCAGTTCCTGATGGAGGCCATGTGGATGTACTGCAATCCGCTGGTGCGGCGCCTGGCCGAGGTGGTCGGCGACGGGGTGATCGGGGAGGTCAGGACGGTCCAGGCCGACTTCGGGCTTGAGGGTCCGTTCCCGCCCTCGCACCGGCTGCGGGATCCGGCGCAGGGCGGGGGCGCGCTGCTCGACCTGGGCGTCTACCCGATCTCCTTCGCGCAGTTGCTGCTGGGGGAGCCGTCGGACATCGCGGCGAGAGCAGTGCTCTCGGACGAGGGCGTCGATCTGCAGACGGGTGCACTGCTCTCGTGGGAGAGCGGTGCTCTCGCTTCGGTGCACTGCTCCATCGTCGGCGGTACGGCCACGTCCGCGTCGGTGACCGGCTCCAAGGGCCGTATCGACATCCCGCACGGCTTCTTCTTCCCGGACCGCTTCATCGTGCACCGCGACGGCCGCGACCCGGAGACCTTCGCCGTCGACCCGGCCGACGGGCCCCGCAACAGCTTCCGCCACGAGGCCCGCGAGGTCATGCGGGCCCTGCGCGCCGGCGAGACCGAGTCCCCCCTCGTCCCCCTCGACGGCACCCTCGCCGTGATGCGGACGCTCGACGCGATACGGGACCGCGTCGGCGTCCGCTACCCGGGGGAGGAGGGCTGAACGAAGGTTCGTTCGCTGAACCTCGCGGCAGCTACGCCGGCGTGAGGCCGGGCGGGCGGCTAAAACGAAGGTTCCTTCGCCACCTGCTCGCTCTCACGCGCCTGCTGTCACGCGCCCGCTGTCACGCGCCGCCTCTCACCCGCCCCCACTCACACGGCCACCTTTACGCCGGCTCCAGCCCCGGGCTGCCCGCCTCCGTCACGAACGACGCCACCGTCGAGATGCCGCCGCCCTGCGTCGTCACGTACGGCACCGCCTTGAAGTCCGCGCGGGCCTCCTCCTCCGCCAGGGCGACCTTCACATAGCCGCGGCGGCCGTTGTAGAAGCGCAGGTGGGGGTTGGCGGTCATGTATGTGTCCCAGTTGGCGGGTCTGTCGGAGCCGTTGCCGCCGCTGCTTATCGAGGTGGCGACGAGTTCCGTGCCGACCGTGCGGGAGGCGCGGTCGTCGAAGTCCCGCTTGATGTCGAACGCGTAGCCCACGTGGACGTCGCCGGTGAGGACCATCAGGTTCTCGATGCCGGCGGCCTCCGCTCCCGCCAGGATCCGTTCACGGGAGGCCGGGTAGCCGTCCCAGGAGTCCATCGAGACCTTGTAGACCTCGCCGACCGCGTTGCGGCGCTGGGAGAAGGTGACCTGCTGCGGGACGACGTTCCAGACCGCATTGGACCTCGCCCAGCCGTCGAGCAGCCAGCGTTCCTGCGTGGCTCCGGTCATCGTGCGCGAGGGGTCGGCGGACTCCGGGCCGGGGATCTGCCAGCCGTCGCCCTGCGCCTGGTTGGAGCGGTACTGGCGGGTGTCGAGGATGTCGAACTGGGCGAGTCGGCCCCAGTGGAAGCGGCGGTAGAGCTTCATGTCGGGGCCGTCGGGCCGCTGCGGGCGACGCAGCGGCTGGTGCTCCCAGTACGCGCGGTACGCGGCGGCGCGGCGCAGCAGGAACTCCTCGGAGGGTTCGTCGCTGCCGTCGGGGAAGCCGCCCGCGTAGTTGTTCTCGGTCTCGTGGTCGTCCCAGGTGAGGACGAACGGGTGGGCGGCGTGGGCGGCCATGAGGTCGGGGTCGGTCTTGTGGAGGGAGTAGCGCAGTCGGTAGTCCTCCAGGGTGACCGTCTCGTGGTTGAAGGAGTCGGGCAGGACGCGGTCGGTATAGGCGCGGGCGCCGCCCGCGGAGTTGACGGCGTACTCGTAGAGGTAGTCCCCGAGATGGAGGACGACATCGACATCCTCCCCCGCCAGGTGCCGGTACGCGGTGTAATAGCCCTGGTCGTAGCGCTGGCAGGAGACCGCCGCGAAGGTCAGCGCGGAGGAGGGGGTGGCCGGTTCGCCGCGGCCGGGTGCGGTGCGCGTACGGCCGGTCTCGCTGGTCCAGGCGCCGACGCGGAAGCGGTAGTAGTACACGCGCCCGGGCAGGAGGTGGCCGACCTCGACGTGGACGGTGTGGTGGAACTCGGGGTGGGCGGTGGCGACGCCGCGTCTGACGACGCGTCGGAAGCTCTCGTCGTCGGCAAGTTCCCACCTGACCGCGAAGCGGGCGGCGGGCAGGCCGCCGTCGGGCTGGTACGGGACGGGGGCGAGGCGTGTCCACAGCAGGACGGAGGCGGGCAGTGGGTCACCGGAGGCCACGCCGAGGGTGAAGGGGTTCTCGGTGATCTGTGCCGCGTCCCGCTCGGTGGCGCTCGCGGCGCCCGCGGCCGGGAGGTTGGTGGCGAAGGCGAGCGCGGCGGCGGCCGATGTGACGGTGAGGAAGCGACGGCGGCCGAAGTGCCGTGCGGCGGCACGGAGTTCGGGTGAGTGCTGGGCTTTGTGGGTCATCTGGCCTTCCCCTGACGGATGTTGTACTTGGTATCGGAGTGGCCAGAGTCGACGATCTTCTGTCACGTGCACAACAGCCAGGTGGCGGACGAATGAGTTCCGGATGCCGGACCCATGCTCCACGCCGAGCCGCGCCCTCTCCCCTACGCTGCGAGCCCATGAACATTAAGGGAACGAAGATCGCGATCGTGACAGGCGCCGGATCCGGTATCGGTCGTGCCGTGGCCGTGGAGCTGCTGGGTGCCGGCTGGTCGGTGGCGTTGGCCGGGCGGCGGGAGGAGAAGCTCGCGGAGGCGGCGGGCGGGCACCCCGACACGCTGTGCGTGCGTACGGATGTGTCGCGGCCCGAGGACGTGGCCGCGCTCTTCGGCGCCGTGCGCGAGCGGTTCGGGCGGCTGGATCTGCTGTTCAACAACGCGGGCACGTTCGGCCCCGGCGGGGTGCCGGTGGAGGAGCTGGACTACGCGGCCTGGCGGCACGTGGTGGACACCAACCTCAACGGGGCGTTCCTGTGCGCGCAGGCGGCGTACCGGCAGATGAAGGAGCAGGACCCCCAGGGCGGCCGGATCATCAACAACGGCTCGATCTCTGCGCACACACCGCGCCCGCATTCGGCGGCGTACACGGCGACCAAGCACGCGCTCACCGGGCTCACCAAGGCGCTGTCCCTCGACGGGCGGCCGTACGGCATCGCGGTCGGGCAGATCGACATCGGGAACGCGGCGACGGACATGACCGAGCGGATGCGGAACGGGGTGCTCCAGGCGAACGGGGAGTTCATGCCCGAGCCGGTGATGGACGTGGCCGACGTGGCCCGGACGGTACGTCACATGGCGGAGCTGCCACTGGAGGCGAACGTGCAGTTCGCGACGGTGCTGGCGACGACGATGCCGTATGTCGGGCGGGGCTGAGCCGCCGCCCCGCGTGGCGCCCTCCGCGGGTGCCGGTACGGCGGCCGGCGGAGTGGGTCCCGATGCGACACGGAGTCGGTCCGGTGGTGACCAGTCGGCCTCACCCGACTCAACTTACACAAACGGAAGGCGTCACTCCGGTCCATTCGAGCACGTGACAGGCATATGCTCAGGTCTCGCCTCCACGAGAACTTCACATCTGGAGGTAGTGGCTTCCGCTGACCACACCGAGGGGGGAGGTGGCAGCCGTTCCGTGGCCCGGATGGGGGCGGACCTCGCGTGGGACCGCGAGGTAAGCACCGGGACTCGGGACGGCTGCCCGCCGTTCCGCTCTTCTCCGGGCGGTATTCAAGCGGGGCTTCCTGGCAGTACCCAGTCGACTGCCAAGGAATTCGCTGTCTTATCGAAATATGAGGCCGGGCCCCGATTTCTCAGGGCTTACACATTCCTTACTCAGGGCCGCTCAAAGGTTCCTCCCTAGCTTGTGACAGCGCCCACAGCGGGCGCCAAGAACCTTTGAGGAACGGGATGTTTGGCATCTATCTCAAGCGCGAGCTGAGTCGGCGCAAGAAGGCCGCTCTGGTCATCGCCATGGGTCTGGCGCTCGGAATCGCGCTGGTCATCACCGTCAACTCGGTCTCGGCGGGGATGCGGCAGGCGCAGGACAAGGTCCTGCAGTCGCTCTACGGGCTCGGCACCGACATGACGGTCACCAAGGCGAGAGAGGCGCCCTCCGGGGACGACGAGGAGCAGGGCGGGCCTCGGTTCGAGTTCGACGCCAGCTCCGACGAGGACGACGAGCAGAGCTCGGACCGGGTGATGACCCAGGGTGGGCAGACCCTGAAATCCTCGCTCGTGAAGAAGGTGGCCGAGCAGGACGGTGTCGCGGACGCGGTGGGCGCGCTCAGCCTGAACGTCACCAAGGTCGACGGCTCCTTCACCCAGGGCGAGGCGAAGACCGACGAGTCCTCCTCACAGGCGCAGGGCCAGGGCGGCCCCGGCGGCGGCAACACGGGCGGCGGCTCCGGCCAGCCCCGCGTCGAGGGCGGCGGCGCCTCCTTCGGCGTCAACAACTACTCCGTCTCCGGCGTCGACGTCACCGACCAGGAGCTCGGCCCGCTCGCCACCTCGAAGATCACCAAGGGCAAGACCTTCACGGCGTCGCAGACCGACGCCAAGGTCGCGGTCGTCAGCAAGTCGTACGCCAAGGAGAACGAGTACGCGGTCGGGGACAAGATCAAGATCTCGGGTACGAAGTACACGATCATCGGTGTCGCGACGCCCGACAGCAGCGAGTCCACCACCGACGTCTATCTGCCGCTGAAGCAGGCGCAGACGCTGGCCGACGCGAAGAACACCGTCACCACGATCTACGTCAAGGCCACCGACTCCGAGCAGATCGACGCCGTGAAGTCGGCGATCCAGAAGAACATCTCGGGGACTACGGTCACCACCTCGGCCGACCTCGCCAAGACCGTCTCCGGTTCGCTGACCACCGCCTCGAACCTCGCGACCAGCGTCGGCAAGTGGCTGTCCATCGCCGTGCTCGCCGCCGCGTTCCTGGTGGCCGCGCTGCTCACCTCGTCGGCCGTGTCCCGTCGGGTGCGTGAGTTCGGCACGCTGAAGGCGCTGGGCTGGCCGAGCCGCAAGGTCACCCGCCAGGTCGTGGGCGAGTCCATCGTGAACGGTCTGCTCGGCGGCGCCCTCGGTATCGCGCTCGGCCTCGGCGCCGCCTACACGGTGACCGCGATCAGCCCGACCCTCAAGGCGGAGCTGGGCAACGCCGCCGGCGGCATGGGCGGCGGTCCCGGCGGGGGCGGTCCCGGCGGTGGCGGTGCCCCCGGCCAGCAGGCGTCCAACGCGCTGGAGATCGCGCTGTCCGCGCCCGTCTCCCTGTCCACCATCGCGCTCGCGGCGGGCCTCGCCATCGCCGGCGGTCTGATCGCCGGGGCCATGGGCGGCTGGCGCGCCTCCCGGATGCGGCCGGCCGACGCCCTGCGCAGCGTGTCCTGAACCCCGCCCCTCACCGAGATCCACGGAGTAACCCATGTACAAGCTCAACGGCGTCACCAAGCGCTACACGCGGGGCAAGGAGACGGTGGAGGCACTGCGCGGCATCGACCTCGTCATCGAGGACGGCGACCAGCTCGTCATCCAGGGCCCCACGGGCGGCGGCAAGTCGACCCTCCTGCAGATGATCGGCGGTCTGGACCGCCCCTCCGCCGGCAGCGTCGAGCTGGACGGCGTGGACCTCGCCTCCATCAGCGAGGCCAAGCTGACCCGACTGCGCGCCGAGAAGATCGGCATCATCTTCCAGGCGTTCAACCTCATTCCGACGCTGACCGCGCAGGAGAACGTGGAGACCGCGCTCGTCCCGCTCGGTGTGAAGGCGGGGGAACGGCGCGAGCGGGCCGCCGAGGCGCTGCGTTCGGTGGGCCTCGGCGAGCGCCTCACGCACGCCCCGTCCGAGCTGTCCGGCGGTCAGCAGCAGCGCGTCGCCATCGCCCGCGCGCTGGTCAAGGCGCCGAAGGTGCTCCTCGCCGACGAGCCGACCGGCAACCTCGACGAGGGCACCCGCGACGAGATCATGGCCCTGCTGGAGGGGCTGTGGCGGGAGCAGGGCCTCACCTTCATCCTCGTCACGCACGACTCGTCGATCGCCAGGCGGGCACCCCGGCTCGCCACGATCAAGGCGGGGCAGCTGACGCTCACCGAACAGGTGCAGGAGCAGGAGCAGGAGCAGGAGCAGTACGCGTCATAGTCGTACGCCTCCTGTTCGGGCAAGGGCCGTTCACCGCCCCAGGATCCGGTCGATCTCGGCCACCTGGTCCGCGGTGAGCGGCCCTTTCGCGAGGGCGCCCGCGTTCTGCTCGGCCTGGGCGACCGAGCGGAAGCCGGGGATGGGGACGGTCCGGGGGCTGCGGGCCCAGATCCAGGCGAGGGCGCCCTGCGCGAGCGTACGGCCCCCGCTGGTGAGGATCTCGCGCAGTGCCTCGACCCGGCCGAGCCACTGCGGGTCGGCGCCCCCTTCGGCGGTGAAGCCCGGCAGCCACTCGGGCGGTGTGCTGCGGATGTCCCCGGCCTCCAGGGCGCGTCCGGCGGTGTGCTTGCCGGTGAGCAGGCCCATGGCGAGCGGGCTGCGGTTGATGCTGGCCAGGTCCGACTCCTCGCAGAGGGCCAGGAGTTCGGGCGCGTCCTGCAGGATGTTCAGCCGGTGCTGTACGGCCGCGCAGTGCGGGCCCTCGGCGAACACGGCGGCGCGGTCCGGGTCGTCGGTGCTCCACGCGTACGCCCTGATCAGTCCCTCCCGCACGAACTCCTCGCAGGTGTCGCGGAGTCGGGCCGCGCGCTCGGGGTCGGCGTCGGAGAGGTGCAGCTGGTAGAGGTCGACGTGGTCGGTGCCGAGGCGGTCGAGGGAGGCGGTGAGGGCGCGGCGGGCGTGGGCCGGGGTGTCGTCCTGGCCGAGGAGGTGCGGGTGGGCTCGTCGAAGACGTTGCCCCACTTGGTGGCCACGACGACGTCCGCGCGGCGCTTGCCGAGGGCGCGGCCGAGGACGCGCTCGCTGTGCCCGGTGCCGTACGCGTCGGCGGTGTCGAAGAAGGTGACGCCCAGGTCGAGGGCGCGGTGGACGGCCCGTACGGACTCCTCGTCGTCGACCTTGCCCCAGCCGAGGGGCTGCCCGTCGGCGGTCTGCCACTCGCCGCCGATCGCCCAGCAGCCGAAGCCGAGGGCGCTGACCTGGATGCCGCTGCGGCCGAGCGGCCGCGTGTACGTGTTCGTCTCCATGACCACGGACGTTAGGAGTTGGAGCGCGCTCGAAGGCAAGCCCCTCGGCGGAGCAGGATGCCGGCGGAGCAGGGATGCCGGCGGAGCGGGGATGTCTACGCCTGGCCGGTCTCGAAGCGGGAGATCCGGCCGTCGTCCGTCACGGTGAAGCGCCAGGCCGTGCGCATCTCGCCCCAGGTGTCGTTGCGGAAACCGGCGGTGAGGGCGCGGCCGCCCTGGGACTCCCGCTCGACGTCCATGTGGCCGTGGGAGGAGAAGATCTCCCGGTCGGTCCAGTCGGCGAGGTCGCGGTCGGTGCCGTCGTCCGACATGGTCGCGTCGTCGGTGAGCAGGGCGAAGAACGCCTCGGGGTCATGGGAGTTCACGGCGGCGACGAAGGCCCGGACGGCCGGATCGCTCAGTTTGGCGGGTGCGATGGTCATGCCTGCCAGCGTCACATCGGTGGGGCGGGTACGCCACCGGAGACCTGTCTCCCCCGTGGCGCCACCCGAACGGGTGCGCGGGCGGATCCCGGGCGTTGAATCGGTGGGACCGTGGATACCCGGGAGGGGATGTTCCTGTCCGCCGTCCTGACCCGGGAGCCACGATGACCGCATTCACCTCTTTCGACCGACGCGATCTGGGACTGCTCCTGCTGCGCCTGGGCGCGGGCGGGGTGCTGTTCGCGCACGGGACGCAGAAGCTGTTCGGCTGGTTCGGCGGGCACGGCATCGAGGGCACCGGCGCGTTCATGGAGTCGGTCGGGTACGCGCCCGGCAAGGCCAGCGCCACCGCGTCCGGGCTGGCCGAGACCGGCGGCGGCACACTGCTCGCCCTGGGGCTGGCCACGCCCGGGGCCGGTGCCGCCGCGGCCGGGGCGATGGCGGGCGCGGCCGCCGTGCACGCCCCCAACGGCTTCTTCAACGCCGAGGGCGGCTACGAGCATGCCGCGACCCTGGGCCTGGCCGCCGCGGGCCTCGCGGTCGCCGGCCCCGGCCGGCTCTCCCTCGACCACGCGTTCCGCCATGTCGTCGACCGGGGCTGGATGGTCCCGGCTGCCTTCGCCGGTACGGCCGCGGTCACGGCGGTGGTCGTGGGCATGCGCAACCAGCGGGTGCGCAAGGAGAAGGAGGGCGAGCAGGAGGCGTTGTTCGAGGAGTGAGCGTCGCGATCGAACAGTGAGTCCGCGGTGGAGCAATGGGCTTCGCGGTCGAGTGAGCGTCGCTTTCGAGGAGTGGCCTTCCGCTGTGTCGTAGGGGCATGACAGGCTGCGCCACATGAGTGATCAGCACGCCGAGCCCGCCTTCCCCGGCACCCCCGACGACCTCTGGCAGTCCGTCTCCCGCCTCCACGCCTGGCTGGAGGCCGACCAGCCGTACGGCGGCCAAGAGGGCCTGCTGCTGCGGATGTTGAAGCTCCAGGAGGAGGTCGGCGAGGTCGCGCAGGCGGTCATCGGCGCGACCGGCCAGAACCCGCGCAAGGGCACCACCCACACCTGGGACGACGTCCAGTCGGAACTGTGCGACGTGGTCATCACGGCCCTGGTCGCCCTGCGCACCCTCACCCCGGACGCCCACGCGGTCTTCGCGACCCACCTGGCCAGGGTCACCGAACGCTCGCTGGGCTCCCGCCGTGGCTGACAGCGCGTTCTGGATCGCCTCGCTCACCGCCGGTACGGCCGTGCTCGCGAGCTGGGTGACGAGCCGGGGGACCGCGCGGGCGGCGCGGATACAGGCGGACACGAGTGCGGGCGCGCAGCGGGTGGAGCGGCTGCGGGAGGCGCGGCGGACGGCGTACGCGGAGTTCATCGAGCAGGCGCAGCGGCTCAGTGACGTGTACTGGAAGGTGTCCGAGCTGTACCGGGGCGCGGCGGGCGGGCTGGGGCCGGAGCACGTCGAGGAGCTGCGGCGGTTGCGTGAGCGGCAGCGGGACGAGTACGGAACCCTGCGGCACCGGACGTGGATCGTCTCGCTGGAGGGACCCGACGAGGTCGCCGAACTCGCCAACGCGGTCCGACGGGCGACGAACCCGTTCTACCGGGCGCTCGAAGCGATGATCGACGGCGATGCCGATGCCGATGCCGGTGCCGGTGCCGATGCCTTCGGCCGCTTCGACGCCGCCTACGGGCCGTTCTGGCAGGCGCTGAAGGACTTCATCAAGGCCTCGCGCGACACCCTGCACACCATGTAGGCCGCCCGGTCATACCTCGGTGTGACCCGGCGGCCGTGGCGTACTGCGTTCTGAGTAGCCGGAACTGTCGGCAGCCGCACGACGACGGGAGGGGGCCTCGAACGGGAGTCTTGGCAGGCATCCGAGACTTCTGACGTGGAGACCTGCTACCCATGGCAACCTTCCTTCATCGGCTGGGCCGGCTGGCCTTCCGCAAACGCTGGTACGTCCTCCTGTTGTGGGTGGCGGTACTGGGCGCCGTCGGTGTCGGCGCCCTCAAGGCCCCCGGAGCCTCCGACGAGGAGTTCTCCATGCCGGGCATCGAGTCCCAGAAGGCGTTCGACCTGCTGGAACAGCGCTTCCCCGGTGTCACGGCGGACGGCGCGACCGCCCGGGTCGTGTTCGTCGCACCGAGCGGCGAGAAGGTCACCGCCACCGAGAACAAGAAGGCCGTCGAGGACACCGTGGCCGATCTGGCCGACGGCTCGCAGGTCGCGAGTGCCGTCGACCCGTTCCAGGCGCAGGCGGTCAGCCAGGACGGCTCGACGGCGTACGCGACCGTGACGTACAAGGTCGCCGCGAACGACCTCTCCGACGCCAGCAGGACCCACCTGAAGGACGCGCTCCGCGAAGCCCAGGACTCCGGGCTGACCGTCGAGGCGGGCGGCGACGCGGTGGCCGAGCAGGCCGGTGCGGGCGGGACGGCCGAGGTGATCGGTGTCGCCATCGCCGCCGTCGTCCTGCTGGTCACCTTCGGTTCGCTGGCCGCGGCCGGGCTGCCGCTGCTGACCGCGCTCGTCGGCGTCGGCTTCAGCATGGCCTCGATCCTCGCCCTGTCCGACGCCTTCGGCCTGTCCACCACGACGGGCACCCTCGCGATGATGCTGGGCCTCGCGGTCGGCATCGACTACGCCCTGTTCGTCGTCTCCCGCTACCGCGAGGAGCGTGCCAAGGGCCGTACGCCCCAGGAGGCGACCGCTCTCGCCACGGGCACGGCCGGATCGGCGGTCGTGTTCGCCGGACTCACGGTCGTCATCGCGCTGGCCGGACTGTCCGTGGTCGGCATTCCGATGCTGACGAAGATGGGGCTGGCCGCCGCGGGCGCGGTCGTCGTCGCCGTGCTGATCGCGCTGACCCTGGTGCCGGCCGTCCTCGGTTTCTGGCCGAACGCCGTACTGGCGCGGAAGGCACGCAAGAGCGGCCGTATGGAGGAGGGCGGAGAGAACAACGGGGGCACCCGCTGGTCCCGGTTCGTGCTGCGCCGCCCCGTGCCCGTGCTGATCCTCGGCGTCATAGGCCTCGGCGCGCTCGCGGTGCCGATGACCGACCTGCAGCTGGGCATGCCCGGCGACGAGGCCAAGCCGACCTCCACCACCGAGCGCCGGGCCTACGACGCGCTCGCCGAGGGCTTCGGGCCCGGGTTCAACGGGCCGCTGACGATCGTGGTGGACGCCAAGGGTGTCGACGACGCGAAGGGGGCCGCGGAGACGATCGCGAAGGAGATCGGCGCCACCAAGGGGATCGTGTCGGTCTCCCCCGCACGCTTCAACGAGGCCGGCGACACCGCCGTCTTCTCGGCCGTGCCCGCCACCGCGCCGACCGACGAGAAGACCAAGGACCTGGTGACCACCATCCGGGACGAGCGTCCCGGCATCGAGTCCGAGACGGGGGCGACGTTCGAGGTCACCGGCACCACCGCGCTGAACATCGACATCTCCGACAAGGTGCAGTCCGCGCTGGTCCCCTATCTGCTGGTCGTGGTCGGCCTGGCCGTCATCCTGCTGCTGGTCGTCTTCCGCTCCCTGCTCGTCCCGCTCAAGGCGGCCGCCGGCTTCCTGCTGTCGGTGCTCGCGTCGCTCGGCGTGGTCGTCCTGGTCTTCCAGCAGGGCCACGGCGCGGAGATCCTGGGCGTGGAGCAGACCGGCCCGATCATGAGCCTGATGCCGATCTTCCTGGTGGGCATCGTCTTCGGCCTGGCGATGGACTACGAGGTCTTCCTCGTCTCGCGGATGCGGGAGGCGTACGTCCACGGCGACTCCGCCGACGAGGCGATCACCAGCGGCTTCCGGCACAGCGCCCGGGTGGTGGTGGCCGCCGCCCTGATCATGATCGCGGTGTTCGCCGGTTTCATCGGCGAGAGCGACTCCATGATCAAGATGATCGGGTTCGGACTGGCCTCGGCGGTCCTGTTGGACGCGTTCGTCGTACGGATGGCGATCGTGCCGGCCGTGCTCGCCCTGCTCGGCGACAAGGCGTGGTGGCTGCCGAAGTGGCTGGACCGGATGCTGCCCCACGTCGACGTGGAGGGTGAGGCGCTCACCCGCCGCGCCGACACGGAGCCGGCCCCGGCCGACACGGCCGAACTGGAAGTGACGCGCACCTGATCCAACCGCCCACCCCCACCGGGGGCCGTCCGTGGCCAAGGACACGGACGGCCCTCGGGGCGTTCGCACCCGATGTCGACCACCATGGTCCCCAGTCCCACCGACCGGAGTCCCGATGACCGCCAGCCTGGACCGCCGCTACGCCGAGCTCCTCGAGCATTTCTCGGAGCGTCATCCCTTGCTCGTCGACCTGGTCACGGCGATGGCGCTGATGGGCTGCGCGACCCTCGGCATCGCGCTCGCCATGCCCGGCACCGAGCCGCCGGACCATGACAAGCTCGTCGTCGGCCTCATGGGTGTGTCCTGTCTGGCCCTGCTCAAGCACCGCACCCACCCGCGCACCGTCCTCACCGTGACGGCGGTATGCACCTGGATCGCGGTCGCGGTGGGCTATCTGATCACCCCCCTCCTGATGGCACCGCTCCTGGCGGCGCTCTACTGGCTGGCCGCGCTCACCGACCGGAGGACCACCCGCGGCTACGGCATCGCCATGATGGTGGCGCTGACGCCCGCAGCCGTGTTCTCCGACTCCATGCAGCACGTCTCGTTGCTGCTCAGGACGATCGGCCCCTTCTTCTGGCTGCTGCTGCCCCTCGCCGCGGGCAGGGGGACCCAGGCGCGGCGGGCCTACCTGAAGTCGGTGCAGGCCCGCGCCGAACACGCCGAGCGCACCCGGGAGGAGGAGGCCCGGCTGAGGGTCACCGAGGAGCGGATGCGCATCGCCCGCGATCTGCACGACGTGGTCGCCCACCACCTGGCCCTCGCCAACGCCCAGGCGGGCACCGCCGCGCACCTCACCCGCGCCGATCCCGAGCAGGCCCACCGGATCCTCACCGACCTGACCGCCACCACGTCGTCGGCGCTGCGCGAGCTGAAGTCCACCGTCGGCGTGCTCCGCCGGCCCGACGACCCCGAGGCGCCACTGGCCCCCACCCCCGGGCTCGACCGGCTCCCGGAGCTGATGGCCGCGTGCGAGTCCGCGGGCCTCACGGTCACCGTCACCACGGAGGGCGTGCCGGGGCACCTCGACCCCGGCGTGGACCTGACCGCGTACCGGATCGTGCAGGAAGCCCTCACCAACGTCAGCAAGCACGCCGCCGTGGACGCGGCACGCATCCGCCTCGCGTACGAGGAGGCCCACCTGACGATCACGGTCACCGACGACGGCGGTGACGCCGGCCCCGCCGCCACCCCGGAACCCGGCCGTGGTTTCGGCCTCATCGGCATGCGCGAGCGCGCCCAGTCCGTCGGCGGCTGCCTGAGCGCCGGTCAGCGTCCCGAAGGCGGCTTCGAGGTCACCACCGACCTCCCGCTGCGCCCCCGGCCACGCGCCCCCGAACCGGACACGGAAACGACCCGAGACCAGCGGAAGTAGAACAGCACCATGACCATTCGTGTCCTGCTCGCAGACGACCAGGCCCTCCTGCGGGCCACCTTCCGGATCCTCATCGACTCCTGTGCGGACATGGAGGTGGTCGCCGAGGCCACCGACGGCCGGGAGGCGGTCGACCTCGTCCGCATACACCGCCCCGACGTGGTCCTCATGGACATCCGTATGCCCGGCACCGACGGGCTCACCGCGACGGCCGTGATCTGCGCCGACGAGGAGCTGGCCGACACCCGTGTACTGATCCTCACGACCTTCGAGATCGACGAGTACGTGGCCCAGGCGCTGCGCTCCGGCGCCAGCGGCTTCCTCGGCAAGGACGTCACCGCCGACGCGCTTCTCGACGGCATCCGCACGGTGGCCGCCGGCGACACCCTTCTCTCCCCCGCCGCCACCCGCACCCTCATCGCCCGCTTCCTCGCCGCCCCCGCCCCCGGCAACCGCCTCGCCACACCCGACCGGCTGAACACCCTGACCACCCGCGAACGCGAGGTCATGGCCCTCGCCGCCGAGGGCAGCTCCAACGACGAGATCGCGGAGAAGCTGTACGTCAGCCCGCTGACCGTACGCACCCATGTGCACCGGGCCATGACGAAGCTCGGTGCCCGCGACCGGGCCCAACTGGTGGTCATGGCTTACCAGTCGGGCCTGGTGCGGGTCATGCCGCCGGAGTGACCGACGGATCTCGTCACTGCTCAGTGACCGACGGATCTCGTCACTGCTTGTAGAAGGTGGCGTCCTGCCGGTCGAGGTCGGTGCTCACCGGCTGGGTGTAGAGCAGGTTGTTGTAGTGGCGGATGTAGCGGCCGGGGAAGTTGTACGACTCGTACGACACCGCGGCCGAGGTGTCGGCGAGGCCGGCCCGCTCGAAGAAGGAGGCGTCATTGTCGAACAGCGTCGTGCCGTCGTCCTTCTCCACCCACAGCTCGTTGTTCTTGTGGCGGAGGTAGTAGCCGGGGAAGTTGGCCGACTCCAGCGAGACCGTGCCGCTGCCCGTGAGGCCGGTGACGATGCGGAACTGCGAGTCGGCGAGGTTGGTGACGTTCGCCTCCAGCTTCGCGCGGTACTCCCAGTGGCGGATGAACTTGTCCGGGTAGTTGTACGAGGAGAGGCGGACCGGGGTCACCCCGTCGGCGACCGGGATGCCGAAGTTGGGGGTGCCGTCGGCGTTCCAGTACAGCTTCTGGTAGCGGGTGCGGCGGTTGGGGTCGTTGAGCGGGTCGCCGCTGATGTCCTTGTAGTTGCGGTCGTGGTAGACGAGGATGTCGGACTTTCCGTCCTCGGAGACCGTGAAGGTGTTGTGGCCGGGGCCGTACTGGCCGGTCGCGGCGTTGCTGGTGAAGACCGGGGTCGGGGTCTTGACCCAGGAGGCCGCGTTCATCAGGTCCGCGGAGGCGGAGGCGGTCAGCAGGCCGAGGCAGTAGTTGCTGTCGGTGGCCGCGGCCGAGAAGGTCATGAAGACCTTGCCGTTCTTCTGGATGACCGCCGGGCCCTCGTTGACGGTCTGGCCGACCTTCTCCCAGGCGTTGGTGGGCCGGGAGATCATGACCGGGCTGCCGCTGATCGTCCAGGGGTTGGACATCTTCGCCAGATAGATGTTGGTGCCTGCGCCGACCGCCGGGTCGTTCTGCGCCCAGCTCAGATAGCGGGTGCCGCCGACGGTGAAGGTCGTCGCGTCGAGCGAGAAGGTGTCCAGCGGCAGGGAGATACGGCCCTTCTCGGTCCAGGTGCCGGTGAGCGGGTTGGCGGAGCTGGACTCCAGGACGTAGGGGCGGATCTTCCAGATGTCGTTGGACCAGCCGGCGGTGAAGTAGACGTACCACTTGCCGTCGATGAAGTGGATCTCCGGGGCCCAGATGTGGGCGCCCATCTCACCGCTGGCGTGCTTGGTCCAGATGGTGGTCTCCGCGGCCGTGGCGAGGCCCTGGAGGGTGGTGGCCCGGCGCATGACGATCTTGTCGTACGCGGGGACGGTGGCCGTGAAGTAGTAGTAGCCGTCCGTGTGCTTGAAGACGTGCGGATCGGCGCGCTGGGCGGCGATGGGGTTGGTGAAGGTCACGGCGGGGGACGCGGGGGCGGCGGCCTGGGCGGGCGTGGTGAGGGTGGTCAGCATGGTGAGCGCTGCCGCCGCGGCCACCACGACACGTCTGACGAGACGTCTCATGTTCGAAGTCCTTCGGGTTCGTTCGGTGATCAGGCGGTGGTGGGGACGAGCCGCCACTGCTGGCAGTTGTTGTTGAGCCAGCTCCACTGGCGTACGTCGGTGCCGTTGGCCGTGCCGCAGTTGGCGACGTCCATGACCTTGCCGGTGGCGACGTTGACGATCTGGACGTAGTCGCTGCCCGTGTAGATCAGGCGGAACTTCTGGCAGTTGTTGTTCAGCCAGGACCACTGCCGGATGTCGGTGCCGTCGGCGGAGTTGCAGTCGGCGATGTCGGCGACCTTGCCGGTGGCGACGTTGACGAGCCGGCTGGTGTCGTCCGCGCGGTCCTCGATGCGCCACTTCTGGTTGGCCCCGCCGGTGCAGGACCACTGCTGGATGTTGGCGCCGTCGGCCGTGCTGCTGTTGTTGACGTCCAGGCACTTGCCGCTGTTGCGGTTGACGATGGTGTACGCGGTCGGGGTCGTCGCCGTCTCGCCGGAGGGGCCGGCGAGGGTGGTGCCGAGGGCGACCGGGGTGCCGAAGTTCGGGGTGCCGTCCGCGTTCCAGGTGAACTTCTGGGCGCGGGTCGTACGGCCGTTGCCGCAGCCGCCGTTCGCCGAGTTGTTCGCGTGGTAGACGATCCAGTTCTCGGTGCCGTCGGGCGAGGTGAAGAACCCGTTGTGGCCCGGGCCGTAGACACCGTTGGCGTCACTGCGCTGGAAGACGGGGGTCTGCTTCTTGGTCCAGGAGGAGGCGAGCAGCGGGTCGGATCCGGTCAGCTCCAGCTGGCCGAGCTTGTAGTCGGCGGTGCTGCAGAAGCTCGCGGAGAAGGTGAGGAAGGTCCGGCCGTCGTGGTAGAGCGGCTCCGGTCCCTCGTTGACCGCGCCGCCGGAGGTCTCCCAGCTCAGCGTGGGGCTGGAGATGATCGAGAAGGTCTGGCTGGCGAGCGTGTAGGGGTTGCTCATCGGCGCGATGACCAGGCTCTGCTTGCTGCCGTTGATGAAGCCGCTGCCCACCAGGTACAGGTTGTTGTCGTGCTTGAGCACGCTGGCGTCGATGAGCCAGCCGCCGGGGGTGAGGTTGGACCCTGTGAGGGTGTTCTTGTGCGTGTACGGGCCCATGGGGTCGGTGCCGGAGCTCTCCAGCACCTGGGTGCGCTGGGTGTCGCAGCAGGCGACGCCGCTCTGCGCGGCCGAGTAGTACAGGTACCACTTGCCGTCGAGGAAGTGGATCTCCGGCGCCCAGATGTTGGCGTTGCGCCCGGCGGTGGTGTCCGACCAGATCTCCACGCTCGGGGCGGTGCTCAGGCCCGCGAGGGTGGGGGACTTACGCATGAGCAGCTTGTTGGTGAACGTGGTCGTCACCAGGTAGTAATTGCCGTTGTAGTACTCCAGCCAGGGGTCGGCGCCCTTCTCGGACTTGACCGGGTTGGTGTACGGCTTGCCGTCGGCCGCGATGGCGGGCTGCGCGGTCTGGACGGTGAGGAGCGAGGCGAGCAGGGCGATGAGGGCTGCCCCGAGCGTCAACCAGCGGCGGGGCGTCGACCAGCGACGGACGCGGGTGGGGAACACGGCGAGTCCCTTCCGGGAGCGGCTAGTGCGGCTACTGCGGCTCAGAGGAGAATGTTCGAGATCGCGAACGTTGTACGTAACTTCGGCCAGAAGGTAAAGGTGAGGCGGGAGGGACGTCAATGGATGTGACAGGTTTTTGTGTCGACGGATCGCCCGGAATAGATCATGAAGGCGGCCGGGTTGGCGTTTGCATGGCCAAAGAGACCAACGTAGGCAGTGTGGGACGGTACGGCGTCTGGAGCATGGGACTGCGATCCGAGGACCCGGCTCGGCGCGGCGAACTCGCCGAAGCCGCAGCGGAGTTGGAGGAACTCGGCTTCGGCGCGATCTGGCTGGGCGGCAACACCTCGGTACCGCACGCCGGCCCGCTGGTCGAGGCGACGAGGCGGATCACCATAGCCACCGGCATCCAGAGCATCTGGCAGTACGAGGCCACCGAGACGGCCGCGCGGTACGCGGAGCTGGAGGCCGCCCACCCCGGCCGCTTCCTGCTGGGCCTCGGGGTGAGCCACGCGAAGCTCGCCGACCGGTACCGCCGCCCGTACACCGCGATGGTCGCCTATCTCGACGCCCTGGACGCGGCCGGGGTGCCCGCCGAGCGCCGGGTCCTCGCCGCGCTGGGTCCGAAGATGCTCCGCCTCTCACGGGAGAGGTCGGCCGGCTCGCACCCGTACCTGGTCACCCCCGAGCACACGGCCGAGGCCCGCGAGGCCCTGGGTGAAGTACCGCTGCTGGCACCGGAGCTGAAGGTGATCCCGGAGACCGACCCGGCCCGCGCCCGCAGCATCGCCCGCGCCCACCTCGCCTTCTACCTGACCCTGCCGAACTACACCAACACCTTCCGCCGCCTCGGCTTCACCGAGGACGACCTCGCGGACGGCGGCAGCGACCGGCTGATCGACGCGGTGTACGCCTGGGGCGACGACGACCGCGTACGAACCCGGATCGACGCGTTCCACGAGGCGGGCGCGGACCATGTGGCGCTCCAGGTCGTCGACGACCGGGCGGGCGACGTGCTGCCCCGCGAGAGCTGGCGCCGACTGGCCGCGCTGCTGAGCTAGGGCGAAACACGCCCTAGGGCCTGTCCGGGCTGCTTCAGCGGTTCGGTGTCAGCGTGGTCCCGGTGTTTGGACTCCGCGTCGCCGGGCACCCGTGGGCGCACACGTCGAAGGGCTACGGCGGCCCCGGACCGGAAGAAGATGAGGCGTCGTGAGTACGCAGACCGTCGAGAAACTCGTCGTCCGCGAGAGCGGCTGGGCGAAGGCCCGGCGTCGGCGGGGCAAGGGCGTACGCACCTGCCTTCCGGCCCTCGCGGTGAGGGACGGCCGCCGTACGCCGGAGGCCGAGGCGGTCCCGACCATCGTCAGGGGTGACGACTGACCTCGCCCGCCCTGTACTCGTCGTACCGGCGCCCGTGCCCGTGTCCGTGTCCGTGTCCGTGTCGCACCCGTACCGGTGTCAGTCGTCCTTGCCGCGACCGGTCAGCGCGTCGCGCATACGGTCGACGAGGCCCATGCCGGGCGCGAGCAGCTTGTTGGCCGGAGGGGTGTCCGGGGCCGCCGGGTGGGGCCGGGTCGGCGCCGTCTTCTTGGCCGTGCGGACCTTCTCGCCGAGGCTGTTCAGGGCGTCCTCCGAACAGGACTGGCGCAGTCGGGGGAAGAGGTTGTCCTCCTCGTCCTCGATGTGCGACCGGATCTCGGTCATCAGCCGGGTGATCAGCCGGTCGAACTCGGGGTCGTCGGCCTCGCACCGCTCCAGGTCCTTCATGGTGCGCTCGGCCTCGGCGTGGTCCTCGAGCTCCCGGTCGGCGATCATGTCACCGTCCCTCACATGCTCGCGGACCGCCGGGTAGAGGTAGGCCTCCTCGGCGACCGAGTGACGCACCAGTTCGATGGTGACCTTGTCCGCGTAGTGCTTGCGCTGGGGGTCACCGACGGGCAGTGCCTCGATCTGCCCGAACATCTCCTTCACTTCCTCGTGGTCCGTGGTCAGTTCGGCGATGACGTCTCCGCCGTGTCCCATGTCCCTGCTCCTTTCCTGCGGCTCCTGACCGGCCGGGGCCACCGCCGGTCCCGTGGATGTCCTCGGGCGCGATACCGGGTACCCGCGAACGGCCCGGCCACGCGGCTCGTTCGCGCGACGGCGTCATCCACGTGACCGAGGGCCACCGGGCCTCACCGGTCGCGAGCGGGACCCGTACATGTGATGCTCGGCTTTCGGGCTTCCTCCGTAGGCGGTGCGCATCGAGCCACCGTGCCGATGCCGATGCGTCGCCTGGCACACCCAGGAGGCGGGCGCCGTCGCGCGCACGGAGGAGATCGCCATGACCATCGCCTTCTCGCCGAACTGGCAGCACGCAGTCGTCACCGGCGGCGCGGGCTTCGTCGGTTCGCATTTGTGTACCGAACTGCTGGCCTCGGGCGTGGACGTCACCTGCGTCGACGACCTCAGCACCGGCCGTCTCGGCAACATCGCCGCGCTCCTCGACCGTCCCGGATTCACCGTGCTGCGGGCCGATGTCACGGAGGGGATCCCGGTCGAGCGACCCCCCGACCTGGTCCTGCACCTCGCGTCCCCCGCGTCCCCCGCCGACTATCTCCGGTTGCCCCTGCACACGATGGACACCGGCAGCCTGGGCACGCGTCACGCCCTGGAACTCGCCCACGCGTCCGGAGCCCGCTTCCTCCTCGCCTCCACGTCGGAGGTGTACGGGGACCCCCAGCAGAATCCGCAGAACGAACGCTACTGGGGCCATGTGAACCCCGTCGGGCCACGGAGTGTGTACGACGAGGCCAAGCGCTTCGGCGAGGCGCTGACCACCGCCCACGCCGACACCAAGGGCACCGACACCGCGATCGTGCGCCTGTTCAACACCTACGGCCCGCGGATGCGCGGTCACGACGGCCGCGCCGTACCGACGTTCGTCCGGCAGGCGCTCGCCGGCGAGCCCCTCACGGTCACCGGGGACGGGCGCCAGACCCGCTCGCTGTGCTACGTCGACGACACCGTGCGCGGTGTGCTCGCGGCGGCGACCCAGGGCATGCGCGGCCCCGTGAACATCGGAAACCCCGGCGAGATCACCATGCTCGACCTGGCCCGCCTGGTCATCGACCTCACCGGGTCCGACTCCGAGATCCGCTTCGTCGAACGCCCCACCGACGACCCGGCGTCGCGCTGTCCGGACATCACCCTGGCCCACGACAAGCTCGGCTGGGAACCACGGGTGACACCCGTGGAAGGGCTGCGCCGCACGATCGCCTGGTTCCGCGCCGAGACGGGGAGCACGGCGGCGCCCCCGCCCCGCTGACCCCCGGACCTGCCCGGGCCTGCCCGGACCAGCCCGGCCCACGGACCTGCCCGGCCCCCGCACCTCACCGGCCCCCGGCCCGACCACCCGCACCTCCAGCGGCTACGCCCCTCCCCCACCGTCACACGGGTTGCCTCCCGGATCGTCGGGTACTCGCAGCGGGACATGATCGACACACCCACGAAGGGGTGCCGGGCACTTCCCGGACCATCTCCGGCAAGGGGACAACATGGAAGCGAACCTGCTCGGCATCTACCTCAACGACCACCTGGCCGGTGCCACCGCGGGCGTCGACCGTGCCCGCCATCTGGCGCGGTCCTGCCGCGGTACGGCGTCCGCCCCGGCCGTGGAGGAGATCGCCACCGAGATCGCTCAGGATCGGCACAGCCTGACCGACCTGATGGAAGAGCTGGATGTCCCGGCCCGCCGCTACAAGGTCTCCGCCGGCTGGGCGGCCGAGAAAGTGGGCCGGCTGAAGGCGAACGGCAGGCTGGTGCACCGCTCCCCGCTCAGCACGCTGATCGAACTGGAGATGCTGCGGGTGGGGGTGTCGGGCAAGCTCGCGTGCTGGCAGGCCCTGCGGCGGCTCAGCGACACCGAGGGACGTCTCGACCCCCATCGGCTGGACGACCTCGTTCGCCGCGCCCACCGACAGCTGCGGACCCTGGAGGAGCTCCACTCGCAACAGGTGACGACCACCTTCCGCACTCCGGAGCTGACGGGCTCGGGAGCGCCTCGATGAGCGAGCGGGCACCGTCGCGGGCAGAGGGCGAGCCGGGCCTCGGCACCGGTCCCGAGCGCTGAGCGAAGCTCCCCGTCCTACGGTCGCTCGGCGACCTGGCGGCCCGGCGGCCCCGGTGCGGCGCGCCCCCGGCTTCCGTGTGCGCTGGTCGCGCGGTCCCGCGGCCGATCAGGACAAACCGCTGCTGGGCCCCATGCAACGCGAGCTCCCGAGCAGTCGTCCATGGAATCCAGGGAGGCCGGGGAGTCCACGGCTTCCAGGAACGGGCGGCACGAGTCCCGTGACTGAGCAGGAACAAATGAGGCTTATTTGCCTATTTGCCGGGAACTCGTGATGCGCAGCGGTCGCCGACGGGTCTCCGGCCCAGCGGGCGATCTCGGTACGGATGAGGGAGAGGCCGTGACCGTTCGGGTAGGCGTAGAGGAAGAATTTCATGTGGTGGACGCGGAGAGCGGGCGGCTCGTGCCGGGCGCCGGTGCGATCCTCGATCGCCTGCGCGGGTCCGAGTTCAAGAACGAGCTGCAACGATCGTCCGTGGAGTGGAACAGCCAGGTGCACGCCTCCCTGGACTCCCTGCAAACCGATCTCTCCGGGGCACGGCGGCAGCTGGACGCGACGGCCTCCCCGCTCGGTCTGAACGTCGTCGCGGCCGGCACCGTGCCGTTCGCGCGGGTGACCTCCGGTGACGCCACCGCCGACCCCCGTTACCGGCACATGGTCGACGAATACCGGCAGGTCGCGGACGAGCACCTCGTGTGCAGCGCCCAGGTCCACGTCGACGTGCCCGACCGGGACACGGCCGTACGGATCATGTGCGGCGTCTCGCCGTCGCTGCCCCCGCTGCTGGCCCTGTCCGCCAGCTCACCGTTCTGGCTCGGCGCGGACACGGGATACGCCAGTTGGCGCACGATGCTCTGGCAGCGCTGGCCCACCGCCGGGCCGGTCGGCTGCTTCGCCGACGCCGCCGACTACGACGCCGCGATCGAGGGCCTGATCCGCGCCGACGTGATCAGTGATCCGGGGATGGTCTATTACGACATGCGGCCGTGCGATCACCAGCAGACCCTGGAGCTGCGCATCTGCGACGCCTGCCCGCGCACCGAGACGGTCGTGCTCATCGCCGGGCTGTACCGCGCCCTGGTCGAGGACGCGCGGGTCCGACTGGAGCGGTCGGGCCGGGTCTGTGACGGCAGGCACGAATGGCTCCGGGCCGCGGTCTGGCGTGCGGCCCAGTCGGGTCTGGAGGGCGATCTGGTCGACCCGGTCACCCGCCTCGCCGCGCCCGCCCCCACCGTCCTGCGCGACATGCTCCGAAGGCTGCGCCCCACCCTGGAGGCCTTCGGAGACTGGGACACCGTACGCGTCCTGCTGGAGGAGGCCCTGGCCCGGGGCAGCGCGGCGCACAGCCTGCGCGAGGTCGCGGCGGAGAAGGGCCTGCTCGCCTGCGTCGGGACGATGGCCGCCGAGACCCGTGGCGAGCGCGGGCAGAGCCCCGCCCCCGGAGCCGTGCGGCAACCCGTCGCAGGGGCCGGAGGCACCCCACCGGGGCCCCGGCCCCTCATTCGGCGGAGACAGTCGGCGGCTGACACCCACGCGGCCGCACAGAAAGGCGGGCCCCGGCCGTCGCCGCGCGAGGACACCACGGCGCGGCGAGCCCAGACGGAGAAGCTGCCGTCCGTCCCGTGATGCCGGTGCCGCCTGTCAACAAGGAGAGTCGCTCGCATGTCCAGCAGCAAGACCGACACGAACGCTAATCCGTCCGGCTCGTGCTCGTCCGAGGCCACGCCTCCGAGCACGGCCGGCAGCCGCCCCCTGCGAGGGGGTGCGGCCTGATGTGCGGCCTCAGCGGAGAGATCGTCTTCGACGGCGGACGGCCCGACCTGGCCGCCGTCGAGCGAATGACCGACCGGCTCGCCGCCCGGGGACCGGACGGCAGGGGCCTGTGGTCGCAGGGCGCCGTCGCGCTGGGTCACCGTCGACTGGAGATCATCGATCTGTCCGAGCGCGGGGCCCAGCCGATGACCGACTCCGCGGGCCGGATCGCCGGTGTCTTCAACGGCTGCGTCTACAACTACAAGGAGCTGCGTGAGGAGCTGCGCGGCCTCGGCCACCGCTTCTTCTCCAGTTCCGACACCGAGGTGGTCCTCAAGGCGTACCAGCAGTGGGGAACCGACTGCGTCGACCGCTTCTACGGCATGTTCGCCTTCGCCATCGTCGAGCAGGCCACCGGCCGACTCGTACTGGCCCGGGACCGACTGGGCGTCAAGCCGCTGTACCTGGCCCAGGCACCGGGCCGGCTGCGCTTCGCCTCCTCCCTGCCGGCCCTGCTGGCGGGCGGCGGCATCGACACCTCGCTCGACCCGGTCGCGTTGCACCAGTACATGAGCTGGCACGCCACGGTGGCCGCGCCGCGCACCGTCCTCGCCGGGGTACGCAAGCTGCCCGCGGCCACCGTGCGCGTCGTGGAGCCGGACGGCCGCCACCGCGACATCCGCTACTGGCAGCCGTCGTACACCCGGCGGCCCGAGTACGCGCACCTGGGCGCGGACGGCTGGCGGGACGCGGTGCTCGACACGCTGCGCACCGCGGTACGCCGACGCATGGTCGCCGACGTGCCCGTGGGTGTTCTGCTGTCGGGCGGCCTCGACTCCAGCCTGATCGTGGCGCTGCTGGCCGACGAAGGGCAGCGCGATCTCGCGACGTTCAGCGTGGGGTTCGAGTCGGAGGGCGGCGAGGAGGGCGACGAGTTCCGCTACTCCGACCTGGTGGCCCGGCACTTCGGCACGGACCACCACCAGCTGCTGGTGCCCTCGGACCGGGTGTCGACGGCGCTGGACGCGGCGATCGAGGCGATGAGCGAGCCGATGATCAGCCATGACGTGGTGGCCTTCCATCTGCTGTCGGAGCAGGTGGCGAAGGAGGTGAAGGTCGTCCAGAGCGGGCAGGGCGCCGACGAGGTCTTCGCCGGCTACCACTGGTACCCGGACCTGGCCGCCGTCCCGAGAGAGCGGGAGGCCGAGACGTACACCGAGACGTACTTCGACCGGCCGCACACCGACCTCGCCCGAATACTGCAGCCGCACATGCTGCCCGATCACGATGTGTCCGGCTGCTTCGTACGGGAGCACATGGCGCGCCCGGGCGCGGAGACCGCGCTCGACGCGGCACTGCGGCTCGACACCCATGTGATGCTCGTCGACGATCCGGTCAAGCGCGTCGACAACATGACGATGGACTGGGGGCTGGAGGCCCGCGTCCCGTTCCTCGACCACGACCTGGTGGAGCTGGCCGCCGCCTGCCCGCCGGAGCTGAAACTCGCCGACGGCGGCAAGGGCGTCCTCAAGGCCGCAGGCCGCCAGGTCCTGCCCGCGGAGGTCGTCGACCGGCCGAAGGGCTACTTCCCGGTCCCCGCCGTCACGCACATGGCGGGCCCCGTACTGGGGCGGGTCCGTGAGGCTCTGTCGTCGCCCGAGGCCAGGTCACGGGGTGTCTTCCAGGACGCGTACGTCGCCGGACTGCTGTCGGCGCCGGACGAGCACCGCACCAGGCGTGGGGCGAACGCGCTGTGGCAGGTAGCTTTGCTGGAGATATGGCTGCAAACGCACGGAATCAGCTGACCGGGGCGCAGGAGACTCCTCCCCCGCGCCCGGCGACGGCGGCCCCGCCGCACCGACCCACGGGCCCGCTGTTCCACGCGCCCGCCGCCGAGGACGCCGTCGACGGGGCTCCGTGGCCGCCCGAGGACGACGGCAACGCCCCCGCCGTGACAGCCGGGGCGGGCGAGGCGGGCAGGGCGGGCATGACAGCTGGGGCTGGCGTGACAGGCGGGGCGAGCGAGGCGGGCGGCGGCCACGCCGGGACGGTCACCGCTCCCATGTCCGCCGCGATGGGTTCGATGCCCGCCTCCATGGCTCCGGTACCGGTCCCGCTGCCCGGGACGGCCGGGCCGCTGGACACACCGCAGCCGCTGAGGTCCCACGGGTGCTGGTATCCGTCGGTCGACCCGAGCGGCACCTACGTCGCGTTCATCTGCGACCGCGGCGGGGTGCCGCAGCTGTGGACCGGACCGGTCGGCGGAAGCGAGGTCCATCTGCTCGACTCCGACCCGCACCCGGTCAAGGAGGTGGCCTGGTCGCCGGACGGCAGCTGGATCGCCTACACCACGGCCCCGGGTGGCGGCGAACACACCCGGGTGCTGTGCGTACGCCCCGACGGAACCGGGCGACGGATCCTCGCCGGTGCCGAGCCCGGCAGTTCCGCGTACCTGGGCTGCTGGCAGCACGACGGCTCGGCCGTCGCCGTCACCGTCGCCGAGCCGGTTCTCCCGCCGGGTGGGGCGGAGACGGAAGAGGGGCCCGTGCCTGTGGAGCCGGGCCTCGCCGACCCGGACACGTACACCGTCTCCCGCCCGGCGGGCTGGGCCTCGCGCGACGGCCGCGCCGTGCTGCTGGGGGGCCCGCACTACGGCGACGCCGGGCCCGCCACGCAGTCGCTCGACCAGGCGCGTACCGGCACGGATGACGAGGCCGGCCGCGCCGCGCGGGTCCACCGGGCCCACGGCGAGGAGACCGGCAGGGTCGACCCGGAGGGGACAGCCGGCGGAGGGCTGGCCGCCTATCTCGTCGACCCCTTGGGCGTGGCGGCGCCCGCCCTGGTGGCGGTCGAACGTGGCGCTGCCACGCTGCGCGTGTGTGACCTCAGCCGGGACGGGCGGCTGGCACTCGTACGCCGGGGGCCACGCGCCCGCCGCGAAGCCCTCGTCGTGCGCACCGCCGATCTGCGGACCACCTTCGCGCTGCCGGTCGCCGACGGCGATCCGTGGATCGGCCGGTTCTCCCCGGACGCCACGACGCTGTGGCTGCGCAGCGACGCGGCACGCGAGTTCGCCGCGCTGTTCGCCGTCCACCTCGATCCCGCGGGAAGGCGGCTGGGGCTGACCGTCGCCGCGGAGCGCGCGGACTGCGGACTGGAACTGCTGGCCTTCGGCCACGACGGGCGTACCGCGGCCCTGGCCTGGAACGTGCGCGGAGCCACCGAGCTGGAGGTCACCGCCGTCACGGCCGCGTCCGCCGGGGACGCTCGGGGGGCGGCCGTCACGGCGGCGTCCGCCGGGGACGCTCGGGTGGGTCCGTCGCGGACGGTGCCGCTTCCGCACGAGGTGGTGACGCGTATCCCGCAGGTCGACGGCCGGGCGGGACTGGTGCTGGCACTGTCCGGCTCGCAGCGCCGCCCCGGTGTGTGGTGGCTCTTCGAAGGCACCGCGCGGCGGACCGCGTGGTCGTCCCGTGACGAGGACGCCGTCCCGCCCGGCCGCCCGCCCGTGCGTCCCGTACCACTACGGCTGACGGCGCGTGACGGGCTGCCGCTGGGCGGCTGGTACTACAGGGCGCCGGGCCGGGGCCCCGGGGAACCGGCGCCCTGCGTGATCCATCTGCACGGCGGGCCGGAGGAGCAGGAACGGCCGGTGTTCAACCCGCTCTACCACGAGCTGCTCGGCCGGGGTCTGGATGTCTTCGCGCCGGATGTGCGCGGCTCGTCGGGGCACGGCCGGTCGTTCGTCGACGCGGACCTCGGCACGGGACGGTTCGCCGCGATCGAGGACGTCGCCGACTGCGCGGCCCATGTCGTCATGGACGGGCTCGCCGATCCGATGCGGCTGGCCGTCATGGGCCGCTCGTACGGCGGCTACCTGGTGATGGCCTCCCTCGTATGGCACCCAAACCTCTTCCGCACCGGCGTCGCGGCCTGCGGCATGTCCGACTTCGCGACCTTCTACGCCGGCACGGAGCCCTGGATCGCGGAATCGGCCGCGCACAAGTACGGCCACCCGGAACACGACCGTGAGCTGCTGCACTCCCTGTCCCCGATGACCCGTGTCGACGCGCTGCGCGTGCCACTCCTCACGGTCCACGGTGAGCACGACACCAATGTGCCGCTCGGCGAGTCCGAGCAGTTCGTGCGCGCTGCCCGCGAGCGGGGTCTGGAGGCCGAGCTGCTGATGCTGCGCGACGAGGGCCATGACTTCCTGCGCGCGGACAGCCGGAGGATCTACCGCCGGACGGCCGCCGACTGGATCGAGCGCCACCTCGCCGGGTGACGCGGCGCCCCCACGCCCGCCGCATCTTCACGGTACGCACCGCTCTGCCCGTGCCCCCCGAAGGAGACGCTCGACTTCGAGCCGACGAGTGTCAGGGTGTCGTTCGGGTGGAGCGTGTTCGGCCGGAGCGGCCGGAGCGGCTGCCGCCGGTCCTGTCGGTCTCGTTCGCCGCGGCACTGGCGGCCAGCGCGAGCAGCAGCGCGACGACGCCGACGATGATGTTGTTGACGACGGTGCGCGTGGTGTCCACGTTCCCGGCCACCACCCAGGGCGCGACGATGGTCCAGAGTCCGAGCAGCCCGGCTGCCCAGGCCCTGGCGTGGGTGCGCTCGTAGGCGTGGCCGAAGCCGCTCAGCAGGAACGCGTAGGCGATTCCGGTGATCAGGTTGTTGATGGCCAGGGTGCCGAAATCGTTGAAGCCCGCGATCCAGGGTGAGGCGGCCAGGTACAGGCCGGTGACGAGGGCCAGCGCTTCGACGGCCTGGCCCTGCTGGGTCGAAGCCGCCCGCTCGGCCCGGGCGTAGCGCTCCCGCATCTCCATGATGTCCGGGTGCGACTCCAGGGTGCTCTGGGTCCGTTCGGTCATGCCCGCCTCCTTAGGTCAGGGGTCCACGACCCGCGCGTCCCCCGGTGAATGGACCCCGGGTACCCACCAGCGCGCCATAAACCCGCATGTATCGGACAATACTCCGCCGTCCCGCCCGCCGCCGCTGCCAGTCCTCCCGCCCGTCCGACGAGGACAGTCGCTCCTCGGGTACGACGTGCATCACGGCCTCCTCAGCGCCCGCCGCTCCGCCATCGATGCCCTCGTCCTCGCGGCGGCTTCTCGCTCGGGGCGCGACCGGCGAGACGGCCGGAGACCACACATAAAACGTTTCACATCGTGAGCAGACGCGACATCAGACACCCTTCCCCGAGATGCACCAAAGGGCATACGACAGCAGGAAGTTCGGATTTCCCGAACCGCCTTTCCATCTGCGACGAAGCTCTTCGTCACAGCCCATCAGCGCCCTGCCCTGACACCCGTTGAGAGGGAATGAGCGGTCGGCCCCTTCGCACTCCACCGGGCGAGCCACCGACTCCGCGGAGCCCGGCACACGACACACGACACACGGGCACACGGGCACACGGCCGTCAAGGCGGGTCTGCCGCGATCCGCGCCTCCACGGCCCCGCGCAAAACTTTCCCTCGCCAATTCATTTCAGCAATGTGACGGAGACGTTGACAGTCCCGCACATGCCCCACAGGATGTCAGCCACTCCACTCCGCTCCCTGGCCGGAAACCATCCCTGCCGATTGAAACGTATCAAGGATCGCCCGTGCCGCCTGTCGCTCCCCCCTTCCCCATAGCCAGAAGACACCGAAGAGCCAGCAGAGCCAGAACTCCCCGTGCTCTCCTGCTGGTGGTGCTCACCGCCTGGTTCGCCCTCGCCGGTGGCCTGACCGGACAGCTGCCCCTCGCGAGCGCCGCTCAGGACGCTCCCACAGCGCTGACCGCGAACAGCCTGACCATGCCCGTCGACGTGGCCCCCGACTCCACCCCGCTGCTCGGCTGGCAGGTCGGCGGCGAGCGGCAGACCGCCTACCGGATCCAGGTCGCCACGACCTCCTCGGCCCTGACCGGAACCCCTGACATTTGGGACTCGGGCCAGGTCACCTCCACCGCCAACAGCAACGTCTCCTACGACGGCCCGGCCCTGACGGCCTCGTCCCGCTACTACTGGCGTGTCCACACCTGGGACTCCTCGGGCACGGCCTCCCCCTGGTCGGCAGCCGCCTCCTTCGGCACCGGGCCGGGCACCACCTGGTCCGGGGCCACCCCGGTCTGGAGCGGCGCCCCGACCGCGTGGACCGACTACACGTTCCGGGGCAGCTTCGTCATCAACGCCAAGTACGCCAGTGTCACGTTCCGCGCCCAGAACACCAGCAACTACTACCTGTGGCAGTTCAAGGGCAACGGCGAGAACACCATCGCCCCCCAGGTCCAGAAGAACGGCACCTTCACCGCCCTCAAGACCGCCCAGGCCCTCCCCTTCGCCCTCACCACCGGCTCCACCTACGACTTCAAGATCGTCGCCTCCGGCTCGACTTTCACCACCTCCCTCAAGGCACACGCCGACACCACCTGGACCCAGGTCGACACCACCACCGACACCACGTTCAACTCGGGTGGCATCGGCTTCCGCACCGGTCTGACCGAGCAGGCCACCTTCGACGACATCACCGTGACGGACAGCGGTGACCAGTCCCTCTACAGCAACGACTTCAACGACTCCGACAACGCCGACTTCACCTGCGGCACGATCCTGAGCGACGCGCTGTTCGTCGACAAGGCGAAGAACTGCGGCACCGGGTTCCCGACCGCCTGGACGAACTACACGTTCCAGGGCAGCTTCGTCATCAACGCCAAGTACGCCGGCGTCACCTTCCGCGCCCAGAACACCAGCAACTACTACCTGTGGCAGTTCAAGGGCAACGGCGAGAACACCATCGCCCCCCAGGTCCAGAAGAACGGCACCTTCACCGCCCTCAAGACCGCCCAGGCCCTCCCCTTCGCCCTCACCACCGGCTCCACCTACGACTTCAAGATCGTCGCCTCCGGCTCGACCTTCACCACCTCCCTCAAGGCACACGCCGACACCACCTGGACCCAGGTCGACACCACCACCGACACCACCTTCTCCGCCGGCGGCATCGGCTTCCGCACCGGCAGCACCGAGCAGGCCACCTTCGACGACATCACCGTCACCGACCCCAACAACCGATCCCTGTACAGCAACGACTTCAGCGACACCTCGAACGCCGACTTCACCTGCGGCACCATCACCGGTGGCGCCCTGTCCGTCGGCACGAGCAAGAACTGCGGCACCGGACTGCTGACGGTTCCCAGCTGGACCTTCCTCCGCGGCGCCACCAAGCTGGCCTCCGGCAAGAGCGTCGCCTGGGCCCACCTGTACGCCACGGGCGCCTCCACCACCCCGGCACGGCAGTACGTCTACAAGCTGTGGGTCAACGGCAGCTTCGTCGGCGTCGGCCCGACCCGCCCGGTCGGCTCCGAGGCCCGCTACGACGGCTACGACGTCACGTCCCTGCTGAACGCGGGCGCCACCAACACCATCGGCGCGCTCGCCTACACCACCAGCAGCCAGCGCTTCCTCGCCAAACTGGTGGTCCGGTACACCGACGGCACCACCAAGACCTTCGGCACAGGTTCCAACTGGAAGGCCCTCGACGGCACCAGCGTCCTGCCGAACGTCGGCTCCATCGGCACCAGCTACTACACGGCGCCCAAGGAGAACTTCGACGCCCGCCGCTACCCGTTCGGCTTCGCCACGCCCGCCTTCGACGCCTCCGCCTGGCCCTCGGCGGTCACCAAGAGCGCCTTCACCGACCTCCAGCCGACGCCGACCGCGAAGGTCCGGCAGACGTTCAAGACGCCCGTCTCGGTCACCGAGTACTCCTCCGGCAACTACTTCATCGACTACGGCCGCACCTGGATCGGTGGTCTGTCCCTGAACCTGACCGGGACCGCCGGGCAGGTGGTCGACATCCGCTACGGCGAGGTCACCTCCGGCACCAACACGGTCAAGTACCAGACGTCGGGCGGCAACAGCTACCAGGACAAGTGGGTCCTGAAGTCCGGCAGCCAACAGCTGGAAACCTGGGGCCCGCGCGTCTTCCGGTACGTCCAGGTCATCGGCGCCCCCACCGGGCTGACCGAGGCCGACTTCAAGGCCGAGGCGTACCTCTACCCGTTCGACGAGTCGGCAGGCGTCTTCGACTCCTCCGACACCTCGCTCAACAAGGTCTGGGCGCTGTCCCGCAACACCATCGAGGCGACCAACCTGAACCTGTACGTCGACTCCTGGGAGCGCGAGCGCGACATCTACGAGGCCGACACCTACCTCCAGCTCATGGGCCACCTCTACACCGGCGGCGACGCGACACTGGGCGACTACTCGCTGAACTTCCTGAAGTCCAACCGCACCTGGCCCACCGAGTGGCCCATGTACGTCATCCTGGCCATGCACGACAGCTACGAGACGACCGGCAACACCGCCCCGCTGTCCGCCGCGTACACCGCGCTGCAGGGCAAGCTGCCGGACGAGTGGTACGAGTCCTCGACCGGTCTGATCCACAAGACGACCGGTAGCTCGGGTGCCAGCAGCTGCAACGACTGCGACATCGTCGACTGGCCCACCTCCGAGCGCGACGGCTACGTCTTCACCTCCTACAACACCGTCATCAACGCCATCGCCTACCGCTCCTACGAGGACATGGCCGACATCGCCACCGCGCTGGGCAAGAGCTCGGACGCCGCCACCTACACGGCCAAGGCCGACGCCATCAAGGACGCGGTCAACGCGCGGATGTGGGACTCCACCAAGGGTGCCTACCGCGACGGGTTGAAGAACGACGGCACGGTGATCGACCACTACGCCGTCCAGGCCAGCGCCTTCGCCACCGCGCTGGGCATAGCCGACTCCTCGAAGGCCGCGCAGGTGGCCACCTACCTGGGCAGCCGCGGCATGGCGTGCAGCGTGTATTGCGCCCCGTTCGTCATCCAGTCCCTGTACGAGGGCAACCGGCCCGACCTCGCCCACACCATGCTGACGTCGACCGGAACCCGCAGCTGGATGAACATGATCAACGACGGCGCCGGTGCCACCATGGAGGCCTGGGACCTGTCGCTGAAGTCCAACACCACCTACTCCCACCCGTGGGCGGCCTCTCCCTCCTTCACCATCCCCCAGAGCATGTTCGGTATCCGGCCCAACACCCCCGGCTACCGAACATTCCAGGTCAAGCCGCAGCCGACCTCGGTCACGTGGGCCAATGTCACGGTTCCCACCGCACAGGGCACCATCGGCGCCGCGTACGACACCACCAGCGGCGGACGCGTCGACATCGGCGTGAACGTCCCGGCCAACACGACCGCCTCGGTGTACCTGCCCGGCGGCTCGGCGGGCACGACCAGCGTCTTCATGGACGGCGACAGCGTCTCCGCCACCTACGACAACGGCTTCATGCGCGTCGACGACGTCAAGCCGGGCTGCCACGTCGTCACCACGACCTCCGACAGCACTCCGTACAGCAACACCAAACTGACCGGCATCTGCTGAGCACCGGTCTTCCCGGCCTGGGGCGCCTCGGATTTTCCGGGGCGCCCCGGTGGCATACCAGGGTCCTGATGTCCGGTCGGTGGGGGAGAGAAGCGTGGCCGCCTCCTGCTCGGGCCGACTCACCCCACTCCAGGAGCCGCTTTGAGGTGGGTGGTGAGGTGTCCGAACACGGCCCATGCGTCGGCATCGGTTCCGTCACCCAGGGGGTAGCGCAAGCCAGGGTGCGTGTGTGTGCCGACTTGTCGCGGGCGCAGGGCGACGGGTGGTCGTCGGGCGTGGGTGAGGCCGATGGCGTTGACTTCTCGGGCGCAAAGGGTGAACGACACCGGAATGGGCGGGGCCTCCAGACGTGGAGTCAGGGTCAGGCCTGCGCGAGCCGGCCGGAGCGTGGTGAGCATCGTTACCAGGCCATGCTCGTCGACCAGCGCGGAGGCGAGGGATTCGACGGAGTCCAAGGGAACATCCGCAGCGGACGTGTATCCGAGCGTGAGCGTGATGTCCTGGGCGACTCCGGCCTTCGTACGCGCTACGCGGAGTGTGGCGATGGACGGATGGTCAGGAGCCCCGATCGCGACCAGGTGAGTCGGAGCCGGTGACCGTCGCGGGCCAGGTCCGTCATCTGGCGCGGCGACCAGGGCAGGTTGACCAGCTCCGACGTGCTCCACCCCACCGGCGCCGCGCCCATCAGATGGCGCCAGGCGGTCTCCAGACCGCGCCCGAGGACCAGGTCTGCGATGGGGGCGTGAACCGTGCGGAACGCGACAGTCAGCTGGCGCTCCGGAATGGGCTCGGTCCGCTGGGTGAACGCGTCGACGACCGTTGTGCCGGTCGGAATAAACGCGCCTTGCTGCCAGGCGAGGGGGACCCCGGACAGGCCGTCGTAGAAGCCGCCAACCGGGGCCTGGATCACCCACCGGTTGGGGGTGCCCCTGAGCGCTGTGCGCAGAGATTACCTCCCCCTTCGAGACAGACGTCGCCCAGACGCCACCCCTCGGCGTGGCCGGGGGCGTCGATGTCTTCGACCGCAGCATGTAATATTGGAACTCCTTGGAAGTTCTTGGCATAGATTGGCTTGTGCGCTAGGGTGCCCCTCATGGCCGCATCACTGGAGGAGCTCGAGCAGCGCCTGTCCCATCTGCGCACCGAGTTGCGCGGCGCCGTACGCGCCCGGGACAAGGCCGAAACCACGCGCATCCGTCGCGCTTTGCGTGAGGCGGAAACCGCGTGGGAGCAGGCTCTCGATGCAGAGGCCGGGCCGGATGCCGAAGCCGGGCCGGATGCCGAGGCACTCGCGCCGGAGGCCGAGACGTGGAAGCCACCCACGACGACAGGCGAACCACGCCGCCAGGAGCGCCCCGCGCACGGCTCCATCCCGGTCCGCGAACAGGTGCACCAAGCGCTCACTCTGCTGGGTGCTCCCGCGTCCCCGAAACTCATCTCGTCCGCGTACGAGGCGTTCTTCACCGAACCGCTCGTCGCCGCCAAGCTCGCGTCGCTGCGCCGGGACGAGGAACGTTCCTTCACTGCACAGGGCTATGCCCGCCCGTACTACATCTGCGCGGCCCTGACCCACGACCGCCTCGTCCCCGCCCGCGGGCTTCTCGCTCTGTCCACCTGGCCCGTGGAGCGACGGATCATCACCCCACTCAGCCCCCGGACCGACTTCCTCACCCACGCGGTCGGCACCGCCGAGCAGATCCAGCGACTGGCCACCGCAGGGCATCCGGCCCCGGACGCGGCCTGGCGGCTGCTGCGCCGGTTCGCCCTCACGATCCCGGGCGCCTGTGATTCCGCGGCCCCGGAACCCGACCCCGCCCGTGTGATCGCCGCCGCCCACGCCGAAGCGGCCGTCCACCAGCAGGAGGACGACCAACAGCGGCAGACGGCGGCGGAGCGTGCCCGTTCTCAACTCACCGACGCACAAAAGCTGTTCGGTGCAGCACCGCTGCGTGATGCCCTGCGTGACGCGAGCGGCAGCATGCACTGACCTCTCCCGGCGGGTGAGACGCCCATGGTCGTCTCACCCGCCGGCACACTTCCAAAAACGTCCCCGAAGCAGAGACGATGCCCTCTCAGCAGTCCGAACCCCCCGACGACAGACTCGCGCGGCTACGCGGACCACGCCCTCCCCAGCCGTACACCGCCCGCAAGATCACCGCCCTGACCGCCAACCCCGCCTGTGCCCGCCGCGCCGTCCTCGACGCGGCCGGCGTGGACAAGGCGCTGCTCGCCCAGCAGGTCGGATACGAGCCGCGCTTCGGCCAGTCACCCTTCGCCCTCGCCCGCGAACAGGCGTTCCACAGCCTCGTGAAGTGGGGCGGCTACGCCGAGCTCATCCGGCTGCTGCGCGAGCAGCTCACCGTCCCCGTGGCAGAGGCCCATGTCACCGACCTCAACGAGGTGGCGGGCAACACGGCCCTGCACGTGCGCGAGCGGGAGACCCGCCGCCTCATCGCGCACGTGGCCTCCGGCCAGGACGTACGGCTGATCCTCGACCGCCCCGTGCTCACCCTCGAAGTCGCCGGTCAGACGGCGTACTTGGAACCGGACGCGCTCACCCACCGCATCGACGGGAAGTTCCACGTCGTCCTGATCCGCTCGTTCGCGGCGATCGACGGCCAGGCCAACCCGACCGCCGTCGCCGAGGCGGCCAAGCAGGCCGCGGTCTACGTCCTCGCCCTGCGCCGCGCCTTCGAGACCGCCGGACTGCCCACCGAGCAGATCTCCCACAAGTTCCTGCTCGTCTGCCCCAAGGACTTCTCCAACCGCCCCTACGGCCGCCTGATCGACCTCCGGCAGGAACTCGACGCCCTCCAGTTCCAGCTCACGCGGCTGCGGCGCGCCGAGGACCTCGCAGCCCGACTCCCCGAGACTGCGACCCTGGACACGACCCGAAGCACGGACGAACTCTCCTCCTCCATAGAGGCGTTGGACGCGTCGTACACGCCCTCCTGCCTGTCCTTCTGCGAAATGGCGCGCTACTGCCGCGACGAGGCCGACGGATGCGCCTCGCCGGCCCGCCTGGGCAGTGGCATACGCAACAACCTGCCGGGCATCGACTCCACCCGCACCGCGCTCGACTACCTGGACGGCGTCTCCGCCCCGGGTCAGGCCGAGGCGGAAGCCGCCGACCTGCTGCGCGCCGCCGCCCGGCTGCGCCGACTCCGCCGGGGGGCCGCATGAGCGTCCTGTCCACCGTCGCCGCGCTCACGGCGTCCCGCACCGGCCGTGCCGAGCCGCTGACGACCGTCCGCCACCAGCACCTGGACGAGAAGCCGTTCGTCCTGGTGCCGCTCACCCTCGCCGGCGAGGCGTGCGCGCCCCTGGCCGCGCTCGCGGGTACCGACCCCGAGCACCCGACCCTCCTCACCGTCCGCCAGCCGCGCAACCGCGCCGAACGCTTCCGGTTCGCCGAGCGCCTCGCCGCAGTCCTCCTCGCGTACATCGACGAGTGCCGGACGGATACGGAGCCCTACACCGTCGGCCGTGGCAAGGAGAAGGAGGAACGCCTGCGCTTCCTGCGGGCTCCGCAGCTCCTCGTGCCGAACGGCGAGGGCATCGCGTACGTGCGCCTCCTCGGCCGTCTGACCAGACTGCGCGCCACCGAGGGGCCGTACGCGGTCGACCCGTCCGTGCCCACCCTCGGCAAGTGGCTGACCTGGTACGCGGAGCTGGCCGAGTTCCCGAACTCCGGTGTGCTCCTCGCGATGACTCGGCTGCTCGCCGCGCACTGGGTCACGGGCCAGAGCCCTTCCGAGGACTCCCACCTCGCGTCCCAGCTCGCCTGGATCGATCCACCGGAGGGCAGCGACGGCGCGCGTGCGGCGCGGGAGGCGGAGGACCCCGCCGTGTGGCCGCCGGCAGGTCCGTCCACGGACGCGGTCTTCGACCGGACCCTCCACGAGCTGATGACGCGCTACGACGAGGCGTCCGACGAGCGCGGACGCGAGGCGGTCGGCCGCCAGATCGACCGTGAGCTGAGCGGCCAGATGCTGCCCACCTGGCGGCTGATGTGGCGCGGCGTGGAGCTGCTCCGCGATCTGCCGGAGGGTGCCCACGTCCCCGACCGCTGGGCCCTCGACCGCCGCTGGTTCTCCGAGTACGCCGAGTACCTGGACGCCGACGGCCGCCCGCAGGCCCGCCGCGACCAGGCAGTCAGAGCCGCCCGTCGTCTGGCCCGGCTGGAGGACGCGGTCGCCCGCTACGAGGCGGAGCGCGCCTACGACGATCCGCTGGTGATGGCGGAGTACGAGCTGACCGGCGAGGCGTTCACGGGCACAGTGACGGCCAGGAACGAGGACCGCTTCGTCCCCGGCGACCGCCCCGGCTCCCAGGTCTGGCGTCCGGCGATCACCCTCCGCACCAGCACCGACACCCGCGTCGGTCTCGCGGTCGGCACGGAGGTGAAGTCCCCCGCCCGGCCCGGCCAAGGAGCCCGGATCCTCGAAGTACGACAGGAGGACGGCGGCGGCCACACCGTGGTGCTCCAGCTCAAGGGCGGCTTCGCGAACAAGCGCAAGCCGCCGGCACCGGCCGGCACCCTCGCGGAGGCCGGCGAGGAGCTGACGTACACCACGCTCAACCCCACGGCCATGCCGTCCGCCCTGCCAGACGAGGACAACACCCCCTGGACCCACGGCGGTCCGCCCCGGCCGTACGAACCCACCGACGAGGATGCAGAGGAGACCTGGGAGTGACCGCCCTCCTTCCCGACACCGGGGAGCCCGAAGCCCTCACCCCCGGCGAACGCGCGGACCGGGCGGTCGCGGGGATCCTGACCAGCCTCGACACCGCGCCCGGCCGGGGCGTCGTCGTGGACTCACCTCCCGGAGCCGGGAAGTCCACGCTGGTGGTGAAGGCCACCGGGCACCTGACGTCCGCGGGCCACCAGCTCATGGTCGTCGCGCAGACCAACGAGCAGGTCGACGACCTGGTGGACCGCATCGCGCAGAAGTATCCCGGCCTGGCGCTCGGCCGCCTCCACGCCGGCGGCCACGTCCTCCCGCCCCGCGTCACCCGGCATCCCAACGTCACCGGGAGCAACCAGGTGATGGACCTGCGCGACCTGCCCGTCGTGGTGTCCACCGCGAAGAAGTGGTCGTTCGTCACCCCGGACAAGTGCGCGCCGTGGCGGTGGGCCATCGTCGACGAGGCGTACCAGATGCGCTCGGACGGGCTCCTTGCGACGGCCCCGCTGTTCGCCCAGGACCACTCGCAGATCCTCTTCGTCGGCGACCCCGGCCAGCTCGACCCCTTCGCCACCGTGGAGAGCGACCGCTGGCACGGCCTGACCTGGGACCCCCTGCGCAACGCGGTCGACGTCACCCTCGCCCACAACCCCGACCTCCTACGCCACCAACTCCCCGTCTCCTGGCGCCTCCCGGAGACGGCGGCACCCCTGGTAGAGCAGGCCTTCTACCCCTTCTACCGGTTCGTCCCCGGCACGACGGCACCGGAGCGCGTGCTGTCCTACGTCAGCCTGCCCCACGGCTCCGGCCCACTGGACGACGTCCTCGCCCGAGCCGCCGACTCCGGCTGGGGCCACCTGGAACTCCCCGCCCGCCACACCCTCGACCAGGACCCGGAGGTGGCGGACGCCCTCGCGGTAACGGCGGCCCGGCTGCTGGAACGCGGTGCACTGGTCAATGGGGAGCGGCTGACTGAGGCGCGCATAGCGATCGGCACGGCACGCACCGTGCAGGCGGACGCGGTCCGCTCCCGCCTCGCCGCCCTCGGCCTGACCGACATCACCGTGGACACCGCCAACCGCCTCCAGGGCCGCGAGTTCGACGTCACCTTGGTCTGGCACCCGCTCTCCGGCCGCCAGGACGCCTCCGCCTTCCACCTGGAGACGGGCCGCCTGTGCGTCCTGCTGTCCCGACACCGCTTCGCCTGCATCGTGGTGGCCCGCGCCGGCATCCGGGATCTGCTGGACCGGCATCCGCGGAGCAGTCCTGTGTACCTGGACGTACCGCCGAAGTTTCCGGATGGGTGGCGGGCGCATCAGGTGGTGATGGGGTGGCTGGAGCGGGGGGAGCACCGGGTGCGGGCGGCTTGAGAACCCCTGAAATCCAATCATTACCAAGCTGTGAAATATCCAAGGAGAAAGTGGTTGAATGCTGCATGTGCTGCGCTTTGGCAGCTTTCGTCAGTGACGTCGGACACTCGTAACTACGCTCTCGATGAAGCAGCAACGTCCAAGGCGGTCGGCGCCGATTTTCTCAGCGCCTGGTTCTGGGGGGAAAGGTCCTATGCACACCGATGAGGTCGAGCCTGGGGTTCGCCTGACCGGATTGGCCTCGGGGTCGGTTACCGTCGTGGCCGCCACGCCGGTCGGTGACGCTCTTCAAATTACGGTCCGCGACGACTCCGGGCACCTGTTCGACCAGGTGCTCTTCCCCGAAGACCTCCCCGGGCTGCGGCGTGAAGCATCGAGCTCACGGTGGTCGTTCGACGCCGACCCTGAACAGTTCCGTCTTGCGGCTGAAGCGCTGCGCATGCGGCACGCGGGCCTGTCGGACCCGATGCTGGCCGTGGAAACCAGCGACATCGACCCGCTGCCCCACCAGATCCGCGCCGTCTACGGCACCCTGCTGGCCCAAGCCGGCTCCCTGCGCTTCCTGCTGGCAGATGATCCTGGCGCAGGAAAGACGATCATGGCGGGTCTGTATCTCAAGGAGCTGCTGCTGCGTGGAGATGTGCAGCGTTGCCTGATCGTCGCCCCCGGTGGGCTGGTCGAGCAGTGGCAGACCGAACTCGCGGAGAAGTTCGGGATCGAGATGGCGATCTTGACACGCGATCTCGCCGAGGCCGACCGCGATGGCGACCCGTTCCGGCGCAACCCCATGCTGATCGCGCGCATGGACCAGCTCGCCCGCAACGAAGAGTGGCAGACGATCCTCGCAGAGTCGGAATGGGACCTCATCGTCGTGGACGAGGCCCACCGCATGAGTGCCTCATGGTTCGGCAACGAACTCAAGCGCACCCGCCGCTACGAGCTCGGCCAGCTGCTCGGCAGGATCACCCGACACTTCCTGCTGATGACCGCGACCCCTCACTCGGGGTCGGAAGCCAACTTCCAGACTTTCCTCGCGCTGCTGGACCCCGACAGGTTCGCTGGGCAGTACCGCCAGGGCGTGCACTCCACCGACACCACCGGACTGATGCGCCGGATGATCAAGGAGGACCTGCTCACCTTCGAGGGCAAGCCGCTCTTCCCTGAGCGGGTGGCCGAGACCGTCGAGTACACGCTTTCCCCACTGGAGATGCGTCTGTACGAAGAGGTCACCGAGTACGTACGCACGGAGATGAACCGGGCCGAGCGAACCGACGGCAGACGACGCACCGTGGGTTTCGCTCTCACAGTCATGCAGCGACGCCTGGCGTCGAGCCCAGAGGCGATCTACCGGTCGATACGGCGCCGCGCCGCCCGCCTGCGCGCCCACCGTGAGCAGATCCTGGCGGGCACGTTCGTTCCCCCACCCGAGACGCTGTCGTTCGACCCGGACGACTTCGACTCCGACGAGCTGGGTGCCGCCGAGCTGGAGCAGCTGGAGAGCGAGGTCCTGGACGCCGCCACCGCCGCACGCACGGCTGCCGAGTTGGACACCGAGCTCGCGGTCCTGGCACGTCTTGAAGAGATCGCCCAACAGGTCCGTACCTCGGGTGAGGATCGAAAGTGGCAGGAGTTGCGTTCCCTTGTTCTCAAGGCCCGCGAAGAGGGTCTGAGGAGTGATCGCCACGCCCCACACAAGATCATCATCTTCACCGAGCACCGCGACACCCTCGACTACCTCGCAGGCCGGATCACCACCCTGTTGGGCGGCGACGCGGATGCCGTGTGCACCATCCACGGCGGCACCGCGCGACAGGCTCGTCGGGAGACCCGAACCAAGTTCACCAACGACCCTCGCTGCCACATCCTGATCGCCACCGACGCCGCCGGCGAAGGACTGAACCTTCAGGCCGCGCACCTGATGGTCAACTATGACCTCCCCTGGAACCCCAACCGAATCGAGCAGCGCTTCGGACGTATCCACCGCATCGGCCAGCGCGAGGTCTGCCGCCTGTGGAACCTCGCGGCCTCCGAAACCAGGGAAGGCCAGGTTTTCCAGCGCCTGCTGACGAAGATCGAGCAGCAGCGTCGCGCCTACGGCGGCAAGGTCTTCGACGTCCTGGGAGAGAATGCCTTCGCGGACGAGCCGCTACGTGACCTGCTTATGCGAGCCATCCGCTACGGCGAGCAGCCCGAGGTCCGCGCCCACCTGGACCAGGTCATCGACAAGTCCGTAGCCGACGGCCTCCAGGAGCTGATCAAGGAACGCGCCCTGGCCACCTCGGAGATCGGGCTGGAGGAGCTGGCCGAGCTGCGCCGGCAGATGGATGAGGCCCGTGCCCGGCGCATGCAGCCCCATTTCGTGCAGGCTTTCGTCATGGAGTCCCTGCGTGCCCTGGGTGGGCGGGCCTCCAAGCGGGAGAAAGACCGATTCGAGCTGACTCAGGTGCCCGCCGCTTTGCGCGAAGGTCGGCGTACCGTCAGCCCACGCTATGCACGCATCACCTTCGAGCCCTCGGCCGTGATCATGCCCGGCCGCCCGGACGCCGAGCTCATAGCGCCCGGTCATCCGCTGATGGACGCGATCATCAACGAGATCCTGAACAGGTACGGCGACATGCTGACCCGTGGAGCGACTTTCCTGGACCGGACCGTCACCACTCCCCAGCTCGTGTTCGCCTTGCTGGAAGAGCTCTCGGACGGGCACGGCGCGGCAATCAGCAAGAGGTTCGAGTACGTCTCCGTGCTGCCCGACGGAACCGCACAGCAGGCAGGCCCCGCTCCGTACCTCGACCTGTCCCTGCCCACAGACCTGAACCTGGAGCAGCACACCGCGCTGACCCTCGCGATCAACTCGGAGCTGTCCTCGGCCTGGCTTGCCGACGGCGTTGAGAAAATCGCCCAGAGCTGGGCGATCCAGTACGGCCTGCCCGAGCACCGCGCCGACGTCGTCGCTCGCGTCGTCCCGGCTGTCGAGCGGACGCGCAAGCTTATGCGTCAGCGGCTGCTGGCTCAGATGAACTACTGGGACGGCGAGTCGATCAAGCTCGCCGAGGCGCAGGCGGCAGGCAAGAAGATCCGTATCTCGCCGGCCACCGCACGCGATCGCGCCCGGTCGCTGGAGGCCAGGCTCGAACGCCGTCAAGGCGAACTCGACCTCGAAATCCAGGTCAATGTGCACCCGCCACAGATCATCAGTGCAGCGCTCGTCCTGCCCGCCGGGGTCGTCCCGGGCACCGCCGGCGATCAGCCGACACCTGACAGCTTCGCTCTGGACACCACCATCACCGAGCGTCGTGCCGTAGATGCCGTACTGGCTGCCGAGCGTCGGCTCGGCCGGGTACCTGAGGAGATGGCGCACTCCAACAAGGGCTTCGACATCCGTTCCTGCAAGCCCGACGGCCACCTGATCTTCATCGAGGTCAAGGGGCGTGTGCTGGGCGCTGACAACTTCACTGTCACCACCAGCGAGGTCGGCTACGCCAAGAACGCCGAGCCCGACTATCGGCTCGCGCTTGTCGCCGTCGACCCCGACACCCCTGACGGGTCGAACGATCAGGTCCGCTATGTGCTCAACCCCTTCGCCGACTTAGTCCTGGACAAGTACGTCGACGACCTGCGCCGCAAGTGGAAGGCCGAGTGGGGCCGCGGTGTAGAGCCCCTCTGACGCACAAGATCCACACGCCTTCATCCGCTCGAACGCCACCCGAGGCACGGTTCGAGCGCCGCGGAAACTAGATTGAGCAGGTGAACACCGCAGTGCAGCCCGGAACGCCGTCAGGTTCTGTCCCTCGACGCAAGCTCATCGAGGTCTCTCTCCCGCTGGAGGACATCAACGACGCCTCTGCCCATGAGAAGTCCGTCCCCCGCAAGGGACACCCGGCAACGATGCACCTGTGGTGGGCGCCGCGCCCTCTCGCTTCGATCCGAGCGGTACTGTTCGCGCAACTGGTCGATGACCCCTCGTCACGGCCTGATCTGTTTCCCACCGAGGAAGAACAGAAAGCCGAACGCGAACGACTGCACTGGATTATTCGCAGGATTGTGCAGTGGGAGAACACGAACAACGAGAGGGTCTACCGCGAGGCTCGGGACGCGATCCTCAAGTACACCGACGGAAACCCGCCAGCGATCCTCGACCCGTTCTCCGGGGGAGGAACCATCCCCGTCGAAGCACAGCGACTCGGGCTCGAAGCACGCGGCAGCGATCTCAATCCCGTCCCTTCCCTCAAGACTAGGGCACTGATCGAAATCCCACCGAAGTTCGCGGGGCAGGCCCCTGTGTTCCCAGGGGCAGCCGATACTCAGGTCACCGAATGGTCTCGCGCCACCGGTCTGGCCGAGGACGTGCGCCGATACGGCATGTGGATGCGCGACCAGGCCAAACAGCGGATCGGACATCACTACCCAGACGCGCAGGTCGCTGTCCTGGGACGAGACGGCGAACCCACCGGCAAGTACACGCAGGCACCAGTGATCGCCTGGCTCTGGGCCCGCACCGTAATCTGCCCCAACCCCGCCTGCGGGATCCGAATGCCTCTTGTCCGCTCTTGGTGGCTCAGCAAGAAGAAGGGCAAAGAGGCTTACGTCACCCACAGGATCGTAGCCGACACCACTTCACCGGGTGGGCGACGCGTGGAGTTCGCCATCGGGCATGACGCGCAGCTGGCTCCTGGCAAGGACACCGAGGGCACGGTGGAACGTAAGGGGGCCACCTGCATCGCGTGTCACAGCGGTGTCGAGTTCAAGTACATCCGTGAGGAAGGCCGCGCTAAACGAGTGCGCGAGCAACTGATGGCCGTCATCGCCGAGGGTAATCGTCGCCGGATTTACCTGAAACCCAACAGTGATCACATCTCGTCAGCCGATCTACCGCGGCCGGATTCAGTACCTCTGGGGAGCCTCCCCGACGCCACGCTCGGTTTCCGAGTTCAGGCCTATGGAATGACCGACTACATCGATCTATTCACTAACAGGCAGCTGACTGCCCTCGTGACATTCAGCGATCTAGTTGCCGAGGCGCGAGAACTGGCACTCAGGGACGCGCTTGCGGCCGGCCGCCCTCGCGGCGAATCCCTGGCCCGCGGCGGCATGGGAGCTGAGGCGTATGCTGACGCCGTAGCAACATACCTTTCCATGGCAATCTCAAAGCTTGCCGACTGGTCTTCCTCGATCTGCAGCTGGATCAACGGGGTCGAGAAGGTTAGGAATACTTTCCCCCGCCACGCTATCGCCATGACCTGGGACTTTATTGAAGTCAACGTCCTCTCGAACGCGGTGGGAAATTTCGGAAACCATGTCGATTGGGTATCTTCCGGCCTCGCCTCCGTCCCTGCGGACCAATTCCCAGGATTCTCACACCAGGCAGACGCGGCTAGTCGCGATTACTCTGGCCTCCTGGTCTGCACCGACCCTCCTTACTACGACAACATCGGCTACTCTGATCTGTCTGACTTCTTCTACGTCTGGCTTCGTCGATCCCTCCGAGGTATCCACCCGGACCTATTCGGCACGATGCTCGTCCCGAAGAAGGAAGAGCTGGTTGCCAACCCTTATCGGCACGGGGGAAGAGCGAAGGCAGAAAAATTCTTCGAGGACGGATTTGAGCGGGTATTTACTCACACTCGACAGTCGGCATCGCCAGAATACCCGATCACCGTGTTCTACGCCTTCAAACAGTCCGAACTGGAAAAGGAGGGAATTGCCAGCACCGGCTGGTCCACCCTCTTGGAGGGCATGATTCGGGCTGGCTGGACTATCACCGCGACCTGGCCAGTCCGCTCCGAGCGCAGCGGCCGGATGATCTCGGTGGGCACCAACGCGCTCGCCTCTTCCATCGTGCTCGCGTTGCGGCCACGTAAGGAGACAGCATCGGCCACTGACCGCACGGGATTCCTGTCGGCCCTGCACGCCGAGTTGGAGGAAGCGCTGCCGCGCATTCGCGAGGGGGCGATCGCGCCAGCCGATCTGCGTCAGACAATCCTCGGCCCCGGCATGGGGGTGTTCTCCCGCTTCTCTCGGGTGCTGGAGGACGACGGCTCCACAATGTCGGTGAAGACCGCGCTGGCGCTGATCAACCAGACCTTCGACGCCCTGCAGAATGAGCATGACGCCGAACTGGACGCCGACACCCGGTTCTGTCTGGACTGGTTCCGCTCCTATGGCTGGGACACCCGCCCCTACGGTGACGCCGAGTCGCTGGCTGTGCCCCTGGGCCTCTCGGTGGATGGGATCGCCCGTGGCGGAACCCTCACCTCCGGCGCCGGCAAGGTCGCACTGATCAAGCCGCAGGACCTGGACCCCCGGTGGGATCCGGCCCACGACGACCGGCTGTCGCTGTGGGAGGTCACCTGTCACCTGGCGCGTGCGTACGCGACTGACGGACGTGAGGAGGCCGCGAGGCTCATGGCCGAGGTGAAGGGGAAGGTAGACCTGGATGAGGTCAACCGCCTGGCCACCCGCCTGTATGAGCTGATGGAGTCTCAGGACGCCTCGACCGCCAGTCTGTTCAATGGGCTCGGAGGTGCGTGGGCCGATGTCTCCGCGACGTCGACCACGATCCGCCCGGCTGCTGTGGCCGAGATGCTCTTTGGGGAGGAGATCTGATGGCGCTGACGAACAATGAGAAGGTATTGCGCAGCTTCGACCAACTGCTCGAGGGCATGCGACCGTGGGTCGACATGCGTATGTCCGCCCAGGCCCCGGCCGGGAAGGACTGGATTGAGCTGATCGCTGCTGAGGATGCGACAAAGTTCGGCACAGCCAAGACGTACTCGCGTGACGACGTGCGGTTCCTGCTGCGCATAGTCACAGAGAGATGGAAAGTCTTCGAGAAGGACCTCTCGCGCCCGCAGTCCGCATTGGCCTCCGAGCTGCGGGAGACTGCGAACGCGGCTCACCACGGACAGAAGTTCTCCTCGGACGACACCTACCGCGCGCTGGACACGATCGAGCGTCTGCTGACGGTGATCGGTGCCAGCGACGAGGCCGATGCGGTCGCGAAGATGCGCATGGAGCACCAGCGGGAGGTCTTCGAGAAGCAGACCCGCAACCGGCTGACGCGTGAGGCGCAGGCCGTCAAGGTGGCCGGTATGCAAGCCGGTACGGCGATCAAACCGTGGCGTGAGGTCATCCGACCACACGCCGACGTGATCCGTGGGCAGTTCTCCGCCGCAGAGTTCGCCGCCGACCTGTATGCAGTGGCCCATGGCCACAGCGCGGCGCCGGAGTATCTGAACCCGGCTGAGTTCTTCTCGCGGACCTATCTCACCAGCGGTCTGTCCGATCTGCTGACTCGCGCGCTCAAGCGCCTCTCCGGGGACGCCGGAGCAAGCCCTGTCATAAACCTGCAGACCCAGTTCGGTGGCGGCAAGACGCACTCGATGCTGGCCCTGTACCACCTGTTCTCCGAAGGCCTGGCTACAAGCGCACTGTCTCAATCTGTCCAGGACGTTGTGCATGCCTCCCTGCCCACGGCTGAAGGCGATCCGCTGAGGTCTTTGGACGTGAAGCGGGTCACCTTGGTGGGCACGAAGCTCTCCCCGAGCCAGCCGATCCCTAAGGACGACGGCACGCAGGTGCGCACGCTCTGGGGGGAGTTGGCCTGGCAGCTCGGAGATCGCGAGGCATTCGACCGCGTCGCGATGGCTGATGCCACCGGCACCGATCCCGGCGACGCGCTGGACGCCGTCGTGCGCGACGTCGTCGCCGGCGGCAAGAGCGTGCTGATCCTGATCGACGAGTGGGTGGCCTACGCCCGCCAACTCGTCGGCCGCGACGACCTGCCCGGCGGATCCTTCGCCACGCAGCACACCTTCGCCCAGCACCTGACCGAGATGGCCAAGTCCATCCCCGGGGTCATGCTCGTAGTCTCTATTCCCGCCTCCGACTCCCTGGACAACGGAGGCGGCGGCTCGGCGCTCGAGGTAGGCGGCCCCAACGGGCACGTCGCTCTGGAAACCCTGCAGCACACCATCGGCCGGAACGCCGACGACTGGCGACCGGCTAACAACATCGAGTCCTTCGAAATCGTGCGGCGGCGTCTGTTCGAAGAACCCGATGCCGTGGCCCTGGCGGACATCGCCGCGGTGGCCAAGCAGTACGTGAAGTACTACCAGGAGAACACCGGGTTCTTCCCTCGCGAGACGACCACCGGCGCGTACGAGCAGCGCATCCGAGCGGCGTACCCCATCCATCCCGAGTTGTTCGACCGGCTCTACGAAGACTGGTCGACGCTGCCGAAGTTCCAGCGCACCCGCGGCGTGCTGCGTCTGATGAGCGTGGTCATCAACTCGCTGTGGGCCGCCAATGACACCACACCGCTTATCACCCCTGGCGCAGTGCCCGTCCACGACACCCAGGTCTTCAGTGAGATCACCAAGTATCTCGATGACAACTGGAAGCCGGTGGTGGACAAGGACGTCGACGGCGAGGGGGCCACCCCCGTTCAGATCGACCACGAGCGTCCGTCGTTCGGGCAGCGAGCCCTTACCAGGCGTGTCGCCCGGTCAGTATTCATCGCAACCGTCCCGACCCTGCGCTCGGCACACAAGGGCGTGGACATCCAGCAACTCCGCTTGGGCACTGCGGTTCCCGGCGACGTCATCAACCACATCGGTGATGCCCGTGCCTTGCTGGGCCAGCGTGCCACGTACTTCTACGAGGACGGTGACCGCTCCTGGTACGACCTGGCTGCTTCGGTCTCCCGCGTGGCCGCCGACCGCGCAGCCGGCTACAGCCAGGCCGACGTGCACGCCACGATCGTCGAACGCCTCAAGGCCAGGGCATCCAAGGCTTCCTTCGGTGACGTATATGCCGCGCCTCTCGACACAGGAGACATCCCCGATTCCGAGGTGCTCAAGCTCGTCGTCCTGCACCCGAAGTTCACCTGGGGCAAGGACGCCTCCACCGCTGCGGACTTCGCCGCGCGTCTCCTGCGGGAGGCAGGCACCGGGCAGCGGCAGCGGCGCAACATGCTGGTCATGGTCGCCGCTGATCGCGACACCTACCCCGAGCTCGAAGGAGTGGTGCGGGAGTACCGAGCCTGGAAGTCCATCGCCGACGAGGCCGAGGAGCTTGAGCTCAGCGCCCAGCAGCGCAAGCAGTCCGGCACCCGCGCACGCCAGTTGGACGCGGCCGTCGACGACCGTGTCCGCGCGGCCTTCTCCGCAGCTCTGATCCCGACCGAGCTGCCCGGCCAGAAGCCCACCATCTCCTTCACTCGTATTGCCAAGGACGGTGGTTGCCTCGCCGAGCGCGTCACCGCGGCGCTCAAAGCCAAGGGCTGGATCACCCCAGTGCTCGGGGCCACGCTCGTGCGCATGGCTCTTGAAGGCGCCCTGGCCAGCGCATGGGGCAAGGGGCATGTGAGGTTCGGCGACCTGTGGTCCTGGTACACGCAGTACCCCTACCTCAAGCGCCTGCCCAACCGACAGGTGCTCGAACAGGCCGTACTCGGCGCCGCCGACGTCCTCCTCTGGCAGCAGGACGCCTTCGCCCTCGCCGACGGCTACGACGAAGCCACCGACGAGTACCAGAACCTCTGGATCCATGGCGACAGGCCCGATCCCAGCTTCGTCACCGATGACACACTCCTCGTCCAGCCAGCCCGAGCCGTCGCCCAGCGCGCACGGGTTGTGGCCACCCCGCCGATCGAACCGGTCGCCCCTGCGGACGGCAGCAATAGCGGTGAAGGCGGCAGCCCGTCTCTCAGTCCCGGTGCTGTCACGCCTACGCCGGGCCCCGGCTCTCAGCCCTCGACTCCGCCGGCGAAGAAGGTCACGCGCAGGTTCTGGGGTGTAAAGACTCTTAACCCCAACCGTCCCGCTGCTGACTTCGCCAATATCCAGCAGGAGGTCCTGGCACACCTCGAAGCCGCCGACGGCGTCACGCTCGAGGTCCGTATCGAGATCGCCGCAAGCACTCCCGACGGATTCACCGAACAGCAGGTACGTACCGTCCGAGAGAACGCCGCCCAGTTGAAGTTCGAGGACACGGGTTTCGAAGAGAACTGAGTTGGTCCGACGAGCAGCGCGCACATCGATCTACTCGGAGGAGACCGTGCCGGTGAGCTTGGGAGACCGTGACGTTGTGTCTGCGGCCTTCCGCGCTCGACGTCACCGATGAACCTGGGTACGGCTGACGCTACACACTGCGGTGGGGGGACCCAGAGGTCTCCCCCACCGGCACTGAGCGATGCGGGACCGAGGGCAATACCACCACACCGGTCACCGAGAGCCGTCGGCACCCGTGTCGCTCACGCCTCTGTCGCGAATCCCACGAACCGCGACCACTCCTCACGGCCGACGGCGAGGTGAGGGCGTGTCACGTCCTTGGAGTCCCGTACGCATATGGCCTGTTCGGTGACGGCGATCTCGATGCAGCTGTCGCCTGAGCTGCCGCTGTAGCTGGACTTGAACCAGGCGAGTTCCGTCGTACTCATAGCGCTCCTCGCAGTCGCTCCAGAAGGCCCCGCGAGTCCTGGGGGGTCAGGGCCTGCGAGCGCAGTGTGTCATAGCGCTGGTAGAGCAGGCGCACCTCTTTGCGGTCGGAGATCAATCGGCCGTTCTCCTGTCCTTCGGAGTACGCCAGCCGCCGCCCTTCCGGGGTCTCAAGGAGCTGTACCGGGCCGTCCATGCACGCATGGAACTCGGCCTCGGTCGGCATGACTTGCAGTGTCACGTTGCGGGGTGTCGTCAGTTCCAGCACATGGTCCAGTTGGCCCCTCAGCACGTCACGACCACCGAGCCTGCGCCGGAAAACAGCCTCCTCCACAATGAAGTGAAGCGGCACAGTCGGCCGCTCGCGCAGCATCCTCTGCCGTTCCAGCCGCGCTTCGACCTGAGCCTCCAACCGCTCATCAGTCAGCAGTGGAAGCCGGTTCTCGAACAGGGCCCGCGCATACCCCTCCGACTGCAACAACCCCGGCACCAGCCGGCACTCGTACGTACACAGGCTCACCGCCACCCGCTCCAGCCGGGCCCACTGCCGGAACCATGCCGCGAGCCCGACATCCCCGCGCCCCCGTGTCACGTACTTCGACGCCTTCCGCAGCGCCCCCGTGTTCCCCAGCGCCTCCTCTGACCGCTCCACCAACGCCACGTCGGGCATCCGGCGCCCCAACTCCACCGACTCCACCGTGTGCTTGGAGAAGCTGACCAGGTTTGCGAACTCGGTTCTGCTGTACCCCGCGTGCTCGCGCAGTGCCTGCATGACCGCCCCGAAGGTCCGCAGGCTGTCCGAGGGATCGGGCTCCCGGTCCGCCTCGCCGCACGACACGTCTTCGTCGTCCACCACACCGCCGTCGGTCATCCGCGGCCACCTCCGGTTCCGTACCCGCGCTGTTCGCCGTCCCACAGTCGACGACACTCAGCGTGACGCATGAACCGTCGTACCGTCCACGAAATGTGCCCGTACGCTGACGCAACGTACGGACCGGACCTCTGGAACGCGCCCCAGTGCACCCGTCACCGTGGCCTCATGAGCGCAACCACACCCCAACTTCACTCCACCGTAGATACGTTCGCGCAACTTCTGTCGTCCACTCGCGGCGGAGCCCGGCTCGCCCGCCTCCTCGCCGCCGAGCAGCTCCGCGCGTGGCCGGTGTCACTCGGCGTCACGGAGCGCGCCGAGCAGATCGTGGCCGAACTCGCCGCCAACGCCGCCCTTCACGGTCGTGTCGGCAGCCGCGACTTCCGGCTCACCCTCACCCTCGACACGGCGGGCGGCTTGCTCCGCATCGCCGCCACCGACGCCCGGGGCGAGCACCTCCCGTCGCCGCCTGCGGATTGCGGAACGCCCCTGAACAACGAGTTCGGCCGCGGCCTGCTCCTGGTCATCGCCCTCGCCAACCGCTGGGGCGTCGAGCCGTACCCGCCCGGCGGCAAGACGGTCTGGGCCGAGTGCACCCGCGAGACCCCCGGCCCGGACACGCACAGCGGGCGGCTCTAACCCCGACGGCTGGGGCGTGGGGGCAGGGTCGTGACGAGACAGTGTGCGCCGGTGCGGCGCCCCTGGGAGGTGCCGACGGTGATCTCGCAGTCGATGGGGCGGACCGCAAAGGCTCCAAGCCTGGACAGGTAGGAACTGTCGGGAAACGCTCCAGAACTGGCAGCCTGAGTGGGAGACTTGGGGCCTAACGACCTAAGGAGTGCAAGGTATGACAACAGGCGCCCACGACGGACCGGTTCCGGCAGAAGACGGACGTGGGCAGCGAGTCCTCGACCTCCTGGACAAGGCAATCGACAGCCAGAGCGTACTGGTGCGCAAGAACATCGCCCGGGCCCGCCAGCGGAACCCGGAGGCGACACCCGCACAGGTGATCCGCAATCTGGAGCGGATGTACGTCAGCGCCCTGACCGGGACAGGTGCCGCGGTTGGAGGAGCTGCAGCCGCGCCCGGCGTCGGCACGGGAGTCGCACTGGCACTGTCGGCAGGCGAGGCTCTCTCGTCTCTTGAACTGAGCGCCCTCTTCGCGCTCTCGCTCGCCGAAGTCCACGGAATCCCCATCGACGAGGTCGAGCGCCGCCGGACGATCGTCATGGGAATCATGCTCGGCGGGAGCGGCTCCGCCACCATCACCAAGGTCGCCGAGCGGACGGGGCAACATTGGGGACGTCAGATTGTCGCCAAGGTGCCAGTCGAGACGTTGCGTCAGATCAACAGGGTCTTGGGGAAGAACTTCATCACGAAGTTCGGGACCAAGCAGGGAATCATCGTTCTCGGTCGAGTGGCACCGTTCGGTATCGGCGCTGTGATTGGTGGTGGCGCCAACGCGGCCCTCGCCACTCTGGCGGTGAGGGCCGGTCGTCGCGCCTTTGGCCCACCCCCGACGTCGTGGCCATGGCTGACACACAGCGCACCGCCGAAGTCCGAGAACTCGCCTGCCTGACCCTCGGCGCAACCAAGGGGGTGCTTGTGGGCGACGGAGGGTTCAACCGCACGTGTTTGAAGTGCCGCAACTCCATCGAGGTCGACCAGGACGGGCGCGTGGTCGCCCATGACAGGCCGATAAGTCGTTTCCCGTGCTATGCCTCCGGTCAGCTCGCCGCACTTGTGTCGGTCGAGTGGGGGCCCGGGCCTCGACGTAGCCGGCGGATTACGGGCGGGGACAAAGGGCGCTGGCGTGCCTTGCGGGAGAAGACCGAGTACCTCAAGCCCCCTGAGTGGCTGCCGAATTATCGGGGTGAGCACCTGCCGACCATCGGCTTGCCCGCCAAAGGGTGGTTCAGTGTCTGGTTCCCGGCTCACACGATGTGGGAGCACGAACGGAAACTCTCCGGCTGGGTCGGAAGCGATCGATCGTTCCGGTGGGACGGCCGCGAGGAGTGTTGGACGGTTGCCAGCGCTCACTTCCCTCGCATAAGTCGGGAGCTGCTCCGCAGGTACCCGAGCGTCCTCATCGGCCGTGAGTACAACCCGCGTGAAAGGTGCAACTCGTCCTGCCAGAACGCCCAGGGCTTTCTGTGTACCTGCTCCTGCCGTGCCAAGTACCACGGCCGTGGCAAATGGCGAAGCGGGTGGAGGACCCTCGGCGAGTTCAGCGGTCGGCGCGGGGGGAGGCCGTGGCACTGGACGGCCGTTGCCGTTGCTGGCTGATCGCCTCGGCACCCGCTCACGGAGTAAGCCTGCGCAGGGCCAAGCCCCGCGCACCGCTCCTGTCGACGGCGAAGCTCGTGCACCGCCCTGCGCGGCCATCTGGACGGGACGGGGCGTAACTCTCGGTCATCAGACAGCGACCACGTGCACGTCCGTCGGTGCGAGGACCGTCAGGTAGGCCGAGATGTCCCCCGGGTCGGTGGTGAAGATGACCGCGCTGCCGTGTCGGGCCGCTGCCAGGGCCACCCAAGCATCCACCGCGTCCGGCCGCTTCTTCGCCGGAAGGGCTGCTTGTCCCAGAGCGGTGCCGATGCGCCGCCAGTCCGTGAGGTCCGGGCCCGTCGCGCAGGCCAGACACTCCGGACGGCCCGCCTTCGTCTCACGCATGGGCGGCTCGGACGTACGGGCCTGAGGGACCGTGCAGTCCTTCAGGACGCCGGACAGGGCGTGCACCAGCGACGGCTGGGGGCGCCACACCTGGGCGAGGACCGGTCCGAGCACCAGCGCCCGGTGCGGGACCGCGCGCAGTCCCTCGTGGAGAGCAACCGCCTTCGCCTTGCGGTCCGCGAGTGCGATGAGCATGCCCGTGTCGTAGACCGGCACCCGTGCGCTCACGCGGCGTGTCCCGGACGGCGGCCCTGCTGATCCCGGCCGTGGACGAGGCCCAGGGCTTCCTCGACCTCACGGCGTTCCTGCTCCGTCAGTTCCGCGGCCGGTTCCGGGGCGGGTTCGGCGGGCAGTCCGTCCGCCGCCCGTTCCGCGCGGGCGATGAGTGCGTCCACCTCGGCGAACTGTTCCTCTATGGCATCACTCTCGGCCATCTGGCGCGTTGCGGCATGCACCAGGTAGGCCGAGACGTCCATGCCCGCCCGCTCCGCGTGCTGCCTGATGCGTTCGGCCTGGTCCTGCTCCAAGCTGATGGTGATGCGCGTCTTTGCCACGAAGGCATCGTAATACGCGTATGACGACAGGGCGAGTGTGGTCGGGGTGGGCAGCCGGGGACGCCTCCCTCTCCCCGGCGTCCCTTCCGTACCGGCCCCCCGCCTACCGGCGTCCGCCACCCGCCCCGTACGGAGAACCTGGGGTCCGGCAGCGATCAGTCACTGCGTCCGGGGCGCCAAAGCTCCGATCACCCGCTCGACGTCGTCCCGCCACGCACACAACTCCACCTGCGTGGGGGCCAGTTCGTATCCGTGGTAGTGGCAGGCCCGGCTCAGGCCGGCCCAGGTCACCGACCAGCGGCGGGCCGTGTCGGGGTCGGCGTAGGACTCCAGGCACAGGGCCTGGGCGTGCGGCGCGCAGCGGGCCAGCTGCGGTTTGCGGGCCTGCCAGTAGCGGCGCAGGGCCTCTTCGAGGGCGTGGCGCAGCAGGAGTGCCACGGCGCGCGGCCAGACGCCCGTGGTGGAGGCGGTGGCCGTGCCGAGCAACCGGTCCGCGCCCGCGAGCAGTTCCTCGGGGGTCGAGGTGGACGACGGCGGGGGCGGGAGGGCTGCGGGGAGCCGGGGCGGGCGTGCGGACGGTACGGGTGTGGCCGGGCGGATCGTGGTCACAGGGATCGCACCGCCTTGGCGAGGTCCGCGGTGCGGCGGATGATCTCCTCCGCGTCGTCGACGGGCACGGCTTCGTGGGAGCCCCTGTTGCACCACCGGATGTGGTCGGTGGCCTGCTGGCCGTAGGCCCGGGTGAGGTCGGTCATGGTCTCGCCCACCCGGTCGGTCTCCCCGTAGAGGGCGAGGGAGGCCAGTTCTGTGAGCTTGTGGGCCTTGGCAATGCGCTGCTCGATCTCGGCGTGCGGCAGGCCCGTGCCGAGGAGCCGTCGTCGGGCCGGTTCGAGGAAGGCGGCCTCCAGTGCGGTGCGGCAAAGGCCGGGCAGAACCCGCGCTACGACGTCGCCGGGCAGGTCGCGGGTCTTGGCGAGCGCCTTCGCGTCGTACAGGGCCTGCTTGACGGGGTCGTCGCCGGAGCGGACACGTACGGCGGAGTGCTCACGGCGGTCGACGGTGAGGACGGTGGCGGGCAGCCGCAGGTACTTCAGGGCCTGTGGCAGGCGGGTGTCGTGCGTGAACACGACGACCTGGCGGTGTTCGGCGAGGAGTGCGAGGACGCGGGCGAGGCCGTCCACCTTGGCGGGGTCCATGGACTGCACCGGGTCGTCGATGACCAGGAACCGGAAGGGGTTCTCCGGCAGGAAGGTGCGCGGAAGGAAGAGGGAGAGCGCGAGGGAGTGCAGTTCACCCTGGCTCATCACGCCGAGTGCGGGGGCGTCGATGTCATCGACGGTCACGTCGAGGGCGACCTTGCGCTGGGTTCCGGAGCCGCCCAGGCGGACCGGGCCGAGGGCGACGTTGCTCTGCTGGCGCAGGTTGGACCAGATGCGCTGGGCGTCCTCGGCGATGGGCCGCATCCGCTCGGCGCGGATCTCGTCGTGGGCGGCCTTGAGCCATTTCTGGGCAGCCTTGACGCGGGCCAGGCGCGGGATCGCCCGCTCGGCGGCGTGTGCCTTGTCGAGCCAGGCCGCGAGCGCCCGTGCGGCGTCGCGCCAGGCGTCGTCCTGGTCGGCGAGGCGCGCTGAGGCCTCCTGACGGGTGACACGCGCGGCGTCGGCCGCGGTGCGTGCGGCGTTCTCCGCGACGGACGCCAGTGCGGCCGGGTCGGAGACGGTACGGCACCGCAGCCAGTCGTCCCAGGCGGCGGCGATCTCGGGCGGCAGCCAGCCCGGAGGCGGCACGGCGAGATCACGGACGGCCTGGCCGGCCGAGTGAAGTTCCCGGCGTGCGGTGAGGGCCTGCTCGGCCTCGGCGCGCAGGAGGCGTTCCTGTTCGGCCGCCTCCAGCGCCCAGTCCTCGTCCAGCCGTGCCGCGCCGCCGCACACGGGACAGGTACCGAGGTCGGGGTGGGCGCGGTGGTGGGCGAGGGCGCGAGCGAGAAGTTCGGCGCGTTGCAGCGCGTCCTCTGCGGAGGTGCCCCGCAGGTCCTCGGCAGCGGCGATCGTCTCGCGCAGCCGGGCCACAGCCGTGGCCACTGCCTCGGTGTCGGGTCCGGTCAGGGTGGAGCGGCGGCGCAGATCGAACAGGAGTGACTCGTCGGCCGCACCCGTCCCGGCGGCCAGTTCGGCCGCCTGCGCGAGGTCCGGGCGCCGTCCGTCGAGTGCCGAACGGGCGGCCCGGGCGCGCGGGTCGTCGGTGTTCTCCAGCAGGGCGAGCAGGGCGGGAAGTTCGGCCTTGGCCTCCTTCGCGGGCGCGTCGTACTCGCGGGCCAGGTCGCGCAGCCGCTTGTCTGCGGCGGCGAGCTGCTCCAGGCCGAGGATGGAGGCGACGGCGTCGTACATCTCGCTGGGCCTGCCGCCGATGACCTGGCCGAGTTCGGAGTACGACAGGAAGGGACGGTAGGTCGCCAAGTCCTCCTGCCAGCCGAGGTCCGGGAGGGGAACGGGGTCGTGGCCGGGCCGGTCGAGTTCGGCGGCGGAGTCGGCGACGTCGTCTCCGTGCCAGGTGCGCAGCACAGTGGCGGACTCCGGGTCGCCGTCGATGCGCAACTCCACGGCGATCTGCGGCTCCTGGCCGTGGTGAAGGTTGCGCCAGCTTCTGCGCCAGATGTCACTGCGGCCGCGCCAGCGGGCGTTGTCGCCGGTCAGCGCGATCTCGGTGGCTTCCGCGAAGCTCGACTTGCCGGAGCCGTTGCGGCCGGTGACCAGCGTGAGCCCCGGGCCGGGGGTGAGCGGGAGGCGTGCGGTCCGGCCGATGCCGCGGAATCCGCTGACTGTGACGGACTGCAGATAGGCGCCCGGCATCCGTCCGCGAACCGGTCCGTCGTCCTGGAAGGCGGTGAGCAGGACGGCCTTGGCGTCCTCGTCGAGATCCGAAGCGGCGAGCCGTTCGGCGATGAGGAGAGCGAGGGGGCCGGGGGCCGCCGGCTGCCCGGCGGACTGCTGTGCGGCGGAGGGGTCCAGAGCGGAATCGGCGGATTCGGGCATGGCGTGAACTCCCGTGGAAGCGACGGCTGCGGAGCCAGCGGTCGGACAGACGTACGGAGGCAGCGCAGCGTGATGGTCACGGGCCGCACAGAAGCGTCGGCGTGACGTGTGGGGCGCGAGCTGGGGATGACCATAGCCCAGACACCCACAAGAATGGAAGTCATTGGAATTGTTTGGAAATTACTGGGAGCGGCAAGCAGGGGAACGCGAAGTCTCCGGCCCCGCGCCTACAGACGCCACTCCTCAGCGAGCACGCCGACCAGTTCGTCCTGCCTCGTCCCCAGCAGCCCGGGGGTCCACTCGGCATGCTGCAGCACCTGGCTCGTCAGCGCGAAGGGGACCACGCCCCCGCGGCCGGTGAAGTACTTGACCTTCTTCTCGGCAAAGTCGTAGTTCTGGGCGGCCGAGTTCTTCGCACGGTTCAGCAGGACCAGGTTGCCCAGGCGATGCGTCCACCGGGCGCGCTGCTCCTCGTCGAACAAGGCGGTCCACCGCGACCCGGAACTTGGGTTCTGCGGCAGAACATGCTCGACGGTGATGAGCCCATGGTTGTAGGTCACCCCCTGCCCACGCGCCAGCAACTCATCGAGCCGAAGGAGCACGTACTTGCGGATCTTGCCGACGAGATAGAGATCGCCGTCGAGCCTGGCGCGGGTGCCCGCCTTCTCGTCGTCCGTCAGCTCGAGTGCGGGGGAATCGAGACCCTGTCCTTCATCGAGTTGCCGGAGCAGTTCGGCATAGCGTCTGACCCGAGGAGTGGTGTATTCGCGGCGGATGAACAGACTTGCCGACAGCCGCTCCAGCGCCCGCATGAACGCGTCGAGCCAGGCCGGATCGTGCTCGTGGTGGCGCAGCGCCCAGAGAGCGGCGGGCCGCCAGTCGTTGTTGTCGACTTGCTGGAGCCTCCGGAACCAGGCGTTGACCGCGTCCGCGCCCGATGCGGACTCGTAACGTGCCTCCCGGATCCTGGCGTACGCGTCGGCGTACGGCCGGACGACATCGTGGACGAAGACCTCGGCCTTGCCGGGAAGGTAGTGGCTGAGCACCTGCTCCGGGAATTCCTTGAGCAGCTCCTGTTCAGCGCGCTTCTTGGCGAAGATCATCCGCAGGTGGAGGAAGAGCTCGGCGAAGTCGTCGCGCCCGAGCATCTCCTCGGCGTCCTCCCAGACGGTGGCGCACTCGTCGGACGCCTCCGGTCCGAGATCACCGATTATGCGTGACTTGAAGATGTCGGTCGGGGACAGGTCCAGCCCCCGGGAGTTCATGACACTGAAGATCCGATGTGCGCTGTCGAGGTCGGGGGTACTGACGACGACCAGAAACGTCCGCTCGGCGAGCATCTGAGCCAGCTTCAGCCGGTCCTCCTCAGGCGAAGCCGAGAGGCTGCGATGCAGGACTGCCGCGTTGCGGAGGATGGCCTTCTGCGCATCGGTGCGCAGGGCGTCCTCCTTGAGCATCAGCAGAGTGCCTACCGCGTCTTTCGTCTGCACGTACTTCCCGAAGAAGTCCGCGTCGCGACTCCGCAGGGTGAGCCGCGGTCTCGGCGCGAGCCCACGGATCTTGGCGCCCGGCTCCATCACCAGCCTGTCGAGGTCGCTGCGCAGTTCCGGATCCTCGGTGAGATCACGCAGGACCGACAGGAGGATGGTCAGGGTCGTGAGGCGCTGCTGGCCGTCGATGACGTCCGCCCTCGGAACTCCTCCGTTCTTGACGAGCACGACAGATCCGAGGAAGTACGGTTCGTCCGTCGCTCGGTCCAGGGCTTCCTGCAGGTCTGTCAGCAGTTGAAGCGCCTGCTCCTCCTGCCACGCGTAGGGGCGCTGGTAGTCGGGGATCTGAAAGTCGTAGTCACTGCTGAACACCTTGTGCAGGGGCATCTCATGCGCCTCAAGCTTTTGCATGCCCCGATGATGGCGGAAAGGCCCAGCTTCCCGGCACCCGGTCGGCTCAGCTTCCTTCGATCCGGCAGCGGCCTCGTCGGGGCGGGGACCGCCCCACGCCCGAACGAGGTGTCTACCGCACAGTCACGCTTGGGAAAGCGGAACCCATCGGGCTGGCTGGGCAGCTCCCAGGGGCGGCGGAGGTCTTCGGCAAGCGGGCGTGACGGGGGTCGGGTGTGGACGGCGATGACCGGCCGGACCCACGGGTCGGCGGTCTGCGGGGCGCGTATCACATCCACACCGCGCCTGACACGGCCGATTACACCCGTGACCTGGGCGACTGCCCTCGTTCCGCTGGAACGACACCCGTCCCGAACTGCTCGGCGCCGAAACTCGACCGCCCCGAAGCCGGCTATGCCATGGGAAGTTGTCAACCGTAAAGCGGGAAGACGAAACCGCCCACGGCACCCACCGAGTCATGACCCTGATCCTCGACATCTACGACCTCATGGCCGAGGATCAACAATCCAATACCCCTACCCGCCCATTCTCGCCCCCGGCCAGAACCCCCACGCACCCCGCCTGAGCACCCCCACCGGCGCGCTGCAAGCGAACCGCAGCGCGGCGTACTCGGCGATTCAAACCGCCCACCCATCACACCGCGCAGGCAGCCGCCCTTGGAACCCCGTAATTACCGCATGGTCGTCTCGACCACGAAGGACTTCGTCACGGCCTCCGCCGAAGCCGACCGCCAACTCGCGCTTGCCGCGTGCCGGGACTATGCGCAGGTAGGCCTCGCTCGGCTCCTTGGGGGCACCGGCGAACCAAGTGGAAGGCGAAGGTCACCCACTCATGGGCCCTGCTTTATCCCAGTCGGGACCAGGCTAGCCAGCATGGCCTGAGTCTCGGGATCGGTTGAGTAGAGTACGGTACCGACCATCCCCCGCGTGAGTAGCACTTTGTAGGTATTTCGAATAAGGCGTCCGAAGGCTTCTGGCTCCGCCTTTTTCACGGCGTGGTCCTTGCTCTCTCTAGGAGCAGCACGCCACTCATTCCCGCGCCACACCAGGTCGGGACCGAAGATCATTCCGTTCCAGGCGTACTCGAATCCTTGGGCCGTGTAAATGCACCCGATCTGCCCGAAGCCTGACGGATCAGTGGCCCACAGCGAAGAAACGGGTGCCCCTCCGACTGGTTGCTCACTTCTAAGGTTCCAGGGCCTGCGCCATTCCCCAATAACCACGTCGTCGACGAGGCTGCCGTCAATCCACGGATCGCTCCACTGCCAGCAGAATCCTGCCGTCATGCGAGAGGTGTAGCCGGCTTCCTGCTGGCCACGTAGGTAGCTCTCCATCCCTTGGGGCGATTCGGCGACGAGTAACTCGAAATCTTCCTCGGGCTGCCACTGAATCGGACCACCGGGCTCAAGGCCGAGGAGACGGAGGACCCAATGTTCGTAGGCACGGCTCCCGCCGCACCGGAACTGGCTGTTGAGATCGACATGGCGAACAATGCACCCGCGCGCGTGAGCAGCCTCGTCGATGGTCTCGACACTTCCCATCTCCCCGGGCCTCACGACCTGATGCTCGTCGATCAGGAAGACGGGGACCCTGGCTGCGTCGATGAGTTCCTCCACTTGGCTTCGACCGCTCTGATGCCCGGCGTGCGCGCCCTGCCTCGACGACCGCTGGCGAATACGGTGGGCTTCATCACAGATCAAGACGTCCAGCCCGTTTCGTTCAGCACTTGTGAAGTCGAAGAAATAACGGAAGAGCTTTGGAATTCGGCCGTTCTTAGTGCCGACGACATGCCGAAGAGTGGTAGTGAAGGACTTGGACCCGGTGGCGTGGACAACGCTTCGCCCGTTCCTCCCGAGGTGTCCCATCAGGTGCAGCGCAATAATGCTCTTACCCGAACCAGGACCCCCGGATATCACTATGACTTCCTTTTGGTCCGACTGTCGCGACAGATCCGCCGCCCGCTTCACCAAACGCGCTGCTACCTCTTGCTCATCCATCAGGAGGAACTCACCGCCGTCGATTATCTCGGCAGCAGCGGCACGCATTAGTTGACGGCCGGGAGCACGGGGGCTATCTAGGAGATAATCACCCTCTACCGAACCATCCAGGGCAGAAAGGCGGGTCTGTAGATACTTAATAAGTTCTCCGCGGGATGCATCCGTGAAGAGTTGCGCCTTTGCGTCGGGTAATCTTAACAGTTCACTGACATCTTGATCGGCTGCGTAGTGCAGATAGGCCACGCCCGCGACGGCGCCCTCCTGATCGCTCAGCACATTGGTGAAATCCTGCAGGTAGTCGCAGTAGCGGCGCACCTGGGCCACGGGATGTAGAGCCGGTCGATTGCCCATTCTCGCTACTAGACATAAATTGTCAGTGCCAGGAACGAGGCGCGCTTCGCTCCACTGCTTGAGTTCGACGATGACGTAGGACGGTCTGCCCGTCGCGGGGTGGGAGCCAGCAAGGATAATGTCTGCGCGAAGGCTGGTGAGGGGTAATCGGTGCTCTATCAGCACCTCGATGTCATCAAGCCCTGCATCGCACAGAACCTCTGCCAGGGCCGGGATACTGTTCTCCCACGAGCGGCGTTCACTGGGCGACGGGTTCTGGAAGAGCACGGAGCGGTACTTCTGGGCGAGCCGCTCAGAGAGGGCTCCGTCACTGCACTGATCGAACAGTGCGCGTGCGGACATGCGAAGAAGAGGCACGGAAGATCTCCGTAAGGGCGGTGGACTCGAAGGCAAGGGGCTAGCGGGGGCTTGCTCCCGGAACCCCTGAAGTGCATCTGGGCAGTCAGGCGAGCGGTAGGCGGTACTCGAAGCTCCGCGGCCTCAGGTCCTCCTCAGCCGGCGCCCAGTCATAGAGGTGCAACACCCTGCCGCCACTCGCTGTGTAGTTGTCGGTCCGCAAGTCCACCTTGATGTCACTGACCACAAATAGGTCCACGGTGTTCTGCGGGTCCCGGGCATGCTCGACCTCGTTGATCGTCAGGTCGACGCTCGTGGCCGCTCCCGTTGTGCCCTTCACCTCTACGCGACGCTCTTCCCTGTCACGGGTGCAGTGGAGGTCGTACGGCTTGCCAAGGCGTTCGACCGTCCAGCCCTCCCCCTCGTAGTGAGCGACTGCCATGTCCTCCGCGTGCAGTTCGATGGCCTTGCGCTTCTTGGGGTCGGAAACGAAGCCCGCTCCACTGGAGGGCCGCTTCGGTGGCTTGGGCGGCTTCACCTGCTCCGCGGTGAAGCCGGGCGTGCGGTTCAGGGCCACCGTCTGCCGTTCGGACCAGTTCGCTGGGATCCCTGCCGCATCGAGCAACGGCTGCGGATCCATGTCGACGACCATGCCTATGCCTCGTTGAGTCCCCGAAACACGTATGGCGTCACTGGCGGCCATTCCAAGCGGCCCGTCCTCATCGAGACGGACGTCGTGGAGTACAGCCAACGGCTCGATGCCGAAGCGCACCGGGTACTTGATGGCGTTCTCGGCTTCCTCGTCCGGCCAGTGAGGGGCCTCTGCCTCGTAGAAGTTCTCACGTACTTCGAACAGGTACAGAGTGATCTTCTTGGTACTCCATACGTCGAGTTGTACGCGCGGACCCACTCCCGTGGCCAGCACGGCGAAGCGCGGGCGCGCGGACCGGTACTCGGGCCTCCATACAGGGAACCCCCACGACCGAGTTTCGATCCCGTACTGCAGATTGCGCTGGGTTCCGGACGCTTGGCCTACGTGGACCATCACGAACGAGGATGTCCGCGAGGGATCGTGGAGGGGAGCAGGATCGTCGCCCTTACGGCTGTCCTCGTGCCTCGCCAAGTGCCTTCCTCCGTGACCGCCTACCTCTGCGCCGATCCCAAACGATCGACTGAGCCCATGACCATGCCACATGGCAGTCAGATTTTCACACAACTAAAGCCAGCGGTTGGCGAGTTGGCGGCACAAATCGACACAGGACGGGAGGGCACCTCAGTGCTCTACCTGTATCCCGCTCAAGGCAACGCTGCTCAACAAAATGGCGCCCCGCGTCCACACACGCCCAGTGGCTCCAACCCCGAAGACGGACCACGCCCACCTGCTGGGCAGCGTTAGGGCTGTCCTGGCAGGCGAGGTGCACGCCTTCGCCGGCGACGACCGGCTCTTCGCAGACCCCATCGCCAGACCCATCAGCGACTCCAGCGCCAAAAGCGCTTCTCGCAGCCCATGGTCATGATCAGCAAAGGTCCCCGGCCGAGGCCGCTGACCGGGCCGTTCCCGACCACTGGCTGGACGACCTGATCGTCAGTCAGCAGGAAGAACGGCTCCGCCATCGGAATGCTGGTCGAACGCAGCACCCGCTTCGGCATGCTCATCCATCGACCCGCCGACCACACAGCCGTCAGCGTCCGCGACATCCTCCAGGCAACCGTGCAAGCCCTGCCGCCGCATCTGAAGCAGTCCCTGACCTGGGATCAGGGCTCCGAGATGGCCGACAACTACGAGTTCACCATCGCTACGAATGTCCCGGTCTACTTAGGGGTCCTTGCAGAAAGATCGTGTTGTGGCACGGTGGAGATGTACGTGATCCCGTCTTTTGTGGGGTGTGACCATGGCGCGGCGGAAGCCGTGGGAGGTCAGTGACGAGTTGTGGGCGGTGATCGAGCCGCTGTTGCCGAAGCATGAGCGGCGGTTCCGGTACCCGGGGCGCAAGCGGATCGATGACCGCAAGACGCTCCAGGGTGTGCTGTTCGTCCTGTACACAGGTGTCCAGTGGGAGTTCCTGCCTCAGGAGTTGGGGTTCGGTTCCGGTCCTACCTGCTGGCGGCGGCTGGCCGAGTGGCAGGAGGCCGGGGTGTGGGAGGAGCTCCAGCGGGTGCTGCTGGACGGGTTGCGGGCGGCGGACCGTCTCGACTTCTCCCGCGCCACGATCGACGCCTCTCATGTGCAGGCCAAGCGGGGGCGAAGCAGCCCAAAAGTCGGTCCGAGCCCGGTGACCGCGCACGGCCGGGCTCGAAGCATCACGTGCTGACCGACGCCCATGGCACTCCACTGCGGGTGTCGCTGACCGGCGGTCACCGCCACGATGTCACCCAGCTTCTGCCACTGATCGACAGCCTTGGGCCGGTGCGGGGCAAGCGGGGCCGGCCCCGGCGCAAGCCCCGCACGTTATACGCCGACCGAGGCTACGACTACGACGTCTACCGCCGCCGACTCCGCGAGCGCGGTATCACCCCGAAGATCGCCCGACGCGGCCAGCCGCACGGCTCGGGCCTGGGCAGGGTCCGGTGGGTCGCCGAGTCCGCCATCGCCTGGCTCCACGGCCCCCGCCGCCTACGGACCCGCTGGGAAGTACGCGACGACATGCACGACGCCTTCCTTCAACTCGCCCACTGCATGACACTCGCGCGCAAGCACCCGGCTTTCTGAAAGCACCCCTTAGCGACCCGGCCAGCCCCTGCCAACGCGGCTCCAGCGAGAACACGAACGGCCTGCTGCGACAGCACTTCCCCAAGAGCAGCGACCTGTCCACCCACACCCGCCGGGACCTCGACGCCGTCCCTGTCGAACTGAACAATCGCCCACGACAGACGCTCGGCTGGAAAACCCCAGCCGAGCGTCTGTCTAAGACGTCGTCTCATTTGGAGTGCTGGGTAGTCTGCACGATGTGGTGATGGTCGAGCGCATGGTGCCGGACGAGTTGTGGGAACTGTTCCAGTGGGTGGTCCCGCCTGCTCCATCGCGGCCGCAGGGCGGCGGTCGGCGGCGGTACGGGGATCGTGAGGTGCTGGCCGCGATCATCTTCGTGGCCACGACGGGTTGCACCTGGCGGCAGTTGCCGCCGGTCTTCGGCCCCTCGGGGCCGACCGCGCACCGGCGCTTCACCGAGTGGACCGCCGCCCGGGTCTGGGCGAAGCTGCACCGCGTCATCCTCGACGAACTGGGCTCGCGCGGAGAGTTGGACTGGTCACGTTGCGCGATCGACTCGGTGAACATGCGGGCCCTGAAAGGGGGGACCTGACAGGTCCGAATCCTGTAGACCGGGGCAAGAAGGGCTCGAAGGTCCACTTGATCACCGAGCGGACCGGTTTACCCCTCTCGGTCGGGATCTCCGGCGCGAACCTGCATGACAGCCAGGCACTCGAGCCGCTGGTGCGCGGCATCCCGCCGATCCGCTCCCGCCGCGGCCCGCGCAGACGCCGGCCGGCCAAGCTGCACGCGGACAAAGGCTACGACTACGACCACCTGCGCCGATGGCTACGCAAGCGAGGTATCCGGCACCGCATCGCCCGCAAGGGCATCGAGTCCTCCACGCGACTCGGCCGACACCGTTGGACTATCGAGCGCACGATGTCATGGCTGGGCGGCTGCCGCCGTCTGCACCGCCGCTACGAACGCAAGGCCGAACACTTCCTGGCCTTCACCGCCATTGCCTGCAGCCTCATCTGCTACCGCAGACTCGCCAAATGAGACGACGTCTAAACTGCTCGCTGCCTGATCAACCGACTACGTGTTGCGACGATCACTGGAATTCGCCCAGTTCCCCTGGAGCTCGGTGCCAGTACTCATCGAGCCCACCGTCCAGCACCGCGCCCCAGTGCGCACACGTGCACACTTGCGCGGAGCTCCAGGGAACTCTCAGGTAGAAGCAAGAAGCGCCCGAAAACACGAGAAGGGCCCCGACCAGGCAATAAGACCAGGTCAGAGCCCTGTTGGCAGACGAGTCGGGCTATACGCCGGGTATTCCTGAGCACCCTTCTGACCTGCACCTTTACGGGCTGGATCGGTTGTGACCTGCTAGGTCGGGTTGCAGAGGCGATCGGAGGCAGTCAGAGGAAACCGCTCTGATTCGACCCGGGTTCGACCCGAGCTGCTCGGAGCCAGTCAGAGGCAATCGCCCTCTGTTTGGCCCCGAATCGGCCGAGGTCAGGGCGGTGTCGAACGGATCTGGACTCCTCTGGCGACACTCCGAATCGATCTCGGTCGAGCCGCGATGGGGACGCCTGCCTCTGATGCGGGGCCAGGCATACGAAGGCCTCCAGGACGGCAATCCTGGAGGCTTCGCTTGGCACCGATTGGAGGTCGGTTCCGGACACCGCCTGTGGTTTTAGCGGGCCCAGGTGGCGTCCACGTCCTTGCGAGACGACCCCACAGTGCCACACCACACCCACCAGGCAGACTCACCCCGACGACCAATTCACCCGAGCGAGCGACTGGGTCTTCACCGGCTGCCTCCCGCCGCGGCCGATCTCGTCCTGCTCGGCGACCTCACCGGCCGCTACGCCACCGGCAGTTACAGCCGGCTCGGCTCCGACCGTCGGAGCGTGGTCCTGCGTGCGGATCGCCAGGGCGCGGCCGAGCACGGCCACAGGATCACGGCGGCCATCGCCTGCCACGTGGCCCGCGCCGGCGGCACCGTCGGCCAGCTGACGCAGCTCCTGCTGCACCCCGAGCACGAAGGCGGACGTCACGCCCGCAACATCGCACTGCGCTCCGGGCAGTCCCGCGCCCTGGACTACATCCGCCGGGTGTGGGCCAGCGCCTCGGACGCAATCAGCACCACCATCGCGCTGAGTTCCCGGCACGAGGCGTACGAAGTCCTCGCCGCACTGCGCGACCGGATCGAAACGACACCGTGGCGCGGGGAACGGGGCCGGACCGCGCTGCGGGTGCTGCGGGCGCACCTGAACTTCGCCGAGATCGCGGGCGGCCCGCTGCACCACGCCAGTGAGCGGCAGACCGCGGAGGAAGCCGGGGTCTCCCGCACGACACTGAGGGTCGTCTACGAGACGGTCCTGCGACCGCGTGGCTGGCTGCGGCGTCTGCGGGTGGGCCATGGCCGGGAGGGCTCCACCTGGTACCTCGGCGACGGCACCATCCCCGGTCACGGCGACCACGCTCTGCTGTCTCGTTTCCGGTCCACTCGGTTCCCCCCCGACCCGGCACTTGAGGAGTGGACCACCCCTGAGACGGCCACGACGGCCGACATCGACTCCACCGTCCTCGGCCAACTCATGGGCCACGACGCCTTCACCCACCACGCCCTCGGCAGCGCCGCCCTCGTGATCATCAGCGCCCTGCACCTGCGCCCGGACCAGACCGTTGCCGAGCTCGTCGGTACGTCCTCGGTCTCCCGCGCCACCACCTACCGGACCCTGAAGCGCCTGGCCGACCACGGCCTCGTCCAGCACACCGGGGAGACCTGGACCCTCGCGCCACGCGCGCTGGAGGGCTTCGGTATCCACCTCCCGGACGCCGACAACGGCCACACTGCAGCGCCGGCACAGGGCTGGGACAAGGTCGCCGAGCACCACGGCACCAGCGGCATCGCGGCCCGGCGCAAGGCACTGCACGCGGCGGAGCGTGCGGCCTACCAGGAGGCACTGGACCGGCTTTCGGAGCACCGAAGCAGGGCTCTCGTGATCGTCCGCGACGGCCGTCAGGTCCTGGTACCAGTGCCGCGCCCCGACGAGATCCCGCCCACGTGGCACGCCCCCGACGGGCGCGTCCTCGACCCGGTCACGGGACATTCGGCCGCCGACTGGCGGGTCGCCACCGACGGCCGCCTGATCCTCATCACGCCCGCCGACCAGCGCAGTTACGACGAGCTGGCCGCTGCCCATGCCGAAGCCCTCAGCGAATGGGAGTCCGTCGCATGAACCCACGTCCCCCGGTCACCTCCGACGCGAGCGAGGCGGTGACACCTGAAAGCCTGCGCAAGCAGTACGAGTCCGGTGCCACGGTCGACGAACTGGTCACCGCCAGCGGCCTGTCCTACGGCACGGTCCTCAACCGGCTACACGACGCCGGGACCGAGATGCGCACGTCGTGGCAGACCCGCCGAATGCGCCAGGATCCGCAAGCGCGCCAGCGTCTCGCGGCTCACCTGCGCACCCTGTACGAGCAGCGCGGCGCAACGCTCACCGAACTCGCCGCAGCCGCGGGAGAGACGAGGCGCGGTGCCCGGCGCCTGCTGATCGAGGCCGGCGGCAGCGTGCGCGCTACGCAGGAAACCCTGCGGATGCGCGCCGCAGCGCGGGCCGCTGAGCGGCGGAAGCTCGCGGTGTCCCTGCGGGCGCGGTACGAAGCCGGTGCCACGGTCCCGGACCTCGCCAGGGAGCACAGCTACTCCGTCGCCACCGTCTACCGGCTCCTGCACCAAGCAGGCACCCGTATGCGGCCCCAGCACAACCACGTCCCTACTCGCCGTGAGGGGGAACGGCCATGAGCGCACCAGACGGAGCTCTTCATCGCTCCGCCCACCGCATTCCTCAGCTGCGCCACCTGTCCGAAAGCCATCCCGGCTGCAGCCACGGCGCGCGGGCACCTCCCCTGTCCGCATGCAGACGCACCTACCGATCAGCACCGCACGAGACAACACCCCTTCCCCTTTCAGGAGATCAAGCACACGTGAACGAGAACACCCGTCACAAGACCATGGCCGCAGCCACAGAGCACGTCTGGGACGCGTTCGTGATCGTCGTCGGCATGCTCAAGGGCGGCACCGGCAAGACCACCTCGGCCTGGTTCATCGCCCTCTACTACGCCGTCGTCCTCGGCCTGCCCACGTTGCTGCTGGACGCCGACGCGACCAGTCAGTCCGCCTACGACTGGTTCAAGGTCGCCCAGGCCGCCGGCTTCGAGATTCCCGAGAACCTGGTTGTCGAGCGGTACCCGTTCGACGACATCGCCGAGTACATCCGGGTCAAGCGCGCCGAGTTCGGCGCGATCGTGGTCGACGCCGGCGGCGGCAGCGCCCGGATCTTCCACGAGGCTGTTACCGAGGCGAACCTGCTGCTCGTGCCGGTCGCCCCCACCAAGATCGAGCGCCGCAAACTCGTGGCCACCTTCGACGAGGCCGAGCGCGCCGCCGCACGCAACGAGCACGGCGTCACCGCCCACGTCGTCATGGTCAAGGCCGACGACCGCACCAGCCTGCCTCGCAACGCGAAGGACAAGCTCCTCGACCCCGCCGAGGGCGAGGGCATCGGCCCGGACCGCGACGAGGCGTTCCCACTCGCCGAGACCACCATCCACTCCTGGGTGCACTACATGGAGGCCTTCGGCGAGATCCCGACCGAGCTGAGCGAGTACGCCAAGCTGATGAAGGAGCTGACCGCAGCATGACCGAACGCATGAAGCCCCCCGCACGCCGCACCGGCGGTCGTGCCTTGGGCGGAGCAAGGAAGACGACCCCTCCGCCTCCTCCCCCGGCCGCCGAGCTCACCCACGAGCAGTTCGCTGCCGAGGAAGCCGCCGCCCAGGGCGACGGCCGTCCCCCTGCAGGCGAGCCGCAGGTTCAGCCCGCTCCTTCGACGGTTCCCATCGAGCGGTCGGCACGGGGCCGGACCGAGACGGCGCTCGAAGCGGCGCGGCCCTCCACCCAGCCGACCGCCGAGGTCACGCAGAGCGGCCTCGTGTCGGAGCTGGCCACGAGTCAGCCGGTTCGCCCGGCCGTCGTCGCCCCAGACGCGGGGGCCGGGGCCCCTGGCGAGCCGGTGGAGCGGCAAGCCCCGCCTGTGGTCCCGGCTGCCGAGGTGGCCATTCGCCCGGCAGTTCCACCGATGGCAGGCGGCACGACGTTCCCGGTGAGGACCGAGGGCCCGGGATACCAGGAACAGAACGCTCGATCGCAGGAGGCGTCCAGCGTGGGTACGCCGTATGCGCACGGGCCCGGTCGCCCCTCGGACGTTCCCGACGTTGCCGTCCTTCTCAACCAGCGCATCATCGCGCGCGAGAGCCTCGACTCGTCGGTTCCCGCGGCGCTGAAGCTGAAGAAGCGCATCAAGCGCTTCGCGCTGGACAACGAACTCGATCACCTGCCCATCGGCGACATCGTCTCGGTCGCGCTGGACGAGTGGCTCACCGCCCGCGGCTTCTGAACACGACCGCAGCGCGCAAGGTGGCCGCATCCACGCCAGGGCGCGGCCACCTTCCCTGCCGACTATTCCAATAGCCCAATAGGCGGATAGCTATCCGCCTAAGCGTTGTCCCGTAAATGATCTACGACGTGTTTGTTGACCTGCCTGCTTCTGCGTCAGCCGGCGAGGGTGAGGTTGTGCAGGCGGGCGATGCCGAGCATGGCGTGGTGGACGCCGTCGCCCTTGAGTCGGCAGTCGCGGAGGATCTTCCAGGTCTTCATGCGGGCGAAGGCGTGCTCGACGCGGGCACGGACCTTGCGGTGGGAGGTGTTGTGTTCCTCTTTCCAGGTGGGGAGTTCGGTCTGGCCGGGTTCGCGGCGGTGCGGGATGATCAGGCCGGTGCCCCGGTAGCCGCCGTCCGCGATCACCGTGGCGCGGCCGACGGCGTCCTTCGCGCCGGACAACTCCCATGCCTTGCAGTCGTTGCGGTTGCCCGGCAACGGCCGTCCAACTGCTACGACCAGCCGGGTATCGGCGTCGATGACGACCTGGTGGTTGGTCGAGTACCGATAGTTCTTCGACTGCTCGGCGACCGTGTGGTCGCGAGTGGGGACGAGGGTGCCGTCAACGATCAGCACGGCGTCACGGCGGAACCGTTTACGTGGCTGCAGTGCCAGCGCCGGGCCGAGGTGATCGACGATCCGGTCGGCCGCGGACTTGGACACCCCGAACAACGGCGCCAGTTGGCGCAGGGTCAGGTTGGTCCGCCAGTACGCGGCGACCAGCAGGACCCGGTCCTCCAGAGGCAGGCTCCACGGGCGGCCCCTGCGGACCGGATCCGCGCTTTCGCGCCGCAGCGCGGTGATTAGCTTGCCGAACTGACGCGGGCTCAGCCCGGTGAACGGGGCTATCCAGGACGGCTCCGACGCCGTGATCACACCAGACACGACAAGATCATCTCATCCGTGACCAGCAGTTACGGGACAGCCCTTAGGAGGATCAACCGGAGCAGCGCTCGTGCCCAATCACTCCCGTCACGCACGCCTACTACGTGAAATCGCCGACGCTCTGGACACTGAGTTCCAGCCAACCGACGACGCTCTCACGCCACACCCGGACACGCTGGACATCATCAGCAACCGGCACACGAAACGCGGACAACTCAACTACGCCGTCCCCGATGTCCTCCAGCTCCATCGACGCATCCGCCGCTACAACGCCGAGACCGACATCGCCCACGGAGACATCGTCGCCCTGGCCCTCGACACCTGGCTCCGGGCAAAAGGCTACCCACCCGATCCCGATCTCTCTTGCCCATGACCTGCGTCCTGCAAGTCGGCGGCTACGATGCGCCCTTTGCGCCATTCATTCAGGACCGCTTGCACCGTTGTTACCCATGTTCCGATTCTCGAATTGCACCCACCGGACGTGCCACCGTCGGGGAGTTTCAACCTCAGGTGACTCAGCACTTGACTCCCGCCACAAATCGGGAACACCCGTGCGAATTTGGTGCCGCCTCCGGGGGCATGAATTCACCTGACCGAATATGGCAGCTGTATGTTTGGCGCGAATACGCCTTTGTCTCCGCCTCCTGGACGCTCGTAGCCTTGTGGGATCTTGCGGCCTTGCCGTGACCTAAGTTCACCGTTCGGGGGATTCAATGGGAGATCAGCTGTCGCTCGCGACAGTGGCCACGTCAGCCATGCCTCAGGTATTCGCGTTTCTCTTTGGCCGCCTCGGTGCTGTGCTCGACCGCCGTAGCGGAAATGACACCGCGGCCTCGACCGAGCCGGCAACCTGCCCAGTCCTGGTTGAACCGGAAGCTCCCCTGCTCATCCACGACGAGGAGCTGACCGAGCAGCGGATTCGCCGGCTGGAAGCTGTGGCCCGGGAATTGGCCGTCTACCACCGCAACCCCGCTCTGATTCGACACGATGACGAGCACCTGCTGCAAGCGATGAGTGAACTGCGCGACGACCTGGAGGCGATCTACGGGCAGCCTCTGTCCTTCACGGGCGAACGGCGTTCTGCACCGGGCGTGAGGGTCAGGCAGTTCCTTGACGAAGTCGAGGAAGACGGGGTGGCCCGGGCAGTCAAGGTTGGACGGGTGACCGCCGAAGCGTCAGCCGACATCGAACAGCGGACCAGAGTTGTGCGCCAGGGCGGCGAGGTCACTGCACTCGAAATCGACGGCACGCTCGGATAGCTCTCGCAGTCCGAGTGGGATTCCGGGCGGCACACCACGGGGGTACGGGTGAACGATCAGCAGGACTATGGGCTCAGGCCACCTCACGAGAACGGCCAGCGGTCCGAAGGCCCGCGCTGGGGCGAGACCAGCTCTTTCACATCCACGGACACATCGCAGACGCCAGACACCGTATCGCCGGACGCGGATGAGCAACTGGATGAGGAACTGCAAGAGCGCCTCAAATACCTTCTGGACGCGGAGGCAGTTAAGCGTCTCCGGCAGATGGCCCTGCTCAACCTGGGCGAAATGAACGCCCTGAAAGTCACGGCGAGTTTCGAAAACCCACTTGATCACAATGAATTTTCGGACACCTACCTCAATGCGCTGCGCACCGTTTACGTGCGCCCCGATGGAGGTGACTCGTTCGACGAAATCTATCAGCGGTGGAAGAACCCCGGATCTGTCGTGGTACTCGCCCAGAAGCCGAGCACGGGGCGCACGACCACCGCGTGCGCGCTCCTCACGCAATTGCGTCATGAATTCCCGGCCGTGCGTGTGGGACCGCTCAGCTTCGGCGGTGGTCTGGAGTTCCCCTTGCGCCGCCTGCCGCAGGCGGAGAACCGCGGCTACCTGCTCGAACTCCCGCCTGATGAGGAAGGCTTCGAGATAGCCGATACGTTCGGTGCGACGATCGAGCGATTGCAGTACACGCTGAAACGTCGCAGTGCCCGGCTCGTGGTGCTGAGCACACCGGAGCAGTGGCGCCGCGTGGGCGGTGGTGCACCTGAGGGCATCAAACCCTCCCTGGGGGTGCCCTCGCCATTGGAAATCGCCCGCAAGTGGCTGGGCGCGGAGGGTCCACCTGATCTGCCGGTCGACCGATGGTTGACCGATGACGACATCATCGCCTTGCTGAATGGTCAGCCGCCGGTGGAGGCCCTGGAGATCGTCAGTCTCATTCTGGACGCCCACCATGCCAACGACAGCAACCTGCCCAACCTGGAGGCGCTGGCACGGAAACGGAAGAGCGGCGGTGACACACCGTTCGACCGGCAGGTTCTCAGCGTCATCGCGGCCCGCAACAACTGGCGTCCCCAGCTTCTGGCTTGGCACAAGGAGTCCGGCCGTACCAGCTTCCAGCGCAACTTCCTGCTGGCCTGCGCCACCTTGCGCGGAGCGTCCGTTGCGCACGTCTACGCCAGCACGGCCGACCTGGCATCCGTCTTCGGGGACGGTGACCCATCCCTGAGGGGACAGCAGGAACCCGGCGTCATCGAGATGGTCGACTCGATCAAAGCCGAACTGCTGGCCGACGACACCGTCACCTTCAACCGCCCCGAATGGGACGACGCGGCACTGGAGTACTTCTGGGTCGATCGGCCCCTGTCCCGGGTGAAGTTCCTGGAGTGGCTGGCCGACGCCCCCTTGAAGAAGCCCAAAGCCGCGCTCGAAACGCTCACTGACGCAGAACGGCAGACGATGGCCGAGCGCATCGGGAGCTTCGCCCTGCGGTGGGCGGTACGTCATCGTCGACAAGAACCACTGCGTCAGCTGGTCTGGCGCTGGCACAACACCCCGCTGTGGCCATCGGCCGTGGAACTCCTCACGTCAGCCTGTCTACAGACGGCCAGCGCCTCCTACATCCACGAAATGCTGCTGCAGTGGGCCAGGACCGGCAACGCCGCCCAACTACTGGCCACCGTGCAGGTGTGCGCCGGGGAGTTCGGGGTCCTCCACACCGGCAAGGCGCTGCGGCGGCTGCGCCATGCAGCCGGCTCGGGAGACCCGGAAGTACGCCGAGCGCTGCAAGGAGCTGTGCACAGTCTGTGGAGCGATCCCAGCGCGCGCCGGACTCTGTTCGGCTACGTCATCGACTGGTGCAGGGATGGTGGGACCAAGCTGGTAGCCGGGCAGGAAGCATTCAGGGCCCTGGCCGAGTCGACGCATCCCGATGCTCCCACGCTCCCAGCCCTGCTCCCCCACAACGACGAGGCGGAATTCACGGCTCCCGTCCCCGATCTGATCGTCGGCTGGCGAGCACTCCTTCAAGGTACGGAGGGATTCGAGCGGGACGGCCAGGCATCGGCAGTCGTGCGTCTGTGGCTGGAGGCGGCGCTCAGTCATCCCCACATACACGCTGATGTGCTGAAGGTCTTGAGCACAGCGGTGAAGCTCCCGGAGCAGGCCGACACGCCAGGCGAGAGCCCCCGCGACCGGCTGCGGGCAATCGCACGGCAATGGGCCAAGACCGCCGCCCTCCAGCAATCGGCAGGCCGCATCGAGCTCCCGTCTGCCGGGCTGGCTCACCGTGCCGTGTACACGGAGCTCACGCAACTACTCGACGACGGCATCATCGAGACCTTCCAGCAAGCCCTAACTGAGGCCGGCAACGAGGAAGAGCCTGCATGATGCGACGCCGCACGCGCCGCGACAACCCTTCCGAGCTGGCCCGTCAGACGTGGACCAGCGTCTTCCACGACCGCCCGGAAAGCCGTGATGCAGGCCTGTCATTCGATGCAGTCATCCGCGTTGAATGGCGTCACTCACCGCATGGTCCGACGAACCCGGACGCCCGCCATGCAGCAAGCCGTGTCGCACGGCTCATGGTGGAAAAGCAACTGGCCAGCGACTCAGTGCTCCGCATCGCAGCCGCCGAACAGGAACTCGCAGCGGCGCTACGTGACCAACTGCCCCTCCACCGTGACGGCATTGAACTACTCAAGGTCAGCGTGACCCTGCGCGTCGACGACGACGCAGCGGAAGGCGCTCGCCTCATAGAGCGCGCCCGGCATGAGTTCGAACTCGACGAGATGGACCGCCGTCAGGCTCGCGCCCGCGTGGAGTTCCTGCGCGACGAACTCCTCGCGAATCCAGCAGCGGCACGTTTGTACATGCTGCTCCAACACTCCTCCCGCATCGGCGGCCCACCCGAGGGAAGCGATCCCGAAGAGCTGGTTCGGCAGATCCATCAGTGGCATCCGCATTCCCGCTGGGTGCTGATCGCCCAGACACTGCACACGTTCGTCGGCAGGCTCACTGAAGACAACGCGCAGGACTTCCTGAAAATCCTGCGCAGCGCGATGACCACACTCGGCCACCGGCACCTGGCCGAGGAGATCGCGGCCGCCGAGGAAGCGGAGTGAGCCTAAGCCTGCTGCGCTGGGTACTGGACCCGCGCACGAGCCTGCTCGCGCGCCGCATCCGCAAGAACAGAGATTACGAAATGTCCCCGGATGCAGCCTGGCGGCTGGCCCGTTTACGGCTGCACCCCGACGAGGCGCCCTACCGCAACCATGGCCACGGCCCGCCGTCATGACCATCGCCGGCTGACCGAGCTCAGCGCCTTCGCTCGCACCTTGCTGACCGCTTGAGCTCCGAATCACACGGTGGGGATCGCATTGCGCGCGTGGATGTCGTGGACAGACCAGCCGCGGGCCGTGATCGCCTCGACGTACGGTTCGGCTCGTGTGCGGTGCGCGGCGAAGGCGAGCAGGTGAGTGGGGCGGGTGGCGCCCACAAAGACGAGTTGCGCTGCGCGCTGGATCGTGACCAAGGCTTTGGAGGCGTCCTGCTGTCGGCTCAGGAGTCCGAGGACCTCGTGTACGTCGTACTTCTTGCCGCTGCGTTCAAGGCATTCAAGGATGAGCGTCGCCGCATGAGTTTCGCCCTTGGCACTCTGGATCGATCCCGCAACCGACGCCACCACCCCCTGGTCCGCATCAGCCGGCGCCTCAACCACAGCGACTGGCTGGGCGACGTACGGGATGTGAGCAAGGGGATCTGCGAGACGGGCGACACCCTTCAGGGGGCTCTGGGTCAGGTCGGGCAGGAGCCGCAGAAGCCGGGCGGTGAGGACAGCCCATTCGACGTGGCTGTCGAGGGGGCTCGTCAGGAGGTCGTGCAGGAGCAGGCGTGCCCTGCCTCCGGCGGTGGCCGGGTCTCGATCCAGTCGCCTCAGCGGGGGCAGGACGCCGGAACTGGCGAGTCGGGCTACGGCACGGATTGCGTTCCACAGGAGTGTGATCGCTGCGTGGTTGTCGCCGGATTGCCGCTGGGCCTGGGCGGCGCGTGTCGTCGTGATGAGACTGCCGGTTGTCTGGACCGGCGTGGTGGTGAAGCCGGGTACGTAGCAGGAGAGGGATTGTGGAAAGGCCTTGGCGCTTCCCCGCGTGAGGCGGGCGCCCAGGACGCGGGGCGGGTTGTCCAGCAGCAGCTGGCGGGGGACCGTGGCCGCTGCCATCCGTTCGAAGGCCGGTACGACCTCGGCGACGGTGTCGTCGTCGAAGAGCAGGAGGGCGACGGTCCCGTCGTGGCCAGCGCCGTCGATGCGTTGGCTGCGGTGGACCGTGAGGTCGCTGGCGAGTGCTGCGATCTTGCTGCCGAACCGGCGGCTGACGGGCAGTTGAGCGGCCTGCGGCAGGGGGAACGACGAGGGCTGTGCGGCATCCGGTGCGTCGGCGAAGATGCGCTGGTTGACGTCGCCCACGCGCTGAACGACCGCGCCCGGCGGGCCGAAGACCTTGTCGAGCAGGCGTTGTTGGAGGTCGCTGGTGTCCTGCATTTCGTCCAGGAGGACGAAGGGGAAGCGGTGGGCGGCGGCCAGCGCGAGCTGGGGGTGCTGGAAGAGGTGGTGCTCGGCGAGGGCGAACATGTCGTGGTAGCGGAAGATGCCTCGCTCGGTGAGCGCTTCCTTGAGGGCGGCGAACTGTTGGCCGCTGTCGCTGGATGCTTTGAAGGGAGGGGTGCCGTCAGGTCCGGTCGCGACCAGGTCTCCGGCGTCGCAGACGTAGCGGGCCTCGGCGACCAGTGCGGGGCCGTTCGTGCGGTGCCCGAGTGCGGTGTTGAGTTTCCGGAACCGGGGGTGGCGTTCGAGCAGCCGGAGGGCTTCGTCCGCGTAGGCCTGGTCGTCGACGGTCTGGACTTCAATGCCCCGGGACCGTAGGGCCGGCAGGGCGAGAAAGGTGTTGGTGAAGGCCTGGATCGTGCCGATGAAGTGCGGGTACTGCAGCAGGCGGCGTCCCGCCGGTGTGACGGTGAGGCGGTGGGTGATCTCGTCCTTGGCCGTATTGGTGTGAGACAGGACGCAGATGCCGCGTGTGGGCGAGGCCCATGCCTGGCCCAGGAGGGCGAGCTTCAGACCGATCAGACTGGTCTTTCCCGAGCCGGGAGCTGCCTGGAGGTCCAGGGATTCCAGGCTCTGGATGAAGTTCCACTGTTCCTGGTGCGGCAGGTCGAGGCCGAGCTGCTGGGCGAGGGCTTCGACCTTGTCCTTGATGAAGGCGTCGGGCGCGTAGAGACTCGTCATCGCTCAGACCTCGCTGCACAGGTACGTGAAGGCGGCCACGAGGTAGGGCGGCAGATCGTCCTCGGTCACGGAGGTGGTCTGCAGGAGGCGGGCCGCGTGTTGGGCGGCGATCGGCTTGTTGCCCCTGCCCAAGCGCAGCGGCTCATAAATGTCCAAGGCCGCCTTTTCCAGGGGAACGTTGCTCTCCCGCCACTTCTTGACCTCCTCCTGCGCCAGTCGGTCCAGGTCGGCGAGCCTGTCCGCGGTGGGCCAGGTCGTCTTGGAGGCGACGGCGGCACGGACGGCCTGGTGCATGAGGGTCGCCATGGTCCAGGACGCGGCGGCCAAGTCGTACTCCAACGTCCAATGGTCGGAGACGAAGGTACGCACATGGCCGCTGTCCTTTATTTGCAGCGTGGCGACATGTTCGCTGATCTGCTGCGAGGTCATCTCCGCCGAGCATTTGAGCTGCTTGCGCATCTCGTCCGAGGTGCCGGCGGGAACCAAGTCCCTGTCCCGGATGCAGGCCACCGCGACCGGTATCTGCTCGCCCTCGCGCTGGAAGATCCGGCTGTAGCGGAAGAGACCGACGCCGCCGACATTGACGACGCTGACGCCGCATTCGCTGAACGACCGGCCGACCGCCTGTGCGAGGGCGGGCAGGAGAATGGCTTCGGCGTCGCCTTCGACGATGGCGACGCTGCGGGCGAAGAACAGGTTGGCCTTGGTCACGTCGAGGAAGCGGGTGAGGAAGGCGTAGTCGCCCTCATCGAGCTGGGTCAGGCCCGGTGCCAGGCGGAAGGTGGATCCGCGGGCGACGAGGGTGAGATGTTCGACCGGAATGGCCGAAGCCAGGTTGGGGCTGTGGGTAGTGAGGATGACCTGGACCGGCGGCGTCTCCGCTGTGTTCGCGGTCTCGGCACGATCCCGCAGGAGGTCCATGATGCGGGTCTGGAGCTGCGGGTGGAGGTGGGCTTCGGGTTCCTCGATCAGCAGCAGGGGCGCGAAGGCGCTGTTGCCAAGCAGGAGCAGTTCGGCCGCCATGAAAAGGGCGTTGTTGTAACCCAGACCGTGCCTGGTCCACTCCCCCGTGCCCGCGAACAGCGTGAGCTCCAGCCGCTCCAGCGCACGGGCGAGCGTGGCATCACCCGCAACGCCGATCTCACCGCGCAGGACGTCGGAGCCGATGGAGAACTTCTGCAGGTAACCGGTGTTGATGTCGTCCCGAGCCGTCTTGACGGCCTTGTTGTCGCTGATGTGCCGTTCCGCGCGGCGCAGGATGCCGACCAGGGTGGAGGCGCTGCCGCTCTCCTCATCGAAGTCATCCTCACCTTGCTCGCGCATGGCCGGGTAACCGGCCAGGATTTGCGACAGCCGCGATCCCCGCCCGGAGCGCAGCTCCGCCTCGGCATCCCGCAACGGACGCAGGTAGGTGGCTTTCAGCAGTTCACGCGCGGCACCGTCCAGGGCGGGCCCCTGCCCATCGCGGCCGGTGCGCGTGGTCACCGCGACGCGGTGGGGCCGCAGCGGGTCCATCAACTCCGCCTTGACGGTGACGTAGAGGGCGACGTTGCCCTCATCGTCCGTGGTCAGCAACTCAAGGAAGACGGCTTGCTCCGCCGTCGTAAGGTCCCTGAACCCGCAGGTGATCTTGAAGGTGCCCGCGCGGCCGTCCGGTCCGACGTGGAAGTCGTCGCGCGTGATGCGGTAGAAGTCAGCCGCGGTCGTCAGCAGGCACAGGCGGATCGCATCGATGATGGCCGTCTTGCCGCTGTCGTTCTCGCCGACCAGGACGTTCGTGGCGGGACCGAAGTCCAGGCTCAGGCTGGCGTCCCTGTCGCCGTCCTTCTGCGGCACCGCGCCGAAGATCCGGAAGTTCTCCGCATACAGACAGGCAAGGTACACCGACATCCCCCGAGCGATGAGGCCCGCGCCCTCGACGACACAGGCGGTTGTAAACCGCCTCAAGTGCCCCACCCGCATGCGGTTCTGACGCATCATACGATTCATCGCGGCACTCGTGCCTCGTTAGTGGAATCCCTCCCCTTGACTGGAAATGGACACGTCAGGTCGCCAACTCCAGACAGCAGTGCGCGACCGTCATTGCGGCACAGCCGGAAGAGGGAGATGGACCCTCACGACTGGCAGGTGCCACAGCAGGGCACCTCCTACGCACAGGGCGCGTCGACACCGCGCGGAGTGAGCGCCTTTACGGGCACAGCCTTGGAAAAACACGATCGTTTGATCACCGACCCGCATTACCGGGGCTCGGATTTTCCGGATTCTTCCCGTGCGATGTGGTTAACGAGTTCTCCTGGCTGCACGTCGAGTCCAGCTGCAATATCCAAGAGGGTGAGCACACTGGGGCTGCGCTGGCCGTGCTCAATGTAGATGAGGCCGCGAAAGCTCATTCCACTGCGCTCTGCGAGTTCTTCCAAGCTGTAGCCCCGCTCTTCCCGGAGCCGTCGGATCTGCATACCGAGGGACAGGAGTCGGGGGTCCGGTGACGGTTCGCGTGCTGGCACACAGCGACTCGACCGGTACGACTTCCCTCAGGCCATGAACAGCTGTGCATAATCAGGCTCTGGGCTGGAAATCCTGCACGTGAGCACACACGAACAGCCCGGCGGCTACGAAACCCAATCACTCGTGCGACCTACTCGGCACAAACGGATAGCCCACGGCGCGGCAGCGAAGTCCCTAGCCCACAAGCAACGAACGAGAACATATGGCCAGACCGATTTTGCCATTCGACCGATGGCACAAGTCATATCCGAAACCCGACCGGGGTGATACCCCCTGTAAGTGCGGGACAAGAAACCGCCCCCTTTACCCGTCAGCAGATCACGGACGGGGACTCCGCTGGCAGACTCGCCACGTCGATCACCTCGGAAAAGAGCGCAGAGAGTCGTTCGATACATGGCAGGAAGCCCTCGACCGGCTCGCCGAGTTGACCTCCGAGGCTGCGTCCATGACGAGAGGGAACCAACCAGCACACAGTGCGCGAGTAGCCTTCTTCGGCGCGCAGATGATCGACCGAAAGCGTAAGAAGAAAAAGAGAGCGAATACGATCAATACGTACGAGAGTCATCTTCGCAACCACATCCTGCCGTTCGCAGGAAATCGCATACCGACATCGCTACGGCGTAGCGACTCCATGGCCTTCGTGGATCATCTCCTAGAAAAACCCAACCTCAGATCCCCTCGCACAATTGTCCAGATTTTCAAAACCTGGCGCATTCTCATCCACTACATGATGGACGAGAATATTCCGCTGCCTGCAAACATCGTGTCCCGCATCGAGCTTCCCGAGATCAGCGACGGCAGTGGGGACGCCCTCACCCCCGATCAGGTGGCCGCAGCAGCCCTTGCCATGCGGACGATCGAGCCGCGCTACGAAGTCCTGGTGTGGCTCGGCGCGTGCGCAGGACTGCGTGCCGGCGAGGCTCTGGGGCTGACACGGACACGCGTCGGCTGGCAGGAAAATCTCCTGTACGTTCAAGAGCAGCGTCAGCGCGGCAAAGCCGCACCACTGAAGACGAAGGCCAGCTACGCGACTCTGCCCGTGGATCAATTCCTGATCGAGCAGTTGGCGACCCATGCGGCTCACTTCAGCGAGCCGGAACCCGTCACCCAAGCCACCGCACGCAAGCGTCGGGCTCGCCGACACGTCGAGCCAATTGACGAAGACCTTATCGTAACGAACCGATATGGAAGGCCAGTTCAGAGCAGTGATTTCAACGAAAAGTGGCAACGGGTTGTCGCCCTGGCCGGCCTACCCAAAGGCACCCGTTTCCACGATCTCAAGGTGTTTTACACCACCACACTCGGCGGACCAGGCCAGCACGATCCGAAGACGGTTCAAGCCCTTTCTCGGCACGCTCGGTTCACCGAAACATGGGACACCTATGCGCGCCCACCGAGGGCGGCCGAAGGCCTGCGCGTGACCGCATTCGGCGATGCATTCCGTTCAATGCAGCAGAGCAGCGATTGACTGCAGCACGGCCTGCCTGATCGACGAACCTCTCGTCGACTCTCCCCACCGGCGGCGGTTACTTCTTCGCCCTGCCCGGCGTCCGCGACAGCAAGGACTGGTTCGGCCGCGGACTGCGGGCGATCTGACTACGCGTAGCCGACAGGTCCGGCCGCCTCGTTACGGGCGGTGCTCCTGAAGTTCCCGGCGATCGTGTTCCCCGAAGCAGAAGTCGGGCCCATGCCGGTGTTCTCCGGCCGACGGGGCGCTCGCCGTGGCGGCGTACGCCGCGCACTGCGCACTGTCCACCATCTGATCGCTGTCGGATGCAGCGTTGGCGAGGCTCGCGCAGCACGCAGCGAGCAGGAGGCCACCCGCGACCAGGGGGAGGCTCCGGCGCGGGGGCGGCGGGGCCAGCAGGGCCCGCACCCGTTGCGGCACCGCCCCGCCGGTCGCGGCCAGTGCGGCCGGGAACGAGGTACCGGCGGATGCCAGCGCGGCGCGCCCGACGGCGTGCGCGACGATCTTTCGGTCGCCGACGCGCTGCGCGGCCTCTTCGTCGGCCCAGCGTTCCAGGACGAATCCGCCCGCGACGGCCAGCGGCCGCAGCAGCGGGTTCAAGGCCGCCGTGAGCCGCCACAGGATCTGGAAGAGGTGATGGCGGCAGCGCAGGTGAGCACGCTCGTGTGCGAGGAGGGCCTCGCGCTCGCCGTCGCTGAGAGAGCGCAGCATTCCTCGGGAGACCACGATCCGGCCCGGCGACCCGGGCAACGCGAAGGCCATCGGGACGTCGTCGTCGACCACGACCAGCTCCGTGCCCTCCGGCAGCCGGGCGCACTCCCGCCGCGCCCGGACGATGAGGCGGACCTGTCCCACGACGGCCACGCCCAGCGAGACGACGCTCACGGCCAGCATGAGGGCGCTGCCTCCCGCAACGACGAGGTAGACCGGATCCTCGGCTTGCAGGGCGGCCACGGACCAGCGGCCCTCCTCCGCGACTTCCGGAATCTGTGCCACGCCGGTGAAGGCGAGCAAGGCGAGTGCCCCCGCCCAGCCGATCGCGGTCACAAGCGCGGCGCAGGCCAGGGCCCAGGCAGCGCGGCGAGGGGGCAGCGCGTGCGCCAGTCGGGGCGTGAGCACGGCGAGCACAGCCGCGACTACGAAAGGGACGTAGACACTGATCAGCACGGCTTCACGCCCTTCCCGCCGAGCGGTCATCTCCGGTGCGAGCGTCGTGCCCGGACAGGAGCTGATGCAGCACGTGCTCGTCCTGCTCGGACAGTTCCGAGACGAAGCGGGCCAGGACCGCCTCGCGGTCGGAACCACCCTCAAGCAGCGACCGCATGCGCTGGGCGGTGTGCGACGCCTCGTCGCGCACCGGCTCGTACGCGTAGCCGCGGCCCTCGCGGTGGCGGACGAGCATCTCCTTGTCGTACAGCCGGGACAGGATGGTCAGGACGGTCGTGTAGGCCAGGTCGCCCGGCAGCGCCTCCCGGACCTGGCCGGCGGTCAGCGGGCCGTCGGCGCTCCAGAGCGCGGCGAGCACATCGCTCTCCAGTTCGCCGCGGGCTCGCCTGCCGGACGCCTCGCGAGCGCCGCCATCCCCTCGTTCCTGCACCGGATGCCTCCGTTCGCCGACTGTCCGCACAGACTACCCGCCCACCTCCTACTAGTTGTAGGAGGTATGCTCCGGGCTTCGAACCGCGAACTACTACAACTCGTAGAGTTCCATCGCTCCCGTCCCTGCGGAGGAAACCCATGCCCCACCGCGCGAGCACGGCGCCCAGACACACACCCACGGGCGCCCCTCCTCCGCAGTCCGCCGCCACGCCCGGCGCGGGGCGGGTCGCGATCGTCTCCGCGAGCGTCGGGGCCGGTCACGACGGTGCCGCCGCCGAGCTCGCCCGCCGTCTCACCGCGCAGGGGTATGCCGTGGACCGGCTCGACCTGCTGGACCTGCTCCCCGCCCACCTGGGCCGCACGGTCCAGGAGGGCTATCACCGGATGCTGGTGCGGGCCCCCTGGGCCTACCAGCGGATCTACTCCAGCACCGAGCGGGCCGGGGGCGGCGGCCCGGTGGCGCGGGCGCTGCTGCGCACGGCACAGGACCGGGTACTGAGCGCCCTGCCGCCGGGCACCGACGCCGTCGTCTCCACCTACCCCGGGGCCAGCCGAGTCCTGGGCAACCTGCGCCTGGACAGTCGACTGGCCGTGCCGGTCCTCACCTATCTGACCGACTTCTCGGTGCATCCGCTGTGGATCGCACCGGGAGTGGACGTCCACCTCGCCGCTCACGCCGTGCCCGCCGCCCAAGCGCGGGAGGCCGGAGCCCGGGACGTGCGAGTGCGCGGGCCGGTCACGGCCCCCCGTTTCCGGCCCTGCGACGCACGGGAGCGTGGCCGCGCCCGGGAGAGGTTCGGGCTGCCGTCCCACGCACCGCTGGCTCTGCTGGTCGCCGGGTCCTGGGGGGTGGGCCCGGTCCGTACGGTGGCCCGGGAGCTGCGCGACTGCGGCGCAGCCGTCCCGGTCGTCGTCTGCGGCCGCAACGAGGCCCTGGCCGAACAGCTGCGCACCGACGGCATCGACCATGCCTTCGGCTGGGTCGACGACATGCCCTCCCTGATGCACGCCGCCGACGTCCTCGTCCAGAACGCCGGCGGGCTCACCTCCCTGGAGGCATTCGCCTGCGGCCTGCCCGTCGCCAGTTACCGCTGCATACCCGGGCACGGGCTGACCAACGCCGCCGCCTTGGACGAGGCCGGTGCGGCCGTGTGGATACGCGACCCGGCCGACCTCAAGGCAGTGCTGTGCGACCTGATCGACGGCCCGCTCGGACGCCGGCAACGGGAAACGGGATTCGCCCTGTTCGCTCAGTCCCCCGATAGCTGCCCGACGGCGGAGATCGCGCGCGTGCACCGGTCAGGAGCCCCCGGCCGGGGCTTTCGCCCGGTTGCGCAACGGCACCGGACGAAGCGCCGGCTCGCCGCCACGGCCGTCCTCGCGTCCGTCGTGTGCGCCGGCGCCGTCGCCACCGGGGTGGCGACGACCTACGACGGTCCCGACCTCATCCACGCCATCAGCCACCACCTCGACCCGGACGGCTTCCCCCCGGAGCACACCTCCCCGTCGGAAGACGACCACTCGTGAACATCGCCCCGACGCTGCGCACGGCCGCCCGCGCCGCCGTACCCCTCCTCGCCGCCGCCCACGCCGCGCCCGTCGTCTCCACCTTCGGACCGCTGCGCAACCGCCTCATGCCCCGCCTCTCGGGCCGCGGCCGCACCAACCACATCGCCCTGACCTTCGACGACGGCCCCGACCCTGGCTCTACCCCGCACTTTCTGCGGCTGCTCGCCGGGCGCGGAGTGCACGCCACGTTCTTCCTGCTCGGCAGCGAGGCAGACCGCTCCCCCGACCTGGTCCGCGAGATCGCGGCGGCCGGTCACGAGGTCGCCGTCCACGGCTGGATGCACCGCCCCCTGCTGCTGCGTGGCCCGCGCGCCACCTACGACGACTTCCGCCGGGCCCGCGACACCGTCGCCGCGATCACCGGACGGCAGCCCTCGCTCTTCCGGCCCCCGTACGGCGTCATGTCCACCGCGGCCCACCTCGCGGCCCGCCGCCTCGACCTGACCCCGGTGCTGTGGACCTGCTGGGGGGAGGACTGGACGGTACGCGCCACCCCGCACTCCGTCCACCGCACCGTCACCGCCGACCTGGACGGCGGCGGCACGATCCTGCTCCACGACTCCGACTGCACCTCCGCCCCCGGCGCCTGGCGCTCGGCGCTCGGCGCACTCCCCCGGATCCTCGACACCTGCCAGGAACGGGGTTACGACGTCGGCCCGCTATGCGACCACAGCTGACCAGCACGAACGCCGAACAGTCGGGGTACCGGCTCGGCAGCACGCCTCGCCGGCAGCTGCCGCGGCTTCGCCAGGCGCGCCTGCGCGTGTAGGCCCGCCTGGCGCCCTCGCTACTGGATCGCGGGAGGAGCAGCCGGGATGTGGGCCGTGGTGATCGTCATCGGGGTACCGGTGACGGCGATGAGATAGGTCCCGGGACCGTGGCCACCGGGCAGGGCGCGGAACCCTCCCGCGGGTTTCACGTGGTACTCGGCGGAGGCGTGCGGGGCGAGCACTGCGGGGCCGGAGGAGATGGTCCACCAGTTGGAGGCGCCCTGGCCGGTGCGGCTCGCAAAGTGCGGGGTGAGCGCCGTACCGGTGGTGTTGACGGCGCGCACGTCGATGGAGGTGACACCCACGCGCGCGTGGTGCGTGGCGAAGCGCGGCGAGAGGCTCATGCGCAGGGGCGGCGGGCTCGCCGCGGCGATCGCGACGCACACCAGGGCGGGGGCGAGCAATCCGCCCGCCAAGACAGCCTTCGCACGGCCGGTGACGTGGGGAAGTCGCGGCTGCCAGGCGGTGGCGAACGCGGCGGCCGGGACGGTGGCGGCGGCCGCGAGCCACAGTGGGGTCATCATCAGGAAGTAACCGTCCTGCGAGCGGGTGGCGAGGTAGAACACGACCCATGGCAGGACGGTGAGGGCGGGGCCGAGACGCCGGACGAACAGCAGGGTGGCGGCGAGCAGGCCGAGCAGGAGCAGCTGGCTGCCGTAGGAGTAGTAGTCGAGGCGGCCGCTGCCGTCGGTGAAGTAGTAGGAGATGCCCATCAGGCCTTGGCCGTGCAGGATCGCCTTCTGGTCGAGCGGCAGGAGTACGCCCTGCAGCCAGGCGGAGAAGCCCTCGGCGGCGAAGTAGGCGTTGGCCGCTGCGCAGGTGAGAGCGGCGGCAGCCGTGTAGCGGGCGGTCACCGCCAGAGCCCGCCGCGGCCCGAGTTCCCCGCGCCTGACGGCGTACAGGCCGATCAGCAGGAACGGGGCGAGGAACCAGGCGAGCTGCTGGGCCGCGCAGGCAGCGCCCAGGCACGCCGCCCGCACCACTCCCCCCGAGCCGAGACGGCCGCCCTCACCGGTGGCGGGCCAGCGGACCACCACGGGGACGAGCAGGGCGAGAGCCGTGATCGCCGGGTAGCCGGCGTAGGCGTAGTGGGGCAGGAGGCCGAAACCGAGACAGACCGCGGTGGCGGCTGACCTCCAGGGTGCCGGCAACAGGAACCACAGCAGGACCGAGGAGACGAGCAGCGCGGCCGTGGTGACCAGGGTGGCGGCCGCCGTCGAGTGGACGACGGCGTGCACCGGTGCCGCGAGCAGCGCGGTCAGCGGCGGGTAGCCGTAGGCGTAGTCGGCGCCCCCGGACATGGTCTTGGTGATCCCGACGCGCGGCGAGCCGAACAGCCAGGGCCACGGCCGGCCGTAGACGGGATGGCCGTGCAGGATCTCGTTCGCCGCCTGGGCGGTCAGCACTCCCTCGTCGGTGCCCGCGTGATCGAGCAGGTAGCCGCAGATCACCAGGGCGACGGCGGTCATCAGTACGACGACGTCGACCCTGATCAGCGCGCGACGGCTCCGTACGAGGAGGCTGAGAACGGCGCAGACGAGGATCGAGGCGTAACAGACGGAAATGACGCCGGCGACCGCCGGACGTGAGGCCATCGCGGTCGTCCAGGCGGCCCGTGTCCCGATGAACAGGCTGATCGCGGCCACGAGGGTCATCCCGCGATGCAACTGCTGGGGCCCGGCGCCTGGGGCACCGGATACCCGGACCGGGGTCGGGGGCGGCGCCGTCGAGTTCGTGGCCGCACGCCGCAGAGTCCAGGTGCCGGTCTCTGTTCGATAGGTGTCAGCCATGACGCCCGTCTCCTCCGCCTCGTGTTCCGTTTGAGTGGCCGTTTGCATCCGGCCACCCACAGAACATCTACTACATCTTGTAGATGTAGGCTCGGCGAGTGCGGTTCCCTCCAGGCCACGTACACGCGGTTGGGCGAATCGCAGACACCAGATCACCTGCCCGAAAGGCCTCCTCGCCATGACCACACCGTTCCATCCGGCATCACAGCTGGCCGTGAACGTGCTGGACGCTCATTCGCTGCTGGCGGCGTTCGGCGTGCTGGGCGTCGGGGTGGTGATGTTCGCCGAGACAGGGCTGCTGGTCGGCTTCTTCCTGCCCGGCGACTCGCTGCTCTTCACGGCCGGTCTGCTGTGCACGGGCTCGGCGGAGTCGAGTGTGCACCTGTCGCTGGGGCCGCTCCTGATCGCTGCGGCGGCCGGCGCCCTGGCCGGGGCGCAGTGCGGCTATGTGCTCGGCCGGAAGGCGGGCGGAGCGCTGCTGGCCCGTAGCCGCTCGCAGCGTCTGCACCAGGGTGCGAAACGCGCCGAGGAACTGCTGGAGCGGTACGGCCATGCGAAGGCGATCACGCTGGCCCGTTTCGTGCCGGTGGTGCGGACCGTACTCAATCCGGTGGCCGGCGCGCTGGAGGTACCGGTGCGCACGTTCACGTTGTGGCAGATCATCGGCGGCCTCGTGTGGAGCCTCGGACTCACCCTCGCGGGGTACGCGCTGGGCTCGTCGATCCCGAACGTCGACCGCTACCTGCTCCCGCTGGTCGCGTTGATCATTTTCGTGTCGCTGATCCCCCTGGCCGCCGAGGTGTACAGGGCACGGCGGGACGGCCGGCCCGAGGGGGGACACCGGTGATCATGGCTTTCGACGGGTCGTCTGTCGACGGCACCGCGTATCTGGATGTGGTGCGTCTGGCCCGGCATGCGCCGGCCTGGCTGGACGGAGCGGTGTCGTTCTGGTCGACGTACGGGCTCGCGGTCTTCGCCGTGCTCGCGGTCGTGGGCTGGTGGTTCGCTCGACGGGGCGGAGATGCGGCTGCGGTGAGGGCGCTGGCCGTACCAGTGGTCGTGGTCCTTGCGTATGGCGTGGATGCCCTGGTGAAGCTGGCGGTGCGCGAGGACCGGCCGTGCCAGAGCCTTCGAGTGAAGACCCTGGAGACATGTCCGGCGCCCGGCGACTGGTCCTTCCCCAGCAACCACGCGGCGATCGCGGCCGCCGCTGCCGTGGCCCTGCTCTTCGTCTCGCGTCGGCTGGGGGCGGTCGCGGCCGTGGCGGCCCTGGCGATGGCGGTCTCGCGGGTGTGGGTCGGCGCGCACTATCCGCACGACGTCCTGGCAGGCGTGCTGGTCGGTGGCCTCGTCGCACTGATGGCGATGCTCGTGCTGCGACGGTGGTCGCGATCGGTGGCCCGGTGGATCGGCTCCGGCCGCCTGGGGCGACTGCTGAGCGCCTCATGAACCGGCGCGACGCCGCCGACCTGGCCGGGATGGTCGGTCTCGGCGCCTGGGTGGCGTTCGGCGTCCTCACGATGGTGGTGATCGGCCAGGACGGCGCTCAGCTGTGGTCGGACGACGGTTTCCTGGCCTGGTCGCTCGGCCATCGGCCGGACGTCGCCGAGGCTCTGGCCCGAGGGGTGACCGATACCGGCAGCGGTGCCGTCCCATACGTCCTTACCGTGTTGGCCGGCATGGTCGCGGGACGAACCGCACGGCGCCGGATGGGGGCCGCCGCACTGGGCCTTGCCTGTCTGGGAGCCGGTCAGGCGCTGCGCTACGGGGTGATGGAAGCCGTCCAGCGGCCACGTCCCGCCCGTGCCGACTGGGCGGCGTCCGCGGGCGGTTGGGCGTTCCCCTCGGGACACACCACCACAGCGGCCCTCACTGCCGGACTGCTGATCGTCGCGGTCTCACTGCGCGCCCCGCGCGGCGCCACCCCGCTCCGGGTCGTCATCGGGTGCTGGGGCGTGCTGGTGGGCCTGTCCCGGGTCTATCTCGGCGTGCACTGGTTCACCGACGTCATCGGCGGCTGGCTGTTCGCCACCGGATGGCTCGGAGTGTGCCTGTACGCGATGACCCGATGGCTGCCCGCATCGTTCGTCTCCGGTACGCCCCGTGCGCCGGACGATCCAACGGAGGACCATGCGCCACAAGATCCTGGTCGTCGAGGACGATCACGCCCTGCGTGACGTGCTGCGCCGCGGCCTGCTCGACGAGGACTTCGACCCCGTGGCCGCCGCCGACGGCGCCACCGCCCTGCGGCTGGCCACGGACGACATCGCGGCCGTCGTCCTGGACGTCGGGCTGCCCGACGCGGACGGCCGGGACGTGTGCCAGGCGCTGCGTGCGGGCGGGTTCGCCGCCCCGATCATCTTCCTGACGGCCCGCCATCACCTCACGGACCGGCTGTCCGGGTTCTCCGCCGGAGCCGACGACTACCTGCCCAAGCCGTTCCATCTCGCCGAACTCGTCGCCCGGCTGAGGGCCGCACTCAAACGGGCCGCCCCCGCGGCCGTGGCCACCGCCGGAGACCTGGTCCTGGACGCGACCCGGCACAGCGCGCACGTCGGCGACGTCGACATCGACCTGTCTCCCACGGAGTTCCGTCTGCTGGCCACGCTCATGGCCGCAGGCGGGACCCTCGTATCCCGCCGCGACCTGGTCAGGGCCGCCTGGCCGGACGGCGCCCAGGTCAGCGACAACACCCTCGACCAGTATCTGAGCCGACTGCGCCGCAAGCTGCGCGAAGCGGGCAGCGGCCTTGGCCTCACCACGGCACGCGGGATCGGGCACCGGCTGTCATGAACCGGCTCGCGCGCCGTCTGGCGCCCCGCACGTTGCGCGGTCGGCTCTCGCTCGTGGCGCTGACCACCGCCGCGCTCCTGATGACCGTGCTGACCGTCGCGTTCAACACCGCGATGGACCGGCACCTCCAGCACCAGGCTGACGACGAACTACGCAACCGCGCCGCCGCCGTCGCCACCACCGTCGACACCAGCGGGCCCCGAGTGCGGGTCCTGGAGACCGTCAACGACAGCCTGCTCGACGCGAACGTGTGGATCTACACCGGGACACGCCTGCTGGAGAAACCACCGTCCGCCGCAGCCGACAGCGCGCTGACCCAGGCCGCCGACCGGCTCGCGGGGCGGGGCAGGCCGGTCTGCGCGACCGTGCAAACCGACAACCCCCGTTTCGTCCGCCTGTGCTCCCGACCCGTGTCCGGCCTTCGCAGCACCGCCATCGTCGTCACGGCCGTGGATCTCGCCCCGTACCGCAGCTCCGCCGGCACCCTGCTGGCGGGCTCGCTGATCCTGGACGCTGTCATGCTCGCGTGCACCTACGCGCTGACGCGGCTGGCCGTCGGGCGGGCGCTGCGCCCCGTGCGCACCATGACCGACCAGGCCACCCAGTGGAGCGCCGTCGGTTCCGGCCAGCGTTTCGGCGCCGAGGACCAGCCGGCCGAACTGGCCCGCCTGGGCACCTCGTTGGACGCACTGCTGGACCGCATCCGCACCGTGCTGCGTCACGAGCAACAGCTGACCGGGGAGTTGTCCCACGAACTGCGCACCCCGCTCACCCGGATCGTCGTCGAGCTCGACTGGTGGCGGGCCCGCCCTCGCTCGGCGGCCGAGACCGACGCCACCCACGAGGTGATCGCGGAGGCCGCCCAGTCCATACGCACCATCTGCGACACGCTGTTGAACGACGCCCGCGAAGGCGGGCAGACCACCAGCACGGCCGTGGGTGCCGCCGCTGTCGCTCCCGTGCTGCGGCGGCTGGTCGAGGACCTCGACGCACGGAAGCAGCTGAAGACCGTCGTCGACGTGCCGGACCAGGAGCTTGAGGCGGGCGTCGCTTCCGCTCTTCTCGAACGCATCGTCAGCCCGCTGCTGGCCAATGCCGTTCGCTATGCCGACTCCACGGTGACCGTGTCCGCACGGCAGTTGCCCAGCGGCGTCCGCATCGACGTCACCGACGACGGTCCTGGCGTACCGGAGGAGTTCCTCGACCATCTCTTCCAGCCCGGCCGGCGCGCGGACTCCGGCGACGGGCACGACGGGGCGGGCCTGGGACTGCCGCTCGCGCGGCGCCTGGCCCGCGCCGTCGGCGGCGAGGTCTCCCACGACCCCGAGCACACACCGGGGGCACGTTTCCTGGTCGACCTGCCCGCCGGGTGACCGGACTCAGTCGGCCTGCTGGGCGACCGTCTCCCGCTCCGGTGTGCGCGGGACGGCGGTCCTGCGCTCCTGGACCTGTGCATAGGCCATCAGGCCGACCAGAACGGCCAACAGCACGGCCGAGGAGCCCGCGGTACCGAGATCCAGGCCTCCTTTGGCGACCGGCTTGGTCAGGAAGTCACCGGCCGTGGCGCCCAGCGGGCGGGTGAGGACGAAGGCGATCCAGAACAGAAGCACGTTCGGGACGACGGGCACCTTCATCAGGACGACGAGGACGGCGAGCGCCCCGGTCACGAGCAGCGCGCCGCCCGCATAGCCGAGGCCGGAGCTGTCAGAGAGGAAGTCGCCCATCGAGGTGCCGAGGGTGTTGGAGACGAGGATTGCAGACCAGAACAGGGCCTCGCCGCGGAAGGTGACGATGTCGCGGATCTGGAAGGTCATGCCGGTCGCCTTCCAGACGGCGAAGATGATCAGCAGCATCGAGATGAGGATCGCGGCGCCGGTGGGGTAGCCGAGACCCAGGCCCTGCGGTCCCCAGCCGAGTGAAGTGGTGCCGCCCGAGAGGTACTTGGCGCTGGCGTCGCGGTTCATGAAGTCGGACATCGTGGTGCCGGCCATGCTGGTCGACAGGATCACGGTCCAGTAGAAGAACGGGTGGTAGCGGCTGGACCTGAGCTGGACGACCAGCGTCACCACGAAGACGAGGAACAGCGCGATCGTGGTGAGGAAGTAGCCGAGCTTGAGGGTCTGCGCGAAGAGGTCGCCGGCCGTCTCACCGAGGGTGGTGGCGGCGATCTTCATGATCCAGAACGCCAGCGTGACCTCGGGGAGCTTTTTCATCACCGACTTGGTCGTGCTCGCGACGTCGAGATCGGTGAACATTTCCGGTTGCTGCAAGGTGGGGGGCTCCTATGCGGTTGTAACGGCGGGGCGCCCGCCCCGCGATGGGGACGAGCGCCCTGTGCCATGAGGCGACCTCGAAGAGTGATCGCCGCAACCGACCTTGGCAGCGTAAACCTGAACGCATCCTGAACGCCTGCCGCGTGCCTGCTCAGGCCGCGTGCCGCGCGGTGCGCTGAGGCTCCGTCACATCCCTTCGGGTCACGGAGAGATACACGACCAGAGCGAGTATGACCGTCAAGAACAGGGCGCTGGTGATGACGGTGCCGAGGCCCAGGCCGCCGTCGCCGGTGGGCTGGGAGAGGTAGTCGCCGATGGACGCGCCGAGCGGACGGGTGAGGATGTAGGCGATCCAGAAGCTCCACACCGCGTCCAGGCCGAGCTTGAAGTACGCGAGGGCGACTGCGGCGATGGCCAGGCCGAACAGGACCGCGGAGAGCCAGTAGCCCAGGTCCATGCGCTCCGAGACCAGGTCACCGGCCGCGGTGCCGAGGGCGAAGGTGAACAGCACGGCGAGCCAGTAGTAGGACTCGCGGCTCGTGGTGTCGATGTGGTGGATGGACAGGGTCCGCTCACGCCGCGGAACTGCACCACCAGGACGACCGCCAGCAGTGACCGGCCTTCTCGTTGAGCAGGTCGGCCGCGGTCTCGCCGACCGTCGTGCACAGCACCTTGATGACCCAGAAGTAGACGGTGACTTCGGGCACCTTGTTCCAGCCCAGTCGGCGACCGGACGGTGACACCTGGGAGTTGGCCGCCGAGGGCCCGGGCGGCTGTGAGGTCTCGTATGGCATGAGGCCCGACCGTGCCACGGGATACCTGAACGCATCCTGACTGCCGTGCGTCACCGGCTGCCCCATCCGCCTCACCCGAGCACCATGAGTGCCATGACGACTCGTGATCACGGCGCCTGCATAGCGGCGTTCCGCCCCGTCCCCTCCGCCGCCATGGAAGAAGGCCGCCTTGAACCGTCCGCCAGCCTCCCCACCGCCTGCCGACCGGGTGACGGCCTGGCTGCGCCACCGGCTCGGCCGGGCCGTAGTGCTCTCCTACGTCGCCGCCCTCCTCCTGCCCGGCCCCGGCCTGTGGCTGCGCAGCGACCACACCGTGCCGATTGGCACGGTGACCGGCCTGCCCCTGAGCACCGCCCCGCTGCTGCTGTCCCTGGTGCTCTTCTCCGCCGGACTCCAGGTACCGGTCCGCGAACTGGGCCGCCTGCTCCGCAAGCCGACCGCCCTGCTGGCCGGGATGGTCCTCCACCTCGTGATCCCGCTTCTGGTCATCCCCGTCGTCGCGTTCGGACTGCACCGCACCCCTGACAGCGACGGCGGCAGCGGACTGATCACCGCGATGATCCTGATCGTGGCGATGCCTGTGGCCGCCGGAGCCACCGTCTGGACCGGCAAGGGTGACGGTGACCAACCCACCATGGTGGGACTCGTCCTCGCCTCCACCGTCCTCAGCCCGCTCACCATCCCGCTGGTCATCACCACTTTGGTGCCGCTCCTGGACGAGAGCTACGCGGACACGCTCGCAACGACCGGCCGCACGGCCAACGGCGGCTTCGCCCTCGTCACCGTGGTCCTCCCCTGTGCCGTCGGTATCCTGCTCCGACTCGCGCTGCCGACGACGTGGCTCAACCGGGCCCTGCGCGTGATCGTGCCCGTGGCGCTGGCCGGATCGCTCGTCCTGACCTACGTCAACGCCAGTGGCGCCCTGAGCTCCTTCCTCGCCCACCCACGCCCCCTCCTGTTCGCCGCCGCACTGGCCGTGGCTGCGCTCGTCTGCCTGCTGTCCTTCGCGTTGGGCCGGACCGCCGCGCGGCTCCTGCATCTGGACGGCCCCGTCTCCTCCTCGCTGACGCTCGCCTGCGGCATGAACAACAGCAGCGCGAGCGCGGTGCTGATCACCACCACGCTGCCCGACAAACCACACCTGCTCCTGCCAGTGCTCGCCTACGGGCTGCTGCAGAAGACAGCCGCGAGCCGGGTCGTGCAGGCAGCGGGTCGTCGGCACCCGCCCTGCCCCGCGTCACCGTGAACGGGCTCGATGAACAACAACGTCCGCTCAGTGCGTGATGCGGTAGAGGTGCTCGGGGCGGCCGGTGGTCCCGTAGCGAAGTTCAAGCCGGACCATGCCCTCCCTGACCAGGTAGGAGAGGTAACGCTGGGCCGTGGCGCGGGAGACGCCGGTGCGTTCGGCGGCCTCCGCAGCCGACAGAGCGTCGTGCGCGCCGCGCAGGGTCTGGTGCAGCAGGGCAAGCGTCGGCGCGGAGTGGCCCTTCGCAGGGACACGGGGCACGGCCGGCGGCCGGGCGGCGCTGAACAGAGCGTCCACGTCAGCCTGGTCGGTCTCGGGGACCGTACCCAGGGCGTCCATACGGTGCTGGAGCTCCCGGTAGGCGGTGAGCCGCTCGGCGAGGTCGGGCGCGCCGAAGGGCTTGACCAGGTATCCGACGGCGCCGAGCTTCATCGCGATCCGTACCGAGGTGATGTCCCGGTCGGCGGTGATCATGATGGCGTCGGGGCGGTCGCCGCCCTCGTCGCCGCTGAGCCGGCGTAGCACGTCCAGTCCGCTGCCGTCCGGCAGGAAGATGTCGAGCAGCAGCAGGTCGGGGTGGAGGTCGCGCACCGCGGCCAGTGCCTCGGCCACGGTCGCTGCCTGGCCGACCACCTCGAAGCCCCGGACGCGGGACACGTAGTCGCAGTGGATGCGGCTCACTCGGAAGTCGTCGTCCACCACCAGGGTCCGGATCACCAGCGATCACCTCCTGCCACGACGTCCAGTACCGGTGAAGCGGTCGTGAAGAGCGCGCCCCGTGGGCCGGGCGCGGTATCGGGCACCGGCAGCGTCACGGTGAAGACGGCGCCGGGCCCTTCACTGACGGCGATCGTGCCGCCGTGCCGCTGCACCAGCCGGTGGACGAGCGCGAGGCCGAGGCCGCGCCGGGCGGTGCCGCGGTCCGGACGGGTCGACCAGCCGTCCTCGAAGATGGACTCGGCGGTGTCCGGCGGGATGCCGGGGCCGGTGTCGGCCACCTCCACCCGCACCGCGTCGACGGCCTCGATCAGCGACAGACAGACCTCGGCACCACCCGAGGGAGCCGATCCGGTCGCGGACGCGTCGATCGCGTTGTCCACCAGGTTGCCGATGATGGTCAGCAGCCGAGGCAGATGCGGCGGGTCCTCGCCGAGGGCGGAGTCCTCGCTGAGGACGATCCGCACCCCGCGTTCCGCGGCCACCGTGATCTTGGCGACGATCAGTCCCACGAGCAGCGGGTTGCCGATCCGTTCCCGTACGGATTCGGTCAGCGCCTGCTCGGCGCCGGCCGAATCGACGGCGAACTCGTAGGCGGCGTCGTGGTCGCCGATGTCCAGCAGCCCGGCCACGGTGTGCATACGGTTGGTGAACTCGTGCTGCTGGGCGCGCAGCGCGTCCGTCAGCCCGCGCACCGAGTCCAGCTCGCGCAAGAGCCCGATCATCTCGGTGCGGTCGCGCACGGTGACCACGGCGCCCAGTTCCCGTCCGTGGAGGGCGACCGGCATCCGGTTGACGACCAGGCAGTGGTCGTCGGTGAGCACGCTGATGTCGCTGCCCACCAGGGTGCCGTCCAAGGCGCGGCGCAGCCGCCCGTCGGGCAGGACTTCCGCCAGCGTGCTGCCGAGCGCGGTGCCCAGTCCGAGCAGGTCGCGTGCCTCGTCGTTGACCAGCGTGATCCGGCCGTCCGGGTCGAAGGCGACGACTCCCTCACGGATTCCGTGCAGCATCGCCTCCCGGTCCTGCAACAGCCCGGCGATCTCCTCCAGCTCCAGCCCGAACGTCGTCCGCTTGAGCCGTCTGGCCAGCAGGAACGCGGCCGTCGAGCCGAGCGCGACGGCGATGGCGCTGTACAGGCCGAAGGTGGGCAGCTCACGCCACAGCTCACCCAGCACATAGTGCTCGGGGATGCCTGCGGACACCTCGCCGACCAGCTTGCCGGTGGGCCCGTACAGCGGGGCCTTGCCGTTGGCGGAACGCCCCGTCGCGCCCTGGTCGGTGCCGACATGCGTCCTGCCGTCCAGCACCACGATCCGGTCCCCCGTCGGTTCACCGACCAGTGCCGGGTCGGGGTGCGAGTGGCGGATACCGCGCAGGTCGAGCACGACCACGTACGACGCGCCCGACGCCTTGCGGATCCTCTCTGCCACCGTCTGTACGACGTCGCCACCGCCCCCGTACTGCATGGCGCGGCGGATCTGTGGTTCCGCGGCCGTGGTCTCGGCGATGGCCAGGGCTCGCTTCTCGTAGGCACGGTCGATCTCGCCGCGCTGCGCGAAGGCGAACAGCACGAAACCGATCAGCCCGGTCAGCGCCAGGATGGCCAGCTGGTTGGCCAGAATTCGCGCGGAGAGCCGCCCCTTCCCACCGCGGCCGATCGGGATACGGATGCGTCTCACGGGTGTCTCTGCCTGTCGTACGGGGCCCGGGCGCGGCCCCTGCGCCGTACCCGTGGTGGCGTGATTGTGCTCCCGGCACCGGCCTTCTGCCCACCCCCGGCCGCTGAGCAGAACGAGCAAAAGCATGGCTAACACGACTAACGCGGGATACGGATGAAACAGCGACGTAACACCCGCCGGCCCCTAGCGTCTGCCTTCCTCGACCTCCGAGGTCAGGAAGGAGACAGCCTCAGATGGCTTCGCGAAACGATGTTGCGACGAGCCCCGGCGCCGAGAAGACCGGCCGGGACAGCGCACGAGTCGAGATTTCAGGACTCACCAAACGGTTTCTGACTCCCGCGGGTGAGGTGTTCACGGCGCTGCAGGACGTTTCGTTCACCGTGGAGCCCGGCCAGTTCTGCGCGGTGGTGGGCCCGACCGGCTGCGGCAAGTCGACGACGCTGAGCATGGTGTCCGGGCTCGACCGGCCCAGTGAGGGATCGGTCAAGGTCGGCGGCCGTGAGGTGGACAGCGTCACCAAAGGCGTCAGCTTCATGTTCCAGAGCGACGCGCTGCTGCCCTGGAAGACGGTCCTCGGCAACGTGTTGATGGGCCCGGTCTTCCGCAGGGTGCCCAAGCAGCAGGCCCAGGCCTCGGCGCGCGACTGGCTGCGCCGGGTGGGTCTGTCAGGGTTCGAGGACCGCTACCCGCACCAGCTCTCCGGCGGCATGCGCAAGCGCGTGGCGATGGCCGCGGCACTGATCAACGAACCCCGGATCCTAATCATGGACGAGCCGTTCGGCGCCCTGGACGTGCAGACCAAGGCGATCATGTCGACCGAGCTGCTCGGTCTGTGGGAGCAGATCCGTCCGTCGGTCATCTTCATCACCCACGACCTCGACGAGGCGGTGGCGCTCGCCGACCGGGTCGTCGTCATGACGTCCAGCCCCGGCTCGGTCAAGGCGGTCTTCGACATCGACCTGCCCCGCCCGCGCGGCTCGGTCCAGGAGATCCGCTTCCAGCCCCGCTTCATCGAACTTCAGCACCAGATCTGGGACTCGCTGCGCGAGGAGGTGGAGCGCGCCTACGCACGCACCGCAGGAGGTACGGCATGAGCACGACGTCCACCGTCTCCACGGCCCCGGTCAAGGGCGACTCACCCATCTCGGCTGCGGCCGCCGCCAGGAGCGCCGTCCGGCGGCGCACCGCACTGGTGTGGGCTGGGCGCATCGGTCTCGCGGCCTTCGTCCTCGGCGGCTGGCAGGCCTTCACCGCCTGGGGGATCGTCGACAAGTTCTTCTTCGGGCAGCCGTCCGGCATCGCCCAGCGGCTGGTCGACCTGTTCCGGCACGGCACCGAGTTCGGGTCCTTCTACGCCAACATCTGGACCACCATCCAGGAGGCGCTGGCCGGCTTCGCCCTCGGGGCCGTCACCGGAGTGGTCTTCGGCGTCGCGCTCGGTCAGAGCCGCTTTCTCGCCGACGTGCTCGGCCCCTACATCAAGATGGTCAACGCGATCCCGCGGATCGTCCTCGGTTCGATCTTCATCGTCGCGTTCGGTATCGGTGTGCTGCCGAAGATCCTGCTCGCCGCCGTGCTGGTGTTCTTCATCGTCTTCTTCAACGCCTTCCAGGGCGTCCGCGAGGTCGACCGCAACATCCTCGCCAACACCAAGGTCCTCGGCGCCTCGCAGCTGCAGATCATCCGGCACGTCACCGTGCCCTCCGCGCTCACCTGGATCATCGCCAGCCTGCACAGCGCCTTCGGCTTCGCCATCGTCGGCGCGCTGGTCGGCGAGGTGCTGGGCGCGCAGAGCGGTCTCGGCCTGGTCATCAAGACCGCGCAGAACAATTTCGACCCCAACGGCGTGTTCGCCACGATGCTCGTCATCTCGGTCATCGTGCTCGGCGCCGAGTGGCTGATCGGCAAGCTCGAGCACCGGCTGCTGTCCTGGCGCCCGCCGGCCCCGTCCGAGGCCGCCAACACCATCTGACACCTCGCCCTTCCCCCCTCCTTCCCTCAGCACCCTCAGCACCCTCAGCACCCTCAGCACCCTCAGCAAAGGAATGTGATCAGCCATGTCCAGACGACCCGCCGCCGTCGCCGCGTCCGTCCTCGCCGTTCTCGCCCTCGGCACCACCAGCGCCTGTTCCAGCAACTCCTCCGCCTCGACCGGCAGTTCGGGCTCCACGCCGACCGTCAAGCTCATGGCTGGCGGCCTCGACAAGCAGATCTACCTGCCGTACCAGCTCGCCCAGCAACTCGGCTTCTACAAGAAGTACGGCGTCGACGTCCAGCTCAGCACCGAGCAGGACGGCGGTGTCGGCGCCGAGGAAGCCATGGCCTCGGGGCAGGTCGACATGGCGGGCGCCTGGTACAACCACACCATCGAGTTCCAGGCCAAGGGCAAGGCCGTCGAGGACGTCGTCCAGCTGTCCGGTGCACCGGGCGAGCGAGAGATGTGCACCAAGAAGTCGGGCGTCACCTCGGGCGCCGACTTCAAGGGCAAGACCCTCGGCGTCACCGACCTGGGGTCGGGCACCGACACCCTCACCCAGTTCCTGGCCGCCAAGAAGGGCATCAAGACCAGCCAGTTCCACCGGATCGCGGTCGGCGCGGGCTCCACCGCCATCGCCGCGCTGCAGAACGGGAAGGTCGACTGCGTCATGACGACGCAGCCCACGGTCGCCGCGATCCAGAAGAAGGGCGTCGGTACCTCCGCGATCGACCTGGCCACCACGCAGGGTGCCACGGCGGCGATGGGCGGCGCCTATCCCGCGGCCAGTGTGCTCGCCCGCACCGACTGGGTGAACTCGCACAAGGACACGGTGCAGAAGGTCGTCGACGCGCTCGTCGCCACCATGCACTGGATCAACACCCACAGCGCGACCGACATCGCGAACAAGCTGCCCGCGTCGTACGTGTCGAACCAGTTGGTGACCAAGGCCGACTACATCTCGGCCCTGACCGAGGACAAGGGGCAGTTCCTCCCTGACGGCCTCATGCCGGCCGGCGGTCCGAAGACCTCCCTGGCGACGGAGAAACTGGTCGGCAATGTGAAGGGGTCGGTGGACCTCAGCAAGACGTTCACCAACGACTTCGCCCTCCAGGCCAACAAGACCGAGGGCTTCAAGACCACCACGACCCCGGCAGGACCGAACGGCTGAGCCGCACTCATCGCTCAGGGAGCCGCCCAAGCCCAGTCGGCCAGGCGGCTCCGGCCCGTGACCCGCCTCCCAAAAATGATCACCAGGCCACTTTCAAGAGTGGAGAAGGTGGATATAAGCCCCCATACCGTCGAGACGAGAGTGGGGTGGCGTGACGCTCCCCGTCCGCCCCCCGTTCGTCCCCAAATCACCGGCAACGCCGACACTCCTCAGCAGTGGCACCGGGGCATGACGCTGATCGCCACGGTCAGCCTGTTCATCGGCACCCGCTCGGCCCGGACCCAGGCGATGCTCGCGCAACCGTCACCGCCGCGCCCGCCACCCTCGCCCCGCACAGCACCGCTGTGTACGCCGTACGACCACAGGGCTGCCACCGCGCGCTCCCCACCAGCACGGACCAGCACATGTACCTGATCGCCGTCACCGCCAACCCCATGACGATCACCACGGCATCCCTGGGGAACGCCGCCCACCCGGGCTGGCGGAGAGGCACCTACGACACCGATGAATCACGGCAACGCCCCTGGAGGAATCACGGGCAGCCGCACGTGGAACTCGGCGCCGGTCTGAGAATCGGCGACCCACACGCGGCCGCCGTGAGAGGTGACCACGTCGTGGACGATCGCAAGGCCCAACCCGACGCCGCCGGAGTTCCGGTCGCGGGCGGACTGGACGCGGAAGAACCGGTCGAAGACCTGCTCGCGGTGGGTGGGGTCGACCCCCGGACCATCGTCGGCCACGACCAGCTCGGCAGCCGGGTCCGCCTCGACTCGGCCGACGTTCCCGTACCCGCGCCCACTCACATCCCCGACGGGGAACAGACGTACGGCGATCCTGGCGTGCGCGTGCCGTTCCGCGTTGTCGAGCAGGTTGCGCACAACAGCCCGCAGCTGCTGCGGGTAGCCCTGAACGCGGACCGGCGACAGCCCTGACAGGTCGACGTCCACTTGACCGCGGGCACGGATCGCCTCCACCTCGGTCAGCAACAGCTCGTCGAGGTCCACCGACGAGGCGGGAGCAGCGCCGCTACCGTTGCCCGACCGCGACAACTCCAGCAGTTCCTCGACGAGTTGATCCAGTCGCCCCACCTCGCGGTGCACGTCACGGGCAAAGACCGGCCACTCGGTGGCCGCCGGGTGGGCCAGCCCTACTTCCGTACGCGTCCGCAGCACCGCGAGCGGGCTGCGCAGTTCGTGCGAGGCGTCGCTGACGAACTGGCGCTGTCGCTCGCCTGCCTGTTGCAGCCGCTCCAGCATGGCGTTCATCGTCCTTGCGAGCCGCCCGATTTCGTCCGTACCGGGCGGCTCGGGTACGCGAAGGTCCAGTTCGCTGGAGGTGATCTCCGCGACCTGGCGGCGCATGGCCTCGACCGGACGCAGCGCCCGCCCGACCAGCAGCCAGGCCGTACCTCCGGCGACGACCAGGATCACCGGACTCGCGACAAGGAATGCGGAGAGCGCGGCGTCCACGCCTTCTCCGACAGGTTCGAGTGAGGCAGCCGCATAGACGGCCACCGGGCGGCCGGCAAGGTGGGCCGGGACACCGACCACCCAGTAAGGAGCGCCGTCACCTATCGGCAGCCGGCGCAATCGGCTGCCGACCGCATGATCCGTCGGCCGTTGCGGCAACAGGGGGCCCCGGCCGCGCAGTTCGGGGCTGGCGGCGAGCACTGTTCCGTGCTGGTCGACGATCTGCAGGACCGGACGGTCCTCGTTGGTGCCAGGCAGCACCGGCAGTGCACCGGACGTCAGCTGGGACGCCGTGTCCTGTGCCCGCTCCGTGGCCGCCGAGCGGGCATTGCCGTTGAGGTCGTTCCTGACGAGGGCGAGCACGACGACCGAGGCGAGCACCAGACCGGCTCCGACCACCAAGACGGCAAGCAGCGTCAGGCGCACACGAATACCGCTCGGCCGGCGTCGGAGCAGCCGCCCCAACCACCCCAACCGTCCCTGTGGTCGCGACGCTCCGTCGGCAATGCGGCCGGCCACGACGGACAACTCCCCCGGCCCTATCCGCCGCCGGCATCGAGCCGGTAGCCGACACCGCGCACGGTCTGCACCGCGTGCCGAGAGAACGGCAGGTCGACCTTCCGCCGCAGGTAGCCGATGTAGACATCGAGCACCTTCGACTCCTCCTCCAGCGCGAAGTCCCACACCTCGTCCAGGGCCGATCGCCGGGTGACAACCTGCCCTGCCCGAGCCATGAGCAATTCCAGAAGGGCGAACTCCCGGGGGGTCAGCTCGATTTCGGTCCCGTCACGGCGGCAACTGCGAGCGCCCCGGTCGAGTACGAGGTCACCGGCTGTGAGCATCCGGGCGTCGGCCTTCGTCGTACGGCGGATCAGCGCCCGCACCCTGGCGAGCAGCACCTGGTAGGAGAAGGGCTTGGCCAGGAAGTCGTCGGCGCCCGTGTCGAAGGCGCGGAGCTGGTCGCGTTCGGCGCTGCGGGCGGTCAGCACCAGGACGGGGGTCGCCACGCCCGTGTCACGCAGCCGGGCGCACAGCGGCAGGCCGCCCAGCCCCGGCAACATCAGGTCGAGGAGGATCAGATCATAGGTACCGTGCAGCAGCCGGTCCCAGGCGAGCAGGCCGTCCTCCACCGTCTCCACGGCGAAACCGTCCTGGTGCAGGCCCTCGGCCAGAGCCTCGGCGAGCGCGGTCTCGTCCTCCACGACGAGAACCCGGGCCGACCGGCGAGCTGTCATGACGACACCTCCCCTGACTACTTTGCATTGACTTTACCTCGCCCCAGTAAGAGAGCGGCAAGAGACGGCCGTCCCCTCCCGAACGGGCCTTCTCTTAATGGGCGCTTACCCGGGGCCGCACACGCTGTGGGTTCACCAGGCCCTGGGGAGGAGCCATGACCCGCAAACCCACCCTGCTGACCATGATCGGCGTCCTGATCGGCTCCGGTATCGCCGTCGGTGCCTGCAGTTCCGGTGCCGGCCCATCCGGCGGCTCGGCCACCTCGTCCAGCCCCGCTCCGGCCCCCTCCGCTCCGTCATCGACCGCACCGCGTGACCGGGCGTACCACCCCGTGATCGATCCGGCCAAGTTCAGCAACCGCGTCACCAACCGGTACTTCTCGCTCCCGGTCGGCACCACGCTGGTGTACGAGGGGACCCGCGACGGACGTCCCCAGCGCGACGAGGTGGTCATCACCAAGGAGACGCGCGTCATCATGGGCGTGCGCTGCACGGTCGTCCGGGACACCGTGACGAGCAACGGGGCCCTGGTGGAGAAGACCACCGACTGGTACGCGCAGTCCGCCGCCGGCGATGTCTGGTACTTCGGCGAGGCCACCGGCGAGTACACCAACGGCAACCTCACCAGCACCAAGGGCTCGTGGGAGGCCGGCGTGGACACCGCTCAGCCGGGCGTCGTCATGAAGGCGCACCCCAGGCCCGGTGACAGCTACCGCCAGGAGTACCGGCCCGGCGAGGCCGAGGACATGGCGAAGGTGCTGCGTACGACGGCCACGGTCAAGGTGCCGGTGGGGCGGTTCACAAACGTCGTCGTGACGAACGACACCGACCCGCTCAACCCCGACAAGGCCGACCACAAGTCGTACGCACCGGGCGTCGGACTGGTCCTGGCCGACCGGGTCCGCAGCGGCCACCACGAACACATCGCACTCGTCGAGAGGCGCGGCTGATGTCCACCGCGGCGGCCGTCGAAGCCGACGGGCTCTACGTCATCTACCGCGAGCGCGACCTGGAGACCGTCGCCCTGCGGGGAGCGGAAATCGCTCTGCCCGAGGGCACCTGGACCAGCCTGATGGGCCCGTCCGGCAGCGGCAAGAGCACCCTGGTCCATGTCCTGGGCGGCCTGCTCGAACCGAGCGGTGGCCGCGTCGTCATCGATGGCGAGGACATCACCCGCCTGCCGCCCGCGGAACGCGCCCAGCGACGCCGACGCCGCATCGGCATGGTGCTGCAGCGCGACAATCTCCATCCGCTGCTCGATGTGGGGGACAACATCGCCCTCCCGCTGCGCCTGGACGGGCGGCCTGCGCCTCACATCCGCAGTCGCGTACGCGAGCTGCTCGACAGCCTGGGCCTGTCCGACCGCGCGCGACAGCCGGTGGGGCAGCTCTCGGGCGGCGAGGCGCAGCGGGTGGCGATCGCTGTCGCCCTCGCGGCCCGGCCCACCGTGCTGCTCGCCGACGAGATCACCGGCGAGCTGGACGCGCGGACCGCCACCGGTGTCCTCGACATCCTGGCTCGCGTACGGGACGACGAGGGCGCGGCGATTCTGACGGTCACCCACAATCCGTCCGTCACGGAACGGGCGGACCTACGTCTGAGGATGCGCGATGGAATCGTCATCGAGTGAACCGGCGCCCGAATGCCCGCCAGAGTTCCCCTCCGCGTCCTCGGCCAAGGCTCGGACCGAGCCCCCGGCGGTGCGCGCCGAGCGTGTGACCCGCGTCCATCGCGACGGGCGGCGCGAGCTGAAGAGCCTGGACCAGGTGTCGCTGACCGTGTCGGCCGGCGAGGTGGTGGCCGTGACCGGTCCCAGCGGGGCGGGCAAGACCTCCCTGCTCCACATCCTCGGCGGCCTCGACACCGGGTACCAGGGCCGTGCGTGTGTCGCCGGGACGGACTGGCAGACGCTGCACGGGAGTGAACGGGCCCGCTTCCGACGGCGCACCTGCGGGTTCGTCGTCCAGGGGCTGGCCCTGCTGCCGCAGGCGACGGCCGCCGAGAACATCGAGGTTCCGCTGCTGCTCGACGGTGTCGCGCCGGGCGCCCGGCGGACTCGGGTCGCCGAAGCCCTCGCCCTCGTCGGCCTGGAGGACCAGGGCGCCAAACTGCCCGACCAGCTCTCCGGCGGTCAGCAGCAGCGCGTGGCCATCGCCCGGGCACTGGTGAACGGACCGGCCCTGATCCTCGCCGACGAGCCGACCGGCAGCCTCGACTCGACGACCGCCGCGTCCGTGGTCCGCCTGCTGCTGGCTGCGGCCCGGGAACGCGGAGCCGCGGTGGTGCTGGTGACCCACGACCCGCAGGTCGCCCGGCACGCCGATGCGAGCGCCCGCCTCCACTCGGGGCGGCTCGACACCCCCGTACACGAGTCACCCAAGGAGTGAGCGGCATGTTCTGGCTCGTCCTGCAGATCGCGCGCCGCGCGCCGCTGCGACTGCTGCTGGCAGCACTGGCCGTCGCGCTCCCCGTGGCCACGCTGGCCGCGACTCTCCTGTACGTCGACGACGCCTCCCGCGCCATGACGAGGGTCGCCCTTCAGCCAATCCAGGTGGAGATGCGCGCCCTCGCCACGACCCTGGACAGCGACCCCGTACGGCTCGGGCAGCAGCTGCAAACCGTGCACGGGGTGAAACAGGCCGACGTCTTCGCCTCCGCCGACGTCGTGGTGTCCGCGCCGGGCTCGCAGGCCCGGGTGAGCGCGCGGCTGTTCGCCGTCGACCCGGCATACCTGGCGCACCATCCGTGGGTGCACGCGTACGGCGACCTGCGGGCCGGGGTGCTGCTCAACGACGCCGTGGCTGCTTCACCCGGCTTCTCCGGGGCGCGGCGGGTCACCGTCGACCTGCGCGGCGACTACAAGCCGCTCGGGCTGTCCGTGCCGGTCGCGGGCCGGGCCGACCTGCGGGATGCCACGACCTGGTACGCCATCCCCGCCGGAGACGTCCAGGGCGACATCGCCGAGGTGCCACGGGCGATCGTCATGGACTACGCAACCTTCCGGCGGACTGTCCTGCCCGCCGTCCGCCACGCGCTGGGGCCCTCCACCTCCATCACCAACCCGGGGCTGTCCGAACTGCCGCCGGTGAGCCTGGAATCGCATGTCGCCGTCGACCACGGCACCTACCCCGCCGACCCGTCCGCCGCCGAGCGGTGGTCGGGCACCCTGCGCCGGACGCTCGAGCGCCGCGCACCCGGTGACGTCCTCGTCGCCGACAACGTGGCCGAACCACTCCTCGAAGCGGGCACCGACGCCACCAACGCCAGGTCCCTCTTCTTCCTCCTCGGCATCCCCGGAGTGCTGGTGTCGGCAGCCCTGGGCCTGGCCGCCGCCTCCGCACTGGCCGAGGCCCACCGCAGGGAGGACGCACTGCTGCGCCTGCGGGGCGCGTCCGACTCCCACCTCGTGCGGCTGGCCGTCGAGCAGGGGACGCTCGCCGGTTCCGCCGGGACCGTCATCGGTCTCGTGGCAGCGGGCGCCGCAGTGTCCGGCGTCGTCGGACACTCCGCGTGGCGCGACATCCCGGCGGGCTCGCTGACCGTTGCCGTCGTACTGCCGGTCCTCGTCGGCACCTCCGGACGCAAGGCCGCGCTGGTCGTCGACCGGCGCCTGCTCCCGCCGCCACGGCCCCCTCTGTGGCGGCGCGCCCATCTGGACGCCGTAGCTCTCGTCGTCGGGCTGGGCATCCTCGTCGGCAACTTCGCCTCGGGCGGGCTGAAGCCGGTCCCGGTCCAGGGACCGGCCCTGGCCCTGACCTTCTACGTACTGCTCGCACCGCTGCTGCTCTGGCTCGGCACGGCCCTGCTCGCCGTACGCGGTCTGCTGGCGCTGCTCGCCCGTTGGAGCAGGCCCGATCGGCCCCGGCCGCTGACCACCTGGCCGGGGACCATGCTGCGCTGGCTGGGCCGCCGACCGTCCCGTACGGCCGTGGCGTTGACCCTCGGAGTACTCGCGGTGGCGTTCGCCGCGCAGACAGCGACCTTCGCAGCCACCTACCGCACTGCCGCTCACCAGGACGCCCAGGCGTCGTTCGGTGCCGATCTACGGTTCACACCCGCCACCGAGGTGACACAGCCGCCGCCCGACGGAGGGTCGGGAGTACGGGCGATGACACCGATCCGCGCCGTTCCGGCCCGCGCGGGCAGCGACCGTAAGACGATCATGGCCGTGGATCCCGCCTCGTACCGCTCGGCGGCCGTCACCGCGCCGCAGATCACCCGGGGCGTAGGGCTCGACGCCCTGGCCCACCGTGCGAACGGGGTACTGGTCTCCCAGGAGATCGCCCAGGACTTCGGCGTGGCCCCCGGCGACACCATCCCCGTCACCGTCTTCCCGGACGACCTCGACCTGTCCCAGAAGCTCGACCTGCACGTGGTCGGCGTCTACCGTGCCTTCCCGCCCACCGATCCCCTCTCCGAGATGGTCATGAGCGTCTCCGAAGTCCCCGCGCCGGTGCCTCCACCGGACTTCTATCTCGCGGGCGTGGCCCCGGGATTCAGCCCCGGCGCGGTCGCCGACCGGATGCGGCAGGAGGGCAAACCCGCGGGCTACACCGTCTCCACGCTCACCGAACGCGTCCGACAGCAGCAGCGCGGGCTGACCGCGCTCAACCTCGACGGTCTGAGCCGTATCGAGGCCGTCTCGTCCGGCGCGGTCGCCGCGCTGGGGATCGGGCTGCTCGGCGCCTTCCTGATCCTCGAACGCAGAAGGGAGTTCGCCGTCCTGCGCACGGTCGGCGCAGATACCGGACAGGCCCTGACCGGCCCCGTCGTCGAGGGCACCGTCGCCGTGGTCGGCAGCCTGCTGATCGGCATACCCCTGGGCCTTGGCGTCGGCGTGCTCTCCATCCGTGTCCTGGGCCTGTTCTTCGCTCTTCCGCCGCCCCTGGTCACCGTCCCCGTCGATGCCCTCGCCCTGCTGGCCGGCCTGGTCGTGACCCTCTCCGCACTCGCACTGGGCTTGGCGCTGCGCCGCATCGGCCGTATCGAGGTCACCGCACTGCTGCGGGAGCCGTGAGCACGCGCTTCGACAGGGAGGCCGCACACGGCCGGTGCGCCCCGCCCGCGTCGGGCGGGGCGCACCGGACCGGTCAGCGGACCGGCAGCACCGTGGTGTGCTCCTCGCGCACAGCCTGCAGAGAGCGGGGGTTCAGACCGAGCAGGCTCAGGATCGTCGGTGCGATCTGCTTGGTCTGCACGCTCGTGGAGTCGCGCACGCCGTCCGGAACCGAGGCGCCCGACACCACCAGCGGAACGTCGAGGTCGTCAGCGTGGGCGCCGCCGTGCTCGGCGATCTTCTTGGTGCCGCCGGTGTAGACGACGCCGTACTGCGCGAGGCCGAAGATGTCCGGGACACGGGTGTCGCCGGCTTCGACGTGGAAGTAGTGGGCCGCGGCCTTCCCTGCGTAGACCTTGCTGAGCCCGCTGCGGGTGAAGGTCCTGGGCGCGGCGTTGATGTCGGTGCCGGTGCCGCTCTGCGCCAGCAGGTACCTCTTGGCGAACTCGGTGGCGGCTTGCGAGCGGTCGGTCAGCCAGAGCAGCATCGCGTCGTCGTCCACGGAGTGCGCGACCAGATCGCCGGCGGCGGGATGGAGTTTCTTCCAGGCGGCGTTGAGGCCGTCCAGCAGCGGGCCGTCGTCGATCCGGGTGAGCGCGGTGGGGTCGGTGGGCGACTGGCCGTGCTTGGCGGACAGGATGACCGTGGTGCTGTCGGCCAGGTGCCGCTTGGCGATCTCAGAAGTCAGGGCACCGATCTGCGCGTTGACGAAGTCCAGGTTCTTCGCCAGCAGCGGTCCGGGCACGTTCTTGGCGGTATAGCCGCCCTTGAGGCCGTCGGAGGCGGGCAGCTTCTGCGCGGTGGACACCGACTGGAAGTTGAGGCCGAAGATCGCCGGGGTGCCGACCTTGTGGACGCGGCTGTGGTCGTAGCCGTCGATCTCGTTGAGGACGGCCTTCACCTTGTAGCCGTCGTACTGCTCGGTGGCCTGGTTGTCCTTGGTCCAGTCGTCGCCGGCCGGGTAACCGAGGGCGTCGCTGTTGATCTCGGGCGTGAACAGGTCCTGGATGCCGGTGCCCGAGGGCCCGTTGAGGATTTCGTATGCCGCGTGCTTGTCCGACCACGCGGTGCGCAGGCCTGCGCTGCGGGCCACCTCGAAGATGGTGTTCACCTTGAGGTAGGAGTGCGGGTAGACCGGTTTGCAGGTCTTGGGGTCGACCGGCAGCTTGGAGGCGTTGATCAGGCTCGCCGGGTTGCCCGTCATCGACAGGATGCTGTCCGGCAGGCCGGTGAGGCCCTGACCGGCGTCGATGGATGCCTGGTTCTTGTCCAGGTCCTCCGTGAGGTCCACCTCGACACCGGGCTTGACGGCCTTGCAGCTGGTGGTCCCGGCGGGCAGGAGCGCCGCGTTGTAGGTGTCGTCGTAGTAGACGCCGGTGGTGCCGGGGCCGCCACCGGTCGCCTGGGCGACCATGCCGGGGAAGGAGTCGGACGGCGTGGTGGTCCTGGCGTGGGTGTACTCCACGCCGCCGCCGACCAGCCGCGCCAGTGCCGAGTTCGGGTGCCGGGAGACGTACCAGGCCAGGTCCGACTGGTGCAGTCCGTCGACCGAGATCAGCAGGACGTGCTTGGCAGGGGCCTGGTGGTGGGAGGCGGCGAACGCCGAGGGCTGGATGGCAGTCACGCCGGTCAGGACTCCGGCAGCAGCGAAAACGGCTGCGAGTCTGACATGACTTCTGGACATGTGTGCATCTCCCGGCTCTTTGGGGCGATTTGCGAGGCGGGCCCATCAGAGTCGCGTCTTGCGTACCGGAAACGGCGCGTGTGTGAACGCCCACGGAAGAAGCGGTCGCGTCTTCATCAAGCAGGTCTGCTTTTCTTCAAGACCGACGGAAGGCCACAGACCTGTCGAGCAGCCCGGTCCGTGAGAGAGCCACGACCGGGAGGGCGGCGCAGGACGGTCCTCTCATCCAGACGACTCTTGTGCCTCGTCCCGGTCGACGGGAATGAGCAAGGTGAAGGTGGCAGGGCGAGCACTGGCCAGGGAGATCCTGCCGCCGAGCGAGACGGCCAGGTCCCGGGCGAGAGCCAGGCCGATACCCGCTCCCGGTCCGCCCCCGGTGTGCCCCCGGTCGAACAGCCGGGCCGGCTCGCCCGCCACGGCACCCTCGTCGCTGACGTCGATGGCGAGGGCGTCCTCCAGGTCCCGCACGGTGACCCGGACGGTGCCGCGCCCATGCACGCGGGCGTTGTCCAGCAGGATGCCGAGCACCTCCGACACGGGCGCGCCTGGGACCAGGACATCGGTCGGTGTGTCCCGTGCGGCGCACTCCAGGCGTCTGCCGTCCCTGGCGAACAGGCCGTGCCAGCGTGCCTCGGCGTCCCGCAGCAGTTGCCCCACCGCGATTTTCCCGGCGGCGGAGGGGGACACCTTGCTGGCACCCGACAGGCGCAGCACCTCCTCCACCGTGTGGTGCAGTCGGTGGGTGGTGGCCAGTGCTTCGGTCAGGACGGGTCGCAGCCCGGCGTCGTCGTCCTGGGCGAGGCCCGCCTCCAGGGCGAGTTGCAGACCAGTGAGGGGGGTGCGCAGCTGGTGGGAGGCGTTGGCGGTGAAGTCGCGTTCGTGACGGAGGAGTTCGGAGAGGCTGTGCAGCATCTCGTTGTGGGTGCGGGCGACCTGGTCGATCTCGCCGATGCTGCTGGGGGCGGCACGGGCGTTCAGGTCGCCCTCGGTCACGGCCCGGCAGTGGCGGGACAGATCCTCCAACGGGGCTGCCAGGGCCCGTGCCTGACGGCGGGCCACGACCACCGCGACGGCCAGCGCCAGAGCCGCCACCCCCAGCAGCACCGCCCACGCGACGAGGACGCGGTCGCGCACGGAGGCTGCGGGGGACGAGACCCGCACGACGCCGATCACCTGCTCGGCGTGGGAGACGGGCACGGTGACCACCAGGTCGCCACCCGAGTGGCCCCGTACGGCCTCACCGCCCAGGGCTCGACGGACCGGTGCGTCGCCCGAACGGGGGCCGCTGCCCGCCCGCAGCCGCGACTGCGGGTCGTACAGACCGAGGTGGCCGCCTGCCGGGGGCCTCGGCAGTTCCGCCGGGTCGCCGGTCGCGTAGTCCGGGCTCACACGTACGGCCGCGGCCAGGGCGGACCGCTCCAGGGTGTCGCGCTGGTCGGCGTACAGGGACGACCTGATGGCCAGGGCGAGCGGGACGGCGAGGAGGACGACTGCGACCAGAGCGGCGGTCAGGGCGACTCGCACCACACGCTGTCTCATGACCCCATCATGCGGGCCGTTCACCAGGGCGGACGTGCTGCGCCACACGGTTTTGCCGTCCTCTAACCCACGGCGAGCAGGGCGTTAACCGGCCTCTCCCTAGCGTCGGTGCTGTGGATCGTCCGGTCCGAGGACTCCTCTGGAGGGCAGTGGTCATGGCAGCACGCACACGGACGTACGCGGTCGTCGGACTGGCCTTGGTGGCAGCGGTGACTGCGGGCTGTTCCGGGACGGGTTCAGGCTCGGGTTCGGGCTCCGGTTCGGGCTCCGGTTCGGGCTCCGGTTCGACGACGTCCCCGGCCGCTCCCACGGCCGGTTCCTCCTCCGGAGGCGGAGGTGGCAGCCGCGGGCAGAACAACGCGGCGCCCACCGAGTCCAACCCTCCCGGTGACATCCCCGACAACCAGGCGTTCGTCGCCTACCAGCCGAGCGGCGGTGCCTTCACCGGCTTCACGGTCAAGGTGCCCGAGGGCTGGGCCCGCACCGGCCAGGGCGGCACCACCGTGTTCACGGACAAGCTCAACACTGTGAGGATCACGGCGGTTTCCGCCGCCGCCGCGCCGACGACCGGCTCGGTCACCAGCAAGGTGATACCGCAACTGCGCTCCCAGGTGCCGAAGTTCGCCGCTCCCAAGGTGTCGGAGGTGACGCGGCACTCCGGCCGTTTGGTCCTGCTGACCTACCAGGGCGACTCGGCGAAGGACCCGGTGACCGGCAAGGTGGTGCGGGACGCGTTCGAACGCTATGCCTTCTATCGCGCGGGACACGAGGTCGACCTGACTCTGTCCGGCCCGGTCAAGGCGGACAACGTCGATCCCTGGCGCATCGTCAGCGACTCCTTCGCGTGGCGGTGAACCGATGCCAGTCGACTCGTACGACTCCCGCGACTCGTCCGACGATGTGCTGACCGCCCGAGAGCTGTACCGCTTCTACCGGGTCGGCGAGGAGGAGACGCTCGCCCTGCGCGGGGTGTCGCTGACGGTGCGACGTGGTGAGACCGTCGCGGTGGTGGGACCGTCCGGGGCCGGAAAGTCGACTCTGCTGGCATGCCTGGCCGGACTCGACGAACCCTCAGGCGGCGAGGTCCGCGTGAGCGGCGTACGGATCAGCCACCGGCCGGAGACCGAACGGGCCCGGCTGCGCGCCCGGCACATCGGCGTCCTGCTGCAGACCCGCAACCTGCTGCCCCACCTGAACGTGCTCGACAACGTCCGCCTGCCGCAGCGGGCGCAGGGCCGCAGGGCCCCCGTCCCGGCCCGGACCCTGCTGGCGCAGGTCGGGCTGGCCGGGCGGACACGTGCCCTGCCCCGGCAGCTGTCCGGCGGCGAGCTGGCGCGGGCAGGGCTCGCCGTCGCCCTGGCCAACGCGCCCGCCGTCCTGCTTGCCGACGAACCGACCGGTGAACTCGACGGCGAAAACGAACAGTTGGTGCTTTCCCTGCTGCGGGAGCGGGCCGCGGAAGGCTGCGCGGTGCTGCTCGTCACGCACAGCGCGGAGGCGGTCCGGGTCGCGGACCGGGTGATCACCCTGACAGACGGCAGGGCCACCGGTGCCCCGCCGCCGCACGACCGCGAGGAGGCACGCGATGTCGTCGGATGACGTACTCGTCAGCTGCACGGACGCGGCCCTGACTTTCGGCCGGGGAGCCCAGGCGGTGGTGGCCGTGCACGGCGCCGACCTGACGATCCGGGCCGGGGACCGGCTCGCTGTGGTCGGCCCCTCGGGATCGGGCAAGAGCTCGCTGCTCCATCTGATCGCCGGACTCGAACAGCCCACCCGCGGCACCGTCACCCGCGCCGCCTCCCTCGGGCCGTACGACATCGGCCTCGTGTTCCAGGGCGACAGCCTGATCCCCGCCCTGAACGTGGCCGAGAACACCGCCCTGCCCCTGGTCCTCACCGACCGCGCGGAAGACGAGGCCAGGCAGACCGCGCTCGCCGCGCTCGCCCTGGTGGACGCCGCCGACCTCGCCGAACGGCTGCCCGAGGAGATCTCCGGCGGTCAGGCCCAACGGGTGGCCGCCGCCAGGGTTCTGGCCCAGGCGCCTCGCCTGATCCTCGCCGACGAACCCACCGGCCGCCTCGACCACGCCACCGGCGCCCGTGTCCTGGATGCCCTGCTGACGGCTGCCGGCCACACCGGTGCGGCCCTCGTGGTCACCACCCACGATCCGGCCGTCGCCGCCCGGCTCACCGTCCGGCGCAGCATGCGCGACGGACGACTGCTCGCACCCGAGGAGGTGTCATGATCACCGCATGGGCTCACGGCCTGGCCCGCCACCGCACCGGCCGGCTGCTGGCCGCCCTGGCAGGCGTCACGCTCGCGGTCGCCCTCGTCGCCGCGCTCGGCTCCTTCCTCACCGCGTCCAAGGCGACCATGACCCAGCGCGCCCTGCGCTCGGTCGCCGTGGACTGGCAGGTCCAGGTGCAGCCCGGCGCCGACCCGAACGCCGTTCTGTCCCTCGTGCAGAAGACTCCCGGCACCTACACCGCGCTGCCCGTCGGCTTCGCCCACACCAGCGCGTTCACGGCCCGTGTGCAGGGCAGCACCCAGACCACCGGCCCCGGCGTCGCCCTCGGACTGCCCGACGGCTACCGTGCCCGCTTCCCGGACGCCGTCCGTACGCTGTCGGGCTCCTCCACCGGCGTCCTGCTGGCCCAGCAGACCGCGTCCAACCTGCACGCCGCCCCGGGCGACACCATCGGCGTCCAGCTTCCCGGTGCCGGCCTGCGCCGGGTGAAGGTGGACGGCGTGGTCGACCTGCCCCAGGCCGACTCCCTCTTCCAGACCGTCGGTGCCCCCAGCCAGTCGCAGCCGACCGCGCCCCCTGACAACGTCGTCCTGCTGCCCGCCGCCCGGTTCGCCTCCCTCACCCGCGGCGCCACTGCCGTCACCACCCAGATCCACGTCGCCCGCAGCAACACCGGGCTGCCCTCCGACCCGGCCGCCGCGTTCTCCTCGGTCACCGGTGCCGCCCACAACCTGGAGGCTCGCTCGGCAGGCACCGCCCTGGTCGGCAACAACATCGGCGCCGCCCTCGACTCCGCCCGCCAGGACGCCCTGTATGCCCAGATCCTCTTCCTCTTCCTCGGCGTGCCAGGAGCGGTCCTGGCGGCCGCGCTGACGGCGGCGGTCGCCTCGGCCGGCGGCGAACGGCGGCGCCAGGAACAGGGGTTGCTGCGACTGCGCGGGCTGCGGCCCCGTCAGATCACCGGCCTCGCGGGCCTGGAAGCCGCCCTCATCGGTCTCGCCGGGGGCCTCGCGGGGCTGGGTGTTGCCGCGCTCACCGGCCGTCTCGCGTTCGGTGCGGCCTCGTTCGGCGCGAGCGCGGGGCATTGGGTCGTCTGGTACGCGATCGCCTTCGCACTGGGAGCCGCGGTGGCCGCCGGTGCCGTTCTCGTCCCCGCGCTGCGGGACCTGCGCTCGGTCACCGTCGCCGACACCCGCAAACAGGAGGGCGTACGCCCCTCCCGGTCGCCCTGGTGGCTGCGGTGCGGCCTGGACTTCGTGCTCCTGATCGGCTCGTGGCTGGTCTTCCGTGCCTCCTCCGGCAATCAGTACGCGCTGGTCCTCGCCCCCGAGGGCGTTCCCAGCATCTCCGTGTCGTACTGGGCCTTCCTCGGCCCCGCCCTGCTGTGGATCGGCGCGGCCCTGTTGCTGTGGCGCCTGACCCTGCTGGTCCTCACCCGTGGCCGTCCCGTTCTGACCCGGCTGGCCCGCCCACTGACCGCGACCTTGGCCGGGACCACCGCGGCCGTACTGACCCGGCGCCGGCGACCGCTCGCCCGCTCGGTGGTACTGCTCGCCCTGGCCGTCTCCTTCGCCGTGTCCACCGCCGTCTTCAACGCCACGTACCAGCAGCAGGCCGAGGTCGACGCCCGGCTCACCAACGGCGCCGACGTCACCGTCACCGAACCGCCCGGGGCCCAGGTCCCACCCGCTTCCGGAGCGGCCCTGAAGATCTCAGGTGTACGGCACGTCGAACCCCTCCAGCATCGCTTCGCCTATGTCGGCTCCGACCTCCAGGACCTCTACGGCGTGCGCCCGGACACCATTGCAAGGGCCACCTCACTCCAGGACGCCTACTTCGCCGGCGGCGGCGCCCGGCAGCTGATGCGACGCCTTGCCCAGCACCCGGACAACCTGCTGGTCAGCGTCGAGACCGTCAACGACTTCCAGCTCTCCCCCGGCGACACCGTCAACCTGCGCGTCCAGGACGCCCGCACCAAAGCCCTGCATACGGTCCCCTTCCACTACGCGGGCATCGCCAAGGAGTTCCCCACCGCCCCCAAGGACAGTTTCTTCGTCGCCAACGCCTCCTACGTCGCCAACGCCACCGGCAGCGACGCGGTGGGCGCCTTTCTCCTCGACACCGGCGGCAGCCACCAGAAGCAGATCGCCGCACAGCTGCGCGGGCAGCTCGGCACCGGGGCCACCGTCACCGACCTCACCCAGACCCGCGGCACCGTCGGCACCAGCCTGACGTCGGTCGATCTGGCGGGCCTGACCCGCATCGAACTCGCCTTCGCGGTGCTGCTGGCCGCGGGAGCCGGTGGGCTCGTCCTCGCCCTCGGGCTCGCCGAGCGCCGCCGTACCTTCGCGATTGCCACGGTCCTCGGCGCTCGGGCACATCACCTGCGGGGCATGGTCCTCACCGAGGCCCTGCTGCTGGCCGCCGGCGGTCTCGCCGGAGGCGCCCTGATCGGCTGGGCCCTGTCACAGATGCTGGTCAAGGTCCTGACCGGCGTCTTCGATCCGCCACCCGCCGGCCTCTCGGTCCCCGGCACCTACCTCGCACTCACCGCCACTGCCGCCGTCGCCGCCATCCTCGCCGCGGCCCTCAACGGCATCCGCACCACCCGACGCCCCGCCGTGGAGGAGCTCCGCGACCTGTGAACACTCCCCGCGCGCAGGACGAGCTCCCCACCCTGTGCACTCCTAGGCTGTGGTCCATGCGCACGCCCGCCGCACCGGACCGCTACCGTCACCGTGTCCTTGTCGTCGAGGACGACGACACCATCGGCCGCCATCTGAATTCCGGCCTGCGCGGCCACGACTACGCGCCGACCTGGTGCCGCACGGGGGCGGGCGCGCTGGCCGAGGCCGCGCGGGCACCGTACGACGTGCTGCTGCTGGACCTGGGGCTGCCCGACATGGACGGCCTGGACGTGGCCCGGGATCTGCGGGCCCGCCTCCCCGATCTGTTGATCGTCGTGCTGACCGCACGGACCGAGGACATCGACGTCATCGCCGGACTCGATGCCGGGGCCGACGACTATCTCGTCAAACCGTTCAGCATGACGGTGCTGCTCGCCCGGCTGCGAGCGCATCTGCGGCGGCAGGCAGTGACTGCCCCGGTCCGCAAGCCCGTGCGACTGGGCGATCTGGTCGTCGACGTCTCCGCCCGCCGATGCGCGCTGCACGGTGTCGAGATCCCCCTGCGGGCCAAGGAGTTCGACCTGCTCGCGGTGCTGGCCGAGCGGGTCGGCGAGGCGGTGTCGCGGGAGTCGTTGATGTCCGAGGTGTGGGACGAGAACTGGTTCGGACCCACCAAGACTCTCGACGTGACGATGGCGGGCCTGCGACGCAGACTGACCGAGGCGGCGCAGGCCGGGGGCGGTCCTGTCCGCCTGCCGGAGATCGCCACGTTGCGGGGGCACGGATACCGGCTGGAACGGCCGCCGGATCCGGTGGATTGAGAAGCGGCTGACGTGTCAGCGAGCGAGAGTCGCTTCGGGGGCGTCTGCATGATCAATGTCGGTGGAATGGTGTCACCGAACCAGTTCCCGGCGGGTCAGCCGGACCTGCCTTGGTCAGTGCTGCCAGCTGTGCGGGGCACGGAAGCCGGGAGTGCGCTCAAGACGACGCCAGCCGGCCTTGGAGCGGGCGCACTGGGCCGGGTCGGCTGCGGTCTGGGTGGCGGCACGAGCTATCAGGACCACGGTGATGGCGGCCAGCTCTTCGGGCTCGGCATGGCCCTTCTCAAGGCGGAGCAGCTTTTCGCAAGGAGCGCTCATGGTTGTCTTCTCCGTTCGATGGACTGCTCAGCCGGATTCCGACTGCTCGGGACGCCTTCCTCCGCGGTCGAGGGGCGGGAAGAGGTAGTCCTCGAATGCGTCGAGGGTGATCACCGTCAGCAGCCCCATCGGGATAAAGAGAGCCATGAGGAGAACGGGGCCTTCCGGACGGAGCGTGATCACACCTGAGGCGTACCGGCAGTGGAGTTCAGCGTGCGGCCGGACGGGTCGCCTCGCACGCCAGGCCACGGGAACGTGCGCCGTTCAGGTGGTGTTTGCGCCGAGCCGCCGGGCTACTGGCTCACAGAGGGGCACCGCCGGAGCTGGTGGGGCAGTCGGGCAGTGCGCCAACGGACAAGGGCCGCTCGTGCCTGGAGCGGTTTCGCGGTCCCTTCCCTTGCTCCTGCCGCCGCAGTCGCGGGTAAATGGCGGCGGGTGCCGGATAGCTGGGTGGCCAAGGCGTCAGATCGTGCTGCCCTGCTGGTGGTGGCTGACCGGCAGGTGGCGGTTGATGTGGCGCTGGGGGAGTTCTCCCTTGCGGGGGCGCCACAGTGGGGCGGTGTGCTGCGGGGTGTTCCGGTGTGGGTGAATGCCGAGCTGCCCTCACGCGGCCAGGCGTGGCTTTGCTTTCCGGACGGCCTGCGACGGCGGATCCGTCCGGCCAGCCAAGCTCGCCTTGATCACCGGGGGTGTCTGCGGGTGCCGTTCTTGGGCGAGGGCACCTCGCCGCCGGAGGGAGGCGAGCGGGTCGCATGAGGTGGAGGTAGGCAACACCGGTGTGCGGCGCGCAGACGACGACTTCCCCATCCGGCCACCAACGATAGAAGCCCGCCCCACCGCAAGCCCCAGGTGACGCCAGAACAAACCGATACCCCAAACTCGGTCAGAAGCCGACGCCCACAGTCACCGCCGAACGACTCCCACCTTCAGTCAAAAAGCCGGGCACCCGGACCGCGGCGGCACGGCGTCGACGTAGACTGCCTCGTTCACATCAGGTGCGTGGTCTGGCTGATTGCACGGCATCACTCGGCCCAGGCAGCGGGTCCTTGAGGTGGGGAACGTGACGTCGAGTGCGGCATCCCTCGTCCCGGTCAACATCACCCTCGGCGTCCTGCTCGCCGCTCTGCTCCTGGCGGCGGCGGTGGTCGCCGGGCGGTTCCATCTCGACCCCCACCCGTACAAAAGCCGAGCCCGGGAGATCCTCGTCGCCGGACTGAGGGCCGCGGCGCAGCTGGCCGTCGTGTCGGTGGTCATCACGTGGGCCGTCAAGTCCGTGCCAGGGCTGTTGGCGTTTCTTGTCGTCATGTTCTCGGTGGCGGTGCGTACGGCTGGACGGAGAGTCACCAGCGACCACACCTGGTGGCTCACGGCCGCCCCGATCGCCGTCGGCGTGGTGCCGGTCGTCGCGGCACTGCTGCTGACGGGGCTCGTCCCGCTGCGAGGCATCGCACTGATCCCGATCACGGGCATCCTCATCGGCGGCGCACTCACCGTGACCGTCCTCGCCGGACGTCGTGCCCTGGACGAACTGACGCAGCGCCATGGGGAGGTGGAGGCCGCGATGGCCCTGGGTTTCCTGGACCGGGACGCACGGTTGGAGATCGCCCGCCCTGCGGCATCAGAGGCACTGCTGCCGGGCCTCGACCAGACTCGGACGGTGGGGTTGGTCACCCTCCCCGGTGCTTTCGTCGGCATGCTGATGGCAGGGGCGAGTCCCGTGATGGCCGGGGCGGTGCAGTTGTTCGTCCTGATCGCGCTCATGGCAGTGCAGTCCGTCGCGGTCGCGGTGACGCTCGAACTCGTCGCCCGCCATCGCCTGCACCGCCCGGTGGCCAGCGCGCCAACGGGATCGCCGCGCAAGGCGAGGTGGCCGATGAAACGGCTGCCGCGTCGCTGAGGACAGGGACGTGCGGGGCCGCTGGAGGCGACCGTGTGAGGGCGTTCCGCCGTCTCAGAGCGCCGACCGGCGGGCGAGCAACCCCAGGACCAGCAGTCCCGGTGCCATCGGCAGCCAGCCGGTGAGCAGGCGGTAGCCGATGACCGCCGAGATCGCCGTCTGCCCCGGTGCTCCGGCGGCGGTGAGCGCGAAGGCGAGCGCGGCGTCCAGCGACCCCAGTCCACCGGGCGTGGGAAGCAGGGCCGCCGCCCCACTGGCAACGAGGTAGGCCATCACCACATGGCTCGTGGGCAACGCGAGACCGAGCGCACGGACGACGGCCACGACCACACCCGCGTGCAGCAACGCGAACGCGACCGAGCCGCCCCACAGTGCGCAGGCCCGCCCTCGGGAGCGATGCACCTCCCGCACGTCGGTCACGGCCCGCCCCACCACCCGCCTCAACCGACCGCTGGCCACCACCGCCAGCACGACGGCCGCCGCCACGACCGGCACCAGGACCAGCACGTGGGGGACCCGCACCGACAGCGGGACAGTGCCCGCTGACGCCACCAGCAGGACGACACCCAGCACGCACCGGACGATCCCGCCGACCGACGCCTTCACCGCCAGCGCGGTCGCCGAGCGCCGGGTGGACAGGCCGCACCGCGTCAGGAACCGCAGGTTGACCAAGCTCGCCCCGGCTCCTGCGGGCAGGATGTGGTTGGCTGCGCACGCCGCGAACTGAGCGGCCACCAGCCGTCCCTTCGGCAGCCGTTCAACGACCGCCCCCTGCTGCGCCACAGCAGCGCACACCCACGTGGCGAGAGTGGCGAAGCAGGCGAGCACGAGCCATTCCCCGTCGGCGGCGGCCAGTTGGTCGGTACCGGTGTCGAGGGTGGCCCGGTGCGCCACGAGCATGGCGCCGGCGGCGACGAGCACCACAAGAGTGATGCCCAGCCGGACGTAGTGGCGTCGGCCCGCGGTCACGGTCACGCTGTCGGACACGGTCGCCACGGTCACCGCCCCTGCCGGACGAAGGGAGCGACGTAGGCGTGCAGAGCGCCGGCCCGCTCCATGGACCAGGTGCGTGCGTAGGCGGGCGGATGGTCGCCGGGCTGGGCGAGGACGGCGACTTTGGTCCGGTGAGCGGCCTGGGCCAGTGCGGCCCCGGTGGTGCTGGTGTCGTGACCGTCGGTCTGTGCCGAGCCGCAACCGGTGTAGAAGGCGATGGGCACGGCCTCATAGCCACTGAGCAGGCACGGCGGCCGTACGCCGAGCGTGTGGAGGGCCGAGGCGGTACGGGACCAGTTGTCGTGGTTGGCGGCGGAACTGCGCACGGTGTGTTCCAGGACGACGTACTGCACGGCCAGATGAGCCGCAAGGCAGGCCGCCACGAGGCTCACGGCGACGGTGCGCGCAGTCCTCCGACTCGGGGCGCTGACCAGGTGAGCGAGGCCATGGGCGACGGGGAGGGCGAGCAGGGCGTAGGCGGGCAGCAGGAAGCGGGGGGCCGCGTAGCCGATGAGGAACAGGTAGGGGACGGCGGCCGTGACCGCGCAGGTCAGCGGCAGCAGGACGGGCAGGGCGCGGCGGACACGGACGGCGGTGACCGCTCCGAGCGCGGCGAGGACGGGCAGCGCGAACCACCACAGGCTCACCACCGGGTTGGGGGCCGATCCGGTGCAGGGACGGCAGAGGGTACGCCCGCCGAGACTGCGCAGCTGGTCGACCACCGCCAGATGCCAGCCGAGGCCGCCCTGGACACGGGAGGCGTCGGACAGACGTTGCCCCAAACCGCCGTAACTCACGTACGCCTCGATCACCCACTCACCGGCGCCGGCCAGCAGTCCGGCAACCAGTACGGCGAGGAGGCGGGGGCGGCGCACAGCCAGGGCGAGCAGCGGCAGCACCACGTAGACGGCGTCCATCGGGCGCATCCACGCCATCAGCGCCGTGCCCGCGAACACGCCCCACCAGGCCGCCCTGTCACGTGCGTTCTCCCGGACCCGCACGAAGCAGCCGACGGCGACCAGGGCTCCGACGGCGACCCAGTAGTTGGGCATGGCCTGCGGGCCGTAGAACAAGGTCACCCAGAGGGAGGCGAACAGGGCACCCGCCAGCGCCAGGACGCGCGGCATGACGTGGGCTCGCCAGATGCGCAGGGCGAAGTAGAGGCCCAGACCGGAGAGGACTGCCAGGTAGACCCTGAGAAGGGCGGTGGAGTCGGACCATGACGCGATCGGCGCGACGAGCAGAGAGATGCCACGGGCGCGGGGCGCGCTGAAGAAGGCGGCCGGAACCTGGCCGCTGACCTGACTGACGTAGACCGTCTCGTCCCAGCCGAGACCAAGATCCGGTCGTACGAGGACGAGCTGGGCGAGTGTGAAAGCTCCCGCGACCGCCGCGAGCCAAGGTTCGCGGCACCGGCGCCGAGGCCGGGCCGACCGAGGCGGGAAGCCGGTGCGGGAGGCACCGGTCGTCGTGACGTTCGGGCCGTCGGCCATCCTGCACCTTTCGTCGTCACGCGCCCCGGAACCAGGATCTCCTACACGTCGTAGGAGATCCCTTCACCGTACGGCTTGTCGGTTAGAGACGGGTGAGAGGAGTCGTCTCCCTCACCCCGGTCCACGGTGAGGGGAGGGCGGGCAGCAGCCCACGCGGGAGGCCCGAACGGCGTAGTGGACCGTTCAGGTTGCGTTCATGCTCGAACTGCCATCGTGCGGATCATGACCGCTGAGCCTGTCCTCGACGAACGCCCCCTCACCCCCGCACGCCAACTTGCGAACAAGGTGCCGGAGGTGACCGTCTATTTCTGGATCATCAAGGTGCTGACCACCGGTATGGGCGAGACGGCGTCGGACCTCCTGGCCCGCACGCTCGGCCCGATCCCTGCGGTGGCGCTCGGCGGCCTCGCACTCGTGGCGTCCCTGGCCGTGCAGTTCACGCTCCGCCGGTATGTCGCCTGGGTCTACTGGACCGCCGTCGTCATGGTCAGCGTTTTCGGCACGATGGCCGCCGATGTCCTGCACGTCGGCCTCGGCGTGCCGTACGCCGTCTCGACACCTGCGTTTCTCGTCGTACTGGCCGCGGTGTTCGCCCTCTGGTACGCGAGCGAGCGGACCCTCTCCATCCACACGATCCGGTCGCGTCGCCGCGAGGCGTTCTACTGGGCGGCCGTCCTGGCCACCTTCGCCCTCGGCACCGCGGCGGGCGATCTCACGGCCACCGTCGGCTTCGGCTACCTGGGCTCGGTCGCCCTTTTCGCGGCCGCCATCTGCGTACCCGCCCTGGCCCACCGCTTCGGGGCCCTCGGCGCGGTGACCGCATTCTGGACCGCCTACGTCATCACCCGCCCCCTCGGAGCGTCCCTCGCCGACTGGATGGCCCTCCCCCACACCCGTGGCGGCCTCGCCCTCGGCCTGGCTCCGGTCACCCTCGCCTGGACGGTGGCGATCATCGGATTCGTCGGCTACCTGGCCGTGTCACAGCGCGACAGGGGCGCGCACGCGGCGGTATGAGGTGAGGCCGCGCAATGTGTCGCCCCGGTGGGCTCTGCTGCGGGACACGGGGCGGTCGGGCCATCGGCACCGGCTTCGACCGCCCCGACGGGGTTAGTGGAGAGGGGGTGACCGGTCAGCCCATGTCCGTCAGGAGGGCGTTCAGTTCCTTCTCCTGCTGCGCGGGCGGCATCGGCGGGTTCGAGTGGTCGATGCCGAAGGTCCCCAGCACCTTGTCCATCTGGGCGTCGATGGAGGTCCACCCGGTCTGGTCCAGCGGCTGCAGCGAGGCCTGGTCGGCATCCCACAGGTCACGCAGCGACTGTGCGGCCGCGTGCGCGCCCTTCGCGTCCCCGGATTGGGCGTCCTTGAGCGAGGTGGAGGCGAGGGTCTTCAGGGCGGCGACCTTGGCGGGCGGGAACTTCTTCACCGCCTCGCCAGGGGCCATCTGGACCGCGGAGGTGTTGTCCTCCTCCGGCGCCGGGCCGGTGTGCGGCTGGCTGTGGGCCCAGATCAGCAGGCCCGTGGTGGCGACCGCGAGCAGTGCGAAGCCGGCCAAGCCGACCCGCTCCTTGCGCAGGTCGCCGGTGGTGTGGACGGCGTGGGCGGCCTCGTAGGTCTCGGTCACGTCCGAGCGCGTCACCGTCAGGTAGACCACGGTGGCCAGGATCAGGCCGAGGAAGATCAGGCTGGTGGTGAAGGTGCCCAGCGCGAGGCCGGTCGGCTCGCCCGGCTGAGCGACCTTCGGGGAGGCCAGCCAGTCGCCGATGTTCGCGCCCAGCGGGCGGGTCAGGATGTAGGCGAGCCAGAAGGACAGCACCGGGTTCGCGCCGAACTTCCACAGCAGCGTGATCGCGGCGATGAGGCCGAGCGGCAGCAGCACCGAGACGCCCGGGCTCCAGCCGGTGAGCTCGAGGGTCCAGTCGCCGGTCGCCGTGCCGAGCGCGAAGGTGACGAGAACGGCGAGCCAGTAGAACGACTCGCGCGGAAGCGTGGTGACCGAGTGGATCGACAGCGTGCGCTCGCGCAGCCACCACACTCCGAAGACGACCGCGAGCAGCACCGAGAAGACCGCGGTGCTGATCCACAGCGGCACGTTGAGCTGGTCGGTGAGGATGTCGGTGTACAGGGTCCCCGTGACGCTGACAACGACCACGGTCAGCCAGTAGGGGAACGGGACGTACCGCTTCAGCCTTAGCTGCACGGCCAGGACCACCACGAACACCCCGGTGAAGATCCAGGCCGTGTTCACCAGGCCGACGCCCAGCTTCATGTTGATCCAGTCGGCGAAGCTCTCACCCACGGTGGTGCACAGGATCTTGATCACCCAGAACCAGATGGTGACCTCGGGGACCTTGTTGAGCATGAGGCGCCCGTTGCGCGTGCGCGCTTCCGTTGTCGTTGTCATGCGGGCCAGGTTCGCGCGGGGAACCTGCAAGCAACCTGACTACGTGACCGCACCCGCGGCCGGGAGCGTCACCTCGACGTGACCGCGGCCGTCCGCGATCGCGCGGACCTCCGCACCGGCCGAGGCGGCGATGCGCCGGACCACCGGCAGCCCCAGCCCAAATCCGTCGCCGCCGGTCACACCCGCCTCGAAGACCCGCTCGACGTCCGAGGGATCGAACCCGGGGCCGTCGTCCAGGACATCGACCACGACAGCCGCACCCTGACTGCGTGCGGTGATCCACACCCGCGTCCTCGCATGCCGCAGGCCGTTCTCCACAAGGGGTGACAGCAGCGACACGGCGACGTCGGGCGCCACGGCCACCTCGATCTTCGCCGGAACGTCGACCTCGACCGCGCGACCGCCGATCGCCTGCCGCGTGGCGGTGCGCAGATCGCACCGGGTCCCCTCGTCCGTGCGGGCGCGCGCGGCGCGCAGGATCGTCGTGATCGCCGCGTCGAGACGGTCGACCTCGCTCAGTACCGCCTCCGGCGGCACCGGATCACCGGACAGCTGAGCCAGCTGCGCTTCACCCCGCAGGACCGTGAGCGGTGTCCGCAGCTCGTGGGCGATCTCGTCGGTGAGCCGGCGTTCGTCCGCCAGCGCGTTGTCGACGCGCTCCAGAAGGCGGTCCAGGGTCTGTCCCAGTTCCCCGAACTCGTCCCGGGGGACGCCGAGATTGAAGCGGCGGCCGGGTTCGTGATGGCCCCAGTCGTCGGCGAGGGCGGCCATTTCGTGCACGACCCGCAGCGCGCGGCGCACCACGAGATGTGCGACACCGCCGGCGAGGACGATCGTGAGGCCGCCGAGGATCAGCGACAAGGTCAGACTGCGCTGCTCGGACGTCTCATAGGGCGTGAGGTCCACCCGGACGACCACCATCACGTGATGGCCGTCGACCGGGACCGTCCGCGCGTACAGAAGGGAGTCGCCGACGGTCGCGGTCTGCGAACGCCCCGAGTCCACCAGCTCATGGACACGCCTGACCACGCTCGCCGGTACGTTCCCGTCGATCAGGCGGCGGTCGGCATACACCCAGGCGACCTCGTCCAGCGCCTCACTGCCGTTCTCCGTGAGCACGACACGGCCACCCTTGACGGTCACGTTCGCCGCGACCGCCTCGGTGCGCGTACGGGCCAGATCGTGCGCGTCGGCGTCCGTCACCCTGCTCAGCAGCACGTGCGAGACGACGACCAGGATGGCGACCACGGCGGTGGCGATCAGAACGGTGAGCGCGACGACGCTTCTGCGGAATCCCGTCACTGCCATCGGTAGCCCACACCGCGGACCGTCGCGAGCCGTTCGGCCACACCCAGCGGACCGAGCTTGGTCCGCAGCCGGCGCACATAGGAGTCGAGGGTGTTGTCGCTGACCTGGGCCCCGTGCGGCCAGCCGGCGGCGACGAGGGCGTGACGGCGCACCGCGTCGCCCCGCGAGGCGATCAGGCGGCCCAGCAGGCGGAACTCGGTCGGGGTCAGGCTCATGCTCGCCGCATCGTAGGTCACCATGTGCTTCGCCGGATCGAGGACGACCTCGTGCGATGCGGGCGCCACAGTGGAACGGCGCAGCAGGGCCCGGACGCGGACCAGCAGTTCCGGGATGTCGAAGGGTTTGGTCATGTAGTCGTCGGCGCCCGCCTCGAACCCGCCCACCTTGTGATGCAGACCGTCCAGGGCGGTGAGCATCAACACCGGCACATCGACGCCGCGAGCCCTCAGGGCCAGGCAGACATCGCGGCCGTCGGCGTCCGGCAGCCCGAGATCCAGGACGACCAGCTGGGGCACCGGTGCGAGCTGCCGTAGCAGGCTGTCCGCCGTGGCAGCGACGGAAACGGTGTGACCGTCGTGCTCCAGGGCACGCCTGAGAATGCCGCGAACCGCCGCGTCGTCTTCACACACCAGGATGAAAGCCACGTGCCGACCCTAGATTCTCGCATCGCAATACTCCATCTGCCCCGGCCAGACACTCGACTCCGGCCCACCCCCTGCCGGGACAGCAGGGTGGCTGGCACGTCCGAGCGTATGCAAGACCTCCCAGGGGGTGAGCTTGATCGAAGAGGGAGCCTCGGCTGTCGGTGTCCCCCTTCAACTCCGGATTTCGCCGCAGCGGCTCACGCCCGTCCTCACGACGCTCCTACTTGGGCACACACAAGATTGCAGAGACTCAGGCAGGTCGAAAAAGCAGCGTGCAGCACCCTCCGCCTCCTGGATCGATCTCGTACGGACACCGCACGAGAACCCATACGGGCCGAGTCCGCGTCACCGGCTTCAAGTCGCTTCGGCGGTGCACGGCGGCCCGCGGTCAGGGCCTCGCGGCAGGCGCGGACGTGCCCAGCAGTGCCTGTGTCGCCTCGTGCTGTGGGTCGGTGAAGACGTCGGCCGTGTGGCCCGACTCGACGACGCGGCCCGCCTCCAGGACAGTGACGGTGTCCGTGCGGTCGGCGATGAGGGGCAGGTCGTGGCTGATGAGGACGAGGGTCGTGCCGCGACGCTCGCGCAGGTCGGTGAGGAAGTCCATGATCGCGTGGCCTGTGTCGGGGTCCAGCGCGGAGGTGATCTCACGGATCCTCAGCACCAGTGACGTGGCCGGCATCGACATCACCCTGTCCGACGTCGTCTCCGTCGTCGAGCAGGCGTACCGCACGCTGGCCGACGGCAGGTCCGACAACCCGCGCAAGCTCACCGTCAAGCCGGAGGACGGCCACTCGGTGGCGTACGCGATGCTCGGCCGCGACGGCGAGCGGGGCGTGGTCGCGGTGAAGACGTCGTACAAGTACGGCCTGCACGAGGACCGCGACAAGCAGCACTACTACACGACGCTGACCCTGTACGACGACGAGACCGGGCTGCCGGTCGCGATGCTGGACTGCGGCCGGGTCGGCGCGCTGCGCACCCCGGCGGTCTCGGCGCTGCTGGCCCGCGAACTGGCCGTGCCCGGCGCCCGCAACGCCCTGGTCATCGGCACCGCCACACAGGGACGGCTCGCGCTGCCGTTCCTGCTGACCACGCTGCCGGACCTGGAGCGGCTGATGCTCTTCGGCACGCATCCGGACGGCATCCGTGCGGTGCGCGAGCAGTTGCACGCGTATTTCCCCGACCGGGAGCTGGAGATCGTGACCGATCTGCGCGCGGCGGCCGGCGACGCGGACATCGTGCTCGCCACGGCGGGCCCCAACACCCCGGCGTCCGTGGACGCGGAGTGGCTCAGGCCCGCCGCCCTGTCCGTCCTCATCGGCTACGGCATCGGGCCGTCGACGCTGCACCGGGCCGACCGGGTGATCGCCACCAGCGCGGCGCAGATGCGCGTCACGGGCGTGGACATGGCCGATGCGGACGGGCAACTCCGTGACGTGGACACCGAGTTCCCCGAGGTCCTCGCGGGCCGCGCCGAGGGCCGTACGGACCCGGATCAGCGGATCTTTGCGTACAACAGCGGGCTGGTCGTCACCGACATCGCCCTGGGCCACCGGTTCGCCCAACTGGCCCTCGCCCAGGGGCTGGGAACGGCGGTGCCGCTGTGGAGGTGACCACGGCGCTCCCCTCGCACACGACACCCGAGGTACGGGCCCTGCTGGCCGGCCCCTTGCTGGACGAGCTGAGCCACGGTCTCGACGGCCCGTACCACGTACTGCTCCCCGAACGCTTCGACGCGAACGCCGCGGCGTTCCGGAACGTGTTCGCCGAGGCGGGGGTGGACGGCCGCGTGTACTACGCGAAGAAGGCCAACAAGGCGGCCGTCTACGCCGAACGAGCGGCCGTGGCCGGCCTGGGCGTGGACGTGGCGAGCCATGGGGAGCTGCGCGAGGCCCTGGCGGCCGGGGTGCGCGGCGAGGACCTGGTGGTGACCGGTCCGGCCAAGGCGGACGGGCTGCTGCGGGTCGCCGTGCTCCAGGGCGCGCTGATCGCGGTGGACGCGCTGGACGAACTGGACCGGCTGATCGCCCTGGCCGATGAACTCGGCCGTATGGCACGGGTGTTGCTGCGCCGCCTGCCTCCGGAGCAGCCGCACAGCCGCTTCGGTCTGAACGACGGCGAACTGGAGACAGCCCTGCGGCGATGCGTCGACGGGCCCGTCGGCATGGAGGGGTTCAGCTTCCATCTCTCCGGCTACGACGTCCGCCAACGCACGGACCTCGCGGCGGAGTTGGTCACACTCTGCACCCGCGCCCGGGCTCTCGGACTGCGCGCCGACCGGATCAGCGTCGGCGGCGGCCTCGCCGTGGACTACGTGGCGGCGGAGGACTGGCGGCGGTTCGAGGAGAGCCGGCGCCCCGAACACTTCCACGCGGAGAAGTCCTTCGGGGGTTTCTATCCGTACCACTCCCCCGTCGCCGGCGCCGACGCTCTGCGTACGATCCTGACGGCCACCCCGACGGGCCAAGTCACCACACTGGCCGAGCTGTTGCGTGCGGCCGGGGTCGCCCTCCTCGTCGAACCGGGCCGGGCGCTGCTGGACCAGGCCGGGTTCACGGTGTTCCGGGTGCAGGGCGTGAAAGAACGCGACGGGTACGCGATCCTGACCGTGGACGGCAGCAGCCTCAGCCTGTCGGAGTAGTGGTTCGACAGCGAGTTCCTGCCGGACCCGGTGCTCGTGCCCGCCGCTGCCCGTCCGGTCGCCGACGCGGGGCCGTACCCGGCGTGCGTGGGGGCGGCGACCTGCCTGGAGTCGGACATGCTGACCTGGCGCAAGATCCCCTTCCCGGTGCGGCCGGCCGTCGGTGACCTGCTCGTGTACCTGAACACGGCGGGCTACCAGATGGACTCCAACGAGTCGCCGTTCCACGACCTTCCGCTGCCCCCGAAGGTCGTCGTCGAGCTCTCGGGATCCCGTTTCCGCTGGCGCCTCGACCGCCATCCCCGCTGAAGACCGATCGACGACCGACCAAAGACCGCCTGAAGACCACAGGAGCCTCCATGGACGACCCCTGTACCGGCCGCCCATCGTGCGGCAGGTCTCCGAACTCATCGGCGCCACCCCGCTGTTCGAGCTGGCCCGTACGGAGAGCGACGCCCGGCTGCTGCTGAAGCTGGAGCAGTTCAACCCGACCGGCACCGCCAAGATACGGATGGCCCGGCAGATGGTCGTCGACGCCGAGGAACGCGGCCTGCTGCGCCCCGGCGGCCGGATCATCGAGTCGACCTCCGGCAACACCGGGCTCGGCCTCGCCGTCGTGGCCGCCGAGCGCGGCTACACCTTCACCGCCGTCGTCGACCACCACGCCGCCGTCGACAAGCTGCGCGCGATGAAGGCACTCGGCGCGGAGCTGGTGTACGTCGCCGACGACGGGGACGAGGAACTGGCCACCGCCGCCCGCGAGGAGTTCGCGGAGAAGATGGCCGCCGAGTTGGACAACGCCTACTTCACCGAGCAGCACAACAACATGGCGAACGGAGTGGGTTATCACCCGGTGGCCCGCGAACTCCACGCCGCGCTGGATGGCCGTATCGACATCCTCATCGGCGCGGTGGGCACAGGCGGCGGACTGTTCGGGACCGGGGGTCCGCTGCGGGAGACGGTACCCGGGGTGCGGATCGTCGGCGTGCAGCCGAAGGGCTCGATCGCGTTCGGGCCGCCCGCGCACGACTACCACCAGTCGGGAACCGGCACGCCCGAGGGCGCGACGATCGGGGCGATGGTCGACTACTCGCTGCTGGACGAGGGCGTGAAGGTCGGCGACGTCGAGGCGTTCGCCACCGCGCGGGCCGTCGCCCGGCGCACCGGACTGCTCCTCGGCGGCTCGGCGGGCGGCGTCGTGTACGAGGCCCTGGCCCGGCTGTCCGCGCTGCCGCCCGGCACGACTATGGTCGCGTTGATCAACGACGGCGGGGAGAAGTACATGGACACCGTCTTCGACGACGACTGGATGGCCGCCCGTGCTCTCCTCTCCCTCCAGGTGGAGCGCGAGGTCGACGAGTTGCTGACCAAGCTCCGCCAACTCCCCACGTCGCCGCACTCCTCGCAGGACCCCTCGCAGGAACAGGACTGATGCAGCCCGCCCTCGCCCGCCTCCTCACCGACGGCCGTGCCCTCGCCACGCTCGCCGTGCCGCTCGCGCTCACCCAGCTCGCCCAGGTCGCGCTCACCACCACCGACACGATCATGATGGGCCTGCTCGGCACCGAGGCCCTGGCGGCCGGCGGCCTCGCCATGGTGATCTTCAACCAGTTGCGCACCATGGGCGTCGGCCTCGTCACGGCCGTCGGCAACCAGGTCGCCGCGGCGGACGCGCGCGCCGAGACGCGGGGCACGGAGGCCGAGGGCGCCGAGGCGGAGGCCGCTCGCGAGGAGGTCCGGGACCTCGTCCGGGCGAGCCTGCTGCTGTCCACCCTCGCGGGTCTCGCGGGCGCGCTGCTGATGGTGCTGATCGGGCATGCCGTGGTGTTCCTCGGCCAGGACGCGGACGTGGTCGCCGCGGCGAAGCCGGTGCTGTACACGATGGCGCCCGGCCTGGTGCCCTGCCTGTGGTTCCAGGCGATACGCCAGTTCACGGCCGGCATGCGCCGCCCCCAGGCCCTACTGCGCATCACGATCGCCTCGATCGCCGTCAACGCGGGGCTCAACTGGGTCTTCATCCATGGAACTTGGGGCCTGCCGAAGCTGGGCCTGCCGGGTATCGGGCTCGCGACGAGCTCGGTGTATGCACTGTCCTTCCTCGCCCTGTACCTCTCCGCCCGCCGCGATCCACGGCTGGCGCCGGTGCTGTCGCTGAGCATCTGGAAGACCCGCCCGGCCACCCTGCGCCGACTGACGGCACTCGGAACGCCGATCGCCGCCACCTACGGTTCCGAGGCGGGCTTCTTCTCCGTCGTCGCCCTGCTGGTGGGCAGCTTCGGCACGGCCGCGCTGGCCGCGCACACGGCCGTCAACCAACTCGTCTACATCGTCTTCCAGATCGCCGTCGGCCTCTCCCACGCCGCATCCCTCGGCGTCAGCCGTGAACTCGCCCTCGGCAACACCGGGGCCGCCCAGCGACTGAAGGCGACGGCCCTGGCCTGCGCCGCCGCGGTCATGGCGGTCGTGGCGGTCGTCTACGTCGCTCTCCCGGGCCTGGTGCTGGCGCCGTTCTTCGAGGGCGAGAGCCGGACGGCCACCGACCTCGCCACGAACCTCCTGCTGATCGCCGCGGTGATGCAGTTCTTCGACTGCGCCCAGAACATCGGCGTCGGCCTCCTGCGCGGCCTCGACGACACCAAGGGCGGCTTCCGCGTCACCCTCGTCGGCTACTGGCTCGTCGGCCTGCCCGCCGCCGCACTTCTCGGCTTCGCCACCGGCTGGGACACCGTCGGCATCTGGCTGGGCCTGCTCGCCGGCCTCGCCACGACCGCGCTGCTCCTGCTGCGTCGCTTCAACCAGGGTGTAGAGCGCCTGCACGGGGTCGCGACGGCCCGGCCCTGAGCCCCTGCTGCAACCGGGGGCCCGCAACAGATCACTTTGGCCGTCTTGCCCAACGGCGTCGCGGCGATCTTCTGGCAGGGACGGCGACGGTGAGGTAGATGAGGGGTTCCGGACTGATCTGCGACGAGATGACCGCGATGCTCGACGCCTCCACCACCACCGCCCTGGTGGCAGCGGTCGAGGACTATCGCACCGCCACCGGTGCTGGACTGCTCGCCGTCGGCCACGACCAGGTGCTCCTGGACCGCTGGTGCGACCGCACCGTCCACTGGGAGAAACTGACCGCCGCAAAAGCCAGGGAGCAATAGGGATGCAGTCCACGACGATCAAGCGCGCCGTCGCGCGGGACGCAGACCGCCTCACCAGCCTGATCCAGAACTGCGGTGCCTACCAGGGACCGTACGCCTCGATCATCCCCGGCTACCGGGTCACCGCCGACTACATCACCCGGCACCAGGTCTTCGTGGCCGTCGATGAGACCGGACGGCTCCAGGGCTTCTACGCCCTGCTGCTGAAGCCACCGGAGGTGGACCTGGCCTTCGTGGCGGACGATGTTCAGGGAGGGGGGGTCGGACGGCTCCTCATCGAGCCCATGATCACTCAGGCCGGGGCGGCCGGCCTGACCGAGGTGCGGGTGGTCTCCCATCCCCCGGCCGAGGAGTTCTACCGACGCCTGGGCGCCGTGCGGGTGGGGACCGTCGCCCCCTCACCACTGAAGGTGAACTGGGAGCGGCCCGAGTTGCGGTTCACCACCATCTGAGACCGACAAACAGCCTCTCAAGCCGGCCTCAGCAACAGGAAGGCTCCCGTAGGCATCGGGCCTGCGGGAGCCTTCCGTTGTACCGCCTGCTCCGTGAAGGGTGAGAAGACGATCACGAGCAGGACGTCGGTGCCGACGCGATTACAGCGTCACGGGCGGAGCAGCAGGCTGTCGCCGCGCTCCTTGGCTGCGGCGTAACGCCGGGCCACGTCCTGCCAGTTGACGACGGCCCACATCGCGTCGATGAAGTCGACCTTCTGGTTCTTGTACTGCAGGTAGAAGGCGTGCTCCCAGGCGTCGAAGACCAGGATCGGGGTGGAACCCTGGCCGACGTTGCCCTGATGGTCGTAAACCTGCTCGACGATCAGGCGCCCGCTGACGGGCTCGTAGGCCAGGACGCCCCAGCCGGAGCCCTGGGTGGTGGCGGCGGCCTTGGTGAGCTGGGCCTTGAAGCCGGTGAAGGAGCCGAAGGACTCGGTGATCGCGTCGGCGAGGTCGCCCACGCCGTCGGCGGCTAGAGGCTCGCCGCCGCCGTCCTTCGGGCCGGTCATGTTCTGCCAGTAGATCGAGTGCAGGATGTGCCCGGAGAGGTGGAAGGCCAAGTTCTTCTCCAGGCCGTTGATGCCGCCCCAGGTCTCCTTGTCCCGCGCCTCCGCGAGCTGCTCCAGCGTGTCGTTGGCGCCCTTGACGTAGGCGGCGTGGTGCTTGTCATGGTGCAGCTCGATGATCTCGGGGCTGATGACCGGAGCGAGCGCCGAGTAGTCGTACGGAAGTTCCGGGAGCGTGTACACCGGCATGTCCAACGTCCTCCGACATAATTGCGAATGATGTGCAGCTGCACGCTAGCAGCAAGAAGTGTCCCTGCCGATCAGGCATTGGACCTAGGACCCGGGGGCCGTGTCGGGAGAGTTGCAACCAAGCCCTTGCCTGGACAGCGGGCGAGGGAAGGAGCGGAAGCACGAGTGTGGCCCAGCAGTCGGCGCATGACGCAGCGAGAGCGACAGCACGGTGGACGCCCGCGCACGACTGAAGCGGCACGGGCTGCGCCTCACTCCGGGACGGCTCCGTTTGCTGGCGTTGCCGTCCGCGTCGGAGCGCCATATCTCCCCTGCGGAAGCCTCCGAGGAACTGGCACGGTTTCCCGGCATGCCGTGAACCCCACCACCGCCTACCGCACACTGGACGCACCCTGACGACCGTGGGCCTCACCCCACCGTCCATGGTCCCGGGCCTGCGCGCTACGGCATCACGGGAGAACCCCACCACCACACCAAGTGCCGCGCGTACGGCAGCGTCTCGGGGCCCGCGAGCCGACACTCGTCCGAGGCGGAGAGCAGGATCGAGGAGCTGACAGACCTGCGACCCGCCCCCGACGGGGCGCTTCTCATCTACAGGCGGCGCACTCGCTGCAGCCCATGACCAACAGCGGGCACGGCTTACAGCCCCAGGTGGGGCGCCCTCTTCGGCAGCCTGTTCCGCCGTAGTCGACTGCCAGGCCCGCGGTCCGCCTCTCCTCGATCCGGCCGAGCTTGCACACCAGCAAGGCGATGGCCCAGGTCGCGAAGAAGAGGCCGGCGATGACGTACCCGATGATGTTCAGGTCCAGGCCGGAGACCCAGTCCCTGAACGGGCCGTGCAGGTCCGCCTTCTCGGCGATCAGGCCCAGCAGTTCGACCGTGCCGATGATGACGGCAACGGCGATGGAGGTGGATGCGGGACACTGCCCATGGGACGGACGCTGTCAGGCAGAACAGCGCCCCGCATCCGGTTCGGGGTGGCGGCGCAGGCCGCGCCCACACCTCCGGCTCCTCCTTCAGCACCGTCGACGAGGTCTCACCCGCCGGGGTACACATCCGAGGTGCTCTTATTGCACACTACCTGCAATAACAAAGCAATGGCGGAAGGGGTGGGTACCGGGGTGGGACTGGTCCGGCACGGGCGACTGCTGGGGCACGCCCTGGCGTCGAGCATGGACGAGCACGCTCGCTACGGCGGTGTCGTACCGGAGATCGCCGCCCGGGCGCACGTCCATGCGGTCCGGCCGGTGATCCAGCGCGCCCTGGACAAGGCCGGTCTGCGGTTGACGGACGTCGGCGCGGTGGCGGTGACCACCGGACCAGGCCTGTCCGGTGCGCTCCAGGTCGGCCTGGCCGCGGCGAAGGGACTCGCCTACGCGCTGGGCGTCCCGCTCCACGGCGTCCACCACCTCGCCGGTCACGTCGCCGCCGACACTCTCGAACACGGCCCGCTGCCCGACCCCTGCATGGTGCTGATCGTCTCCGGCGGCCACACCTCCCTACTCCTCGTCCGTGATCTCGCCCGCGACCCGGTCCTCCACCTCATAGACACTCTCGACGACGCCGCCGGAGAGTGCTTCGACAAGGTCGCGCGGGTCTTCGGGCTGCCGTGTCCCGGCGGCCCGGCCATCGACCGGACCGCGCGCGAGGGGGATCCTCACGCCGTCCCGTTTCCGCGCCCGCTGCCGGGTTCGTACGACTTCTCCTTCTCGGGCCTGAAGACGGCAGCGGCACGCTGGGCCGAGGGGCATGCAGGCCGCGAGCTGCCGGTGGCGGACGGTGCGGCCTCACTTCAGGAGGCTGTTGCGGACGTACTGACCCGCAAGGCGGTGGACGCCTGCCGTAAGCACAGGGTGGGCACGTTGGTAGTGGTCGGCGGGGTGGCCGCGAACTCGCGGGTGCGGTCACTGGCGGAGGAACGGTGCCGGGCGGCCGGGATCCACCTACGCGTCCCGCCGATGAAGCTCTGCACGGACAACGGCGCGATGATCGCCAACGTGGGCGACCTCCTCGTCCGGGCCGGAGCCGAACCGGCGCCGCTGGACGTGTCGATCGACCCGTCAGCGCCCCTGGAGTACGCGACGCTGCACCCGCGCGTGGCGGCAGGGTTCGTGGCGGCCTGATGGACATCCGAGTCTTCAAGAACGGCGGCCTTCTGGCCCACGCCTCCGCCCTGCACTCTTTGTACGTCGAAGCTTTCTGCGCCCCACCCTGGAACGAGGACGAAGAGAAGGCGATCGAGTTCCTCGGCCGGCTGGTCGGCAACGTCCGGCGCCCCGGCTTCACCGCCGCGCTCGCCTTCGCCGAAACGCAGGCCGTCGGCTTCGCCACGGCATGGACGACGGCGGCGCCTTTCCCCACCGACCGCTGCTACCCCCAGGCCGCCGCCGGCCTGGGAGCACAGCGCGCCGTGGAATGGCTGTGCGGCGCCCGCGAGATCGACGAACTCGCCGTACACCCGGACGCCCATGGCACCGGCCTGGCCGCCGCACTGCTGCACGCGGTCACCGCGGACGCCCCCGAAGGCCGCTCCTGGCTACTCACCTCCGCCCGCTCCCCACGCGCCGTCTCCTTCTACCGCCGCCAGGGTTGGGTCCAGGCCACACACCCTGCCACCGAGGGCGAGGGCATCGTCGTATTCCTCGGGCCCCACCACCCAGCCAGAGCCCTTGCCCCTCTCCCCTTGTAGACACCCAGAACCTCCACCGAGATCCCACATGCAGAAATGCGTGGGCGCCCCGGACAACGAGCTGGCCGGTCGCGGCGGAGCAGCACGGAGTGGACAGACGGACAGGTCTCGGCGGGGGTTCAGTCCGGTGTGTCCAACGACTCCCGCGCGGGCGCCATTGACGGCCGCCTCGACACTCCGCACGAGCAGTGCCACCCATCTCGATCTGACCACAGCTCACCGGAGGACGCGCCATCGATGCCAAAGCAGGCTCCCGAGGAGACACCTCGTACATGTACTTCCGACTGCATCAGCATCCGAGATGTCTGCTGGAGAGCGACACTGGACCGCATTCACCACCCTGAATGCCCGAATATGTCACATGAGCGGGAGACAGAAACGACGATACTCACAGCTCGGATTCGACCCGGATTCGACCCCAATGGTTTGTTCAGTCAGTAAACATAGCCTCTGACCTGCGGAAATACAGGGCGGCAGACGAGCAGGGCTGTACGCCGGGTTCTGTCACCCGGCCGCCTCGCGGCGGCCGGGGAGACGGCCATCCATCTAGGGCCGGCGTTGCCGTCGGCCTCGTGCGGTCTACCCGCGGACTCGGGCGGGCAGCCCTCGAACGTCCGCGCAGAAACACCGGGGTGTTTCCTTTTGACCTTGCTCCGGGTGGGGTTTACCTAGCTGCCCAGGTCACCCTGGGCACTGGTGGTCTCTTACACCGCCGTTTCACCCTTACCGAGCGCCAAAGCGCCCGGCGGTTTGTTTTCTGTGGCACTGTCCCGCGGGTCACCCCGGGTGGCCGTTAGCCACCACCCTGCCCTGTGGAGCCCGGACGTTCCTCGGGAAGCCCCCTAGGGGGACTCCACGCGGCCGTCCGCCCGGCTCGTCTGCCGTGTCGACCATGCTACCCGCCGTGCGTCGCGCTTCGGTCCCTCCTTCTTCGGTCCGGCGGCCGTCGCCAGTACCGAGCCCGCCAGGATCAGGGTGAAGGCGGCGAGGACGGACGCCGTCAGCGGTTCGTCCAGGAACAGCGCGCCCGCCGCCACCGCGACCGCCGGGTTGACGTACGTGATCACCGTCGAGCGGGTGGGGCCGACCTCCTTGATCAGTTCCAGGAAGGCCACGAACGCCACCGCCGTGCAGATGACGCCCAGGCCCGCGAGGGAGAGCAGGACCGACGTCGAAGGGATCTCGGTCGGCCGGGTCGCCGCCGCAGGGGCCGCGTAGACCAGGGCCGCCAGGGCCAGGCAGGAAGCCGTGAGGTGCAGGGACGGGACGTCCTTCAGGTGTCTCGCGGCTATCAGGGGCGCCGTCGCGTAGCCGAGGACCGTCAGCAGGACCTCGGCCAGGGACCGGGCGTCGCCGCCTGTCAGGTGCGGGATCGTGAGGACCGCGACCCCGCCCAGGCCCAGGGCCAGGCCCATGATCCGTCGTACGCCCAGGACCTCCGTGTCGCCGAAGAAGCGGGCCGCGAGGACGCCGACGATCGGGACGCCCGCGATCAGCAGACCCGCCGTGGAGCTCGACAGGTGCCGCTCGGCATCCGTCAGGGTGAACCAGGGGCCGATGATCTCGATGCACGCGAAGGCCAGCATGGGAGCCCAGTGCGTCCGGACGGTTCGTGTCAGGCCGCCCTGGCGGAGGGCGAAGGGGAGCAGGAGCAGGGCGCCCAGCGCGCAGCGCGTGAACACCACCACGGACGGGGAGAGGTCCTCCACCGCCACTTTGATCATCAGATAGGGGATGCCCCAGACCACTCCCATCAGGGAGAACAGAAACCAGCCGCGTGCAGTCATGCGGGTAGTTTCGGCGCCCGGGCCACCGCGCGTCTTGAACGCTGTTGCGCGGCTACAGGGGCTTGCCCACGCTCGCGCGGTACGCCGCCGGTGTCACCCCCATCACCCGGCGGAACCAGCGGGTGAGGTGCGCCTGGTCCGCGAAGCCCACCAGGGCCGCCACCTCCGCCGGGCGCAGTCCGGACTCCAGGAGGGTGCGGGCCCGGGTGACCCGGTACTGGGCGAGCCAGGCGTACGGGGGTATCCCCATCGTCGTACGGAAGGCTCTCAGGAGTTGGTAGCGGGACAGGTTCAGGTCGGCCGCGAGGTCGGCGAGGGCCGGGGGTTGCAGTAGTTCGTCGGCCAGACGGTCGCGTACCGCTCGGGCTATGCCGTCCGCGCCGGGGACCGTGTCGGGGCATGGGCGGGCCGTGGAGTGGCGGTGGGCCAGGGCCGTGAGCAGCCACGGGAGGCGGGACTCGGCCTCCAGGGGGTCCGGGCAGATGCTCAGCTCCGTGTGGGCGCGGCGGAAGGCCGTGGCGAGTTCCGGGTCGTCCACCACGGGGTTCAGGAAGTGCGGGCTGCCGCCGAGTGTGCCGTCGCTGAGGAGGGGGGTCTCGGCGTAGACGGCTCGGTAGGCGTAGCCGTCGGCGGCGGCGGGGGCGCCGTCGTGCATCTCACCGGGTTCGAGTACGACGATGGCGCCGGGGCCCGCGTGGATGAGGCCGCCCCGGTAGGCGATCACCTCGGAGCCGCCGACGCAGACGCCGATGGTGAACTCCTCGTGGGCGTGCGGGGCGTAGCGGTGTGTGTCGAAGCGGGCGGTGAGCAGGTCGAGGGGTGGGCCGCAACGGCCCAGCCGCGTTCTGGTCCACCGGGTCTGCTCACGCCCGCCCACCTCGCCCCACCCCTTCCGACGGCTTTACGGGGGCAACACGTGGGTGGCTCGCTTCCATCCCGCCGGGCTCAGAGGAAGTCCGCCGTGTCCAGGTCGAAGGCGAAGGGCTCGGGGAGGGCGAGGGGCTTGCCGAAGGGGACGGTGCAGTGCTGGCGGTATTCGTCCTCTCGCGGATCGCTGAGGAGTGTCACCTCTGGGGTGTCACGGTCGACGAGCAGGTAGAGCGGGACACCGCCGCGGGCGTAGCAGCGGCGCTTGACCTCACGGTCGGCCTTGGGCCTGGTGGAAGTCACCTCCAGAACCATGGAGACGCCCTGACAGGGCATCCAGGGGTCCGCACCCCGGTAGAGCCGCAGACTCCGGAGAGCGAACGTGCCGTCCGGGATCACGTGGTCCTTGGGGCAGCCCTCCGCCTTCCCCAGCTTCAGCCCCTTGTTCCCGGAGAACTGCATGTCGGTCCGGGACCGCCTGTACACCTGCTGCACGATCAGCTCGATGTAGTCCTCGTGATCCCCGTCCGGCGGCGGTGCCACCACGATCTCCCCCTCGACGAGCTCAGCCCGGAATCCCTCCGGGGTGTCCAGGGCGAGGAAGCCCTCCAGCAGGACCTCTTCCTGCGTGAGCGGCTCGTGGGCCATGGCAGTCATGTCACGCCCCTCCTTCGGTCGCTCGCCAGACTGGGACATCGGCTGATCACCTGTCCGTGAGATCGGGAACCGTTCCCTCGATCGTGGCACATGATCGCCGTCACCGTCGGTCGCCGGGCCGCTCGCTTGACCCTGCCGCAGCGTCAACGTTTCTACTGGTCCCATGCGGATCGGAGAGCTGGCCGCGACCGTCGGTGTCACCACGCGGGCGGTGCGGCACTACCACCATCTGGGCCTGCTGCCGGAGCCCGGGCGCCGGCCCAACGGGTACCGGGACTACACCCTGCGCCACGCCGTCGTGCTCGCGCGCATCCGGCGGCTGACGGAGCTGGGGCTCGGGCTCGCCGAGGTGCGGGACGTGCTCGCGGACGACGCGGGGCGGGAGCCGGCCGCGGTGCTGGCCGAGCTGGACGAGGACCTCGCCCGGCAGGAGGGCGCGCTCCGGGAGCGGCGGGCCCGGCTGCGGGTGCTGATGGAGGACGCGCGGGAGGGGCGGCTGCCCGCCGAGGGGCCCGTCTCGCCCGAGCTGGCGGCGCTGTTCGGCAGGTTCGGGCCCGGCCCGGACTCCCCGATGGCCGTCAAGGACCGTGAGGTGTTCGCCCTCCTGGAGACGTCCGCGCCGCCGGAGGCCCGGGCGGCGATGCTCGCCGGGCTGGAGAGCATGCTGTCGGCGCCCGGCGCGGTGGAGCGGGCGCACGAGGCGTACGCCCTGCTCGACGCCCTCGCCGACGCGGACCCCGAGGACCCGCGCGTGGACGAGGCGGCTCGGGTCCTCGCCGAGCTGATCCCACCGGAGCTGGTCCCCCACACCGACCCCGGCACGGGCATCGCCCCCGGCACGGGCACGGGCACCGGCGGCGGCATCGACAGCGGCAGCTTTCTGCGTGCCTTCTACGCCGACTTCGCCCCGGCCCAGGCGGAGGCGATCCGCCGCACGCTACGGATACTCACGGAGGCCCGCCCATGAGGAGCACCGTCCGGACCGCCCGCACCCTCGCAGCTCACGAACTCCGGCTGCTGACAAGCCTGTTGCGCTGGCTGGTCCGGCGTCCGCACGGCGTCGGGGAGGGGCGGGCGTTCGGGTACGCGCGCGGGCAGGGGGCGATGACGATCGGCCTCGGCTTCGTCTGCGTGGTCGAGACGGTGACGATGTCCCTGCTGCTGCGCGGCTTCCCGACCGCCCACGCGGTCTTCCTCCTCCTCGACGTCTACACCCTCTTCGTCGTCGTCGGACTGCACGCCGCCTCGGTGACCCGCCCCCACGTCCTCACCGACACCGCGCTCCGGCTGCGCCGCTTCGCGAGCGTCGACCTGCGCGTCCCGCTCACGGCCGTCGCGGAGGTCCGCCGCGAGCTGCGTACGACCCACGGGAAGCGGGACGGCGAACTCGCCCTGGAGGTCGGCTCGCAGACCAGCGTCACCCTCGAACTGACCGAGCCCGTCGATCACTTGACCTTCTTCGGGCGGCGCAGGTCCGTACGCGTGGTGCGCTTTCATGTGGACGACGCCGATCAACTCGTAGGGCTCGTAAGGGAGTTCACGCGGGTGCGAACCTCACCTTCGCCGTTCCCGGCTCCGCCTGGGTGAGGCGTACGGGCAGCCGCTCCCCCAGTGGCAAGGGGCGGCCTTCGGGGCCGTCGACGCGGCCGATGACGGCCGGGGACTCCAACTGGACCGTTCCGACGGCGGGTTGGTCGTCTCGTACGTCCACCACCCATCCGTCGAAGACCTCGCCCACCCGGTTGCTGAGGAGGGCCGCCTCGACGACGTCCACGCACTCGCGCTCCACGCGGGCCGCGCGCCGGGTGCCACCGGCCATCTCCTCGGGGAGGGCGTCGAGGGCGGCCAGGACCCAGTCGGGGGGTGGCTCGCCCGCCGACGCCGCCAGGCAGATCTCCGTGGCGTAGCGGTCGGCGAGGCGGCGCAGGGGGGCCGTGCAGTGGGTGTAGGGGGCGGCCACGGCGGGGTGGGTGGTGATCTCGGGCAGGTCGCCGTCCCGGAAGACCGTGTGGTTCGCGCCGCGCAGGAGGGTCGTGCAGGCGAGGAGGAACGCCGCGTGGCGGGGCTCGTGCGGGTCGAGGGCGCGGATGAGCTGGGCGTACGAGACGTGGTGCGGCCAGTCGATGTGCAGGGCGATGGCGGTACGGCGCAGGCGGCCGACCTCGCCGCCCGGTGCGGCGGGGAGGGCGCGGAGGATGCCCGTGCCGTGGCTGAGCATCAGGTCGGCGGCGGCCATGCCCGTGAGCAGGGAGATCTGGGCGTTCCAGGACTCGGCGGGGAGCGGGGCGCTGTACGTCAGTTCGTAGGTGCCGTCGTGCTCGACGATCTCCTGGTCGGGGATGCTGAGGGAGATGCCGCCGCGTTCGACCTCCAGTGCCTCGCGCAGTCGCCCGACGCGTTCGAGCAGGGCGAGCGGCTCCTCGGCCGTACCCGTCTCGATCTCCTTCTGTACGCCCTCGTAGTCCAGCTTGGCGCGGCTGCGGACGAGGGCGCGGCGGACGTCGACGTTCTCGGTACGGCCGTCCGTGTCGAGGTCCAGCGTCCACAGGACCGCCGGGCGGGTGTGGTCGGGGAGCAGGCCGGCGGCGCCCTCGGCGAGGCACGCGGGGTGCAGGGGCACCTTGCCGTCCGGGAAGTACAGGGTCGTCACCCGGCGGTGGGCCTCCGCGTCGAGCGCGCCGCCGGGGGTGACGAAGGCGGCCACGTCGGCGATGGCGTACCGGACGCGGTAGCCGCCCTTCCTCCTCGTCTCCAGGTGCACCGCCTGGTCGAGGTCGGTCGCGATGGGCGGGTCGATGGTGAAGAGGGGGATGTCCGTGGCGTCGAGCGCGTCGTACGAGCCGTGCGCGGCGTACGAGCCGTGCCCGTCGTACGAGCCGTGCGCGGCGTTCGGGGGGAGGTGAGGGGCCTTCGCTGCGTGTTCCGCCTCGACGAGGACCTCCAGCGGGAAGGCCTCGGGGACGGCGAGTTCCCCGCGCAGCGCGCGCAGGGCCGCCCGGAGCGGGGCCTCGGGGGCGCCCGTGGCACGGATGTGGCGGCGGGGCATGGGTCGAGCGTAGAACGGGGGCGGTGGACGGGCATCCCGTGGACGGGCGACCTGAGCGGCACACCGTAATCTGGCGCGAGCCCCCCGACGTACCACGCCGGAAGACTCCGGAAGACGCCGGAAGACGCCGGAAGACTCCGGAAGAGAAGACTGGAGAACCATGCTCGTCCTGCTGCCGCCCTCCGAAGGCAAGGCCCCCTCCGGCCGCGGCACCCCGCTGAAGCCCGAGTCCCTGTCCCTGCCGGCCCTCGCCGAGGCGCGCCAAGCCGTGCTGGACGAGCTGGTCGAGCTGTGCGTGAGCGACGAGGACAAGGCCCGCGAGGTGCTCGGGCTGAGCGAGGGGCTGCGCGGCGAGATCGCCAAGAACACGGAGCTGCGGACGGCCGGGGCGCGCCCGGCGGGCGAGATCTACACGGGGGTGCTGTACGACGCCCTGGACCTGGCCTCGCTGGACCCGGACGCGAAGAGGCGCGCGGCCCGTTCGCTGCTCGTCTTCTCGGGGCTGTGGGGCGCCGTCCGGGTGACGGACCGGATTCCTTCCTACCGCTGCTCGATGGGCGTGAAGCTGCCCGGCCTCGGTGCGCTGGGCGCGCACTGGCGTACGCCGATGGCGTCGGCGCTGCCCGAGGCGGCCGGGGCCGGTCTGGTGCTGGACCTGCGGTCCTCGGCGTACGCCGCCGCCTGGAAGCCGAAGGGTGAGGTGGCCGGGCGGACGGCGAGCGTCCGGGTGCTGCACGCGCCGACCCGCAAGGTGGTCAGCCACTTCAACAAGGCGACGAAGGGGCGGATCGTACGGAGTCTGCTGTCGGCGGGCGCGGCGCCTTCGGGCCCGGCGGAGCTGGTGGAGGCGTTGCGGGATCTGGGGTACGTGGTGGAGGCCGAGGCGCCGGTGAAGGCCGGGCAGGCGTGGTCGCTGGACGTGTTGGTGGACGAGGTTCACTGACACCGTCACGCAGGGGCATTGCGCAGGTCGCAACGCCCTTTGCGCGCAGTGCACCGCTTGGGCACGATGACCCCATGGTCTCTGCCTCTTCGCTGCTCGATCTCGCGCCCGTCGTGCCCGTCGTCGTCATCGACGACGCCGCCGACGCCGTGCCGCTCGCGCGGGCACTGGTCGCCGGTGGGCTGCCCGCGATCGAGGTGACCCTGCGGACGCCCGCCGCGCTCGACGCGATCCGGGCGGTCGCCGACGCGGTGCCGGACGCGATGGTCGGCGCGGGCACGGTCGTGACGCCGGAGCAGGTGGCGGAGTCGCTGGCGGCTGGGGCGCGGTTCCTGGTCAGCCCGGGCTGGACGGACGTTCTACTGGAGGCCATGCGGGCGTCCGGGGTGCCGTTCCTGCCCGGGGTGTCGACCGCCTCGGAGGTGGTGGCGTTGTTGGAGCGCGGGGTGCGGGAGATGAAGTTCTTCCCGGCGCAGGCGGCGGGCGGTACGGCGTATCTGCGGTCGCTCGCCGGGCCGCTCCCCAAGGCCCGCTTCTGCCCCACCGGGGGGATCGGGCCCGGCAACGCGCCGGAGTACCTGTCCCTCCCCAACGTCGGCTGTGTGGGCGGGACCTGGATGCTCCCGGCGGACGCGGTGGCGGCCCGGGACTGGGGGCGGGTGGAAGCGCTGGCCCGGGAGGCGGCCGCGCTCGGCCACCACCGCTGACGGGGCTCAGCGCAGGTGTGACGTGTCGTTGAGGAGCCGTACCGTCGCGTTGCCGTCCGCGTAGTAGGCCACCGCCGAGAGCGCCGCCGCCGAGAGCTCCATACGGAACAGGGACTCGGCGGGTGCGCCGAGGGCCAGTCGGACGAGGGTCTTGATCGGGGTGACGTGGGAGACGAGCAGGACCGTGCGGCCCGCGTACGCCGCGACGAGCCTGTCCCGGGTCGCGGCGACCCGGTCGGCCACGGCCGCGAAGCTCTCTCCGCCGCCGGTGGGTTCGGCGTCCGGCGAGGCCAGCCAGGCGTTCATGTCGTCGGGGTGGCGCTCACGGACCTCCGCGAAGCTCAGCCCCTCCCAGGCGCCGAAGTCGGTCTCCCGCAGCCCGTCCTCGATCTCGACCGGCAGTCCCAGCCGGGCGGCGACGACACCCGCCGTCTCACGGCAGCGGGCCAGCGGCGACGACACGATCGCCTGGACGGTACCGCGTACGGCGAGGGCGGCGGCGACACGTTCCGCCTGGTGGCGGCCGATGCCGGAGAGGGAGGGGTCGGATCCGCCGCTTCCCGAGAACCGCTTCTGGGGGGTCAGCGGGGTCTCGCCGTGCCGGAGCAGGACGAAGGTGGCGGGGGTGCCGAGGTCGGGGGCGGCGGAGGCGACGTTCTTGGCGGCGCGGAGGTCGGCCTGTGCCTTCACGGCTTCGGCCTTCGCAGCGTCTCCCTTCGCGGCCTCGGCCTTCGCAGCGTCTCCCTTCGCGGCTTCGGTCTTCGCGGCCTCGGCCTTCACAGCCTCGGCCTTCGCGGCCTCAGTCTTCGCGGCCTCAGTCTTCGCGGCCTCAGTCTTCGCAGCCTCGGCCTTCGCAGCCTCGGCCTTCGCGGCTTCCGTTCCGGACGTGGCCGGCGTGGTCGTGCCGGCCCTACCACCCCGCGCTCCCGTCAACGCCGCCCGCGCCCTCGCCGCGCCCGCCGCCGCGTCCCCTGGCGGGCCCGACGGCTCGGGGGCCGCTGACGCCGCCGCCCTCGCCGCCCGCGCGTCCAGCTCCGCGGTGGACGCGGACGCGCTCCACCGCTCCCCCCGCTTCCCCGCGTCCATCGCCTCGTTGGCGAGCCGGTCGGCGTGCTTGTTCCGCTCGCGCGGGATCCACTCGTAGGTGACGCTGCCGGGCGGGAACGCGCGCGCGGCCTCGGCGGCCAGCGGCTTCATGTCCGGGTGCTTGATCTTCCAGCGGCCCGACATCTGTTCGACGACGAGCTTGGAGTCCATCCGGACCCGGACGGCCGCCGTCGGGTCCAGCTCGTACGCGGCCTTCAGACCGGCGATGAGCCCCCGGTACTCGGCGACGTTGTTCGTGGCGACGCCGATGTACTCGGCCGCCTCCACCAGCGTCTCGCCCGTCGTCGCGTCGAGGACGACCGAGCCGTAGCCCGCGGGCCCCGGGTTGCCCCGGGAACCGCCGTCGGCCTCGACGATGAACTCCCGCACGTCACAAGCCCCTTGACGTTCGCTGCCGCCGCTCGGCGACCGTTGCCTACAGCCCGGACTCGCCCGTGCGCACCAGGATGCGGCCGCAGTTCTCGCAGCGCACGACGGTGTCGGGGGTGGCCTTTCGGATGTCGTTGACGTCGGTGATCGACAGCTCCTGGCGGCAGCCCTGGCAGGTGCGCTGGTACAGCTTGGCCGCGCCGATGCCGCCCTGCTGGGTGCGCAGCTTGTCGTAGAGCTTGAGCAGGTCGGCCGGGACGGAGGCGGCGATGACCTCGCGCTCCTTGGTCACCGAGGCGACCTCGCCGTCGATCTCATCGAAGGCTGCGTCCCGGCGGGCGGTCGCGTCGTCGACCTTCCCCTGGACGGCGCCGACGCGCTCGGTCAGCTCGGCGACCCGCTCCTGCGCGGACTCCCGGCGCTCCATGACCTCGAGGACGATGTCCTCCAGGTCGCCCTGCCGCTTGGCGAGGGAGGCGATCTCGCGCTGGAGGTTCTCCAGGTCCTTCGGCGAGGAGACGGCACCCGAGTCCAGGCGCTGCTGGTCGCGGGCGGCGCGCTGGCGCACCTGGTCCACGTCCTGCTCGGCCTTGGTCTGCTCGCGGGCGGTGTCGCTCTCCTCGGTCTGCGCGGCCACGAGCAGGTCGCGCAGCTGGATGTGGTCCTTCGTCAGCGACTCGATCTCGGCGTGCTCGGGCAGCGACCTCCGCTTGTGCGCGAGCTGCTGCAGGCGTACGTCCAGTCCCTGGACGTCGAGGAGGCGAATCTGGTCGGCGGGCGCGGCGTTCAGTTGGGGGCTCCCATTGAGCTAGAGGTCGGGTTGGACGCCGCGTGGGCCGTCCAGGGGTCGGTGACCGTCTTCGAGACGTGGACGCGAAGTCCCCATCCCTTCCGGTCGGAGATCTCGTCGAGCTGGGCGGCGGCCAGCTCGCACCAGGGCCATTCGGTGGCCCAGTGCGCCGCGTCGAGCAGCGCGAGGGGACTGTGGGCCACCGCCTCGGACACCGGGTGGTGGCGCAGGTCCGCCGTGAGGAAGGCGTCGACACCGGCCGCGCGTACGTGGTCGAAGAGGCTGTCGCCGGAGCCGCCGCTGACGGCGATCGTGCGGACGACGGCCTCGGGGTCGCCGGCCACCCGGATGCCCTGCGCGGTGGCGGGCAGCCGCTCGGCGACCCGCGCGGCCAGCTCCCGTACGGTCAGCGGGTGGTCCAGCTCGCAGACGCGGCCGAGACCGCGCCGGCCGTCGGGGTCGGTGGCATCCGGCACGAGGGGGCGTACGACCCTCAGGTCCAGCGCGCCCGCCAGGGCGTCGCTCACGCCCGGGTCGGCGGTGTCGGCGTTGGTGTGGGCCACGTGCAGCGCGATGTCGTTCTTGATGAGGGTGTGCACGACGCGGCCCTTGAAGGTGGAGGCCGCGACCGTCGTCGTACCGCGCAGATAGAGCGGGTGGTGGGTGACCAGCAGGTCGGCGCCCAGCTTCACCGCCTCTTCGACGATCTCCCGGACGGGATCGACGGCGAACAGGACCCGTGTGACCTCCTGGTCCGGGTCGCCGCAGACCGTGCCGACCGCGTCCCACCCCTCGGCACTCTCGGGAGGCCAGAGGACGTCGAGCGCGGCGATGACTTCAGACAGACGGGGCACGCACAGAAGGCTACCTGCCTCACCCGTGTGCCAGACCGGCCGCGGGTCACTTGACCTGCCGCCCCTTGCGCCCCGCCGCTGTTCCACCCGCCCAGGTCCGGCCCTCCAGCACATCCGCCTCCCTTCCCTCAGGCGAATCGCGGGACGAGCACCCTTATGTGTGAAGGGGGCGCCCGGCGTGCCCCCTTCTGTGCGAGCGAAAACTACCTTCGTCGCCGGAGGTGATCGAACGATGACAGTCTGTGCACCATCGCCCCCGACGACGGGAACCGGGAACGACGGGAGCGGCGACAGCGAGCGGACGGAACGATCCGTCTCGGCGCCCGGCTGTGTGCTCACCGCCGACGGAGCGTACGCGGCGCGGCTCGCCCTCGCCGGTGAGTCCTGGTTCCCGGAGCGCTGGACGCTGGACGGCCCCGAGCCGTACGCGGTGCCGCTGCCCGGCAACCAGCCCGAGGAGCCCGGCACCGAAGTGCTCCCCCTGGCCGACGGGCGCGTGCTGATCCACCGTCTGGCGGCCGACCGGCACCTGTTCTCGCTGCTCTACCCCACCGGTCCCGGCACGGGTGAGCTGCCGCTCGGCGCGGTCGGCTGCCTGGGCGGGGACGCCGAACTGCGGCTGCTGCCGCCCTCGCCGCGCGGGGACCAGGCGTACGCCCTCGCCGTGGGCCGTAGCTCCACGGTGGTGTGGCTCGTGGCAGGCGGAACGTTCGGCCCGGAGCGGCTGGCGGAGGTGCCGGGCCGGTGCTCGGGCGGTGTCTGGCTGGACTCGGCGGGCCGACTGCTCGCCCTGGACCGGGAGTCGGACGGCCGCACCAAGACCGTGGTGGTGGATCTGGGGCGGGACGGCGAGGTCTCGCCCCTGCTGCAGATCGCCGAGGGGAGCGACGACCGGCTGCTGCTCGCCGACCCCGACAGCGGACTGCTGCTGATCCGTTCGGACGCGCCCTCCCCCGGCGAGGACCGGCTCGGCTGGGGCATCCTGGGCAGCACACTGCCGGTCCGCTTCCCCGAGTGCCTCCGCCTCCCCGACCACCGGCTCACCCCCTTCGCCATCCAGCCCGGCCAGATCCTGACCCCCGAGAGCTGCGGGGTGGCCCTGTCCGTCGAGGGCGAGGCCGGCACCTGGGTCGGCCTCTGGCGCCCCGCCGACCGCCGCCTCCACCATCTGCCCGCCCCCGAGGGCTGGTTGACGGGGTCGGGACTGTGGAGCAGGGAGGGGGTGCTGCGACTGCCGTACGCGACGAGGGCGGTGGCGTGCGGGGTGGCCTGGGTGGGGGCGCCTTGGGAGGGGGAAGCTGAAGCCGGAACGGCCGGGGCTTCGGGTTCCCCGGCGGAGGCGTCGGCCTCGGCCATGGCTTCGGGTTCGGCTTCAGCTATGGCTATGGCTTCGGGTTCGGCCATGGCTTCGGGTTCGGTCGAGTCCCCGGGAGTCCAGGCCTCGGAGGTCGCGCCGACGGCGGCCGACGCCCCCGCGGCCGTGGCCGCGCCACGCCCCGTTCCGCTGCAACAGGCGCCGCTGGAGGGGCGCGTGGCGGCTCAGGCCGGGTGCGGGTGACAGAAGGGGAGGGGAGCTGTGGAGAGTCGATAACAGTGGGGTGACACCCCTGTCACCGCCCTCAGCCATTTGATCGACGCCCGATAAACTCACCCGTCTGTACGAAAGATCATGTTCGACGGGGTGAACACTTCAAGATGAGCGACACGCACACCACCCAGCCGACCACCGCCGACGCCCGCGAGGCGGTAGGACACGGCCGGCACCGGGGCCAGATCTCGACCAAGGACGCCGAGACCGCCCCTCAGGGACGCCACCGCAAGCAGGCCGCCCAGGCGGAAGCGACGGCGGCCGCCTGAGCGGCGACGAAACGTCAATGCACGGCAGTACCCCGGACCGCCGGGGTACTGCCGTCGGTCGTTTCACTCCCTCTTGAGCCCCAGTACCTCCGCCGCCCCGAACGTCTCCCCCGCGGGCCGGCCCACGTAGTACGGCGTGAGCAGCGCGTCCAGTTCGTCGTACGTGAACGTGTCCTGCTTGCTGTCGAACTTCGCGCCCACCCGGGGCCGTTCGACGACCGCGACCATCCCGCCGTGCACGACGAGGAGCTGTCCGTTGACGCGTGCGGCGGCGGGTGACGCCAAGTAGCCCACGAGCGGGGCCACGTGCTCGGGGGCGAGCGGATCCAGACCGTCGGCGGTGGCCTCGCCGAACACGTCCTCGGTCATCCGCGTCCGTGCCCGTGGACAGATCACGTTCGCCGTGACGCCGTACTTGGCGAGGGCGAGCGCCGTGGACGTGGTCAGCCCGACGATCCCGCCCTTCGCCGCCGCGTAGTTGGGCTGTCCGGCGGACCCGGCGAGGAACGCCTCCGACGAGGTGTTCACGATCCGCCCGTACACCGGCCCGCCACCCGCCTTCGCCCGGTCACGCCAGTGCGCGGAGGCGAACCGCACCGTGTTGAAGTGGCCCTTGAGATGCACCCGGACGACCGCGTCCCACTCCTCCTCCGCCATCGAGAAGACCATGCGGTCGCGCAGGATGCCCGCGTTGTTGACGAGGATGTCCAGCTTCCCGAACTCGGCGACCGCCAATTCGACGAGTTCCCGCGCCTGTTGGTGGTCGGACACGTCCCCGGTGTGGACGACGGCCCGCCCGCCGGCCGCCCGGATGGTGCCCGCGACCTCATCGGCGGGCCCCGTGGACACCTCGCCGGAACCGTCCCGTCCGGGCCGGCCGTGGTCATTGACGACGACGGCCGCGCCGAGCCGGGCCAGCTCCAGTGCCTCGGCCCGGCCGAGACCGCGCCCCGCGCCGGTGACGATCGCCGACAGCCCTTCGAGCGGACGTGACATCGCGAAGCCCCTTCCCACGCGGCCGGTCAGATCTCGATGCACGTACGCAGCGCCGCGCCCGTCCGCATCTGGTCGAGCGCCTCGTTGATGTCGGCGAGCGGCACGCGGTGGGTGATCAGGCCCGCCAGGTCGATCCGGCCGGCCCGCCACAGCGCGATGGTCCGCTCGTACGACCGCAGCACGTCCCCGCCGCCGTACATGGAGGGCAGGATCCGCTTCTCGTCGAAGAACAGCTCGAACATGCTGAGCTGCAGGAAGTCGTCCATCGCGCCCGCGCCGACCACGACGAGCGTGCCGCCGCGCCGGGTGTTCTCGTACGCGGTGCGGGCGGTGGCGGAGCGGCCGACGACCTCGAAGACGTAGTCGAAGCCCTCACCGGCGGTCACGGACTGCTTGGCGTCGGCCAGTTCCTCGGGCGAGACCGCCATCGTCGCGCCGAAGCGGAGGGCCGCCTCGCGCCGCGCGGCCACCGGGTCGACGGCGACTATCTCGGCGGCGCCCTTCAGCCGGGCGCCCTGGATCGCCGAGACGCCGACGCCCCCGCACCCGATGACGGCGACCGACGAACCGGCCTCCACGTCGGCGGTGTTGAGCGCGGCGCCGAGTCCGGTGGTCACCCCGCAGCCGATGAGGGCGGCGATGTCGAACGGCACGTCGTCGGGGATGGGCACGGCGCAGCCCGCGTCGACGACGACCTCCTCGGTGAAGGTGCCGGTGCCGGCCATGCCGAAGACGTCACCGCCGGGGCGCTTGAAGTTGGGGGTGCCGGCGTTCATGAACCCGGCGAGGCACAGCTCGGTCTGGCCCCGCCTGCACGCCGGACAGACCCCGCAGGCGGGGAGCCAGCACACGACGACCCGATCGCCGACCTTCAGGTGCCCGACGCCCTCCCCGACTTCCACGATCTCGCCGGCGCCCTCGTGGCCGGGGACGAACGGCGCGGGCTGCGGCAGCACGCCCGACATCGCGGACAGGTCCGAGTGGCACAGCCCCGTGGCCCGCACCCGGATCCTCACCCTGCCCGGCCCGAACCCCACGGCCTCGACGTCGTCGAGGACCTCCAGCTTGTCCTGGCCGATCTCGTGCAGTACGGCTGCGCGCATGGTGCGGCTCCCCTCGGGGTGATTCAGGGTTCAGGCAGGGTGAATTCAGGGTTCAGGAGTGTTCGACGACGGTGTCGACGAGGACGGGTGCGTCGTCCCTCTCCACGGCGCTGACGGCGACCCTCGTGGACTCCGGTGTGTGCCACATACGGATCCGCAGGGTCTCCCCCGGGTACACGACCCCGGCGAACCGGGTGGCGTACGCCCGCACCCGGGCCACGTCCCCGCCGAGCAGCGTGTCGACGACCGCCTTGAGGGTCATGCCGTAGGTGCACAGCCCGTGCAGGATGGGCCGTTCGAACCCGGCGACCTTGGCGAACTCGGGGTCGGCGTGCAGCGGGTTCCAGTCGCCGGAGAGGCGGTAGAGCAGGGCCTGCTCCTCGCGGACGGGACGTTCGACGGTCCGGTCGGGCTCGCCCGTGGGGGGTTCGAGGCGGGCGGAGGGGCCCCGGTCGCCGCCCCAGCCGCCCTCTCCCCGTACGAAGATCTGGGCGTCGTTGGTCCACAACGGGCCCTCGGCGTCCGCGACTTCGGTCCGCATGACCAGGACGGCCGCCTTGCCCTTGTCGTAGACGGCGGCGATGCGGCCGGTGGCGGTGGCCGTGCCCTGGGCCGGGAGGGGGCGGTGGATGGTCAGCGACTGGCCGCCGTGCAGAACCCTGGCGAGATCGACGTCGACGCCGGGCATGGACAGGCCGCTGATCACTCCCGGCGAACCCGAGCCCGCGACGGTGGCGAAGCTCGGCAGGACGTGCAGCCGGGACTCCAGGGTGTAGCGCAGTTCGTCGGGGTCGGTGGCGGGGACGCCTGCTCCGATGCCGAGGTGGTAGAGCTGGACGTCCTTGGAGTTCCAGGAGATCTCACCCGTCCTGGGTTCGGCGGCGAGGGCCTTGGCTGCGTCGATGGGCATACGGCTCCTGACAGTGGCGGATCCCGACAGCGGCAGATCCTGACAGTGGCGGAGTCAAGACCTCGATACGGCCGTCCGCACCGTCGGCCGCACCGAGGTCGTCGCGGGCCGACCTAGAACGCGTTCCAGTCCGGCGACCCTCTGTATAGCCGAGCCCCGTGCACTTGTGAAGACTCCTGACAGTACGTCAGATCGGTGTACGAGGCCGCCGGGGACCATGACATTTGTCCTGCCCCACTCCGTACAACCGGATCTGCCACGGGAGGCCTCCGGCTTCGTAGGGTCGAGGAGTCGAAGAGCGGAAGCCACGACCGAGACGGGGGAGATCATGCTGCCGAAGAGCATCCGGTGCAGGTTGGACAGGGCGCGTGCCAGGAAGGCCTCGGGGGGACAAAGGCCGGAGCAGGAGGCGGAACGCGGGCCGGAGCACGAGGCGGAGCGCGGGCCGGAGCACGGACCGGCACTCAGCGGCTTCACCATGCTGCCCTGGCTGCTGATGGGCCTCGGCTCCTTCGCCAACCTCTTCCAGGGCGAGACCCCGAACCCCTGGATCGGCGGCATCGGCCTCTTCACCTTCAACTCCCTCTACATCTCGGTGGTGTTCCGCTCCTTCGTCAAGGAGAAGCGCGAGTCCCCCGCCACCTGGATCGCACTCGCCCTGATGACCCTGGACACCTGCGCCCTGGCCATCGTCTACGGCGGCAGCTGGCTCAACTTCTTCCCCCTGCTCGGCCTGGCCGTCGGCGCCGCGATGCGCGGCCGGATGCTGCGCGGGGCCGGATTCGCGCTGACCGCGCTCGCGGGCACCGTCTCCGCGGTCCGCGACGGCTGGGACGCGATCAACGTGGCCTACGGCACCTTCCTCTCCGTGATGGTCACGGCGGCGATCCTCTCCCTCGCCGAGGCGGTACGCGAACTGCGCGCCGCCCGCGAGGAACTGGCCCGCCGCGCCGTGGCCAAGGAACGCCTGCGCTTCTCCCGCGATCTGCACGACCTGCTCGGGCACACCCTGTCGGTGATCGTGGTGAAGTCGGAGGCCGCCCGCCGCCTGGCTCCGCACGACCCGGACACCGCGCTGGCCCAGATCGCGGACATCGAGTCGGTCGGCCGCCAAGCCCTGACGGAGATCCGCGAGGCCGTCACCGGCTACCGCGAGGGCAGCCTCACCACCGAACTCGACCGCGCCCACTCCGCGCTCTCGGCCGCGGGCACCACCCTCGACGTACGCCGCTCCGGCCCGCCCCTCGCGCCCCCGGCCGAGACCCTCCTGGCCTGGGTGGTCCGCGAGGCGGTCACCAACGTCGTACGCCACAGCCGGGCCACCCACTGCACCGTCGCGCTGAGCAGCACCTCCGAACGAGCCCACCTCACGATCACGGACGACGGCTCAGGCTCCCTGCCCGGCTCCGGCTCCCTCTCCGGCTCCGGCTCCGGCTCCGGCTGCCACGACACCTGCGGCACCGGTCTGAAGGGCCTCAGTGAACGCCTCGCCACAGCCGGCGGCACCCTGCGCGCGGGACCGGGACCCCGGGGCGGCTTCGTCGTGACGGCGGAGCTTCCGGTGGAGCCGAGGGAGTGGGCGGAGGGGCAGGACGTGACGGTCTCTGCAGGCCGAGCCCGGACACCTCGGCAGGCCGAGCCGGGACAAGTAGCGCCCCGGACCAGGTGAGCCCAAACCCCCTCCGCCCTACCCTTGGGCCGTGAACGAGATGCCCCGGGACCACCGGCCCGCCAAGTCCATCAGAGTTCTCCTCGCCGAGGACCAGGGGATGATGCGGGGCGCGCTCGCGCTGCTGCTGGGCATGGAGCCGGACCTCCAGGTCGTGGCGCAGGTCGGGAGGGGGGACGCCATCGTGGACGCCGCGCTGCTCCATCGGCCGGACGTGGCCCTGCTGGACATCGAGATGCCGGGCATCAGCGGTCTGGACGCCGCCGCCGAGCTGCGCGACCAGGTGCCGGACTGCCGGGTGCTGATCCTCACCACCTTCGGCCGGCCGGGGTATCTCCGCCGGGCCATGGAGGCCGGCGCGGCCGGGTTCCTGGTCAAGGACGGGCCCGTGGAGGAGCTCGCCGAGGCCATCCGCCGGGTGCTGACCGGCGAGACCGTCGTCGACCCGGCGCTCGCCGCGGCCGCGCTGAGCGCCGGGCCCAACCCGCTCACCGCCCGCGAGTGCGACGTACTGGGCGCCTCCGCGGACGGCGCCACCGTCGCCGACATCGCCGCCGGGCTGCACCTCTCCGAGTCCACCGTCCGCAACTACCTCTCCGCCGCCATCGGCAAGACAGGCACCCGCAACCGCCAGGAGGCACTGCGCGAGGCCCGACAGCAGGGGTGGCTGTAGGGCCTGCCCGAGGGGGCTGACCGACCGTCACATTCCCATGGGCCGGTCAAGGATTCGTTAGCCAACCAAAACACCGGAATAGTTGCCCGGGCGCACGAGGTTCAGGTGACACGTACCGGCGCGACCACGCGCGCCCACCCACCTACGCGCACCTCGGCCAGGAGGCCCCGCTCCATGACGCAGACGCACACCCCGAGCACGACCGACGGGCCCGCCCGGCCATCCCGGAGACCGACGGGAGCCATCGTCCCGGTGCTGGCCTCCGCCGGGATCGTGGTCGCGGTGATGCAGACCCTGCTCGTCCCGGTGATCAAGGACCTGCCGCAGCTGCTGGACACCACGCCCAGCAACGCCACCTGGGTCCTCACCTCCACCCTCCTCTCCGGCGCGGTCTCCACCCCGATCATGGGCCGGCTCGGTGACCTCTACGGCAAGCGCCGCATGCTGCTCGCCAGCCTCGCCGTCATGGTGGTCGGCGCGCTGATCAGCGGTTTCACCAGCGAACTGGTCCCGATGATCGTCGGCCGTACCCTCCAGGGCTTCTCGATGGGCGCGATACCGCTGGGCATCGGCCTGATGCGCGACGAGCTGCCCCGCGAACGCCTCGCCTCCGCCATGGCCCTGATGAGCTCCTCCATCGGCGTCGGCGGCGGACTCGCGCTGCCGCTCGCGGCCCTGGTCGCCCAGAACACCGACTGGCACGCCCTGTTCTTCGGCGCCGCCGGCCTCGGCACCCTCTCCATCGTCCTCACCCTCGTCGCCGTACCGGAGTCGAAGACGCGTGCGAGGGGCACCTTCGACCACCTCGGGGCGCTCGGCCTCTCCCTCGGTCTCGTCCTCTTCCTGCTCCCCATCACCAAGGGCAGCGACTGGGGCTGGACCTCCGCGTCGACGCTGGGCCTGTTCGCCGCGTCGGCCGTGGTGCTGCTTCTGTGGGGCGTCCTGGAGCTGCGCGTCCCCGCCCCGCTCGTGGACCTGCGCACGACCGCCCGCCGCGAGGTCCTCCTCACCAACCTCGCCTCGATCATGGTCGGCGTCTCCTTCTACGTCGTCTCCCTCGTCCTGCCGCAGCTCCTCCAGCTGCCCACCGCCACCGGCTACGGCCTCGGCCAGTCGATGGTCGTCGCGGGCCTGTGCGTGGCCCCGCTCGGCCTGACGATGATGTTCACGGCGCCGGTCTACGCCCGCCTGTCCGCCAAGTACGGCCCGAAGAGCACCCTCATCCTCGGCCTGCTGATCATCGCGGTCGGCTACGCAGCGGGCCTCGGCCTGATGAGCGCCGCCTGGCAGACCGTGGTGGTGTCGGTGGTCCTGGGCGCGGGCATCGGCCTCGCCTACTCCTCGCTCCCGGCGCTGATCGTCAGCGCGGTGGACCCGTCCGAGACGGGCGCCGCGACCGGCCTCAACACCCTCATGCGCTCCATCGGTACGTCCGTGTCGAGCGCCGTGATCGGCATGGTGCTGGCCAACACCGCGCACCACGTCGGCGGCGTCGCGATCCCGACCATGCACGGCTTCCGGGTCTCCTTCCTGATCGCCACGGCAGCGGTCGCCCTGGGCCTCCTCCTCGCCCTCTTCCTGCCGGGCCGGGGCCGCCGGGCGACCGGCCACCGTCTGCTCGCGAGCAGCGGCGACAGCGTGAAGGCGAACGAGAAGGCGGACGTGAAGGCGGACGTGAAGGCCGACGAGAAGGAGGCCCCGGCCCTGGCCACCGAGCGGGTGTCCTGAGGCGGGCTCCGGCCCACGTGGCAGCATGGGGCGCCCGCACGCGCGTACGACAGACATCACGGAGGACCCCATGCCCGCGGCCCCCAAGCCGGAGATCCTCGCCGCCTTCGAGGCGGCCAAGGGGTTCATGCCCGTAGGCGAGGGGCTCGCCCTGTACGAGGCGGCCGTCGAGGCGGGCCGCCTAGGACTCCCCCTCCTGGAGGTCGGCACATACTGCGGCCGGTCCACGATCCTGCTCGCCGCAGCGGCACGTGAGGCCGGGGTCACGGCGATCACGGTCGACCACCACCGGGGCAGCGAGGAGCAGCAGCCCGGCTGGGAGTACCACGACCCGTCCACCGTGGACCCCGAGGTGGGCCGCATGGACACCCTGCCCACCTTCCGCCGCACGCTGCACAAGGCGGGTCTGGAGGACCACGTCGTCGCCGTCGTGGGCCGCTCCCCCCAGGTCGCCGCGTTCTGGGGGACCCCGCTTGCCTTCGTCTTCGTCGACGGCGGCCACACCGACGAACACGCCACCGCCGACTACGAGGGCTGGGCCCCGCACATCGCCGAGGGCGGCCTCCTCGTCATCCACGACGTCTTCCCCGACCCGGCCGACGAGTTCACCGGCCAGGCCCCGTACCGCGTCTATCTGCGGGCGCTGGAGTCCGGCGAGTTCACGGAGATCTCGGCGACGGACTCGCTGCGGGTGCTGCGGCGCACCGGGACGGGTCGCTAGTAGGACTCCGTTAAGTTGCTCTGACTCTTGGGTTCTGGCTGGTGGTGGATGTTCTGGGCAGGGGGCGGTGGCAGGTGGTGCAAGTGCCGGTCCAGCAGTTCAGCAGGTCCTGGATGGTGTCGAGGATCTGGTAGAGGGTGAGTCCGCTGTATCGGCTTTTGGGGCCAGGCGCTGTTCGGTGAGGAACGCGCGGGCGGCGGTGACCAGGGTGACGTGGTGGTGCCACCCCGCCCAGGAACGTCCCTCGAAGTGGTCCAGGCCGAGGCCGTGCTTGAGTTCCCGGTAGTCGTGTTCGATGCGCCAGCGGATCTTGGCCGGACGGACCAGTTCAGCATGCGGGGTGTCGGCCGGCAGGTTCGACAGCCAGTAATCGGTGGGTGCTTCGGCGCCTTCGGGCCATTCGACCAGCAGCGTGACGTCGGGCAGGACACCGTCCCACAAACCCTCCTGCGCGGTGGCGGCGGCCTGGGCAAGGCGGCGGGACCGGACACCGGCCGGCCGCACCGCAGCGCCAGAAAGCGCGAGCGCATCGGCCCGCGTGAGCCTGCACGCCAGGTCACCTCGGTGAAGGCCCGCCGCCCCTGGTCCGCCGCGAGCGCGGCCACCGGGGACGGCTTGTCGCGGTAGCGGGGCTGGGGCTTGCGGCCGTTGCCGGACCAGGGCGGGGCAGCGGGCACCGCATCGTGCGGGTGGACGGTCACGTCCGAGCGGATCGCCACCACGTAGCCGATGTTCCGACGCACCAGCCCGTTGCGGAAGTCGGCGTTCTGCCCGTATCCGGCGTCGGCCACCACCGCCGGCGGCACCAGCCCCCACCCGGCCAGCTCGTCGAAGACGTCCAGGGCCAGGCGCCAATTCTCCCGGTGCCCGACCTCCTCAGGAACCCCCGTCCTGCGTCGGCGGACCGGATCATCCGCCCACTCCCGGGGCACGAACAGGCGCCACGGCAGCGGACAGGAGGCGGTGTCGGAGACCGCGTGCACGCTGACCGCGACCTGGCAGTTGGCCTGCTTGCCCAAGGCCCCGCAGTACTGGTGAGCGACAGCGACCGACATCTTCCCGTCCTTGGGAAACGACACATCATCGACCGCCCAGGCATCCGGGCCGATTCTCGGCACCATCCGTTCTGCGATCCGCCGCCGCACCGGCACGGGATCCCAGGTCGACTGGTTCACGAACTGCTGCCGGTTCTGCTCGTTGCCGTCCGGCAGCCGCGAGGCCATGGCCTGGATGGACTTGCGGCGACCGTCCACCATCAGTCCCCGCAGATAGCAGTCACTCTTGGCCCGCTGATCCTTGCGCGGCACCGAGGAGAACACATCGGCCACGAACAACGCCAACTTCGCCCGGGCACGGTTCACTTCATGTGCGTCCACACACCCAACATGCCCCCAAACAGCACCGCCGAGACGACCTAACGGAGTCCTACTAGCCGGTGACAAGGGCCCAGGGTGCGAGCTGATCTTCCCGGCGATCTTGTCCGCGAGGGACCATCCCCGCGGGTGCGGGGAGCACCTAAGAGCGAACGGTGCCCGGTGGCTCCAAAAACCTACAGTTCCCCGCGGCCTTGAAAGGCGTGTCTTGAAAGGCGTGTGGTGTCCGGCGGCCCTAATCGACTGGCGTTGGTGTTTCCCAGGGGTGCCATGAGTGGGCGGTCGGGGTGTAGGTGAGGTCGCGGCGGGCTGCGGTGATGTCGAACCAGTGGGACCGGGTGAGTTCGGCGGCCAGGAAGCGGGTCAGGAGGGGGCGGCGGCTTCGTGTCGCCTTGGCCGTGGCTTCGAGGAGTGCGGCGGCGGTGCGTGCGGCCACGGCGGGGATGCTGCGGATCTCCGCGGTGATGTCGTGGTGGGCGAGCAGACCGCGGACGGTGGCCGCGAGCGTGCAGGGGCGGCCCTGGGTGATGAAGTAACTCGTTCCCGCCAAGGGGGAGTCCGCCGTCAGTTTTTCCACGGCCAGTACGTGTGCCTCGGCGGCGTCGGAGACATGGACGGTGTCCACGCGGTTCGCGCCCGTTCCGGGCAGCGGCAGCCGCCCCCGTCGGACGGCGGCGCGCAGGCCCGGCAGGAGATGCGGATCGCCGTCGCCCCAGATCAGGTGGGGGCGGAGGGACACGGTGGCCAGCCGGGGGCTGTTGGCGGCCAGGACCAGTTGCTCCGCCCGTGCCTTGGACCATGGATAGGGGGCGAGGAACCGCCGGGGATACGGGGCGGACTCGTCGACACCCTCCAGGTCCTTCCCGGCGAAGACCACGCTGGCGCTGGAGCAGTGCACCAACCGGGTCACGCCATGCCGCCGGCATGCGTCGAGCACGGCCGCGGTCCCCGCGATGTTGACGGCCGCGAAGTCGCGTCGCGGCCCCCACACGTCCGCCAGCGCGGCCGTGTGCACGACGGCGTCACACCCGCGTACGGCGTCCGCGACCGCCGCGGTATCTCGGAGGTCGCCCAACACGGCCTCGGCCCCGTGCGGCGGCAGCGCCCGGTGGCCGCGTTGCAGGGAACGCACCTCGTGCCCCCGGGCCACGAGGTGTCGACAGACCTCCGCGCCGAGGAACCCGCTGCCGCCGGTGACGAGAATCTTCACTCGGGGCCTTCCGGGCTCTCGGGGTTCTCCGTGGTCATGGGGCCCTCCGCCGTCCCCGCCGCCATGGCTTCCCCCGCCAGACGACGCCGTGCCCACCGGCCGAGCGTGCCCCTCTCGATCTTCGAGTTGTGGCGGATGTCGACGGGGAACCCGGTGGGATGGAAGACGATCGCCCGGACCTGGGCACCGCGTTCCAGCGTGGCGAGGGTCCGGCGCAGGTCCGTGACGATCCGGCTTCGCTCGGCGCCGCGGCGCGGGCCGTCGGTTTCCACGCACAGCGTGGGCAGGGTGTGCCGGTCGTCGCCGGCGTCGACCAGTGCGGTGCGGCGGACGCCGGCGACCGTGTTGCAGGCCGGTTCGACGCATTCGGTGTAGAGGGGGCCGTCGGTGGTGGGGACGGCGTGGATCTTGCGTCCGCAGTACCAGAGGTTGCCTTGGTCGTCCGTGTGGCCGAGGTCGCCCGTGCGGTGCCAGACGTGGCGGCCTTCGGGGATCTTCGCCTGGGTGTCGGCGTGCGGGCGGCCGTAGTAGGTCCGGCTGACCGATGGGCCGCGTACGGTGATCTCGCCGACGACGTGTGCGGACAGCGGCTCGACCTCGGACCAGTGGGCGATCGGTCCGGCGTCGGCCGGGATGATCTCCACCCGCATGGACGGCACCGGCCGGCCCACGCACCGACCGCCGCCCCTTTCGGACGCGGCGCGCGCGGCGCGCAGGTCCGCGCCGTCGACCGCGCTCACGGGAAGGCTCTCGGTGGCGCCGTACACACTGCGGATCACGGCCTCGTCGGACAGCGTGGCGGTGAGGCGGTCCAGGAGGCCGTACTCCAGCGGGGCGCCGAACGTGGCGACCGACCGTACGCCGGCGAGGGCCGCTTCCTCGCGGCCGTCTCCGGCGACCACGGTCATGAGTGCCGGGGAGCCGAGCAGACAGGTCGCGTTCGTCGCCGTCACCGCCCGGAGCAGGTTGTCACGGCGAGCCCGGCCCGGTCTGCGGAAGTCCATCCGGGGGATGACCACGGTGACCCCGAGCGCCGGGCCGCCCAGGGCGAAGGGCAGGAAACCGACGAGCATCGCGGTTCCGGGCCGCGCGCCGAGCACGTCGCCCGTGGCGGCGCACTGACGCACCAGCTGTTCGTTGGTGTAGACGACGCCCTTCGGTGTGCCCGTGGAGCCCGAGGTATAGGCGATCAGGGCCGTGCAGTCGTCGGTGGCGGTCGACGACGTACGCGGTGCCGTACGGGCCAGGGTGGCGATCGTCGGCCAGGGCCCTGGGCCGGTTCCGGTGGAGACCAGTGTGCGTACACCGGGTGCCCAGCGGCGCAGCACGCGTGCCGCATGGGCGAGCGGTTCTCCCACGAATGCCTGCGGGGCGACCTCCTCCAGACACCGGCGCAGCGCCTCACGGGGCAGCCCGGGGTCGATCAGCACGGCGCAGGCCCCGAGGGCGGACAGCGCGTACACCGTGGTGAGCAGGTCCATCGGGCGGCGGGTCATCACCACCGCACGCGTCCCCGGCCCGATGCCCGCGGCGGCCAACGCGTCCGCCGTGCGCAGGCAGCGGGCGTACAGACCTGCGTACGTGATCCGTTCCCGGTGCCGGCCTCCGAACGTGTCGAGTACGACATCGGTGGGCGTGGACCGCCGCCAGTGCGCGAGTCGGCCCAGCAGCCCGACTCCCGTGTCGGCCACGGAGGTTGTGTTGGGGGACTCGGTGGGGGACGACATGGCTCAGCTCCGCCCTTCCGTGGAACGGCCGAGGAACTCCCGCACCTGGGCGATGACTTCCTCGCGGGCGTCCTCCTGGACGAAGTGCCCGGCGTGGGGGAACAGTTGCACCTCGGCGGCGGGGAAGCGGCGCAGCCACTCGGCGAGGAAGCGGTGGTCGAAGACCGGGTCCCGGCCGCCCCAGCACACCAGCATGGGCAGTGCTGACATCTCCGGTGCCTCGACGGGGCCCACGTCGATCAGCGGCCACGCCGGGTCGGCGGAGGTCAGCGGGATGTCCTGGATGAACCGCAGCACCGCCAGCCGCTGACGCCTGTCGCGATACGGGGCCACATAGGCACGGCGTACCGGCGCGGGCAGCGCGGTCGTCACCCCCAGGCGGGACGCGGCCAGGGCGAAGGCGTTGGTGCGGTGCGTGAACCAGGCCGGCGGGCGGCCTCCGCCGCGGATCAGCCGCAGGTACCACGGCAGGCGGTGGCCGGGCGGCAGCGGGAAGGCCGCGGAGTTGAGCATGACGATGCGGGACAGCCATGCGGGCCGGCGGCGCGCCGCGGCCATGCCGATGATTCCGCCCCAGTCGTGGCCGACCAGGGTCCAGCCCCGGGACGGCAGGCCCCGTTCGGTCACCAGGTGCCGCACCAGACGCTCCAGGTCCGCCAGGCGGGTGGCAGCGGTGTAGGCGTAGACGGACTCGTCGGGGCGGTCGGACCGGCCCATGCCGATGTGGTCGGGGACGATGCACCGGTGGTCGGCGCGCAGGTCCCGCACCAGATGCCGCCACATGTAGCTCCAGCTGGGGTTGCCGTGCAGCATGAGCAGCGGGGCGCCCTCCCCCTCGTCGAGGTAGTGCTGACGCGCACCACCGTGTTCGACGTGCTCGAACCAGTGGGGGGCGAAGTCATAGTCGGGATAAGGGAGTTCGGCCTCGGTCAGCGACACCGGAGCATTGTGGGCCCCGGTGGGTCAGTGCCCTGCCGCGCTTAACCCCCAGGGATGAAGCCGGTGTCCATGATCACTCCAACGAGTGGGTCCGGGCCCGAGCCCGTTTGCGGTGCGCCGCTTCCGCTCACTTCACTGACCCGGGCCGCCGCCGCTGGCACTCGACACCGACCGGGCTGTCGTCGGCGGCACTTGACGACGACTGCGGCCGGCGCCGCGGAGGCGACACGATCTCGATGACTCCGAATACTCCGATGACTCCTATGGTTTCGATTGCTTCGATGACTCCGTTGGCTTCGCTGACAGAGCCCCGCCACAGCACGATCCGCCGGGTCGCCGTCCATGTGCCCGAAGGCCGTCAGTCCGGCACGGAGATCGAGGACGAGATTCGGTCCCGGAACCCCGGTCTCCACCTGCGGCCCGGGCTGCTGCGGCAGATGTACGGCTTCGAGGAGCGCCGCGTGGCGCCCGCCGACGCCTGGCCCTCCGACCTGGCGGCGGCTGCCGCCCGGCGTCTCCTCGACGAGTGCGGCCTCGGCCCCGAAGCCGTGGACCTGCTCGTCTTCGCCTCCGCGAGCGAGGACCTGGAGGAGCCCGCCACCGCCCATGTCGTGGCCGACCAACTTGGCGTCACCGCACCGGTGTTCGATGTCAAAAACGCCTGCAACGGCGTCCTCAACGCTGTGGAGATCGCCGACGCGCTGATCAGGGCGGGCCGTTACCGCCGTGTGCTCATCGTCACCGGCGAGCGGGGCAGCGCGCTCTCCCGCCTCCCGGTACGCGACCGCGACGAACTCGCCCTGCGGCTACCCGCCTTCACCCTCGGCGACCTGGGGGCCGCGCTGCTGCTGGAGGCGAGCGACCGCGCCGGGCTGCTCGGCATCCGCTCCTTCGCCAACTCGGCCGGCTGGCGGGCGGCCACGGTCACCAACCCGTACTTCTCACCGGGTGCTTCGGTGACCGCCCTCCGCTTCGACTCCCAGGCCCTGGCCGCCTCGTTCACGGGGATGGAGAAGGAGGCCATGGACGCGCTGCGCGAGTGGGGCCGCGAACCCGGCGAACTCGATCTCGTCTGCGTGCACCAGCCGTCGGTCCCCTTCACCCACGCCATCCTGGACTCCACCGGCATCGCCCGCGACAGGGCCATGGTCACTTTCCCCCGCTACGGCAATGTCGCCACCGGAAGTCTGCCCCTGCAACTCGTCGAGGCCGCCGAGAAGGACAGGCTGCACCCCGGTGACCTGGTGGCCTTCATCGGTCTCGCCAGCGGAGCCTCCGCCGGACTGCTCCTCATGGAGTGGCACCCCGACCCCGCCTGACGGCACCCACCGCCCAGGACCGCGCCCACGCAAGGAACGAACGCACCCATGAACGACTCCGCCACTGCCGCTCTCGACATCACCGCCTCCACCGACATCACCGACTTCCCCGACAGCGACACCTACGACCTCGTCCGCGCCGCACTCACCTCCACCTTCCGCATCCCCGAGGACGAGCTGTCGCCGGACGTCACCCTGGAGCAGCTCGAACTCGACTCCCTCGCACTGGCCGAACTCATCCTGGTCCTCGAAGAGAGCCTCGGCGTGAAGGCCGACGGCGAGCTCGCGACCCGGACCACGACGCTCGCCGAGGTGTCCGCCCACCTCGACGAGCTGCGCGCGCCGACCGGGGCGGCGGGCCGATGACCCCGGCCCCGGCGAAGCCGCCGATCGCCGTCACCGGCCTGGGTCTGGTCACTCCGGGCGGCGCAGGGGCCGAGGCCACCTGGGAGGCGGTCCGCGCGGGACGCTCGCTCGCCGCCCGCCACCCGGCCCTGGACGGTCTGCCCGTGGACTTCTCCTGCCGGCTCCCGCTGCGGGAGGAGGACATCGACCACGCCGTCGGCCGCAAGTCCTGGCGCATGGGCCGGTTCGCCAGGCTCGCCGTCCTCGCCGCCCGTGAGGCGGTGCGCGACGCGGGCCTGGACCCCGCGACCTGGCCGGGGGCACGCGTGGCCACGGTGATCGGCTGCGGCATGGGCGGCACCGAGAAGTGGGAGGAGCAGAGCGCGCGGCTCGACCGGTACGGCCCCGACCGGGTCTCGCCCCTCTCCATCCCCATGATCATTCCGAATCTGGCCGCCGGCGAGGTCTCCATCGACCTGCGCGCCCGGGGCGTCGGCCTCGCACCCTCCACCGCCTGCGCCTCCGGAGCCACCGCGATCGCCCTGGCCCGCGATCTGCTCGCCGCCGACCTGTGCGACATCGCGCTGGCGGGCGGTGCCGAAGCCGCCATCAGCCGCATGAGTGTGACGGGCTTCTGGCGTATGGGCGCCCTGTCCGAGCGGACCGACGAGATCGGAGGGGCGTCCCGCCCGTTCGCCCCCGACCGCGACGGCTTCGTCATGGCCGAGGGCGCCGGCGTCCTGGTCCTGGAACGCGCCGCGGACGCCGCCGCCCGGGGCGCCCGCCCCCGCGCCCTGCTCGCCGGGTGCGGCAGCACCTCCGACGCCCACCACCCCACCGCTCCGCCGGAGGGCGCCGCCGGTGCGGAGGCGGCCCTGCGCACCGCCCTCGACGAGGCGGGCCTCGCCCCGTACGACGTGGACCACGTCAACGCGCACGGCACGTCCACCCCGCTCAACGACGCGACCGAGGCCGCGCTCATCGCCCGTGTCCTGCCGCACCGGCCCAGTGTCACCGCGGCCAAGGGGGTGCTCGGACATACCCTCGGCGCCGCCGGCGCCATCGAGGCGGCCCTCACCGTGCTGACCATCCAGCACCGGTGTGTGCCACCGATCGCGAACCTTCAGGCGCCCGCGCCCGAGTTCGACATCGACTGCGTCACGAAGCGGGCGCGTGAACAGGACGTACGCACCGCCGTCAGCCACGCTTTCGGGTTCGGCGGGCACAACGTGGTGCTGGCTTTTGTCGCGTCATGATCAGCCGGGTAGCGGTTGCTCCGCGGCTGCGGGTGCGTTGTGTGGTTGCTCGCGCACTTCCCCGCGCTCCTTATCAGCGGTCGAGTCGTCGCAGAGTCGAGCATGACCATGTCCTGGTCCTCAATGTCCAGGCCGCGGAACCCATTCGGGAAGGGCATGGCCCTGTACTCGTCCATCATCTGCGAGAGCGTGTCGAGCTTTTTCTGCATCACGCGGAGATTCTGCCGCTGCACCGGACGTCACGGCACGTCCAAGCGCGCTGACCCCAACCGGGTGAACCTATGTGGGCACAGCACTAGCGGGCCCTACGCCACGACGATGCCGTAGTCCTGGACCAGCTCCTCCAGGCCGCCCCCGTAGCCCTTGCCGCCGAGGACGAAGTCCCAGTCGCCGCCCGCGCGACGGCGGAACGAGCCGAGGACCAGGGCCGTCTCGCCCGCGCGGCCGTCGGAGACGTCGAGCCGGCCCTGTTCGGTCCGGGCGGCGTCCAGCAGGCGGATGCAGGCGTCGGTGAAGCCGGACAGGTCGGCCTCGGGGTTGACGGCCGGGTCGACCGCCGCCACCAGTACGAGCCGGTCGGCGCCCTCCGGGAGGGCGTCGAAGGCGACCCGGATCGCGGCCTTGTCCGGCGCGGCGGCGGGCAGGGCGCGGACCGTGCCGTCGGGGGTCTGCAGGTTGTTGAAGAAGACGAAGTGGTCGTCGCTGAGCACCCGGTTGCCGTGGCAGACGAGCGCGCAGACGTCCAGGGCGACCGGGCCGGACCAGGACATGCCCAGCACGCTGTGGTCGTCGGTGCCGCCCGTACGCCCCTCGTCGGGTTGCCGCTGAGCCGGAACCCCACGCGACCCGGTGGACCCACCGTCACCCAGCCGCCCCCTCAGCCCGTGCCGGTGCAGCAGGTCGACGAGTTCGGTGCCGGAGACGAGCTCCAGGGGCTTGCCGCTCGCGAAGGTGTGCGAGCCGGGGCCGAACTTGGACGTCGTCACCAGGACGCCCTTGTTGGCGCCGGCGTCCTGGACGGTGCCGTACAGGTCCCGTACGGCGGTCGGCGGGACGGTGTTGCGGTAGCGCTTGACCTGGACGACGATCTTGCCGCCCCGGATGGGGGTGGGATCGAGGGCGTCGACGTCGACCCCACCGTCGCCCGAGCGCTCGGTCGTCACCGCCTGCATGCCCATGGCCCGGAACAGTTCCGCGACCAGGGACTCGAAGGCGAGCGGGTCCATCTCCAGCAGGTCGGGCTCCTCGTCGCCGCCGTGGGTGACCACGCCGTTGCCCACCTCGTCCGGCCTGCGGCCCGGTCGTACGGCGGTCCGCTGGTCCGGGCGGGCGGAGAGCTGGCCCCGGAGGCCGTCCGTGAGGCAGTCGACGGCGTTCACCTGTTCCAGGTGCAGGTCGGAGAAGACCGGCCGCGTGGCCAGGACGGTGGCCAGGAAGATCTGGGTCCGGCGGCCGGTGGCCGGGTCGTGGTCGTCGACGAAGCCGTTCAGCACGACCGACTCCAGGGCGCCGAAGCCGTCGGCCGCGAAGAGGTCGTGCAGGACCAGCAGGACGCACTGGGCCAGCACGTCCCGGTACAGCGCGCGGCGCTGGGTGACCGGGCGGGCCGTCTCCTTCTCCTGGTCGGTGGAGGACACGTACTTCACCGCCTTCGCCTCGGGGACGACGTCGAAACGGGGCAGCTCCCAGTCGAGGACGAGCTGGCGGGCGGCCGCGTCGTAGGCCGCGGACACCTGGCGGGGGAAGCCCTCCGGCCAGGCGGCGGAGGCGTAGAGGGCGGCGGAGAAGTACTCGACGGCGGTCTCCGGGTCGGTGCCGCCCCGCAGGGCCGTCGTCATCTCGGTGATGCCCGCGTTGTGGCGGCGGATCTCCGCCAGCTGGGCGTCGGCCCATTCCCGGTACTGCCGCTGGTACTGGGCGAGTTGCCGCTGCCGCTGGGCCTCGGCGGCCTGGGCCGCGTGCCAGTCGTGCTCGAAGCGGGCGCGCGCCTCGGCCTGGGCCTGGGCCCGCCGGGCCGCGCTCCAGCCGCCGCCCTGCGGCTGGTAGTGGTTGGGGTCGGGCATGGGCACCGGCTGGGCGAGCACACCGGGGGCGAAGGGCTCCAGCCGCTCGGAGCGGGCCAGGGAGGCCGCCCGGAACGCCGGGGCCCGGCAGCCGGCGGCCAACAGCCCCTGCAGGACGGCGACCTGCGCGTCCAGCTCCTCCGTACGCCGCCGGGCGTCCGCCTCGCGCTGCTGCCGGTACGCCTGCTGCTGCTCACGCTGGTTGCGCGCCAGATCGCGCTGGTACGCGCGCTGCTGTCGCTCGTACTCCCGTTGCTGCCTGGCCCGCGCCTCCGACTGGCGCTGCTGCTGCCGCTGGGCCTCGGCCCAGATACCGACCAAACCGTTGGAGCGACGACTCATGTGTGACAGGCCCTCCCCCAGGGCCCCGCCACCGCCCGGCCGAGCCCTGCCCCCACAACCAGCAGTAAGGGAACGACTCTATCCCGCTACGACGGGTGCGCCCATCCGCTTGCCGCGGACATATCCGTCCTGTCCGGCGGCACCGCGCACGGCCGGGCCGATCCGCCTCGCGGCAGCGGGCTGTCACCCGGAGAGCGGGCGGCCTCCTGCGGCCCCGGTGCCCGCCCCGTAAGGTGGCGGACGTGTCGTACGTAGGCCCGGACTTCGATCCGCCCCAGCCCCGCCGTTCCCCCTTGCGCCGCCCGCTGACCGTGACGGTGGCCGCGCTCGTGGTGGGGGCGGTGGTCGGGCTGGGCGTCTGGCAGGCGGTGGGCGACTCCGGCGACGGATCCGGGACGAACAGCGCGGCGGGCAGGTCACCGCACCCGACCCCGACGACCGCGCCCTCGGCAACCCCGAGCCCCTCGGACGACGCCAAGGACGCGGACGAGACCAAGGCTGCGAGCCCTACCCCGTCGGGATCCTCCGCCTCCGGGCCCGCCGCCTCGGGCCCTCTCAAGGGCAAGGTCGTCGTGATCGACCCGGGCCACAACCCGGGGAACTTCCAGCACACCACCGAGATCAACCGCCAGGTGAACATCGGCACGGGCATGAAGGAGTGCGACACCACGGGGACGTCCACCAACAACGGCTACACGGAAGCCAAGTTCACGCTGGACGTGTCACGGCGCGTGCGGACGATCCTCGAACAGCAGGGCGCCACGGTGAAGTTCACCCAGGACGGCGCCCGGGCGTGGGGCCCGTGCATCGACGAGCGGGCCCGGATCGGCAACGAGGCGAAGGCGGACGCCGTCGTCTCCATCCACGCGGACGGCTCGGCGGCCGGCAACCGCGGCTTCCATGTGATCCTGCCGGGCTCGGTGCACAAGGGCGCGGCGGACACCAGGCCGATCGTCGCCTCCTCACGCGAACTCGGCGAGCGCATCGCGGGCAATTTTGTTCGCGCCACGGGCAGCGCGCCCTCCAACTATGTTGGCGAACGTACCGGTCTCGTCACACGTCAGGACCTGGGCGGTCTCAATCTGTCAACGGTTCCCAAGGTGTTCATCGAGTGCGGCAACATGCGCGATACCAATGACGCGGCACTGTTGACCAGTGGTGCCTGGAGGCAGAAGGCGGCGCAGGGAATCTCTGAGGGAATCGTGAGTTTCCTGCGGGGGTAGGGGACGGGTCGTGATCATCGCGGCAATCCCGGCGGACATCCAGGTCGGACGGGCGATAAGGTCGTCCTACGATAAGGGGCCACCCCCGCGCTTCCCACCACTGCCTGACGGCGCCACGGTGACAGCGATGCCTCCACACCGATGACGAGACGACTGACGAAGGACCTGAAGTGAATATCCGCTCCCTCACCAGAGGCGACGGCGTCGTGATCGGAGCAGCGGTATTGCTGTTCATCGCGTCGTTCCTCGAGATCTACTCCATCGACGGGGTTCCCGACAGCTTCGACATCCCGAACGGGTGGGAGAGCGGGCCGCTCCTGCTCAGCGTCTTCCTCGCGGGGATCTTCGGCGCCGTGTTCATTGTCATCGCCCGGGGTCTGCCCCAGCCTCCCAAGATCGCCGGCATCGACCTCGGCCACTTCGGCATCGCCTTCACGGTCTTCGCCGCGTGGAGCGCACTGGGCAACATCTTCGACCCGCTGGGCGGCACGGACAACGTCGGCAGCAGCGGCGGTGACGGTGGCACGGACGCCGGCACCGGCCTCATCCTCGCCCTGATCGCCACCCTGATCATGGCGGCCGCGGCCCTGGCCACCCCCCTCGTCCCCGCTCTCAAGGCCGCCCTCGTCGGCGCCCCGCGTCCGTCGGCCCCCGCGCCGTACGGTGCCCAGCCGCCCGGTGGTTACGGCTACCCGGGTGCCGCGCCCTACGGTGCGAGCCAGCCGCAGCCCGGTCAGCCGGGGGCGCCGTTCGGTGCTCCGGCTCCGTCGCAGCCGGCGCCGCCCGCGCAGCCGGGCGCGAGCGACTTCTCCCCGTTCTGGTTCGCGGTGCCGGTGGCCCGTCCGCTGTTCGCGGAGGACGGCACCCAGACGACGATCGCCGAACTGGCGCCGGGCACCTGGTACCTGGCGGTCGAGCAGCGCGGCGCCAACCTGGTGGCCCAGACGCAGGACGGCCGCCGTGGCGTCCTTCAGGACACCAGCGGTATCCAGCGCGGCTGATCCACAGCACAGCAGCGGCAACGGCCCCTCACCCTTCCGGGTGGGGGGCCGTTGCCGTACAGTCGCCTGGCTCACTGATAACTGACGGATCGTCAGGAGGTGCAGGCGTATGCGGCTCGGTCTCGCGCTCGGCTACTGGGGACGCGGTCCCTCACCCGATCACGTCCCGCTGGCGCAGGAGGCGGAGCGGCTCGGGTACGACTCCGTGTGGACGGCGGAGTCCTGGGGCTCGGACGCCTTCACTCCGCTCACCTGGATCGCGGCGCGGACGTCGAGGATCAAACTGGGCACGGCGGTGGCCCAGATGGCCGCCCGGTCACCGACCACCACGGCGATGCACGCACTCACCCTCGACCATCTCTCGGGCGGGCGCATGTTCCTCGGCCTCGGACTGTCGGGTCCGCAGGTGGTGGAGGGCTGGTACGGCCGCCCGTTCCCGAAGTCGCCGCTGACGGCGAGCAGGGAGTACGTGGATGTCGTACGCCAAGTGCTTAGGCGCGAGGCGCCGGTTGAGCTGGACGGGCGCTTTCATCCGGTGCCGTACGGCGGGCCGGACGGCACCGGCGTCGGCAAGGCGCTCAAGTCCATCACCCACCCACTCCGCCCCGATCTGCCCGTGCTGCTCGGTGCCGAGGGGCCGAAGAACATCGCGCAGACGGTCCGGATCGCGGACGGCTGGCTGCCGTTGTACTGGTCGCCGATGCGGGCGGATGTGTACGAGGCCTCGCTGGCGGACGCTCCCGAGGGCTTCCTCGTCGCACCCATGGCCCGGGCCAAGGTCTGTGACGACGTCGCCGAGGGGCTGTTGCCGGTGAAGGCGATGCTCGGCTTCTACATCGGGGGGATGGGTCACGCCAAGCGGAACTTCCATGCCGATCTCATGGCTCGCATGGGGTACGAGGAGGAGGCCCGGCGGATCCAGGCGCTCTTCCTCGACGGGCGGCGCGAGGAGGCGGTGCTCGCCGTGCCGGATGCCTTCGCGGACGAGATCTCGCTGGTCGGTCCCCGGGAACGGATCGCGGAACGGCTGGAGTTGTGGCGGAAGGGACCAGTGACGGACCTGCTGTTGCTGGCGCCCGACCGGCACACGCTGCGGGTACTGGCGGAGCTCAACTCGTAGGCGGTGGAGGTTTCGTCGGGGGCGTTCGGGCAACCCGTGGGGCATGTCCACTCAAACTGGCCATGGGGCCAATCAGGCGGGCCGGGTCATCGCGGTCGTCGCCGACGTCATGGCGTTGATCCTCGGCCTGTGGATCCTGATGTACCTGCTGGACGCGAACGGCTCGAACGACTTCGTGCAGTTCATCCATGACGCGGCCCGCTGGCTGGCGGGCTGGTCACACGACCTGTTCACCTTCGACGAGGCGTGGGCGCGGGTGGTCGCCGGGTACGGGCTGGCCGCCGTCGTGTACCTGTTCGTGGGGCACGCCATCGCCAACCGGATGCACCGGCATTGAGCGCCGCGGGGGTGTGCGGTGGAGTTTTTTCGCCCCCGCCGCCCCTACCCGTCCCATCCCCGGGCTGGGGGCTCCGCCCCCAGTGCCCCCGGGGCCGGTTTGTTGGCTGCGGGTCGGTGGGGGCTGGTCGGGCAGTTCCCCGCGCCCCTGAGAGCCGAACCCGCACCCGCCCAACGCACCCCGCCCAACCGAGCTATCCGGCGCAGCACTCCGCGTCGTCCACGTCCAGCCCCCTCGGCAACCGCTCCCCGCCGAACACCGCGCAGGTCGCCTCGTCACCGCCCAGGGCGGCTACCGCCAGCAGCAGCGAACCCGCCGTCCAGGAAGTGAGTTCCTCGGGCCAGATCGCCTGGTCCTCGTAGACGTAGCCCGTCCAGTAGAGGCCGGAGTCGGGGTCGCGGAGGTGCTGGATGGACTGGAGGATGTCGAGGGCGCGGTCGGACTCGCCCATCGCCCAGAGCGCCAGGGCCAGTTCGGCGGACTCGCCGCCCGTCACCCACGGGTTGGGGACGACGCAGCGGACGCCGAAGCCGGGGACGACGAAGCGCTCCCAGCCCTCCTCTATGCGGGACTTGGCCTCGGTGCCGGTCAGGGCGCCGCCCAGGACCGGGTAGTACCAGTCCATCGAGTAGCGGTCCTTGTCCAGGAAACGCTCCGGGTGGCGGCGTATCGCGTGGCGCAGGGCGCCCACCGCCAGTTCCCAGTCCGGCTGCGGCTCCTCGCGCTGTTCGGCGATGGCGAGAGCGCAGCGCAGGGCCTGGTGGATCGACGAGCTGCCGGTCAGGAGGGCGTCGGGCACCGGGGTGCCGTCGTTCTCCTGCTTCCAGCCGATCTGGCCGCCGGGCTGCTGGAGCCGCAGGACGAACTCCACCGCCGCGTACACCGTCGGCCACATGCGGTCCAGGAACGTGTCGTCGCCGGTGGCCAGGTAGTGGTGCCAGACGCCCACGGCTATGTACGCGACGAAGTTGGTCTCGCGGCCGCGGTCGGTGACGTCGTCGAAGGCGCCGTCGGCGTACGCGGCGTACCAGGAGCCGTCCTCGTTCTGGTGGCGGGCCAGCCAGACGTAAGCCCGCTCGGCGGCCTCGTGCTCGCCCGCCGCGTCCAGGGCCATGGCGGCCTCGGTGTGGTCCCAGGGGTCCAGGTGGTGGCCCCGGAACCACGGGATCGCGCCGTCCTCCCGCTGTACGGCGAGCAAGCCCCGCACGGTCGCGGTGGCCTGCTCGGCGGTGAGGACCCCGGGCAGGACGAGGTGTTCTGTCCGGGGAGTCGTCACTTGGCGGCCGCCTCGGCCGTCGTGGACTCCTCGGCCAGCCTCGGCAGATGCGGCTTCGTCGCGTACGCCACGAAGCTCTTGCCGATCAGCGGGTTCAGCGCCTGCTCGGCGACCCGGGTGGCCAGGGGCTTCTTCATGATGTCCCAGACCAGCAGCTTGTGGTACGCCTGCACCGGCAGCGCCTTGTCGTTGTCGACGCCGAACGCGCACTTCAGCCACCAGTAGGGGCTGTGGAGCGCGTGGGCGTGGTGCGTGCCGTACGGCTTGAGGCCGGCCTCGCGGATCTTCGCCAGCAACTCGTCCGCCTTGTAGATGCGGATGTGGCCGCCCTCGACCTCGTGGTACGCGTCCGACAGCGCCCAGCAGACCTTCTCGGGGCCGTAGCGCGGGACGGTGATGGCTATGCGGCCGCCGGGCTTGAGGACCCGGACCATCTCGGCGAGTACGCCCTTGTCGTCGGGGATGTGCTCCATGACCTCGGAGATGATCACGACGTCGAAGGACTCGTCGGGGAAGGGGAGCGCGAGGGCGTCGCCCTCCATCGCCGTGGCGGTCGCGCCCTCGGGGGCCTCACCGGCCTCCTTCATCGCCGCGAACCACTTGGCGACCTCGCGGATCTCCTCGGCGTTCTGGTCCAGGGCCACGACCTGGGCGCCGCGCCGGTAGCACTCGAAGGCGTGCCGGCCCGCGCCACAGCCGAGATCCAGGACACGGTCCCCCGGGGCGAGCGGGAACCGGGAGAAGTCGACGGTCAGCACGTGGCCCTGCTTTCGCGATTGGCTTCCATTACTTCTTCGCCGGCTGTGACAGCTTCGGGGGCTGTGACAGCTTCGGGAACTGTGACCGGTCGGTCCGTCCGCGCGGGTACGGCTGCGGCACGTCCCCCGGCGCGGGCGATCGCCTCCCGGTAGTGGGCCACCGTGCCCTCGGCCGCCTTCGCCCAGGTGAACCGCTGGAGCACCCGCTCCCGCCCGGCCCGGCCGAGCCGCACCCGCAGCCCGGGGTCGCCCAGCAGCCGGCTCAGCGCGTCGGACAGGGCGCCCGCGTCCCCGGGCGGCACCGCGAGGCAGGTCTCCCCGTCGGGCCCGGCGACCTCCGGGATGGCCCCGCCGGTGGTGGCGACCAGCGGCGTACCGGTGGCCATGGCCTCGGCGGCGGGCAGCGAGAACCCCTCGTAGAGCGAGGGCACGCAGGCGACCTCGGCGGAGCGGACCAGGTCGACGAGTTCGGCGTCGGAGATGCCCTTGACGAACTCGACGGCGCCTTCCAGGCCGTACCGCTCTATGGCCTGGGCCACGGGCCCGTCCTCGGCGCGCTTGCCGACGACGACGAGGTGGGCGGCCGGGTGCTCGGCGCGCACCTTCGCCAGCGCCTCGACGAGGAACACCAGGCCCTTGAGCGGGACGTCCGCGCTGGAGGTGGTGACGATCCGGCCGGGCACCTGGGGGACGGACGGGTCGGGGGCGAAGAGGTCGGTGTCGGCGCCGATGTGGACGACGTGGATACGGTCGTCGCGTACGCCGAGGTGGTCGACGATCTCCTGGCGGGAGGTGCCGGAGACGGTGAGCACGGACGGCAGGCGGCGCGCGACCCGCTTCTGCATCCGGGTGAAGGCGTACCAGCGGCGTACGGACAGCCGGCGCCGCCGGCTGTCGGCCGCGTCCAGCTCCAGCTGCCGGTCGACGGTGATGGGGTGGTGGATGGTGGTGACGAGGGGCGCGCCCACGTCGCCCAGCAGGCCGTAGCCGAGGGTCTGGTTGTCGTGGACGACGTCGAACTCGCCGCGCCGGGCGAGGAGGTGGCGGCGGGCGCGCAGGGAGAACGTCAGGGGCTCGGGGAAGCCGCCGGTCCACATCGTCGCCACTTCGAGCGCGTCGACCCAGTCGCGGTACTCGTCGCGCTTGGGGGTGCGGAAGGGGTCGGGCTGGCGGTAGAGGTCGAGACTGGACAGCTCGGTCAGGGAGAGGCCGCCCGCGTCCTCGGAGCTTTCGTCGACCACGTCGAGCACGGGATAGGGCTGGGAGCCGATGACCTCTACCCGGTGGCCGAGGCGGGCCAGCTCGCGGGAGAGGTGCCGTACGTAGACGCCTTGGCCCCCGCAGAACGGGTTCCCTTTATAGGTGAGGAGCGCGATCTTGAGCGGTCGGCCGCCGTCCGCGGCACAGGCCTGCTGGGGCCCGGCCTCACTGGCCTCAGCGGTCACTCCTGGCCCCCTTCTCACTGCACTTTCCCGTGAGATTACGACGAGACGGTAATCTAGAACAAGTTTCAGAGTTGATCGTTCAAGAGGCTTTGAATCTACCGGCACGTAGGACGGGTGTGAGAAGTGGATCAGGTGATTCACGCCACGGCACACGCCCTGGCATGCTGTCTCATCGCACGCCCTCACCGCCCGTCACGGAACGAGAACCATGCCTGCGGAAGCCAAGGTGGAAGCCAGTAGCGTCAGCAACGCACGACAGGACCCGCGGCCGGATTCCCCGCCCCTCACCGAGCGGCAGGAGGCCCGGCGGCGCCGGATCCTGCACGCGAGTGCGCAGCTGGCGAGCCGGGGCGGTTTCGACGCCGTACAGATGCGTGAGGTGGCCGAGTCCTCGCAGGTCGCGCTCGGCACGCTCTACCGCTACTTCCCGTCCAAGATCCATCTGCTGGTCGCGACGATGCAGGACCAGCTGGAACACATGCACGGCACGCTGCGGAAGAAGCCGCCGACCGGTGAGACGGCGGCGGAGCGGGTGGCGGAGACGCTGATGCGGGCCTTCCGGGCCCTGCAGCGCGAGCCGCATCTCGCCGACGCCATGGTCCGCGCGCTCACCTTCGCCGACCGCAGCGTCTCGCCCGAGGTGGACCAGGTCTCCCGGCAGACCACCGCGATCGTCCTCGACGCGATGGGGCTGGAGAACCCGACCCCCGAGCAGCTCTCGGCGGTCCGCGTCATCGAGCACACCTGGCACTCGGCCCTGATCACCTGGCTGTCCGGGCGGGCGTCCATCGCCCAGGTGAAGATCGACATCGAGACGGTGTGTCGCCTGATCGACCTGACGGCGCCCGATCAGCGGAAGCCCGATCAGCGGAAGTAGGACACACGAAAGAACCTACGAGACGGGTTCCCTGCGCCGATATTACCCGGATCAGGTGCTGGGGGTCGCCGTCGGGCCCTGTCCTGAAACCCTTCGGCCTCTCAGCCCGACCGTCGACGTCGGCACCGGCGGAAGTCGAGCTTCACGCCTATGTCGGCTACTCCGGTCGAACTCCCTCACTCGCCTCGTAGGCCACTTCCAGAGTAGAACAGATTGGGCAGAATGCACCTATTTGGGTGAAGATTTTTTGTCCCTCACTCCTCCGGCGGGAACACCGCCTCCCCACTGCCCACCAGCGTGATCACGATCGCCTCCACGGGGCAGCTCTCCGCCGCCGCGAGAACCTTCTCGTTGGCGTCCGTGTCGGGGTCGGCCGGATGGGACTGGCGTGCGGTGTCGAGGCCGAAGGCGGCCGGGGCGTGGTGGACGCACTGGGCCGAGCCGATACAGACGGACCGGTCGACCTCCACGTGCCAGCGGTCGCCCGCCCCCATGCCTACACCTCCCCCGCCGCCGCGGGCGGCTCGTACCCGGCGGGCAGATGGATCATCTTGTGCTCCAGGTACTCCCCGTACCCTTCAGGTCCGAATTCCCGCCCCAGTCCTGAGTTCTTGTAGCCGCCGAACGGGCCGAGCATGTCGAGACTGAAGGTGTTGACGGAGTAGGTGCCGGTGCGGACCTGGCGGGCCACCTCGACGCCGCGCTCGTCGTCGGCGGTCCAGACGCTGCCGCTGAGGCCGTACTCGGAGTCGTTGGCGATCCTTATCGCGTCCTTCTCGTCGCCGTACGGCAGGAGGCAGATCACCGGGCCGAAGATCTCCTCGCGGGCGATGCGCATGGAGTTGTCGACGTCGCCGAAGAGGGTGGGCTCGACGTACCAGCCGTGGTCCAGGCCCGCCGGGCGGCCGCCGCCGGTGAGGATCTTGGCGCCCTCCTCCTGGCCGATGCGGATGTAGTCGAGGCTGCGGCGGCGCTGACGTTCGGCGACGAGCGGACCGAGTTCGGTCGCCGGGTCGAGCGGATCGCCGACCTTGAGCGCGCTCGCGGCGGCGGCGAAGGCCTCGGCGAACTCGTCGTAGCGGGTGCGCGGGACGAGGATGCGGGTCTGGGCGACACATGCCTGGCCGTTGATCATCCAGGCGAAGGGGGCGATGCCGTTGACGGCGGTCTGCGCGTCGGCGTCGGGGAGGATCACGGCCGCCGACTTGCCGCCCAGTTCCAGGGTGACGCGGGTGAGGTTGCGGGCGCAGACCTCCATGACGCGCTTGCCGGCGGCGACCGAGCCGGTGAAGGAGACCTTGTCGACGCCGGGGTGTCCGACGAGGTACTCGCTCACCTCGCGGTCGGCGGGCAGGACGGAGAGCACACCCTCGGGCAGGCCCGCCTCGGCGGCGATCTCGGCCAGGAGGTAGGCGTCAAGGGGTGTCTCGGGCGAGACCTTCAGGATCGTCGGGCAGCCGGCGAGCAGCGCGGGGGCGAGTTTGGCGGCGGCGGTGAACTGCGGCACGTTCCACGGGACGACGGCCGCGACGACGCCGACGGGTTCGCGGCGCACGAGGATCTGCCCGAGTACGCCGGCCCGCCGCTCCTCGTACGTGAAGGCGCGGGCGGTGGTGATCGCCGCGTCCCAGACCATGAGCGAGGCGAGTGCCTGGACCATCACGGAGGAGGTGTATGGGGTGCCGTTCTCGGCGCTGATGATCCGGGCGAACTCATCGTGGCGTACGGCGAAGGTGTCCTTGATGCGGGTGACGACCTCGATGCGCTCGTCGAGGGTCAGGCGTGGCCAGGGGCCCTCGTCGAAGGCTTTGCGGGCGGCGGCGACAGCGCGGTCGACGTCGGCGCGGGAGGCGTGCGGAACGCGGCCGATGACCTCCTCGGTGTGCGGCGAGACGACCTCGATGACGTCCGTGCCCAAGGGGTCGGTCAACGCCCCACCGATGAACAGCTGTCCGTGTTCCACGAGCTCGGTCATGGTCGACTGCCTCCCCGGGGGCCGTTCCTGACGCTCCATCAGATTGTGCGCTACGGGAACTGATACCAGGTCTGGTGGGAGGAGTCCACGGGGTGAGTGGGTGGGGTTGGGAGGTTTGGCCCGGCTTTCCAGGGGCGCGGGGAACTGCGCGAGCAACCACATCCGAACCCGCGCCCGCGCCCGCGCCCGGCGCCCGGCGCCCGCCAACGCACCCCGACCACGCCTAGCTCGTAGCCAACCGGAGAAGCGCTACACCCGTTCCGCTGGAACCAGTTCTAGTTATAGTGGGCCGGGATGGCCGGACACGGCGATTGGGGAGCCCATGGCGCAGGCGAGGGATCACGGCGGGGGCGTACGGTCCATCGAGGTCCCCATCCCGGACAACCCGCTCGGCCACACACTCGTGTACGTCGTCGACACCGATCGCGGCCCGGTACTGATCGACACCGGCTGGGACGACCCCCGCTCCTGGACCACCCTCACCGACGGCCTCACCGCGTGCGGCACCTCCGTCTCCGAGATCCACGGCATCGTCATCACCCACCACCACCCCGACCACCACGGCCTCTCGGGCGCCGTACGCGAGGCCTCCGGCGCGTGGATCGCGATGCACGCCGCCGACATCTCGGTGGTCCGCCGCACCCGCTCGACCCGCCCCGAGACCTGGCTCGGCTACATGGCGGCGAAGCTGACCGCCGCCGGGGCCCCGGAAGAGCACGTGGCCCCCCTGCGCACCTCCGGCCCCCGCAGACTCCCCGGATTCTCCCCCGCCCTCCCCGACCGCGAGATCGTCCCCGGTGAACTCCTCGACCTCCCCGGCCGCCGCCTCCGCGCGATCTGGACGCCGGGCCACACGCCCGGCCACGTCTGCCTCCACCTGGAGGAGGCGCACCCCTCCCAACTCCCGGGCCACGGACGTCTGTTCTCCGGCGACCACCTCCTGCCCGAGATCAGCCCGCACATCGGCCTGTACGAGGACCCGGACGACGTCACCACCGCCGACCCCCTCGGCGACTTCCTCGACTCCCTCGAACGCGTCGCCCGCCTCGGCCCCGCCGAGGTCCTCCCGGCCCACCAGTACGCGTTCACCGACGCCCCGTCCCGCGTACGGGAGCTGCTCGACCACCACGAGCACCGCCTGACCGGCCTCCAGTCCCTCCTCACCACCCCGCTCACCCCCTGGCAACTGGCCGAGCGCATGGAGTGGAACCGCCCCTGGCCCGACATCCCGTACTCCTCCCGCAACATCGCCGTCGCGGAGGCCGAGGCACATCTGCGCCGCCTGGTGAAGGAGGGCCGCGCGGAGTCCGTGCCGGGGAGCGATCCGGTGACGTACGTGGCGGTGTGAGCGAAGCCGACCGCGCCACCGGGGTGCAGAAGGAACTGACTGGTCGCGCCGACCCGCCCGTGGTGGGTGGCGGACGGTCCCGGCGAGGACCCCTACGCCACGGACCCCGCCGCCCTGCACGCCTCCCTGCACGCCTCCCGCCGGGCGATCCTCGGCCTGGGCCCGGCCCTCGTCGTCCCGGGACGCGGCGCCGCGTTCGCGCCCACGGGCTCCTCTCCGCGCCGACCCCTGTCGGCCCTCGGCTCCCATCAGCGGTCACAGGACACCCTTTAGGCTGCTGCCGTTGATCAGTTCATCGGACCACCGGCAGTAAGTGGCCGAGGAACCGCGGGACTTGGGGATCAGGGAAGCAGGGGGACCGGACCGTTGGACAACGCGACTGAGGTGTTCCAGCCGCTACAGGTGGACGATCCGCCGGTGGTGGCCGGTTACCGCCTCGCCGCCCGGCTCGGCGCGGGTGGCATGGGCCGGGTCTATCTGTCGCACACGCAGGGCGGCCGGCCGGTGGCGATCAAGGTGATCCGTCCGGAGCTGGCCGACGATCCGGCGTTCCGGCGGCGGTTCCGCCGGGAGATCGGGGCGGCGCAGCGGGTCCGGGGCGCGTACACCGCCGAACTCATCGACGCCGACGCGGACGGCGTACCGCCCTGGCTGGCCACCCTGTACGTGCCAGGCCCCTCCCTGGCGGAGGCCGTCGCCCGGCGCGGACCGCTGCCGGTGCCGGCGATGCTGTGGCTGATGGCGGGGGCGGCCGAGGCGCTGCAGGCCATCCATGGCGCGGGGATCGTGCACCGGGATCTGAAGCCGTCGAACGTGCTGTTGGCCGCCGACGGGCCCCGGGTGATCGACTTCGGTATCTCGCTGGCCTCCGACGTCACCTCGCCCACCGCCTCGGGCTCCGCCGTCGGCACCCCCCAGTTCATGGCTCCCGAGCAGGCGGTCGCGGGTGAGGTGACGTCGGCGACCGATGTCTTCGCGCTCGGGCAGACGGCGGCGTTCGCGGCACTGGGCGAACCGCTGTACGGGGACGGGCCCTCGGCCACCGTGCTGTACCGGATCGTGCACGAGCAGCCCGACCTGTCCCTGCTGCCCGCGCAGCTCCGTCCGCTGATCGCCCGGTGCCTGGCCGCCGAACCGGAGGAGCGGGCCACGTTGGCGGAGGTCGTCGAGTGGTGCCGACAGCGGCTGGGCCGGGACGCCGACGCGGGCGGTGGACCGGCCGTCTGGCGGGAGGTCACAGGGCCGGAGGTGACGGTTCCGGCGCCGGTCCCCGACCCCACCCCGGTCCACACGATGCCGTTGCTCGCGCCACCCCGGCCGACGGTGCCGACAGGGTCGGTGGAGACGGCAGAGACGGCAGGGCCGAGCGAGCGGCGGGCCCGTCGCCGTCGGACCGCGCTGATCACCACCGTCGCCGTGACCGCGGGCGCGCTGCTGTTGACGGGCCTGGCGTGGACCTTGGCGGAGGGCCTGAACCGGCTCCGCGACGGGGACACGGCCGCGTCCTCGACTTCCGGTGCGACAGGGTCCGGACGGTCGTCCACGTCCTCGCCGGAGTCGTCGGGGTCGTCGTCGCGATCCTCGTCGGGGTCCACGGGCGACTCGGGGGCGGCCAAAGGCGCTGGTGACAAGGCATCCGAGACGTCTAGCCCCTCCCCGACCGCGCCCAAGCAGCCGCGAGCTATCGGGGTCGCCCCCCTGAATCTCACCGAGAAGAACTCGCTGAGCATCAAGGACCTGGAAACGCGCGAGGACCGCAAGGGGGACATCCGCTTCACCTGCGAGGGAGACGGCTGCGCGCTGGAGAGCGACACCAGCGTGATCACCATGCTGTTCGACGAGCCGGGCGCCACCCTCGATACGTGCCGTGTCGCCCTCACCGGCGCCAAGAGTCACAACTTCTCGCTGGCCGTGGCGGCGGCCGGCAGCGAGTTCTGCTTCAAGCACCCCTCCGGGGACATCGCGCTGTTCGTGATCCAGGTGAAGTCGACCGCGCTGCCCAACAGCGGGCTGAGCTTCGTGCTCGGGGACCTGACGGTCTGGCGGGCGGCCTGAGGGCGCCCGAGCCGCCCTGAGCCGCCCTGAGCCGCCCTGAGCCGCCCTGAGCCGCCCTGAGCCGCCCTGAGCCGCCCCGCGGCAGCTTGTCCCGGCGGCTCAGGTCACGAAGGGAGTGGCGGCCTCACGGATCAACTCCTCGGCCCGGCCCAGCAGTTGGATCTCGTACGCGGTCATCGTCGGATCGGCGGCCCTGCGCGCCCTCGCCTCCCTGAGGCCCTCCTCCGTCAGGGCGGAGCCGGCCGTCCGGTGGGTCAGGAGGGAGGTGAGCGTGGCGTGGGCGAGCCCGGCGCGGGGGTCGTCGTCGGCCACGGCGACCTGGGCGAGGATCACCGCCGACATGCCCCAGTCCAGGCCCGGCGGACCCTCCTCGGCGTTGGCCCAGTCGATGACCCTGGGGCCGTCCGGGGTGAGCAGCACGTTCTCGGGGTGCAGGTCGAGGTGGAGGACGCGGACGCCGGGGGTGGCGGTGCGGCGGGGCGGAAGCGCGTGCAACTCGCGCAGGAGACGGGCGAGTAGGGCGCCCGCCTCGGCCGGACCCAGGAGGCCCGCGCCGAACGCCTCCAACATCGTCGGGCCCGACAGCCGTTCCAGCACCAGGTCGGTCCGGGTCGCCTCGCGCACCCGCGGAACGGGGTAACCGTGGCCTCGTACGTACTCCATGACCTCGGCCTCGGCGACCGCGTCCCCCCAACCGCCCCTGTAGCGCCGCAGCACCCAAGTCCCGTTGTCGGCACCGGCATTGGTATCGGGATTGGCATCGGCATTGCCATGGGCATCGGTATCGCCGAGCTCGTACACATCGGCCGTACGGCCCGCCCCGAGCAGTCTCCCCATCCGCATGGTCCGAAGCTAACCCGGCCTCCACGTGCCGCCCAGGCGGCTCGCTACGGGTCAGTAGAGTGGCCGGGTCGTCATCACATCCGTACAGGGGGAAGCCGGTGCGAATCCGGCGCTGACCGGCAACCGCGAGCCGGTGTCCCAGCGGGGGCCGGCGAGTCGGATCGCCGTGTACGGGATCGTGACCGGCTCGCGTCACCGGCGGCCCGTCGGTGCACGGCACCGTCGAGGAACACGGGGCCGAGCCGCCCGGCTGTGCCGTGCCGCCCGGTTCCCGCAGGGGGAGGCATCAGCCGATGAGGCATGAGTCGATGCGGCATGAGTCGATGCGGCATGAGTCGATGCGGCATGAGTCGAGCATCAAAGTCTTGGGTACGGAGGTCCGCCGCGGCACTGCGGTCCGGGGCCCCGCACGAACCGTGACCGCCACCGCCGCCCTGACCGTTCTGCTCGGCCTCGGTTCCGTGCCGGTCGCCCTCGCCGACGGCTCCCCCGCTCCCTCCGCCTCGCCGTCCCAGGCGATACCCACCGGGCTGTACGGCTCCGACGACCCCGCCGAGGACGGCGTCCGGAGGCAGTCCCTCACTCTCCTCGCGCTGAGCACGGCCGGCGAGAAGCCCCCGGCCGAGGCCGTGCGCTGGCTCGTCGACCAGCAGTGCGACAACGGGGCCTGGGCGGCGTACCGCGCCGACCCCTACGCCAAGTGTGACGCGACGACCCCGGTCGACCCCGGCAGTACGGCGGTCGCGGTGCAGGCGCTCGCCTGGCTCGGCAGGCACGACACCGAGATCGAGCGGGCCGTCGACTGGCTGAAGGACGTACAGCACGAGGACGGCGGCTGGGGCGACGACGCGGGCGGGGCGAGCGACGCCGGCTCGACGTCCGCCGTGATCGGCGCCCTGGCGGCCGTGGGCGCCGACCCCGCCGACCAGAAGCGGCACGGCAACTCCCCTTACGACCTCCTGGGCACACTCTCCGTCCCCTGTCAGGAGAAGGGCGCCGGCGCCTTCGCCCAGCGGCCCGACAAGAAGGGCGGGCTCGTGCCGGACGCCGAGGCCACGGCCGCCGGCGTGCTCGGCAGCCTGGGGAAGGGATACGTGGTGGGCGCGTGGATGGCCGGCGACAAGGCCGATGGGTGTAGGAGTGACTCCGGCGGGCGCGAGGCCGTCGCCCACAACGGCGTACGCCGTCTCACCGAGGCCACGGCCGAGAACGGCTGTCTGACCTCCGCGCTCTCCGGGTCCGGAGGTCGGCCCGACCACGGCGCCACCGCCGACGCGGTCGTCGCGCTCGCCGCCGCCGGGGCGACGGACGCCACGTCGAAGCCGCTGGCCTGGCTGAAGAAGAACCACGGGAGTTGGGCGGCCGAGGCGGGCCCCGCCGCGTACGCCCGGCTCATCCTCGCCGCCCACGCGACCTGGACCGATCCGCACGACTTCGGGGGCACCGACCTGGTCGAGCAGCTGGCCGCCACCGGTCCGGCGACCGATGTCGACTACTTCCCCACGCCTGACGGAAACACGTCCGCCGGGGAGGAAGGGCAGGCGGAGGACGACAGCGGGTTCGGCTGGTCCGGCAAGTGGCTGCTGGCCAGGCTCGGTGTGTTCGCCGCCATCTCGCTCTTCGTGTTCTTCGTGTGGGACAGGAAACGGGATCGCTCGTGATCCGTCGGCGTGCCCGCGGTCGCTCGTGATCCGTCGGCGTGCCCGGCGGCGACCGCGGAGACGCCGGTCACATGCGCACCCTCCGCCGTATCGACACCCCGCGAGGGACCACACACCCTCCGTTGGCTGATCCGTGAACCACCCCACAGGACCCAGGTCACATACGAAGCGGGATCGTAGATCGAACCGCGTGGCATGCCCACACCATCATGGCCTCTGACCTGCGCATTGAGAGCCCCGTCACACGGAGGACCTTCAAACCACATACGACCACAACTAGCAAAAGGGGTGTTTGCGGGCAGACCGTCCGGGCTGCTTCTGTAGACGAGTCGCACGGCGCCGACGTGCCCACCCGGGCCTCGGCGCCTACGTACGCCCCCACCACTCATCACGTGGTGAAGGCATACCCGCGACGGCCATGTCCCCGAAGAAAAGGTGTTCCGTTGAACCGCTCGCTCCTCCGCCGCATCGCCTCCCCGAAGAAGGTCCTCACCGGTGCCGCCGTGGCCGCCACCGCCGCCGGTGCGCTGCTCGCCGCCGCGCCCGCCCAGGCCGCGTCGGAGGCCTCGCAGGCCCAGGCGATCGCGAAGAAGATGATCGGCGACTCGGCCCAGTACACGTGCTTCTCCAACATCGTCGACCACGAGAGCGACTGGAACATCAACGCGACGAACGCGTCCTCCGGCGCCTACGGCCTGGTCCAGGCGCTCCCCGGCTCGAAGATGGCCTCCGCCGGTTCCGACTGGAAGACCAACGCCGCCACCCAGATCAAGTGGGGCGTGGACTACATGAAGGACCGCTACGGCAGCCCCTGTGGCGCGTGGAACTTCTGGCAGGCCAACAACTGGTACTGAGCGACCACCGGCGCGTAACGCCGAACGGCAGCTGAAGGCGGCGGCCCCCGATCCCCGGGGCCGCCGCCTTCGCCGTTTCCCCGCCTTTCGGAACCCGGCCCTCCGGCCCCTCGCCCTCCGCCCCCTCGCCCTCCGCCCCTCGCCCGCCGCACCGGGCCTTCCGCACCGCGCCTTTCCCCCTGCGGTTTCCGCCCTGCGTCTTCCGACCCTCGCTCTCCGCCCTGCGGCTTCCGGCCTCCGCCGTCCAGGCACCGCCGTCCAGGCACCGCCGTCCGGAGCCCTGCCCTCCAGGACGCTGCCCGAAGAGACAATTTCGCCCCTCCTCGCGCACCCGTAGCTTCGTCGCGACACCAAGGACCGCCCGCGCATCACCCGCGGGGCAACCCCCGTCACGAGGAGAGAACACCGTGCGTAAGCGCCTCACCGCATCCGCAGTCGCCGCAGTCGCCTCCATAGCCCTGCTCGGCGCCTCCGGCCAGGCGTTCGCCGGCAGCCAGGCAGACACCAAGCCCGCTGCCCCCTCCAAGCTGACCGTGGCCGCGTACAAGGCCTGGCTGAAGAAGACGCCCGGCGCCGCCGCCACGCTCAAGGCGTTCAGCAGGCTGCCCGCGGCCAAGCAGACGGCGTTCGTCGGCTATTTGCAGAACCCGAAGGTCTACAAGGCGTTCACCGTCTCGCACGACGGTGACATCCCGAAGAGCGGCAAGAAGACGGTCCGCTACAACAAGGACGTCACCTTCACCAGCAGCACGACCTCCACCGCCCGCACGGTGAAGAAGGTCACCACCGTCAGCCTGTCCACCACGGCGACCGAGCGCGTCTTCGACATCCCGGTCACCACCGTGTCGACCCAGCTGGCCTACCAGACCAACAGGGACGTGATGACCGGCAAGGGGACGAAGGTCGGCCACAAGGGCACCAACTTCAACGCCGCCTTCGCCATCACCCCCTCCGCGAGCAGCGCCGAGCCCGAGGCGAACATGCTCGACGGCAGGACCACCTGGACCGCGACTCCCAAGTTCAAGACCGTCGGCACCAAGCCCGTCAAGAAGCTCCAGGTCATCACCGGCCTGGGCGCCCACAGCTGGAACGCCCAGCTCATCAACATCGGCGGCTGACACCGGGAGGGGGCGGACACCGCGCACGGGTCCGTCCCCTCACCACCGAAGCCAACAGCGACTACAGCGACTACAGCGACTACAGCGACTACAGCGACTACACAGTCTTGGGGCCGCCGGCCCGCAGAGCCACACTCAAAGCCGCTGAATGATCGTCCCCGTGGCCAACCCGCCCCCCGCGCACATCGTCACCAGCGCGAACTCCTTGTCCGCCCGCTCCAGTTCATGCAGCGCGGTCGTGATCAGCCGTGCCCCGGTCGCCCCCACCGGATGCCCCAGCGCGATCGCGCCCCCGTTGACGTTCACCTTCGCCAGGTCCTGTTCGAAGACCCGCGCCCAGCTCAACACCACGGACGCGAAGGCCTCGTTGATCTCGACGAGGTCGATGTCCTTCAGGGACATGCCCGCCTTGCCCAGCACCGCCTTCGTCGCGTCGATCGGCCCGTCGAGGTGGAAGTGCGGGTCGGCGCCCACCAGGGCCTGGGCCACGATCCGCGCCCGGGGGCGCAGTTTCAGCGCCCGCGCCATCCGCTTCGACGCCCACATGATCGCCGCCGCGCCGTCGCTGATCTGGGACGAGTTGCCCGCGGTGTGCACGGCAGTGGGCATGATCGGTTTCAGCCGGGCCAGCGCCTCCGCCGACGTGTCGCGCAGCCCCTCGTCCCGGTCCACCAGGCGCCACATGCCCTGTCCGGCCCTCTGCTCGTCCTCCGTCGTCGGCACCTGGACCGCGAACGTCTCCCGTTTGAACCGCTCCTCGGCCCAGGCCACTGCGGCCCGTTCCTGCGAGAGGACGCCGAGCGAGTCGACGTCCTCCCTGGACAGTCCACGACGGCGTGCGATCCGCTCCGCCGCCTCGAACTGGTTCGGCAGATCCACGTTCCACTCGTCCGGGAACGGCTTCCCGGGCCCGTGCTTCGACCCCGACCCCAGCGGCACCCGCGACATCGCCTCGACCCCGCAGCTGATGCCCACGTCGATCACGCCCGCCGCGACCATGTTCGCCACCATGTGCGAGGCCTGCTGCGAGGACCCGCACTGGCAGTCCACCGTCGTCGCGGCCGTCTCGTACGGCAGGCCCATGGTCAGCCAGGCCGTGCGCGCGGGGTTCATGGACTGTTCGCCGGCGTGGGTGACCGTGCCGCCGACGATCTGTTCGACGCAGTCGGCGGGGATGCCGGTGCGGCCGAGGAGTTCTCGGTACGTCTCGCCCAGGAGATAGGCGGGATGGAGGTTGGCGAGCGCGCCGCCGCGCTTGCCGATGGGGGTGCGTACGGCTTCGACGATCACGGGTTCCGCGGCCATGGGGAATCGGTCCTCTCAACGGTTACCCGCGCGGCGCGGGGCGTCCCGGCCCGGCCCGCCACGCAGAACTAGTACGCGTTCTAGTTCTATGTGACAGCGTGCCGACGTGACCCACGTCACCGCAAGGGTCGTGCACGGCGCACACACGATCCGGCGGTCGATTCCCCTGGGCCCGGGACGCGCCACGCGCGCCATCCGCGCCGGGCCGACCTGGCGTTCGTCGCCCTCCAGTGGGCCGAACGGGTGGCGCGCCGAACATATTCGCCACTCACCCCCAATGCCTTCGTACGGATGAAGAGCCGGGCATCCCATGGCCGACCCGCGACAGCCTTGCTGACGATGAGTCCGTCCTCGCGCCGATCACAGTCCTTCAGTCCGCTTCCGGAGCGGGCTGCTGTGCCATGCGCGCGGACGGAAGGAGACGGCCTTGTCCGAGCAACAGTACGAACAGGCGGAAAAGAGCGTCGGGGAGTTCACACTCGCCACCCCCGTGGGTGCCGAGCCGCCGGTCCCCCTGCCTTATCCGGTCCCGGAACCGGACGAGGAGTGGGAACTGCCGAACGGTTTCGCACACGTCTTCTACGGTGACGACAACCGGGGGATCACCCGGCCGGTGATCATGTGCGACGGCTTCAACCTCGGCAGGAGCGACCTGAAGTCGCTGTACGCCGGTCTCGACCGCGACTACCCCCTCCTGAGCCAACTCCGCCGCCGGGGCCGCGACGTCATCCTGCTCGGTTTAGACGAGCGCTCCGCCTCGATCCTGGACAACGCCGAAGCCGTGGTCGCCGCCGTCATGCGGACCGCCGCCGAGCAACAGGGCGACGCACCGCTGACCGTGGGCGGCTTCAGCATGGGCGGTCTGGTCACCCGCTACGCCCTCGCCAAGATGGAGCGTCGGCGGATGGACCACCGCACCCGCCTGTACTTCTCCTACGACAGCCCGCACCGCGGCGCTGTCGTACCCATCGGCCTCCAGGCGTTCTCGCACTTCATCCCGGTCCCGAACCCCTTCGCCCGGCAGATGAACAGTCCGGCCGCCCGGCAGATGCTCTGGCGCCACTACGACCCGGCGACCGGGGAGTCCGGAATCGCGCCCGAGCGCACGCGGTTCCTGGAGGAGCTGGAGAGCGTCGGCGGCTGGCCGCGCATCCCCCGCCTTCTGGCGCTCGCCAACGGCCGCGGCGACGGCACGGGCCTCACGCTCCCGCCCGGCGCGACCGCGCTGAAGGTCGAGCGGATCTACCCGGGCACGACCTTCTACACCCAGGCCCAGGGCAAGGACGTCATCGTCGCCGAGCTGAAGCGGAGGTTCCCCCCGGCAGAGAAGACGATCACGACGAATGACTTCCCCGAACTGGACGGCGCCCCCGGCGGCACCCTCCGCTCGTACGGCATCCTCGCCGACATGCTGAAGAAGTTCGGCGCCGACGTCGATCTACGGCACGCGGAAGTCTGCTTCGTGCCCTCGGTGAGCGCGGTCGCGATCCGCGACATCGACCAGCAGAAGGACCTCTACGCCGACATCGGCGGCCTGGATCCGGAGCAGAGCGAGGTCGACGAGTTCGTCTGTTCCTCGGCCACGACGGCGCACACCGCCATCACCCAGGAGCTCGGCGAGTGGCTGCTGGACCGGCTGCCCGACTGATCCCGCACCGACCCGCACCGACCCGCACCGACCCGCACCGGCCGGGCTGTCCGCTTCGGACGGCCCGGCCCTCGCGCATGATCACGCGATTCGGACCGCCGTAGCCCTTGCGACTTGCAGAACCCCTCACTACCGTCGCGGCAATTCCATAACTGATGGACCGTCAGAATGAGCTGACGGGAGCGACGGGAGCCGACCATGCCCTGTCCAGCGCTGCCCGACGGGTTCGACTTCACCGACCCCGACCTGCTGCACCACCGCGTCCCCTTCCCGGAGTTCGCCGAGCTGCGCCGGGTGGAACCGGTCCGCTGGATCGCCCAGCCGGCCAACCTCGCCGGGTTCCAGGACGAGGGCTACTGGGCCGTGACCAGGCACGCAGACGTCAAGTACGTCTCCACCCATCCGGAGATCTTCTCGTCCACCCTCAACACGGCGATCATCCGCTTCAACGAACACATCGAGCGCGACGCGATCGACGCCCAGCGGCTGATCATCCTCAACATGGATCCGCCGGAACACACCCGGGTCCGCCAGATCGTCCAGCGCGGCTTCACTCCGAGGGCCATCCGCGCGCTGGAGGACACCCTGCGCACCCGCGCCCACTCCATCGCCCGGGAGGCCCTCGCCCACCCCGGACCCTTCGACTTCGTCACCAAGGTCGCCTGCGAACTGCCGCTCCAGGCGATAGCCGAGCTGATCGGCATCCCGCAGGAGGACCGTTCCAAGATCTTCGAGTGGTCGAACCGGATGATCGCGTACGACGACCCGGAGTACGCCATCACCGAGGAGGTCGGCCAGGAGTCGGCCATCGAGCTCATCGCCTACGCCATGAACATGGCCGCCGACCGCAAACAGTGCCCGGCCAAGGACATCGTGACCACGCTGGTGGCCGCCGAGGACGAGGGCAACCTGGGCTCCGACGAGTTCGGCTTCTTCGTGCTCGCGCTGTCCGTCGCGGGCAACGAGACCACCCGCAACGCCATCAGCCACGGCATGCACGCGTTCCTCACCCACCCCGAGCAGTGGGACCTCTTCAAGCGGGAGCGCCCGGCGACGGCCGCCGAGGAGATCGTGCGCTGGGCGACCCCCGTCGTCTCCTTCCAGCGCACGGCCACCCGGGACACCGAACTCGGCGGCAAGCAGATCAAGAAGGGCGACCGGGTCGGCATCTTCTACTCCTCCGCCAACCACGACCCCGAGGTCTTCGACACCCCGGAGGCCTTCGACATCACCCGGGACCCCAACCCCCACCTCGGCTTCGGCGGCGGAGGCCCGCACTTCTGCCTCGGCAAGTCCCTGGCCGTCATGGAGATCGACCTGATCTTCAACGCGGTCGCCGACGCCATGCCGAACCTGACGCTGGTGAGCGACCCACGCCGGCTGCGTTCCGCCTGGATCAACGGGGTCAAGGAACTCCAGGTGATCAACGGCTGACCCAGCCGCCCCACATCTCGGGCCGACGGCCTCCCGGCGCCGTCGGCCCGTCCTGTCGCGCGGCGGACACGAGTGCAGGCAAGCGGGCGCCCGGCTGCGGGCGCCCTTTTTTGTGACTCGTCCCTGAACCAGCTCTGATCAGATCCTGATGAAAGGCTGCGAGCATGGCGATCCGCTCGAACACGATTCACCCCACACCACAGCGCTGCCGGAATCCAATAATTCACGGATTCCCGGACAGTGCACATTCGCATGCCCAGAAAAGAATGCCGGTCCCCCCGGCTCGGATTTAATTCTCTGTTTCCTTATTTCTTATTGACGTGAACACGGTCCCCACCCGATAGTTGTGCGCAGTCGGCGGGGCAAACCCCCAAACCCCGCCCCTCCTCATGGAGAGATCAATGGCACTCGCGCACCGCAGGAACGGATCGACCCGGCGCCTCCGCACCGCCGGGACACTCGCGGCCCTCACCATGGGCGCCTCGCTGCTCGCCGCCCCTCAGGCATTCGCCGCCGGCCCGTCCCAGGCCGAACTCCTCAAGGCCTGCAACCAGGCCAGTTTCTGCGCGTTCCACCCGCAGAGCTACTGGGGCTACACGGGCCCCAAGCACCAGGTCGGCAGCACCGCGTACAACTGCGGCAACAACACCAACCAGCACCGTATCGACTGGTCGGACACGACCACCGCCGGCAACACCCTCGGTGTCTCCGTCTCCGCGACCTACAAGTTCTCCCTGGTCTTCGAGGCCTCCGTCGAGACCAGCTACAGCCACACCTGGGAGAACTCCCACACCGACACCGAGTCCAACACGATCAACATCTCGCCGCGCAGCGTCGGGTGGATCGAGCGCGGAACCGCCAAGCAGCAGGCCAAGGGCTGGTGGGAGATCCAGTTCAAGAACAAGTACTACGACCACTACGTCTGGTACATCTACGACTTCCAGCAGTCCGGCTTCAACAAGGACAACCCCGGCTACGGCTACGTCAACTTCAAGGACCGGAAGATGACGTCCGCCGAAATCGGCGCCCACTGCTGATTCAGCCAACTCCCGTAGCATGCGTCTAGGAATTCGTTCGTGATGCCAGGAATTCGTTCTCCGCTCCGAATCGTCGCTCTCGCCGTCTGCTCGCTCTTCGTTCTCTCCGGCTGTGCCGATGGGAACAGCGGCACCGGTTACGCAGACCGTCAAGGGCCGACCGTAATCGGCACCGACAGCTCTGCGGAAAGCCGGGTCGTGGCGGCGATATACCGCGAAATCCTCACCGCCGCCGGGCAGGAGGTGCGGACGGCGAAAACCACGTACGCGTCCCCTGCCGAAACCGCTCAGGCCGTGGTGGCGGGCAAGATAGGCATCGCGCCCGCTTACGAGAGCACCATGCTGCGCGCGTTGCCGGGCGGCCAGACCATGCCCGGCAACATGGAGGCGACGCTGAGCATGGCGCTGCCTCCGGGGATCGTCGCGCTGCCGCCGGCCACGGCGCAGCGCGGGGTCGTTATCGCGGTCACCGAGGCCACCGCCGACCGGCACACACTTCGCAGCCTCGCCGACCTCGGCAAAGCGAAAGGCCGCCTCACCCTCGGCGGCTCTGCCTCCGGTGATCCCGGCGCCCCTTCGACCACGTCGTTGAAGAAGGCGTACGGCGTCACTCTCACCTCGGCCGGGACATCGGGGAAAGCGGACGTACTGGTGCTGCGCAGCACCGACCCCGCGATCACCCGGGACGGACTGGTCGTACTGAGCGACCCCAAGTCCGTCATCCCGCCCGAGCACGTCTTCCCACTCATCAGCGCCCCTGCCGTGGATGCGACCGGCAGGGAGGCTCTGGCCCGCGTCAACACCCCCCTGACCACTGGCCAGTTGGCCGCGCTCGCCGCCTCTGTGAAGGCGGGCGAGGCTCCCGGAAAGGCTGCCAGAACCTGGCTGCGTTCCAAGGGCCTGCTGCGCTGAGCCCGCGTCAGCTCCGATGTCACATGAACAGGAATGGTGGTAGTTCTATGCGCAGCCTCAAGCGCAGGGTCGCCGCGGCGGCAGTCGTGGCAGGCGCCCTCTTCGGCACCCTGGCGGTTCCGGGAACGGCCTACGCCGCCGACAAGAACGTACAGCTCAGGATCTGCAGCGGGTCGACCGAGACCGTCAAGTTCTACTTCGTCGGCGCCAACCAGTACGACGACTGGGTCGGCTCGAGGTTCTGGGAGATCGCTCCGAAGGGCTGCACCACGGCGGAGGGCTACTGGTGGCGGGCCGGCCGGTCGGTGGAATTCCACCACCGCAAGCCCAGCACCGGATGGCGGTGGGAGCCCCGCCTCATCTCGGCGAACGACACCAGGAACGGCGCCACATACGATCTCTGGATCGGCTGACAGTTATTCATGACGGGGCCGCAGACCGCCGCACACGGTCTGCGGTCCCGTCATTGGCGTCGGCGCCGTTCTCCGTCCTCGCTCGCGGTCCCGTCAGCAGATATGTGATGCCGAACCCGGCGCCGACCACCGCCGCGCCGCCCGCCGCGTCGAGGACCCAGTGGTTTCCCGTACCCACGATCGCGCAGACCGTGAAGAACGGATGCAGCAGGCCCAGCGCCTTCATCCACCGTCCGGGGGCGACGATCGCGATCACCAGACCGCACCACAGCGACCAGCCGAAGTGCAGTGACGGCATCGCCGCGTACTGGTTGGTGAAGGCCGTCAGCGTGCCGTAGTCCGGGTCGGAGAAGTCCTGGACGCCGTGGACCGTGTCGATGACGCCGAGGCCCGGCATCAGGCGCGGCGGCGCCAGCGGGTAGAAGAAGAAGCCGACCAGCGCGAGCACGGTGGTGATGCCGATGGCCGTGCGCGCCCAGCGGTAGTCGGCGGGGCGGCGCCAGTACAGGACGCCGAGGACGCTCAGCGGGACCACGAAGTGGAACGACGTGTAGTAGAAGTCGAAGAAGTCGCGCAGCCAGTCGATCTTCACGACAGTGTGGTTGCACCAGTGCTCGATGTCGATGAACAGGAACTTCTCGATCGAGAGAACCTGGTCGGCGTTGCGTTCGGCGGCGGCCCGGCTGCCCGTGGCCTCCAGCCGGGTGCGCTGGTAGGCGGCGTATGTGACGCGGATCAGCAGCAGTTCGAGCAGCAGGTTGGGGCGGGTCGCCACACGGCGCAGGAGCGGGGCCCAGCTGAAGCGGGTCTCCGTCTTCGGGGCGTACTCCGTGGGGATCGGCTCCCGGTAGTACGGCGAGCTGCGGGAGAGGAACGGGACGACGAGGGCGGAAGCCAGCGCGGCGAGCAGGACCACGTTGTCACGCAGCGGGTACAGGGCGCCCATGTTCGGCACCATCATCTTCCCGGGCAGCGTCATCACCAGCCCGACGGCGACCGGCCACACGTACCGCGACGAGGCCCGCCTGCCGACCCTGCCGACCATCGCGAGCAGCACCCACAGCAGCTGGTGCTTCCAGGACGTCGGCGAGACGGCGACGACGACACAGCCGGTGATCGCGACCGCCAGCAGCAGCTGTCCGTCGCGCGCGTAGCGGATCGCCCGGCGCAGGCCCAGTACGGCCACGGCGGCGGCGAGCGCGAGGAAGACCGCGATCTCCAGCGGGCCCTCCGGACCCAGCCGCAGCAGCGCGCCGTGCAGCGACTGGTTGGCGAGGTCGTCCGCCCTGCCGCCGAGCCCTACACCCGCCAGGTGGTGCACCCAGTACGTGTACGAGTCGCGCGGCATCGCGGCCCAGGCGAGCGCGGTGGCCCCGGCGAACGTGGCGCCGGTCGCGACGGCGGCCCGGCGGCGGCCGGTGAACCACAGCAGCGGCACGAACAGCAGCACGGCCGGTTGCAGCGCCGCGGCGAGGCCGACGCACACCCCGCTCCCGCGCTCGCCCCGGACCGCGAAGCAGCCCGCGAGGACGAGCAGTACCGGGATGATGCTGGTCTGGCCCAGATACAGCGTGTTGCGCACCGGCAGCGACAGCATCAGCAGCGTGACGGCGACGGGCGTGGCGAGCAGGGCCGTACGGCGGGTGACGGGCTGCGGCAGGGCCTGTGCGGCGATCAGGCCGAGGGCGACGACCAGCAGCAGGGTGCCGAAGGTCCAGCCCCAGCCGAGGGCCTGCTCGGCGGCCCGGGTGAGCGGTTTGAGGACGAGGCCGCCGAAGGGGGTGCCGGTGAACCTCGTCGAGTCGTACAGCGAGCCGTTCACATGCAGGACGCCGTCCGGGCCGGCCCAGGTCTCCAGATCCGTCAGCCGCTCGCCCCTGGGCGTGTTCAGCACGACCGCGATCTGCCGGGCGACCAGGATCGCGGCGACCAGCCACAGCACGACCCGCACCGCGCTCAGCCGCACCGCCACGCCCACGGCACCGCCCGGTCCGCTCTGCTCCGCATTCGCCACGCCCTGTCGCCTTCCACTTCGTGGATGTCGCACGTTTTGTCCGAATGACGATAGTCCGCGGGGAGTTGTCTACCCCCGCAAGGGCGCGGCGTGGATCACAACGGGTCACAGCGGCGTTTCGTGACCGATCACGAGCCGTGTTCGTGACAGGGCACTGACAATCGCCTGGAAGCATGGCTCCCGTACGCGCGGGCGCGAGCGGGGGGAACACGGGGGATGAGTGGTCACGCGGGTTTTGCACGGGGGCGGCTGCTGACCGTCGTCCTCGCCCTGCTGGGTGTCCAGCTGGCCTGGTTCGTGGCACCGGCGTACGCCTGCGGGTGCGGGGCGATGGTGCCGGACGGGCAGCACAACGTGTACGTCAACCGGGAGTCGTCCGTCGTGCGGTGGGACGGCGGCGAGGAACAGATCGTGATGAGCCTGACGGTCGCCGGGGACTCCCCCGAGGCCGCCTGGATCATGCCGGTGCCGAACCGGGCGACCGTACGGCTCGGCGACCGGGCCCTCTTCGACCAGCTCGGCGACGCGACCGCGCCGGAGTACCGCGAGCGCGAGTACTTCTGGCCGCGCTCGGGCGACTGGCCCTTCGACATCATGGAGTCGGACGGCGCCTCCGGCGGCGCGCCCCGGGCCGGCGCCCCCTCGGTCGACGTGGTCGGCCGCGAGCGGCTCGGCCCCTTCGATGTGGCCCGGCTGACCGCCACCGACTCCGGCGCCCTCGGCGACTGGCTCGACGACAACGGCTTCGAGCTGCCGGACCGCCTGGACAGGGCGCTGCGGCCGTACGTGGAACAGGACTGGGAGTACGTGGCGATCCGGCTGGCGCCGGAGGAATCCGCCTCGGGCAGCGCACTGGGCGGCACCCTCGACCCGCTGCACCTGACGTTCAGGAGCGACGAGCCGGTGTACCCGATGCGGCTGTCGAAGCTCGCCACGACCCCGCAGTCGCTCGGCCTGTACGTCCTCGCCGAGCACCGCATGGAACCGCGCTCGGCGATCGGCGGCGACGAGCCGGAGGTCACCTACGCCGGCCGGGTCACCGCGCCCACCGGCGCGCTCGCCGAACTCACCGACGGCGGCACGGACTTCCTCACCGCCCTCGACCAGAACTTCCCGGAGCCCTCGCTGATCTCCGGCGACCACGAACTGCGGCGGACGGCGACCGACGCCGCGTACCGAAAGGTGATCTACATGGATGACATGGCGACGCTGGGCGGGGTGCCGGTGTGGCTGATCTCGGTCGGCGGCGGCCTCGCGCTACTGGCGATCAAGGCGGTGGCGGTCACGATCGTGCTCCGGCGGAACAGCCGCAAGACACCGCCGCTGCCGCCGATACAGCCGATGCCGCCGTACGGTCACCCTGTGCAGCAGTACGCGCCCCCGCCCCAGCAGCCGGTGCCGCCGACCCAGCCACCTGGGCCGATCGGCTGAAAGCGGGGACCACGGAGAAGTACAGAGAGGTGGCGAGAAGTACGGAACGCCGGACAAGGAACCCTGACTGGCCTATATTCGTTAGCGCAACTAGTTAGCCCATCTAACTAGCCATACGAAAGGCATAGGTCACAGGTTCATGAGTGAGTCGCAGGTGTGGGACGACGTCGACGACTACTTCACGACCCGGCTCGCCCCGGAGGACGAGGCACTGGCGGCCGCGCTGCGCGACAGCGACGCCGCCGGGCTCCCGCACATCAATGTCGCCCCGAACCAGGGCAAGCTCCTGCAGCTCCTGGCCGAGATCCAGGGTGCCCGCCGCATCCTGGAGATCGGCACCCTGGGCGGCTACAGCACGATCTGGCTGGGGCGCGCGCTACCGACGGACGGCCGGCTGATCTCCCTCGAGTACAGCTCCGAGAACGCCGAGGTCGCCACCCGCAACATCGCGCGCGCCGGCCTCGACGGTCTGGTCGAGGTGCGGGTGGGCCCGGCCCTGGAGTCGCTGCCCAAGCTCGCGGACGAGAACCCCGAGCCGTTCGACCTGGTGTTCATCGACGCCGACAAGGCCAACAACCCGCACTACGTGGAGTGGGCCCTGAAGCTCACCCGCGCCGGCAGCCTGATCGTCGTCGACAACGTCGTACGGGGCGGCCGGGTCGTCGACGCGGACAGCACCGAGCCGGACGTCCAGGGCACCCGGGCCGCCATCGAACTCATCGCCACGCACCCGAGGCTGACCGGCACGGCGGTCCAGACGGTGGGCAGCAAGGGGTACGACGGCTTCGCGCTGGCCCGGGTGCTGGACTGAGCCGGGCGCCCTGGGGGCGGCTCGTCAGGCCTCGTGGTAGAAGCCCACGTTGACGCTGCGCGGGCCCGTGCGGTCGTAGATGATCAGCTCGCCCGAGCCGTTGGGCGGGAGTTTCGCCGTGCCGCCGTAGGGCAGGGGCGTGGGCTGGTGGTTCAGGAGGGTCAGATGCACCTCCGACGACGGGTCCGCGTGCGTACCGCGCAGCCACGTCACCTGCCAGGTGCCGTCGGGGCCGCAGAGGAACTCCAGGTGGACCCGGGAGACGAACAGCCAGTCGTCGGGCGTCGCGAGACGGCACACCGCCTTGTCCCGGCCCACCCGGAGCACGGCGCCCGGCTCGCTGGGCGCGTCGGCCATCTGCATGCCGGCCGTCGCCCCGGCGTCCGCCTCGGCGACCGAGGCCATGGTGAGTTCGAGCACGTACCGCTCCTTAAGGGTCCTTACGGGTCATCACGTCAATTGTCCCTGCGCGCGGCGCGCTTGACGCGCCGCCGCCGCATGATAATTCCCCAGATCGTCCGGTTGCGCGGGGTCCGGCACAATGGACGCATGACCGAGCGAAAGCCACCCGGTGTCAGCTTCGAGTCCTTCATCGACAAACAGATCCGTGACGCGCAGGCCCGCGGAGACTTCGAGGGCCTGCCGGGCGCGGGCGAACCGCTGCGCGGCGACGACACGGCGTACGACGAACTCTGGTGGATCAAGCAGAAGATGGCCCGCGAGGGCATGTCCGTCCTGCCGCCGACGCTCGCGCTGCGCAAGGAGGCGGAGGACGCGCTGGAGGCGGCGTACCGGGCTCCTTCGGAGCGGCTCGTGCGCAAGATCATCACCGAGATCAACGCCAAGATCCGCGAGATGATGTTCCGGCCGCCGCCGGGACCGCCGCTGGGGAAGAAGCCGTACGACGTGGAAGAGGTCGTGCGGGAATGGCGGGAGCGCCGCGACCTGTCGTAGCTTCGCGGCGCCCAGGAGTCTGGGGAGCCCAAGAGACTGGGGAGATGCGTTGCTCCGCTGTCGATCCGCGGGTCCGCCGCGTGGTTGCTCGCGCCCACGCGGCGGACCCGCGGATCGACACAGCCCCGCGCCCCTCACGGGGCCCCTACATGCTCAGCAACCGTTCCGTCAGCTCCCGGTAGTCGCGCAGGGCCAGGCGGAGCTGTTCCGTGTCGGTGTCGGTCGTCTCCGGGGACTGCCAGGTGGCTCGCAGGGTGCGGCGGCGTCGGGTCATCGCCTCGGTGAAGCGGCCCGTCGCCTCCTCCAGTACGCGGTCGGCCTCCTGTACCGCGGCCCGGGGTTCGTCGACGAAGTCGCCGACGGCGTGCTGCAGCCGGAGGCCGAGCTCGTCGGACTCCTCGTGGGGCAGGAGGTGGGCGGCGGTGCCGGGGCTCTCGGCGGTGCGGGCCGGGGAACGCTCGCTCTGAGCCGGGGCCGCCTTCGGACCGCTGCCGTGCGCCTGAGTCCCGCTCACACCTTCGGTGCCTTGTGTCATCGCCCTCAACTCCCCTTCGCGTGTCGCCCGGTGAACGTCCACGGCAGGTGGTGGGACCGGGCGGGCTCACGGCGTCCCTGCTCGGCCGTCTTCCTGTCCCTGCGCCCCGGAGCCACCAGGTCCTCGAACAGGGCGCGGGACTCGACCATGGCCTCGCGCAGTTCCTCCGTGTCCGCGTGGCCGTCCCGGGTGTGGGCGGCGCGGTGCACCCGGCGGTATCCGTCCACGTGGCGGGCGTGGTGGACGGAGAGCGCGTCGAGCCGCTCCTCGTACTGGTCGCCGCCCGGGAAACCGCGCTCCCCCGCCAGTTCGGTGAGCAGCCGGTCCGCCTCCGCGACCGCCTGTCCGGGCGAGTCGACGAAACCCTCCTGTGCGGCCGTCCAACGAGCCTCGTACCGTTCGCGGTCGGACGCGGCGAGCGGCCGCCGCTCCAGCGAGCCGTGCCGCCGTACCCGCTCCGCCAACTCCCGTACGGCTGCCCGCTCGTCTCCGCCGTGACGCGCCACGGTCCGGTCGTACTCGGGCCCGAACCGCCGTCGCATCGATCCGCCGCCGCCCGAACCGAAGTGTGCGCGCAGCGAGGGAACGGCCGCGACGGCGACCACGGCCGCCACGATCACGACCCCCACCACGATCAAAGCGATGATCACGCCTGTGGACATGACTGCCTTCCCTGTCTCTCGGCCCGGTCTCCTCGGTCGGCGGGCCGTCTTCGGGCAACCGGGTTGCCCGAAGCGCTGCGCTCAAACAGCCGCCGGTCGGCCGCCCCGGCGCCGGCCGTAATTCGTTTGCGGCCGGGCACCGCCCTCTCCCGACAATGACCCCCATGCCCCGTACCCCCGCGGCCCCCGCCTGGGCCGTCGCCCCCGAGCCGTTCCACTCCCCCGTCGCCGCCGCGCTCTGGCGGGCGTACTACACGGAGGTCAGCGACCGCTGGTATCTGCTGCACGAGGGGCGGATCACGGACCCCGAGGAGCTGGAGCGGGAGGTGGCGGCGGACACCGGGGAGTATCTGGCGCCGCCGGGCGGTGTGCTGCTGGTGGCGCGGTACGGGGGCAAGCCCGTCGGGACGGCGGGGGTGCGGCTGATGGACTCCGCCACGGCCGAGCTGAAGCGGGTCTTCCTGCTGAAGGAGGCGCGCGGCAGGGGCGGCGCCGCCCTGCTGGTGACCGCCGCCGAGGACGCGGCCCGGGCCCTGGGCGCCGGGCGGATCGTGCTGGACACCCGGGGCGACCTGGTCGAGGCCCGCGCGCTGTACTCGCGGCTCGGCTACGAGGAGAGCGAGCCGTACAACGACCACGCGTACGCCGAGCACTGGTTCACGAAAAAGCTGTAGATCGCTGTGGATCGCTGTTGGATCGCTGCAGATCTACGACGTCACGGGCCGTACGGTTGCCGCCCTTCCCCGCCCTTCCTCGTGCGGGCGTTCCGCGTCCGAGCCGCACAGTTCGGCGTTCAGCTCCTCGACCAGGCGGACCAGGTCGGTGGGCCGGTCGGGCCCCCACCAGTCGCCGAGCAGCTCGGCGAGGGACTCCTCGCGGGCCCTGGCCAGCTTCTCGGCGACCTCGTGGCCGGTGTCGGTCAGTACGAGGTCGATGCCCTCGCGCCGGGCGAGGCCGCGCTCCTCCACCTGCCGGGACGCGGCCATGATCACGGCGAGCGGTACGGAGCTGCGCTCGGCGAGGACACCGGGCTCGGCCCAGCCGTACTTCCGGATCCGCAGCAGCAGCCAGCTCCCGGCGGGCAGCAGGTCGTAGCCGGCCCGCGCGGTGATCGTCCGGTAGATCTCGCGGCGCCCCTCCCGGGAGCCGAGCACCGACAGCGCGCGGCACACCTCGTCGTACGAGGACCGCTCGACGGGGTTGCTGGCGAAGGTCTCCGTGCCGTCCGGCGCCGTCACCGACCCGCGCAGCCGGTCCTCGCGCAGGAACCAGGCGAGGACGAAGCCGAGTACGGCGACCGGGGCCGCGTAGAGGAAGACGTCGGTGATGGCGGAGGCGTACGCGTCGAGGACGGACGGGCGGAGTGCGGGCGGGAGTCCGGCGATCTCGCGCGGGTCGGCCTCGAGCCCGTCGACGCTCGCGCCCGGCGGCAGTTGGGCGCCCCGGAGGGCGTCGGTGAGCTTGTCGCCGAGGCGGTTCGCGAAGACCGTGCCGAAGACGGCTACGCCGAACGAGGCGCCGATGGAGCGGAAGAAGGTCGCGCCGGAGGTGGCGACGCCGAGGTCCTCGTACGAGACGGCGTTCTGCACGATGAGCACGAGGACCTGCATGACCAGGCCGAGGCCGAGCCCGAAGACGAAGAAGTACGCGCTCATCTCGCCGTTGCCGCTGTGCGCGTCGAGTTGGTGGAGCAGCAGCAGACCGAGGGCCGTCACGGCCGTACCGGCGACGGGGAACACCTTCCAGCGGCCGGTACGGCTGACGATCTGCCCGGAGACGGTCGAGGACAGCAGCAGCCCGAACACCATCGGCAGCATGTGCACGCCCGACATGGTCGGTGAGACCCCGTGGACGACCTGGAGGAACGTCGGCAGATACGTCATCGCGCCGAACATCGCGAAGCCGATGATGAAGCTGATGACGGCGGAGAGCGTGAAGGTGCGGACGCGGAAGAGTTTGAGGGGGAGGACGGGTTCGGCGGCGCGCCGCTCGACGGCGACGAACGCGACGATCAGCAGCGCTCCGAGCACGGCGAGGCCGATGATCTGCGGCGAGTCCCAGGCCCAGGTGGTGCCGCCGAGGGAGGCGACGAGGACCAGGCAGGTGGCGACGGAGGCAATGAGGAAGGTGCCGAGGTAGTCGATGACGTGCCGTTCGGCCCGGCGGGGGATGCGCAGCACGGCGGCGATCACGAGCAGGGCGACCGCCCCGACCGGCAGGTTGACGTAGAAGACCCAGCGCCAGCTCAAGTGCTCGGTGAACAGCCCGCCGAGCAGCGGTCCGAGGACGCTGGTCGCGCCGAACACCGCCCCGAACAGGCCCTGGTAGCGACCACGTTCGCGCGGTGGGACGAGGTCGCCGACGATCGCCATGGACAGCACCATGAGTCCGCCGCCGCCGAGGCCCTGCAGCGCCCGGAACCCGATCAGCTGGGGCATGTTCTGTGCCATTCCGCACAGCGCGGACCCGATCAGGAAGATCACGATCGCCGTCTGGAACAGCCTCTTCCGGCCGTACTGGTCACCGAGCTTGCCCCACAGCGGGGTCGCCGCCGTCGAGGCGAGCAGATACGCGGTGACGACCCAGGACAGATGGTCCAGTCCGCCGAGGTCGCTGACGATGGTCGGCAGCGCGGTCGAGACGATCGTCTGGTCGAGCGCGGCGAGCAGCATCCCCAGCAGAAGGGCGCCCATGGGGACGAGGACGCCGGCGGAGCCCGGAGCGTGACCGGTGGCGGAGGGGGCCGCGTGGCGGGCCGAGGACAGGGATGGGGGAGGCGATGAGGACGGGGTGTCCGCGCTCGTCACGTCACCGGTTCCACCGCTGGTTCCATCGGTCATGAAGACCTCCCGGGGCCCTACAGTCGTGCGTCTCCATCTTGGTGGGTGTGACCGGTTATGGCCCGTCGAATCGTTGCGGAACCCGTGATTCCTGGGGTTCCTGGGAGATTCTGTGGTGAGCCTTTGCATAAACTCTGGATTCTTCGCGGGGAGGGACCAACACGTGAGTGAACCGAACAGCCACATATGCCCGGAGTGCGGTACGCCGCGCGCCTGGGACGGCTCCCCCTCCTGCGAGTGCTCCCGCAGAATGGCCGACGCCCACCTCGAAACCCGTACGGCGGAGGCGGCGGCCGCCGAGGACTTCGACCCGCTGCGGATCCGGCCATATGTGGAGCTGGAGGACGGGGAGGGCCCGAGCGACCTGGAACACGGGCGTCGGCGTGGCCGAGCGGGTGGAACGATTCCGCAGGGCCCGGAGGACGTCCCCACGATGGCGATACCGGTGACGCCGCCCGCCCCCGAGCCGTACGGCCACGCCGGGCCCTTTGGGCTTTCCGATCCCTCCGCGCGATCCCCCCGGCGGCGCCGCCGTCGCCGTCCCGGAATGATCGTCGCGCTCGCCGGGGCCGCCGCCGGAGTCATCGCCGTCGCCGGCATCGCGAGCGGTCTCTTCTCTTACGACACCCCCGAGCGGGACAGCGCGCTGCCGGACGACCTGCGGGCGAGCGCGCCGGACAACTCCGCCGACGGGGACTCCTCGCCGGTGGACCCGACCGGAGGCGGATCGTCCGGGGGCGGCTCGTACGACACGCCGGGTTCGGGCGCCGCCAGGAGCACGCGCCCCTCGCCGACGCCCACGTCCGCCGACTCGCCGAGCCCGTCGTCCTCACCCTCGGCGAGCCCCTCCCCGACCGCGACCGCGGACCCGTCGGCGTCCGACGCCGCCTCGGCCGGTCCCGATGTGGGCGCCGCGGACAAACAGCGCGGCACGGTCGTGGTGCTCCGCCTCGGCGACGACGACCCCGAGGTCGTCGAACTCCAGCTCCGGCTCAACGAGTTGGGCTTCTACGACGGCGACATCGATGAGAACTACGACAGCCGGGTCGAGCAGGCCGTCATCGACTACCAGGTGGCGCGGGGCATCACCGAGGACATGGAGGAGCCGGGCGTCTACGGCCCGATGACCCGGACCCTGTTGGAGTCGGAGACGAAGGAGCCGTGACGGCCGGAGGGCCGCCGCCGGGTCTCTCAGGTCACGTGGGGCAGGATGGCTCCATGAGCATCGTCAAGATCAACGTCCTCACGGTTCCCGCCGAGCAGCGGGAGGTCCTGGAGAAGCGGTTCGCGTCCCGCGCCGGTGTGGTGGAGAACTCCGACGGCTTCGAGTGGTTCGAGCTGCTGCGTCCGGTGGACGGCACGGACGACTACCTCGTCTACACGCGGTGGCGGGACGAGGCCGCGTTCCAGGCGTGGATGGAGGGGCCGATGAAGCAGGCCCACCAGGGCGGCGGCGACCGTCCGCAGCCGGCGGCCACCGGTTCGACCGTGTGGACCTTCGAGGTCCTGCAGCAGACGGGCCCGAAGTCGGAGGGCTGAGTCGTGGGGCGGCGGGGGCCGGGCTTTCGCCCCCCGCCGCCGCTACCGGAATTCATTCGCAGTGCATCGGCCTTCAGACCGGTGGTGAAGCGAATCTGACAGTGGCGACGCGGAGCGTCGCAGACTCAGGTCCGGCGGAGCCGGACACTGGGGGTCTTCGCCTGCGGCGCGGAGCGTCGGGAGGGCTTCTCCCGGTGGAGCTGATGCTCACACGGGCCGGTTCTGCTGTTGATGTACTGCCGGACCACGGAGAGCGGGGCACCGCCGACGGTTCCGGCGAAGTAGGACCCGGACCAGAGCTTGTTGGCCCGCCAGTAGTGGCGCACCAGGTCGGGGAACTCCTGGCGCAGGCGGCGGGAGGAGACGCCCTTGAGGGAGTTGACCGGCTTGGTCACGGCGATCTTGGGCGGGAAGTTCACCAGCAGGTGGACGTGGTTGTCCTCGCCGTTGAACTCCACCAGCTCGCACTCGAAGTCCGTACACACCGACCGCGTGATCTCCTCCATCCGCCTCAAGTGGACATCGGTGAACACTCTGTGCCGGAACCTGGTCACAGGAAGCCACGGATTCCCGACCGAACCCCGTGCCGCGTAGCGGCACAACAACCGGTCAGGGAAGGCCAGAATCCTCGGGCTTCAGCCCGAGGAGCAAGTCAACCCACCCACAGCCGAACCACCACCCCACCCCCAGCCGCTTCCACCCGCACCCCACCAAGATCCGCCACCAACACGTCCGGCCCGTAGAGGCCGGCCCGCTCCCCCACCCCCACCACCCGCATTCCCGCAGCCCGCCCAGCCACGATCCCCGCCTCGGAGTCCTCGAACACCACACAGTCCTCAGGCGCGACCCCCAACTCGGCCGCCCCCT